>CALOES010000010.1:0-84061 GCA_942492405.1 uncultured Planctomycetaceae bacterium
GCACATTGCTAATACATTCAACAACGTCGATTCCGATGATCCCACCGCCGGAGAACGCACCATTCGATTCTCCCTGTACGACGGTGATTATTCGGATCCGCTGAGAGACGCAGGCACAAGCGCCGCCTACGACATGACAGTTGCGGTTGTCGGCGTTAACGACAAACCGGTCTTCAACAATCTGGATGGTGGCACGATTGTCTATTACGAAGGTGACGGCCCGATGTTTTTGGGTGATCACTTTCTGTCGGCCAGCGTAAGTGACGTTGACAGCAAGGACTTTGGTGGTGGCCATCTCTATTATCAGATAGTGGGCGGTTACGATCCCAGCGAAGATCGCCTAGGAATAAAAACCGGGGTCAACGCTCCCGGCCAGATTTATTACGATGGTATCGAGACTATTATGGAGGAGTATCGACCAGTGGTAGTAATACGTGGACTCTGGCAACGGGACTAATCGATATCGATCTCAATTCCAATGCCGATGAGGAATCA
Organism: uncultured Planctomycetaceae bacterium; assembly: GCA_942492405.1. Taxonomy (GTDB): domain Bacteria; phylum Planctomycetota; class Planctomycetia; order Planctomycetales; family Planctomycetaceae; genus JANNSB01. Next base: position 496 of record CALOES010000010.1, read on the forward strand.
GTTTCAGCCCTTATCAAGAGTCTGGGTTATATGAACTTGAATAATGATAATCCCACGGAAGGTGATCGCACCATAAGAATCACCATATCCGATAACGGCACACACCCGGATGCAACCTAAGCACTGACGTACAACGACGTGGTGGTCACGGTGGAGGGTATCAACGACGCACCCGGAATAAGCAACCTCGACTCCTTCGACGACCACGTTGCGGCTAACAGCAACGCTTACATTGAAGGTCAAGGCGCGGTTGTTATTGACGGCGGCGGAACCCTGGCGGTTGTAACCGACGTTGACAGCCCGGATTTCAAGGATGGAACACTCTCCATATGGATTGACGGAGCCGACACCACCGAGGACTTACTCGGCTTCAGCGTGGGCGGCGACATACAGAAATCCGGAACCCAGATATCTTACCTGGGAACGGTTATAGGTCAGTCCACCTGGACCCAGGGCGACGCCAAACTGGATATAGCATTGAACGCCAAGGCCGATAATGCGGCGGTGTCATCCCTGATACAGAACGTAACGTACACAAACACCGACGTGGATGATCTCAACACAGACTCCAGGACCGTCAGATTCCAGTTGAACGACGGAGACGGATCCGATTACGACGGAGTTGAAACCAGCAACATCCCAAGCGTGACCATCGACTTCAACCTGACTGAGGCCAACAGCGCGCCGGAGATTCATAACCTGGACGGTGGTGACGATCAGACTTACCTTGAGGACTCCGGAGCGGTTGTCATTGATATTGGAACAGACGCATACGTGACCGATTCCGACAGCGATAACTTCAACGGCGGCAAGCTGATAGCGCAAATTGTGGTCGGCGGAGATTCGGATGAAGATATTCTTGCTGTGAGAGATAACGGCAAGCTCGTATTCGACGAAAATGCAAACGCTGTTATTTACGACGGTCAGCAACTCGGTAATTACTCGTTTGACGACTCATCAGGGACGATGACTATTGATTTCAGCGATGACGCTGCTAATACAGAGGCTGTGAGCGCTCTCATTCAGAACTTAACATATGAGAACACCAATACGGCGGATCCCACCCAAGGAGCGAGAAAGGTTCAGTTCGCCATTTGGGATGGTGATGAGCCTGCTTTAGATGGGCAATCCAGCGCTATCAGCTCAGTTAACATTGATGTGAAGGCTGTGAACGACGCTCCGTGGATCAGTCAACTCGACGGAGATAACGTGGTGTTCGTGGAAGGTGATGATGTCACAGCAGCAGCGGTCCTGGTTGATAGCGGCTCCGCTGCCATGGTAACGGATGTGGACAGCACGGAGTTCAACGGTGGTAAATTGAAAGTGACCATAACCGGCGGTGACAGCACTGAAGATATGCTCTCAATTAGTAATGTCGGAACTCTCACTTTTGATTCCGGAACATACACCGTGGGTTACGCAGGTTCTCAAATCGGAACCTACTCATGGAACCCGGTTGGACGTCAAATGAGCGTAAGTCTTAACGCCAACGCCGACACGGAAGGTGTGTCTGCTCTTATTCAGAGTATTCAATACTACAACACCGACACCGTTGATCCCACCGAAGGCGTGAGAACCATAACCTACACCTTGAGTGACGGCGACGGCGTCGGCTCAGGTGACTGGAGCACACCGGTCAAATCCTGGGTAGATGTCCAGGCCGTAAACGATCCTCCGGTAATTGTCAACCTTGATGATGACGGAGCAAGCCAGACATATTACGAGGGCGACGGCGCAGTGTCTGTGGACTTCGATTCCGATGCCTATGTGACCGACCTCGATTCCGCAAACTTTGACGGCGGGAAACTGGTCGTGAAGGTCACAGGGGATAACACGGAAGATGTGCTCGGCATCAGAAACCAGGATAAGATAACCTTTGCAAGCGGCAAAGTCTCTTACGACGGAAATGTGATCGGCACGGCAGGCTTCCAGCAGGCAAGCGGTTTGTTGAACGTGAATTTCAACTCCGAAGCTGATCAGGAGGCTGTATCCGCGCTCATCCAGAACATAACATACAAAAATACGGATGAGGACGCGCCTACGGAAAGCATGAGAACCGTAAGCTTTACATTGTACGACGGATATGATCCAAATCCGGGCGCTTCCAGCTCAACGGTTTACACATCAATTCTGGTGCAGGGTGTTAACGACGCTCCTGAAATAGCCAAAATTGACGGTGACGTAGCGCGTCCATCCCGCAACTCCATTCTTGCATCGCGCGTGCATTGCGTTCCTGAATGCCGCAGGCTTCACGCCGAGCGTGCCTTATGGCTGCTTCTTTGCTCGCTTCCGTTTACCCTTCCTCCTTCAGGACGGAATTGTCCACTGTTTTGCCGGGCCAGTCGGTTCCCAGCCCGTCCTGGCTGCGTTGCTTGCCGCCTCCCGGGAGCCAGTTCTGGAGATCGCCGCTGGAGGCCCGAAGGTCCCAGGAATCGCCGGATTCGTGCATCACCGCCGTCAACCGCGAGTCCAATTCCTGGACCAGCGACTGGCTGGCCGGATCCTCCGCCAGGTTCTTCAACTCCCAAGGATCCTCGTCCAGATCGAACAGCAACCACGGTTTTTCCCGGGTGCGGGCGTACATGTATCGACGCGTGCGGAGCGCTCGCCAGCCGGGCCAGGGGACATAGGCGTATTGCATTTCCAGGTAGACGTAGTCGCGGGGTGGGGTGTCGACTTCGCCCCGCAGCAACGGTGAGAAATCGTCGCCGTCCAGCCCTGCGGGTGCCGCGATGCCTGCCAGCCCGGCCAGCGTGGGATAAACGTCGGGCGCACCGAAGGGATCCGCGACAACGGTGCCTGGCCGGATGGCGCGAGGGTACCGGATCAACAGCGGAATGCGAGCCGAATGGTCGTGCGGCCAGCGTTTGACCTTGAGGCCGTGCGAGCCGATCATGTCGCCGTGATCGGACGAAAAGACGACGATCGTGTCGTCGGCTACCCCCGCCGCTTCGAGCGCGGCGAGCAAGCGGCTGAACTCATCGTCGAGGCTTTCGATCATCCCGTAGTAATCCGGCAGCTTCTGGCGAGCGTACTCGGCAGCCGCACCCTCCGGCACATTGGGCGGGATCGTGATATTGCGAAAATGTTCGACGTAGCCCTCCGGTGCTTTGTACGGCGAGTGCGGCAGGATCCAGGAGACGACCAGCAGCCAGGGAGCCGGACCCTGGCTCTTCTCGGCGATGAACTTCAGCGCCACGTCCGTGACATTGGCCGACTTCCGGTCCGTACGGTAGAACCCGAACTCCGTGTCGGACGGCGGGAATCCATATCGCAATTCACCTGCCGCATCCTTCGGGCTCGTGATGTGCCACTTGCCCGAATAACCGGTTTCGTAACCGGCATCGCGAAAGGTTTCCGCCATGCATTTGACCGTGGGCCGGAACTCCACACCGTTGCTCATCACGCCGTTGTGGTGGGCATATTGTCCGGACATCAGATTGGCGCGATAGGGGCAGCAGACCGGGGTGTTTGCCATCGCCGCATCGAACCGGGCGCCTTGTGCCGCGAGTGCGTCCAGCGTTGGGGTTCGCGCGTTGGCATCACCGTAACAGCCCATCGAATAGGCTCGCTGCATGTCGGAGAAGACGAACAGCACATTGGGGCGGCGAGCGGTCGAGGCGTCGTCGCCCCGCAAGGTTTGGGCCGGCGCCGGGCGCATCGTCCCCCGTGGCCAACGGCGCCATCCCGACGAACACGATCAACAAGGGCCAGCCAAAGAAACCGATGGCCCGACGACACGGGTGGTTCATTTTCGGATGCTCCGAAGCTCAGAGTTTGTGAACAAGCACGCCAATCGCCCTTCGCGGCACAATCGTCCTGACAGGCAGGTCATGCCGCGCCGCAGGAGCGTTCGATCGCAATCTTCCATTCCGGAACGAATGCCTACCGACTACGCCCGAAGCAGACGACGGTGCCGTCCTCCAAGGTCAAGTACAAGCGCTCGTTGGCCGCCGCGGCACCGTTGAACACGGGCGGCGAAGGCAGCTGATGCTCGCTGACGGTCAGCCCGTCGTCTTTGCCGACCACGCGGAGGATACCGCCGCGTCGCCCCTCGTACGCGGCCAGCGGATCTTCGGGATCGACCACGTCGGGCGAGCCCGCCACGCACAACTGGTCCTCGGTCACCGCCAAAGCACGTCCGCGAATTGGAATCCGGTGAGACCAGACGCTACGCCCATTCTGCAGGTCACTGGCAAACAACAGGTAGCCATCGCGACCCGGCGTGAAGTAGACCTTGGGATCCAACCCCTTGAGGCTGTCGAACATCCGCAGGCAATAGGCACGCTCGGAATCAAAACCAGCACCGCGCGTGGCCGCTCCTGCCCATCGACCAGGGCATCCGCTTGAAGTAGGCGTCGTCGAGGAACCCGTCGTGAACCTTCATTTGCGGCTGACGCCCTGCTGTTGCAAAGGTGCCGATCGAACCTAGCGACCGCATGAACAGGACGGCGTCCTCCAAACGGAGAATGTCCGGCAACACGCCCATGGGCAGATGGTAATTCTGCTCGATGTTGTCGACCGTGTAGCTGGGGCCGGACAGTTCTTCGTTCGTGCAGGATCTCGCCGGTCAGGGCATCGGCGGCGACGATCCGCAGGCCGCCATCCAGGTGCGACGAACGGCCGGCGGCGAAGTAGGGCCACGTCATCGTCGACCAGAGCACGCTGCCGTGCACGGGCCAGGCCGATTCGAGTTGTCCGAAGGCAGCGATGCGCCGGTCCTCGGGCGCGGCTCGGAGTCTCCAAGCCAACTGGCCGTCGGCGGCCCGAACGCGATAGACGCATCCGTCGGCCGAGCCGAACAGCACCGCGCCGCGATCGTAGGTGGGCGGCGAGTCGATGCGGGCGCCGGCGTGAAATCGCCAGAGTACATTGCCGTCCGCGGCGTTCAAGGCGACGACTTGATGCTCGTCCACCAGCGGAACGAAGACCGTATCGCCGACGCTGATCGGCGGCCCCACACGGTCGCCGACTTCACCTGCCAGAGCAGCTCATGTCGCAGGGCAGGCGTGGTCTGACGACCCGGATCGGGCGGTGTCTCCGCGATACGTAGGCCAGTCCGCTGATCCGGAGATTTGAGATTGCGGTCTCGGGACGCGAGCCGGCCCGCGGAAAGCGCTGGCCCGCGTTCCAGCTACGCGGGCATCTCCGGCGTCCGGTCGTCCGATGCTCCAGCGCCGCCTGCCAAGGCGTTGAACCCGTTCAGTTTCTCGTCGATGTAGCACTGGCACGGATGGGGCGGAGCGTACTGCAGACCGTTGGCTGGCATCATGCCCATGTGGCACGTTCCGCGGACCCAGTTGTTCACCGAGTGTTCACCGCCGCTGATGTCGACGAATTCGGTCCCCCGGCGGCTGGCGATCACGTAACGCACGGTCGCCTTGTTGCGGTAGCAGCGATGATGGTGGTGCGTCTTGAAGATGTTGCCCAGCGGGACCTCGCGTTGCAGCTCGCCGCTGTGCAGATCGTAACCGTTCAGGCTGACCGGCCAGGTGCTGTTGCCCGCCGCCTTCGAGTTTGCCTCGGCCAGTTCCGCGCTCCACGTCCAGACCAGCCCGTCGATCACAAACACGTCCTTCCATTCGTACCACAGGTGCTGGAGGAACTTCTTGGGTTGTTTCCAGACGACCTCGCCGGTATCCGCTGAAAAGGCGGCCAGCATGTTGGGGCTGGCATGCACGACTCGGCCATCGGCCACGATCAACGCTCCGTTCCAGACCTTGCCTTGCGCCGCAATGCGTCCCGCGTTGTGATCGGCTTCGACCAACGGAAAGGCGGTACGCCACCGCTGCCTTGCCGTCGAAATCGAGGCCCACGACGCTGTCGCCGTCCAGCAAGGCCCACGGACTCGCCGTCGGTCGCGATGTCCAAGCGTCGGATCGACCTTGGCCGCCGGCACACTGCCGCGCATGGCGGTGAAGCGGTAGTAGTCGGTCGTCGTGCCACCGTAGTCTTGCTCCGAGGTCCCAGCTTGCCGGCCGCTTTCCAGGTCGATAGCTTCTGCACGGCGCGGCCGTCCTCGAGGACCGTCAGCATCAGCGAGCCGTCGAGGTGCAGGATCTCCGATGTACGGGCCGTGCCCTCGTAGGTCCGCAGCACTTGGCCCGTTCGTCCGTCGATCTCGCTGACCGGTGCGCGGTAGCCCAGCGTGACGTACAGATTGTCGCCGGCCGCCACCAGCCGCTTGTCCAGGTTCAGCGGAATCACGCCCGGCCGCGGCGTGAACCACGAAGGCTTCCACTCGCGCCAGCCCCATTGCTTCGATCGGCATCTTCCAGAGCAGCACGCCGTTGAAGGCGTCGCGGGCGGCCAGGAACCACTTGTCGGGCGGCGATTCGGGACCGGCCAGGCTGGTCGGGTGCTTCGTTGACGATGTAGTAGATGCGGCCGCGGGCCGTGACCAGGCAGCGGAGGTTCGTATCGGTCTCGTGCGATTGAGCCCAAGCGGGTCCGGCCAGCCATTGATAACGCTGGGGCGGTCCGACCACACGATCGTGAGCCACCGGGTTGCCGTCCGCGGACCGTGCAGGTAATGCGTCCACTCGTCGATTTCCTCCGGCCAGGCCTTGACGATCTTCAGCCAACCGCCGACCACGTCGACCCGTTCGACCCGTTCCACTCCGGCCAGTCCCGTCCACTGTTGGGCGATCGTCTCGCTGTCGGAATCCGCCACGGCGACCTCGCTGACGTAGGCCATGCCACGAGGGCGCCAGTACCCGAAGAACCTCCTGCAACAATTGGCTCTTGGCTAGCAACAATCCGGGCCGCTGGACGACGACCAGATTGACCAGATTGTCCGTGAAGGGCAGATGCGCGCCGTTCCAGAAGTCGGCCGACACACGACCGTAAACGCCCGCGTCGGCGATTCGACGCCGAGTCGGTTCCAGGGCCTGGCGATCGGCGACGAGCGCTCGCACAAGGAATCGCCGGTCCTGACCGATCGCCAGGGGCAGATTCGTGTCGGATTCGCCCAACACCACGCAGATGCCACCGGGCAGTCCACTGTTTTCGAGCAGGGCACACCCGACATCCGACGTCGCGGTCTGCGGACGAGCCGGCTGCGACAGACAAACCGGCAATTCCGCAGCCCAGCCACATGGCTACGGCGACAGCAGATGCGGGTTGCAGATTTCGGAGCATCAAGATTCCTTTCGCGGCAGTGCCGCAAACAAGCTGAGCGTCGTTTCAACCCCTCATCGTAACGTTCGCCCACGGCGTGTCTAAGAGCTGGAACCCAACAAAAGCGGGACAAGGGCACCCTCGCCTTTCCCAATAGCCCGGCCAAACGGGGAGAACATCGGGAGCCAGTCCCGGTTTTGTTGGCAGTTCTAAAGGGCCGGAAGACTCCGCCGGACTCGGAGAGACCGACCCGGTGGGACTCGCCAATGCCGCATGGTTTCGGCTACCATGGAGGCGACTGAAATCGAAGGACTCCGAATCGTCCTCGCCAGCCGAGCGGGGCTGTAGAAACGCATGCCTGCCAACCGAAAAGAATGGTGGATCGGCGCGGTGGTAATCGCCGCGTTGATCGTTCTGGTGATCGTCGGGCAATGGCGGCTCGCCGTCCAGCGACGCCAGGTTCTGGCCGCTTATGTCCACCGACCGTCCGGCGTGATGGGAACCGAGTGTGCGATGGTCGCCGTGCTGGCCCGCGAGGATGCCGTCCGATCCGAAGAGATCCTCCATGCGGCGGAAGCCGAGTTGCGACACGTCGAGGTGCGGATGAGCAACTGGCTGGAGGATTCCGAGGTCTCACGACTGTGCGACGCGGACGACGGCGTCGAACTCCGGCTGTCGGAGGATCTGCGGGAGGTACTGCGCGCGGCACGCGACGCGTACGAGCAGACAGGTGGGGCCTTTGACGTCACGTGCCGTCCTCAGTTGGAACTGTGGCGCCGCGTCGCGCGCGCGACCGGATTCCCAACCGAGGCCCAGGTTGCCAAGGCCTCGGCGGCCTCCGGCTGGAAGCAGCTGGATTTGACCACGACGGGGTTGTGAAGTCTACCGGGAGCGAGCGTGGACCTGGGGGGCATCGCGAAAGGCTACGCGATCGACAAGGCGTCGTTGGCGATGCGACGTGCCGGCGCACGCGGTGGACTGGTCGATGTCGGAGGCGACTTGGCGTGCTTTGGCCGCCAGCCCGACGGTCAGCCCTGGTTCGTGGACATCCAGGATCCGCAGCGGCCCGGAGCCTTTGCACGGTTGCGCGTCGCTGACTGTGCGGTGGCCACCAGCGGCGACTACGCTCGATTCTACGTGATCGACGGAAAGCGTTACAGCCAGGTCTATCGATCCTCGCAGCGGTCGGCCGGCCGCAGCCGCGGATTCCGTGACGGTTGTGGCCGCGTCTGCAATGGTCGCGGATGTTTGGGCAACCGCTCAGCGTCTTGGGCGAGGAGGGCTTCCCACGCCTGCCCGAGGGCGTGGAAGCTTTGATTGTCGAGGGCGAACCGGCTCCGCATCGGTTCCTTTGTACGCGGATTCGCAGACCTGCTGGAGTCGCCCTGCGAGAACTCGAACGTTGGGAGCCAGACGCGTTGGGCGAGTCGTGAGGTTTCGCGAGCGAGCCCGGACGGACAGGATTTTCACACTGCCCCTGCATCGCCCGGATCGTCAAAAATTAGACCTGTCCCGTTTAATTGCCCCAGATGCAGGAATTCCGCCGTAATAAGCCAGGGATTCAATGTCAGCGTCGTAGGGCCGGGGCGTGAAGAGGAACAGGCTCTCGGCCGGCGGGGCACTGTCGCCGGTCAGGTTGCCGAAGGCGCGTTATTCTGACGAAAACCGCAGCCCAACCCTCCGCCGAAGCCCTTAATTTCCCCTGCTGTCCTCCAAGGTCTGGCCACCAAACGCTTTAGCAGTCCGTCTTGACGTGTCACCGATCGCTTTCTGAGTTACTATTCTCAAGTTTCGCTGTGGCAACTCGATGCTTCAGTATGCGTTCCCGCAGCAGCCCGCTCTTGCCATACAATGCCAGTACCGCAGGTTCCGTGAGTTCCTGGAATTCCCCTGCGAGAGAGCCCAGGTCTCTTGTATAGAGACTCTTGGAACTCGATTGGAAACACGCAGAGACTTTAACCGCAGCCGCCCTGCATCTTTGAGGAAGTCCCGCAGTTCGTAGCTCGCAGCAAGCACGGTTCCATCGAGATACAAAGTCTGCAAGCGATCAAGCTTCGCCATGTACTCGAGACCGCGAGGGCCAATAGGCGTGCACGTCAGAGATAGGTGGCGAAGATCACAGGGGAAGTGTCGCCAAAGCCGTCCAAGCGTCAGAGTCGACCCCGCGTTCCGTCCAGACTGAGGCTTCCCGGAGCCCGCCGCAGGACACCAGACTGTTCACCCTGGCAGAGGACGTAATCGGCGTATACGCAAGCGACAGCGACGTTAGCCTCGGGCAGCGTGATGCGACCACGGCAAGGCCGGCATCCGACACGTACGTATTGGCAAGTCGGAGTTCAGTCAAGGACGCGTCTCGGGGCAGGAAATCGAGTGAGTCTACCCCCGCATTGGAGAGATCAAGCTCTCGAAGGCTCCTGTTGCCATCAATTCCCCTCAGCCCAGTGCTCGTGACACGCGTGCCAGCCAGAAGAAGCACCTCGATTGGTACGGCCGTTTCGAGAAAACCAAGCGTGTCATCGCCACTGGGCTGCCGGAGAGAGTCGGCATGCCGCAGGACTGGGGCTTGCCGAGCCCCGGAACCTCGGCGCCACGGACGTGTCTCTCAGTTCAAAGAACCTGCAATTGCGTCAGTTGGTCGTGCCGCACCTGTCGAAAGCCGCGGATCGGCACGCAGGGCCGTTGATATGCAACTCCGCCAACTTCGGGCATCTGCAAAGCGGAGCCAGCGCCCCCGCCTGGAGAATCACATCCATCAAATACACGTGCGTCAGGTTGGGGAGCGACGCCAGGAATTCCAGGTCGTCGGCCCCGACTACCGGAGTGCCGCGATCAAATGGATGGGCGAATGACGACACGTACACCGCAACAAACTGGTCGACGCTACGGTGGCTCAGAATGTCTCGTGCCTCCAGCCGGTCCGCACGCGGCTCAAGCACCAGCGGCTAGGCCCCCCGAGGCTCAATGCCCCATTCATCCGCGTCCGCAATTCCGAACTTCAACGGATGATAGTCGTACCGAGTCGGCTCCGTCGCGTGTCGAAAGTAGGGTGAGCTGTACTCGCCGTCTTCGCCGTTCAACTCGGGGTAGATATATCGCCGAAGTCAGAGTATCCGTCCTCGGATTCGTCGTAGCGGGTATCCGGGCTTCATTGCCGTGTCCATCTGTCTGCCCACCCGTCACGATGCCACCAGGAAGGTCCGTTGCCGTTGCCACAACACGATCTTTGTCGCCCCCGGAAGATGGCGTTTGTTGAGAACGAGTCATCGGACAAAAGTAATGTCGTCGGCATCCTCGGTGCAGCCCACCAAAATGAGGGCGAGGCCGAGCCCTACGGTGGCCGCAACCGCGTGTTGCGGAATCCCGATCTTATGCATATTGAATCCGTCTTTGGGAATCTTGGGTACGACGTCAGCCCCACCACTCGGTGTCATCGACCGTGGTCTGGAAATCCGCCTCGACGCGTTCGGGCATGTCCTCGTCGGCAACTTGGGCCAAATCGGCCTCGGAGGGCTTGCCGACGTAGATCAGGCTTTCGCGGGGACACTTCTCGATGGCCGCGGAGAAGTCCGTCTCCTCGTCGTAGGCCTGATAGTCGATCACGGGCAGACCGTCTTGCATGTTCATCAGTTCGCTCTTCTTCGAGCACGCGGAACAGCCGATGCAGCCGATCTGGCAGACTTCGCTGACGTCCAGCCCGTGTCGTGGTTCGAGCAGGCGACGACCAGCATCCGCTCCGCCTTGAAGGGGACCATCGAGATGATGTTCCGGGGGCAGACGGCCGCGCAGGCCTTGCAGCCGATGCAGTTGTCGTAGTCCACGACGGCCAGGCCGTCGACGATGTGGATCGCGTCGTAGTCGCAGGCGCCGACGCAGTCGCCCAGTCCCAGGCAGCCGTAGGTGCAGCCCTTGATATCCGGCCACCAGGTTGGCGGCGGCGCAGGTCTGCTCGCCGCGGTAGTCGGGCTTTGAGCGGCACCGTTGCGCAGTCGTGGCGCACAGTGGACGACCGCGCGGTAGGGCAGCGACGGCGGAGACGTCGACGCCCATGATCTCGGCCAGGGCCTCGACGCAACTGACGCCGCCGGGTGCGCACAAGGTCAGTCGGCTTCGCCCGCGGCCACGGCTTCGGCGTATTCCGAGCAGCCGACGTAGCCGCAGCCGCCGCAGTTGGCGCCCGGCAAGACCGCTCCGTCGATCGCTCGAACCTTGGGATCCACCTCCACGTGGAAGGCCCGATTGGCCCAGCCCAGGACAAAGGCCATGGCCAGGGCCAGCAGCAGCAGCAACGCGGCGGCCAGCAATACGTTACGGCGGTCTGCCATCTCGTCTGCATCCCTTACTTCAGGCAGCAAGTTGATGCCTTTTTCGAGCCCCTTGTCCACGCCGGCGAAGCCCATGAAGGCCATGGCCATGATGCCGGCCACGATCAGGGTGATCCCGGCGCCCTTCAGCGGCTTGGGCACGTCGCACAGATCCAGCTCCTCGCGGATGCCCGCCATCAGCGCGATGGCGATCGTGAAGCCCACGCCGCCGCCCGACGGCCAGCGTCAGGCCTCGCGCAGCCCCCACAGTCGCGTCGGGATCCTGCAGGTGTTTCATGATCTCCAGGCAGGCGAACAGGATCGCGCAGTTGGTCGTGATCAGCGGCAGGAACACGCCGAACGACTTGTACAGCGGCGGGAAGAACTTGCGCACGTACATCTCGACGAACTGCACGGACGAGGCGATCACGAAGATGTACATGATGTAGCTGAGCACCGACAGATCGATCTGCACCGTTCGGATCGCCGCCGACCAGCTTCCACACCCAGGCCGGCAGCGGCGCTCCGGGACGGAGGATGTAGTAGGTGAAGGTCCAGCTCAGCAGCGAGGCGATCGAGATCACGAACGTCACGGCGCAGCCCATGCCGAAGGCCGTGTCGACTCGCCGCGACACGCCCAGGAACGGGCAGATCCCCACGAAGTAGTGCAGCACGAAGTTGTTGATCACGGCCGCGCCGATGACGATCTGGATCAGGATTGCCAGGTTTCCATCAAGTCCTTCGATCGATTCTCCTCCCTTCCAGCGCTATTTCGCCTTGGCGCTCGCCGCTGCCCGATCCATTCCACCAGCCCAGCAGCAGCCCCAGGGTCACAGGAACGCGCCCGGCGGCAGGACCATGATCCCCCAGTCCGGCCAGGCTCCGGGCAACACGGGGAAGCCAAACCAGGTGCCCGAGCCCAGGATCTCGCGCACCGTGGCGATGCTGGCCAGTGCCAGCGCGAAGCCCAGCGACATGCCGACTCGCGTCGGCCAACGCGATGCCGACCGACTGTTTGGAGGCACAGATCTCGCACCGCGAGATGATCAGGCAGTTGACGATGATCAGCGGCACGTAGGGACCCAGCTGTTTGCTCATCTGATACATGTAGGCGGCCAGGAGGCGGTCGGCGATGGTCACGAAGGTGGCGATGGTGAGGGTAAAGACCAAGATGCGCAAGTGCGGTTTCAGCACCCCGCGGATCAAACTAATCATAATATTGGCGCAAATGAGCACGAAGGCCGTGGCGGCGGCCATGGTCATGGCCGGCTTCATGGCCCCGGTGACGGCCAGCGTGGGGCACATGCCCAGCAGTTGCCGGTAGACGGGGTTCTCCGGGATGATGCCGTTCAGGAAGCGTTCCGCCGCCGTTGGTTCATGCGCCACCATCGTTCGCCCTCGCTGCCTGCTGGTCCATCCTTTGCGTGATCGGTTCACGGAGCCGGGAAATCGCTTCGTTGACGATCTCGCAGACACTCCACGACGAGACGGTGGCACCGGTCAATGCCAGGATTTCGTGGTCCGCGATCGGATCTTCTTTAACGGCGGCCAGGGGCACGTCGGTGGGCCTGTCGCGAAAGCGATCCTGAAAGCTGCGTTCGCGAATGTAGTCGCCCAAGCCGGGTGTTTCCTTCTGGTCCAGGACGTACATCCCCGTGATCGTCGCCAGGTCGGCATCCAATCCGATCAGCAGCTCGATCTTGTCCGCAAACCCCTGCCCGGTCGCTGGCAGGACCCAGCCGTTGGCTTCCCCGTCGGCATCGTGCTGTCCGTAGATGCGGTGTCATTGCCGTCGGCGCTCGGTGACCGTCACGATCTCGGTCTGTTGTTTGGTCGGCTCCGTCCACCAGCAGCGGGAATCGACGTCGTACGTCTCCTGGCGTTTGTTGTTCGGCGATCCTCGGCGCCAGCGAGGTGTGCACGCCGGCCAGCGCGCCACCGTAGGCGAACGCCAGAACCAGCACCAACCAGGCCTGCCCGAGATAGCCGCGTTTTACGGCGGGACGGTCTTCCATCGTCAAGCCTTTCTCGGCGGCACGCCGCCCAGGGGACGGGGGATCGTCCAGCGATTCAACAGGGGCACCGCGGCATTCATCAACAGCACGGCGAACATGACGCCTTCGGGATAGCTGCTGAACAGCCGGATGACGACAACGAAGAAACCAACCCCCATCCCGTACACCAGGCGTCCCATTCGCGTCACCGGGCTGGTCACCGGATCCGTGGCGATAAAGAACGCACCGAACAGCAGGGACCCCGTAATCATGTGATGCAAGGGATCCAGCAGCGTCAGGTCCGTCCAATGGCCCAGTTCCACAAACACCAGGGCCACCAGCATGATCCCGACGGGGATCTCCCACGAAATCACGCGGCGGACCAGCAAGATACATGCCGCCGACAGCGATCGCCAGCGCGCTGGTCTCCCCAGCGAGCCGTTGACCTGACCGACCAGCAGGGCCCAGATGTCTTCGGCTGCTTCCATCTGTACCTTCGGATTCGCCGGCGGACACGCGGCCAGCGGCCAGGTCGGCGGCGAACTGCTTGGCCAGCGAGAGCGGAGTTGCCTCGGGTCACGACGGTCAGGTTCGAGTCGAGCACGACATAAGCCGAGCGCCCCCATCTGCTTGGCGAAACTGAGCATCACGAAAGCCCGGCCGACCATCGCCGGGTTGAAGATGTTGCAGCCCAGCCCCCGAACACGACCTTGCCCAGACCGATCGCCACGAAAGACCCAAGGACCGTGACATACCAGGGCGAACTCCAGGGCAGCGATAAGGCCGAGGATCATCCCGGTGACCGCCGCCGAGCAATCGTGCAGCGGCGCCCGTTGCCCGCAGGCGATTCGACCAGCGGCCTCGGTCGCCAGGCAGGCCAGCACGCACAGGCCGATCTGGACCACGGCGTACCAGCGAAACACGACGATCGCCATCACGATCGCCGGCAGCAGGGCGAAAATCACGTCCAGCATCATCCGCCGGGTCGTGAACGACTGGTCTGCCAGGTGGGGCGATGGGGCGATCTGCACCGAGGGGACTCACCGGAATCGCCTTGTCCGTGAGGGAGCCCGCCTTGTTTTCCCGTACGTCAGCAGCTGTCATCGCTGTTTCACTTCCCGTCGAACCGTCACTTCCGCGGGACCATGAGTTTGCCCACGCGGATCAGCTGTACCAGCGGAATACTCGCCGGGCACACGTACGCACAGCAGCCGCACTCGACGCAAGCCCCCACGTGGTACTGGCCCAGCAGTCCCTGATTCCGGGCCCGGGTTGCCATCGCCAAGCGGGTCGGAACCAGTTGCATGGGACAGACCTCGACGCAGCGACCGCACCGTACACAAGCCGTTTCCTCCGCCCGCTGGACATCGCCCTGGTTCAACACCGTGATCCCGCTGGTGCCCTTGGTGACCGGCGTGGGCAGCAGTTCCGATTTCTCGTCGGCCGCGGACAGCGTGGAACCCATCATCGGTCCCCCGGCGATGATTCGAGCCGCATCGTCCGTGACCCCACCGCAATGCCGAATCAGTTCGCCGTACGCGGTGCCGATCGGTGTCAGGATATTCTTGGGCGTGCGAATACCGGATCCGGAAACGGTGACCACGCGATGCGTCAGCGGCCGACCCCGGAATACGGCTCGAGCAAGCGCGGCCCCGGTGGCCACGTTGACGACGGCTACGCCGATGTCCATCGGCAATCCGCCCCCCGGTACCGCTCGGCCCGTGGCCGCCCAAACCAGCTGACGTTCCCCGCCTTGCGGGTACTTGGTCTGCAGCACTTGGACTTCCACCGAAGTCCCTTCGGCCGCTTCGCGCAGCGCGGCGATGGCGCGCGGCTTGTTATCCTCAATACAGATCACGGCTCGATCGGCACCACAGGCCCGTTGCGCCAGCAGCGTCCCTGCGACGATCGGCTGTGGGGCTTCCAGCATCAGCCGTTAGTCGGCGGTCAAGTAAGGCTCACACTCACAGCCGTTCATCAACAGCGTATCGATCGGCTTGTTCTCGTTGCGGACCAGTTTCACGTGCGTGGGGAACGCCGCCCCGCCCAAGCCGACCAGTCCCGCATTTCGTGCCGCGTCCACGATCTCTCGCGGCTCGTGTTGATCCACTGCGTCCAGCGGCCAGGGACCTCCGAACAAGTCAGCCAGAATCGCATCGCCGGAGAAATCCTGTTGCTCGGCCGAGCGGATGGGCAGCACCGGCACGTGCCGACCGTTGGGCAACGTGGTGACGGTGGTTCGCTGCGTCACACCCGCGACACTGGCATGGACCGGCGCCGACACAAACGCGTCGGACTGGCCGATCAAGTCTCCGACAGCGACTTCTGTCCGCGGTTTGACGGTCGGTTCACAAGGGGCTCCCAGATGCTGCAGCAGCGCGATCCGGACTTCCTTGGGAGTCGGGAGAACCTCGATCGGCGCATCGGCGGCCAGGCCCTTTCGTTCCGGCGGATGAATTCCGCCGAAGAAGGTGCCGAGCGTACGCGCCGAGGAGCGAACCAGGCTCATGCGGGCTCCTTCCGCTGGTCGTCCCCGAATCGCCTGGCCGCAAGACCGGCCAAGACGACACCGATCGCGAGTCCCAGCGTGGCACCGATCAGCTGCGTGTGCGGGTTCTGTTTGCCCAGGGCCGCTCCTGCCAGCGCACAGCCTAGTGGTCCCAGAAAGAAAGCCATCGCAGACAGCGATAACCGCCAACCTGCTAGCATCGGTTCCTCTGCGGAAGGGCTGAGCGAACACGATTCCGCGGTGCAGCCATGGCATTCGCGACGGGAGACGTCCGTCGTTGGATGTTCGTTTGTATTCAAGGGTTCGGTCCTGGGATTCGTCACATGTTGCCCGTTTTCGGCGTGAGAATCAAGCTGGATTTGAAGATCCGGCGACGAACCCAATGCGGATCGGTGGTGCACTGCGGGATGCGTTCGAGCGGCTGCCAAAGTAAGATCTATCTGGATCCACAAAGAGGAAAGCTGCTCTTGTCGCAATTCACTCCCGAAACGATGAAAATCGGGACTGTCGCGACCTTGGGTTCGGTCAGCCGTCCCACGTTCCCGCTTCCTCGAAAACAATGGACCCGATGCACCCCCCTTGATTGCCTCCCAAGAAAGGACTCTCGATCGTGAATCGTCGAAAACTGCTCGCCTCGGCCGCCGGCAGCTGCGCGGCCGCCGCCTGGTTCGTGGACATGCCCCGGGGACTGCAGGCCTCAGGCAACGACACGGCCGACCCTTCCGAATCCTCGACCTTTCGCAGCATCCGGGAATGTGGTGTTCGTCCGGAGAATTCTCCGAAAGACAATCGTGACCATCTGCAAGCGGCCATCGATTGGGCAAGTGTGCGAGGTGCGGCATTGCTGGTCGAGCCCAGCAGCGAACCTTACCGGATTGCCAGCGGTTTGACGCTCCGCCAGAACGTCTCCCTCGTGGGTGTACACGGTCCCGTCGGGCGCGGCACGAGGCACCCTGAGCGGCCCCAGCCGGTGGGCAGCGTCCTGGCCGTCGACGACTCCGAAGCGCCGCTGTTCACGGTCGAAGGGGCCACGCAGCTGCGCGGACTGCAGTTCTGGTACCCGCAACAGACGCGGACCGATCCCAGGAAGATCATTGAATACCCTCCTACGATTCGAGCTTCCGGCTCCCGCCCCGCTCAGGGCGTGACCCTGTCGTCGCTGACGTTCTACGGCGAATTCACGGCGATGGACTTCGTCAGCAGCCGGCGAGTCTGCTGTGAGCAGGTCCTGGTCGAACACTGTTACGGTTACCCGCTGAGCGGCCAGTTTGTGCGGATCGACCATTGCTACGATATCCCGCGATGCTGCATTGTCACGTGAACCCGCCAACCGGCGATTCATCGACGGCGGCTGCAGCCGATCCGTCATCGACAGTGTAATTGCCCGCAAGACTTTCGCCTATGCCTTTGACCACACCGACAACGCGCAAGTCATCGACGTGTTCACGTTCGGCACGTACGGAGGCGTGTACCTGGGTCCCGCCACGTACGGGCAGATGACCAACTTCAACTTGGACTGCGTAACGGTCGGAATTCACAAGCTGGGCGATTCCACCAAGAATCGCAACTGGCAGATCGCCCAAGGGTCGATTATCGCCAACACGGGCGAGCGGGTTCGCGATATCCACCCGATGATCATCGAAGGCCAAGGGCATTCGGCGTTTATGAATGTCGAGGCCTTCTCGGGCGGGAACGGTGCGCTCACAACATTAGACCAGTCGCACGTTTTCCTGTTGATCCGCGGTGAGCAGAAGTTGACGGTCAGTCTGTTCGGCTGCCGCATGCGGAACTACGAAGCCGCCGATCCGATCACAATCGAGAACCCGCACGCGGTCGTACAGGCGACCTGCTGCATCGACAAGGACGAAGCACCGTTTTCCTGGCCTCGCGGAGGATAGTTACTGAACAGGAGTGGACTTGGGCCACTTCGAATCGTCCGTAAACGGGGCCAAGCCAAAGATGCGATGTCCACGGTTCTCCTTGAAGAGCTGCTGCTGCTGACTGCCGCTGCGTCTGCGGTCCTGGGCACGCTGTCTGCGTATTTCCGTGCGGCACACATCGAGGGTGATGCGTGCATCATGGTCTGCGTGCGGAATGAAACGAGCTACGATCGTCGATGGCAAGGTCGTCCTCGCCGAGCCGAACCATGACGATCCTGAAGGCACGACAGTCGCCACGATCGACATCAAGGATCAAGTCTGTACGATCCGGTTGCTGGAAGAAGATCGATCACTGGGACGGCCAGCACGGTACACGATTGACCATCTCGGCGGCAAATGGTCCGACGCGGTAGCCGGCGGCGCAGGGCGCACCGTATCTGCCATGGTGCGGTGATAACTGGAAGCTGTATCCCTGGTTGGCGTTTGAGTGGTTAAGACATGCGATGGAGTGACCGCCGTGTGTGACGAACGCGTTGGATCACGAGAATTGGCGAGCTGACGGTTCTGCACAGAAGGCAACAGAGAAAACGGAGGTTGGGGACTCCGTTACGTCCGTGCCCTCCTGTTCATGTCTTCTCAGGCAACTCCTGTGGCGGACACTGCAATAAAGTTCTCCTCCTATCGCGTGCGACCGGTGGACTGGGAATCGGCAAGCAGCTTGGTCAGTTCCGCGACGATCTCCGGATGCTGGGCGTACAGGTTCGTCGTTTCGCTGGGGTCGTCCGCCAGGTTGTACAGCTGCCCGATGGGCTCTCCAACAGGAAGGTCGCGAATCAGCTTGGGCTTGCTGAAACCACCGGAACCACGGAAGGGGATCAGTTTCCAGGGGCCTCGGCGGACGTTCAGAAAATCGCCCGTGGAATTGACGATCAACGTCTCGCGAAGCGGTGAGTCCTCGGTGACTGCGTCGGTCAGAACGGGCAACAGGTTGATACTGTCCTCGGCAGCATTCTCGGGCAATTCAAATCCGACGATCGCGGCAGTGGTGGCGAACAGATCCGTCAGGCAGGCCATTTGATTGGTGACGCGCCCCGGGGAAATCCGACCGGGCCAACGCATCAGCAGCGGCATTCGATGGCCCGCTTCCCAGGCGTCCCCCTTCATCCCACGATAGATCCCCGTTGAGGAATGCGCGTACTTCTGCCGATCCTCCTGATACCAGACGGGGCCATTGTCCGAACTGAAGACGACCAGCGTATCGTCTTGCATGCCCGCCTTGTCCAACGCCTGCAGAACGCGTCCCACCGTCGCGTCGACCTGCATCACGAAATCGCCGTACAAAGGCACCTTGCTGCGGCCGGAGAACTCATCCGTGGGAATCCAGGGCGTGTGCGGTGCCGGCAGGGCCAGGTACAGAAACAGGGGCTGGTCCGGATGGTTCTGGCCATGGTCCAGAATTTCACGTTCCGTCCGCTCCGTAAAGGTGGGCAGCACGTCGATATGTCGAAAACCGGGAGCGATCCCCCCGCTGCGCCAGAATTCGCCTTGAATGGGACTCCACCCCTCCGTATTCCGGTCGCCGATTGTGTCCGTGGGCGGAGCGACTGGACGATCCCCTTCGATGTAATAGTAAGGCGGGATGTCCAACGAGGCGGGAATGCCGAACCAGCGTTGGAATCCGCGGTCGATCGGGCCGCCGTGATGCACTGCCGAGACGTCCGACTCCTCAAACCCCAAATGCCACTTGCCAACCATCACCGTCCGATAACCGGATTCCCGAAGCATGGCGGGCAGGGTCAAGCGTCCCGGTTCGATCACCGGTTCGCGATTCCACGCCAGCGAGGTGCGGAAGGGGTAGCGGCCCGTCATCAGTCCGTACCGCGTCGGGGTACACCAGGATGCGGGAGAATGCCCGTCGGTGAAGCGCAGGCCTTCGCGGGCGATCCGATCCATATTCGGAGTCTCGATCTTCGAGTCCGGGTTGTTGCAGCCCACGTCCCCGAATCCCAGGTCGTCCGCCAGGATCACGACCACGTTTGGACGGCTCGGATCCTTGGCCGCCGCCCGAGACGTCGCGTACGAGTTCCAGCCGATCAGGGCCAGCAGGCAGATCGCGAGCGGGCGGATGCCGGTCGGCCGAGGACGCTGGGGAATGCGCAGAAAAACAGCAGACGATACGTGGGGACATCGGATCATGTTCGAACTCCGGCGATCACAACGGTGGCAGGGTATGGATTGCAGTGGACGCATCTTACCATCACCCAAACGACCCGTGGCGGATTTCCGGTGGCCGGAGTCGCCGGAATCCCGGTTTCCTCCGTTGGCTCCTGTTCCGATGACTCGCTTCAGACGCAGGATTCCGCGGGACACTGGCCCCCGATCATGTCGCGGTTGGCAGGCCCCCGGCGGCACCATCGGAAACACATGCTCGGCGGCGTCCGTGGGCGCGTGAATCAGGCAGGGGCCGGGTCTGCGGATGGCTTCGTCCAGCGCACCACGCGGGTCGTCGTGCGTGGCCAGGTCGACGGCGGCCATCCCGAAGCTGCCCATGACCTGAGCGAAATCGACACGGCGCTGGAAATCGCAGGCGAACAGCCGCTGGTTGTAGAACAGTCCCTCTCGTTGCTGGCGGACCAATCCAGGGAGTTGTTGTTCATCACGATCACCTTGACGTTGACCTGCTCCTCGACCGCCGTCACCAACTCCTGGATATTCATCAGCAGGCTGCCGTCTCCCGAAATGCAGACTACGGTGGCATCGGGCGCGGCCAACGCGGCTCCGATGGCGGCGGGCAGCCCGAATCCCATCGTGCCCAGCCCGCCGGACGTCAGCCAGGTCCGAGGCTGCCGGAAGGGATACGCCTGGGCCGTCCACATCTGGTGCTGGCCGACGTCCGTGGTGATGATCGCATCGTCGTCCAGCAGGTCGGCGACGTGCTGGATCAGTCCATAGGGCGTACGCGGGTCATCCACGCCGGGTTTCTGCAACGGATGAGCCGCGCGCAACGAGTCGACATGGCCGATCCACTCCGGTCGTCGCTGTTCATGCACTCGCGGCAGCAGCGACTTGAGGGTATCCCCCACGTCCGCCACGATGCCCACGTGTGCGGCCTTGATCTTGTTGAGTTCAGCCGGATCGATATCGACATGGATCACTTTCGCATGCGGACAGAACCTGCCACTTGCCCGTCGCACGAAGCGACTCGAACACTATCCGCCAGAAGGCAAACTCCGTGTCTATCGCAGCAAAACCGGTGGTAATGACTGGAAGCCCTCACCAACGGCCTGCCGCAGTCGGATTGCTACGTGAACATTCTCCGCGATGCGATGGCGACCGACAAACTCGATGACGGCTTCGGCACTACCGGTGGGCAGGTTTTCTGTTCGCCTGACGGTGGCGACCACTGGACCGCGATCGCCGAGCACCTGCCTGCCGTCTACTCGGTCGAGGTGCAGACACTCCCATGATTCGCGTGGTTTTGCCCCATCACTTGAGGACTCTGGCTCAGGTCGATGCCGAGGTCACGCTCGACATCGACGGGCCGGTGACGCAACGGACGATCCTCGATGCGCTGGGAGAGCCAGTATCCGATGCTGAAAGGAACCATCTGCGATCGCGTCACCCACAGCCGCCGGCCATTGCTGAGGTTCTTCGTCTGCTCGCAGGATGCCTCTCACGATTCCCCTGATGCCCCCCTGCCCGAGGCGATCATCACGGGGGCCGAACCCTTTCTCATCATCGGCTCGATCGCGGGTGGGTGACTTATGACGGGTGTCGATTTTCACATTCGTCGGCACGGACAACGGGTTGCCAACAGCAATTCAACGCGAACTGCGCCGACGGGCGAACGGACTCCGTTCTCTGTGAGACACGCAACCGCAGTCGACCATAAGTCGACTTCCATTTGACCCGCAGTCGCGGAATGCCTAAAACCAGGCCGCCACGGAGAGGTGGCAGAGTGGCCGATTGTGCAGCACTGGAAATGCTGTGTCCGGGTAACCGGACCGGGGGTTCGAATCCCCCCTCTCCGCTTCGCGATTTGCGGTTTCCGCAAGTGCTGAAACCACAGTGCGTTGTGATTGCAGAACTGATTGGCACAAACATTTGTGCGATTCGTGCCAATCACTTGGGTAGGATCGTCGAACTGCTGGCTGCATGCCGCTGGGGCGAGGCACCTCCATTTTCGTCGTGAACAGTTGACGGCCGAACATCAGCCGCCTCAAACAACTTCACGCGGCGGATGTGCCGCTGTGATTCCTTGTCATGCAGATGGTAATAATGCCTGACCATCTTGCTGTCGGCTTGGCCGAGCCAGTCCATGTGGACACTCGTAGACGCCGCTACTCGCCGACACCGAACAAAAGAAGTGCCGGAATGAGTGGAGACGCTCCTCCAAAAACGGTGTGTTCGGAAACAACTCCGCCAGCGGTGTGAGAACATCGCGGACCAGAATTCGCCGGACAGTGTCTGGCTTGAGGCGGCCTCCCTTGGGTCCATGGAAGACGAGCCCGTCGGCCTGTCGTTTGAGTCGCTGCAACACTGGCAACAGATCTTCGTGAACGGGAAGGTTCCGGCTCTTTCCCGACTTCTCGTCCGGCGCGCCCACCTGCAGCCTGCCGCGACCGATGACTCTCGTCCGTCAGTGTAATCACCCCCTTAGCGAAACCGATGTCGCGCCAAGCGCAACGAGGCCAGCTCTGCGATTCGCAGACCGGTGCTGCCTAGCCCAATGATGACGTCTCCCATCCAGGAAAGGCGGCATGCCTGCGACAATAGCCAACCATGGTGATGAACTCCTCCGACTCCCAGCAGTAGGTATCTGAGCCTTGGGGCTTGGAGAGGAGTAAGGGAATAGAAAGGATGCCGGCAGGTGGTCAGTCCTTGACCAGGAACTTCAGCACCTGCTTCAGCGTTGTCAGTTCAAGATACTCGGTGCGCGGCGCGTAGCCATTGTCATCAAGCCAGGCTGCGTAGCGGTCCATCACTCGAACTGGCGATCGAAGATGAAGATCTCGCTTGGACACACCGTATCGGGATGCGCGTCATCACGCGCCTTCCGGTAAACCTTAAGGGAGTTGCCGCCAAGGCACACTCCGATGCGGCCTGACTGCAGGGTGCGTCTGGTGTTGGCGGTCGCCCTGAAAATGACTGCACTCGGCGGGCAGATCGACGTGGCACAGGTTGTCACGGAGCGAAGTGGATTGAATAAGCCCGACATCATCGACATCCCCACGAGGACAAACTCCATGCTGCGATTTCTCTATGCCTACCGACTCGACTGGCCTGCCTGGAAGTTCGGGATCCTCAAGGTCGCGATGGTCGCTTTCGGCATCCTGATCGGCTCGGCTTTCCCTGAGTTCTGGCGGCCGTTGCATACGGCACTGTGGATCGTCTTCGGCATCACGGCGGCCATCTCCGCCCTGTGGGGACTGCAAGCGATGGCGAAATTCAGGGAATTGGAACAAGCCATGAAGAACTCGCGGAGGCACCTGGCCGATGGCAAATAGCGTCTTCGCGGATCACTGCTGTTGATACAGATTGACACAATTGCCATCTGCAAATCAGTTGCGTTGCGCATTTGGGCGACTGACAATGGAATCGAAGCAATCACCCCGTTAGTCGCACGGGCGACAGTTTGACTCTTTCATGGAAACGCAGCCCTCCACCAGTCCCGAGCGACCCCGTTCCCGCGTTCTCATCGTGGAAGATGACGCATCGCTTGCCTCGATGGTGGCCGACTATTTGGCGTCTCATGATCTCGAAGTACGGATTGAAGGACGCGGAGACACGGCCGTCGAGCGAATCGCGGAATGGAACCCCGACGCGGTCGTTCTCGATGTGAATCTTCCCGGACGCGATGGTTTCGAAGTCTGCAAACTGGTGCGGCCCGTTTTCTCGGGAGCCATCATCATGCTGACCGCTCGAGGGGAGGAGATCGACGAGGTGGTCGGTCTGGAACTTGGTGCTGACGACTACCTCGCGAAGCCTGTTCGACCACGCGTATTGCTGGCCAGGCTGAGATCGCATATTCGTCGAATGTCGCCGAGCGAAAACGCCTCAGCCGAGGAGGTTCTGCAAGTGGGAGAACTGGTAGGTCGATCTCTCGAGGAGGACTGTGGAACTGTCCGGCGTGATTCTCGATCTCACCACCGCGGAGTTCGAGTTGCTGGAACTGCTGGCGAGGAGTGCCGGCTGTGTTCTCAGCCGCAAGGACATCTATCAGCAAGTGTACGGCATTCAGTATGACGGGCTCGATCGCTCGATTGACTTGCGCGTCTCACGTCTTCGAAAAAGGCTGGGGGATGATCCTGCCAATCCGCAACGCATCAAGTCGGTGAGAGGGGTCGGGTACATCCTGACGCCGGACCCATGACGCGACTGTTTCTAAAATTCTACGTAGGCATCCTCATCGTCCTGCTGCTGGCCTGGTACGTGCATGGGTATGTCACCGATGTGCGCTCGAGCCAGGAACTGAGTCGCGTTGTCGAACTCGCCCATCAGGGGAGCGCGCGACTTGTCGCAAACGAGTTGAATGTGGCAATGCCCTCTCGTCGTGAATCGGTGCTGGAGCAACTGCAACAACGCTACGACTATCCTGTCAGTGTCGTGTCGATTGAAGACCTGCCAGAACACGCCCAGACGCGGTTGGCCGAAAGCGACGACGTTGTATTCTTTGGCGCGGAAGGAGTTGGCAGCTTTGTTGCCACATCTCTGCAGAGCGATTCCGAAGCGGTTCTGCTGGGACCGATGCCCGAATTCACACACATCGAACAGTCCCTGCAAGGGGGTGTGCGGTTGGCGATCGCGCGGCTCGATGCCGTCGATGGATCCGGCAGGGCAGCAGCTCTCGACGAGTTGCAGACTGAGTTCGGATACCCCATGGAACTCGTCGATTTGGGCGAACTCCTCCGAAGGAACAGGGACGAATAGCCCGAGGAGATGAGATTGCGTTCTTCGCGACGGGCGGCCAGTCGTATGTCGTCGCTCCGATCTCCACCGAGGGACAAGTGCTGCGATTCGGCCCTCTCCCCAGTTTCGACGATGTCGAACGGAGTGTCTGGTCAACGACGCTGGCTGTCACATTGGTGTTGATCGCATTGGCCATCGCATTGCTGCTGCGTCCCGTGGCGCGGCAACTGAGACGTATTGAAGGTGCCGCCAAAGCCATTGCCGCCGGGGATCTGACCGCTCGCGTCGATGAACGCCGAGCGAACGCGGCGAAACCGCTGGCGGATGCATTCAATCAGATGGCCTCTCGCATCGAGACGCTCCTGCGAACACAGAGGGAACTGCTGCAAGCGGTTTCACACGAACTGCGAACGCCTCTCTCCCGCATTCGTTTCGCGATCGATCTCGTCGAGAATGCGAAGACCGATGAAGAACGCCAACAACGACTGCGGTCGTTGGAAGCGGCCACCGATGATCTCGATGAACTGGTCGATGAGTTGCTGAACTACGTTCGCAGCGAATCAAGTGAATCGAGCGGCGCTCCGGAGCCTGTCGTCGTCGAAGAATCGATCGAGTTGCTGATTCAAAAACACGCCACACTCCATCCGACGATACAGTTCGGCGTGACCCATCCAAAAGGCCAAGTGAGCCACCACGTCATCGTCGATCGCCACGCGTTTCTGCGTTCGATCGGCAACCTGCTGAGCAACGCGGGCCGGTATGCGAAATCGCGAGTCGATGTCGAAGTTCATCAAGAAGAAAACCTCATCGCCATCGACGTGAATGACGTTGGGGTCGGCGTCCCCGCCGAAGAATGGCAGCGCATCCTGGAACCGTTCGTGCAACTCGACAAGGAATCGAACGGAGGCAGCGTCGGACTGGGGCTGGCGGTCGCCAGTCGCATCGTCAATCAACACGGTGGCACCATCGAAGTCGCAACCAGCGACACGGGCGGCTGCCGCATGCGCACCACCTGGCCCCGGTTCGATGCGCCGGTCGCTGTAAGCTGATGTTGGATCGTATTTCATGGTGGTCGCACTTCGATCCCTACAATCTGATACAGTCCTGTAGGCGTTTGCGGCTGAATCATTCAATGCGCGCGTCTAGCATGTGAGGTACGGTCGATGCCATCACAACAACAATGGAATTTCTGATGCGAATCAAGACAACGTGTTTGATCTTTTTACTGTTCTCGACCATTGAGGCTGCGGCACAGGACAATTGGCCACAATTCCGTGGACCGAACGCGAGCGGTGTCGCTTCCGACGACCCTCGGCTGCCGAGCGAGTGGAGCACGATCGACAATGTTCGCTGGGTCGCCGATGTTCCCGGCTGGGGTTGGTCGTGTCCCATCGTGTGGGGCGACAAGGTCTTCGTGACCACTGTCGTCAGCGACGCAGAAACCGTGGCTCCGCAGGGTGGGCTCTATTTGGGCGAAGGGGTTCGCACGCCGCCGGAAGGAGTGCATCACTGGATGGTCTACTGCTTCGATCTCCACACTGGGGAAGAACTCTGGAGTGATGAACCGCACACCGGCGAGCCTGTCGTGCCACGGCATCCCAAGAGTACGTATGCCGCCGAAACACCTTGCACCGACGGCGAACGCCTGTTCGTGCTGTTCGGCGATGTCGGCCTCTACGCTTACGACCTCGATGGTAATGCGCTGTGGGAGCACGACATCGAGCCGATGCAGACATTCTTCGACTATGGTGCAGCGGCCTCGGTCGTGGTGCATGAAGGACGTGTTGTCATGGTGTACGACAATCAGGAAGAGTCGTACATCGCTGTTTTTGACGGGGCGACAGGCGACCAACTCTGGCGCAACGAGCGCGAGGAAACGAGTACCTGGGCGACGCCGTTCATCTGGGAGAACGAGGAACGTACAGAAATCGTCACCTGCGGAAGGATCAGGAACCGCTCCTACGATCTGGACGGCAATCTGCTGTGGGAGTTCGATGGACGGATGTCGGGTCTGGTCATCCCCTCGCCGTTCGCGGCCAACGGGTTGTTGTACATCACTTCGGGCTACGTGGGAGACAGCCATCGACCCGTTTATGCCATCAAACCCGGCGCATCGGGCGACTTCACTCTGGATGAAGGAGTCACATCGAACGAGTTCATCTCCTGGTACCAGCCATTGGCAGGTCCGTACAACCCGTCTCCGATCGTCTATGGTGATTATTACTACACCCTGTTCGATCGCGGCTTTCTGACGTGTCACAACGCCCACACGGGTGAGGAAGTCTACGACAAAGTGCGATTCGCGCCGGGCGCGTCATTCACGGCATCCCCCTGGGCATACAACGGCAAGCTGTTCTTCTTGAGTGAAGCCGGCGAGACCTACGTCGTCGCTGCCAGCCCGGAATACGAGCTACTGCAGACGAACTCCCTCAACGAACTCTGCCTGTCGACACCAGCCATCAGTCAGGGGAATCTGTTGATACGGACGGCGTCCAAGTTGTACTGCATCACTGCGGGTTCTATTGATGTGTCGCGTTAAACACGTCTCGCCTCGGATTCTCCTTCAACGAGAGCCGTTACATTTAGGCGTACCTTAAGGAGTTTCAAATGTGGATTCCCAAGTGGCAACGTGATCAGCAGTTCGGAATCGATTCGCCGGTGCCGACGCAGGCGGTTTCGAACGAAGAGTTCATTCCCAGGCCGCAGACGACGCAGCAGCGGCAGTGGGAGTCGCTCATTCAGGAACTGGCGGAAGAGAAGTCGAGGAAACTCGGGATGCAGCGCCGCGACTTCCTGCGGACATCGATGGGGATGGCGACCGCCTTCCTTGCGTCGAACATGGTCTACGGTCCCAACTGGGACGTGGACGCCGGAGGAAACGCTCGAACCGGCCGCGACCGAAGAGAAGTTTCCCAAGGGCGAGTACTTCATCATGGACGTACAGACCCACTTCACCGACGGCGTGGCCATCGGATTTCGCAAGGCCGAGTTCGTCCGCAACATGGGCTTCGATCTGAACGACAATCCCGATGCCTACAGCTTCGCCAACTACGTCAAGGAGATCTTCTTCGACAGCGAAACCAGCATGGCCGTGATCTCCGGAGTTCCGGGCCGCGAGACCAACAAGAACCTCGCGGGCAAGGTGCTGGAAGGACGCGACCGGCAGCGGCGGCATCCTGCCCAGTTGGCTGATGTCGCAGCGCAAGAACGAACTCAACGAACTGGCCGGCGGCACGCGCGCCTTCTGCCAGGGGAATTGCGCTCCGAACCATTACTGGGACCGTCAGAACAATGCTCCCAGCTTCACCGAACTCTTCGAACAGATGGAGCGCGAAGTCAACACGTACGGCATCGACAGTTGGAAGTGGTACTGCCACACCGACCCCGGCCGATCGGGCGACGGCTTCCGCATGGACGATGAAAAGATGACTTACCCGTTCTACGAGAAGTCAGCGGAGCTCGGTCTGAAAGTGATCAGCGTCCACAAGGGATTCGCCTCGCAGTCACGAACGCTGGGACACTTCGCCCATCCCGGCGACATCGAAAAGGCCGCTAAAGACCATCCCGATTTCACATTCATTGCTTATCACTCCGCGCTCAAGCATGGACCCGGCGAGCGGCAGTTCAATCAAAAGGACTTCTACGATCCGACGACCGGCGACTTCGCCTGGCATGCCGAGTTGATGAAGATCAAGGAACGCAATCCTGAGATGACCAACGTTTATCCGGAAATCGGTTCGTCGTTTGGGTTGCTGTCGATCATGCATCCGGTGATGTGTCAGCACTTGATCGGCAAGAACATCCAGTTCTACGGCTCCGACCATGTGATCTGGGGAACCGATTGTCTGTGGTGGGGATCGCCGCAATGGGTGATCGATGCCATGAAACGGTTTCAGATCAGCGACGAGCTGTGCGAAAAGTTTGGCTACGCGAAGCTGACCAAGGAGGACAAGGCCAACATCTTCGGTCTGAACGCCGCCAAGATTTATGGCTTCGATGTGAACGAGCAGTTGAAGGCGCTGCCGGCGGACGCGCTGAGCAAGCTGAAGACGGCGTACCTGGAGAACGGCGGACAGCGTGACAATGCGGCACAGGGTTGGGTCAGAGCCCATGCGTAGGATGGCGTCACATCTGTCGCGACCGACTTCTTCCCTGTGGCTGGGAGCATGGATGCTGGCAGGGTGCGTGTGTGCGATCCTGACCAGCGGGGCGGATGATGATGAAGCGGCGATTGGGAACGTCGATCCCGCGGCTTGGGGGGCCGACCACGTCGGTCAACCACTTCCCGACTACATGACGGGTGATGAATGCCTCTTTTGTCATCGTGACATCGGCAACAACTGGCAGGAGAGCGCGCATCAACTGACGATTCGACCCGCAATTCCCGACGATTTGGCGATGCAGGTACTCAGGCAGCATCCAGATACGAGCGAGTTTGCCGATGCAGTCGAGTTTTTGCTCGGAGATGACCGTTTGGTTCGCTATCTCGGCCCGGTCCGATGAATACGGAAAGCTGCGAATACAAACTGTCACCTGCCGTCCCGTTTCAGACGACTCCGTCGAACTCTCGATACCCGCCGCTCCTCGGTGGGACGACGAACTGTTCGGCAACCGCTGTGCCGGGTGTCATGCGACAGCGATCATCATCGAGGCACGTGCTTTTTCCGCCACTTCGCTCGACTGCTATTGCTGTCACGGAGACGTCGATCGCCAGCACGCCAACGATACGAGTCTAGTCTTATTGTCCCAGTCGAATCGAGAATCGAGACAAGTCGTTTCGATTTGCGGCCAATGCCATCTGCGAGGCGGAGTGTCTCGCAGCAGCGAGCTTCCGTATCCCAATACATTCGTGGCCGGCGACAATCTGTTTCGCGATTTCGATCTGAATCTCTCCGCCGATGCGATTGCAGAAATGCCGCCGATCGACATGCACTTCTATGAGAACGCTCGTGTTGTCGCGGTACTCGAACAATTCAACGTCGACTGCCTGTCGTGCCATTCCGCCCATTCGACCGGCACCGAGCGGCATCAACTTCTGAGTCCGTCAACGCTGTGCTCCTCGTGTCACGTCCTGGGGAGCGATCAGTTCCAACTCGTAGGAGAACTGCAACCGGACAATCGCCGGCGTCTCGCAACAATACCTGTCAGTACTAGAATCGAGTCGCTGGATACACCCACATCCAAGGAGCAGCGTCGTGGAAGATCAACAACTGGAACTGCCGCCCGATGGAGTGGCCGGCGACGAGACCGACGGCAGCATGCGGGCTTACTTCTGTCGCATGAGCGACGAACGCCTTCGTGAATACGACTCCGGATGGAGTGACGAACAAATCATCGAATGGGACGGGAACTTTCGGGCCGCTGGAGCGCTGTTCCTCGTCTGTTGTGAGCGGGACGTCGAGATCGAAGAGTACCGCGCCGTTCTGGAGGAGCACATCCATCGCCGGTCAGCGTGTTCCGAACAAAAGAACTGACACTGACGCACATTTCGGCATCGCGCGGTGATCTCTCAGTCGACAAGCGGCTGAAGCTGAATCCGCAGGTTCGCTCGGGCACGCGACACGAGCGATTTTACGGCTTCCGTCGAGATCTGCATGTTGTGGGCGATGTCGATGTAGCTCTGTTCTCCGAAGCAGAACTCATGGAGCGTTTGGCGTTGACGCCACCGAGCGTCGCGATTGCCTCCCACACGCTCTCCCGCAATTCCTTTCGCTTCAAATGCGGCGGGCCGTCCGCTTGTTCAATGATGCTCGCGAATTGCGAGTGTCTCCCCTCTGATTGAAGCTGACTTGCATGAAGAGCACTTCGGTCGCGACTCGAGTTAAACGCTACATTGCGTGCGATGCGATAGAGCCACGTGATGAGTAGAGACTTCGGTCTGTACCGATACCTCGCCTTGAATGCCCTCAGAAAGACTTCTTGTGACAACTCTTGCGCTTGATCATGATTGCTGGTCATCGCCGTCAAGACTCGCAGGACTCGCGGATGGTATGCCAGGTATATACTTTCAAATGCCTCATCGTCGCCGCAACTGGCTCGCAACATGAGTTGCACGCCGACATCCGCGATATAGGCTGATTCACCTTGTGCACTCACCATGAGACGATTGTCGTTCGCTGCCAATGGGATCGATACTTCTCTGCCTATCGTCGATTCTACGCACGACGCGAACGGGTTTCGTCGGTGTTTGAGTATCGTTGTGTACCCGCACGTTACGTTTGCCTACGGCGCCAGCGGCGCAGTAGGTTTCTGGAAGACTCCATGACTCGAGCGGCACGAACTCTAAGAGGGTTTAATCTCGTGGCTACAATCATGCATTGTTCAATGCGAGTTTCGAATTGAGTTGCCCTTTTGTCGAATTCTTGTCCACGACAGCACGATCGCGAGTGGTATCTAGCGTAGAGGGTGCTTCCAATTTAATCAGACAATCAGGACATTGGGAATGGCGAGATTCATTTGGACGTCGTTAGCAGTATCGGGGCTGTACGGTCTGCTCTTCATGCCGGGGGCAACACGCTCCGCTGACGATCCGGCAACGGAAACTCAAGCGCCCCCTGCCAATGTCGGTCATCCCACGTTTTGCAGCCCGCATGCGAATCCGATCGGTATCGTCGGTGGGCTGGTGTTTGTCGCCAATACGCCGGCGGATACGGTCGATGTGCTTGATCAGCGGACTCGAGAGATTGTGGTTCGGATTCCAGTCGGCATCGATCCCGTGAGTGTTGGCGTGCGCCCCGATGGCAAAGAGGTCTGGGTGTCAAATCATGTCTCGGATTCGGTGAGTGTGATCGATTCCGATTCCTTAAGTCCCACTTACCTGCACGTGGTGGCGACGATTCAGGACTTTGATCCCGACACGCAGGCCACGCCCAGATTCGACGAGCCGGTCGGCATTGCCTTCGCGGACAACGACAAGGCTTATGTTGCTCTCTCTTCCGAGAATCAGATTGCCGTCATCGATGTGGCCAGCCGAGAGGTCACGGGGTGGCTGTCCATTCCGGCGCAGGATCCGCGAGACATCGAAGTCCGGGGAGATCGGCTCTACGTCATTCCGTTCGAGTCGAACAATCAGACCCAGCTTTCCGGCGGAGGAGGGGAGTTTGACGGAAACCTCGTGACGTTCAATGCCTGGGAACACTCGGTCTTCAACAACAACGTCCTTTCGCTCGGAGCCGTCATCGACATCGTGAAACATCCTGACGTTCCTGATCGCGACCTGTTCGTCTTCGACACTGGCACCGATGAGCTGATTGAAACGGTCGATACTCTCGGTACGCTGCTCTACGGGCTGGCCGTCGATTCGACCGGACAGGTCTTTATCGCCCAAACCGATGCCCGCAACGATGCCAACGGCCGGTCAGGAACGCAAGACCATGGTCTGGCGGAACTGGGGAACCGCGCCTTTCTCAATCGCATCACGACTGTTGGCTTCAGCGAAGATGCAGCGGGCGAACCCGAGTTCATCGATCCTGAACCGCTGCCGCCCGTTGATCCCGGAACCGGGTATGGCATTGGCGACTCCTGTTCGCGATCGAGGCCAGTGAAGATGATTCGACTCTGGTGGCGACGGCCGCCGGCTCCGACAAGCTCTTCACGATCGATGCCGAGAGTGGTGTGATTCTGGGTTGCGTCGCTGTCGAATCCGTTCCGCGAGGCATTGCGCTGGTGTCGGGCGATGGCGGCGCACCGTCGCAAGCGTGGGTGCTGAACTCCGTTGCCAACACGGTCTCACTCGTCGATTTGAGAGTCACAACATCTCCCGAGCTCATCGAGACTATTACTCTGGAAGATCCAACTCATCCGGCGGTCAAGCGGGGGCGCATCGCCTTTAACGATGCATCCGCCTCGACGACGGACACCTATTCGTGTGCCAGTTGTCACCCCGATGGACACACCGATCAGTTGTTATGGGTATTGCAGACGCCGGTCGTGACCGGCGGCGATCAGATCATGCCGCGATCAACGATGCCGATTCGGGGGCTTCGGGATACCGAACCATACCACTGGGACGGCATTCCCGGCGACCCTTACGGCGGCAATAACAGCGCTAACGTGCATGGTGCCGATCCTCCGAACAGTGATGTGAATGACCAGACGACCAGCACACGTCACCTCATTGACGGTGGGCTGGCCAGCACGATGATGCGAGTTGGCGACACCACGGTGAACGATGAAGGCAAAGCGGGTGAACTCTCGGCCGCCGAGCGGGACGACATGGCGGTTTTCCTGTTGAGCGTCCCCTATCCTCCCGCTCAGCGAAGGGCTTACACCAACGTTCTGTCGCAAGGTGCGCAGGATGGCTTCCGGTTGTTCCACACTGGCGAAGGGGACTATCAGGATCAGCCGACGCCCAATGTCTGCGGAGATTGCCATCGCATGCCGTTCTTGGTCAGCACGAACACGCCCGGCACGGGGATGGATGCCCCCACTTGGCGAGGTGCCTACGACCGCTGGCTGATCCTTCCACAGGGGAGATTGAACATCATCGAGTTCGACTTCTTCGAGGCGATCGCTGAGTTCGGCATCCCGGAGAGAGACATGTGGCAGTTCTCGTGGGCCGGCCGTGATCGGTTCGACCCGGTCTGGAACATGGTTCTTGAGGGCAGCACCGGGTATTCGGGTGCCTTCGCCCGACAGGTGACGTTAAGTGAGACTTCGTTCGATGAGGAGTTGACGCTCGATCTGCTCGACGCCCTCGAAATTTCTGATAGCGAAGGAGGCATCATTCTGCAGGGAGAGGGTGTGTTGCTCGGTGCGGAGACGACGATTCCGGTCTCACTCGACTTTGATGCTGACTCGGGGAACGGAACCTATTTCGACAGAAACGATGAAGGCCGCTCATTCTCAAGATTCGATCTTCTCTCGATGGCGGAGGAAGGCCGCTTTGTCGGCACTCTCACCGGTCGATTGGGTATTCGCTGTGATGTCGATCATACTCAGCCGGCGTTGTGGACGCTCGGACCGATCGAACAACAGCGGGGTCGTTAGGACTTCTCCGATCGTGCATTCCGAGCAACTCGTCATGACCGTCAGTGGCCGGCACATCGACCACGATGCGCGTCTGATTATCGATGGCCGACGTGTGGAAGGCAGGATCGAGATCGACGAGGAGACCGTCACGATCTCGTTGGCCGAACTGCCTGCGGATGATGGACTGCATCTTCTGCAGGTGCAGAACCCGACGGGCTCGTTCAGCAATGACTTCTTCTTTCATGCTGCCGTCAGTGCAGAGACGCAGCAAGGCAGTTCGGCGACTGACCAGACTGCCGTTCATTCCGGACCCGTGGCGGTGCTCAACGAAGCGGTCGCGATGAACGCCATCGACTCGTTGGCTTTCCTCGACCAAGGCATCGACGTCAACGGTCGGCATGGGACGAGCGGCTCGACTCCCCTGGAGCACCGCAGCACTGCATGGGCATCTCGAGATTGCAGAGTTTCTCATTGCAGAAGGGGCTGACGTCACTCACACCAATCGCGACGGCAACACACCTCTCCACGTGGCCGCCTTTCTGTGTGAAAGCGAAGTGATTGACCTGTTGCTCGCTCACGGGGCCTCGGTCGAAACCGAGAACGAGCGTGGAGAGACGCCGATCGATGTCGTCTCCGGTGAATGGAGCAGTGAACTGGCCGGGTTCTATGAATTCATCTCTCAGAGCGCGAATGTTGAACTCGACATCGATCAGATTGAACAGTCTCGGCCTGAGATTGCAGCGAGATTGAAAGAAGCCTCGCCCCTCGAATCCACCAAGGGAGGAATGACAACCGATGGTTTCAGGCTCCAATGACCGCATCGACATTGTACTCAAGAGGGCGCTGCAGTACCGCGTCCAGTTGCTCGCCTATGCCAGGTCGCTGCTCGGCGACTACACCGAGGCGGAAGATGTCATTCAGGAGGCGTTGCTTGTCGTAGTGAAAAAGGCCGACCAGTTTCAGGAAGGGACGTCGATGCTTGCCTGGTGCCGGGCCATCGTTCGGCTCGAAGTCCTGCGTGCCCGCCAGCAACAGCGTCGGCAGCCATCACTCAACGACCGACTGCTCGAAGACGCCGGTGATGCCGCTTTCGAGGAAGCGACGGATGGACAAGGAGTGCCCGGCATACGGCAGCCGAACGCTGCCTGACACGCGTATCGGAACAGTCTCGCCATGTCATCAATGCCCGATTCGCCGACCAGCTCAGTTACAAACGGAATCTCCGAGCGATTGCAGATGACGATCGAAGCCGTCCGCAAGACGCTCTTTCGCACCAGACAACAGCTTCGCGAATGTGTCGAAGAACGATTGAGGAGTGCCTCGTGAATCAGCCAACCGACTGGCAGGATCTGATCGAGCGTCACCTGCACGGCGAACTCGACGATACAGAAAAGGAACAACTCGCCGCCTGGCTCGACAGCGATACGTCGGCCCGTCGGCAGTTCGTCGAGCAGGTCGAGTAGGACATGCGGATGACGATGTCTGCGGGAACAGACATCGTCGGCAACATCCGGGAGTGATGGAGAATCGATCGCATCCGGGTTGCTGGCGCAGTCGTAAAGAGTCGCAGCGATCCACAACCGGCCGGGTGTGGGGATCGCTGACGTTAGCGCGTTGGCGACCATCGCCGTCTTTCTGGTGGCGGCGACCTTGTTCTTCGATCGTGAGTTCGGAACGAGGTCGATCGCGACGATCACCGGGATGAGCGGCTCTTTGCAGTGGACGAGGCGATGGTGGCCTCGTGCTGCAAGTCTCAGTCGGAACAGAACTCTCTGGCGGAGCGATCAAGCAATGGGGGAGGGTGCCCTGGTTTGCGGCGGAATTCCACGACGGCTCGCGAATCACAATCTCAGGCAACTCAACCCTCATCATTTCGGATGATGAACAGAAGATACTCCATCTGCGAAACGGCACTCTGACTGGTCATATCCTGCCTCAGCCTGAGGAGGGCGATGCTGATTCTCACGCGCACGAGCGCTCCTGCTTGAAGTTGTGGGAACTCGCTTCGAAGTCGAAGCCAGGCCCTGGTCGACCACATTAAACGTGGTGAAGGACTGGTGCGGGTTGAACGGCTGAGTGATGGCGATTCCGTCGAAGTCTCTGCCAACCATCGACTCATCGCGGCGATCGATCGAGAACTGGTCCCGGACCCGGCGCCCGAATCTGTCGCTCAGTGGAGCAGCCGGCTTTCGCATGGACCCGATGGCACGCTGGGTGAATGGCAGTCTTCCGGGGCGGATGGCCGCGCGAGCCTGAAGGCCGTCCCGTTCATCATTCCCGACGGCAGAACGATTTTTGCACTCGGCATGGGGGTCTCGTGTGGTGAGCAGTCTCCCGTCTTGCTGCAATCGGCATCGACGATTCGAGTCCAGGGTCGCGTGACGTCGAGTCGCGACTTGTTTGTCGGAGTCACCGTGCGGCACTCCGACGGGGAGTTCGCCGGACGCTTTCAAGTGGTCCGACCCGCTGCAGAGTTTGAGGATGGAGAGGAGTTCGAAGTGTTACTCAGCCTGGAAGAATTCGGTCTCGACCCGGGCCTCGATGATGTGAGAGACAAATTGCCGGCCTCGCCGGTCGGACTCGTTGTGGAGTCGGTCTGGTGCCACACTCTGTTTGATTCGGTTGGTCTGGAAGTGACCGAGGCCGAGATCCTCTCGGTCGATCCCGAGGACTCGGTGATTGCTGCAGCGGCAACCGCACGCGTTCCGTCGTTCTTGCCGACGGATCCCAGTTCACGCCTCCATTCCTCCTGCTTGCCCTCCGCCATGATATACCTTCGTCGCGGTTTCACACTCATCGAACTCCTGGTGGTGATTGCCATCATCGGGATACTGGTGGCCCTGCTCCTTCCCGGCAGTCAGGCCGAGCAGCTCGCCGTACTCAGTGCCGAAATAACTTGCACCAGATCGGTCTGGCGGCGCATAACTACCACGATGTCGCCAATCGTTCCCGCCGTTCTTCATTCATCGGACAGAGGCTCCTTCGCGCATCGCCGATGCCGACAAGGCACCGAACTGGCTCGTATTCCTCCTGCCCTACGTCGACCAGGGACCGCTCTACAATCAGTGGGACTTCGATATTCCAGCCAACCTGAATTCGGGACGCTCTCAGGAGATCGATGTCGACCAGTGTCCATCGGATCCCCATTCCTCGCAGCAACGCTGCGTTTACGCCGGCGGCGACTGGGCTCGCGGCAACTACGGCATGAATGTTTCTCCCTGTGCGCATGGAATGGCGGGAGCACCCGGCGCGGAAGGTGGAATCGGTGGTTACAACTTCGTGGTGCGGATGGCCCAGCTTACTGACGGCTCGTCGAGCACAGTCGCAGTCAACGAACTGCGGGCCGGATTGAACGAGCACGATCTGCGCGGCTGCTGGGCTATGCCGGGTCTCGCCTCCGGCACCGGAGCGATGTTCAACGACGCCTCCGCCCCCAACAGCAAAGAGCCCTTTTCCGACGATATGGAGAACTGTGCCGTCAGCGGGTTGCTGGGAGTTCCGCCGATGGGGTGCTTCGACAACACCAGCACCGGACAAATGACCTCGCGGAGCATGCACGTCGGCGGAATGTTCCTTTTGATGGCCGATGGTGCGGTTCGTTTCGTCAATGAAAACATCGACTTCAGTCGCCATCACTCCGGATGCGGACCAGTCAACGAGCGTGGTGTTTGGCAGTCGATTCATACGCGTGGCGGTAACGAAGTGGTCGGAGAGTTCTGAACGGCCGCGCGCCTCAAGTAGCCGGAATGCCGGCGCATCCTGATGAAGATTCCAGCAATTGTCATTTCGTCGGTCGTTGTGGTCGCGGCGCTCGTCTTCTGGATGCGGGGCGGCGCCCACGCTCCACCCGCTATCGCCGCCGTCAAAGACCAAATGTCGCCCGAACAACTCGCATTGGGCGATCCCATTGAGAACGCCATCGGGATGGTGCTCATCCCCATTGCCGCCGGCGAGTTCGTCATGGGAACAGAAAGGGGCGAAGGCGATCAGGATCGGACTGCCTCTCCGCCTCATCCGGTGACGCTCTCTCGTCCCTTCTACATCAGTGTCTGCGAAGTCACCCAGGGACAATACGAACAGGTGATGGGTGCGTCTCCGTGGGCCGGTCAGCCCTTGGTTGTCGAGGGTGAGAACTATGCCGCCAGCTACATCCAGTTGGGAGAACGCCGTCACCTTCTGCGAAAGCCTGAGCGAACAGGAGGGCGTCAGTACCGGCTTCCACTGAGGCCGAGTGGGAGTACGCCTGCCGGGCCGGAACCAATACGGCCTACAGCTTCGGAGACGACGGCAAAGCACTCGACGACTATGCCTGGCACGCACAGAACGCCTATGCAGTCGGAGAGCAGTACCCCCATCTCATCGGACAGAAACTCCCCAATCCCTGGGGTCTGTATGACGTGCACGGCAACGTTTGGGAGTGGTGTAGCGACTGGTTCGCTTCGTATGGAGACGGAAGGAACTTATTGACCAGCCCACTGGTCCGGACGAGGGTCAGTCTCATGTCTGGCATGCGGCGGGAGTTTCACTGAGAACGGCGTGAATTTACAGTCGTCCGCGCGGGTCAGCTTCGGCCGCGCCGACTACCGCCCCGAATTCGCCGCCGGGCTTCCCGTGTGCGAGTGATGACGCAAGAGTGAGCACATAGTTGATCGAATTCTTCTTCCAAATCCTCCCGTTGCAACTGGACACTTGAGACAGATCTACCACCAAGCCGTGTTGCTGTTCACCGGTCTGTTTATCGAGATCCTTCCGGTTCATGGTATTCATGCAGATCCGGTCCACGAAATGCAGGCTGAGTTTTGGCATCAGTGGCGAGGCCCGGAGCCGAACGGCGTTTCCCGAACTGCCAGTCCGCCGCCGGAATGGTCGGAGGATTCCAACATCCAGTGGAAAGTCCCGATCGACGGGCAGGGAAGTTCTGTTCCCATCATCTGGGAGGACAAAGTCTTCATCCTCACTGCCATCAACACCGGCGTCGTCGATCCTGATTTGCCGACGCCGGAGGAGCAGCCCGAGCGCGTCTTCGGCATCAAACATCCGAACACGACCTACCAGTTTGTTGTAATCTGCTTGAACCGCGAGACCGGTGAAGAAGTCTGGAGACAGGTTGCAATCGAACGCGTGCCTCACGAAGGGCATCATGGTGACAATGACTTCGCATCAGCCTCGCCGACGACTGACGGAGAACGCCTCTTCTGCTGGTTCGGATCGGCCGGTCTGTATTGCTATAGTCTTGACGGCGAACCACTCTGGGAACGCGATCTGGGAAAGGCCGTCGTCGGCGCCTGATCTGGGTGAGGGGTGTTCCCCGGTCGTGCATGATGGTCGGCTCGTCATCGTTCGCGACCAACAACAACAGTCGAACATCGAAGTCCTCGACGCCGAGACACGGGAGATACCCTCTGGTGTGATGATCGCGATGAACCGAACGCTTGGGCGACTCCGAGGGTCGTGGAGTACGAGGGCCGAACTCAGGTCATCACCGCCGCTTCCAACTTCGTGCGGAGAGCCTACGACCTCGACAGCGGCGAGATCATCTGGCGATGCAGCGGGCTGACGGGCAACGTGATTCCGTGTCCCGTCACGGAGGATAACGTCGTCTAACCCATGAGCGGGTACGAGGGCTTTTCCCTGATGGCGCTCTCGATCGCAGGACAAGGGGACATCTCAGGATCAAACCTTGTGCTCTGGTCACACGACCGGGGAACGCCTTACATCCCATCACCGCTATTGTACGATGGTCTGCTCTTCTTTACGCAATCGAATCAGGCGATCCTCTCCTGTGTCGATGCACGGACCGGTGAGCTGGTCTTCCAACGGGAGCGATTGCAGGATTTCCAGAACATCTATGCCTCACCGGTCGGTGCGTCAGGACGCGTCTACTTGGCAGGAGCGCAATGGGACCACGGTCGTTGTCGAGCGGTCCACCGAGTTTCAGATACTGGCCGTAAACTCGCTCAACGAGCGATTCGACAGTTCTCCAGCGATTGCCGGTCGCCAGATGTTCTTGCGTGGCGATCGATTCCTGTATTGCATCGCCGACTCGGTCGACTGATGCCGGGTGAGCGTTGCGTACTCGATCCCGCAAACAAGACAAGTGAACTGACTCAAACAATTGAAGACTCCTGAAATGCCCACACTACCTTTGTTGCATTCACTTGGTGGTCGCGCTGATGGCAATGACCCGCGTGTCCGTATCGAGACACTCCTCACAGAACGAGTGGCAGCGAATGCGACGCATGATTCGACCAAGATCCTCGGTCAGTACCAAGTCATACACACCGGTGGCCACGAGTTCTTCGAGGCGATGCACCTCCGCACGGTCCAGGTGCTCGCCGCTACCACTGCCTCGAATGACTTTGACCTCGTACGGGCAATCGACGTGGGTATCGATCCATTCCTGCAGATACTTCTCCTGATCATCAAGCGATCGGATATCCTGCTTACTTTTCTTGTGCTCGACCTTGGCGGGATCGTCGGGTCGGCTGACACGCGTTACCAGCAGGATGAGGGCGAAGATTCCATTCTTCATCGACAGTGGGGGATTGAGACGAAACGACATGGGAAGTCCTTTCCGAAGGGCTCTTCCCGTTGGCACAACGTGCCAGTCAGTTCGACGAATCCTGAGAGTGCTTGACCAAGTTTGACTACAGTTGAGCAACTTGTAACTTCCGTCAGGCCAAGGGCTTGATGCTGGAAGTCATGAAATCACAAACTGTTACGACAATGGCTGCGCAGTATCCCCCCTCTCCGCTTCTTGAGTGGCCTGCGTGACGCAACGTGTTGTCCTGCAGGCCTTTATGCTTTCTGTCCTGGTCAGAGAACGCCCATTTGTGGCGTTTTGTAGCACAAATGTTCTCTGACACAGGGTGGCCGGATGACAACTTCCCAAGGTATTTCGCGGAGCGGCGCTGCGCGCCGCAAGCCCCCCCCGACGAGGTCGCAAGACTTCCTTCCGCGTGGGCAAACTCCACGGCGATCAACGCGGCAACGTCTGGTATCTGACGTACTTCGAAGACGGACGCCGGTATCGACCGCGGATTCCCAGTTAGATTCGCTCTCCCCCCACGGCCCTCCGCGATTGAGAACAACGTCTCTTAGTGGGGGAGAGGGGACCAGATTGGAGATTGGCACGGTGATGTATCCGCCGAGCAAACCTGACTCTCTCCCAGTCTTCTCGCCACCTGAACTCACACGTCTAGTTGCGAGATTCCCGCCATTGCTGCCAGGCGGAAAGGGTGGGTTGCAGCTCGATCACGTTATCGCGCCATGCCTCGGGGGGGCGACCTTGATCCTCGCCGGTCAGTCGCAACAGGGCGCTGGCAATGGAGACGCGCACTTCGGGATCTTGGTCACTCAACAGGTTGATGAGATCGTTTGTCATCGCTTCGCCGGCGGTCTGCGATAAGACGCGGGCCGCTGTCTGTCGAGCCTCCACGCGATCATTGGCAGCGGTCGACTGGAGGAACGCCAGCAATGGGACGGCCCCCGGTTCACCGAGTTGAATGAGATCAGCCTCGAAGACGAAGCTCGCCTTTGCGCCGCCGATCGTTGCCAGCACGCGCTCGGTGAAAGTCTCGACTTCGTCGGCATTGGTGGCCATCAACGGCAGCATCCAGCGCATCGCCAACAGCGCGTCTTCTTCGTATTCGCGATCGACGCGGCCTCCGACGATTTGCACGGCTTCTCCCGAGTTGAGCTGCCTTCCGAACGGATTGGAGAACACGTCGATACATCCATCGACAGAATGTACTTGCAGGTCGTTGGAGTCGGTGAGTTGTGCCTGCATGCTGCAGTTGGATGGACAGCAGAAGACCGGAATCGACAAGCACGTCAACGAATCGACCGTCTCGGGAGGATTCGTCTCGGCAAGCGTCGGCGTCAACTGCAACGTGCCGTCGCTCGCCGCTCGGCACCAGACGCGGCCTGTTTCGAGTTCGATCTCGTCCGAGTTGCAGACCCGCACGGTGGCATGTTCATCGAGTCGCACGATGCCGCCGGACGCTGTTTCGACCTGGCAGAGTGAGTCATCACCCGTCCTGACTGCCGCATCCGAAGGACATGCGAACGGAGTGAACGAAACCGGCAGCCACTCACCGCGATCGAGATACTGAACTTCGACTGTCCCGCTCGTATGCACGACGTTCGCCACACCAGCAGCCACAGCCGGAGTGGTATCGACGACGTCAACACGAACGTCGTCACTACTGTCGGCCAGCGGAACATCAGGACGGACTCTCTGGTCGTCATCCCGCACTTGGTGCCAGATTCCGATGCCAACGACGAGAACCAGCGCCGCCGCGACGAGTGCCTGCCAGTGCGTTCGTTGACTCTCCGGTTGCAACGCTGAGCCGGCCGATTGAATTGTCTCTCCCGTTGGTTTCCACGCTCTGAGGACATGATTTGTCAATCGATCAACGGACGCTTCGCTGGGAGCGAGTCGCACCAGTCTTGCATGCATCTCCTTCAGAGCGCTCGCCTCTTGTGCGCAAGGCGTGCAGCCACGCAAGTGCGATGAGACGGCCGCGTCGGTCTCATCGGAGACGCCGCCATCGATCCATGCGCTCAACAGGTTTTGGACTTCATCGCAGTTCATGGGACTGCTCCTTGTGTGTCGCCAGTTGCCGCCGGAGGAGCGAACGTCCCTTCGACAGCCGGGCGTTGACGGTGGCCCGTGAAACTTCCAGCAGCGCCG
Organism: uncultured Planctomycetaceae bacterium; assembly: GCA_942492405.1. GTDB lineage: Bacteria > Planctomycetota > Planctomycetia > Planctomycetales > Planctomycetaceae > JANNSB01. The sequence continues at coordinate 42,873 of CALOES010000010.1, forward strand.
CCATGTCGTCGTAGCCGCGCTCATCGAAATAACGGAGTAACACGACCTCCTTGCACTCGACGGGCAAGGCGTCGATCGCCTCCCATAGTTGTTCGCAATCCTCCTGACGTTCGATTTCCTGCTCCGGCAACTCCAGATCGACGGAAGCGTCTTCTTGAGTGCTTCCGTTGCTGTCGAGATTCGACCAGTTCCGTTCCCGATGTCTGCCCGCCCGCTGCTCATCCCGGCAGAGATTGATGGCAATGCTGCGGACCCAGGGGCCGAAACGATTGCCGTCGGTCAGGCTGTCGAGTGAGTTCAAGGCTTTCAGCAGCGACTCCTGTGCGAGATCTTCCGCGCTGTGATGCGATCGCACACGGCAACGGCAAATGGCCATCAACTGAGGGGCATAACGGCGCACGAGCGTCTCACAGGCGGAGACGCTCCCCTCCCGGACCAGCCGGACAAGGTCGCCATCAGTCATGCCCTGCATTCCCAAGTGAATGGTCGGATTCCTCTACGTCCACAGACGAGCGATCACGCCAGCAGACTGGTCAAATCGAGTTGCGAAACGTGTTTTCGGTCCATTCTCGCCAGATGGGCGAAAAAGGCCAGTCTCACTGGCGGCTCAGCCGTCCCTTCAGAGGCAGGAAAACCTGCATCCCGCCCGGTGGGTGAAGACTACAATCACTTGGAAAATCAATCTTGGAGACAGACGCGATGGCATGCCAACGGTACTTCATGGTGAGTGCAGCTCTCGTCCTGCTGTATATCACGCTGTCGGATAACCGTGCGCATTCAACAGACTTTCAGGAGATGCTCGCTCCGCTGCAACTCGAGTCCGAAGGCGCGGCGTCGCCGGAAGATGCTGCTATGAGCCATATTCGCGCTTGCATGACGCGATCGCCCAGGTTGTTCAGTCAGAATCTGCTCCTGGGAGTATGTGATGGATCGATCAGCACTCTCAACAAGTACGCGGAGTGTCTTCACGTGACGACTTTCGACAATGGGGAAGACGCCTTTACTGTTTACGACCTGCCGGCTCGTCTGCAAGACGAGACCGTGCGCGCCGTCGCTGCTGGAGCGTTCGATACCGAAGACGAAGACGTCGCGCACTTTCTGATGTTTGCAGGCGCCATGAGCTACTACGGTGAGGAGTTTCGGTGCGTCGAAGTCTCGGTCGATGATGCCGACGGCGTTCAATATCGAAGTCGCGTTGTTGTGGGACTGGTGTCCGACCGCTGGTACGCAATTCCTCGTTGCCGAAGTTCGCATAAGTTCTATGAGTTCGCAGATGCGATGAGTCTGACCGCAACTGAAATCATGGATCAGTAAAGAGTATCTGGCTCGTCTCAGGTCGATCCCGACTGCGAGTCGTTTCAGTCCGCCAGCCAGTCGCGAACAGGTTTGTCATTATCCCGTTTGACAAAGGAGCAGCTCATGTTGAAGTCATTCGCTCTGATGAGTATGGCCGGCGTCGGATTGCTGGTGACTTATGCGGTTCTTGCGACCGATGGATCGCAGAAGAATTCGCCGGACCCGGTCGCCGTCTCTGAAGTGGATGCACCGGCAGTTGCTGAGGATCTCATCGTTCACGAATGGGGCACGTTCACAAGTTTCTCCGGGTCCGATGGTGTGCAACTGGAGTTTCAGCCGTTGACTCACAACGATCTCCCTTCCTTTGTCATCGACCCGGGATTCCAGTCATCATCACTTCCAATATTCACGAAGAGCAGTGTGCGTGCCTTCCAAAGGATGGAGACGCCGGTGCTCTACTTCTACACTCCTCACGAAATGACGGTCAATGTGCGGGTCGATTTTCCGCAGGGACTGCTGACGGAGTACTACCCGCCGGTCCAGTCATTCGGGCCTGATCTCAATGCGCGCAATGTCATCTCACATTCGATCACATCAGATGGGCTGGGAAACATCGACTGGTCCTCTCCCGAAATCGGCGGCTCATTCCTCGATTGGGGCAATGTGACTCTCATTCCCGAATCGATGCTGCGACCCGATCTGGAAGACGATGAACTTGCAACGGTCATTCAGAAGAACTCAATCTGGAACCTGTTGCCCCCCGCCGATGGCAATCACTACGGCGAAGCGCGCGCGACTGATTCCGCACTCGTCCTCACGCAGCCCGACATGAGTGAGGCTGTTTTCTCCCCCTTCTACGGCGTGAGTCACTTCTTCGAGAAGTTTCTCTTCTATCGCGGCATCGGCAACTTCCCGCTCCCGTTTGAAGCCTCGTTCAACGGCATCAACGAGATCGAGATGACCAATACAGGGACCGATCCGATCGCTTCGGTCTTTCTCGTGATCGGCGATGGCACGCCAGAGAGTGTGCGGTTCTCGTACTTGTCTTCACTGCAGAGCAGCGAAACGTCGCAGTTCACTTTGACCGGAACGAGTGGCTCGCTCGATGAATTGCTTGCAGCCGTCACTCAGTCGCTGGTTGAGACGGGACTGTACCAGAAAGAAGCCGAGTCGATGGTCGCGACTTGGAAAGACTCATGGTTCCTTGAGCCAGGAACACGGCTGTTCTACGTCGTTCCGGAACGCCTGACCGATGAACTGCTGCCGCTGACCATCTCACCGCAACCGGCAGAGACGGTGCGGATTCTGGTCGGTCGCCTGGAGATGATGACGCCGACCGAGGAAGCCGAGTTGCTGGGACACGTGACCGAGAGTCATCAGAGGCGAGCCGAGGCACACATCGCGGCCGCGGCCGCCGGCATCGATGTTCCGGCGCTGCCAGTCCCCGAGGTCTTTGTTCAAATGGGCCGTTGGGCTGAACCGGCGTTGGTAAGAGTTGCCAACATAGCCGACGAAGAACACATCCGCAGGGAAGCCGACCTCCTCATTCGTCAGCTTCACGTCGAGCAACAGACAGCGACTGTTCCGACACTTCCTGAAACGGATCTGCTCTGGGGAGCAGTGAACTGGTCTGGCGACTATTGATTCGAACAGAATTCCTCGACAGTCAATTCGCCATCGTTCGATATGACACACGTGATCGTGCCGGACACTCCAGTCGAAAGTACCTGAGCCGTCGAAAACGTATCATCCAGTCGGCTCAGGCTTTCGTTAGGACCAGTACATACCATGACCCATCGCGGCTTTGCCCAGTTGTTGAGTTGAGGCGAGTTCGCTCGCGGGCTGCCATGATGCGGCGACTGCAGGATGTCGATCAGCTCGACCTGGATGTTCGAAGACAACTCGGCGAAGCCCGCCCCTTCCAGATCCCCCATCAGAAGGATGCGACGACCGGCGTACTCGATCAACACAACCAGACTCTCCGCATTGTCGACGTCATCCTCGAAGGCGTCGGGGGGATGCAGCACCTGAAACGAGACGGATGGATCAATCTGAGGCATGTCGCCCGCAGCCAGGATTCGCATCGGCGTTTCCATCCGCGCGAGGGCGTCGCACGTCATCTCCACCAGCGGTTGCTCGAAATCGAGGAACCCTCGCGGCATGTAGACCGTTCCCACCGGGACTCTTTCAATTAACGGCATGATTCCGTTGTAGTGGTCGGAGTCGGCGTGGCTGACGAACAACACGTCGATTCGCGGAATGTCGCGAACTGACAACGTCGCCAAGACGATGTTCGCCGCGCGGTCGCCATCGCTAAAGCTGCCGCAATCGTACAGGACAGTTCGGCCGGCGGGACATTCGATCAGGATGCAACCACCGTGTCCAACAGGCAGAAACGACACTCGCAATTCATCAGTCGGGCGCGGAGCAGACAGGGGGAGCAGGCCGAGGATTGACCAGACCAAAAGCAATCGTCGACTCCAGACGATGACCGGAAGCGACGGTATCCAGCGAAATGCACCGATCAGCAACAGATAGAATCCAAGCACCCACCACAGCGGCGGAGCAGGCGTGAAGAAGTGGCCTACCTCGATACCGGCGGCCCAATGCGTGCATGCCAGGAGGACGCCCAGTGCCGAATCAAAACAGTATGCCAGGGGAGCAACGACGTCTGGCGCGACCAGCCCGACGCCGAGAAACAGGAATCCCGGCCAGAGCAGCACGGCGAGAAACGGGATGAGCAGGACGTTGAGCAACGTTCCGATCGGCGCGAGCAACTGAAAATGCCACGCCGTTAAAGGGACACTCGCGAGCCAAACCGCGAAGGACACGACGTATAACTGCGACAACCCGCGGAGTCCTGCGCGCATGCGGCGCTGGAACTTCTCGCGACGTGTTTCGCCCGCGACGGGAACGACGAGACTGGGACGCATCATGTTCCAACTCGTGACTTCGATGATCGTCGCCACGCAGAGAAAGGAGAGTTGTGCCCCGGCATCAAACAGGTCGGTCGGCCTCCAGAGTAGAATCAAAATGATCGCGACCGCCAACAAGTTGCGAGACGAGATTGGCCGCTGCGCCTGGTACCCGACAACCATCAGTATCCCAAGAATCGACGCCCTGAGCACCGGCGGACGAACGTCGGTCAGCAGCGTGTAACTCAGCAATGTGATGACGACAACCCAAGCCCGGCCGGTTGTCGAGAGATTGAGCAAATTGCAGAGACACCACACCATCGTCAGCAGGATGCCGACATGCAGTCCCGAGATGGCCAGCAGGTGCATCGTGCCACTCTCGATGAACTGCTCGCGCGTGTCGTCCGTCAAATGCGACCGCACGCCGAGCAGGATCGACTCCGCCACGGCACGATGATCGGGAGAGAGGTACTCTTTGCAAAGGTGCTCGGCGCGCTTCCGAACGCGGTCGCGAAATCGCTCGAACTCAGCCAACAGCCCCGTCTCGCGGCCTGTCTTGAGGACGGCCTCGATGTGCTCGCAACGAACCACGCAGTCGATGCCCTGTTGCCGCAGGAATTCTTGAAAGTCGAATCCTCCCTCGGCCGCGGGTGGGCTGGGTCGGATCAAGCGGCCGAACATTTCCACATGATCGCCAGGTTCGAGTTCGGCCACGACGCCATCGACATCAACCCGGACCAGACCCTCCACGTCGATGCTGCGCGAATCCTCGATGAGCCGACGGACCCTGAGATCGAAATACGACTGATCGTGGCGTCGCCACGAAGGGAGCGATAGGTCGAGCGAGTTGCCACGAATTGAAACAGAACTCGCCACGGTCCCGGAGATTTGCACCAGGGGCGAGCCCTCTGCGTACCGAGAAATGTCGTTGGCCGAGCGAATGCTCGAGAACGCATGATGCCTCGACGCTCCCAGCGCGGCACAACCCGCAAGCAACAGGGCGGCGACGATGCGTCGTTGCCCTGGTTGCTGCCAGAGCCATATGCATCCCGCGATCAGCAACAGTCCGCAGACGACGCCCCAGAAGTAGACGGGGAGATTAACGAATTCATCGAGCAAAATACCCGCTGCAATCGAAGCAGCCACCGGCACTGCGGGGAGCCGGTGGCTGTCGAGGTTCGATATTCGCGGCTGCGTCTTAGAGGACGGAGCGGATGCGTTCGAGGAACTCACGGTTTGTTTTGAACATTTCAAGTTTACGTGTGAGTTCCGACATGGCCTCCACGGGGTTCATCGAGACGAGAGCCCTGCGAAGCATGGTGACACCTTCCATCGTTTCGGCATCGAGGAGCTTTTCCTCACGCCGCGTTCCCGACTTGCTGATGTCGATGGCGGGCCAGATACGACGATCCGAGAGGTCGCGGCTGAGAACCATTTCCATGTTTCCCGTTCCCTTGAACTCCAGGAAGATCGCATCGTCCATGCGGCTGCCGGTATCGACGAGGGCGGTGCCGACCACGGTCAGCGAACCACCTTCGTCAAATCGTCGTGCGGTGCCGAACATCTTACGGGGAATTTCGAGCGCTCTCACGTCGAGACCACCGGTCTGAATCTTGGCATCGCGTCCGCCGCCGACCCACTTGTTGAAGGCCCGGGCGGTACGTGTGATCGAATCGAGCAGGATCAGACAGTCCTTTCCCGACTCGGCAATCCGCTTGCCACGCTCGAAGATGAGCTGACTGATTCGCACATGGCTTTCGATGTCGCGATCCATTGAGGACGCAATGACTTCACCGTTCACCATGCGACGCATGTCGGTGACTTCCTCGGGCCGCTCGTCGATCAACAGCACGATGAGATGAATCTCGGGATGGTTCGTGCTGACCGAGTTGGCGATGTCCTGCAGGAGCATCGTCTTGCCCGAACGCGGAGGGGCGACGATCAACGCTCGCTGACCCTTGCCGATCGGCGTCAGCAGGTCCATCACGCGCATCGTCACCGGCTTGGGACCGGTTTCGAGTTTGATGATCTCGAAGGGATTGATGGCGGTCAGGTTGTCGAAGTGCTTGATCTCGGCGAATTCGTCGGGCGATCGTCCATCAATGGTTTCGATCTCCATCAGACGCGGACCTTGACCCCGTGAGCCCGGTCCGATTTCGCCGCGAATCATCACTCCTTCGCGGAGACTGTACTTCTCGACGAGCGAGCTGGAAACAAATGGATCGTGGTCTTGTGAACCGTAATCGTTGGCCGCGTCGCGAAGGAATCCATACCGTTTCGGATGCAATTCGAGCACGCCGTCGAATGTGCCTTCCATGACGACAGGCGTCGCGGCGACAGAGTTCTGAGACGACTTGGAAACTCGTCCCCGGTTGCCGCCTCCGCCTCCGCTTCCACCGCCGCCGCCGCGCGACTGATCGCGTCCTCGGCCGCCGCGATTGGAACCTCCTCGTCGGCCTGGGCCTTGTTGACGGCCCTGCGCTTGTGTGGGTTGTCCACCGCCTTGTCCATTGGGTTCGCCCCCCTTGCGGCGGCGTCGACGGCGACGACGCTTGGGACGATCATCCCCTTCTTCGCCGCTGGCCGGTTCGCCAGTCGATTCGCTGGTCGTGGACGAGCCTTCGGAGCGATCATCATCGGGTCCGTCATCGGAGTCGTCGAACTCCGCGAAATCGCCTGCGGTCACGGGGCCGTCATCGACGTCATCGTCATCGACGGCGGCACGAGACGCGGCGGGCGCCTTCTTGTTCTTGTTCTTGGGCGCCTCGTCCTCAAAATCGAAATTCTCGAGGTCTTCGCCGAACGAAGAGTTGTCGGACTTCGGAGTCCGACGGGGTTTTCGTGTGCGACGTGCGGGAGCAGGATCACCAGCCATTCAATTCATCCCAAAGCGAGAGTTGTGGCAGAGCCCGTAAGCCAGCCTTGCCGAAAACAGTGAACGGATCGCGATCGCGACAGGCACAAAAAATGGGCCACATGAAGCCGATCGCAGAGTATCCGTCAGGAATACCAATCCAAGGTTTCCATTCATGAGATTGTCACGGTCTGAAGAAGACCGGGAGCGCCTGTTAGTGGGCGCGAAGGTAAGGGTGGAATGGGATCCACCCAACCAGAAACGTACTTGTCCTTCAATCACTTTCGTCTCAAAAAGTGACTACCGTACCAGCCGCTGACTCTGTGTTCGCAATACTGAACGCAAGAAGCCTTCGTGGCCACGGGAGGAAGTCGCCGGCAAATTACCGACGCCAATTGAGATCAAAGTTGCTCCTCAAGTGAGGATCACCCCAAAGTCTGCTGACCCTTGAATTCCCCGAAACAATGCCGAACAGGCACTTCCGGGTCGAAGGTCATTGGATGTCTCCGAATGAAGTGGGCGAAAACCGACGATGATTTTTTCCCACCGTGCCAACCAAAGCTTCGATTGGCGTGTACTCAACTCTGTCCGCTGCACCACTGGGAATCGTCACCTGCGTGACCGATTTTCCCGAAGGTTGACATCAGCAGTGATGCGTCTTGGACCGCCGAGTGCGGTCGTGTATCCCAGCAAACGATAGGGCAGTAGCTCAAATCCTAGCTGCCCCGCGACAGTTGTCAATTGACCACCACGCACAATATCGGCGATTTTTGATAATTCGGTCAAGGGTGATTCCAGAAAATCCGCAACCTGTTGCCGGATTCCACACGATCTCAACTCAACGCGTGACCGAGTACGGATCGGCCATCGACCGCGACTCACCCTTGAGTGACTCGGGCGGCGAATCAAGGCACTCCCGCACCAACCGCGCCGCCGTCTCCACTTGAGCCCGAGTCACATCCAGATGGGTGCAGGCACGCAGCCGTTGCGGGCCGAGCGGAGTCATGCGCACTCCTTGATCCGCGAGAACGCGTGACAGAGCGCTGGCCGGTCCCCAGGCGGAATCGATCTCGAAGAAAACGAGGTTCGTCTCCACAGCCGACACGTCGATCCTCACATGAGGATGTCCGTCGACAACCTCCGCGAACCGGCGGGCGTGTGCGTGATCGTCGGCCAGTCGCACGACATGATGTTCCAGGGCATACAGGGCGGAGGCGGCCATCATTCCGACCTGTCGGAGAGCGCCGCCAAAGAGCTTGCGCGCGCGTCGCGCCTGTTGCACATCCTCTTTGGTACCCACGAAGATCGAGCCCATCGGGCATCCGAGTCCTTTTGAAAAGCAGATCGAAACCGTGTCGACGTGCTTGGCAATGTCGGCTGCCTGCACTTCACGGGCGATGCAGGCATTGAACAACCGCGCGCCGTCGAGGTGGACCTTCATCCCATGTGAGTGCGCCCAGTCCGACAACTCACTCAGCCGTTCGAGCGAGTAGGTTCGCCCTCCGCCGATATTGGTTGAGTTCTCCAGGCACAGCAGTTTCGTGGGGGAGTAGTGAATGTTCGGCGGCCGCAGGTGCTGCTCCAGCGTCTCGACATCGAGCATGCCTCCGACGCCCGGAATCTTGCGAACACTGACCCCACTGAGGGCAGCCGGCCCGCCGGCCTCGAACGTGCCAATATGGCCCGACTCCTCGATCAGCAATTCGTCGCCCGGGCGGCAATGGGTCCAGACTCCCATCTGGTTCGACTGCGTGCAGGAGCAGGCATAGACCGCAGCTTCCTTTCCCAGCAGCGCGGCCACTTCGGCTTCGAGGCGGTTGACGGTCGGATCTTCACCGACCATGTCGTCCCCTACTTCGGCCCGGGCAATCGCCTGCCGCATGCCGGGCGTGGGCTTGGTGAAAGTGTCGCTCCGCATTTCAATGTCGTGCATCAATCGCTCGCTGCGCTGTTTCGTGGTTCGCGGCATCGCACCCCCGCGCTCGGTCTCCTTCTGATTGTCGAGAGTGTGGATCGCCGCCACAAGTGCCGGACCGCGATGCGACACGCTACACTTCGCGAGTCTCGCAATCTCACAGTTCCTTCATGTTCGAGAGCCTGCTTCAATGGATTCGTCAGCACCCCTGGGCATTCGCAGTGCCTGCGGGTGTGCTCTGCGCCTGGGCGCATCGCGTTTGCACGCGACGCGGGTTGCAGATTTGCGAGTCGCCGACGGCCAGGGTTTCGATGGCTGAAACAATCGCCATTGCCGTCGTCACGGTGGCCCTGGCCTGGCTGATGATCGTCTACCGCGTGCAGATCACGGACAAGGACGTTGTGCCTCGGCCGGGAGGTGAATTGGCGATGTTCGTCTATCACCTCATCCTCACGGTATTGCTGCTGTCGGCAGCATCGATCGATTTTCGCACGAGCTATATTCCAGACTTCATTCCGGTTTATGGAGCACTCATCGGTATCATCGGAGCGTTTGCCATCGGCGATGTGCAGGTCATGCACGTCTGGGTGGACTGGATGCAGGAAATCCCACAGCTCAAAGAAGCGTCTGTACCGGAATGGATCAAGTTCCATTCCCATCTGCACGGTCTCACTTGGAGTGTTGCCGGTCTTGTCGCGGGTGCCGGGCTGACGTTGCTGCTCCGCTGGCTTGCCGGAATCGTCATGGGGCAGGAAGCGCTTGGCATGGGCGATGTCTTTCTGATGGGAATGGCCGGCGCTTTTCTCGGTTGGCAACCCGTTGTGATCGCGCTCGCACTCACACCGATGATCGCGCTCGTCGTCGGCGCGCTGGTTTGGCTGACAGGAAAGAAACAAGAGATTCCCTACGGACCCTTTCTCGCAGCCGGAGTCCTCGTCACGCTCTACGCCTGGAAGTACATCTGGATGTTCGAGTTCGACATGGGAGAGCCTCATGGGCCGACCGAACATGCGGACTTTGCATTGCGGCGAATGTTCGGCGACGCGGTCGGGCTGCTGATGCTGGCCGGCGGAGTCCTGGGCGCGCTCATCGTGCTGCTGGGACTGATGCGCTGGGTGAAAAGCGTCCCCGTCGAAAAACTCGCCGGCCGGCGGCATGCTCAAGGAGCAGCCACAGAATCAACAGTGGACCAGGAAGGGGGCGGAGAATCGTAGTGTACAGCGTTAACGTTGAACCTGCGGCACTGCTTCCGACTTCAGGAATACGGCTCCGAGTGGTGGAAGGGTCAGGTTGAGCGAGAAGGGACGCCCATGCGAGCCGACTGGTGAAGCCTCGATGCCTCCCAAGTTGCCGTGACCGCTACCGCCGTGTTCCTGAGCGTCGCTGTTGAGAATCTCACGCCAATGCCCGGCCCGAGGTACCCCGATCCGGTAGTTGCTGCGCGCCACGGGAGTGAAGTTGCAGACGATGGCAATGATGTCGCCGCCGCTGGCGTCTTTGCGCAGGAAACTGAAGACGCTGTTGTCGGAATCGTCTGCGTCAATCCATTCAAATCCAGCCGGATCGCAGTCGCGCTCATGCAACGCCCGCTCGCCGACGTAAAAGCGATTCAGTGTGCCGACCCAGCGCTGCAGGCACGAATGCGCCGGATGCTCCAGTTGCGTCCACTGCAGGCTGCCGTCGTGTTGCCATTCGTCGGACTGCCCGAACTCACCGCCCATGAACAGCAGCTTCTTGCCCGGCATGCCATACATGTAGCTGTAGAGTAGCCGGAGGTTGGCAAACTTCTGCCAGTCGTCTCCCGGCATCTTGCTCAACAGCGAGCCCTTGCCGTGGACGACCTCGTCATGCGAGAGCGGCAACAGAAAGTTCTCGTTGAACGCATACAGCATGCGGAAGGACAGTTGGTTATGGTGGTATCGGCGATGGACGGGATCGTGAGACATGTACTTCAGCGTGTCATGCATCCAACCCATGTCCCACTTCATGCCGAAGCCGAGCCCGCCCAGATACGTCGGTCGCGAGACCATCGGCCAGTCCGTCGATTCCTCGGCGAAGGTCTGGACGTCGGGGTGCCGCTGGTAGATTTCAGTGTTGAATGTCTGCAGGAAATCGATGGCCTCCAGGTTCTCCCGCCCTCCATGGACGTTTGGAATCCACTCACCCTCTTTCCTTGAGTAATCCAGGTACAGCATCGAGGCCACAGCATCGACGCGTAAGCCGTCTGCGTGGTACTCGTCCAGCCAGAAGAGAGCGTTGCTCATCAGAAAACTGCGGACCTCGTTCCGCCCATAATTGAAAATGAGGCTGTTCCAATCCGGATGGTACCCCTGACGAGGGTCAGCATGTTCGAACAAGTGCGTCCCGTCGAAACGAGCCAGCCCGTGCTCGTCGTTCGGAAAATGCGATGGAACCCAGTCCAGGATGACGCCAATCCCTTCGCGATGGAGATAGTCGATCAGATACTTGAAGTCCTGGGGCGTCCCAAAGCGGCTCGACGGCGCAAAATAGCCGGTTACCTGATACCCCCATGATCCGAAGAAGGGGTGTTCCATCACCGGCAGGAATTCAACGTGCGTGAACCCGAGCCGTTTCACGTGATCACACAATTCGATGGCCAACTCGCGGTAATTGAGAGACCGATTGCCTTCATCCAGCACGCGTCGCCACGAACCGAGGTGCACCTCGTAGATGGAGATGGGTGAGTTGAGACCCTGCCGGGATCCTCGCCGGCTCATCCATTCGACGTCCGACCACTGGTATTCGAGATCCCAGACCACGGAGGCCGAATCTGGAGCGATCTGATGAAACACGCCAAACGGATCCGCCTTCTCCACCAGGTAGTCGCCGTCGTGCGAGACAATGTGGTACTTGTAGAGTGCGCCACGCGTTACGTTGGGAATGAAGCCTTCCCAAATCCCGGACGATGCGCGAAGGTGAAGTCGATGGGACTCCTTGTCCCAGTTATTGAAGTCACCTGTCACTGTCACCAGCCGGGCGTTGGGGGCCCAGACGGCAAAAGAGGTGCCCTGCGTGCCGTCCTGGTTCGTTCGCAGGTGAGCACCCAACTTGTTTTGCAGGCCGTAGTGCGTTCCCTCGTTAAACCAGTGGATGTCGTCATCGGTCAAGAGGTTGACAGCATTCCCAGCCATAACGTTACCGGCAGGCGCGTTCTTCAAACTCATCAGATGTCCTCAAAGAAGTCTCGTCACAGAAAATACTCAAAGTCCCGCTCCGACCGCACGCGGCGACGGACCTGGAAGATGTGAGCAGGCGCCGAATGGGGATCTAACTCGACGAAGTTCCGCGGGCCATTCCACAGATATCGCCCTTCGCCCAACAGATCGTGAACCTGGTAAGGGTGTTCCTCGTCCAGGGCGAGTTCCTCAAGCGGCAAGGTGACCCAGCCGGACTGCCGGTGATGCGGGTCGAGACTGACAACGACCAGGATTAGTTGCGACTGGTCCGGCGACATTCGGCTGAAGCAGATGATCTCATCGTTGTCGACATCGTGAAATTGCGGCGGACTCCCCGCGCCAAACAGGGTGAATTCGCGGCGGATGCGATTGACTCGCGTGATGAACTCTTTCAGGCTGTCCGACCGATTGAGGTCGTGGTGGTGAATCTGATACTTCTCGGAATCGAGGTACTCCTCGCTTCCGGGTTCGCGAGGAGCGCCCCAACAATGTTCATACGGTGGACCGTAGATTCCGTAATTGGGGCTCAACAACGCCGCCAGCACGAGCCGCGCCATGAACGCCGGACGACCGCCAAGCTGCAGGTACTCGGTTAGAATGTCCGGTGTGTTGGGCCAGAAGTTCGGTCGAAAGAATTCTCGCCCGTCGCCTTTTGTCAGTTCGGTGACGTATTCGGTCAGCTCGTGCTTCGTGTTGCGCCAGGAAAAATACGTATAGGACTGCGTGAACCCCAGTTTGGCCAAACGGCCCATGATCTTCGGTCGCGTAAACGCCTCAGCGAGAAACAAAGCGTTCGGATGCTTGCGCTTGATCTCACTGATGCACCACTCCCAGAATGCAAACGGCTTGGTGTGCGGATTGTCGACTCGAAAGATGTAGACGCCCTGTTCGATCCAGAACTCGAAGATGCTCTTGAGTTCCGTCCACAATGCCTGCCAGTCCTCCGTCTCGAAATCGAACGGGTAGATGTCCTGATACTTCTTTGGCGGATTTTCGGCATATTGGATCGTGCCATCCGGCCGCTGGCGAAACCATTCCGGGTGCTGCTCGACATACGGATGGTCTGGCGCACACTGCAAGGCGATGTCCAGTGCGATTTCCAGACCATGCTCGGCTGCGGCCGCGACGAGATGGCGGAAATCCTCGAGCGTGCCCAATTGTGGATGGATCTCCTTATGCCCGCCCTCAACCGCTCCGATCCCCCACGGACTGCCGACATCGTCGGGGCCGGCTTCGGTTGCGTTGTTCTTGCCTTTGCGAAACTTCCGGCCGATCGGGTGAATCGGCGGCAGATACAACACGTCGAAGCCCATGCCGGCGACGTACGGCAGGCGCTTTTCGACGTCCCGCAACGTGCCGTGCCGGCCCTGTTCCTCGGCGGCCGAACGGGGGAACATCTCGTACCATGCGCTAAATGCTGCTCGCTCGCGATCGACGACCACCTGGAGTTCGTGATCGTGGCTGACGGCAAACTCGCGGCCGGAAAAACGCTGCATCAGTCCCGACAACTCGACGTCTTCACAAACCTGCACGGCACGGACCAAGGAGTCTTTGTGCCGGAGCCGCTGACTCCACTGTTCCAACCGGTCGGCGTCACCATCGGTCGCCCGCCGGGCTGCCGCTGCGATCAATTCGGCTCCAATCAAGAGATCGACTGTCGTGGCCTGGTTGGCCGCGATTCGTTTGCGAAGATCGCGTTGCCAAGTGGCAAACCGATCGATCCAGGCACACACTGTGTAACTGTAGACGCCGACCCGGTCGACATCGAAGCGGGCCTGCCAGCGGTCGTTGACAAGCGGTTGCATCGCCACCTCCTGCCAGACCGTTTCGTCACTCGCTCGAAACTGCAACACGACGGACAGGGCTTCGTGGCCGTCGTTGAAGATGTCGGCTTCGACGACGACCCACTCGCCAACCGTCCGTTTGATCGCATACCGTCCCGCATCGATCTCGGGGCGCACACCCTCAATGATGACGCGGCTTTGTCCATTTGAGTTCTTCATGGAGTGCCCCTTCTCGTCCTTTGTCGCATCAGGCCTTGAGTTGTACTGTTCCGAGTCTGGCCGCAGGAAGCGAGCAGAACAAGTTGGCGGACGGCGCTCGCTCGGCCGTGAGCGAACGGTCGCATGTGTGTCGCCCAACATAGTTGTCTTGCGGATTCTCGTCTACACATGCGTCGTTGTACGACATGGGGAAGGGGACGTCTCATGCGAGTACCCGCAACAGCCTTGGTGTCCCGGCGAACCGATTGACAAGTCGTTCCGCGCGCATCAATGATGCTCGCGGATAACGCTCCAAGAATTGCTGAATGAGAGACATTCGCCGACGGTCGCGTCACCACCGGCGAAACAGAATCCAGGCGTGAGTCGCAGGACGGAGATCGAATCGGTGAAAACACTATTATTGACCAGGGAATACCCGCCGAACGTCTATGGAGGTGCCGGCGTCCATGTCGAGTACTTGTCCCAGGAACTCGCCCGCCTGATGGACGTCGAAGTGCGCGGTTTCGGCGATCAGGACGAGCGGTCGGAACACCTGAGCGTGAAGGGATACCCGTTTCCCCGGGGTAGTTATGCCGGTTTGGACCAGAAGTTGAAGGGAGCACTCGACACGTTTGAAACCAACCTGACGACTCTCACGGACGCGGTTGATGCAGACGTGGTCCACTGTCACACCTGGTATTCACATCTTGCCGGCATTCTGACCAAGATCGCCTACGGCATTCCCCTGGTTGTCACGACTCACTCACTCGAGCCGCTGCGCCCCTGGAAGCGTGAGCAACTTGGCCGGGGATACGACCTGTCATCATGGGTTGAAAAGACGGCCCTCGAGATGGCAGACGCAATCATTGCAGTGTCCCACGAAACCAAAGCGGACGTGCTCCGACTGTTTGACGTTGCTCCGGAGAAGGTCTCCGTCATTCATAACGGGATCAAGCTCGATGAGTACCAGCCAACGGCCGAGACCGCCGCGCTGAAGCGGTACGGCGTCGACCCGAATCGGCCGATCGTGTTGTTCGTGGGTCGCATTACGCGACAGAAGGGAATTATTCATCTGGTCAACGCCATCCCGCACATCGCGCCCGATGCTCAAGTCGTCCTGCTGGCAGGCGCCCCCGACACGAAGGAGATCGCGGCCGAGATGGAGGCCAGCGTGGCTGCGGTCAAACAGCACTGTGACAACGTGATTTGGGTCCAGGAAATGCTGGACAAGCCGTCCGTGATTCAGATGTACTCCCATGCGACGGTCTTCTGTTGCCCCTCGATCTACGAGCCATTTGGGATCATCAACCTGGAAGCGATGGCTTGCCGGACGGCCGTTGTGGCGAGCGCTGTGGGCGGTATCAAGGAAGTGGTCGTCGACGGCAAGACCGGATTCCTCGTTCCTCTGGAGCAGCAGTCCGAGGCACCCTTCGAGCCAGTGGATCCTGATCGCTTTGCCCGAGAACTGGCGGCGGGGATCAACAAGGTACTCGCCGACGAATCACTGCGCAACGCGATGGCCGAGGCAGGCATGCACCGCGCTCGCGAGGTCTTCAGTTGGAAGAATATCGCCCTCCAGACAAAGTCGCTCTACGAATCGTTATGCACGTAGGCAAGTGAGATTCCATTCTTTTCAGCCCTTGATGGCCCGACTGAAGAAGATAACCTCTTCTGCATTGTCGTGATGGTCTTCTGCGGCACTCCCCTCCGGCCATCCGTCACTGCTCCGACAGCCACTGCAGCATCACGCGCCCCACCAGCTCCAGTGTTTCACCGGAACAGGCGGCAGGGAGATCGTTGCGCATGTGCCAGTGTTCATAATCAAAGTCGATGACGTCACAGGTTGGAATACCGGCAATCTCATTCAAGGGGAGGTGGTCATCGCTGACTGCATGTCGCCGGCGGGGCACGAACTCGCGGACACCCATCCGTGCCGCGGTTGCCCAGACGCTCTCGGTCACCTCCTCGGCGTAATTCAGACTGTTGCGTTCGTAGTAGACGCGAAAATCGCGGTCGGCCACCATATCGAGCAGCACCCCCTTCACATACCGATACTGTGGAGGGTGGTCGCGGTATTCGGTTGCGAAATACTTGGAACCCAGGAAGTAATCGTCTCTTCCTGCGACGTAGACCAGTTCCTCGGCATCGAAAAATACGAAGTCGACTCCCAGCGAGCAGTCGATCTGGGCCATGTGATGTCCCATCTCCATG
The DNA here is from genome assembly GCA_942492405.1 of uncultured Planctomycetaceae bacterium. GTDB lineage: Bacteria > Planctomycetota > Planctomycetia > Planctomycetales > Planctomycetaceae > JANNSB01. Next base: position 59,243 of record CALOES010000010.1, read on the forward strand.
AACAGCGCGACTCCGCTGCCGCCGTCGTTCGCCCCGATGAAGGGCATATTTCGGTTGACCTGAAGGAACTCGCGATCGGGGCGGGGGCGGGTGTCGTAATGGCAGCACAGCAGGATCCGCTCGGCCGCGTCAGGGTTCCACTGAATGATCATGTTCGAGAGCCTCGCCGGCCCTCCGGTATCGGGATGCCGGACGTCGAACGACTGATAGAGAACCTCTGCTCCGAGATCGAGGAAGTGCTCTTCAATGATCTGCTGCTGCCGCTGCATTCCCACGGTGCCGCTGATCCGGGGGCCGATGTCGCAAATCTGTTCCAGGTACCCGAACGCACGGTCTCCATCAACCGGCGGAGGATCGGCCATCGCGGATTGAGTCGGAAGCGTCAGAATCAGCACAGCGGCGACTGCGAGAGAATTCCGTCCGAATCGAAGAGGTGATCGAGTCATGCTTTGTTCCTTCAATGTGGCAACCAGTCCCTGGTGTTCCCGGTCACTTGGCTTCGAGTTCCGACTTGGAAAGGAATCCGGGCGAGTCGATCTCGACACCGGCCTCGTGGGTCTTGCAGATCTCACGCACCGATGAAATCAGCGCCAAGGTGCGTTCCGTCAGTTGAGCTGCATTCGCGGCTTCGAGGTTCACTCGCAACAGAGGCTCATTGTTCGACGCACGAACATTGAACCACCAATCCGGCCGATAGCCGTCCTGTACGACACGATAAGTCGCACCTTGCGGATCGGCGGGATGCTTCGGCAACAGGGCATCGGCATCAGCAAAGTCACCGACTCGCGGATGATAGACACTTACGCCGTCGAGAGTCCCCACGTAACAGTCGGCGGCAGGTTCCCGATAGCGGGCGGCGATCGCATCGACGATCTTGCCGCTCATCGCTTTCCAGTCGCCGCAAATGATGCGCAGATTGATTTCGCCGCTAGCGGGCCATTCGGGCAACTTGGACAAGTAGTCTGAGCAACTCGACTGGTTCTCGATCAACAAGTTCCAGAACGCCATTAACGCGAACAGTCCGGAGTCGAGGCCGTACGATTCAGGGAAGTTGTAGTGGGCCGACGACTCGCCACCGAAGACGGCTTTCGTCTGCATGAGTGCCACCTTGGCGGCATCCTGGCCGACGCGACAAAGGATTGGCGTTCCACCCGCCGATCGAATTGCATCGATCACCATGAATGATGCCACAGCCGCAAACACGACCGGAGCATCCTTCCGTCCCCCTTGAAGGGCGGCTCGCACCTTCGCATCGGCCAAGGCTGCCAACAGTGTCGAACCAGGAACGAACGCCCCCTTTTCATCCACCAGAAACGCCCGGTCGGCATCGCCATCGAGCGCCACGCCGAACGCCGCCTGTCGTTCGACGACCGTCTTCTGCAAAAGTGCAACGGCTCCAGGAAGCCCAGGGTTCGAGGGGCGCGTCGGGAAACGACCATCAATCGCCTCGGCGACCGTGATCAGTTCGATATCCGCACCCAGGCGTTTGAACTGCTCTTTCAATAAGGGGACGAAGATGCCGCCGACACCGTTGCCAGGATCGAAAACGATCTTCCCCTTGGCCTTTGACAGGAGGGGTGCCTGCCCGCACGCGATTTCGACGAACCGCCGGTGCAGGTCGAAGCGTCCACCACCGGGATAGGTGAAGGCACCTCCCGTCGGAAGCAGGCCGCTATTGTTGTCGGCTGTGTAATAGGGAAGTATTTGCCCCTTCGGCGAGATGATGTCGAGCCCCTCGGTCTTGGGATTCCTCAGCACCATCTTGATGCCGTTGTACTCGGGAGGGTTGTGAGAGGCGGTGATCATCACCCCCGCCTGCCCGCCGTCGATCTGCTCGCCGGCACCCCATTGGATCATGTCGGTGGTCGCCAGGCCGCAGGGGATCACGCGGGCCTGTTCGGAGACGAGTCCCTCAATCACCGACTTGTAGAGGGCAGGGGAAGACGTCCGTCCGTCTCGCCCCACAAGGATGGCAGGCGAGCGATCACCCGTCACTTCCCGCAAGTAGCGCGCGAGGTAACGGCCGGTGAACCAGGCCAACTCTTCGTTGATGTCGTTGGGGTAAACGCCCCGCAGATCGGCCGACCGTTGAAACAAGGCTGGATTGAACATGAGCGTCAAATGGGTGTTGAGTGAAGTACGATGTGTAACGAGTATCCCGATTGCGCCATGAGCGGTCAAACCGACTTCCCAAAGGGCACAAAAGTCGGCTTCCACGAAGGTTCTGTTCGCGCGGTCGATCGTGATGTTCTGCCGTTCCCGGATTTGCCGGAACGCGCTGATCTGTGCGTCGCAATCGACCTGTCTTCTGTGACGACGCACTTCTTTTGAGCCGGCTGAAAATGCCGTCTCCCGCCCATGGCTCACGCTGCCAAGGCCGATAGACGAAGCGTGTGGAACTTCTATGTGCTGCGAGACCCGCACACATCCCCCACAACCATCACAGACTGTCCTCCCTGCAAAACGGAACGTGCAAGACACACGGCCCGGAGGCCCGCAGAGTTCCAAACCCCCGAACTCCGGAGAAACACGTAATGACGACGCGATTTCAGCCCGCCCCCAGAATATGGGCACTCACGATTGTGAGTTGCCTCATCACGGGATCCCCCGCAGGAGCCGAAGATCCGCTCCTCGGTGATCTCTTCAACGACACTCCAGCCGAGCGCGCCGCCATCGAGAACGCCGAGGCGGATCGTCAGGTGCAACTGCGCCCAATTTTGGCGCAGCCCCGGGTCGCCGAGCCTCAGCCCCTCGCCGAAGACTTCATCGCTGTCGGTGAAGAGCCCTCGGTCGACGTGGTGTTCCAGCCGGCCGTCGATGCAGGGCTGAACGGCGTGATCGGCACGGCGATTCCCACCGAGATCGGTGTCGAAACGCTGTACACGCTCAGCGAACCGTGGTGGGATTGGGCCGACCAGACGACAGCCGCGCTCACCGCCCTTTACAGCGGCGAACTCGATGTCGCCGGACAGCGCGACACGTTGACCGCCCTTCGCGGCCAGGCCGAAGCGCTGCGTGCCGGTTCGGTCGAAGCCGTCGATGCGACAGAACGTGACCTCATGACGGTTATCGCGGGACGCATTCTGCGACGCGTCGAACTGTTCTCCGCGATTCTTGACGCCACTTCCGTTGACGCCGGTGCCGCTCGTCAGGGCCATCTCGCCTCGGCCTACACGCAGGCATCGAACTCGTTGAACGAATTGACGCACCAACTGTCGCACATGCGGAACAACGAAGCCTGGTTCGATTTTATCGAAGCTCCAGGACTCGAAGCCGCACTCCTTTCTCAAGGTGCCGATCCCGCTGCAATGGATGTCGTCGCTCGCGTTCACGAGAAGCTCGCCGCGCGACATCGGCTCTCCGACGTGCAGGCAGCGTTCCTCAGCCGGTCGATGTTCGTCAACCTCGAATCGGCCCTCGAAGGTGTGCTCGCCGCTTCGGCCATGCCGCAAGGGCTGAGCTACGGCGATACCCTCCGCGCTCTCGCGACCGAACTGGTGGCGGCGACAGAGCAGTATCAGAACGAGATCTCTTCGTCGTCTTCCGCCACGATTCGACGCGTGCTTGCTCAGTGGAGCCTCGTCGCGGTTGATGGTGGTACCGGCCTCGGTGCCGTCGTGAACCGAAACTACTTCAACTACAACGTGCGAATCACGGTTTCCGAAGGCATGATGCAACGCGTCGTCAACGAACGACGTCGCGAAGGTGATCGCATCAATCAGCAGCAGAACTGCATGACCATTACCGGTCGCCAGTGTACGACCACCGATGTTACTGTCGATTTCAGGCCTTGCGAAGAATCCGCGAAGTTCACCGTCATCCTGAATGGCCGCGTTTCGACCCGTGCCACGGCCGACGTCGCCTGCATTTCGGTCTACTCGAATGGCTGCCACTGCTTCCATGCCGAGAAGGATGTCTGCTTTGACGGCTTCGATTTCTGCATCTCGCGGGCTCGCGTGGGTGCCCGTGCGAACAATCAGATGGTGGACGCCAGCTCGCATGTCAGCCGCGTGCCTCTTCTCGGACGAGCTGTCGATAACTTCGCTCTGAACGCTGCTGAGCAAAAGAAAGAAGAGACCGATCAGCAGGTGGCGAGCCAGATTCGCCGCGAAGTGGCGACGCAGTTCAACCGCGAACTCTACAATCAGTTCCACGATGCTCCCTACCGCATCGAAGACGAGTTCTACGGACCGCTGCGTGAGCAGGGCATCATGCCTGAGACGCTCGTCCTCAGCACCACCGAAGACGTGATGCTGGTTCGCGCTCGAACGATGGAGCCCCACGAAGTCGCTGGTAACGCCCCGTACCTCACGCCGGCGGTTCCGGCTGCCGGACTCCTGATTCAGATTCACGAAAGTGCCCTCAACAACGGCTTCGATCGGATGAACCTCGCCGGTCGCGTGATGACCGAGACCGAGTTCCAGGCCGAAATCGAGGACCGCTTGAGCGAACTCCTCAATCAGGAAGTTGACCTTCCCGATCCCGTCGTCGAGCCGGGTCAGGAAGCGACGGTCAACACCTTTATCTTCGCCGAGGAAGACCCGTTGCGTTTCGTGTTCGAAGACAACACGGTCTACCTCATCCTCCGCACCGGACTGCAACGCGATACCGGCGACATCCCCACCAAGAAGATCACCATTCCGATGGTCTTCTCGGTCGAGGAAGAAGGCATCGTCTCTCGCGTCCGCCTCTCCGATGCGGGCAACCCCGAAATCCGTGTCGAACCGGCAGCTCCCACGACGCCTGCCGCCCACCTGCGTGAAGCCCCCATCATGCGAGGCGTCATTCAGCGTTCGATCCAGGACTCGACCCGCGACAGTCGTCTCGAACTCGACATCGAGGACAAGACGATCGAACTCTTCGTCCGGCAGATTCAATCTGCTGACGGCTGGTTGTCGGTGATTCTGGAGTAGGCGAGCGTTCACCAACATTCGCCCCTCTCCCAACGCCCGGCTTCTCATTTGAGAAGCCGGGCGTTTTTTTGTTATATCCCGTCGAATTCGCCAACAGCAGTATCCGTCACGGTTGTTCGCTCGCCGTTGCGGAGAACCGAACTCTCTCAGCAACCATCCGGTTGATCCCATTTGCCGATCCCGGTAGCATCGATTTCGCATCTCTCTTCACTCAGTCGCGGCACATTCCCAGGAGTGCATTCCATGCGCGCACGACTTCTTGGATGCCTGATGGCCTTGAGTCTTGGATTCCACGAATCGGGCGTCTCGGCAGACGATGCGTCGCCGCCAACGCTCCAGGAACTGCTCGACCCGGAATGGATGGAGTCCACGCTGGGTGCAAGGGGGATCGACGCGTTCATCAAGCTGTACGAAGACCACGATGATCCTCTCGTTCAGCGACTGCATGATGCCCTCATCCTGTCGCGACCTTTTCTAAGCGAGCATCACGAGGAGTTCCGCAGCCAGATGCAGGCCCGACTGCTGTCGAGCGATGAGCCGGAACTGCAACTGTTCCAGGATCTCCCCGCCGACCGCGTGCGGGCTCGAGCGATGCGTGCGTCGATCACTCAAGCCGGCGATGCCTTGCTGCACAGTTTCTTCGTGGGGAGGCAAGCGGGGCATTTCGTCGCATCAACTGAAGGCGACATTTTCGCCATGCACGGGGCGCGATATGTGACGACTCCCGCTCCAATGAATCTCTATGGGGTCGAGGTTCGCAGTGGCGTCACTGGGGAATTGCTGCGATTCGTCGGCAGTTTCGAATTCCATGCGATGCCGGCGGGGATCAGTCCTGATCTGACCAAGCTGTTCGGGATCACCGAGGATGGGACGTTTCATGCCTGGGATCTTGCTTCGGGGGAACTTCTCTGGACGGGTTTCTGTGGTTTTGGCGCCAACTATCGCGCCTGGTGCTCGTTCTCTCCCGACGGGCAACTTGTGGCCGTCAGCAACAACGCTCCGCAGGCCGTCGTCTTTCGGATTGAAACCGGTGAGCAAGTCGCCGTGATTCGGGTGCCTCGCGTGAATACGATCTGGCAAGTTGCCTTTCTGGATGACGAAACACTCGTCGGCGGCGCGGACGACGGTGTCATGCGACATTGGGATGTCGCCACCGGTGCTATTCTGGAAGAGTTCCCGGTAAATGCCTTTCGCGTCTCGCGCGATGGGACACGAGCATTCACCATCAACTTCAAAATCGTCGACGACGATCACTTTGCGAGGGACTTTGAAGTGTTCGACGCGATGACGGGAGAGCTGGTACTTCATGTCGATATTGAAGAGGAGATTCAGCTTCGTGCATTCGAGTTTGACGTGACAGGTCAATACATCGTGTTCGGCGTGCATCGTCCCGAGAAACGGCTAGTGACCTACGACGCCAGTACCGGGATCAAGGTCTTCGATGTTCCACTGCGCGACGACTCTGCGATGCATATCGTTTCGATCACCAGAGATCGCGTCATGACGAGCGGCATGCAGAATCTGGTGCAAGTCTGGGATCTCTCCCGCTCCCGGGTGCCGGAGGAGACGCCGGCGGGGTCTCGCTATATCGACATTACCGCCGACGGCAGCACCGCAATGACGGCCGACCGTGATGATGGGATTCAGTTGTGGGATACGTCGACATGGCAGGAAACGGCGTCGTTTCCCCTCCCCGAAGGGACAGGCAGGGTGGTCATGTCGGACGACGGTCAACGCATCGCTTACTCGATGGCGACTGAAGTCCACATCATCGATGTTCCGACGGGACAGTCGAGTCTGGCTTTTGAGTTGAACGTCGATGGCGTCGATTCGTTCTATGCACTCCAGATGAGCGGCGACGGCCACGTCGCGGCGATCATGGGTGAAAATGATAAGCTGTATGTCATTGATGTCGACGACGGAACGCTGCTGGCGACAACCGATGCCGACCGCGAATTCTGCATCTCTGCCGATGGTTCGCGAATCCTGCAAAGGACTCGGCTCTTCGATGTGGCAAGCGGCGTTGAAACTGAGTTCGAGAATGTCTCTGGCTGGCGTTCCGCGATCTCCGCCGATGGACGACTCGGAATGGCATCGCTTGCGTGCCTGGGAAGCGTCGTTTGGAAACTCGACAGTGGCGAGATCCTGAAAGACGCGGCCTACTACCCTGGATTTGACTTCAACCGCAATTCTCAATTGCGTGGAGCCCTCTCCGCCGACGGACGGTATTCCATCAGTTGCAGTAACGACTTCGACGTCTACCTGTACGACACTCAGGCCGGCGAGCAACTTGCCGTCGTCTCCGTCGACGCCTCCGAAATCGCCGACTTCGCATTGAGCGCCGATGGCAGCAATCTGCTGATCGCCACCCGCTACGGCACCTGGCACCACTACCGGTTCGAGAACCTGCCGCCGTAAGGGGCGAATGAGCTGCGCACGTCGTAAGCGGTTGTCGGTCGATGCGCGCGATGCGTTTTCCGCTGACTGTGTACGCGGCTCGTTTGCTACGGCGCTTGCAATAATTCAAACGTGCGGTTCGCGCTCCAGGTCGTCAGGACGAAGGGGCTTTCGCGGGCCGATTCGATGGCGGGGAGGACAGGAAGAGCGTGGCGGCCGAGGGTTTCGAGGGCGTTCATCGCAAACAGCGTGACGGCTCCATTGTCGTCGTCGAGATGCTGGGCCAGTACCTCCAGCGATTGATCAAACTCGCCCAGTTGAGCCAACGATAGCGCGGCAGCGACTTGGACGCCGGCGAATTCGTCTTCGAGGGCGATACTCAGTTCATCGATGACGGTTGTATCACCGGCGAGTCCCAAGCCCGTCGCGGCCCACCAACGAACGGTCGGGTCGGCATTCGTGAGCGACCGACGCAGCGTGGCGATGTCGCGGCGGTCGCTGGCTTCGATCGTGTCGATGATGCGCCACATCAGCCGGGCGCGATCATCGCGCTGCATGGCGGCGTACTTCGATCCGGCTGCGCGTCCCAGGTCTTCAAGGATCGGCTCGGGGAAGAGACCCATGTCGCCGCTGTCGATCATCCATTGATAGAGGGCCAGTCGCAGTGCGTTGGCGGTGTCGCGCGTGGCGCGTTGTTCATCCATCGTGCCGACGAGCAGGTTGTGCGTCTCCCAGGGGTCGGCTTCGAGGTCGTAGAGTTCTTCGATGGGGCGCGTCGGCTGGAAGATGCGGTCCTGCAATGCGGTCAACTGACCCGCCGCATGCAGCTCCCACATGATCTGCACGATGTCTTTGCCGTCCTTGTACTGGTTCGGCTGCATGTGCGAATACTGAGGCAGGAAGTTGCGAATGTATTTGAATTGTTCGGTTCTCGCCGAACGGATGATGTCGACCGTTTCGTCGCAGCGGTCGCGGGCCGTAAAGATCGTCCTGCGTGCGTGGTAGTCGTCGGCAAAGAGATCGCGTCCCTGCATGATGCCGGGAATCTCGATCCCCGCGAGGGCGAGCGACGTGGCGGCGACATCGATCTGCAGCGTCAGGTCGTCGCGCTCGGTCGCGGCCATGCGTCCATCGGGAAAGCGGACGATCAAGGGGACGTGAATCCCTTCGTCGTACAGAAACTGTTTGCCGCGGGCGTGCGAGATGCCGTGATCGGTCCAGAAGAAGATGACGGTCGAATCGAGTGTCCCTTCATCCTCTAAACGCGCGAGCAACTCGCCGATCTCCTGATCGACGAACAACCACGAATTGAGGTATCGCGCCCAGTCTTCGCGAATCACGGGATGGTCGGGATAGTAGGGTGGCAAGACGACATCTGCCGGATCGACGGGATTGTCGACCGGCGCATTGCGAAACTTGCCTCCACGCGCCTGGATCTGAGCGAAGAAGGGTTGGCCTTCCGCGCGACCGGCCCAGTCACGCGCGTCGTACAGGTCGCCATGCACGAAGTTGTAGTCGGTCTTGGCGTTGCCTCCGTTGGCGACGTAGTAGCCGGCTTCGTGAAACAGCGTCGGCACCAACGGCACATCATCCGACAATCCATAACTGGCGACGAAATCAGGCGTGCCGTTCCCCTGACCGTTTGCCCGCTGACTGCGATGATTGTGCGACCCAATCGTTGTCTGATACATCCCGGTCACCATGGCCGACCGACTCGGCGAACAGACGGGACACGTCACAAACGTTTGAGTAAACCGCACTCCCTCGGCGGCCAGCCGATCGATGTTCGGAGTCTCGATCGTCGTTTCGCCATAACAGCCGATGTGAGCCGATGCATCTTCGACGACGAACCAGATGATGTTCGGCCGCGCGGAGTCGTCGGCGTGGGCGATGCCTGCGAACGACAACAGTGCGATTGCAGAAGTGATGAGTTTCATGACGTGGTCCTTGCAGTGAGCTGCGGACGCGAATCCGTGACGTGATCGAGAGATGAGGTCGATCACGATTGTGCGCGCTGATCGGCCGAGGTGCAACTACAGCCGACGAGTGCCGATCGTCACTCTTCGCGTTCCGACAGCAGAGCCCAGCGCTCGTAGAGCGCATGCAGTTCGCCGGCGAGCGACTCCAGCCGACGCGTGGCGTTGGTAATCTCGGCAGCAGGTTGTTTGAAGAAACCGGCGTCGCTCATCTGTGCGTGGAGACGCGCCTGCTCCTGTTCGAGCCCCTCGATCTTTTCCGGAAGCTCGTCCAGCTCGCGTTGTTCCTTGAACGTGAGCTTCGTCTTCTTCTCGGCTGTGGGAGAGTTTGAAGCTGTTGATCGCGTCGGCACTGGAGCAGGCTTCTCGGCAGGTTGCTGTGCGTCCCGCTGACGGATGAAGTCATCGTATCCGCCATCGTATTCGCGAACGTCGCCGTCGCCGTTGACGACAATCGTGCTGGTGACCACGTTGTTCAGAAATGTTCGGTCGTGGCTGACGAGCAGCACCGTTCCCGGATAGTCGATGACGAGTTCCTCCAGAAGTTCCAGCGTTTCGGCATCGAGGTCGTTGGTCGGTTCGTCCAGCACGAGCAGGTTCGAGGGACGCTTGAAGATTCGAGCCAGCAGCAGTCGGTTTCGTTCGCCTCCCGACAGCGATCGGGCGACTTGGCGCGACCGCTCGGGCGTAAATAGAAAATCCCGCAGATAGCCGGTGATGTGTCGTTCCTTGCCGTTGATCGACAACATCTCCTGGCCCTCGCCGACATTCTCGATGACGGTTTGCTCTTCCTGGATCTGTTCTCGCAACTGATCGAAATAGACGATCTGGAGATTAGTCCCCAGACGTATGGTCCCCGTCGTCGGCTGCAGCTCCCCCAGAAAGAGTTTCAGCAGCGTGCTTTTCCCGGCACCGTTGGGTCCGATGATGCCGACCTTGTCTCCGCGACTGATCAATGTCGAGAAGTCGTGAACGATCTGCTGTTCGTTGTAGGCGAACGACACGTGCTTCATCTCGGCCACAAGCTGTCCCGATGGGTCGGCGGTTCCGGTCTGCATCCGCACGTTACCGATCCGTTCCCGTCGCTGACTTCGTTGACGGCGCATCGCCTTCAGGGCGCGCACGCGACCTTCGTTGCGGGTGCGACGGGCTTCGATCCCCTTGCGAATCCAGACTTCCTCGACCGCGAGTTTCTTGTCGAACAGTTCGTTCTGTCGGGCTTCTGCGTCGAGTTGCAACTGCTTGCGTTCGAGAAATGTGCCGTAGTCGCACGTCCAGTCGAACAAATGGCCTCGATCGATCTCCAGCACGCGCTGTGATAACGATTGCAGAAAGGTGCGGTCGTGCGTGACGAACAACAGCGCGCCCGCATGATTCGCGAGAAAGCCTTCGAGCCAGGTGATCGACTCGATATCGAGATGGTTCGTCGGCTCGTCGAGCAACAGAATATCGGGATCGTGGACGAGTGCCTGGGCCAGCAAGGCCCGGCGTTTCATGCCTGATGAAAGCGTGGCAAATGTCTGCGTGCCGTCGATATCGAGACGCGAGAGAACTCGGGCGACTGCCTGATCCGCCTCCCATTGATGGGAAGGATCGGGATCGGTCTGATACCCCTCCGCAACGAGTTCGGCCACGCTCTGACCTTCGGCACCGGCGGGAACTTCCTGAATCAGTCGCGCGATTCGCAGCTCGGGGGCGTGCAGCACCTGTCCATCGTCGGGAGCGATCGTCCCGGCGATGATCTTCATTAACGTCGACTTGCCGGCTCCGTTTCTTCCCAGCAGACCGATACGCTCCCCGCGTTCGATTTCCAGATCGACATGGTCCAGCAGCGGCGTCCCCCCCCAGGTAAACGAGACGTCCCGCAGACTCAACAATGGCATTAAACACTCCAGAGAATTGCGGATGAGAACCGGCCGCGAAGTCTAACGCAACTTGCTGGCCGACACACGCCGTCATCAGTGATTCCGAAAGCCCAGCATGCGTGGCCGCCTCAGGGCAGGCCAACTCGCAACCACGTTAGAAGAGTTCCTTCCTTGCGGCATCGCAAAGAGGGACAACGGCGGGCTGTTTGAGTCGGCGTTCGACCGAGATGGCATCATAGCGTTCGCGCGGAAGCAAATACGCTCGTTCGCGGTGCTCGCAACGACTTAGAACAGGAGCCGCATCTCTGCCGCCACACTGGCTTGCGAATGCGTGTCAATACGCTCAATGAACTGCTCGTTGACCTTCACGTTCTCGGCGATCGGACCTTCGATTGATTCCGGCGGGTTGTAGTGGTCGACCGAGCCTGTCAGTTCATACCACGACGCGTAGCCGGCTTCCCAGGCGGGAATCGTGTTGTAGTACTGCACGTGAGTCTGCCCATTCCCCATACCCCTATCAACCGTCCGCTGGATGGGGTCAATGACTCTCAGCCCCTTCCGAAAGGCCGTCGTCTTGAGCAAGTTGACCAGCGCGGCTTCGTATTCTCCGCTCAGAAACTGCTCCTGTCGCTGCAGCGAAACGGCGATCGTGTCGTGTACGATGTCTTCGGCGGTTTCCGGATTCACCCGCAACTGCTGCATGACGTAACGCAGCAGTTGCTCGCGCTTGTCGGCGATGCGATCGGCGAATTCCATATGCCCCCGCGGGTGGGTCAAAAGTTGTGAAACCGAAGGGTAAGACGCTTTCCCTGGGATGTCGCCCCCTTGTTGTCTCGGACTCGCGCAGCACCGCAAAATTGCGCGCATTCTCATGCAAGATGGCAGTAGACCGAGATCCGAGAGCGAGCACGATACACATCAACTGTTCTGCCGGTCCGCTTGCATGTTCCAACGACGCCAATTTGCGGCGTCCGGTATGGTTCGTTGCGGCAATCATGCTTTGGTTGAGTCAGTCTCCTCGGTGACAGGGCACAGCCTGCCGGTTATGCTGTCTCTCGTACAGAAACCCGACATTTCGTCTCCGCGGCGGGATCGGAGATGTCACTGAGCGTTCCACAGTTTCTCCAGGCACTGGCCGAGAGTGGGTTGATGTCCGTTGCGGACATCGAGTCGCTGAAGGAACGCACTTCCGATTCTGGGCAATCCGCCGATGACCTGGCGCAACAGCTTGTCGAAACGCAAAGGCTGACGCAGTTCCAGTCGCAGACCCTCCTCAACGGCGATGGCCCCTCAGCCCCGATGTTCGCCAAACTCGGCCCGTCGCCCCGCTTCCACTCGCTTCAAACACCCACTCGCCCCTTCTCGCACATCATGTATAAACCCATCACCACACCTCACTTCCACAAGACAGCAGAACACGAATGACCCTCTACTTCTACCATTACGGTTGCGCGTGATTCTCGAAAGGATCTTTCAGGGCCACTCGTGTCTACCACTACTGGCCGATCCGACTCATCCCGGCGTTCGGCCCCGATGTAAAATGATGATCGGGAGTGATTTGCCAGCCGACGAGATCGATGCCGGCAATCGCCGGGCTGTCGTCCCTAATGCGGTCCTGGGAGTTGTAGATGAAGGTGTCGTTCCCGCCGTCACCGAACAGGCTGTTGACAATCAGACTGTTCGGATCATTGCCTGCATGCAGCGTGTCGTTTCCGCCGCGTGCGTAGATATTGTCGGCACCACTTTCACCCAACAACGAATCACTCGCGCTCCCTCCTGCGATCACGTCATTGCCCATGCCGCCATAGATGGTCGATGGGATGTTCGTTGTGTTGTCGATAAAGTCATCGCCGTCGAAGGCGACAACACGAATCGTGGCAACGTCGCTTCTCAGGAACTCTTTCACCTCCACCATTTCGCCGTTGTCGTTTTTGATCGTCACTTTGACATAGGTATAGGTTACCGGCGTCACTTGGGCGAATTGGTTTGGATTTACGGGCCGGATGGAGACCGAATCGGGAGAACGCCGGAGCGCATCTGCAACATTCACTGCAGGCGGCTTGTCGGACGTGTAGGTAAATACTCGAATGGTGTCGTTCTCGGAAGTGCCGAACACTTGAAGTTCGTTGCCGGCTTGTCCTCCTAGTTGAATTGTCTGGGCCGATGCAGAATTGGCCGACACCACTCCACCAACGGCGATAGCGACGGCCAAGATGTTTAATCGCAAGATGTTTGATGTCATGATCATCCTCGTAAAGAAAGAGTGCGCTGGTAAACGGTGCTGAGTCTCTTTGCTTGAGCGCAAAGAAGATGAAATCGTTACAGAGCGGGGACGAGGCAGTCGGTGGGAGGTCGTCGCCCTGGCCCACAATTGCAATTCGGAATTGTTCGCGAGATGATTTCGGTCACTGAAATGTCGACGGCTGCTGCCGCTCCGTTAGCAGCCCGTTGAAAAAGCGCTCATTGAGGGGCTTAAATGTAATGATTGCTGGTGGGTGGTCTGGAGAGTCGTAGCGCGCGAGTGGAATGAGTGCGCTGAGGTGATTTTGAAGAAGCAGCGGCTCCAGCGGCGCAGGTGGGCGAGTCTGAGGGCGTAGATCGCGGCGCAGGCCGCCGCCCAGCCGCCTACCAGGCCCCGCGGTTTGCCGATGCCGAACACGCCGCGCATCAGTACCGCCAGATTATGGGCCGCCGCCTGGATCGTGTATCGCTTGTTGATCTTCTCGAGTCCCCGCAGCCAGCTTCGTCTCGCCCCGCCGGTGTCGCACACATGAGCGAAGCTGCGTTCCACGCGTTCACTCCGCTGGCGTTGCAGGCGCCGTCCCTTCTTCCGTCGCACGCGGCGACGGTTATTGAGCACCGCATGCCGCACTTCCTCGGGCTTGTCGGTCCAGCGCGCCTCCCGTGCGGAGAAGAGGGTTCGGGGATGTACGTCCGCAGCGAGAACCGCTCGCACTCAGCCAGGGTGTCGTTGGCGTGATAGCCCTTATCCGCCGCCACTTCTTGAATCTCCGCGTCACTTCCCGAGAGGATCACGTTCTTCTGGGCATCGACCACGGCGACCAGCAGTGTCTGTGCGTCCCCCTCGGTCCCGTGATGCACTTGCGCCGAGAGGATCACGTCGCTCTCCAGATCGACCACATGCTCGGCCTTGTAACCCAGGCGGGTGCGGCCATCCTTCATCTTGACGATGCGGGCCTCGGGATCGGTGGGAGATTCCCACTCCGCGTTGGAGACCTTCTTCTTCCCCGCTTTCGCCCGCCGCTTGTCGAATCGCCGCAGTTCTTCTTCCGTCGGCTCCTGGCCCTCCTCCAGCAGGCCTTCTGCCTGCATCAGCCGCTTCAGATACTCGTTCCAATCCTCGCCGGTGTCTTTACGGACGATGGCCTTCATCGCCGCGTCGGCTTCCAGCAGGGTGGAGTCAACGCCCACCGTCTTCCCCTTGAGCAGTCCGTGCTGGTCGACCACGCTCAGCAGAAACGCGAACACCTGCTCATGCACCGCGAGGGGCAGGCGGTTGCGGATGCGGGTCAGCGAACTGTGATCGGGCACGTTCTCGGTCAGCGCCAGCCCCAGAAAGCTCCGCAGCGACAGGCTGTCGCCACACCTCCAGGCGATCCCCCGCTGCGAATCGAGCCCCTCGAAGTAGCCGATCAACAGCATGCGGAAGTAGCGGCCCGGCGGAATCCCCGGTCGGCCGCCTGCGTGGTAGTGTTCCTCGCACAGAGCTTCCACGTACGCGTCGAACCCGGCCTCACGCAACACCTGGTTAAGACGATCGTAGAAGACGTGTCCGTTACCCAACACCAGCTGATCGGTCGCGAGCCACAACTCCCCCTGCCGTTCCCCACCACTGCGTCCCAAAGCCATGCGCACCTCCCTGACACTGATGCTGACATCCAACAGCGGAATCATAGACCAACTGTCAAGACCCCCAGTTGTTCAACGGGCTGCTAAACCCCGCGGCAAGATTAAGAGCGCAATCGTTAAAGCACACATTGTGTACGTTAGGATTTGGATGATAAACTGGGTCTATCCAACAGCCCGTTGTTACAATACATGTTTTTGCATAACCCGTATCAAGTGGGCTTATGACATCCCCTCGTGGGTCAGGGGCAATAGGAGCGAAGTCCCTTTCGGTCGGTTGATTGTAGCTAGCTAGGGCGACAGGAGATCCGGATCGGCTATGTAATCCCGACGGATCACGTGTCACGATGATTCGATTCCGACAGTAGAGCAATCGTCCGGTTCCATCAACGAATCCCAGCGGATCTTGACTAATCCACCTCCCAATTCCGGGCTGGTACACCCTGGCCCTGACGTAGTAGTCACTGGTGACGGGGACGAACAGATACCCCAGTTCCCCCACCCAGCGGAACGGCACCGCCATCGTCGGGGGCGAACCGACCAGATTCCCCCAGGCGTCATAGAGCAGGCTCTCGGCCATGTTCTCCGAGGCATCGGTCACCAGCCGCGTCGAACCCAGGGCGTCGAACAGGTAGTAGTGGCTGGCACCTGACTTCCGCTGCGAGATCAGGTTGCCGTAGGTTCTCGGCTCGTTGGTGTAAGTCACCTGCGTGACATCCGAGGCATCGGTCTCCTGCAGGTAGTTCTGGTCGTCCCAGACGTACTTGGTGGTGGAGGCCGTCTCTTCGAGCATCACCCGCTTGCCATCGGGGTCGTAGGCCATTGTCTCTCTGCTGCCGGTGGGATGTTGGACGCCGATCAGCTTGTTCTCATAGTCCCAGAGGTTCGTCACCCGGTCGCCACTGGGGGAGAGGACCACTTGCTGGTTCCCATCGGCGTCGAACGTGTACGTCGTGCGGCCTGAGGCATCCTGAGACCATCGCAGTTGGTTGGCGTCGTCGTAGCTGGAGGTGGTCCGCTGGCCGTCCAGGTTCTTCAGCGTGCGGTTTCCTCGGTTGTCGTAGAAGGTTACGGAGTGAACATTGTCGACTCGCGCGCAAATCTTTTCGCGCGGAGTGAGAGTGTCAGGCAGCACGGGCGAGTTCCTCCGGGAAGAGCTTAGCGCGGAGGTGCAACGCGGCACTCATGAACCGCTGGCCCAGAGTGGTGACGCGGTAACGCCGCGCGCGGGGAATCTTGGCCACCAGACCGTGCGCCCGTAGTAGTGCGATCCGCCGTGACACGCGAGCGCAGCGGCGACGCCGCTCGTGGGGATCCTTCGGCATCGGACCGTCGAGGTGCGAGGCCAGTTCGCGGTTACGAAAGCCGCGCACGGCGTACTCCCCGCGCAGCACCGCCGCGAACAGCGCCTGGTCGGCACTCGCCAGAGGTTGGAGCCCGCGCCGCCGCCGGCCGCGACAGACCACTGGAGCGCATAAGCGCTGCAGCTCATTCTGGCCGACGCCCAGGTCGCGAACGACCGACAGTGCCTCCAGATAACGCGTATTCGCCGCGCGGCAGACACGGGCATAATGCCCCAGGTTCAACACCCCCTTGTTCATCGGGAACCAGCCCCATTCGGTTGTTCCGTCCTGTTTGTGCCGTTGCCGGCGGACGTAGAATTCACGCGGGTCGTTGACGACCGTCTCGATCCGCAGGACTGTCCCGTGCTTGTCGTACATCTTGAGCGCGTTCCGCTTGATCCAGTGCTTCACGCACCCTCCCGGCTCCCGCCGGTACCACTTCGTCTGGATCGCTCCTGCGAAGTTCTCGCGATACCGCCGCCCCAGGAACGTCAGCAGCGTCGGTGCCGAGAAGCACAACGCGGCGTGCTCGTAGAGCCGTGGCCGCAGGCTCTCCAGCGCCTTGCGCTGCGAGAACAGCACATCCGTGGAATACTCCGCCTGATCGATCACCCAGTAGTAGCTCTGCCCGGCCAGGAGTTCCTTCAGCAGCGGGTTGACGCGTGCCGCCAGACGATGCAGCCCGCGAAGCAGATTGCGGCGGGCGAAGCGGTCCGCGATCTTCTGAGCCGCTGGCACGTCGGACAACCCGGTGAAGGCGTTGTCCACCTGTCGGAATTCGATTCCCGCTTTTGTCAGTTGACGCGCCAGCCACTCGTGGCCGTTGACGTACACCTGCACCGTGAACGGAAACCACGTCTGGATCTTCACGTGCATCAGACCGTACTCGCGATCCATGTAGAAGTAGTACAGCACCAGGCACACCCGCAGATCGGTCCCGATTCGCGGCTTGCCTTGTCCATACCGCACCCGGAACGTGCGGCACTTCTCGTTGATCGAGTAGACGCACACCAGCCCCTCGCGAATTCCCTCCTGCTGCGCCATCTCCCGCGCCTGCTGTTCCATCGGCTCCGACGAAGCCAGATGCCGATACGGCCGTCCCGCTTTCTCGGCCAAGGCCTTCGCATGCTCCTTGATCTGCTCGGCCAGAGCCGGAGCGACCTCTTTGAACGGCCGCCAGCCCTGAGCGCACAGCCGCTCGACGTTGAGCGAGATCTGCTTCGAGTACAGCCAGGTGGAGAAGTACCCCAGACCCGCGATCGGCAAGTGGCCCCGCAGGATCAGCCGATCGAAACAGTGCAGCACCCCCGCCACGTTCACTTCATGCCGCTTGAGAAAACTGCGCATCGCGTCGCTCCCCATTCACTGGATCCAACGCGCTCATCCTAACCCATTCGTTGGTTGCGGCGAAGCTGCGGTAGGTGTAGGTGTTGCGGTAGGCGTTGGTGCCGGTTCTGTGCTCGGCGGTGAGCTGATCGAGGTTGTCGTAGCTCCAGGTGGTGATCGAACCGTCGAGTTCGCTCATGCGGGTGCGGTTCCCCACCTCGTCGTAGACGTAGTCGTACTGGGCCTGCAGGGTGCCGTTCGACTTGAGATGCGCCACGGTGGTCATCTGGCCGGCCGCGTCGTAGCTGAACGAGGTGCGGCTGCCGTTGGCCAGCTTCTTGAGCGTCCGGCGTCCCGCGGCGTCGTAGCTGTAGCTGGTCCGCTCCCCCTGCGGGTTGATGACCTGCGTCAGACGCTGCACGCTGTCGTAGCTGTAGGTGAACCGGCCGCCGTCCGGGTCGATCAGAGACGATCGTTGGCCGGTGGCAGTGAACGCATACTGTAATTGCTTCGTGGCGGGCATGGACGTGCCTCCAATTCATAGGTTATGGGATTTATCGGCTGCAATGGAATAGAGATTCTGGCAACCTGGATACAGGATTTGGGTCTAAACGAGGTAATCGGTAGTCAGATCGTCATGACGATTGACGGCGTCGTAAGTCACTGTGGTCGAGATCGATACGTTCTCGCTGAGATTTCGGTTTCCCACCGGGTCGTAGCTGAACGACGCCCGCGACGCATCCGGATAACGGCGAATGAGGAGTTCGTCATCCTCATCGTAGGTGAACGTCGTGACGGCCCTGCCCATCGATGCGAGTCTCTTGCTCACCTGCGGCATCGGAATTCGAAGTGACCCTTCTGAAGGAGGGGATCGATCGAGGCAATCCGCGTCCCGCAGCGTCATAAGTGAACGAATACCGTTGCGCCCGCGTCGACCAATGCTGCCGTGTCTCCTCCCGTCGTGTAGATCGTGGTGGTCCGCTGGTTGGCATGGTTAATGACGGCTTGAGAGCGTCCCAACGGGTCATAGATTGTCGATGTCCGTCTTGATTTGGCATCGATCGACACAATCGGTTGACCCGCCGCATCGAAGATCGAAGTCGTTCGTTTGCCCAAGGCATTGACTTGAGCAATTGTCTGTCCCCCGATGTTGTACACCGTGGTGTTTCGCTGGAGCAGGGGGTTGATCGAGGCGACCATCCTGCCGGCAGCATCATAGACCGACGAGGTTCGTTGGCCGTTGGCCTGTTGGACCGCGATCGTTTGTGAAGCGACATTGAGAATGTTGGTCGTCCGCTGTCCATCGGGATTGAGCGTGGCGATTGTACGTCCCCCGGTGTCGTAGATGGATGTCGACCTCTCAGCCAATGCGTTCACGTTGGCCTGCACGCGACCAGTTGCGTCAAAGACCGTCGAAGAACGGAACCCACGCGGGTTGATCGTGGCAATGGTGTGTCCGGCGGTATCGAAGACGCTCGTCGTGCGGTTGCCGAGCGCAGTGACGCTCGCCAGTACGCGGCCATCGTTGTCATACACCGTCGTATTGCGGAACCCGAGCGGATCGATCGTGGCAATCGAATGATTCGCGGCATCAAACACACTCGTGGTGCGTTCGCCCAAGGGATCGATGTTGGCCACGACACGGTCTTTGTCGTACACACTTGTCGTGCGATTGCCTGCCGGACTGATCTGGCCGACAGGACGACCGAAGGAGTCATAGACCGAAGTCGAACGCTGCAACAGCGGGTTGATCTGTGCCAGAGTCTGACCGGCGGCGTTGTAGATCGTCGTGTTGCGGAACGCCAGCGGGTTGACCGAAGCGAACGTGCGACCGGCCGCATCGAAGATCGTGCTGGAGCGTTTCCCCAGCGGGTTGATCTGGGCGATCGTGCGACTCGCGGCATCGTAGATTGTCGTCGAACGCGCCCCAACCGGACTGATACTGGCGACGGCGCGACCCGCGTTGTCATACACGCTGGTATTCCGCAGTCCCAACGGGTTGACCGACGCCAGCCGCTGACCGGCGGGGTTGAACACCGTGGTTGAACGGATGTTGAGCGGACTCACACTGGCCACCGCCCGACCTGCCGCGTTGTAGATGACGGATGAGATTTCGCCCAACGGGTTGGTCGTGCGCACACGGCGACCGACGATGTCGTAGGCAAACGAAGTTCGTTCCCCCAGTGGGTTGATTGTGGCCAGTGGCCCCGATTGGCAACCGTAGATCGTGGTCGAGCGGTTTCCCAGTGGAGTGATCTGAGCGACCTTGCGACAGTTGCCGTCGTACAGGAAGCTGGTGCGATTCCCCAGTGGATCAACGTTCGCCAGAATGCGGTTCGAGAGGTCGTAGATCATCGAGGAGACATTGCCGAATGGATTCTCAGTCGTCACGCGCTGGCCGTCTTCATAGGTCAACGTGTTGCGGTTCCCCGCCGTATCGAGCGTGGCGATCACCTGGCCCTGAGCATTGTAGAGGGACGTGGTGCGGTGACCGAGCGGATTGACGATGGCGGCGGCATAGCCATCACTGTTATAGATCGTCGTCGTGCGCTCCCCCAACGGGTTGATGACGGCGATCCGCCGTCCCGAACCATTCCAGACGTAGCTGGTCCGGTGGCCCAACGGGTCAATCGTGGCCGCCGGACGGTTGTTGCCGCCGTACACATAGGTCATGCGGCCGACGGCGGTCTGCATCGCACGCTGATAAGTCGAACCGTTCGCCAGCGTCTCGTAGGTATAGCTGGTGCGGACACCGGTGGCCGTGACTTGCGCCACGAGCCGCCGGTTCTGATAGGCATGGGTCGTCCGCTGGCCGAGGGGGTTGATGACGGCCGTCACCTGACGGTTCATGTTTTGCAAATAGGTGGTTACCGCTTGCTTCGGGTCGACGACGACCGTCGTGTTCCAGTCGTCATACTGATAGGTGAAGATTCCGCCGTTGGGATGGATGATCCGTTTGCAGAACGCATCGCTATTATACGCAAATGATGTACGGCAAGGGTACCGATGTATCCATGACTCCCATGTCGTCGACAAGGAAGACCACGATATTCGGCCGATCCGCCGCGCCCACGGTTGAAACTGCGAACAAGATGAGAAGCGAGGTGATCGTGGATTTCATCGAGCAGGTTCCACTGTGGTCGCGGACTTGGAGGAAATTGCGACCGTCCAGCATCAAGGACCGCGCCCCGGAAATCAAGTCCTGCGGTTTGCCAGATCTTTCGCGAGTTCTCGGCGTGAAGTTCTCGGCCCTGTGCTGTTCGACGAACCCGTCGGCGCATGCCAAGCCCAGAACAATCCGGCCAGTGTGATTGGCGGCGGCCTTGAGACACCTGAGTCAGCCGCAGGTGGGAATGAATGCTCCCGGCTTCGTAACGATGCCCCTCGCTTTCGATGCCGAATGTAACTACTGCCGGACAACGTCACGCGTTAAGGACGTAGGCGACACATAGGTACGATGGCGCACTCACCGAAAGGGAATACGCTGAACACAGGCGTGAAACGAGTATGGTGAGTCAATCACAACGGCCTGCCAGAGTACTTCGCCGCCTCCCATGAGTAGATGACAGGTAACGCTGAACGGATATCTCATGCGGCGTCCACAGAGGATCACGGCCACCAGACGTGAAATAGCCGTCGAATGGTGCATTACGCAACAGCGAATGGTCAGAACATGCGCCATTTCAAGGAGTTGTACACTCGCAAGGCTCCCGGCGATGTCAACACGTACGGTGTAGTTGTTGAAGTGGCGAGTAAATAACAACTCACGGGTGATGTACACAGGACATACACTGAGTACATAGCATCTGCCACGAGCACATCATATGTAATAACAGGGCGAGTAAATAACAACTCACGAAGGCCGTACAACGCAAGCGGACTCTGAGTAAATAACAACTGGACCGCGATTAAAGACCAACTCATACAACCCATAACACACCTCTTGACGCCGGAATAGGACATAACTACGATAATGCCGGTCGTGTAATGCGAAGTCCTAACCCGTAGTTAAGGCAGCGCGAACCGGCCGCGAGCACCTGAGAAGCCGAATATGGAGTCGGTGGAGGTCTGACGCCCCTCCCTGCATGATTTCGGAGTTCCAGACGTGCCAATTGCCCCTCCTGTGCTCAGGCATGCCACTCGTGCTCACCATCCCCTGGAACAGCGCGGCCATACGCTGCTCGTCCCGCAGTCGCTCATCGACCACCTCGGCGATCTTCCGTCCCTGGTCCATCAGCCCGAACGCACCGAGAACGGGACGGTTGAGGTCCAGAAGGGACTCGAATCGCTGCTCCGCCCCGCGCATGGGATGGTGTTTCCGAATGCCGGGCTGTTGCCGGTTCTGGAATATCTCGCCATGGAACGGGGAATCGCCTGGAATGCGGAAGCCTTTGACCGAAATATCGCTCAGCTTGAGGTGACGCGGCCGGAGTTGCTCCCGAAAGGGCTCGCTCAGTTCCTCGTGAGCCAGGCGCGGGGACGAATCCGGGTGGGAGCGGGAGTCGATCACCCCTTGCAGCTGGCAAACATCAGCCTGGCGGCCCCCGAGGTGAAGATCGTTGTTCTGGCAAGTCACGCAACGAACTCGACTCCACGGTGGAGGGCTGGAATCACGCGAGCGGGAAGGGTCCGTTTTCGCTGTCGACAAGAGATGGAGGGACAGGCGTGCGGGTTGCGACATTTCTCAACGGGGAGAATGTCGCGGATGATGTGCTGCAGGCAACTGGCGATCGTGCTTCATGCCGAGGATGTCTGTCATGAAGTCGCCCAACGCGTTTTGTGTGAGCAGGGAGCGCGCTTCAATCTGTTGGGAATCGAGAGAGCAAGTACCCGGCCCGCCCCCCGGGAGTCGGACCTCATGCTGGCCGCCTTGGGGCCGGCCGTCTTTGAAATCCCGACCGGAGGAGGCGCCAGTCCAAACGGCTTTTGTGACAAATTCGTCCGCCGCGAATTCCCCCCCATCTGCAGCAGACCGAACTTCACCGCGCCGGTTACTGGCGCCACCACCAGCGCAATCGCCGGATTGCCCGGCTGGCGGAGGGGCTCGCGAACGGCGACGCGAATATCATCCATTCGCAGCCCGACATCGCGGGTTGGTGGACTGCAACGGGCTGCCGCCCCCTGCAGACGGTGTTGATCGCCGCGAATCTCCAGCACGCCATCGCTCTCCTGCAGCAGTTGCCCCCCACAGCCCGTCTGGCGACGTCCGCGGGGGATTCCGAAATCGCGAGCCTCCCCAAACGCCAACGACAGCTCATCAACGCCCGGCGGGCACATCAATGGGGCAACCTCTTGGTCTCTGAGGGGCGTTTCCGCTGGTCAGCACCGGCACACGGATTGTGTGGTGAATGCAGCAGGAGGACCGGGGATCCCCGAGGACCGACATTTCTCTCGAGTGACACCCCCCGGAGACGCGTGCTGATCGTCGATTTCAACGACCGCCACCAGCACCAGTTGCAGCGCTGGAGCCAACAGCGCCGGCAACGGTACGCGGACTGCGGCTGGTATCGCGTGGGAGTGGACGAGATGACGGGCCGCATTCAGGCCTTTCTGCAAACAAGACGAGAGCCGAGCACTCTGAATCGGAATACCCAGACCCCAAACACCCGTACCGGGAGACGTCCGCGATGAGTGGCAGTTTATTGGATTGGCGCGGGCGCATGATCGCAAACGCCGGCGATTCTCTCGAGGCGAATTCGACCGGGAGGCTGTTCGCGGCCCCCGAGAACCTGATGGTGGCTTACCAGAGGCTGGAACGCGAAGGGGGCCAGGCGCCGGGAGTCGACGGAGTGACATTCGACGCGCTCTCAGGGAGCGAAACCTATTCGATCTTGCGCGAAATCAGCCAAACACTTCACAATGGGACATACCGACCTCAAGAACACCGTGAGGTCCAGATCCCCAAGTCCAACGGTAAGTTTCGCACCTTGCATCTGCCCACGATTTTTGACCGGACCGTTTCGAAGGCGCTGCAGCTGGCCGTCCAGCCCCGGGCCGTTGTTATTTACTCAGACCTGTTCCTGTCCCCCTGGCAGATCTTTGCCGAGATCGAACGCGAGGTCCGGCAGGGCAAAGCAACCCTCATCACGGCTGACGTGACCGACTGTTTTCCTTCCCTCTTTATTGACGATGCCCTAGATGCTCATCCTGCGACTTTATCGAGAACCCCTACCTGCTGCGAACGATCGAGCAGGTGATTCGCGGCCAGGCAGGCCGCAAGAAGACGAGAGGACTGTCTCAGGGAGAATCCTACAGTCCCCTCGCGGCGGAGGTCACTCTTCGCGACATCCTCTCGCAGGTGACCCTGGCCCCAGGAGGGGAGACTCCATCTCTGTGGCGATACGCGGATGGCCATGGCGATCGCCTCCAGAGATGAGCATGAAAGATAACGCCCCCTCCTGGGGCTCCAGGAGACCCTGGAACGCCATGGACTCCACCTGAGGGAAACAGGTTCCATAAACCTGAACGCCCCCCAGAACGAATCCATGGAGATCCTCGGACTCACCCCACGCTGGAAGAATTCACGACTGACGTGGGATCTCCCGGGGACGACTTGGAGAGCGCTGCAGCAAAAGGTTCAAGCATGCCAGGACCAACCCAACCCGGACACCCTCGCAAGAGAAATCCTGGAAGGCACCCTGACAGCCCTGGGACCAGTCTTCATGACGGTAGACCTGAAGGGAATGGCTCAACAGACCAGGAAGCTGGCTGAAGAGCTGGGACGGAATCCTCCAGACCTGAAACGCCTGATGGAAATTGGGAATCAGGCCAGACAGAACTGGTTGGACAGACGTTCCCGAGTCCTGAGGAATAATCAAGACGTGCCTGTCTCTCCCCTCTCTCGGGGTGTCCTCGGAAAATCAGAAATAAAAATCCCCGGAAGGGCTACCGCCCCCCCCACCGCAATTCGCGGAAACCGCCCGGAGTGACCCGCGCGCAAGACATGGTCTACGGCAACTGCTGCCTGCGAGGTGGTGGTCGTCGTGGGCCGGAGTTGGATTGACCGACATCGAAGAGGGCGCAGTCGCCAGCCACCGGACTGCGAAGCGTGTGGTTCCGCCGACGGAGCGCGAGCCAGGACGTGGAGTCCCGTATTGGACACCACGTTGAAAGTACGCACCCATGACAAGTC
>CALOES010000011.1:0-32105 GCA_942492405.1 uncultured Planctomycetaceae bacterium
GACTCGACGGACCAACGCGACGAGATCTTCTCCTTTGATGCGATCTGGCGACCAGAGAACGCTGCCGAGCGTTGCCTCCGCGTCCCGGAGGTCCATGGCTACCAAAACTCTAATTGACGACATCTCATTAGGGTGATACCATTATATGATATCATACTGGGGAAAATGAGATCAACGATGGGGCCAAAGCATCGGCGCATTGAACGATGTTCGAGCTGGAGGATTTCATCGGCCGCATCCTCAAAAAGGAAACTGAGCAAGGGAGCCGTGCAGTCGATGCGAAGGTTCCCTCAGTGAGGCGGGAGCCGCTTCATGATGGAATACAAAGGCTACATGGGGCCGGAGTTGGAGTTCGACGCCGATGCAGAATTGTTTCACGGTGAGGTAATCAATACCCGCGACGTGATTACGTTCCAGGGGCGGGAGCGTCGATGAACTGAAGCAGGCATTCGAGGAATCGGTGGACGACTATCTCGCGTTCTGCTGAAAAGAGCGCGGCGAGCCGCCCGACAAGCCTTCTCCGGCCAGTTCATGACTCGCATTTCCCCCGAGCTACATCGCAGGGTGAACGTCGCTGCTGCGGTCTCCGGCAAAAGTGTAAATGCCTGGGTGACGGAGCAACTACAAGCTGCTGTGCAAGGAGTCGACAACGTCCGCAGCAAACCCAAGTCGTCGTCACGGAAACGGAAACGTGCGTGAACAACTCGCCGAGTCTGTCCCCAGACTCGCGGGCTCGAAGCGGGAATCTACTCCTCTGATGCGGCCCGGCGATCAGATCAACGTCACCGAGCGTCGCCCCGAGTCTGAGACAGACGCGGCTACGAGAAGAATGTGTGTGCTCTCGCCCCGGGTGTCATCCGCTGCACCATGACGGCACACTCGAGCAGGTGGTAGTCGCCCCAGAGGCAACTCTCTCCGCAGGGGATCTTCCTGCCGTCGGGGATGTGGTCCCAGCCGCGCGGGCGATGATAAATCGAATGCCACAGCAGACCCTGATGATTGTCGTCATCGTTGAGATAGGGGGCATCGAGCAGCGTTCGCATCACCGTCAGTCCGGCCTGCAGGTAGCGGCTGCGGGCAGTTGCATCACCCAGTTGAGACAGGACGCAGCCGAGCCGAATCAATCCCTGGGCCGCGATCGCCGCTGCCGACGAGTCGACCGGCTCGACATCGTTGAAGGGATCGCTTTTGCGGTCCTGCCAGTTCTTAAGTTGCGCCAGCCCTGGCGCGCCGGTGTCCCAGAAGGGGATGCCGTCGGTGGGTGTGTTGTCGATGTAGAAATCGCAGGCAGCCTCGGCGGCTTGACGCATCTCGGCGATCACCGACTTGCGACCTCCGTGCTCATTGAACTCTTCCTCAGGCCGGCTGAGTATCCACTCCATCAACTCCGGGTAACCGAGCATCACCCACGACAGCCCACGGGTCCAGGTCGAGAAGGGGCTGTAACCTTGCTGAGTGCTCGGGCAGCGATAGCGGCCGTCGTTGCGATTGAACAGACTCTCGTGAGCCACCCGTCCGCGCTCGTCGTAGATGTCGCGACCCTCTCCGAAGTAGACGTTGCAGCGGGTCGTCACGGAGGCATGCTGAATGAGCCGTTGCAGCAGCGGAATCGGGGCGTCGTTTTCACCCAGAAAACGATGTCCCAACTGATGGGCCAGCGCTAGCGACCTGAGCGATCGCATCGTATCGCAGAAGAGTGAATGTGGTCCGTTGAACGAATAGATGTATCCGTTCCCATCATGCGTCGTGCTCCAGCGCGCCGCTTGCACCGAGCCGCTGAGCTTGAGGGCCAGCTCATACAATGCCCGTTCATTGGCGTCTTCAGGCAGCTTACCTGCGTTCATCAACCTCCACAGGTTCCCGTACGTGCTGACGTTGTTAAACCCGTGGTCATGCACGCCGACATGACTGACATGCGGTGCCATATCCTGCAGCGTGTGTCGTCTGCCGTATTCGAGACACTCGATATCTCCGGTGGCGTCGAACTGCAGCAGGTACGCGCCGTAGAGAAAGCCCTGCGTCCATTCGGTCCACGACTGCGCGGTGTACTTCCCGTTGATCGTCAATACCGGCGACCCCGCCCCCGGCTGCGTCGACTCGCGCAAAGAAGCCAGACACACCGCCGACCTCGTCCACAATCGCTCCAGCGGGAAGCAGGTCGGCCGGTTTCAATTCGTTGTCGATGATGAGCATGGAGAGATGATAGTGCCAAAGATGTCCCGGCTGCCAACGGCGAGAGTCTCGCGGCTCATTCCACCGGTGTATCACTCAGGGCCGTCAACACGACGTCGGAAAACCACGCCTCGCCTCCGACGGCGGCAAAGCGAAACTCCGGCAGGTCGGGTACCTCGCGATGGGGGATGCCTCCCTGGAATTCGTCGTTCAGATAGATGAACCACCCCTTGGGCTGGCGTTCGAGACGCACGAGCACTTCACTTGTCGACGCCATTCCAATGGGGAGGTCAGCGACTGTTTCGTCATCGGCGTTGTCTCCGGCGAGAGTGCGCTCCAGGAGTTTCACACCACTCGCGGTGACGCTCAATACATGACAGCGGCCATCGCGACCGTGACCCGACTCCACGCCGAACATCACCGCCGCTTCGTCGGCCTCGTGAAGCTGCACCACGCATTCGAGTCGATAGAACTCGATCGGCCTGCGGTTCGATCGGCTTTCGAAGAGCGTTGTCCAGATCTCGGTGGAGGCCCCCGCGATGACGCCTTCTTCGGGAATGGCCCGCCACACACCGGGCTCGTAGTTCCAGCCCGTCAGGTCGCGACCGTTGTAGAGCGATCGGGGGGGAGAAGCGGGTTCGAGCAGTTCCGGCTCCAATTCAATGGGAGCATTGTTGGAATCAACGGGAGCACGCGCCGGCAGGAACCAGGGAAGCAAGATCAAAGACAAGATGACCATTCCCGCGAGACCTCGCATGATCCATGCTCGCTTCGTGGATGTTGCATCAGCAGTTGCAACTGCAGTGGGCATTCGCGCGATGTCGTCGGTCGTCGAAACACCCGGAAGCGAAGGAGTCTTCGTTGCTCCTGGCAACAGAGCGGTCTCAGTATCGCGTGTCGCAGCGGCATGCCGTGAAGTGCTGTCGGCATCGTCCTCATCGAGCGTTGCCGGCATCGTGAGTGTCGTCGTCAACAACGGTTCGACCCGCGCGAGAATGCGGTCGATCTCCTGAATCAACTGTGCATAGTCGCGGGGCCGATCGTCGCGGCTGAGTGACAGCATCTGCTCGATCAGCTTGCGCGAACTCGAAGTGATCGTCGGCTTCACCTCATTCAGCGGCGTGTACTTTCCCGCGACCTTTTGAGTGAGGACTTGCGTCAACCCGCCGCGAAACGGAGGCACGCCCGTCAACAGATGATAGACCGTCGCTCCGAGGGCATAGATGTCGGCACGAAAGTCGACGCTGCCTCCCTGCAACTGTTCGGGGGCCATGTATTGCGGGCTGCCGACGGCAGCGTTGTCGGTGGTGATGCGCGTGCGGCTGTCGTGTTCATCGATCAGTCGCGCCAGCCCAAAGTCGGCGATCTTCACCATCTTGAGGCCCGGCGACAGTTGCATCCCCGTCGGCGGATCGACCAGCAACAGATTCGCAGGCTTAATGTCGCGATGCACGATGTCGTGCTCGGCGGCATGCGCCAGTCCCGAGGCGGCTTGCCGCGCGAGTCCCCACGCCTCCCATTCCGTAAGCGAGCCACATTCGTCCAGGCGCTGATCGAGGTTCGATCCGTGAATGTATTCCATCACGAAGTAGAGTCGGCCTCCATGCCGGCCGTAGTCGTAGGCCCCGACAATGTTGGGATGCGACAACTGAGCCAGCACGCGGGCTTCCTGCTCGAACCGGCTGATGACGCCTTGATCCTCCATGCGATGGATAAGAATCGTCTTGATCGCCACCTGCCGATTGAGGTTCGTCTGCCGGGCGCGATAGACGACTCCCATGCCGCCGTGACCAAGCACATCGAGCAATTCGTAACCCGGCACGACTTCGGTGGGCCGGCGCAGCGTTTCGATCATGTCGAGCTTGATCGGATCAAGCAGCCCCTTCTGCACCGCGACTTGCGCTGGGGAGACGGCCGACGCTGCGCATTCCACCTTCAGAGCCTCGGCCTGATCGTGCGTGAGCAGATCGAGGCGCGTGGCGATTCCCAGAAAGTCGTCGGTCTTCGATGCCTGAGGTTCGTCCATCCGCAGCGCCGGCCAGAAAGAGCGTCATTCGAACACGACCACCAGTTTAGCAGCCCATGCGCGCGCCGTGCAGCGGAAGGACGTTCACGCAGGGTGAACTCCCATTGCTCACGGTTCGTCTGGATGCTGAAGCCAGAATTCTGCGGTCTCCCGTTCGCCAAGCTCGTCATACAGGCTCGCCATTTGCCATCGCAGTTCCGCACTGGGAGAAACCTCGTGCTGCTTCTGCAGCGAATTCAACTCGACGCGCGTCGCGCGGATCCATTCGCCGAAGCTGCGATGTTCCAGCGCCTGCTCGTCTTCGCCGAGCATCCGGTACGCTTCTGACAGTTTGAATCGGGCCCGTTCATTGAAGGGCTGCATGGCCACGAGCTGCTCGAAGTCCTCGACGGCGTTCGCGTACTCCTCCAGATCGAAGTAAATCGCTCCCCGGGCCAGGTAAGCCCCGGGCAGATGTTGCATTTGAGGGAAGATGTCGTTTGCGATGGCCAGCGGCTGCCTCAGGTTGCCCGTCGAGACGATACAAATCCACGAGCTGGGCGCGCAAGCGGACAGATTCGTTGCCGGCCTCTTGCTGGGCATGAATCTCCTGCCAGGCTTGTTCGCTTTCCCCGAAGTCGACCAGTTGCTGAATGAGCATGTAGCGCAATTCCTGCTCGATTTGTGGGGGCGGATCGTGTTGGAGCGCGGTGCGGGTGGCTTCGAGACACTCAGACTCTTCGAACATCGCCTTGAGTAAGAGGATCAGCGCGCCCCAGTGCTCAAAGTCGCGGGGATCGCGGCGCGGTGCTTCACGCAGTGCGCCAAGCACGTCCACCTGTCTGCCCGATTCCTGATAGACATTGATCAAAAGCTGCAACGCGGGAGCGCTCTCCTCCGTGTTTCTCGTCCGTACTTCCTCCAGCGATGCGATGGCGAGCGTGTAGCGGCGCTCCACGAAAGCCAGCTCGCCGAATCTCAAAAGCAGCTCCGAGCGCACCTCGGCTAATTCCACGGAATCGAATTCCGCATGCACCTCATTCCAGGCACGTTGCTGTGCCAGCAATTCACAACGCGCGAGAGTTGCGCGTCCGGAAAATCGCCTTCGCGAATTTCAATCGCGCGGTCGAGCAGGAGCTGGCTGTCGACTGGACTTGTATTCCTGATCGTCAGAGCCTCTTCCAACAGGCGGTCTGCGTCAGGAAACAACCAGTTCCAGCGTGCGATCACGACTCCGCCCGCAGCGATGATCAGCATCAGGCAAAAGACGACCAGACGGATGCGGGAGCGGTTGTGCGGACCGAGGTGAATCGTTGGCGGGAAGCGAAGGCGTATCAATCATGGGCAACTCCTCGGCCTTCGACGAGTTGATGCGTGCGGCGCGTCGCCAGACGGAACACCTCGCTGCCGCGATCAAGCCAGGTGACCTGCACGTCGACCCTATCCGATCCGTCGTCGACCGGCAGTACGATCCGACCGTCACCTTGCGAAAAGTACCCTGCTCCCTTCGTCACCCAGCGAACGAGTGTTCGACCGTCAAATTCACAGGAGACACGGGCCCCGGTGGCTTCCCGATCCCCCAGCCGGCCGATGAGTTGAACGGCGACGTAATTCTCGGGGAGCTGGCGATTGCGCAGAATGCGCACGGGTTCATTCATCAGGATTGTGACCAGGTCCATGGCGCCGTCGTTGTTGAGATCGCCGGCAGCGCTGCCGCGTCCGGAATGAGCCTCACCAAAATACGGACCTCCTTGCTCCGACCTTTCCACAAAGCGGCGGCCCTCCAGGTTGGCGAACAACTGCGGCTCTTGCTGATAGGGCGTGTTGGCCGAGTAGTTGGAATTCCCATTGAGCACAAACAGGTCCAACCACCCATCGTTGTCGAAGTCACAGAGCGATGTGCCGAACCCCACACGCATCCGAGAGACGCCCGACAATCCGGTGATCACCGTCCGGTGCAGCCAGTGCCCCTGGCCCGTGTTGTGGTACAGCGCGTTGTCTTCGTTCTCGTAGTTCGTCACGAAGATATCGAGTGTCGCATCGCCGTTGTAATCACCGATATCGATGCCCATCCCGGCCTCCGGTTGCCCCCACTCTCCGTAAGCGACGCCCGACACCGTGCCGCGTTCCGTGAGCCGACCATCAGGCTCGCCCAGATACAGGAGGTTCGGCAATGCATCGCTGGAGACGTAGAAGTCCAGCAGTCCGTCGTTGTTCACGTCGGTGACGACAACGCCCAGACCATGGGCAACATCCTGCATACCGAGGTCGGCTGACACGTCCGCGAACGAGCCGTCACCCAGATTGTGGAAGAACTGCGCGGTGACACCGGGATACGAATTCGGTCCACACAAATCTCGTTGGTTGAGCTTGTTGTAACAGACGATATCTGTGGCGGGTGTCCAATCCGTGTAGCGTGCGAGCATCAAATCGGGAAGCCCGTCACGATCCAGATCACCGAAGGCGGCAGCCGTCCCCCACCCCTCCGCCGGCAATTGAGATGCGGTCGTGGCTTCGACAAAGGTACCGTCGCCCAGATTGGCATAGAGGCGGCTGCGGCCATAACAGCAGACGAACAGATCGGGGAATCCATCCGCGTTATAGTCCGTGACCGCACACCCCTGCGAATACTCAATCGGCAGGTCCAGGCCGGCCGGCGTTGTCTGTTCCGAAAAGTGAAAGTCACCGTCATTCCGAAAGAGTGCGCATGGCCGTCCGAAAATCCGAGGAGGTTGATCGTCGGTGAACCCGCCGCCGCCGGTGAAGACCAGGTCCAGGTCGCCATCGCCGTCGAAGTCCATCATGCCCACGCCCCCCCCGAAACCCTCGATCATCCAGAACAAGCCGCTTTCGCGACCGTTTTGATAGGAAAAGGATACGCCGGATGCAGGCGTTATGTCCTCGAACCAATCATCGGGATGAGGCTCACGAATGGCCTGCTGGGGAGCCGGAGCGTCGACACTCGTCTCCTGAACTGCCGCAGGCTCCGGCTGTTGAGTCTCCGCCGCCGGTTGGGCACTACAGCCCCAGAGGCAGGCTGCGGCAACGATCAACGTCAGAGCAGTGGAGCATTGCATGGGGTGACCAGACCAGGGACCGCGGATGTCAGCAAAACATCGTTCACAGGCAAGTCGATGGATTATGCCAGGCGCACATAGACGAGACAAGCTGCCTCGTTGCAGCATAGCAGCGCGGGATACATCCATCGGTTGGTGGTGAACGACTCCCTCTCCCCCACTGAGAAACGATAAAAGCAAAGTCAGGTGCATCGTAGGCGAGAGGGCCACATTGGCCGCAGTGAGGGGAAAACCAAAACGCCTGGGGTCTGGGGGCCAGAGTCCAAGAGTACAAGAGTACGAGGAGACACACACCTCGTGATACTCTTGCGATATACCCTTGCGATACTCTTGCCGGCCCGCGCGGACGAAGATTCGTCCGAATACACACTCCGCCTACCCTAAGGGCGCGGTTGCGCCCGTGCGGCCCCTGGCCAGTTGCGCGTCCCCTCCGGTCTCCCCCCGTCCACGGGGGGGGATTAAGGGGGGGCCTTCCGAGTTCGACGTCGGCTGTGGGCAAGAGGGAGAGTTTCTTCCACCAACTTTCGAGATGCACACCCGCCAGCCACTCCCAGGTTCGCGGCTTCGGCAGAACGTCGTCACCGTGAAAGCAGCCGACCATCAGATCGAGAGCGTCTCCAGGGATGTTGCAAGGTGAGCCATTCGTTGGTGACATTCTCCCTCTCCCACGACGTGCTCGGCGACGAGCAGCATCGGTCGTGTGGGAGAGGGCGGGGTGAGGGAACAAATCAATCGCACTTCGCGCCCCTTCTCCCCCGCAACCGACATGGATTGCAATCTCATCGGGCTTGCGGGGGAGAAGGTGGCCGAAGGCCGGATGAGGGGCGCGCGTCGGACCTTCGCCCTCACCCGGGTACCCTCTGGGTGCCTCTCCCACTCATGGACCGAGACTCACGATCTCTGCAGGGAATGGCCTCCGTGCCATTCCGCTATGCGGGCAGACGGCTGGCGGAACGATCGGTATTGTGCCACTGGTCGGCTCGCCCGCCAGTGGGAATGGTGAGTCGACGTGGCTATCTGTTCCGCACACGCTGCACAGCGGAGAACAAACAATACGGCTGACCCGTGTCTTGAAGTTGCGCCCCCCATCCGCGCTCGCACTGGCGGACAAGCCGACCAGTGGCACACGATGTTAACCCATCTCGCCAGTGGCACCGGGCGTGAAGTGATCACGCCGTGAAATCAGAAATCGGTCGTGTTCGACCGTCTTCCGGTGTTCATGTTGCAATCGACTCCATGTCATCTTGTTCGCTGTAGAGCCTCCGTCAACCAGTGCAGCGACTCGTCCTTCACGTCCTTCATACGTACGGCACCGAGATCTCAACTTCTTCAACCAGTCGTTTGTCCCGGTGGGAGTCTTAGCAGGTCCACCAGTGACGGCCAAGACGAGCGAAGATCCACGAGTTGATCGGGCCCTCGGCGACCCGATGGTCGATAGCACTGTCGCGACTCACATCCATGTCCACGCTAAGTTTGTCGCAGTGGCGATCAAGCATGTCTTGTACGATTGAAAGCGACGAGCGGCCCAAGAGATGCTGGAACACCCAATCTGATCTTGGCCGAGAGCTCATTCGGCCCAGTATTCAACTCACCCGTATATGACGTGTGGATGAATGCAATCATCCAGGTCGCAAGTTCTTACGGCGAATAAGCTGCCCTCCGAGCGAAATGGGGAGCAGACTCAAAGGAATGCGAACCATGGCGATTGATCTTGTCGCGTCCTGTCGCTCAAGCAGAGAATCCAGAAACGCTCGACTTTGAGGACTGGGCCTTCGGTAATTGCCGCATGTCAAGACCTGTCCACAGCTACTCCCCTTCCGTGGATTGAGCAAGCGCAGCTCCCATGAACGGGAGTCCTGGGGATTCTGCCGTCGGTGGGGTGGTACAGTCTGATTGGTGGACAAGTGCAATACCACGATGTGTCTGAGCAGTGTCAGAGAACGAGAACGTGATGCCGATAGTCGCAAAGGTACTCGATGTTTCGGAATCGGCAGAGCACCTGCGGAGTCGTCGCTTTATCAAACTCTCGGTGTGTCCAGACGTATTCGCAAGTAGCTCGGTTAACACAATACTTCTGTAGCGATCAAGTCCGTGAGTACTGGAGGCCGGTGGTTCTACGTCCTCGGCTGTGGGCCACACCATCGGTTTCGAAAGGAACTCGGTGGACAGACGCCACTAAATGGGAAGACCTGCAAGTCACACTTGTGATCCCAGTGCAGTGGATCGGAAATCACCGAGACCATGTTGGTCGAGACGATACACGAGCAATCGTGGTTCCCCTTCCTGCGCTGAGCGCGCGTGTTGGTGCAACTCGTAGATCGTACTCGACGTAGCGTGGTCGCCATTGTGGCTCGTCCACTCACTTCGCTAACTACGTCGCTTGCCCGATCTGGTTCGAGCCGAATTCTAGGTAGCTCGGCTGCTTTCGCTTGACACTGATCAATCGTGGCAACATATCTGGAAGTTCGTGGGAATCATCGGTTCGATCTCGCATTACGACTGACACTCAGTCCATTGGTCCCAGCGATCGAGTACGACCTGGCTTGCTCGCTGCCAACGGCAGTCGAATCACGAACATCTGCTCGGCCTTCTGGTTCATTTGCGTTGCGACTTCGGTCAGCACCGAAACTGCGACCAGCATTTCCATGAATTGAGCATCTCAAAGATGTGTTCCCCAATCGAGCAGCTTCAAAGCAACAAGAATTCGTAGAACACGGGGCCATTGCTCGGAAACCCTCGAATTAACGTGATTGTGTCAATGAGCCCATACCGAATCTCGTTCCGTCCGAACTTCCGTCCGCTCGGCTTCATGCGCTTGCAACTCAAAGCTTTGACGTTCATCGCATACCTAAGTGCTTGCACGGCGATACTCTCGTCACGCCGTTTCCTAACCAACGGTCAACAGTGTCGATTAACAGCAAACGATTCGTGACTGATTGCTCGTCATCTGGTTCAGCGTTCTTTACCCACTCGGAGATGCGTCGCAATGGATGTTCTGGGTACGAATTGAGCTTGCGATCGTCGCCAACTGGTGCGCTCTCAAAGAGGACAGGCAGGCCAGTTCTCAGGGTGCATGTGCCAAGAGTGGAACAGCAATGTCGGCAAGGCTCGCAGGGTAATGATTCAGCACCCACTCGACTTCCTCGCGCGTCCTAGCCATGCAAATCGGGCTAATTCGGCAGAATCGTTCCATTCGCGTCCAAATCGTCCCTCGATCATTCCCAAAGGCACCCTTGCTCCGCGCCGTCGAGCACCAATGAGGGTTTTGGTGGACATCGCTGTAATCGAGACCCTTCTCAAGCAGGGCAGTGGGTGAGAAAGGGACATCACCGAAGAAAACATCTCGCACCAACGCCTCGCGAAGCGCAGGTGGATACAACGCATAGGCGGGATCATGAACAGGACCAACTTGCCGGATGACGCCAGCTGCCGATAGATCCGTAATAGTCGAAAGAACATTTCCCGTTGACTCCTGTAGGAACGATGCGACGTCATCGATCCGCATTCCCGCGTTACCGCCTATTCCAAAGCAAGCGAGTACGACTACTGCGTTCCTGCCAGCTAGGAATTCGAGCATTCGCCGTGTGTCATTCGCTAAGGCAGTTCCCAACGCAACGTCTCTGTGATCACCAGTGAGGCACAAATGACACAGCGTCACAGCCAAACCTGGGCGACCTGCGGATTGCCGAACGATCTCGTGGACCCACTCTGTAGGAAGGACGGAAACCTGTCGAATTGATGACTTCGACGATCTCGTCCTGAGTCAACAACGGCAATTCCCAAACTGATTGCTCTGCGATCTGAAGGTTAGACTTCACTTCACGCCCGCGATTCGGCCAGCAGTTGACGAGCAACCGAAAGTCCGCATGAATCTCGCGCCGTAGGTGGTGAAGCGCTGTCAGGAACTCCGGTTTCAGATGAGCATCATCGACGACGATTGCCCGGTGGTTGCATCGCCCGAATCGCATTCGCGATCTGCTCATGATCCTCGTGCAGATACCAGGAACCGCCTCCCGTGCTTGCAAGCTCCTGAAAGAGTGCCGTCTTTCCGGAGCCGGGCTGCCCAACGACAAGGAGATCTCCGTCTTCCCTGCGAATCCACTTCAAGACTTCATCGCGCCCAATCAAGTTGCTGGCAAGCGTAGGCCGCCATGTTCGAGGCAGTGCCGAAAGCGGTCGAGGGTACCGGTGGACCCGGAGAAGTTCCTTGCTCCATTCCGGTCGAAGATATAGACGATCGGCGAAGTCCCGACGATCGTGGATTTGGCGAAGTGTAAAGCCGTGATCGGCCGCAGCTTTGAATAGATTCTTTCGTCGCGTCTGGCTGAGTTGTTGGGTAGTCGCAACGACGACAACTCGTCCGGCATTCTTGCCTTCCAGAAAACTTTCGAGGTTCTTTCGGAGATTGCCAGAACTCTGTTACTGGTGGTCGTGATGAGAGGTAATGGTGCCACCTCGTCAGGAATCGCACCGTCCATTCCTTCGTCGTCGCCTCCGGGAATCGGTACAAGACCAGGATACTCTGGACGCAGCAGGTCGACGGCACATCTCTCAAAGACTGTGGGATCGAGGTCATTCCGCTCCAGAGCGTCGATGATTGCATTGTAATGAGGGTCGAGTCGCATCAATTCCTTTCTTACTGCTACCGGTCGCGGTGGGTCGCACTGAACAGCTTGTCCGCCGGTGCGAACGGAGAGTGGATCGCTCCTTCGAGGAGAGCCAGTGCTGTCTCGGCGTGGCAGGCGTTGGCTCGTCACGCCGTCGGGCATGCGTTCGATGGGCGCACCATGATTCTGCGGCACCGGGGGGCGCGTGGGGATTGGTAATAAGGTGTGGCCCTTCCGCGAGAGAGGAAGATTGATCGATGGGCGTTGATGCTACCGCCGAACTGGTCTAGGGTCCAGGGACTGGGGTCTAGGGAACAGATAGGCAGTGGGGGGGAAGGAGCGAGTGGCGAATTGCGAGTCGCGAATGGCGAAGCAAGGAGCAGGGAGTCTGGAGCACGAAAAAAAAGAGCGTGGGGCAGAGAGCGATCATCGCTCCTTGCTCCACGCTCCCGGCTCGTTGCTCCCTCACGTCAACTCGCTCATCGGCCCGCGGGCCGAAGTCGGGGTTGACCCCCCCGAAGCCACCTCCCCCCTCCACCTCGTTGCGCGAGGCGGGGTCGGGGTGCGCCTTCGATGTGGTGGCCGAAGCCGTGGGCCAGCGAGACCAGCAGGCGGTTGTGGGCCACGCCGCCGAACTTGATCGAGCGACCCATGCGGAAGTCGAGGCCGTTGCCGACCAGCACGAACGGAATGTTGTCGAGGGTGTGTGAGTTCCCCTGACCGAGTTCGTTCGTCCAGACGATCAGCGTGTTGTCGAGCATGCTGCCGTCGGTCCCCGGTTCGGGAGTCTCATCGAGTTTCTTGACGAGGTAGGCCATCTGCTCGCAGTACCACTTGTTGATCCGCGTCAGCTTGTCGTGCGCCTCGACGTTTTCGTTGTCTTCGTGGGAGAGCTCGTGATGACCTTCCTCGATGCCGAGCCACTTCATGCGCGGCTGGCCGACCGAGTTGGTGATCTGCAGCGTCGCGATTCGCGTGAAGTCGGCCTGGAAGCTGTTGACCATCAGGTCGATCTGCATCTTCGTGATCGTCGGCATGTTGTCGTTCTCGTCATCGACGCCCGGTTCCAGTTCGGGGACGGCATGACCCACATCGGAATCGCGACTCGCCTGCAGTTCGCGCTCCATCTCGCGGACGAACGTCGTGTGTTCCTCGATCAGTTGACGGTCGGCTGCGCTCACACTCGCACTCACGCGTTGCAGATCTTCCTGCAGATCATCGAGCACGCTGCGGAGGCTTTCTTCATCCTGCCGGCGTCCGTAGAGCTTGTCGAACATCTGGTAGGGATCATCGATCGGCGCGACGGGCCGGTTGGCGCCGGTGTAGACCATGCGGGTCCAGGTGTCGGCACGGTCGGGAACGCAGACGCCGAACTCGAGCGAGCCGAACCGCGTGCGGGTCTCTTCTTTGCTCTGGAGATAGTTCTTGATCTCCTGATCGATCGACAAACCGGTCGCCCAGCCGGCGGGCGTATGCGAACCACCCTGGATGTTGCCGGGGAAGAGTTCGATGCCGGTGAGCAAGCAGCCGATGCCGCGCATGTGACTGTCGCCGTCGCCGCGGAGCTTGTCGTTCAGCCCATGCAGGACCAGCATCTTCTCTTTGTAGTCGGCCAGCGGCGTGAGGATTTCTTTGACGGTGAAGTCCTCACCCTCTTCATCGGGCCAGAAGTTCCACGGGACGGTGCCGTTGGGGGAGAAGATCACGACCAGACGCTGCTTGCGGGTGGCGTTCTGGGCGAACGCCAGGCTGGGGAGGTTGCAGACGAACGGCAACGCGGCCGAGCCGACGCCCAGTTTTCGCAGGAACTGTCGACGAGTGGTGTGATTTCGCATGATGGAAGGAGTCTGGAGAGAAACGGATGTTTGCTCAGGTGGGAGAGTTTCAACGCTGTATTGTAGCAGGTTTCGTGATTCTATGCACGCAAATTGATCCGTCACGGATCGGGGTCGGCAGCAGCCAGTTCGTCGGCATTTTCGACCTCCCGGACGGCGATGGCCGAGTCTGCCACCATGGCCACGATCAGTCTTTGGATATGGAATTCATCGTCGGCAAACCGCTGAGTGAGATCGGGGAGCAATTCCTCGCCCAACGCTCGAATCGGCTGTTTCGCGAGGTGCTGAAACAGTCGTTCCACGAATGCCTCATGAGCCTCGGGCGATTGTGCCAGAAACTCGGCCAACTCCCGCGCACCCGTGAATTCGATTTCTTCGTCACT
The DNA here is from genome assembly GCA_942492405.1 of uncultured Planctomycetaceae bacterium. Lineage (GTDB taxonomy): Bacteria > Planctomycetota > Planctomycetia > Planctomycetales > Planctomycetaceae > JANNSB01. Next base: position 14,080 of record CALOES010000011.1, read on the forward strand.
ACGGGTCAGGTAGCTGCCTGAAGCATCGATCGGCTGATCAAGTTCAACATCCCGAAACCGGCCGACGGCGTCGAAGTTTTCGAGCGAGAACCCCAACGGGTTGATCATCTCATGACACGAAGCGCACAACGCCGGACTCGTCTGCAGCGCGATGCGTTCGCGCGTCGACAGGCCTGGCTGCGACTCGGGTGGTTCGGGCGTCACCGCGATCGGCGGCGGCTTGATCCGTCGACCCAAGACGTTGCGGGCAATGAAAACGCCACGATGGATCGGTGAACTCGTTGTGAAATAGGCGAAGCCCGTCATCAGATAAGGATGCGACAACACCCCTGCCCTTTCCTGTCCCGACAGATCGACGGGTTGAAACGCAACATCCGATTCAGGAAGTTCGACGCCGAGCAACTGGGCCATGCTCGTGTTGAGATAGACATTGCCATCGAGCAGCAGTCGGCGGTAGTCGGAAGCTTCGCTCCAGACGACATCGTCGAGAAAGAGTTCGAGCGACGTTCGCATGTCGGAGACGAGTGCGGCATCGAACTCGGGAAAGAGTTCGCCATCCTTCGAGAGATCCTCGAAGCGCGCGAACTCCAGCCACTCGTGGAAGAACTCTCGCATGTTGCGGCGGGCCCGCTGGTCCTTGAGCATGCGTTCCACCTGAGCCGCGATCTGCTCGCGGGTCTGCAATTCGCCGCGTCCGGCTGCTTCGAGCAACTGGCGATCGGGAATCGAATCCCACACGGCGAACGACAGCCACGATGCGACCGAGAAATCGTCGAACTCGCCGCGACCGATTTCGCGATACAAGAACCTTGGCGACTTGAGTGACAGAATGACGACGCGCTTCACAGCCGTCTCATCGTCGGCCGCTTCCGCGAACTGCCGATCGATGAAGAACTCCCGCTCTTCGTCCGTCAACGGACGCCGAAAGGCGCGCTCGACGAAACGTCGGCAGAACTCACGCAGTTTCTCGTCGCGGTTGTCTTCGTCATCGCGCAGACCGGCCAGCCGATTGAGTCGGTCGGCTACGTAACCGGCCACTTCGAGAGCCCCCTGCGTCGTCGCGGCATCCCATTCTGGCGAGATGGACGAGCCGCGTTCGTAACCGAGGCTGCGGTCATCCGGTGGGAAGGGGGTCGTGGTGACCAGCAATTCGGGGAACTGGACCGGGCTGAGGTTTCGCGCGGGGATCAATGTTTCCGCATGATGCGGCGTGACCCATTTCAAACGCACGAACGCCGTCGGCTCCTTGATCTTGTAGAACTCCAATCGTATCGGATACGCCCGGCCGCCGATGAGGCGAATCGACGCGCGAAAGACGGTGTCGTCTCCCGAGCGGACGCCGGCATCGATCAAGGCGTGATTCTCGTCGTTGCCATTCACCCACAGCCGCACGGCGTTGGGAGTTTCGACGATGAACTCGTACTCGCCGGTCTCTTCGGCCAGCACCGAGCCTTGCCAGCGGATCGAGAATTCTTCGACGCCGATCTCTTCGTGCGGACTCGCTTCGCCGAAGTCGAAGTCGACGACGGCATCGGTGCGCTCGATCTTGGTCTGATCGCGTCGGGGCCGCTTGTCGTTGTAGTAGTCGGCTTCGAGTCCGCGCTCGTCGCCCCACTCTGAGCTTCCTGAGAAACTCGCGACGACATCGGAGACCGACTGTTCGTATTGTCTCGCCGTCAGTCGAGAGAACTCCAGCACTGCGGGACTGTTTCGGAACTGCGCGGTGATCGAATAGAACTCTTCGTGAATGTACGCCGCCACGACATGGGCTTCGTCGTCGACGCATTCTTCGGGACTCCCCTCGGGCATCGTGTCGTGGATGTAGCGCGTCAGTTCGAGAACCGAGCGGTCGCCGACGAGGGGCTCGGGATAAGTGTCGGGCGTCCCTTCGCCGTTCGCACCGTGACAGTCGGCACACTTCGCGGCATAGATCGCAGGCCCATCGAGTTGCGCGTATGCCGTTGAGGAAGCGCCAACGACGGCGAGCAAGAAGCTGAGGGCCGACCACCAGCCAGTGGCGCGCAGCAATGAACGCAGTGTGTTGCGTGAGTTGATCATGGTGGATGGTTCTTCGCCGGAGGAAGGAGAGAGCTTTCCGGACGAACGATATTCGGTGGGATTCTGGGGCGGGATGAGGCACCGGGAGCATCCGCCCCAGATTCCTCACTTCTGAAATATCGACGATTCTGGGCGGATTGTCAATAACCTGCATCGGAATTCGAGCAGATTCTCTGGTGTGCGAATGGTCACAAGTCGTGCGGCTCAGGCAGCTTATGCGGTCGATATGCCAGTTTGTGTTGACGATGTCTACACGCTGACGTATGCTGCTTTCACACACAAACCAAGGAATGCCATGTCCACTGCTTCCGAGACGATGAACATTCGTATCAAGCCCGCGGACCGCGACTTGATCGATCGCGCCGCCAAGGCGACTGGGAAGAACCGCACCGAGTTCATCATTGCGGCTGCGCATCGCGAAGCCGAGGCGGTATTGCTCGATCAGCGGTTGTTCACGCTGGAAGGGAAAGAGTTCGATGAGTTCGTGAAGGCTCTCGATCGTCCGCCGAAGAAGAACAGGAAGCTGCAGCAGTTGCTGACGACGCCAGCCCCCTGGGACAAATGAAGCCTGCGAAGCACTTTGAATCGCCCCAGCCGCTTCGCCCGGACCACGAGTTGGACGACTTTGACTGCGGCGAGCCAGAGCTCAATTTCTGGTTGCAAGAACGTTCGCTGCAGAATGAGAACAGTGGCGCATCGCGAACATACGTTGTTTGCGAAACGGGTTCAAAACGAGTGGCGGCCTATTACTGCCTCGCAACGGGGGCCGTGCAACGCGCTTCGGCCCCCGGTGGAGTGCGCCGCAACATGCCGGAACCGATACCGGTGATCGTTCTTGGTCGACTGGCGGTCGCTCTCACACATCAGGGATGCGGTTTGGGGCGCGGCCTGCTGCGAGATGCCGTCTTGCGGACCTTGCAGGCGGCTGACATCGCAGGCATCCACGCGCTGCTCGTGCATGCCCTTTCCGACGAAGCTTGCGAGTTCTACAAGCGCTGGGGCTTCCAACCGTCTCCCATGGACCCGAATGTACTGATGATTCGATTGAGTGACGCGAAACAGGTGCTGGGCAATTGAGGAAACGTTCCGAATTCATCTCATGTGCGCGGAGCAAAGTCAAACTCTCGTCGCAGTTCGGCGTCGAACTCTTCAAACGGTCGCGTGCGACCCGCGTTCATGTCGTCGATGCCTTGCTGAATCGCCACTCGCTCGGCATCGCGATCCAACGGCGTTACCGCGTTATCGTTCACTCGTCAATCTCCTCCCCCGCGATCAACGCCGTGATAAACGCCGCAGGATCGTCCAGCGGCACGGGCGTTGTGACCGTCGAGTTCACAATCCCCTGGCGGTCGATGTAGAAGACTCCTTCGCGCGTGCGCTGCGTTTCGGCATCGTAGAGACCGTAGACCTCATGGACCGGGGCCGGGTGGGGATTGTTGAGATAGATGTCCGAGACCAGCGGGAACGGAAACTCGTGCCCCCGAGCCGTCGTCTGCTGATTAAGCGTCGCTGGCGTGAGGGTCGTCACTCCCACCACGACGACATTTCTCGCTTCGATCTCGTCGAAGTGCTCGCTGAGCAGCATCAGCAATTCGTTCTGGGTGACATCGTCTGTCGGCGGAAAAAAGACCAGCAGGATGGCCGAACGGCTGAAGTAGCGATCGATCTTCACCATGTTGCGATGCTGATCGAACAACTCGAAACGCGGAGCGGGGAGCCGCATCACGTCGGAACCCGATCGGCCTCGCGGGAGGGCGTCGTCGATCGACGCCCGCCACCATGTCGCGCCGGCGATGACGATGGCAGCCAGAGGAATCAGAATGGGGAACGCGCGTTTCATGTGAGGTTGCTACATTGTAGCCGGGATGACGCGTTGGGCCACGTCACGCTGCCCTCCATTGCACGGTATCGCAGAAAGAACCACACATGCTGAAGAAAGTTCAAGTCGAGGGCCACGTTCATTCGGTGTTCATCGCGGGTACCGGCTCTCCCCCATTGGTCTTCGTGCATGGGTTTCCCCTCGACCATTCGATGTGGCGGCATCAGCTCGATGGCTTCGCACGGTCTCGCCAAGTGATCGCCCCCGACTTGCCAGGGTTCGGGCAGACACCACTCGATCGCACAGGCAAGAGCCTGGCCGACTATGCGGATGGCGTCGACAAACTCCTTTCCGCTCTCGGCATCGCGCAGCCCATTGTGCTTTGCGGACTGTCGATGGGAGGCTCGATCGCGCTGCAGTTCGCTCTGCGGCATCCCCAGCGGTTGGCGGGACTGATTATCTGCGACGCCCGGGCGGCGGGGGATACTCCCGAAACGCAACAGGTCCGGCGCACTGTCGCCGACAGGGCGTTGAAGGAAGGGCCGACCTTCATGGTCGACACGATTGAGTCGCGGCTCATCTCGCAGGCGACGGCGGCGTCACAGCCGGGCGTCAAACAGGAACTGGCGAATGTCATTCGCAACACGTCGCGACAAGGTGTCGCCGCTGGTTCGCTTGCATTGGGATCGCGTGAGGATGTGACGGAGCGACTGGGCGACATCGACATCCCGACACTCGTGATCGTCGGCGAGCACGATGTCATTTCGCCTCCCGCCGAGATGCGCACGATGGCCGATCGGCTGCCCCAGGCGACGTTCGTCGAAGTCGCCACCGCCGGCCACATGGCCCCCCTCGAAGCCCCTGATGTGGTGAATGTCGCCATCGAGCATTTCTTGGACTCGGTCGTTTGACAAAGAATCATCCCGGATGCTTTGAGCATCCGGGATGATGTTGCGATTCGATCTTGAAGATGCCGTCGGAACGGCTCCTTCATTCGCTTAGAAGTACTCGAAGCTGCCGCCGAGGTTGACCCAATCCTGCTTGAGGTCGTTCGTCTTGTCGGTCAGTCGATCTTCGAGACGATCGAGATCGCGGACGAGATCCTTGATCTCTTCTCCGATGTCTTCGGCAAAATCATTGTCGTTGTCGTCGGCGTCGTCTTCGAGATCATCAGCCATGTCTTTGAGTTGATCGATCAAGTTATCGAGCAGATTCTCGTTGGGCACTTTGATCACGAATTGCGGCGGAATCGTAATCGAGTACGACCCGATGCTCACGCGGGCCTTTAACATGTTGATTTGGTTCGTAATCAGATTCTTGTAGCCACCGTATTCAGCCGGCAGTTGATTGACCTGGCTCTGAATCTGATCGAGCTTGTTGTTGAAAGCGGTCGTCCGTTGCGTGATGACGGTCAAGTGTTGTGCATGCAACGTGGTGAATTCGAGAGCGTCGGCCGCCTGGGCGGTCGTTGCGGTCGCCATGAATGAACAGGCGACGATCGCGGCACACAGAATGGGCGTTTTCATGATCTCCTCCGAAGAGTTGGAAGTTGGGAATCAACGGTTCACATACTCTTCTGAGCGGGAATTCGCCGCTGATGTTACAGGCAGCAATTCGTGGGACAGTACCCCACTACCTGCACATGCGATACCGCACTGCGTCAATCAGCCTCGGTGGGATGCCATGAAAGAGGCGCGTCGAAGAGATCTGAGTCGGCGATGTTGCGCAGGCTTTCTCCATCGACGGCAACTTCCCAAAGGCTGTACTTTGGAAACCCCCTCGGTCCATTGGGCCAAAATTCGCGAAGGAAGAATAAACGATCTCCACCGGGAGCAAACATCGGCTTTACCGAACCCTGATCTGAGTCTGTCACCTGCCACTCTGCCGATCGGTCCGCCGTCGCCACAAAGATCTCTTGATCGAGCGCGTAACGGCCCTTCGTGAACGCGATCAGGCGGCCGTCGCGCGTCGTCGTGTAATCGCATTCGCCAATGTTATTCGGCTCCTCAGAACCATCAATGGGAATTGAGTAACGACCATCATGCGTGCAAAACTGCACGGTCGCGCCATCCTGTGAAAATTCTGGTGCCCATGCAAACAGTGAATCCGACGTCAACTGTCGTTCATCGCCTCCATCGCTGCTGATGATGTGAATTGATCCGCCGACACTCCAATTTGCCGCAAGGCCACCCCACGAGTAGTCCTTATCACGAGCGAAGACGACGAGAGTGCCGTCGGGCGAAAAAGCCGGCTGAGTGTCGTTCGCATCGAGTGCCGTCAATTGTCGGACCTCTGCGCCGTCCACAGATCGAATGAAGATGTGGTCCGCGCGATCTGCAGGGAGACCCGCGCCATAGACCACCCACTCGCCATCGGGTGAAAAGCGAGGTGTCAGCTCGTAGGCTGGAGTACTGCAGATTTGATGAACTTCATTCGTCGTGAGATCGAGCAGATAGAGATCCCAAGTTCCGCCTCCCGAGGCGTTGAACACGAGCTGGTCTCCATTCGGAGCAATGTCGAATGTGATGTCGTCGTGGCCAATGGGCCGAGAATGCACCGACATGCACGCCCGAATCCACCATACGAACAACAGGACAACGCCGATGAAACTCGTCGACCGCAGAATCCACCGGCCGCGATCCGAATCCTTGCCTGATACGGACATGTGGTCCATCGGAGTGATCTCTTCCAGACGTCGAGTTCATTTTCAGACCAGAACGCAAGCATGTTCAACTATTCATCTTCGTCAACACTCATTCTAAAAACAACTGGCGATTGGCTGTGGGCGTTGATCAGCGCGTGAAACTGGCCAAGATAGTCGAGCACGCCACCATCCCGGATGCTCACAGCATCCGGGATGGTGTGGAACACTCGCACGCACATTCCCTCCGGTCATTGACCGAGGGCTAAGTGAGGCCCATAGTAGAAGTTGATAGGTACATTCCAGGAGATCGTCATGCATCGTGTTGTTTGTCCCACTGGTCTTTCTCGCAGGCAAGTTCTTTCGCGGTCGGCTCTCGGCATGGGGGCGCTCGGGTTGGCGGGGGTGTTGGGGGATGACGGTCGGCAGGTCGTCGCCGATGGTGCCGTGCAGAACAATCCGCTGGCTTCGCGGCAGCCTCATTTTCCGGGGAAGGCGAAGCGGGTGATTCACTTCTTCCTCAATGGGGGGCCGTCGCAGGTTGATACCTTCGACTACAAGCCGGCTCTCGCCACGTATGCCGACAGCGACTTGAGCGCCGAACTCCCCACCGAACGCCGCACCGGGTCGGCACTCCCCTCCCCTTTCGCGTTTCGCCCCTATGGTGAGTCGGGGATCGAAGTGAGCGAACTCTTTGCGAAGACGGCCGAGCATATCGATGACATCGCCGTCGTGCGTTCGATGTATGCACAGGTTCCCAATCACGAACCGTCGCTGATGCTGATGAACTGCGGCGACTCGGTTCAGCCGCGCCCGAGCATGGGTTCGTGGGTGCTGTATGGTCTGGGGACCGAGAACCAGAACCTGCCCGGCTTCATCGCGATGTGTCCAGGCGGGCTGCCGATCAAGGATAACGAAAACTGGCAGTCGGCCTTTCTGCCGGGGTCGTATCAGGGGACGTACATCGACTCTCAGCATCGCGAACTGAGCCGACTCGTTGAGAACATCGATCATCCTCACATCTCGCGCGAGGCTCAGCGTCGGCAACTCGATCTGCTGGCACAACTCAATGATGAACATCGCGCGGTGCGCCTGGATGATCGATTGGATGCGCGCATTCAATCGTTCGAACTCGCCTTCCGCATGCAGCAGGATGCCGCCGAGGCGTTCGATCTCGCTGACGAACCACAACACATGCAGGAAGCCTACGGCACCGGCGTGCATGGTCGACAGACGCTGATCGCGCGTCGACTGCTGGAGCGCGGCGTGCGTTATGTGCAGTTGTGGCATGGAGCGGGCCAGCCGTGGGACAATCACGACAACATTGCCGACAACCATCGCCGATTGGCGGGTGAGATCGATCAGCCGATCGCGGCGTTGATGGCCGACCTCAAGCAGCGGGGGATGTTCGAAGACACGCTCATCCTCTGGGGAGGCGAGTTCGGTCGCACGCCGACCGTCGAACTTGGCGGCGATGGCCAGTCGAAGCTGGGCCGCGACCACAATCACTACGGCTTCAGCGTCTGGCTGGCCGGCGGCGGCATCAAAGGTGGCACCACCTACGGAGCCACCGACGACTTCGGCTTCCAGTCGGTCGAGAACCCCACCAGCGTCCACGACCTGCACGCCACGATGCTGCACCTGTTAGGTTTCGATCACGAGAAGCTGACGTACCGCTACGCGGGAAGAGATTTTCGCTTGACCGATGTGCATGGAAGAGTGATTGAGGAGATTGTGGCGTGAGGGAGGAAGAACGTTGAGCGTGCCCCGGCATCTCGCCATCGGCGACATTCACGGGTGCTACACGGCGCTCAAGACGCTGGTGGACTATGTCGGTTTGCAAGCCGATGACGTGCTTATCACGCTCGGCGACTACGTCAATCGTGGGCCGAACACGAAGGGTGTGCTCGAGTGGCTGATCGAGTTCGACAAGTCACACACGCTCGTGCCGTTGCGCGGCAATCATGAACTCACGATGTTGCATGCCCGCAAGAATTCACTCGCCTTCAAGAACTGGCTGCAGAGTGGTGGAGACGCCGTGTTGCGGTCGTATGCGCCGCCAGGGCGTGAAGGCACGCTCGACGACATTCCCGAAGAGCATTGGCAGTTCCTGAAACAACGACTCGTGGCGACACACGAAACCGAAGGCCATATCTTCGTGCATGGCAGCGTCGATCCCGACCTGCAGCTCGACGAACAGCCTCCCTACATGCTCTATGTCCTGAAGTATGACGACCCGCCGCTGCATCGATCGGGCAAGGTGACGGTCTGCGGGCACACGTCGCAGAAGTCGGGCCTGCCGATCACCAACGGCAACGCGATCTGCATCGACACCGCCGCCTGCAAGGGAGGCTGGCTGACATGCCTGCACGTCGAGTCGGGGATGATCTGGCAGGCGAATGAAGAAGGTGAGACGCGAGAGATGTGTCTGGATGATCTCAAATAGGTTCTGCTTGCCCAGCGGGAACTTGGGCATGGATACTTGCCACATCGGGACATCCGACCATAGCCCATCGATGGCCCACCGTCGAATTCCACTGAATTCCCTTGACAAAGTGTGTGTGTGTGTGTGTGTACACTCCCATTCAATTGATTCGCCGCTGGTTGTGCGAATCGTATTCATCGAAAGGGGGGCGTGCGATGGTACAATGTTTTTCGGTTGCTTCGAAATGGCTCGCGATTGTGGTGGTCATTGGGATTGCGGTCACTGCGGCGAATGCGGACTTTTTCGTGTTCAAGACGGAATACGGTGGCCCGACACCGACATCGCAATACCGAACGACGCTCGAGATCTGGGACAGCACACTCCAACCGATGCCGGACTATGTTCCGATACCACCTGAGTGGCACGATGGCGACGATTATGTCTACGTGGACATGGAGAGTCCCTATTCGTACTACGACGAGAACATCCTGATGTGGCACCACATTTACGGCTACCACTACGAGGATCTGGAATCAGGCAAAATGTACCGAGCCGCAATAGAGATGTGGAACGGAACATCTTGGCAGTTCATCGAGTACAAGACTCACACGGAGCCGTAGTGAACAACCGACAGGCGAGAGAGCGAACCGGTTTCACGCTCATCGAACTGCTGGTGTCGATGGTGTTAGTCGGGATCCTGCTCTCGCTGGTCCTCGTGGGAATTCAACAGTCGCGAGCAGCAAGCCGCCGGATTGATTGTCTTAATAATCTGAAGCAATGCGGCTTGGGCATACACGACTATGCGGAAGTGCATGGAGAGTATCCCGTTGAGTTCGGAGACAAGTGGCCCGCGCGTCTGTACAGCACGTATGGTTTCCCGCTGCCAGACAACGGGCGCGTGCCGACGGAGTATCAGGGCTTTCGATGTCCCGAAGGGGGGCGGTTAAAGGCGAACGATGGGACGCGATATCGCGGTTCGTCCGACTATCGCAACGGGTTCTCGGGAGGGCCCGTTGCGCGGCGACCGCCGGACATCGTCGATGGGTTCTCAACGACCGCAGCAATGTCGGAAGTGACTAACCACGAGCGCTGGTGGCTCGATCGACATGTCGAGCCTGGTCCTGGATGCGAGGAGGATCTCGTCGATGCATGTCGAAACCATCGAACATCCACGCGTCCCGAGGGAGACGGCACGAACCTCGAAGGATACGACCATTTCCTGACTCCCAATCAACCCAGTTGCTGGTCCACGGACCGCGCGTATCCAGGATTCAATCATCACGGCGTCTTTCCGGCGAGCAGCGACCACGCCGGCGGAGTGAATGTGCTGTTCATCGACGGGCATGCCCGCTTCGTTTCAGATTCGATCGATTGGGACGCCTGGAAAGCGGTGGGTACAATCAATGGACGCGAATCGGTGTCGTCGTTTTAGTCGTATCGGAGACCTTCTAAGATCAGTCTTGGCACAAGTCGAGATCCAAATGTTTGAGTTGCCGGGCGGAAGCCCGTCCGGCGTCCGCACGAAGACTTACCGGGGCAGATGGAGCATGAAAATGTCGCCAATCTTCAGTTTAGTGGTCTTGAGTGTTCTCGGATGTTCAACTCCCGAGGAGGAGACTCCCTCGATGATCGAGGAGTTTCAATTGACGCTGGAGAACGGTGATCCGATCCCGGAGCCCTCGTCGGGATCGGCGGAGGTCGGATTGACGTTCTGTCTGACGTTCTTCCCCAACACCGAGTTGGAGACGCTGGGCGATCGCGAGGTGCATCCGCCGACACAGTGGCGGGTGATGGCGCAGTTGAGCGACGAGAACGGCGACCGGGTCTATCTCCCCGACTCAACGGGAGAGTTCTTCTCCTACGAGTATATGGGGAGCTTTCGCAAGGATCCGCTGACGCCCAATGAGCACGTCTTGTGGATCTCTCCCGATCCACCGGAAGAGATGAAGGAAGGGACCGAGTACCGCTGGTCGCGAGTCGCGCTCCCCGAGGAAGCAGGCACGTACCATCTCGCCGTCGTCGTCTATCCCACCGCTGATCCCGATGTCCTCGGGATTCAGGAGGTATGGGGTGAAGGGGAGACGATCTACGAAGGGACCGTCGAGGTCGCTGCCGGGAAATCGGCCATGAATCTGGGATACCAAGGCTCAGTAGGATTGGTCACCGAGTTGGAACGCGAGATTCTTACCCCGCAGTTGCGAAGCCGGATGACGCCGTAGCGCACTCGTTGGCGTTTCGGGCAACTATCGTTGAGTGCGATGACATTCCAGCACGACGGCTGGTCCATCATCAGTCGCATCGAGTCGCAAACCGTCGTGCGGAGGGATCAGCAGTGTGTCGCCGGTGTGGAAGGGGCGCGGTTGTGAATGATCGACCGACGAGATCGTCGCGCTGCCGCTCACGAGCATCCAGATGGCAAACATCTCCGATGGTTCGACCTCAAACTTCCCGCGAACGGTGTGCCGCGTGAGCGTAAACTCCGGAATCTCGACGAGCGATTCGCTGGTGACGGCTGCGTTCGAGCTCATCAATGGTCGTGGCGTGACGGGGGCCACGGGGCCGCGTGACCAGTCGATGGCGGCGAGGCTCTCTTCCACATGAATCTCTCGCGGCTGGCCATCGCGATCAACACGGTTCCAGTCATACAAGCGCAACGTCGCGTCGCTGGTTGTCTGGAACTCGGCCAGCACCACTCCCTGCATCGTGTGGACGGTCCCCGGCGTGATGAGAAAGCAGTCGCCGACCTTTGGCTCGACGGCATTCAGACAATCGATGACCGAATCGGAGGCGAGGGCGGCACGCAGGTTGCCCTCGGTGATTCCCTGCTTCAGCCCCGCATAGATGCGCGCGCCGGGCGAAGCTTCGAGCACCGTCCAGGCTTCGGTCTTCACATGATGATGCGGATCGATCGACGCCGGCTGATCGGGATGGACCTGCACCGAACAGGGGAGCCGGCAGTCGAGGAGTTTCACTAAGAGTGGAAAGGGCTCGCCGGGCCGGTACTCGCCTGCCGTCCAGTCGGCGGCGTGGGCGGCCCAAAGTTCGGTGAGTGGCCTGCCGTGCGAGACGCCGCCGGCGACCCGGCTGACGTGGAGCGGATGCCCGCTGACTTCCCACGATTCGCCGATCGGTGTCTGCTCCGGCAAGTCCATCCCGAAGCGTGCGAGATTGCGGCCGCCCCAGAGTGTGGGACGCAGATAAGGTTCGAACTGCAGGAATTCCAAAGAAGTGGGCACGAGTCAGTCGGCGACGGTGTGTCTCAAAGTCTTGGCAATTCAGGAATTGTGATGCGTGTTTGATCGTGCGTCGAGCAGCAAACGGATCTTGACCCAAATTGGTGATTTTCTTAAAAGTCCCGCCCTTGTCGCGGATGGCGGTTTCTGCCGACTACCGTTGACGAGTCACATCCACTCCAGAGGGCCGGCTTTGGAGGGGCGTGACTCATCGACGGAACCACCCCTCCTCCTGGTTGGCACTGCCCCGTAGTTTCAATTCCTTTCAATCCCCTCCAGTTTCAAAACTTCGCGCCACTCGGGTCAGATTCGTGACTGACAGGAGTCGTCGTGGGCGTTGAATCGGAACGGGCATGGCAACGAGACAATCCGTAACAACACAGTAATCCGTTCGACACCAGCGGGTGGCCCCCTCTCTCACTCTCAATTCAGGGATGAATCCATGCGTGCAACATTCAACCGAGCCATTGTTGCTGCGATGCTCGCCGCGATGTCGGTAATGGGCGCTTCGCCCGCCGATGCCCAGTGGTATCCAGCGTCTCAGGGTTGTGGCTGCAATCAGCCGATGGCGGCTCCGATTGCGTACAACCCTTGTCCCGTCGTGCAGTCGGTGCAGGTCAACCCCTGCCCTTGTCTGCAGCCGGTGACGGAAACCGTCTATCGCGACGTTCCCGTCGTGGAGTATCGCGCCGAGGAGCGTACCGTGCAGCGCCCCGTGGCCCGCACCGAGTATGTCGAACGACCGGTGACGCGCTATCGCACCGAGTACGAAACACGCACCGCCCAGGTCTGCGAGATGAGCTACCAGCAGGTTTCCGAGTGCCAGCAGCAGGTGGTCAATCAGAGTCGTTGGCAGACGGTTTATCAGCCGGTCCCGAAGGTCACTCCGTGTCAATACGATGGGAATCCAACCCTCTTGGGCTGGTTCAATCGAACCGGGTATTCGCTGCGTTCGGCCTTCACGCCTAACTACATCCCGCGTCGTCAGTTCATTCCGAACGTGACGGTGCAGAACGTTCCGGTCACTCGCACCGTGGCTGTCCCCACGACCCGTGAAGTGGCCTATCAGGTCGCGACTCAGGTGGCCTATCAAGACACCGAACGCGTCGCGGTGACTCGCATCGAGAATGTCGAGGAGAAGATCACGGTTCAGGTTCCCTACACGACGACCCGCACCGTCGCGGTCGGCACGCAGACTCGCTACGCCTACGCCGCTCCGGGTGGAAGCAGCAGTTCGACGACTGCGGCTGCCGAGCCGACGCCGGCCGGTACGCAGACCGCCGAGCAGCCTTCCGGTAACAGCCCGCGACCTGTGCAGCAGGCGAATCCGATTTCGTTCCCGACGAACCCCAGCGGTTCAACTCCCAATCCGTCCACGACCACTCCCGGCAACTATTTGGAAACTCAGCACACTCCGGCTGCTCAGCCGACGTATGCCGAGCCGCGACCTGTTGAAGCGGCCCGACCTGTCACTCCGGTGCAAACCGCGGGCTGGCAGCCTCGTCAGACGCCGAGCGCGGTGATTGCTCACCAGCCTCAACCGCAGCCTCAGCCGTTGCAGGGGCCTGCGTTCTCGGTGGCTACAACGAACGAGCCTCAGTAATTGATTGATCATTGACGCCTCGTCGCCGGCGGTCACGCAATCGCGCATGGCCGCCGACCGGTGAGAGGAGAGACGTTCATGGCGGCCTTTCGCGAGCATGTTCGATTCAGCAGCATGCTCGGCGTGGGCTATGGAGTCGCTTCGAGTCTTTTGTTGGGTTTCACTCCCGTTCAAGGAGCCTTGGCGGGAGGACTGACAGCTTTCGGGGGCATGCTCCCCGATCTTGATTCCGCGCGGGGCCGACCCGCCCAGGAGATATTCCCTCTGGTCGGTGCGGTCGCCCCGCTATTTCTTATCGGCCCTGTGATGCAATGGGCCGGCATCCCGAACGCTCCCGAAACGGTGATCCTCGCCCTCATCGGGATGTACATCGCCATTCGCTACGGCGGCCCGGTGCTCGTACACAAACTCTCGGTGCATCGTGGGATGTTTCACAGTCTGCCCGCGATGATCATCGCCGGCGAACTGGTCTTTCTCGGCTACCCACTGCACGACAACGCCACGCGACTGCTGATGGGAGCCGGTGTCGCGCTCGGATTCTTCTCGCATCTGTTGCTCGATGAAATCTACAGCGTGCAAGTTGATGGCGTTCGCGTCAGGCTGAAGAAGTCGTGGGGGACGGCCATCAAATGGGCCGGTCCAAAGTTTCTTCCCAACGCCGTCGCCTTTGCATTAGCAGGGCTGTTGACCTACGCATCGCTGAACTCCGCCGGCTGGATCGAGTCGGAAGTTTTGCGAGCCGAGCAGAGCGCGCCCGAGCAAGAAGCCTCCACAACGCCTCCCGTGGAGACGGCGTCGGAAACGGATGAGACGATCATCGCGCGGTGAGGCTAGCCGTCTTCATCGTCCCGTCGGGGGCAAATCGCCTGAGTATCTCGGAAACTCGCTGGCCAAGTTAGAACCGGCGCATCAGCCTGCTGTGAGTTCCACGATTCTCATAAAGCCAAAGGCGATAATTGCGATACCGGATACAACAGCCAAGACGCCGAGAGCCACCATGATTCCTCCGGCGATCGCCGCCATGCGTCCAGTGACGTTCTGTGTGTCTGTTAGAGGAAACTCTTTTTCGCGAATGCCGCGTAAGCCCTTCGTTACGAAGTAAACTCCAAAGCCGATCGCAACGACCGAACCCGCCATGAAACTTAGAATCATGGAAAGTGGATTCATGAAAGCGCTTTCTTCGCTGGGAGTCAGTCCGAAGGTGACTGGCCGAAGAGGATGTAGCCCATGGCGCCCGTGACGGCGATTCCGACAACTATCGCAATGATGCCTGTCACTCGCATCGTCGGATCAACGACCGTCAAGTACCCGCCGAGCACTGTGATTCCGATGCCTAGAATAAACCACCAGATTCGCTGCATCGATTTCATGGGGAACTCAATCCTTCATCGTGGTGATGTGCTTGCATTTGCCAGATTGTTCACAACTTTCTCGAAATCGGCGTTGAGGGTACTTCGGGCCAATGTGTCGGTCAATTCCTCAAGTGACGAACGAGACGTCGAGCTGTCCCATCGGGACGTCTAACAATGTCCCACCGTTTAACGGTGCGCAGCCTCCGTTCACGACTCGCAGGGATCGTCGGCTGCGGTGTGTGCGATTGTGCGGCGCTCGATCGAAGTTGTGGTGAGTCCGGCTCGCAAGTAGTCAAGCACCTGCGATTCAACGTATCTGTCGCGATTCGAGGAATCCCCGGCGCGACGACGCAGCCGCGATCAGCAATCTCAAGGACATGTTCAACTCGTGATAGAATCGTGCGCATTTCGGACATCGCACTCCCGCCGATCGATCGGTGGGCTAAGACTCGCGCGTCAGCTCGCTGATGTTCGAATACAGCGTCCACTCGGGATCGGTTTCGAAAGTGAAGTCGTAGTCGAACGCCGGTGCTTCCGCTTCGATTAACGTCGAGATCACTTCGTCCGCCAACTCCTCCGGGAGGAACAGAAAGAGGTCGCGGGCGCCTTCGCAGGTAATCACCAGACCGAACAGCGCGCCGTACACGCTTTCCAGCCGATCGGCAATCGCTTCTTCCGCCATGTCGGCGGCATGGAGTTCGTCGTCGTCGGCAGGCATCCCCTCTTCGTCAACCGAGCGAAAGACCAGAGTCACGATCAACACATGTGGACACGCCGAGCGGTCGCGATCGTGCAGCGACGTGTTCTGACGCACATGCGTCATCGTTCCCGACATTTTCCCCGACGCATTCAACCACTCATCTGTCTTGTACGCCATTGAGAATCCTGATCGATAAATGCTTGCTAGATCGGCGTGGTGGGTCCGACTCGATGTTTTCGGCGGAGTATCCCTCTGGCGTGGGGTGCCGGCTCGTCACTTCCACTCCAGAGTACCGTTCCGCAATTCTCCGCTCCAGCCATCGGCTATGAAATGCGGTATCCATGCGGCAGGTGGGTATCTGAGTTTCGATGGGGTATATTCATTCTTCGAACCCAGGCTCCCGCGTAAAGGCTCTCGTTGTAAGAACGCAGATTCCCGAACTGGTGGATCGCAACACTACGAAGACGGAGGATCATTACGATGCATAAAACTCTTCTAATGCTGGCGTTTTTGGCACCATTCCATACGGCGGCAGCTGACGACACCGAAGCGGCAAGGCGACTTCGAGAGCAAGGAGGGCAGTTCGAGGAAGAGATGGTTCAAGTGGCCGACAACGTCTACACGTCGGTCGGCACCAGCGTTTCGAATGTGTCGATGATTGTGGGAGATGATGGGATCATCATCATCGACACGGCACTGACAAGCGATTCGGCTGAAAGCATTCTCGCACAGTTTCGCGAGATTACCGACAAACCGGTGGCGGCCATCATCTTTACGCATGGTCACGGCGATCACACGGGTGGCGCGGCGGTCTTTGCGGAGGGAGCGAATCCCGAAGTGTGGGCACGCGACAACTTCGGTTCCGAGGACCGTCCATTGGTCGCGGCAGGAGTGACGATTCAGCGACAGCGAGGACTGCGACAGGCGGGCTTTGCCCTGCCCATGATGTTGCGCATCAACAATGGAGTCGCTCCCGCACAACGCCCTCAGCGTGGAGGGCGAGCATTCGAAACCGCACAAACCGTTTTGCCCACTGACACGTTCGGAGTCGAACGCAAGACCATCGAAGTCGCAGGAGTGACGCTGGAACTCGTGGCTGCACCGGGCGAGACGGCAGACCAACTCTATGTGTGGTATCCCGAGAAGCGCGCGCTCTTCGCCGGCGACAACTTCTACCGTTCATTTCCAAACCTGTATGCGATTCGGGGGACGCCGTACCGCGATGTCAACGCCTGGGCCAACAGCCTCGACATGATGGTTCAGGAGCATCCCGCCGCTCTCGTGGGCGGCCACACGCGCCCAGTCGTCGACGAAGCGGAGGTCGAAGAGTTTCTGGTCAGTTATCGCGACGCCGTCCGATTCGTACATGACAAAACAGTGGAAGGAATGAATCTGGGACTGACGCCAGATCAGCTTGTCGAGTATGTGCAGCTACCCGATCACCTGGCCGACAAACCCTATCTCGGTGAATTCTACGGCCATGTGGAATGGTCGGTTCGCAGTGTCTTCAACGGCTACCTGGGCTGGTTCGACGGAAACCCGACCAATCTGTTTCGGCTCAGTCCGCAAGAAGAGGCCCAGCATATTGCGGACCTCGCCGGTGGTGCCGACGTTCTGCTCGCAAAGGCACAGGAAGCATTCGGTTCCGGCGACACGCAATGGGCGTGTCAACTGGCTGACTACCTGATTGCCCTCGACTACGAAATGTCGCGTGCCACGATCATCAAGATTGATGCGCTGACGAAGCTCGGCGAGAACTGCATGAATGCCACGGGACGCAACTACTATCTGACGGTTGCTCAGGAACTCCGCGTGCAGCTTTCGCAGCAATGACACGCGCCACCATCCCGGATGCTTGAAGCATCTGGATAGTTCGATCGCGGCTATTCCCGCTCCGCGCGCCACTCGGCGATCCGGGCCTGAGCGGCGGCGTACTCTTCGAGCATCGATTCATCGACGACGCCGCGGAAGCCGTTGTGAAAACTTCCTGAGGTGAACTCTCCCCTCATTCGCGCCTGGCAGCGATATCCGGTGCAACTGTTGATGTTGCACATGAAAGACCCGCCGCGCATCACGCGCTTGATGTAGCCAGGTTCCTGCGGATCGTAAGAATGGTCCGGCCCCTGCGGATTTCGACGGGGACTCTCGGCATAGTAGCCGGCGTGATACAGGTCGTGACACCATTCCCAGACGTT
>CALOES010000012.1:0-78444 GCA_942492405.1 uncultured Planctomycetaceae bacterium
GTGGTAGCGTGACTTGTTCTGTCACGATCACCCCAGGAGGCCAGAGATGCCTAGACGAAAGAGTGCCGAGAAAGAACTGCTCTGGCAGGAGATTTCACAGCAGGTTGACAGCGGTCTGTCGATTCGCCAGTTTTGTTTGACCCGATCCGTTTCGCTGCTCTCGTTCTATGCGTGGCGCAGGAGATTGCGGGAGCCGTTGGACGATGACGCAACCACGCGCAAGGCAACGGTCGCGCCACTGGACAACGGACGACTTTCGTTCCCCTGCAAGTGCTCGATCGCACGGCCGACGCTGGAGATCATTCATCCGCTCGGTTACCGGATTCAAGTGACCGGCGACGTGGAACGTGGTGCTGCGGCAGGTGATCGAGACACTCGATGGCGCAGAAGAGGGAGGGTGCGACTCGATGATCGCTTTGCCACCGCAATTCCGCGTCTTCCTTTATCGCCTTCCGACGGATATGCGCAAGAGCTTCCACGGCCTGATCGCATTGACCGAATCAGCATTGAAGCAGGATCCGTTGTCGGGAAGCCTGTTCGTGTTCGTCAACCGGCGGCGGGATCGCATCAAGATCCTCTACTGGGGGCAGACCGGATTCTGTATCTGGTACCAACAACTTCAAACGGGAACCTACCAGCTGCCCCATGAGGAAGCGCTTCAAGAACAGGAGACCATTGAGGTCACTCGTTCGCAGTTGTCGCTGATTCTGGACGGGATCGATCTCGTTCGGCTCGTCAGCGGCGGCGATTTCAGTTGCCACGAGAACTTCTGGCTGGCGACGAAGCACGCATCACTGACGCAGCGCTGACGATGCCTTGCGACTTTCGATTCAGTGCGACTTGGAGTTCTTCAAGGTCGCTTTTTTTTTGTAAAAAGTTGCGAAGTGGACTTACGCAATTTCTTCGGCATGCGCATAATGCGATCATCGTCTTTCATGGTTGGAATCGACTACGACCAATGCAACGTCGATGCCTTCACTCGTCCCGAACTTCCCGACGACATCGAGAGCTGCCACGTCCTGATCGAGCAGCTGCGGGCCGAGTTGCAGACGGCAAGGGAACAGATCGCCAAGCTTCAAACGGCGGCCACACGAACGCCACAGGCACACATCGCGCATCTGGAAGCGTTGCTCGCTGAGTCCCAGGAGACGATCGCCGAGCAGCAGCAGACGATCGACAACCTGGCCGCTGACAACGCGTTGCTGAAACGTTCGATCTTCGGCTCGCGTCGGGAACGCTTTACCGATCCAGCACAGGCTTTCCTGTTTGATACCACCACGCTCGACTCGCCACCAGCCAGACGAAGAGCAACACAGCAAGCAGCCGAAGGCAAGAAGAAGCGGACCAGCAAGGACGCCAGCGACGGTGTTCCCGAGTTCCTGCCACGTCAGGAGCAGCGGCTTTATCTGAACGAAGAAGATTCCCGGCCGACGTTGCGAATAATCCAACGTTCGCCGGTTCTTCAAGAAGATCGGCGAAACGCTGGAGATGATCCCGATGCAGCTGAAGGTCATCGAGCAGTTTCAAGAAGTGATCGCCTCGATCAGCCCGATCGAGACGACGATGATGATTGCCGCCCGGCGACCGGCTCGCGTTGATCCAGTCGTTCGCCGGTCCGAGTCTGTGGGCGTACTTGACGGTCAGTCGTTTCGCCGATCACTTGCCCTACTACCGCCTGGAAGACATCCTGGGACGGAGCGGCTTCCGTATCGATCGCAGCACCCAGTGGCGGTGGATGCGAGGTCTTGCGCGAGGCGTCACGCCGTTGGTGGATTGATGTGGAAAGCTGGCCCGACAGTCGGCTGTCCTGGGGATGGACGAAACTCCGGTGATGGAACTGGGCGGACCAGGTCGACACTGAAGGGCTATCTCTGGGCCGGTGTGGGCGATGCGGATCATCCTTACGACTGTTTCTTCTATACGTCGGATCGCCGCAGCATCCGACCGGAGTCCATGCTGGAGGGATTTCAGGGTTGATCTGACGGCCGACGCCTATGTCGCGTACGAGCCGCATCGGCGACTTTGGCCGGAGTGTTTTCAAGGCGAGTTGCTGGGTGCATGCCCGCCGCAAGTTCGAGGCTTGCCATCATCTCGGCAAGACCAGGCAAACCTACACCGCGCTGGCGTACTTTCGCAAGCTGTTCGACATCGAAGACATGTATCGATCGCAGTGACGAGGCACGCCTAGCGATTGGCGTGTGCAGCAAGGTCGCATCCAATCGTCCAGTCATTTCACCAGTGGCTCCAGTCGCAGCGGATTGCGTCAACTTCCCAAATCGAAGTTGGCCGGAGCGATCCACTACATGCTCAATCGCTGGGAGTCGTTTACCCGATTCCTGGAATCGGGCGCAGTCCCGATGGACAACAACGCAGCCGAAGCGCGCGTTGAAGTATCCGATCTTGGGACGCAAGGCATGGCTCTTCGTCGGCAACGCGACGGCTGGCCAGACGGCAGCGAAGTTATTCACTTGACCAAGACCTGCAATCGATCGCGATCGATCCGTTTGCGTATCTGCAGGACGTCTATGCCCGGTTGCCAACCATGTCGCCGGACGAGTTACCATCACTGCTTCCGGACCGTTGGATCAAGGATCACCCTCAACATCTTATTGCACAACGAGTGTACGAAGCCATGGATCGAGCTCAGCGTGCGCGCGAACAGCGCCGCGCTGAGCGGCGGCGGCGCCGAGCGGCATGACGCACGAGTCGCTGCTGGAGCAGCTTGGCAATCTCGCGTGAAAGTCAAACTGGAGTTGCTGCCGCATGAGCGTGCGATCGTGCTGAAGTGGAACGACACACCTGAAGTCCACGATCAGCTCGATGCATGCGCATCGAGCGATGATATCGAAACGATCACCATGACGTCGGTGGACATTCGCTGGCTGGCCAGCGACCTGACCCACGCGATCGTCAAGAAGGGCTGTCGAGATGCAGATGTGATCGATCTGAGCGAGCGTCTAGACTACGTCGACGACACGGGCGACGGCACGCTGGAAGCCTGGTACGAGTAGACGACCTCCAAAAACTCCAACTCGAAAGCTCAGCCCAACGTCAAGACGCCGCGGATGCAACGCTCACTCCCATCGAACGCGTAGAAACCAGTCACGCCAGCAGTTCAATTTGAATTCACCCAGCGTGCAGCGCCTCCAGCGCCTGCTGCTCGAATTGTTGCAGGCGTTCATCCACAGGTGGGGGCGTTCCCTTGATTCTGCGATGGGCTTCGTCGTAGAGCACGAGGAATTCGATGTAGTCGAACCAGGGGATGGAGAGATACGCGAGGCCGTTCTCGGTGAGCGTCGTCGTCCATTCATTGAGGGCCTGGGTGGCTTCCGACAAAGCGCGGTTGGCATCGTCGCCGCGGCCAGCCTGGTGGTAGGCCATCGCCAGGGCAGGGGAGGTAATACGGGAGGCGGGCCAGAAAGGTTGCGAACGTTCGGCTCGTTCCAGCCGATCGATCGCCTGTTCGCTTTGACCCGATCGTAAATGAGCGAGGCCGGCGACATACATTTGCAGTCCTTCCGGCATGCCCATGAATCGAGGCGGCCCCATTCCCGGTCCAGGCGGGCCGTTGCCCATGGGTGGTCCATCTCCCCTCGGAGGTCGTGGTTCGCCACCGGGCCGGGGGCCTGGAGGTTGTGAACCGGGAGGCCCTCCCTGACGCGGTGGCCCCCCTTGCTCACCAGACGGGCCAAACTGCGGAGGTCCGCCTGCACCACCGGGACGTGGCGGCTGTTGGGCCAACAAATCCTCCATGCGCTCGGCCAAGATGGAATGATCGGACTTTCTCGTCTCCGTCAACGCCAGACTGCGGATCGCCATTGTCACGAACATCGGATCATCGGTCTGATCCAACTGCTGACGCAACGTGTCACATGCCAACTGATAGGCATGTCCATCGCCTTCATAGAGACACAACTGTGGCACACCCCACCAGCCGGGATTATTGGCCGGAGCGCCGAGTTCGAGAGCCCTCGCGTAATCGCTGGCGGCCAACTTCCAGAGGCCGAGCCGTGTGTAGAGTGAGCCGCGACCCGACCAGCCGAGATAGTGTTCGGGGAGCAATTCGGTCGCCGTCGAGTATTGTGATAGAGCGAGGCCATAACGTTGCTCATCCATATTGGCTCGGGCGCTGTCGAGCAGCACGTTGGTCTCCTTGAGCTTCTCGACGAAGTCATTCGCCGCCGCCTCGGCTCTCGTGGCTCGAATTGCCTGCCAGACACTGACCGCTGTCCCGACCAGCAGAGCCGCCAGCACCAGCGATGCTGTTGTGATTGCTACCTTGTTGCGCCGGGCAAACTTGCTGAAGCGATACCACGGCGACGGTGGCCGGGCGATAACAGGCTCGTAATTGAGATACCTTCTCACATCTCTGGCGAAGTCGGCAGCCGACTCGTAGCGGCGTCTGCGATCTTTTTCGAGGGCCTTCATCACGACCCAGTCGAGATCTCCTCGCAGGACAGTCGTCAACTCGTGCAGGTTGGAGGCATTGAGTCCCGACGACATTGTCATCGTCTGCATCAGCGTCGACAGCCGCGTGCTGGGTCGCGGCGGGTCTTCGTGCCGGATGATTCTACGCAGCTCATCAAAGCCGACCCGTTGCAATCGTTCTTGATCGAAAGGCGTCGTGCCCGTCAGTAATTCATAGAGCATGACACCCAGCGAATAGATGTCGCTGCGGGTGTCGATGTCGAGTCCGCTTAGCTCGGCCTGTTCGGGGCTCATGTACGGTGGCGTGCCGATCATCTGCGTGAAACGCGTGTAGATCGTCGATTGGGTGAGAGGCTCGCTGATCGCCTTCGCCACGCCGAAGTCGATGACCTTCACCACCGGCACGCCGTCATGCAAAGTGACCAGCACATTCGACGGCTTCAAATCGCGATGAATCACTCCCTTCTGATGGGCGTGCTGCACTGCCTGACAGACATCGATAAAGAGTTCCAGCCGATGGTTCGTCGTCGACTTGCGTTGATCGCAGAACTGTACGATCGTCACGCCGCGAACGAGTTCCATCACGAAATAGGGCTGGCCGGCGTCGGTCGTGCCGGCATCGAAGACGCGGGCGATGTGGGGATGATCCATCATCGCCAACGCCTGCCGCTCGGCCTCGAAGCGGGCGATCACCTCTTGCGAATCCATCCCCGGCTTGATGAGCTTGAGAGCCACGCGCCGCTTCACCGGCTGCGACTGCTCGGCCACATAAACCTGACCGAAGCCCCCCTCGCCGATATGTTCGAGCAACTTGTAGTTCCCGATCACTTCGCCAGTGCGGTCGGTCGAATAGACATCGTCGGAAGTCGGATCAAATCCCACCGCAACTTCGAGCTGCTCCCGAATGTGCCCAACAGGCCCCGGCGTGCGATCGAGCACATTCTCGGCCTTCTCGTGAGCCGCCAGCAACTCGTTCACCGCTTGCCGCAGAGATGCATTCGTTCCGCAAGCGCCTGCAAGATACGCCTCTCGATCAGCGGGAGTTTCCCGATCGAGCGCGGAGAGAAAGATCGACTTTTCGGAGTGGTCAGCCATCAGTAGCGGAAGTCGTGAGACTTCCGAGATTCGTTATTTAGGGGTGATGGATTATGTGCGAAGTAACACAAGCGTGAGCATGACCAGCAATAGCGACAAACCGAACACCCACGCGATCCCTGTTGTGGTGTGAATGTGGTCTGAGGCGTACGCCCATCCAGCTGCCGCGAAGCCGGCTAGAACAAAGATGATGTTCTGTTGTTGTCGTCGAGTCATTCGAGGCCTTCGATGATTCACTCACAGCCATTCGATACAGGACACTACCGAGACTTGAAACCTGACGAACTCTCATCAGCTCGACTTGTCGAGGTCCGGCGGGTGTTCGTCCATCGCAGCCCACATCTTGCGTACGCGTACTAACTGAGGACGATTCATTCGCAGTGCGACGATTGTGGCGCGGCCGATTGCTGTAAGGCCAATGAGTTCGCTGGCGTTGTCGTTCCAGGCAAAGTGCTCATCCCAAGCATCGTGATGAGGGTGAAACAACGCCACGTCGCTCTGCGATTCGGGGTCAACGACCGATATTCGATCCGCCTTGTATCGATTGCATGTCGGGCAAGAGAGGCACAGATTCTCGAATGTCGTCTCTCCCCCTTCTGAGCGTGGCGTGATGTGCTCGATCTCGAAGATAGCAACCGTCAGCCTTTCCGCGCTATGGCAGTAGGCACACACATCTTCGAAGTACTCAGCGACTTCACGACGCAGCGCAACAGGAATGTAAGCGCTCACGCTCCTGTGGCTCCTGCCTGTTGGTGCAGCGTGTATCTCGCGCGAGTCTTCAAGATCGTGAGCTGATCGACCTTCGCCAGCAAGCGGTCGAGCTCCTGTTGTTCGACGGAGCTCAGGCGAGATTCGGAGTTCCGCTCCAACAGTTCATCCAGCCGTTCTTGAGCCGCAGGCGCAAGCAGGCTGTCCGCGAGCGCTTCGAGTTCGTCGTGGCTGAGACCAATCAGGAGTTGGGTGTCTTCATTCATGCTTTGATTTCCGGTCACGGAACAATTCTACCGGGCGGATTCCACCTTCGGCAACGTCGATTCCGGCAACGGTACACCCATCGCCTCCCTACTGGAACACGAGCAACGGCACGATGACGATTCCAATCAACAGGCACAGAAAACCGCACGCCAGGTACAAGGCGACGCCCACCGTTCTGCGATGGACGCTCACGATCATTCGTATGGCCAACAGGCTCAGAGTGAGCGTCATAAGAAACGGGATCACGCTGAGGAGCAGCAACTTTCGAAGTTCGTTCGACTCCCAGTCGGTGAAGATCGCAAGCAGTTCCGTAAAGGGGAAACCAAGCCCGAGGCGAATCCCGAGGACATAGATCGGGAACATTGCGAGAAACAACACGATCGGCAGAGGGTTCCTGTTCGGAGGGTTTTCAAGTTGGTCAGCCATCTGGTCGCGCGCTCGCGGGCGTTATTCGATCGCATCGCAGACCCGGAGTAACTTACCCGTCGAGGTGTCCCAAATACGAACATTGCAGTCGACGAAGTATGGGATGAGGCCTCCGTCCCAGTCCTCCCTGCTCTTGGGGTATCCGTGGGCCGTGATGAGTCGTTGGCCATCATCAGAGATGTCTAGACCCCAAACGACGGACATCTCGTCAAGATAGTGATCCAGTTGTTCGCCGCTCTCCATGCTCCAGACCTGAATCATCTGCCGCCCGGTCCATGCCGCTCTCTCACCCGCCCCGCTAATCAGGAACTGCTCATCGGGGGAGAACACCAATGCGCTGACGTCGACGTTCCGCCGCATTATGAATTCGGCGACTACCTCCCAACTACCAGTCTTGAGTACCTGAATCATTCCTGCGTCGTCTCCGATTGCAACCAACTCACCCGATGAAGACGGGGCAATCGCAGAGACCGGCCTCTCAGTCGCGATGAGAAAGTCCATTTCGCCAGTATTGATGTTCCAACAGCGAACGGTGGTATCATGGAATTCTCTTCCAGTGAACTCACCACTGGCCGTTACGACCCACTCGCTGTCTGGAACGACAGCCACATCGTTTACGTTACTCTCGTGCGGCAATCTCAATAGCTCTTCGCCGTTGAGCGCCCACACATGAACGAAGTGGTCGTTTCCACCTGTCAACAACCGCCGACCATCTTCCGAGAACGCCAGGCAATTGGTTCTGTCATTCACATTGAACTGAATCAACAATTCACCAGATTCCACATCCCATATCTCCGGGGCACCATATTGGCAGGCGAGCATCGCCCCGTCAGGCGATACCGCAATCGGGGTGTTCGCATGTGTTCCTCGATCGAAGGATCTGATCAACTCCCCTGAATCAACATTCCAGATACAGAAGTTGCCCCGCGTGTCCGCGGAGATGAATGTTGAATCACCCGGGAGAAACGCGACGTCCTTCATGATGCCAGGTCCGTCGTCAGCATCACTCGTCCGAAACCAGCCGTATCTGCCTCCTGATACATACAGCAACAGCCCGATGACAATGACGACCAGGATGCCCCAAAATGCCTTTCGCATGACTGCTCCACTGTGATCTGGATCACTGCGGTAAGGTGTCAATCAACCGAATGCCGATGCCGATTCCATCCATATGGCTCCCAAACGGAGAGAATGTAACGGCGTCTCACCGGAAATGTGCCTATCCCATCCCTTTCTCCACCTCCCGTTGCAACCACGCCGTGTGCCTGGGGTCAGGTTGCTGTGAGTTGGCCTGACTGTGAATGTGAGGAGGTTGGCAACCTGCCCCCAGCCGAATGGTACGCGAGCGTTCCACTCGCGTTGAGCATCATGATCGCTGCTCTTGGCTCCTAGGTTGCTTGTCTCTGACATGGAGTGACTACACGGATCGTGAGCAAGTGGACTGGGGACTCTGCTACGCAATCATCGACTGAACCGGTTAGACTATTGCGTGTCTGGTGAGATCACTTTCCCGAACTGCACGACTTTGAATGGTGGGCGGTATGGAATACCTGGGCTGGTTCTTTGTCGGGTTGCTCGTAGGCGGAGGCCTGACATTTGGGGTGCTGTCGCCGACGATTACCGCTCGTGGTTGGCTACGCCGCGAGAATCGTTCAGCCGCGCCTTCTGTCGCTGCATTGTTGAAGGCTCACTTTCACCCAGTGGCCACGAGCGACATCTCTGTGGCGGAACGCAAGTTCCCGTTTCGAGTGCGTGCCGACATCCAGCGCACGATCGACAAGCTGTTTGGGGACGGGATCAAGGTCAAACACTTCTTCGGCGTGCGCAAGGAGTACCACCACGGCGGCACGACCATCTCCGACTGCATCATCGAGAGCAACCACAACCCTGCCGTATCCGTTCCACCGGAGTATGAGGAACTCGATATTGGCGAGGCACAACCGCTGCGGGTGTTGAAGAATGGCTTATGGCTGTTGGAAACAGACCAAGTCCGATTCGCCGTGATGCTTTCGCCCGCTGGGCTGCATGGAGAGATCACGAGCATGTGTTTCCACGTGGCCACACCCAACACGCCCGCCGGGACGCAATTCACTCAGACCTTCTTCGATCGCCTGGAGAAAGCCGTCTCTCACGCCGAGTGTTACCGGGGCAAGATTCTGAGTCTGGAGCAGGCGGAGCACTCGTACTCAGGTGAGTCTTCGGGGATTCGTGTTCACAAACTCCGGCAGGTTGAGCGAGATCAGGTCATCCTGCCGGAAGCGACATTGGACCTGTTGGAACGGAACGTCATCAACTTTGTGAAGAACCGTTCCCGGTTATCCGAGTTCGGAATGGCGACGAAGAAGGGACTATTGTTCTATGGACCGCCGGGCACTGGAAAGACTCATACAATTCACCACTTGGCCAAAGCACTCCAGGGTCACACAACTCTCCTGGTCTCAGCCGAACAAGTCGCGTTGCTCGGCGAATACATGACGCTCGCGCGGCTATTGCAACCCAGCATCGTGGTCCTGGAAGACGTCGATCTGATTGCCAGGAACCGAGCCGATATGAACAGCCCTTGCGAAGAGGCTCTGCTCAACAAACTGCTCAACGAGATGGATGGGCTGAAGGAAGAGGCGGATATTCTGTTTATCCTGACCACCAATCGACCAGAGGCGTTAGAGATGGCATTGGCATCTCGACCAGGGCGCGTCGATCAAGCCATCGAGTTTCCGCTCCCCGACGCTGTCGGTCGCCGCAAACTGGTGGCTCTCTATGCACCAAAGGCCATACTCGGCGACGATCTCGTTGCTGAGATCGTCCGCCGAACAGAGGGCGTCAGCGCGGCATTCATCAAGGAACTGATGCGGCGCTCCGCTCAGTTTGCCGTTGAACGGAACGGGAACGGTGAAATCAATCATCAGGACGTCGATAATGCACTCGACGAAATGTTGTTCAAGGGGGGTTCGCTCAACCTCAAGCTGCTGGGAGCCACGGAACACGAGCAAGCGAAGGTGTGAAGTCCATCGATCGCGCGGTGGCTTACCCCGTCTTTTCGATCGGGGCACTGACCGGACATCGTAAAACTTCCGACATTCTTGAGTTCAACTCGTTTGAATCTCCGACGGCAATTCATCGGAACTCTCACGAGTTCCGCTACTCCGACTCCATCCCCTTCTCCACCTCCCGCTGCAACCACGCCCGGGCAAAACTCCAATTCCGCTTGGCCGTGCGGGGTGAGATGCCGAGCGACGCGGCGGCTTCGTCGATTGTCAGGCCGCCGAAGTATCGCAATAACACGAGTTGAGCCGCTTGCGGATCTTGCTTCTTGAGTCGCTCGAGCGCCTCATCGAGAGCCAAGAGCGACTGCGACTCATCACGTCCTTCGGCGCCGATCTCTTCGTGAAACTCAAACCTCATCACGTTGCCGCCGCGCTTCTGACTCTGCCGTCGCCGGGCTGATTCGATCAGAATCCGTCGCATCGCTTCTGCCGCGGCGGCATAGAAGTGTCCGCGATTCTCCCAGCAGCGGGCATCTCCCTTTTCGACCAGCCGCATGTAGGCCTCGTGAACCAGTGCCGTCGGCTGCAACGTATGCCCCGCCGCCTCGCGAGACATCTTCTGCTCGGCCAGTCGGTGCAGTTCGGCATAGACCAGCGGCAACAACTGCTCGGCAGCCTGATGCTCCCCCCGATCGAGGGCGTCGAGAATCAGGGTGACGTTTCCGGTGGACACGATTTGCCTAGTGCTTGAGAATAAGTGGCTCGATTGTAGTTTGCCGAAGGGAGTACAAGCCAACGACTTGTGCGGTTCATGCATGATTGTGCCTGCCCGCACTTCGCGACATGTTGACTTGAGCGTCTCAACCAATAAACATCAATGGATCATTCCGTGTGACGTTTTGGATCGAAATGGGAAGCCAACAGGGTAAACGCGTGAATCTCCAGGGCTTCAACACGTCAACATTAGCCCGCAGCGCAAGCAAGGGAGACGTGAAGTTGGACTGCCCCAAGAGAGATCGCACTTTGCGGGCTTCGACTTTCATTGATGTTGTTGATCGGGCATCCCGCTCTCTCTCGCAAGCTGGACGTAATTCGATTCATCCCAACGCGTCACGCCTCCCTTGCTTGCGCTGCGGGCTAGTGTGGGTGTTAGTCGCATGCGCTTCTGGAGTGTCCGCAGCAGACGATGTCGCTGCCACGACAAGGTCGGCCTCTGCCATCGATTTCGAACGCGACATCCGACCAATCATCAGTGCACGCTGCTTGAAGTGTCATGGGCCTGATGAACCGGAGTCGGGGCTTGATCTGACGAACCGTCAATCGACGCTGGATGCCGGCGCGATCACTCCTGGCAACCTGACAGAGAGTTCGATCCTGGAACGCATCTCCACCGACGATGAATCGATCCGCATGCCTCCCGAGGGGGAGCCGCTCTCGCCGGCACAAGTTGAACTCATTCGCCGATGGATCGCCTCGGGGGCCGACTGGCCGAGGCATTGGGCCTATCGCACCATCGAAATGCCGTCGATCCCTGAAGCGCGTTCCGCAGAGTTGAACGAGTGGTGCGAAACGCCGATCGACTCTTTCATTGCAGAAGGACTCGATGCCGCAGGACTCACGCCTTCACCGCGAGCCGATCGTTTGACGTTGCTGCGTCGGGCCTCGTTCGATCTGAGGGGCGTGCCTCCGACGCCGGATGAAGTCGACGAATTCATCAACGATCAATCTCCGGATGCGTGGGCGAAGTGCATCGATCGCATGTTGGCTTCGCCTCAGTACGGCGAGCGCTGGGCACGGCATTGGATGGACTTAGTCCATTTCGCGGAGACGCATGGTCACGATCAGGATCGCCCACGCGAACATGCGTGGCCCTATCGCGATTATCTCATCGAGAGCTTCAATGCCGACAAACCTTATCAGCAGTTCGTGGCGGAGCAGGTGGCGGGGGATGTCATTGATCCTCTCAATCCATCAGCCATTATCGCCACCGGCTTTCTCGCGTCGGGGCCTTGGGATGAAAGTTCGTTACGGGACATTCAGGAGAGTTCGATCGATCGCGAGATCGGCCGATACCTCGATCGGGACGACATCGTCACCACGGTGATGTCGACGTTCGCCAGCACCAGCGTTCATTGCGCGCGGTGTCACGATCACAAATTCGATCCGATCGCTCAAACCGAATACTACGCCCTGCAGGCCGTCTTTGCGGGGACCGACAAGGCAAATCGTCCCTACGATTCCGATCCTCAAGTGACAGTCCGCAGATTGGAGCTTCGCTCGCAACAACAATCGCTCGCGCAGAGGCATGCCGACGATTCGGTATCACTGTGGACTCCCCAACTGGCTGCGGAAATCGCTACTTGGGAAGACAACCTTGCCCACGATTCCGTGCTCTGGAGACCGTTGCAGTTGGACAGTTTCGTTTCTCAAGAAGGAGCGACACTGCGACTCCTCGACGATGCGTCGGTGCTTGCCGAGGGAATGCGTCCCGAAACCGATGTCTACATCGTCGAAGCCGATGTGCCGCTGGAACGCATCACCGCGATTCGCCTCGATGTGCTGACGGATGAGTCGTTGCCTCAACAAGGCCCCGGAAGACAGGACAACGGCAACCTGCATCTGAATGAGTTCCATGCGTTTCAGATCGACAGCGCTGATGCAGAGGCGCTAGAACTCGTTCTGAATACGCCCTTTGCCGATTTCAATCAGGAGGGCTGGGGAATCACAACCGCCGTCGATCGCAATCCGGGGAGTGCCTGGGGCATTTATCCCGAAGTCACCAAGCCTCACTTTGCGGTCTTCCCGGTCGATGCGGCAGGGGAGGGGGGGCAAGGGTTCGCACTCCGCATTGAACTCCATCAATCTCACGGAGCCGGCCACCTCATCGGCAGGTTCCGGCTCTCCGTCACTGATGCACCTGCGGAACAACTGCACAACTCGGCTGATATTCCATTCATTATTGCCGAGATCATCAGTCTGGACGAACGGACAACGCTCGCCTGAGCAGCAAGCGGAACTCGCGTTTTGGTATCTCAACCGTCAGATCGAAACCGAACTGGCCGCGCTCCCTGCTCAGCAACTGGTCTACGCGGGGACGAGTCAGTTTGCTCCCGATGGATCGTTCAAGCCCGTGGCGATGCCGCGCACCATACATGTTCTCCATCGGGGACTGGTGACCGACCCTGGGGAGGAAGCCACTCCCGCCGCCTTGTCGTGTCTGGAAGACATTGACGGCGAACTGACCATAGAATCACTCGACAACGAAGGAGACCGCCGCCGTGCGCTGGCCCAGTGGCTGAGTGATCGTCGCAATCCACTCGTATGGCGTTCGATCGCGAACCGTGTCTGGCAATGGCATTTCGGACGCGGACTTGTCGACACACCCAACGACTTCGGGCAGATGGGATCGTCGCCGACGCATCCCGAGTTGCTCGACTGGTTGGCCGTGACGCTTCAAGAACAGAATGGCTCTCTCAAGTCGCTCCATCGTCTCATCATGAATAGCGCGGTCTATCAGCAGACGTCCATCGCTCGTGCCGACGCACTATTGATCGATGCCGACAACCGGTTGTTATGGCGTATGAATCGAATGCGACTCGATGCCGAGTCGTATCGCGATGCCATGCTCGTCGTCTCGGGCACGCTCGATGCCACGATGGGAGGTCCATCGGAACGGCAGTTTATTCAGACGCCGGGAATCCATGTAACGCCCGTTGTCGATTATCAGAACTTCGATGTCGATGACCCCGCCAACTACCGACGCAGCGTCTATCGCTTCATCTTCCGCACGATTCCGGATCCGTTCATGGAAGCACTCGACTGCCCCGATGCGTCACAACTGACGCCGCAACGCAACGTGTCGCTCACCGCTCTCCAGGCTCTTGCCACGCTGCATGACAAGTTCGTCGTGCGGCAAAGTGAACTGCTGGCCGAAGCACTGCAGCAGGAGGAACCGTCAATCAACGGGCAGATCGTTCTCGCCTACCGACGGCTGTTCGGCCGGGAACCCGATGCCGAGGAACTGAACGCCGTCACGCAATATGCCGAGCAGCATGGACTCGCGAATGCCTGCCGGTTCCTGTTCAACACGAATGAGTTTCTGTTTGTGGACTGAAGTCATGCAACACACGCCGCCAACCTGCAATCATTCGAAGTCGCTGCATCGCCGAGCGTTTCTCACGCAGTCTGGAGGTGGGTTCGGCGGACTGGCGTTGGCACATTTGCTGCTCCGGACCGAAGCTTTTGCTGACCTGCCGTTGCCGCGACCCGAGTTCAATGGGGGGCTGCATCATCCGGCGAAGGTGCGGCGTGTCATTCAGCTCTTCATGAATGGTGGCGTCAGTCAGATGGATACATTCGATCACAAGCCCGAACTCGATCGTCGGCATGGCGAGCAGGTCGATTTCGGCATCGCCTCGGCTGCCACGAGCGCGCCGGGGGCTTTGATGAAGTCTCCCTTCGCGTTTCAACAATACGGCGAGACGGGCCGCTGGGTGAGCGATGTCTTCCCCCACATGGCGACGAAGGTCGATGACCTTGCCTTCTTGATGGCAATGCGCTCGAAGAGCAACGTCCACGGCCCCGCGAGCTACTTGCAGAACACAGGCTTCGTGAACCCCGGTTTCCCGAGCATGGGGGCCTGGTTGAGCTACGGACTGGGGAGCCTGACCGACAACCTTCCCAGCTATGTAGTCCTTCCCGACCATCGCGGGCTGCCGTACAACAACACAGGGAACTTCTCCGCCGGTTTTCTGCCGGCTGCGAACGCGGCAACGGTCATCAAGCCGAACAACGAGGTGCCGATCCCCAATCTCAATCCGCCCCTCAACGCGGACCACATCACAACAGCCAGCGAAGCCGACGGTCTGTCGCTGCTGGATCAGTTAAATCAACGGCATCTCGCGAATCGCGGCATCGATCAACATCTCGAAGCCCGCATGGCCTCGTTCGAACTCGCGGCCCGCATGCAGGCCAGCGCTCCCGAAGCACTCGATGTCTCGCTGGAGACACAGGCAACACAGCAGGCCTATGGTCTCGAAGACGAAACGACCGCACCCTTCGGTCGCAACTGCCTGATCGCCCGCCGACTGATCGAGCGCGATGTGCGATTCGTTCAAGTCTGGAGCGGCATGGGTGGGCCAAGTCAGAACTGGGACAATCACACCGACATCCCCAACGAGTTGCCTTTCATCGCCAAGACGGTCGATCAGCCGATTGCCGCGTTGCTCGATGATCTGCAGCAGCGAGGATTAATGGAAGACACGCTGCTCGTCTGGACGACCGAGTTCGGACGCATGCCCTTCACTCAGGGTGCGACTGGTCGCGACCACAACGGAGGAACGTTCGTCAGTTGGCTCTCCGGGGCCGGCATTCGCTCAGGCACGGCATTTGGAGAGAGTGATGACTTCGGTTACGAAACCGCCGGCTACGAAACGACCGGCTACGATCTGCACGCCACGATCCTGCATCTGATGGGGATCGATCACGAGCAACTCACGTTCCGCCACAACGGCCTCGACCGCCGCCTGACCGACGTTCACGGACATGTGATCAGTGCAATCTTGAGTTGATTAGATGGCTGCATCCTCACTCACCACCAGCACTCGCACACTCATGTCACAATTGCCGCCGCAAGTATTGTCTGAAAGGTGCAAATCAATGATGCCTGGCTGGGCTGATTCCAACGCCGTCACCGTCAGTCGGCACGACTTGTAGCCGGCTTCGACAATCGCGGCGTAGTCGCCCTCCTGATCGGGTTGATCGATCGTGGCCGTCACGCCGTTCACGCTACAGCTTTCGGCGGCGTTGAAGAACTCTTCTGCATTGAGCGGATTGACCTCCAGTCCCGTCCCTCGAGTGATCCGCATGCAAGCAGAGGTCAGCAACAGCTCTTGCGTCTCGCCCGGCCGAATGACGACGAGAGGCACCATCGGAGCCGTCTCGCCCAGGGGCAGGGGAGTCGCGGTGGCGACCGCTGTCTCTGGTGCCTCGCCCAAGGCCTGTGACAGGGGAATCCATGCGAGCGATGACAACAGAGCAACCGCCAGTGAAAAAGTCGCGATTTTGAGCTTCATGATTGAGCCCTTTGTGATTGAGTTAATGAAAAGGTGGCCGCGAAAGAAGAACGGGATCGCATAACGCCATTCTTTGAGAGCAGGCGTTGTATCGACGAGTACCGTGCCGCCAGAATAACGGTACTGGACGCATTCGATCAATTCGTCTTTCGGTCTTCACTTCAAGTTCACCATCTACGCCGCAGCAACGTCATGAGTGCATCACCCGCAACATCGGACGACTCATCAGTGGCTACCGGGCTGCGAACGCTAGCTAGCGACGGTTACGCCATAATTCCCAATGTGATTGATGCGGGGATGGTCGCGTCGTTACGACACGCGATCGACAGGGCAGGGGAGTGGGAAGAGGTTCGCAGGCGTGGCGGCATCTGGGGAATTCGCAATCTGCTCGATGTCGTCCCTGCCGCTCGGGAGCTGGCACGCTCCAGCCAACTCCGGTCGATTGCGGCTTCCGTACTTGGAGAGGAATGTTTCGCCGTTCGCGGCACGCTCTTCGATAAGAATCCCGATGCCAACTGGAGCCTGTTCTGGCATCAGGACAGCAACATCACGGTGAAAGAGAAGCGAGATGTAGCCGGCTTCTCGTGCTGGTCACGAAAGGCCGGAGTCTGGCATACTCAGCCTCCATTCTCAGTGTTCGAGCGCATGCTGGCCGTGCGAGTCCACCTCGATGATTCCTTCGCCGACAACGGCCCGTTGAGAGTTCTGCCCGGTTCGCACCGCGCCGGTTGGGTGGATGCTGAACTCGACCAATGGAAGTCGAATGCCACTGAAGTCATTTGTGAAGTCGGGGCTGGAGGTGTAGTGCTGATGCAGCCACTCGTACTGCACGCCTCCTCGGCGAGCGAGAAACCAAGCCATCGCCGTGTATTGCAGATCGAGTACGCCGTTGATGACCTGCCCGGGGGCCTGGAATGGTACGATCGAATTGGTGCGTAGGCGAGCCGCAGGCGTACATTCAACGTCACGCTCATCCCGGTTCCATGGCTGCAAGTGGTTGCCGCGAATCAGTTTTATGCGTCTGGGATGATCCAGCGGCATGCGTTCGGCGATTCGATCAATTACACTTTAGGAGCCATTCACTGACCAAACACGCAGTTCACTCGTGTCCGCCTCAGATCCCTACGATGTGACGCAAGACCATGACGGAAACGTCATTCCGCGCGCCGATGTTGCTCCAGGGAAAGAACCGCGGCAGATTGATCGTTATCGCATCGAACGGCTGTTGGGATCTGGAGGCTTTGGACGGGTCTATCTGGCTCATGATGAACAGCTCGATCGCCTGGTCGCCGTCAAGGTTCCGAATCGCGAGTTGATCTCGCGGGGAATGAGTGCCGAGGCGTATCTCGAGGAAGCACGCACGGTCGCAAGACTCGACCATACCCACATCGTACCCGTCTTTGATGTGGGTTCCACCGCCGACTGCCCCTGCTTTGTAGTGACCAAGTATGTCGAAGGGACCGATCTGTCGTCTCACCTTAAGCAGCATCGCTTGACGACGATAGAATCGGCTCAGCTGATCGCCACGGTTGCCGAAGCCCTGCACCATGCCCATAAATTGGGATTGGTGCATCGAGACGTCAAGCCCGGCAACATTCTGATGGGGCGTGACGGCAAGCCCTACGTCGCGGACTTCGGGTTGGCACTGAGAGAGGAAAACGTCGGTACCGGTCCCCGATGGGCCGGAACCCCAGCTTACATGTCTCCGGAACAGGCGCGCGGGGAAGGTCACCGCGTGAATGGCCGCAGTGACATCTTCAGCCTGGGGGCGGTCTTTTACGAATTGCTCGTCGGCCGTCCGCCGTTTCGTGGGAGTTCGAGCACGGAACTTCTGGAACAGGTCATCAACTACGAACCTCGTCCCATTCGACAGTTCGATGAAAAGATCCCCAAAGAGTTGGAAAGGATTTGTCACAAGGCTTTGGCCAAGCGTGCCAGCGAACGTTATTCGTCCGCCCACGACATGGCCGAAGACCTGAGACTGTACCTGGCCGAACAGTCACTTCTTGCGAGCGACACGACACCTCGTGCATCGGTGCAGACGGCGCAGGACTCTCATTCGGTCACGCCCCCTCCGACTTCAACGAGCGAAATCCGTTCGGCATCCGCGACGCCAGTCACTGGTACGACATCGAGTTCTGGTCAACTGATCAAGATCGTGCCCAAGGGGTTGCGCGCGTTCGACGCCCACGATGCCGACTTCTTTCTGGAACTCTTGCCCGGGCCGAGAGACCGACACGGCCTGCCCGATGGATTACGTTTCTGGAAGACGCGCATCGAAGAAACCGATGCGGATGAGACGTTTTCAGTGGGCCTGGTCTATGGTCCTTCCGGGTGCGGCAAGTCGTCGCTGATCAAGGCCGGATTGATGCCGCGCCTCTCGCAAGAAGTGATCTCGGTCTATGTCGAGGCCACGCCGGAGGAGACGGAATCGCGTCTGCTGCGTGGGTTGCGCAAGCGATGCCCCGCGCTTGGTGACGACTTGTCATTGGCAGAAGTGCTGGCCGCGCTGCGGCGCGGACAAGGAATTCCAATTGGAAAGAAAGTCTTGATCGTGCTCGATCAATTCGAGCAATGGCTGCATGGCGCGCATGAGACCGAGCCGACCGAACTGGTGCAGGCACTGCGTCAATGCGATGGGAGCCGCGTGCAGTGTCTGTTGCTGGTGCGGGACGACTTCTGGATGGCGGTGACGCGCTTCATGCGGGAATTGGAAATTCGTCTATTGGAAGGCGAAAACTCGGCGGCTGTTGATCTTTTCCCGATGCGGCATGCAGAGAAGGTTCTGGCGGCATTCGGAAGAGCCTTCGACGCCTTGCCCCCCGATACACGCGATATCACGCCGGAACAGAAAGAGTTTCTGCAGCAGGCTGTCGCAGGCCTTGCCGAGGAAGGCAAAGTCATTTGTGTGCGACTCGCGTTATTCGCCGAGATGATGAAGGGGCGACCGTGGACTGCCGCCGCACTCAAGGAAGTTGGCGGTACGCAGGGTGTGGGCGAGACTTTTATCGAAGAAACGTTCAGTGCTGGCACGGCGTCGCCCCAACACCGATATCATCAGGTAGCCGCCCGCGCCGTGCTCCATGCCCTGTTGCCTGCATCGGGTGCTGACATCAAGGGAGAGATGAAGTCGTACGCGGAGTTAATGGAAGCATCGGGCTACGCGAACCGTTCTCAAGACTTTGATGAACTGATCCTAATCCTGGATAGCGAGCTGCGACTCATTACTCCCACGGACCCCGAATCGAGTGGAGCCGATCGCGATCACGATTCCCGCGTGCGACTCGATATCCGGCAGAAGTACTTCCAACTGACTCACGACTATCTTGTTCCTTCTCTGCGTGAATGGCTGACTCGCAAACAGAAAGAGACACGTCGTGGACGGGCCGAACTCCGACTCATCGAACTCTCGACTCAGTGGATCGCTAGACCCGAGAAGCGTTTGTTACCCAGTTGGTGGGAGTGGGCATCGCTTCGAGTTCTGACCGACCAGAAGAACTGGAACACTCCGCAACGCAAGATGATGACCCAGGCCGGACGATTGTTCGGCCTGTACAGTGGCCTCTCCTTGCTCGGGATCGTGATTGCGGCATGGATCGGGATGTTCGTTGCGGCTCGTGTCAGAGACGACCAGAACGCGCGCTATGCCAAGGCACTTGTTGAGTCTCTGTCGGCTGCCAACACCGCCGACATTTCAGATCTGATCGAGGAGACATGGGCATACCAACACTGGACTGTCCCAATATTAAAGGAACTCGTCGCTGGCGAGGGGAGTTCGAAGGAGCAGCTTCATGCGTATCTGGTGCTCATCAGGGATGATCCATCACGAGTTGATGCGCTGCTGCCGTACTTGTTGAATGCGGAGGCCGAATCCATTTCGGTGACCATTCAATCTCTTCAGCCTTACGCGTCACGGGCTGAACAGAAGCTCTGGGATGCCCTGGAGTTCGGCAGCATCGCAGAACGGCTGAGGGCCGCCGCCGCTCTGGCAGCCTTTGACCCAACGAATGAGCGCTGGTCGGCGTTTGGCGACGATGTTGCCGGCACCCTGGTGGCTGTCCCGCCGAGCGAATCCAGCGAATGGATTGAAGTGTTGCGTCCCATTCAGCAGCACTTGGTGCCGTCTCTGGAACAGAGGTTTCAGGATCGAAGCTCCGCGCGCGACGACCAGCGCCCCATCGCGGCGGCTGCCCTGGCTGAGTACCTGCAAGACGAACCCGAGCGAGTTTCGGGATTGATTCTGCTAGCTGGCAATCACGCCGAGTTCCTGCCGCTGTTGCGTTCACTTCGCAATCATCGATCTGTGGCTCTGGATCGAATGCAATCGATGCTGGAACAATCTCCAGCGGATGGGGCGGAACCCGACGAACGCGATACACTCCATAAAGTGCAGAGCAATGCCGTGGCCTGCTTGTTAGAACTCGATGGTGACGACGAAGTCTGGCCTTTGCTTGGGCAATCCAAAGATCCGACATTGCGCAGCTACGTGATCGACCGCTACGCCCGATTGGGCGCTGATCACAACACAATTACGGAGCGCATCGCCGCGGAACCTGATGCGGCCGTCCGATATGCACTGATTCTGGCAATGGGAAAATTCGACCTCGATGCGATGTCGAGCGAGCGACGCCAGCAAGTCGTGGAGCAGATCGCAACACTCTACCGCGAAGCACCGGAACCGGGTGTTCACGCGGCGGCAGCCTTTGTCCTTCGCAACTGGCAACAACAAGAGGTGCTGGCCGATATCGATATCGATCTTGCGAACGAGCCTCCGTCCGCGGGGCGGCATTGGTTTATCAACTCCCAGGGGCAGTCGTTTGCGGTGCTTGAAGGACCGGTTGCGCTGCCTCCTCCGCGGCAAGCGAGTGTCATCGAACCGGCTGCGGGAGAAGTCTTTCACCAGTTTGCGATTGGAATGCACGAGGTGACGCTGGCCGAGTTTCAACGGTCTCGGCCTGAGCATGAATACGACGCTCAATACACTCCCGATCCCTCATGCCCCGCGCCGAATGTCTCCTGGTACGATGCCGTCGCATATTGCAATTGGTTAAACGAGTTGGAAGACATCCCGTCGGAGCAGTGGTGTTACGAACCGAATGACGACGGGAAATACGCCGCAGGCATGCGAATTGCCGAAGACCACCTCACTCGCACCGGATACCGATTGCCGACCGACACCGAATCGCAATTTGCCTGTCGTGCCTATGCCTCGAC
Organism: uncultured Planctomycetaceae bacterium; assembly: GCA_942492405.1. Taxonomy (GTDB): domain Bacteria; phylum Planctomycetota; class Planctomycetia; order Planctomycetales; family Planctomycetaceae; genus JANNSB01. The sequence continues at coordinate 21,197 of CALOES010000012.1, forward strand.
AGAATTCGGATTCGGCGAACCCGTCGAACTGCTCGATCGCTACAGTTGGTATCTGTCAAACGCCGACTCTCATTCGTGGCCGGTGGGATCGAAACTGCCGAATGCCATGGGAATGTTCGACATGCATGGCAACGCGTGGGAGTGGTGTCACAGCCAGGCATTTCCTCCGGAGGGTGAAGCGGCGGAGAACTATCAAGATGTCATCGTCTCCGGTGAAGACTTTCGCGTCATGCGCGGCGGGGGTTTTCTCGACATCCCGGAATATGTCCGTTGGACTTATCGTAGCGACGACCTGCCAGGAAATCCGGAAGGGGACGTGGGCTTCCGCATCGCGAGAACGATCAAATAGACGCTGATATAGAGTTCTGAAAGTTGTGTTTCACTTGTCGAGGTAGCTGAATGACACGATCATTGACACGCCGATTCTTTCTCGCTTCCTCATCTATAGCAAGTGCTGCCTGCTTGGTAGGCGGACTGGCCTCGCGTGTTTCGCAAGCCGACGATGTCGAGAGCGGGGCAGGGGAGTTGTCCATCGGTTCTCGTCGCGAGCTGTTTGTCGATCACTTCCTGATCGATCACATGAGCGGCGCTCGATTGAAGCTGCATCCGCCGCAGCCGCAGGAGGTCGTGTTACGTTTCGATCAGCCTTGGGAGGGACTTTACTGCGGATACGAAACCGTTATTCAGGATGGCGATACGATTCGCATGTACTATCGTGGCCTCCCCGAGGCGCGGCACTCGCTCGATACCGAAACAACGTGCGTGGCAGAAAGCGAAGATGGTGTTCACTTCACAAAACCCAAACTTGGATTGTTCGACGTCCAGGGGACTAGTGAGAACAACTGCGTGCTTGCTCGGCACCGGGGTTGTCACAACCTGGCACCGTTCATTGATGCCAATCCCGATGCGTCTGCCGATCACCGCTACAAGGCCCTGGGCGGGACTGGTGCTCCGGGATTGATCGCCTTCACATCACCCGATGGCATCCATTGGAATGAGTTGCAGTCGGAGCCCGTCATCACCGAAGGGGCGTTCGATTCGCAGAACAATGCTTTCTGGTCGGAAGTCGAACAGCAGTACGTCTGCTTCTTTCGTGTTTTTCGTGAAGGGACGCGCTGGATCGCGCGCACGACGTCGGAGGACTTCATTCATTGGTCGCCCCCAATCGATCTCGAAGTGGGCGATCAGCCGCGCGAGCATCTCTACACGAATCAGATGGAGCCATATTCCCGCGCCCCGCACATCTGCATCGGACTGCCGACGCGGTTCATGGCGGGACGACGCGGCGTCAATGCAACCGAGGCGGACGAGATTGGCACGCCTTCGCAATACCTCGACGACTGCACCGACATTCTGCTCACCTCAAGTCGTGGCGGCAATGATTTCGAGCGGACATTCATGGAAGCCTTCATCCGTCCCGGTCTCGACCTGCGAAACTGGACTTCCCGAGCCAACTACGCCGCTCGCGGCATCGTGCAGACGAGCGAAACCGAACTCTCGCTCTACATCAAACACAATTCAGGCTATCCGACGAATCACATGCAGCGCTACACGCTGCGCCCCGATGGTTTCGTGTCGGTGAACGCCCCCTATGCCGGCGGCGAACTCATCACCAAGCCGTTCACATTCGAGGGGAGCCGACTCTACCTCAACTATGCCACATCGGCGGCCGGTGGACTCCAGGTCGAATTGCAGGGCAGGGGAGGGGAGCCGATCGAGGGATTCCGTTTCGACGACTGCCCTGAATTCTTTGGCGACCGCATCGAACACGCCGTCACCTGGCAAGGTGGGAGCGATCTCAGTTCGCTGGCAGGACAACCCGTGCGACTAAGAGTCGTGATGCGTGACACGGATTTGTTTGCGATAAGGTTCCAATAATGTCTGACTATGTGAATACGTTGGACGTCACTCTTGGCTCATGACCGGGAATACTCCGATGGACATTTCCGAGAACCATCTTGAGCGTGGCAGACAGGAGATGGAAGATCCGCCTGACGAGAGCAAGCTATTGCTCGATGAAGGACGTCGCCTCTTAGATACAGGGCAACCCACAAGGGCGATTGAGTATTTCGCCCGGGCGATCCAAGTGAAGCCCGGAGACTCGAAAGCAAAGCGAGGAATTGATCGCTCTCTCAGAGAGTCCTCTTTGGTTTATCGCAGCCTGTTGAATTTCACTTCGTGGCTGGGGGATCTCTGCGTTTATTCAAATCGGCACGTTCTCTTCGCGATCTTGGTCCATGCCTATTTCCACGGCCAGCTTGGCGTTAGGCCCATGTTCAAAAACCTCGAACACGCCGTCGAATTCTTAACCGTCTTGCTCGTGTTCCTTCCATTCTGTTCGCAAGAATTACAACGGCTTGTCTTAATGACGTCTCGTTACGGACGACTCACGGTTGGTCCGTTCGAGACGCTGGCGGCCATGCTGGTTGGAGTCAGTGTTGCGATTGCTATTGGAATGGTGACGGTGGCGTATCTCAACTTTCCGGGTAACAGCGCAAGCCTCGATCTTGCCTCCCCTCCATTGATGGCAGGAGTAATGGTCGCGATGACACGCGCCATTCGCGGTTGGCCTCGCTGGGTGATGGGGGCATACGCAATTGGCTTTGCAATCGTGATTGCCGTTACGTCGACGAAATGGGTATCACATTCGATTGATGCGGCAAAGCTCGATCTGGCACCTGCAAATAATCCGCGTGCCAACGCCAATGCCATCGCCGTACTCAACGAGAGAATCGCCGAAGTCTCGGACTGGCTGACATTCTGTGGCTATTGCCTGCTTTCCGGAATGGTGCTGTTTGTGATTCTCCAACGTCTGTGGATCTCTCAGCAGATGAAGAAGCGAAGGGATGAGGCGACATGAAGTTCGGACTTTGTTTGATGGCGTTCGCGTTGGTACTTGCCTGGGCACCACACTTCACCCGAGCAGAAACCATCACTCTCGAGGTCGATCTCCTGATCGTCGGTGGCACCGAGTCGGGCTGTGCGGCGGCAGTCCAGGCGGCGCGGATGGGCGTTGAGCGGATCGTCCTTGTCAACGATATCGAATGGCTCGGCGGGCAGTTCTCGGCCGAAGCACTGGTCGCGATCGACGAGAACCGCGGGCCGGATGGGTACGATCAAACGGTGCCGTTCTCGCGCTCGGGGCTATTTAAGGAAGTCATCGATCGCATCGAGGCCATCAATCTCGAAACACTCGGCGTCGCCAGGCCGGGGAACACGCGAGTCATCACAACGTGCAGACCCGAAGATGCCGAGCGGGCGTTTCGCGAACTGGTTCAACCGTATGTTGAGTCAGAGCAGTTGCGGATCGTTTCCAACTGCTTTCCGGTTGAGGCGGTGATGGGTGATGAACCTCATCATCTCACTGGCGTCGTGTTTCGTTCGAGCGTCGACGCAGAGTTTGATCTGACGGTCCTGGCTGCGATCACGATTGATGCTTCCGATTGGGGAGATGTCATCAAACTCAGCGGGGCAGGGTACGAGTTTGGACCCGATCTGCGGTCGACCTATGACGAGCCGTTGGCACCCGAGTCGAGAGATGGCTATCCCCTGACCGATATGAATCCGATCACCTACTGCATGGTGCTCAACGAGACCGACAACTTGGCTCCCATCCCGACGCCGGCAAACTACGATCCCCGCCATTATCGTGATCATTTGTGGCCGAACGATCCACTCTGGCTCTACGAGAGCCGCCGGCTGGTCGATCACTACGGCTTCGCTGAAATCGACCACCCCGATATGCTGCTGTTGTGTTTTCCCGCGATCGATTATCCGCTCGATTTCTATCCACAGCGGCTCGCAGATGCATTGGAAGCCACGGAAATCGGGTCATCAACGAAGAATATCGTCGAGATGACTCGTGAGCAGCGTCAACTTGTCTTCGACGATGCGAAACAGTACTCACTCGGCTTCCTGCATTACCTGCAGACCGAAGTACACGATGCGATGCCCGATCAGACGCATTCGTTTCGCCGGTTCGCGTTGACCGACGAGTTCGGCACGTTCGATCAGTTGCCGCCCAAGCCGTATGTGCGCGAGTCGCTTCGGCTGCAGGCGATGTACATGCTGCGTCAACAAGATACGACCGGATATCGAGGTAACGCCCGCAACTATGCCAATGTGATGTTTCACGACAGCATCGCCTGCTGGCAGTTCGAGTATGATTTTCATCCGACGCGTCGCGAGTTTCTGGTCGATGGTGACACCGCTGGACCGTGGCGATGCACGTTCCGTGAGGGACGCACCTGGGGGCCGCCTTACAGTGGACTCTGTACTTTTCCTCTTCGGTCGCTGGTGCCGATTGAGGTGGACGGACTTCTGGGGGGTCAAAAGAATCTCGGCTACACGAGCATCGTTAGTTCGTCGATCAGGCTGCACGATCAAAGCATGGCGATTGGAGCTGGCGCGGGTGCGGCAGCGGCTGTCGCGATTCATAACGATGTGCAGCCGCGAGAGATTCCGTGGAATCGCTCACTCTTGAGCCAGGTGCATGAAGGTCTGTGCAACAACGACGGGGCAGGGGTGCCGCAGATGCTTTGGCCGTTTCGCGATCTGGAACCCGACGATCCATCCTTTGTGGCGGCCAATCAGTTGGCCGTTCGCGGGGCGCTGTCGCTCGATCCGCGGAATCCGGTGTTCGATGCGGAGGCGCCTGTAACAGATGAGATGTGTTTTGAAGCGCAACTCAATGCCATCATCACAAAGCGATTTCGAACTTTCGATCACTTCGGCGCGAATACACGCGGTGTCCTCGTGGAACTCTTGTGGCACGCGATCCACGATCTCCCCGATCGTCCCTTCCATCGCGTCGGCCCTGAAGACGCCGATGGCGACGGCATTCTCGACGCCGACGATCCATTGCCCTTTGCGGCCGGTCGCAGCTACTGGCCGGAGATGGCATTGCCTGCGGACAAGGATGGCAATCCCGACTCACTCGATGAGGGTGTTGAACAACTCAGGCTCGTCAACTTCACGGGTGAGGGGTCGACAGCCGTCGAAGGCTTCATCAACGATGTCGGCGAAGTTTTCGATGCCGTTCGCGGCCTGGGCTGGAGTCGCGACATGCGTACCAACCAGCGATGTCGCGGTGAAGTCGCTGAGGAATGGCGCGATACGTTTCTCTTCACACGCTCTCACGACATCTGGGAGTGCCGCGTCGATCCCGGGCAATACACGGTGACGGTGTGCATCGGAGATTCTGGTTTCGAACAAATGGGGCAGAACGTCACGATCGAAGACGCAATGGTCATTCGGACGGAAACGACGGTGGCCGGCGAATGGCTAGAACGCAGCGTGGAAGTCCATGTGACCGACGGCTTGCTGACGATTGAGATCGGGGCTCCGGGCAGCACGACCAACACCTGTCTGAACTGGGTGCGAATTTGTCGCAAGCCGGTCGAATGAGACACGTTTCAGGCAATTCGCTAGACTCGGTTGATGGCTCCTGAAGCACCACGCACGAGAAGGCCACGCCGATGGCTGCACCTGATTGCCGGCATTGCGGTGGTCGGCCTGGTCGCGATCTGGTGGACGGGGGCGCTGGCGATCTGGCCGCGGCATCAGGCGCAACAGGCCATTCACGAGGGGCGTCTGGATGAAGCCGAGACCCTCATCCGCCGGGCGCTCTGGATCGATGGCGGGAGCGCCGAATCTTACTTCCTGCTTGCGCGCATTCAGCGCAAGCTGGGTAGCCTTCCAGAGTTCGTCGACTCTCTTGATGAAGCCGTCGAGCAGGGTCTGTCGCGCGAGCGCGCCGAGCGTGAACGACTGTTGGCGCAAGCTCAGTCGGGTCAAATTGCCGAGACGCAGGCCGAACTCGACTATTGGCTGCTGCATGCAGAGGACGCCGAGGGCCCGGAACTGCTCGAAGCGTACGTTAATGGTTGTCTGGTTTCGGCGAGACTCAACGAGGCCGGCGTGCTGATCGACGGTTGGGAAGAGGCCTTCCCGGCGGATCCGCAACCCAACTATTACCGCGCCCGGATGCTGATGTATACCCGCGAGCACGAACAGGCGGCCGAGCAGTTGCGACGGGCGCTTGAGAAACGCCCCGAGCATCATGCCGCCGCGTATCTGCTCGGCCAGGTTCTGATCCAGCAAAACAAGATCGACGAGGCGCTCGTCTACTTTCAGCAAAGTACAGAGATGCATTACAACGCGGCTCCTCTCATCGCAGAAGCGAAGACGCTGCGAACGCTGGGCCGCGTCGATGAAGCGCGAACGGTGCTGCAAGGGGTGATCGAACTTCCCGAGGAGGAGCTTCGACTGAGCTATCGCCGTGTGGGAGACCGCTACGAGGGAGCTCCCGCGCACTTCGAGTTGGGTAATCTCGAAAGCGCGCTGGGTAACCACGAGGCGGCGCTTCCCTTTCTGGAAGAGGCCCTGCGTGCCAATCCACGTGACTTGACCGCACGTTATGCCTACGGCATCTCGTTGCGCGGTGTCGGTCGAGTCGACGAGGCCGCAGTCGAACTTGCAACAGTCAGCGATGCCCGGCAAGAGCTCGTCGAAGTCGACGGATTGGCCGATCGTGTGGCGGCCGACCCCACACTCGTCGAAGAACGCGTGCGCATCGGTGAACTTTACTTGACATATGAATCACAACTGACCGGCGAATACTGGCTGAAGACGGCCCTCGTGCGCGACCCCGACAACCCCCGAGCCCATGCATTGCTCGCGACGCTCTACGAAGAGCGCGCCCGCGAAGACGATGACTATGCCGGTCTGGCGGCGTATCACCGACAGATGGCGGGCGACAGCATGGCGATACCCGACGTCGAGGCTGGGGAGGGGAGTGATGAAGCCTCCACGGATGCCAATGCGTCGTGACGCTGCGCGCCGGCTGATCACGGAGCGTCAACCGGCTCGTCAATCACCCGATTGCGAAATAACGTCAATTGACCATCGGCTGATGCCGTCGGATGCAGTTCGCCCGCGACGAGATCCAGATCTCCGTCGCCATCCCAGTCGATCAGCTCGCAGGCGGCGTGGGTGCAGCGGTCCTGTTCGAGACTGTGGCCGACGAACTCTCCATCGGCTTGCTGTTCGAGCCAGATCACCGAATCGAACGTACCTGTCGGATATTCGCGCAGCGCATCACCGGGCAACATCGCGACAACCGCCAGGTCGAGATCACCGTCGGCATCGAGGTCGGCGGCACGAATGCAATGCGCCCCGGGCATGGCGCAAATCTCATGCACCACAAACGGGAACTCGCCGCGATTCTCCAACCAGCGCACACCGTGATAGGGTTTGGCGATGGGAGTGTCGAGACTGTCGCCGTTAACCATCAGCACGTCGAGGTCGCCGTCGCCATCGGCATCCGCGAGTTGGATGCCGCTGGAACCAAAGCCGGGGTTGTCCGACTGATAGATCGTTTGACGGTCGAACGTCCCATCTCCACGTCCCTCGAAAAACTCGACGACTTCAAACTCCTGACTGATCAGGGCGACGAAGTCGAGATAACCATCTCCGTTCAGATCGGTCACCGGGACATGGATCGTGCCATGCCGATTGTCGATGACATGCGGCGTCATCCGCGGCGAGCCATCCCCTTCCGGATTGTTTTCGAGCAGCAGGATCCGGCCGGTAGCGCGCCAGCCGAACTCCGCGACAATCAGATCGATGTCGCCGTCGAAGTCGAAGTCCCCCGGCCGCGCGTCGCAGACACGGCCGACTTCCTCGACCAGCGGGACCGTCGCCCAGTCGGCTTCAGTTTCGCCAGGACGCAGCCAGTAGACGCCGCCCAATTGATGGTCCTGGGGGAGAAAGCTCCCCAAGTCGCAGACAACGAAGTCGGCACGATCATCGCGATCGAGGTCGGTGGGCTCGATGTGCGATGGGTTTCGAAGCTGCGCCAAGAGTTCGCTCGATGCGTGATCGCTTGCCGGCGAGAGTCTCCGGACCGTACCGATCCGCATATCGCAGAGGAGCAGGGGAGGGGACTCGTCCATTTCCGCCCGAGCCATCGAGGCCAGCCCAGGGAATGGCGGATCGGTGTCGATCCGCTCCGGCTCCGCGAACAGGTAGCGTTCCGTGGGATCGAGATCCGACGCAACGATGGGAAGCGCGACCGGAGCGCGCTCCTCGAAGTACCGTGTCACCGCCTGAATGTCGGGAACCTCGAGATCGGTACGCAACGATTCGTAGTAGAAATGAAAGCCTTCCTGCACCTTCTCGGCCCAGACGTTCCGGGGATACGTGTCGGGCTCGGAGAACGCATGGCAGTCGCCGCAAAACGTGCGGACGACCATCTCGTCGGCGGTGCGGGGGACCGTCGTCGCCGGCGCGGAAGGGACAACGGGGGGATCGTCGTTCGAGCAGCCGAGTACAGCGAGGGCCAACAGAAGTGCCAGCGAGGCGATTGGAATTCTCGCTGCGTCATTCGCCGTGGAATGACGCAGAACCGAAAAACGACGCCGATGGATTCCGCCTGATTGAGACACCGGCTGGAACATTCACGAATAACATCGACCGCCGGGCCGGCGGTCGAGTTCAGGAGCAGGGGGGAGGGGACCGGCAACGCTGCTACAGACTGTCGATCATCTCCTGGGCCTTGGCCTTGATTCGATCGGCGTCGGTCATCGTTTCCATCTCCGCGAGATCCGCCAGGAGTGCGTCGGCTTCGGCGTGCCCGTCGGCCTTCATCTTCTCCAGAGCTTCACGGATCGACATGGAACCGCTGCCGAGTTCGCCGGAACTCACGACCGACTCCAGCATCGCCTTGACGGGAGGAGCGACCGGCTCCACGGCGACGGGATTGTCTTCGAGTCCTCCGCCACAACCGGCGAAGCAGGCAATCACACAGACAAGCAACACTTTACAAAGCTGATTCATCGATGGTCTCCTAGAGCCGACAAACTAAACGACGGAGTGAAAGGGGGCAGATGAAGAAGCAGCCCACAGGTGAGATTCCTGTGGGCTGCGACATACTCGAAGCGACGTAAGCCGACTAAGGAACAGTGATGGCCTCTTCGCCTTGGGCCGAGCCTAACGCCTGGTAGAGATCGAAGTCGACATTCTCGTTGATGAAGCGGACGGCACCATCGCCGAAGAGGTGGAACGACCCCCCTTCATGACGGCTCTTGGAGTTCCACACGCCGCGTGCATCTCCATCACCGCAGCCGCCGCACTCATGACAGTTCGGATACTCCCAGTTGGGAGGCGTAATCGTGTTGACACCGGTCCCACCCATCATCGGGTTGGCCCATGTGTTCCCGCGTTGGCTGATGTGGTTTCCGGTTCCAGTCAGGCATGTCTGACCATAAGTCTCCAGTTGGGCACGTGTCGGTTTATAGGTGTTGACACCAGTCAATGCCTGGGCCCTCACATAGTCACCGCGATTGAGATTGAAGATGCCGTTGTCGAAGTCACCGATCGTGAATTCCGCGAAGGCGATCGTGTTCGACGTGCCGTCGAGGACTTCGATCGTGCGGCAGGCACGGCGGTGAAAGTAGCCGTCGAAGCGCTGTAGGCTTGCTTCCCAGCCGAGTTGGGGACCGGTACTGGCTCCGTAGCTGTTCAGTCCATCATTCGTTGCTGGGGCATTATCCGACGGGCAGATAAAGGCTGCGATACGATTACGAGCCAGCGTACGATTGTTGCCGTTATGCCAGACGCAATCTTGATTGTACTGGTTGTAAAGCGGGGCCATGTCGATGTAGGGAAGGAACTGCGTATGCACGCTGTTGCCGCCCCATTCGCGTCCCCAACTGTTCACAGCCGCCACGCTCGTGCCGCCCACGGTGGCACTCGGGCAATTTTCCAGGCATGTGCCGTGCGTCAACTGAGGCAACCGCCGTTGCGAATCATGATAGTTATGCATCGCCAACCCAAGCTGGTGCATGTTGTTTCGGCACTGGGTTCGACGAGCCGCCTCGCGCGCCTGCTGAACAGCGGGGAGCAGCAAGGCAATCAAAATGGCAATGATGGCGATCACCACCAACAACTCGATGAGCGTAAACGCTCGACGCAGATTGGGCCTTCTTTCGCGCATGAATGGGCTCCGTGAGATGAGACAAAGAATAGAAACAACGTCTGAATCTGGCTTAGACAACTGCCAGCCCGCGATGTAGGTTAAGATCTCGCGTAAGATCTTGCAAGAACCAGAGATCCTGACATTTTCACCAGCGGAGGGGCCAACCGCGCCTGGCCCGAGCATCCGCCGCAACGCAATAAACCACAATAACTTGCGAAATGGAGAGTTGGCGGAGCCGGCTTCTTGCGGTTCTCGACCACGTCAATTCGTGGAATAACCTTTCGGCCTTGTTCGCCATCAACGCACCACTCGCGGTGGACACGCACTGCGGTCGCTCTGCCTGATGGAACACTCGAAATGAGCAGCAAGGCTCAAGCACCCCCGGCAGGACTCGAACCTGCAACCTACGGATTAGAAGTCCGTTGCTCTATCCATTTGAGCTACGGGGGCGTTTGGGAGCGTGGTGGTTGAGACACACCCGGATCGGAGCGGTTCATCCGGTGGTAGGCTATCGGGAGAGAGGAGCAGGGAGCAAGGAGCCGGGAGCTGCATCTTTTAATTGCTTCCAGTCACTCTCCAACCCCCTCTCCCACGATGTAGTTCGTTATGAATGGAATAGCGCTGTGGGAGAGGGACGGGGTGAGGGATGAGGGCGAATATTCAACGCGCTCCCGCTCATCCGGCCCCAGTTCGAGAGGACCGGGGACTCGGGTGTCCGTCAAAAAAGCGACGGGCGAGTTGCAGGGGAATTCCGTATGCTGCCCACTCCTTGCTCCTCGCTCCTAGCTCCTTCCTCCCTCATGCCCGACGACTTTGATGACGATCACTTTCCATTCGCGGCGAAGATGCCGCGAGCGGAGCATCTGCTGATCGAGGCGACGAAGAAACTTTCACCCAAGTCGTTCGTGTGTACATCAGCAGGACGAGGGCAGGGGGCCGCGGCATTGGCGGAGCGTTGTCAGGGGAGGGGAGTGGTCCATTTTCTCGATGCCTTTGCCGCCGAGGAATCGAAAGCCTGGCTGCACGATCGCAAGAACATCGAGGTCGTCTGTGCCGCCGATCTCCCGAAGGGGCAGTTCGAGTTGGCCGCCGTGCCGGTTTCCAAACATGGGGAAGCCGACCTCACGCGGGACATGCTGCAACAGGCCTACCTGCGACTTGATGCCGAAGGAACATTGATCACCGTCGTCGACAACAACAAAGACCGCTGGCTGCGCGAGCAGATGGAGAATCTGTCTCCGAAAGTCAAACCTCTGTCGCTGAAGCGCGGGTCGGGGTATCTCATCATCAAGGATCGACCGCTCAAGCCGCGAACGCGACTACTCATGTGAGTTCGCGTTTCGAGATGGGGAAGGGGGGAGACTGCTGAAGGTCTACAGCCGACCGGGGGTCTTCAGTCATCGCAGTCTCGATCTCGGTTCGCGCGCCCTGATGGAAGCCATGCATGTCGAACCGGGCATGAAAGTTCTCGACCTCGGCTGCGGCTCCGGCGTCGTGAGTATCGCGGCAGTCAGCAGAGCAGACGGCGTGACCGCCCACGGTGTCGATTCTAATCCGCGAGCGATCGAATGTGCATTGCGGAGCGCGGAACTCAACGAACTGACGGGCGTCACGGCGGAACTATCGCACGACGGCACGACGGCGGGCGATGACAAGTACGATCTCGTGCTGGGGAATCCTCCGTACTTCTCCCATTACAAGATTGCCGACATCTTCGTGCGATCGGCTCATCGAGCGGTGAAGCCGGGAGGCGTGGCTCAAATGGTCACGAAGGCCCCCGACTGGTTCGTCGCGAGAATGAGCCAGCTCTTCGACGATGTGACAGTGCTGGAACGACGCGGGTATCAGATCGTGAGAGGCATTGGCAAATCGTAACCCGACGTGTGAGCAAGGGAGACGTGACGACGCCCTTGCTAACGCGTCGGGTTACCATTCATTTACGATGGCCTCACGAATCTTTCATCATTCCTCCATTCTCAATCATGCGTGCCGTCGTTCAGCGAGTTTCGTCCGCCAGTGTATCCGTCGACGGCGAGATCGTCGGCGAGATTGGTCACGGCTTGCTCGTGCTGCTGGGGATCACGACCGATGACGCCGAGAAGGATGTCGTCTATCTGGCCGACAAAGTCGTGAACCTCCGCATCTTCGAGGATGACGTCGGCAAGATGAACCGATCGGTGCTCGACACCGGCGGCGGCGTGCTGGTCGTCAGCCAGTTCACGCTCTTTGGGGACACTCGCCAGGGTCGCCGTCCCAGCTTCATCACCGCCGCCCGCCCCGAACAGGCCGAACCACTCTACCGCAGCTTCGTGGCCGAAGTCCGCGGCCTGGGTGTGGCCAAAGTCGCCACCGGCACGTTCCAGGCAACAATGGCGGTCTCGCTCGTTAACGACGGCCCGGTGACACTGCTGGTGGATAGTCGGAAGTAGTATTGAAAAGATGAGATGTTGAGAACAGAAGAGATGAGAACGGAGGAGAGGGATCAGTTGTAATACTGCAAATCGGAGGTCGCCCCAGTGCCGAACTCGGCGAGTTCATAGCGAAAGAGGCTCCCCACGCCATCCTGGAGGATACGATCTCCATCCATTGTAACAGTCCTCGACTGAGATGCCTTCACCGCGACCCCGAACGCTACCTCTTCGTCCGGCCACCAAGTCGAAACGGTATCACGACGGGAAGGGGCTGTCCGGATCGTTCTTTCACCTTCTCGAACCTCGACTTCAGATTCGGTTGATCGAGTTCCCGAGAACGCCGAGGTGAACTCTCGTGTTTCACCCGCGATCTCAATCGCGGTTGCCGCCTCGACGGGCGCTTCGTCGGGCGCGCCATAAAACACAACTTCGATGAAGCCATTTACCATTCGAATGACATCGCGAGCCGGAGATTCATTGGGAACGGGATCGGCGATATCGAAGGAGACAGGTGCCGTTCCATCACGGTAGCGTGCCCAACCTCGAATGAGTCCGCCCTCAGATGACTGCAGGCTCTCCACATCCACCGACATAAGTACTTTCGCGATCAGTCGGCTCGGTTGATTGCTTGAGAAGCCAACTGCCTCAATTTCCATCCACCGGCATGGGTTTCCATCGACGACTTCGCTTCCGACACACTTGATAGTCAACTGACCGACAGACTCTCTCGCCCCGGCTTCACCCCCAGTATCCGAGATGCGGATCATGGCATATCGGGCGTACTCGCCAACTTCGGGAACACGCCGAATCATGCCACCCGCGTGGGAGTCAATGCAGAGCGTGGAACAAAGGAATGCCAGTGTGACGAGACGGAGCATGGAAGACTCCTTCGGCGTGATGGATTGTCCTTGGGGCGACGCGTGAGCCTGATCGTAATTGAACCCTGGCTCCTCTGCAAAGTGCTGGTGGATTGCAGGAGATCGACTCTCAATCCAACGCCACTTTCGCGGAGCGAAAGGCGACTTACTACCAGAGCCGGCGCACCGTTGCTAACCTCAAACTCAACCCAAGTCGGGTGACGTTGCTTGAACGCCGAAAGGAGTTTCAAGGTAGACCATGGGGAAAATCTTTTAAGCCCTTGCTCGGGCTTTCTTCAGAGGGACCGCGTCTCTCTAGACTTGGATTCTGCCTACCCCCAACGTCCGATAATGTCCGTTATGTTGCACTGGCCCCTAATTAAAGCCTGGAAATACAGGGGTTGGCATGGCCACCTTTCGAGGAGCGAAAGTGTGCCGGCTGCGGACGCAGATCCTGAATCAACTCCGAGGGAGAGGATCGATTGATGGGGCAGCGTTCATGGGAAGTAGGGTGACCAGTCGCGAGTCGGTGCTCTTTCACAAAGCAAACGATGACTCTCCCCTTCCCCCTTCTGGCCGCCAGCGACCACCCATCGGGTTATCGCTCGACCACGCCTCGCAGGCGGCGTTGGACCTCGGCGGAAACCTGGTCGAGGCGGACGCCGTGGAACTGCAGTTGGCGATACATCCGGTCCTCGAGCAGCGTCAGGTTATCGGTCCCCGGGTCGGGGTCGACGTTCTCGAAGAAGAGGTCGGCTCGCCAGTCTTCCAGGACGGCCAGTCTCACTTCATCGGGAATGCCTGCGAGAGACTGTTCGATGTTGTCTTCGACCAGCCGGCGGCTCTCGGGGCGAGTGCCATACAGCCCACTGATGTCCGAAAGAATCTGATGCCAGCGGTCCGGCTGCTCTCCTCCCCCGGTCGTTACGGCGGGGGGCGTCGGTGTGGTTGGATTCGGGGCCGTCCACGAACTGATGATGTTCGAAATCTGCTGTGGGTTGCTCCCTGACTGGCTGAGTTGCTGTTGCAGGCTCAACAGGTCGCTGGGACTCATCTGCGAGGCGAGTGAAACAAGCTGGTTCGTGAGTTGGCTGCGAGTCGGTTCGGGAACATCCTGTAATCGGCTGGCCACAACCCTGCGGATTTCGTCATCAAACACGCCTCCCAACTGTGGCAGCCAGCTTCCACTGTTACTGCCGCTCGACGGAATCGAAGTGGAAGGGATGGACGTCCCCGGCGTGCCGGAATTCGAGAGTTGGCCGGCGGGTGGGGGGCTGGACTGCGACGCACCGAGGTCGGTTTCGTGATCGTCGCCATCGAGATGTTCGTGATCGTGGGTGTGCTGCAGATCGAGTTCATCCGAATCGAGTTGGTGGATGTACTTGGCCAGGGCATCGTGCAGATTGTCGGGCATGACGGGATGGAGACGGTCCATAATGATGGCCGCCCCCTTGCCACTGTAGGAATGCTTGAGCGACTCGCGCGCGCTGGCAGACATTGTTACTACAAAGAACGTCAACACCAGACAGATCACGACTCCCTTGGCGAAACCGAAGATCGCTCCGAGGTGCTGGTTGTACTCCTTCATTTCGTGCTTCTCGATCCATTTGTCGACCGAGCGCGCCATGCTGAAAGAGAGCAGGGAGAAGCCCAAATAGGCGCCGAACATCACGACCCAATGATTGGTCGGAGCCGGGAGATTAACGTGCGGTCCAACGGCCGCTGCGATCGTTTCAGCGAATGCAAAGCACAAGACAACGCTGACGATGCCGGCCAGTTGCCAGATAATGCCTTTCGTCGCGCCACGAATCGTACAGAAGGCGAGAATCGCCAACACTACCAGATCGAACCACATGGTCGCCTCTTCCTTGAGACCCGCGTGTGGAGAGATCACTCCCCCTACCCTGCCCGTTCGATGTGCGCAACGACCGACAACCGGCCTGCCGTCCCCAATCATCGAAGGCGGCGAAGTCTAGCGGGGACCGGGAAGAGAGGTAAAGAGGAGTTGCGGTGGGAGTGAGATTGGAAAACTGAGGAGGTGAGAACAGAGGAGTTGAAAGAATTTGGTTCTCTGCATTTCAAGTTCTCAAATCCTCAGTTCTCAACTTCTTCTGCCAGTATCTCTTCATCAAACACGCCGATCTTACGGAAACGTTCGTAGCGGCGATTCAGAAGTTGATCGATCGGCACCGACGACAACGCCCGTAGACGATTGAGCAGAAACCCTTTGAGCGTGGCCGCCATTGCGCGATGGTCTCGATGCGCCCCTCCCAACGGCTCGGGGATCACTTCTTCCACTACTCCGAATTCGAGCAGATCCTTACTCGTGAATCGCAGTGCATTGGCCGCCTTGTCGGCATGCTTGGGATGCTTCCAGAGAATGCCAGCACAGCCTTCCGGACTGATCACTGAGTAGTACGCGAACTGCAACACTCCGACGTAATCCCCGACCGCGATGCCGAGCGCGCCCCCCGAGCCCCCTTCTCCGATCACCACACAAATGATCGGTGTCGATACCTGCGACATTTCGCGCAAGTTGTACGCGATCTGATACGCCTGGCCGCGTTCCTCGGCTCCGATCCCAGGGTAGGCTCCGGCAGTATCAATGAAACAGATGATCGGCAGCCCGAATTTGGCCGCGACCTGCATTTTCGCAAGAGCCTTGCGATACCCTTCCGGGTGAGCCATGCCGTAATTGTGATGGTTACGTTCCTGCAGATTTCGGCCCTTGTGCTGCCCGATAAACATCACTTTGTAGTCATCGAGCTTGGCCAACCCGGTGAGCATGGCGCGATCGTCGCCGAATCCGCGATCGCCGTGCAGTTCGACGAATTCATCAAACACGAGTTCGATGTAGTCGAGGGTTTGCGGGCGTTGATCATGCCTGGCGACCATCACCATTTCCCAGGGGGTGAGATGCTCGAAGATCTCGCGCCGCATGCGCGTCAGTTCGAGACGGATGGCGCGGATCGCCTCGCGGGTCGCGGGGGTTGGGTTCGATTCCGACTCCAGGGTCTCGAGCCGCGACTCGAGATCATGGAGAGGTCGTTCAAAAGGGAGGGGTGTCGGTGCAGGCATTCCCGGATTATGCGCGGGAGCGGGGCTGGGAGCCAGCATTCCCATGGAGAAGTCACGAACGAATTCGTTGAGGACGAAGAATGAGGAATTGAGATTGCTCTTCGACCCTCAGTTTTGCATTCTCTCAAAACACATCCGGCAGTTCATCCATCACCGGAAGATCGTCTTCCTTGGCTTTCGATGGTTTCTGCGGGGCGGGCTTCGTCGGGATGGGGGCTGGTGTGGCCTTTTTTTCTTGTTCACCCCCCTGCCCTGCTGCGGCTGGCTGCGGCACGGCTGGAGGTTGTTGTTGTGGAACCTGCCCCGGCTGTGGCGGCATCTGTCCAGACTGCGGTGGCATCGCGTAGCCCGGCATCGGCGCATAGCCCGGCGGCATCTGACCATAACCGGGCGGATACCCTGGGAACGGCGCATATCCCGGCATCGGTGCGTAGCCTGGCATTTGTTGCGGATAGCCCGGCATCTGTGGATACCCAGGCATTTGAGGCATCTGTGGTGCCGCAGGTTGCTGCGCGGGAGGAGTCGCCGCTGCCGCAGGTTTCGGAGCCGGCTTGGCTGCCGGCTTTGGTTTGGCGGTCTTCTCCGGACCAGAGGTGGTCACCTTCACGACGCCCTTCTCGACACGGACCGCATCAGCACGACTGTCGAGTCGAGCGTCCAACGAAGTGAATTGCGCATCCGCCGCCTTCTGTGCTCGATCCTTTGACTCTTCCTCGGGATCGACCTTGAAGAATCGCAGCGCGCGCACCTCGGAGAACAATTCATCCATGTTGGCATGGCGATCCTTCGGTCTCTTGGCCAACATCTTTAAGATCAGTTTGTCGCATTCCGGCGTAACGTTGGTGTTGTAACTGGAAGGGACGTCGGGAAACTGACGGACGTGAGCCATCAGCAGGTCGCGAGGGTTGCTGTGGACGAATGGGGGTCGCCCGGTAAGAACCTCGTAGGCCGTGACTCCCAGACTGTAGATGTCGACCGATGGCGTCGTGGGTTGTCGTTGCACGAGTTCGGGGGCGATGTAGGTTCGCGTTCCCTGAATCACCCTTGACCCACCGATGATCTTGGCGAGAGCTCCCTGAGCACGGGTAGCCAGCGAATAGTCGATCAACCGGACTTCGGAACCCTTGTTGACCAGGATATTGTCGGGCTTGATGTCTTTGTGAACCCAACCTTTTGAATGCATGTGCGACAGGGCCTGCGCAAGACACTCCAGCGTTTTCTTGAGTCGGGCTTGAGCCGCCGCCCATTCATTGCGAATCATCCCCTTCAAGTTCCCAGCTCGAAAGTACTCCATCGTGAAGTACGCAAATTTCTTGGAGACCTTGAGGTTGTAGACCTTGATGAGATTGGGATGGTCGAGTGACTTCCCAACCGCCGCTTCGTGCTTGAGATTCGCCTTGAGCGCGCTGTCGGAAAGCGATTCGGGAAGCAGCAGCTTCATGGCCAGCGATTCGGAAGCCCCCGGCGGGCGCACTTCCCACACCTGCGAGACGTTGCCGGTCGCGATGCAGTTGAGCAACTGATAACCGTCGACGACGCTTTCGACTTCTGACACGATTAAACCTCGGCGGATTGAGCCTTCCGTTGGGCCGCGCGGACCTGACTCCGAGCCTGCATCCCGTACCCTGCTGTCGGACCGTCGCCCCTGGCAACGGCTCCGTCCACTATAACCAAATCGGGACCAAGCGGCATGAGGAAACACGTTTGGGACCGGAATTCACTGAAACGGAGACGTGCCAGCGGGCCGTGGAGTCGAAATCGAAAGCTCGAACGGAAATCGAGAACGGCTCGATGCCCCACTCCTCAGCTTCGCGGTTCTCACCTCTTCAAACCGCACCGAACCCATCCGGCAACCCCTCTGCGGCGGATCGGGGCCGCGAAATTCGTCGAAGTTTTTGAAAGACTAACAATCCAGTTTTGTAAACTATCGTACTTTCCGGCGTGGTGCGACCACGTTAGAATCGTCGTGCCTTGGCCGCTCGCGTTTGGTCGAAAGCGAAACCCACACTTTCAAGGAGAGTTCTCAATGAGGTATGTTGCAATGCTGTTGGTGATGGTCGTTGTTGGTGCCGCCTATGTGGCCCAAGCAGAGGATGCTGAGTGTCTGGCCGTCGGCACCAACGTGGGTGCCTTCTACGTCAGCGATGTGACCGGTCCTGCTGCCGGCGAGAAATTGTGCTACCGTTGCCGTTACGGCGATGCTCCGGTTGTGAGCATCTTTGCTCGCGAAGTGAACGAAGAACTCGGTCAACTCATCCAGAACATCGACCAGACCGTCGGTGCGAACGGCGAGAAGGGCATGCATGCCTTCGTCGTGCTCCTCACCGACGATCCCGAAGCCGCAACCGAGTCACTCCGCGGCTTGCAGGAAGAGTACAACATCGAGCACACCCCGCTCACAACGTTCGACGGCACCGCTGGCCCGGAGAACTACCTCATCCAGGCTGAGGCCGACGTGACCGTGATGATGTGGGTCGATGGAGCCCTCACCGTCAACTCGACTCTCGAGAACGGCGAGATCACCGAAGAAGCCGTCGCCGGCGTCGTCGAGCAAACCGCCACCATTCTCAACTGAGTCATTCGACACCTTGTCGATGGATCTGAATGTCGAATCCCGCAGTCGCCCGCCAATCGGCGGGCGACTGTTTTTATTGGGACGATGTCGTCGTCGCGTGTGAAACTGACAGTGATGGAAAAGCACTGGCTCATCATCGGCTGCGGATACGTCGGCTCGCGTGTTGCCAGGTCCATCTTGGCTCGCGGAGATCTTGTCTCTGCCGTCACACGATCGAACGAGCGCGCAAATGAATTTCAGAGCATCGGCATCACGCCGATCGTGGCCGATGTCGCTGATCCCGATTCGCTGCAGGCATTGCCTGAGACAGATGTCTGGTTGCATGCGGTCGCTTATGATCGCTCTTCTCCCCTGCCCCGCCGTGCGGTGACTGTCGACGGACTTCGTAATGTTCTCGATGTCGCGGCGAGAAAGGCACGCAAGTTCATCCATCTCTCGACGGCAAGCGTCTATGGCACGTCTGATGGATCGTGGGTCGACGAACTCACTCCTTGCGAACCGACGACCGAGGCCGGCCAGCTTGCACTCGAAGCCGAACGGCTTGTGAGCGACTTCAACATGCGTGTCGCGTCTCACCAATCGACCGCGACGATCCTCAGGCTGGCAGGCATCTACGGCCCTGGTCGGCTCATCGCGCGTGTCGATCAATTGCGCGAACGCGCCCTCATTCCTGGAACGGGAGACTCCTGGCTCAATCTCATTCACGTGGACGACATCGTTCAGATCGCCGAGCGGGTCGCTTGGGTCGAACGGCCGGACGAGTTGTATCTCGTCGCCGACGATCAACCACTCGCTCGTCGAGAGTTCTACAGCGAAGTCGCCAGGCTGAAGAACACCCCCCTACCCTGCTTTGAGTGCGACTCCGATGTCGGCAGCAGCGAGTTCTCCACACAGCCAGTCTCCAATGGCCGCACTCAGGGATTGAACAAACGCTGCCGCAATACGAAGATTCGAGAAGAACTGCAGGTCGAACTCCTTCACCCTTCAATCCACAGCGGACTGCCAGCCTCGCTTTGATTCGATTTCCCATGCACGCTCCCGACCACTCTCCTCCGCGAACTCCGCGCCTCTGCGTGAAGCTTCTCCGCAGTGAACGCACGCAGAGGCGCGGAGTTCGCGGAGGAGACGGGGGAAGTCGGACACTGTTATTCGCATGCCTCACATTGATCGCAATACGAAACGCCTCTGCGGACGACTTGTTGACGGAAGCCCGCTTCGACCTGGCGATCACGCAACCGATCAGTGCCACGGTTCCCCGCACCGAGGTGAGGGAGTTTCTGCGTCGCGTCTCCGAACAACGTCACGTCGCGATCGTACTCGATTGCCGCGTCGACCCTCAGCAGATGCGGGACATCTCGTGGGTCGAACTGCCGCTGGACCGAGCCATCGACTGGCTTGCTGACGATGTGGGATCATCGATTTCGATCGTCGGCGACACGATTATCGTCGGCCCACTTGACTCGCTCCGAAACCTGCGAACCATCATCGCCCTCAGGCTTGATGAACTGAATGAACTTGTCGGCCTCGATTCTCCCCGGCAGTCGCGACTCCGTCGGCGTGATGCACTTCATTGGAATGACCTCGATCAACCGAGTGAACTGGTAAAATCGATCGCCGATGCCTGCGGATTGCGAATCGAGAACCCCGAAATGATCCCACACGACCTGTGGGCCGGCGCAGCGATTGCCAATGCGAATGCCGTTGAGAGTTTGTCGACCGTGCTGATGCAGGTCGACCTGACTTTTGAATGGAACGCCGACGCCACTGCGATACGACTGGTCCCCTACCCTGCCGATGTGGCTGTCGAACGAATTCATCGGCCGCGTGGCATGACGATCGATGTCGCCGAGTTCGCTGTAGTCACGGAGTTTCCAGAACTTCCGATCGAAGTGCGAGGTCAATTGCTGGCAGCCGTCGCGCGTATCGAAGAACACGAACGCATCGAAGAAATCGTCGGCATCCGGCTGCCACGAGAGCTCACTCCCACACCAATGGTGCCATTGGCGCGACGGACATTCACGTTGACGGTCGTCAACCAACCGGTGGGAGGCGTGATCCAGGCTCTGGTCGATCAGGGTGTGCCGATTGATTTCGACGCCGATCAGCTCGTGGCCGCCGGCGCGGACCTCTCTCTCAAGATCTCCCTGCAACTCCGCGAGGCGAGTATCGAGGATCTGATGGAAGAACTCTGCGAGCCTGCGGGACTCGCGTTCGAGATTGATGAAGAGCAAGTGTTGTTGCGAGTGAGTCGCGAGTAACGCCCCTATGTAGGGGGCCGGGAGATTTGAAACTTGCGGCTTGGCATCCTCGCCCAAGAGACATAGAATCCTCATACCACTTGCCTGGTGGTGTAACGGTAGCACGAATGATTCTGGATCATTTAGTCAAGGTTCAAATCCTTGCCGGGCAATTTCGATGGAGGCAAAGACTGCCACGTCGCCTACGCTTTTCCCCACTCACCGGGGGGCATTTCACCCTGTCGGCTGAAGGGTGCCTCAGAAAATGAGAGTCACAAAGGCGGCCTGCTGGAAAACGGTCGCGTGATTGATAATGATACCGCTGGCGGCTCGTGATTTGTCGGCAGGTAGCTGGCCCGCACCTGTAGACGGCGCGAGTCGCCGTTTTTTTGTCCCCCCTCAATTATTCCGCTGCCACAGCGGCGGTGCTTTGAATTTCGCGAGGAGCGAATCGCAGCCCCAGTCTTGCGATTTGCAGCAGTGTCCACGTTCCTCCGAACGACCATGCGACCCCGAAGGCAAGAGCCAGGGCTTGCCATCCGAGTTGTCGGGCGTCGCCGGCGATCAGTCCATGCACGACACGGGCGTTCGATCCAACATCGAGCGTTATGCTCTTCAAGAAAACGCCCGTCAGGAGCAGGCCCAACGCGCCGGGAATGCCGTGCAACAGGAAGATGTGTCTGGCGTCGTCGCCCGAACTCTTACGAGTCATCAGGGCAACGACGGTTGCCGTCACCACTCCGCCCGTCATGCCGATAATGAGGGCCGACGTTACCGCGACGTACCCGCAGCCTCCGGCGATCGATGCCAGTCCTGCAATGACGCCCGCACCGGGACGCTCTTTGAGTGCCGGCGAATTCAATACATACGACATGATCATCCAACTGACGCCCCCCGCTGATGCCGCCATGCAGCCGTTCAGCAAGTACGTCGTCACCAACGGTCCGGCTGTGTAAGCGCATCCCAATTGCGCGAGCAGCATCCCTCCCCAGAGCAACGGCAATCCCAAGCTTGACGCGAATGCCGACATCGTCGCCGGAGTCTCAACGTCATCATCGCGACGCATCGGCTGAAGAGAGAACACACACGCGAGTGCCGAAAACCCAATGGTGATCTGCAGCATGCCACCGGCCGAGTCGATCGCTCCCCGCATTTGGAGCCAGCCTGATCCCCAGATGGCATGCACCAGTGGCGCATAGACGAACGTGCCCCACAGGAGGACTGTGAGGAGGACCACCCCCCATGGCAGCCGATGGCACAGCACCAATGCCAATGGAATCGTAGCTGCCAGGAAGAGGCTCATCTGAAACACCATCAGCACCGCGTGGGGTATTTCCCATGCCGGCCGGTGGATTGGATAATTCGGTTCTCGGTCATCTCCCATGGGGAGTAATGAATTGAGGCCGACGAACTCGGTCCCTCCGATCACGCCTCCGGTTCCGACCTTCGAAAAAGGGACAAAGGCTTCCGTTGCTTCGGGTGAATGGGCGGCCGCTGCCATTTCATTCAGGTCCGAGAAGACCCGGGCGGTCTCTGTTGTTTCGGGAAGCGTTCCCCACGACGGAGCGAACGCGAGACTGTAGATCCACAGTCCCCAAGCCAGACTCAGCACGATGGGAACCTCTATCCAGCGCTGCAGGAACAAAGCGTGAGAACGCGTTCCGCCTCGAGCACCGTAATAGATCGCCAAGCCTGGCAGCAGGCAGACGATGACGCCGACTGCCGCTGCAAGCATGAGGGCGATGTCGCTGGAATCGAAGTACTTACTCCACAGAACGGTCATGGGCCTCGCTTTCCTCGATAGCACGGCCCTCGCCACGACGCAGGGTGATGCGGCGATCAACTGGACCTCCAGGGAACCTCTCGAAAACGGTCTCGGGATCTCCATCGGGCCAACGCACGATGATCTCATCGCAGGTCATCGAATCGCCCAATCCAAAATGCACACGTGGATCGTGGCTGGCCAGATAGCTCGATGAGGGTTGGCAGATCGCATGAAAACGCCGGTCTCCGCAGACGACTTGAATCTCCGCGCCATAGGCGTCGCGGTTGTTCGCAGGATCGTAGGTCTCGACCAGCAGCCAGTGACCCTGCTTGGCGAAGTCGTTGCGATAGAGCCGCGCCTGGCTGCCGCAATTCGTCACAAGGACATCGAGGTCTCCGTCGCTGTCGACGTCGGCATGCAGCAACGCCCGCGCGGAGCCGACCGCCATCCGAAAATCACCGGCGGTCTCGCTGGCATCGACGAACTGACCATCCTCTTTCCCCATGAGCAGAACGTTGAGATCGATATACTCTTTCCAATAAGCGTCGGCGTCGTCGATCTGATCATGACGGACCATGTAGGCGTCTTCTCCATGGAAAGGAAACCCCGAGTGACACGGAATCACCAGGCCATTCACCTGAGGCAAATCGAGGTACCCGTCGTGATTGAGATCGATGAGCGCCGTCCCCCAGCCGGTATGTCTCTGCGTCGGAGCCTCGATCCCCACTTGTGTCGACATGTCGGTAAACGAGTCGCCATCGACACTGAGGTACAGAGTCGTCTTTTCGTTGGTCAGGTGCGTGACCGCCAAGTCGATCGCTCCATCTTGATTCACGTCTCCCATTGCGACGCCCATGCCCGCCTCCGCGACTCCGATCGCGTTGTACGCCGCCCCACGGACGAGTCCCTCTTCACGAAACGTTCCATCCCGCTGGTTCACCCAGAGCCGATTGGGCGCACCGTCGTTCGCGATGAACATGTCGGGCCAGCCATCTCGCGTGAAGTCCGCGCAGGCCACGCCGAACCCGAATGTATCGGCGGAGTCGAGTCCCGAATCCCTGGTGACGTCGGAAAACCGAACGCTCATGGCGCCGTCAGCATCAGGCTGCGGTCCATCGTTGTGATAGAGGCGGTCGATGGTCGGCTTGAACTTGTGCGGTCCGCAATAGCTCACCGTGCCTTGATACGTGCCGCATCCGACAGAATGACCGTAGACCGGGTCGGCGGTGTAGTTCACGACGACGAGGTCGAGCCAGCCGTCTCGGTCGTAATCGAAGAAGGCAGCGCACGTGCCCCAATCGGGGTTATTCAGTCCGGTCGATGCGGAAACGTCACTGAACGTTCCGTTGCCGTTGTTGTGATAACAGCAATCGGGTCCGTAATTGGTGATGTAAACATCGGGATGGCCGTCGTTGTCGATGTCGCCGATCGCACAACCGGCGGCATATCCCAGATCTCCCAATCCGGATTCTGCAGTGACGTCTTCAAAGACGCCCGCCGCAGTGCCACGAAAGAGTCGATTCTCAAGCCGCGTTCCTGGTGCGAAGTCGCCGACCGCTTCGGGCGAGCGTCCGCAGTTGAGCAGATACACATCGAGAATCCCGTCGCCGTCGTAGTCGAAGAACGCGCCGCCAGCACCGATCGATTCGGGCATGTAGTACGTCCCAAGCGGACCGACCGTGTGAACGAAGTCGAGACCGACTTCATCTGTGATGTCGACAAAACCGGGGGGACCGCTGACAACAGGGGGATCGTCCTTCAGGCAGTTCTCGATGACCGGTCCAGAACCTCCGTCATCATCGAGATTCTGCGGTTGCTGACGGCTCAGCCGGATGACCTCGAACGCAATCGCGCCCGCCGTCACCAACAGGACTCCGACAATCATCAGATTCCGGGAATTCACAAAGACAACCTGCAGAGGGAGATCGAAACGCGTTGCGTTCGACTATATCCCTAGTGATGAGGAGAGACAATCGGACGAGTTCTACTCGTTATCGTTGGCCGACGCACTGACTGCTTCCTGGATTTCCTTTAGAGTCTTTCCTTGCTTTGTTTTCCATACGACCCGTCCATTTTGGGATCGACCAAGGACTACGCCGGCCGCCGTCGACGGTGAACCAAAGACTTGGTCTTGAGTGAAGACGAGGTTCGCGCCATCTTCGACGATTACTTCTTGCTCCTTTAAATCCTTTCTGAGACTTGACATGAAGTTCTGGAGCGTCGGAACCTCGGCCTTAACAACTTGTGATCCTGCCATGACGACGAATCCTTTAGGATCTTCATAGCCAGTTGCTTTGACTCCTTTCGCCTCGAGGAACAGTTGCTCGCGTTCTTGCTTTCGAGATGTCACGGTTCGCTCGAAAATACTCAACCCCAACAGCGGAAAGATACTCAGCATGTCGAGCAGAAAGCTCTCGACATCCGCGGTCTCAGCCTCGGAAAGGGTTGGTGGGAGAGACGAACCGGTATTGTCGAGCTTGCATTGCTTTGCTGCGATCGCCAGTTCGAGCAGGCGTGACTCCAAATGCTTCACATGAGCCTTGTTGAGACTGGAGTCCTTCGTGACAAAGAAGACCGCCCAGTCCCAGAAGTCCTTCTTACTATAGTGCTGATTCAATCGGTCCTTGACCGGATCGCCTTCGCCAACGTAGATCATCGGCAGCGCACTATCGTCAGATGTGCCAACCAGCACATACACGCCATTCCGCTCAAACTCAGGTCGTGTCACAACCTGTTTGTAGTTGGTGCGCTTGAAGACAACGCCGACTCCGGTCCAATTCGATCTCTCGACGAGACGCAATCCATCGGGATCACCATCGGGAATGAAGATACGGATCGAAAACGGTCGCTGCTGTTGATCGTGCATTCGGCGTCACTCCACATCCAGATCCAACTCGATCCAAGTCTTCCTCTCATACGAATCGAGTACCGCATCGGCCACCGCTTGGCTTTGCGCACCGGTGTCGAAGCCGGGGAGGGCCGGGCGGTCTTCGGTGATGGCGGAGGTCAGTTCCCACACGAGGTCGTAACGGAAGACGGTGCTCGGAACGCCTTCGTCGGGATTGCGCGGGCTTCCCTTCGCCACGAGAAACTCTCGCGGCACGGGGACCGTTTGCAGACTCTGGCCGTGCTTGCCCATGAGGATCGTGTTCGGTTCGGTCAGCCGATAGACGGCCGACCCTTCGGAGCCGTTGATCTCGGCCCACTCCCAGCCGAAGCCGTCGTTGTAGTGGCCCTTCATCACGGTGCTGCCTTCCCAGACGCCGACGGCTCCGTTCTCGAACTGGCCGATCAGGGCCGACCAGTCATCGACTTCCGAGGGAGGACAAGGGGTGCCGTCGACCGTCTTGTCGCGCGGCGTGAACTGTGCCACCGCGCCGCACACGCTCTTCAAGGGGCCGAGCAGGTCCATCGCGAAGTCGATGCGATGAATCGTCATGTCAAACAGATCACCCGCCCCCGCGCGGGCCTTGTACTGCCGCCAGCCCCAACTTGTCTCCGGCAGATCGAGGAAGCGCTGCGAACGAAAGTGCCTCGGCACTCCGAGGTCGCCGTTGTGAACAAGGTGCCGGAGGTAACGCATCGATGGTGCGAAGCGATAGGTGAAGGCCGTCATATGTTTGACCCCCTTGTCGCGAGCCGCCTGATACATCTCGGCAGACTCGGTGCGGTTGAGGCCCAAGGGCTTCTCGCACATCACATGCTTGCCGCCGGCGATGCAGGCGAGGGCGATCGGACGATGCGTATCGTTCGGAGTCGCGATGATGACGGCATCGACATCGGGATCATTCGCGATCTCGTTGTAGTCGGTCGTGAGCTTCGTGATCCCCCAGTCCTTCTTGCGCTGCTGGAGCAGCGCTTCGTTGGGGTCGCACACGGCCACGACTTCGGCGCGCGGGTCGAGGTTGATCCCCGGGACATGGTGATAGTCGGAAACCGCACCGGCACCGATAATAGCGTAGCGAATCATGGAATTGCGTTGTTGGGGTTGAGTGATGTGGATGCAGCCGAAGTGTCGAGTGTTGCGTGCGAGTTTTCAATTGAGAGTGGACGACAGGCATCTGAATCCAGTGACCTCTGGACTGGTGGAGAAAGCCGTCGCCCCGATAACACAGCAATCGGAGCAATCCGCGAAATTCCCAATCGGACAGCCGAATGAGTTGCGCATGCCGGTTGCGGTCGTCCTGGCTCTCGACATGTCCATTCCATCTCATTGTTGAAGTCCTGCCGTTTTGGAAGCGTCCAAGAGTACAAGAGTACGAGTAGAGACACGCACTTCGTGATACTCTTGCGATACTCTTGCTCGTACTCTTGCTCTCCGGCTGCCGGCCCGCGCGCACGAAGATTCGTCCGTGTTCACGGTCCGTCTACCCTAAGGCGCGCAGTTGCGCCCGCAGCAATTCCCAGCGGCGCAACAAAACTTTTCCCTCTCCCCCACTGAAAATCTTTGCAACACAATCGCCGCCGCACTGTGGGGGAGAGGGCCGGGGTGAGGGGCATAGAACGCGGCGTCATCGCGCGCGGTCCCGAGGTCACCGTTGCAACGTCTGACGTTAGCCCCTCACCCTAACCCTCTCCCCCGCGATCACGCTCACTCACAATCGAAAATCGAATGCGGGGGCGAGGGGACCGGAGTGAAGGTCGATTAGCTCGCCTGCGAACTCTACGGCCGGAGGCTCTCCGGCTGGGCGTCCAACGAAATGCCGAAATCCACTCCTAGAGACTCATCGACGAGATGGGAACCCGACGCGTGAGCTGGCGTGACGGGCTAGTGTCGGCCTCGTGAGACCGATGCCAGGCCAATGCCGAGCCAGGTGGAGATCACGATGCCGTTGATGCCGTAGTTCAGAAAGCGGCCGAACTCAGAGCCTCGCTGGTCAAGTTCCGCCTGCTGCAGTGGATCGATCTCATCATCCTCATCAAGGTCAGCAACAATCTTGTCGGCATACGTTGCTGCCGACACCCAGTGAGCCCCCGTCATCGCGATCACCCCTGCGAGTCCCAACGAGTACAGCGACATCGCGATGCGTGGCCAGCCGTGCAGACGCACGATCGTGGAGACGGGAATGGCCAAACCCAGGCAGAGCAGCCCCGTCACCCAAAAGCCGGACGGCCAATTGGGGAGCAGCAGATGCCCGACGCCGCCAACAGTTAGTCCCGCGAGGATGCAACTACCGACGAGGATCGCACTCAGTTTCTCGTCGCGGTTGAGCACGAGTCTGCCAAAGGGACTTAAGAATAAAACGAGATTGAACAGACTCGGGGCGATCCACGTCATCCACGCGAAGAGTCCGTAGATGACAAGAATGGGTATCTGCAGCGGAGCGAGCAACGGGATCGCTCCGCAAATCTCGGCCACAATCTGCTGGCCGAACACGAGCGCGAGGATGAGGATCAACTGAGTTCGCGGACTGAATCGCGTCATCCACAAAAAGAACTGCAAGAGCCAGCGATAGACGAAGAACCTGGCTTTCATCGCTTCGATGATTCCGCGTCTGGCCCATTCGTTGTTGGGTTGCAGGCGCAGCGACTCGCGAAAGTGATGCATTGCCTGCTTCGCATCCCCCTGTTGCAGCAATGTCCATCCCTGGTTCGCATGCGTCGTGGCATTGTCGGGAGCCTTCGCGAGGGCAGCCGCGATCGTACGGCCTGCTTCTTCCTTGCGTCCCAGTCGCACCAGTGCGATGGCCCGCAAGTTGGTGCATTCGACATCGTCGGGGTCGCAGGCCAACCCCTGCTCGGCTGCTGCGAGCGACGCCTGCCATTGATAGGCATCGTGCTCGATGGCGGCCAGTCGCGCGAAGTAGATCGACTCCCACGGCTGAAGCCGAATCGCCTCGACAATGGCGGTCTTGGCCTGAGCGAGATCCTTCTTCTGATGCGAGACAATCGATTTCGCGAAGAAGCCGAACGCCTCGTCCGGAGCATGATGAATTGCCTGGTTCGCCTCGTTTTCGGCGTCACTCAATTCTTTCCGTTCGACGAGACAGATCGCCAGCAACGCATGGGCACGGGCGTTGTCGGAGTAAGTGCTGAGCAGGCTTCGCAGTTGTTCCTCCGCCTTGGGGAACTGGCGATGCTGCATCAGCAACTGGGCGCGGGTCAACAGGACGTGTGCGGGTTCCATGTGGTGAAACGATGGTCATTGGTCATTGGATGGACTTTGGACGACCAGCGTAACAAGTTCACGTCCCGCGCGCCTGGCGAAGCGTCACGATCCCAGTATATCCGCCAGGGCAGCATTGATTGTGGGGTGCCGATATTCGAATCCGGCGGCCTGCAATTTCGTGGGGATGACGTTCGCGCTGGCGAGCATCAGACCGTCGGCGAGTTCTCCGAAGGCGAGCCTCGCTGCGAAGGCCGGCATGGGGATGATGGTCGGTCGATGGATCACCTTTCCCAGACACTTCGTGAATGTGCGATTCGTCACCGGATCGGGACTCACTCCGTTGACGGGACCGCGGAGTTCTTCGCACGTCACGGCGAACTCATAAGCACGAGCGGCGTCTTCGATCGAAATCCAGCTCCAGAACTGGTTGCCGCTTCCCATCACTCCCCCTGCCCCGAGTTTGAACGGGAGCAGCATCTTGGCGAGCGCTCCGTCTTCACGGGCAAGGACCATGCCGGACCTTATGTTGACGACGCGAATGCCGGCTTCAACGGCGGGTAGTGTCGAGCGTTCCCAGGCATCGCAGACTTCCGGCAGATACCCCTCCCCTGCCGGCGACTGCTCGGTCAGTTCTTCATCTCCTCGATCTCCGTAATAACCAATCGCCGACGCACACACGAACACGCTCGGCTTACGATCGAGAGCCGCCATCGTCTTCGCCAGCAATGTCGTGCTGTCAACCCGGCTGTCGCGAATGCGCTGCTTCTGCTTCTCTGACCAGCGACGTTCGGCGATGTTGACGCCCCCAAGGTGAATGACACCATCGATGCCGTCGAAGACCTGGGGATCGAGTACGCCTTCATCAGGGTTCCAGAATCGCTGAGTGCCATCCGTCGGTTGCCGTCGAACCAGCGGAATGGCCACATGCCCGTAGGCAGTCAGCGTTTGAATGATCCGACTGCCGACCAACCCGCTGGAACCAGAGATGAGGATGTTCACGTCGATACTCCGTGGATGAAAGACCGCACACCAGCCCGCCAGCGCAGGCAAGGGAGACGTGACGATCATGGTGGAATGAGTATCGGCGAAACTTCAGGTAGAAGACACGACACCAAAAGTCATCGGCGGATGTCTGCTGCCGCAAGCCTCGCACATGTTTTCGAAAACACAGTCACACGGCCCCCTTGCTTGCGCGGGGGGCCGACTACCCCCTCCGCTCCACGAGACTATAGACACCTCAATTGCATTCGGCCTGCCACACCCTCGCAAGTTCTTGAAGTTGGAAGTGCCGCTACTGATCGCCGTCAGTGCCGTCGAGCAATTCCGCGACGTTCCAGAGCCGAACCGCATCGCGGCTGGACCATCTTCGGAACCGCTGGTGACGAGCCATTCGCCGTTTGGTGAGAAGTCGACCGTTCGGATTCTCGCGTGACCTTCGGCACTTGCTTTGTCAACGCTCAAAGGAGTTCACCCGACTCCAGATCCCAAATTCCCACTCCGCCTTCGGCTTGAGAGGCCGCCACGAGGATATTCAATTGGGGATGAAACTGGTGCAGGACAGCCCTTCCGTGAAACCCTGGAGTTCGATTGCGGGCTCCAGGGGATCGGCCGGGATCTGTACCGCACAGTCAGGGCCATCAGTAGCCAGAAAGGCTCCATCAGCAGAAACTGCAACACTGGATAGATCGAAGTTCGAGCCGTACAAACTATCGGACGGTCGAGGGCAGTATCGGTGACGGTTCCGAGCGACTTGGTCCCCGCTCTGAGAATTCCAAAGGGTCAAATCAATCTCCTCTGTGTGTGTCCGATTGCTGGAATCGACATCGGTCAGTGGGAACCGCAATCGTCTCATTGTCGGTGAGGAATGCCATTCCCCTGACCAATTCAGTAGGTTCGAGCAGATTGACGACGGTGCCAGACGATTCCATGACCCCAATAACAGTGCGTGTCGTTGGCATCGCATTTTCGTGTCGGGCAACTGCAACTAGCGATGCGTCGGACGAAAATATCGCTCGTCCGTGAACAAAGGATCCGGCACCTGCCAATGCCAGTTGCCTGATCGGAGCCAGCAAGGACTGGAGTCGGTTTCGCCGCAGCACTCCATGCTCCCATCGATAGAGTCCGACGCTGCACCCGTTCCCAACGTTTCTGACGAACGGAGTTATAGCAATCAAGAGTGTCTCCCCATCAGGCGCGACATCGATTCGTGATCGTGACCAACTTCATCAAACGGTGTCAGCGACGAATGCCTGCTTTCGAGGCTCAGACTCTCAATTCAGGCTGGCAATATCTCCCCATCCAAACGCCGGCCACCAAAAGAAAATCGCCGTCCGGCGTGAACTCGGCGTCTGAGGTCCGAAAGCCCGCCCTGACGGACGGATTTTCGTGGATGAGTAGTGAGTCGTCGCCGTACGTGCCATGCACCATCAACAGCGAAACGACACTCGAAAGGAGAACGCGAAGAATTGTGTTCATTAGATTGTCTCCCATTCCAAGTTTTACACGCGGCGGCTGGAAGCCGCCGCTACGGTCTCAATTGCATTCGGCCTGCAGTGGGCCGGCGAGTTCTCGAAGATAGAAAAGTCGGCCGGGCTGGGTGGGCATGTAGCTGGAGGGGATCCAGGGGGTTGGTTCATGACGGAGCGTCATCCACAGGCTGAGACCCTGCCACGCCATGCCGCGACCGAGTGTGCCATCCGCGCCGCCGATGATCTTGTCGGCTCCGAGGAAGAGGCCGGGTCCGATCGTGTTGGCGTATGCGGGGACCAGCGTCGTGCGGCTCTTGAAACTGGTGATGGCGTTCTGTTCGATCGTCAATGGATGGAGCTTCGCACCGATGCGATGCGTTTGGGCCTTCCACTCCTTGAGAGATGCATACTCACCCGCGAACTGCGGTTCCCAGAACGCGATGTGACACACGCGCCCGATGCCGAACACAACGACGAGCTTCGCACCTGCCGCTCTCAACTCGCCGATGCGGTCGCCATACGTCGGCAGCACTTTCTTGAGTGCAAAGTTGCGCTGCTTCTTGGGAACGGTCAGCTTGCCGAGCGGGTTATAGAACGCCTGCTCCATCGCGTACTGAAAGGCACCGGGGTTCGATGACGGCAGCGTGTTCCCTTGAGCGTCGCTCCATTCATCCATGTTGAAGCCGTGGACGTGGTCGCAGGAGACGTTCCACTCCTTCAAAAAGAAGACGGCCCAACGATACATGCCCATGGGGCCGACCGGGAGAATCATCGCCAGCTTCTCGCCGGCGTCTTTCGCCTGTTTGATCGTCAGCGCGATCTCGTGCCCCATGAACGTGTCGAAGTCGCTGTAAGATTCGCACAGCACAGGCTCGAATTTCTTGTGCCACCAGCTTTGGCGCTTCTCGATCGTCGTGGGGTCGTCATCAACGCAGGCATCGATCTTCGCGAGATCCCAGCCTGCGGGAAAGAAACCTTCGAGCAACGAGCCGGAGAGTGTGGTGATGAGATTCATGGTGTCCTCAGAGTCGCCTTTCGCTCCGCGAAAGTGCGGTGGGTGTCGTGAAACGTGTTCAATCCTGGATTTGCTTCAATCTCGGAAGACGCATAACTGCAGCGATCTGTTAACTGACGAACAACGCCCGATCGCCTTGCCGACGCTCTTTCGCGGAGCGAAAGGCGACGATGGTGCCACGATATCGCGGCTCTCGCGAGGGAACAACTGACGCCGCACTTGAGAAACGTGATGGGCGATCGCTATACCAGTCATGACGAAATCGTCGCTCCGAGCGAGTCCCCTCCCCTGCCCTTCCAAGAGGCCTGCATGATGATCCGCAACTGTCTGCTGACACTTGGCTGCATCTTCGCCCTGACCGCTGCCGCGGCTGCCGATGATGTCGCCATCACGGCCGATGTCATTTATGGCCACAAGGACGGCATGGCGTTGACATTCGATGTACTCACTCCCGCCGAGGCGAACGGTGCGAGTGTCATGTGGCTGCAAAGCGGCGGCTGGTACTCCCCTTATAACGAACCGGCCAATCTGATTCCCGCCAGCACTCCGTTGCTGAACGAAGGCTTCACGGTCTTCATCGTGAGACATGGGAGCGCGCCGCGGTTTCAGGTTCCCGATGCAGTGGGCGATGTCCGCCGATGCGTGCGATTCATTCGAATGCATGCCGATGACTACGGCATCGACCCCGAACGCATCGGCGTATTTGGCGGCAGCGCGGGTGGGCATCTCACACTGATGCTCGCCACCACCGGCGATGACGGCGACCCCAATGCCGACGATTCGGTGCTGCAAGGCTCAAGCCGCATCGCGGCGGGTGTGTCGCTTTTTCCTCCGACTGACCTGCGAGGCTGGACGACCGACCCTCCCGAAGTGATTGCGGCGATTCCTTCACTTCATCCACCGCTGGAGTTCGATGCCGAACTGGAAGACGATGTGTCGCCGATCCTGCATGTCACCGAAGATGATGCCCCGGTGTTGATGATTCACGGCGACCAGGATCTGCTGGTGCCGATCGAACACAGTCAAAACATCTTGCCGGTATTAGAGGAGGCAGGAGTCACGAGCGAGTTGCTGGTGATCGAAGGGGCGGCACATGGCTTTAGTCAGCAGCAGAATGTCGACATGGTGTGGCCCGCGACGCTGGGCTGGTTCAAGACGCATCTCGGCGTGGAATAGGGTGGGATCTTCCTAAGTTCTTCGCACAACACACGTTCTTTGGGTGATACCTTGTGATCCCCGTTTTGGGTTGGGTATCGTATACGAAGCGATCTGGTTCGACCGGGTTGCCGACACATCCCCCGCGAGTTCACTCTAAAATCCTTGGGAGAAATGATGATGTACAGGAAGTCTAACTGGACTTGGTGCTGGGCCTGCCCGCTCTTGGCGGCCATGCTGGCGGCTTTGCTCGTGGCCACTCCGGCATTTGCGGAGTTTGATTTGGAACTTGGGGCGGTGATGGATGCCGACGCCAGAAACGACGAGATGCTGTTCGTTGTCAATCTCGATGGTCCTGGCATGCTGACGGTCTTTGCGCGTCCTCCGGTAGGGCAGGAAGGTGGTCAGGATCTCACCCTCTCCCTCTATGACGGCGAAGGGAACGAAGTTCACGCGGTCGACTCCGATACCGACGGTATGCTTTGGAACGAAATGTTCACCATCCAAGTGTACGAAGCCGGTGAGTACGTGATCGAAGTTGGATCGATCGGCACTCCCGGACCGGTGCGGGTCGGCGCGAGTTTCATTTCTATTCCCGGACTGGAAGGCCCTGTTGGAAGGGAATTGCAATTGGGTGTCGGCATTGCCGACGTTGTTGTCGGATACAACAACTACGACATCACGATTCCTGATGGAGAAGACGGCTACTTGAGCGTCTTCACCCGCGGAGACAACGGCGACATCGCACTCGAAGTTCATGGCCGAGGCGGCAACGTGATTGCCAGCGAAGACAGCGACATGGGAACTCTCGTCAATGAGGCGATCTTCGCCCAAGTCGAAGGTGGCAAGGAGTACACCGTGCGTGTGCGGGCCTTGCAGGACAACACCGCGTACTCGATCTACGCGCACTTCATTCCAGAATCCGCGTTGCCCGAACCGGGCGATGTCTCGAACGCTCTGATCGGATCGCCGTTCCCGAATGCAAATCTCGTTTCGCTCGACGGTGAAGAGGTCAACATCAGCCAGTGTGAGCACCGCGTCGTCGTCGTCGACTTCTGGGCCAGTTGGTGCGGACCCTGCCGCGAAGCTCTGCCGCAACTGGTGGAAGTGCAACAGTTCGTCACCGACGAGGAACTCCCCGTCAGTATCTATGCCGTCAACGTGGGTGAAGACCAGATAACGGTGGAGGATTTCCTCGCCTCCGAATCACTGGATCTCCCTGTGTTGCTCGATCAGGAAGACGTCCTGTCGACGCCTCTTCGTGTCGATGCCATCCCCACGACGATGATCTTGCTCGATGGCGCGGTCCATAGCGTGCATGTCGGCGCATCGCCCGATTACTTCGACAATCTCGTCGACGATATCCTTGAGGCCCTGGAATCTCCGATTCCGGATGTGGTCGAAGAGGTGACGATCGATGCTCCGGCCGCCGCGGAAGCATCGGCTTTCTAGTTCAAGTGCAGCGAATTGCCATCTCAAATTGATTGATGCACGACTTCAGCGGACGGAGCGGCTCTCGCCGTTCCGTCCGTCTCTGTTGGCAACCTACAAACTCAACACACGAACTCTTCTGTGTCCACCGCACCGACCTCAGTCAAGATCCTTCGCGAGCAAGGCGTTGTCGAAATCGCCTGGCCCGATGCCGCCGCACCGATTCAGTTTCCGTTTCATTTCCTGCGCTGCCATTGCCCCTGTGCGGGCTGCGTGAATGAAGTCACCGGCGAACTGATGCTCGACCCGGCTGCCGTCCCGCTCGACATTTCCGCAGGGGGCGCGGAGTTATGCGGCAACTATGCCCTGAGGATCGACTGGAGCGACCGCCACAACACCGGAATTTATACTTGGGACAACCTCCGGCGACTCGCGACGCTGCTCTCCCGCGAGTAAGTTGCCTCCATGCAACAGTGTGATGTCGCCATTGTCGGAGGAGGAATCGTCGGTACCGCGACCGCGTATCGCGTGCAGCAGCGCTTCCCGCAACTCAAGCTTATCCTGCTCGAAAAGGAAGCCGAGTTGGGGCTGCATCAGACGGGTCGCAACTCCGGCGTTCTTCACTCGGGCATTTACTATCGGCCCGGTTCGCTCAGAGCCGAGAATTGCCGCGAGGGCAAACTCGCGATGCAGGAGTTCTGCGAGCGCGAACACATCCCATACGACATCTGCGGCAAGGTGATCGTCGCGGTGAGTGACGATGAAGTCGCTCGACTGCACGACATCCTCGAACGCGGAAGGCAGAACGGCGTGACGTGTGAGCTCATCGACCGCGACCGACTGCACGAGATCGAGCCGCACGCCGCCGGAGTCGCGGCCATTCATGTCCCCGAAGCCGGCATCGTTGATTACCGAGCCGTCTGCCTGCGTCTGGCGGAGTTGGTGAAAGAACGCGGTGGCGAGATTCTCACAAATGCCCAAGTCCGCGGAATCCGCGACGACGCCGGGAGAGTCGTTGTGCAATCCAAGGCAGGTGATGTCCAGGCCCGCTGGGTCATTACCTGCGCGGGGCTGCAAAGCGACCGTGTCATCCGGCTGAGTGGGCAACAGCCGCCGGCGAAGATCGTTCCCTTTCGAGGCGAGTACTACACGCTCAAACCCGAGGCTCGGCATTTGTGTCGCGGACTGATCTATCCCGTCCCCGATCCTCGATATCCCTTTCTGGGTGTCCACTTCACACGGATGATCGACGGCGGCGTCGAATGTGGCCCGAACGCCGTGCTCGCATTCGCCCGCGAAGGGTATCGCATGCGGGATATCAATCCGCGAGATCTCTACGAGTCGCTCACCTATCCGGGCTTCCTGCGGATGGCGATGAAGAACTGGAAGACGGGCTTCGGCGAAATGTGGCGCTCGGTGTCCAAGTCGGCGTTCGTTACCGCGTTGCAACGACTTGTTCCCGAAATTCGCGTCGAGCAGCTCGTCGCTGCCCCCGCCGGCGTGCGCGCCCAGGCTCTCGGCAAGGATGGCAAACTGATCGACGATTTCGTCTTCGAAGAGACCGAGCACATCATCCATGTCGGCAATGCCCCCTCCCCCGCCGCCACCGCCTCACTCAACATCGGCAAACTGATCGTCGACAAACTCGCCACGCGCATCGACTGATCGCAGCGGTCACTCGTCATTTGTCGCAGGACGCAAACATCCGAACAAGACGAGAGATGAATGTAACGACCAACTCGCAACTCACTCCTTCCAATCAAAAACACCCTTGCCAGACAGGCTGGCAAGGGTGTGGAGTTCGATCGAGAATCGTCTTCAGTCGTTATCAATCCCAGTTCTTGGGATGAAGGAACCACCACCACTTGTCGGTGCGGGAATTGAACTTCAGGCTCCAGCAGCCGTCATCCCATTCCAGGGTCGCTTGCCGCCAGCCCATTGGGACTTGCGGGTAGGGGTAGTAGGGTCCGATGTAGGGAAACGCACTCGCGTCGTACTGGCTGGGGTAGCTCACTGCGGCATAGTTGTCGTAGGGAGCGTATGAAGGCCAAGCCGTCTCGGGCAGGTGTGGGTTGTTGTACATCATATGGCTGGCGGGCTGGGCCTGGCCATAACCGCCGGGAGCCATCATCGGGGCTGGTGCCTGCTGCATCATCTGCGGAGGCGGAGCCATTGAAGGATCGTACGCACCCGGCTGATAGCCATACGGTGCCTGCATCGCGGGACCATAAGGCATTTGAGCCGCTGCCGGCTGAATCATGCCCTGAGGCGGGTAGCCGGGTTGACCCTGGGGATAACCCTGTGGGGCTTGCGATCCCGCCTGGGCGAGTTGGCCGTTGACGGTGAGCCGGTTGATGACCTGACTGACACCGGGCACGCGGCGGGCGGCTTGTTCCGCTCGCTGAGCTTCGTCCTGAGTGCGAACTTCGCCGATCAGGCTGGCCGCTCCCTGGGTGTAACGAACATCAACGTTCGATCCACCGAGGCCCGACTGCACCAGCGAATGGGCGATCTCTTCAGCAACCTGCTGATTGGTGCGTCCATCGGGAGCAGTCTGTTGATGAGTCACCTGACGGACATCGCCGCCAGGAGAACCGCCGAAGCCGGCCTGGCTCACGGGCGACTGGGCCGCTCGACGCAGCAGGTTGTTGACGGTCTGAACTCCCGGTACGCCGGAGGTCAGGCGAGACACGGCGGAAAACTGCTCGGCGGATTGACATTCGCCGGTAATGGTCGCCACACCGTTCTCGAATTCGATTTGCACGTTCCGGCAGCCTTGCAGGTCGGCAGACCGCAGGGCAACCGCGATTTCGTTGGCCTTATCCTGATTCGGATTAGACGTTGCGGACGCCGGCGTTTGGTTGGCAGACCGCTGAACCGCGTCAAACGGACCGGCCCACGTCGCCCCCGGCATCGCCGCCAGCAGTCCCAGGCTGAACACCCACTTCTTTGGCAGACGCATGAAACTCACTCCTTAAGTCTCAGGGCTACACGGGAGAGGCAAGCTGCTGCCTCGGATTGTGTAGTCGGCTGTGGAAAGTCTGGCTCTTGCCAGACCTGCCGGGCCTGATGGGGTTAAACCTCGGGGCCGGCGGATTCTCGATCGTCAGACCCTCCCACGGGGCGAAACAACGCCTGGAGAGAGACTATGGTTGTAGATCGTCCCGACCCTGCCGGTGGAATCAGTCTTTCTGAAGATTTCGGTGGGAATGATCATGCCGCTGGGGAAGAATGCGAAATATGGGCAGTCTGGCATTGACGACGCCGAGCCGTGTTTCAGCCGGAAATCAAAGCATTCGGGGGGGGGCGCGGGCCTTGGAATCGATCAACTCCCGTCATTTCAACACGGCCGCGACTTTGTTTACAGTTCACGCCGTCGCCTGATGACTCCTCTCATAGCGGTTCTCCTCCGGGAGGGAGGCTCGGGCGAACGGTGCTGCTCGCCGCCGTAGCGGGAGAGATGGGAGTCACTGGAACAGTGCCCTGCCTCCGGCTGATCATCCCAGCTCTCCATGCGAGGAGCGAGAGCAGCAACGAAACTGAATTCACGAAATCTAACACCACACGTGCGTCTTATGGCTCAGCAGTACATCATGACCATCGAGGGCCTGACTCGTATGTACGACGAGAAGGTCGTACTCGAGAACATCTGGCTCTCCTTCTTCCCCGGGGCGAAGATCGGCGTCATCGGCAGCAACGGTTCGGGCAAGAGTACCCTGCTGCGAATCATGGCCGGCGAAGATAAAGACTTCATGGGGACCGTGCAGCCCGCGAAGGGAATCAAGGTTGGCTACTTCCCTCAAGAGCCGAGACTCGATCCCACGAAGACCGTCGAGGAGTGTATTCAGGAAGCAGCAGCCGAGTCGCAGGCGATTCTCGATCGCTTCAACGAGATCAGCTTGAAGTTCGGCGAAGACCTCTCCCCCGCGGAGATGGACAAGCTGCTCAACGAGCAAGGCCGACTGCAGGATCAGATCGATGCCGCCAACCTGTGGGAACTCGATCGAACGCTCGAAGTCGCGTGCGATGCCATGCGACTGCCGCCGATGGATGCCAAAGTTGAGACACTCTCCGGTGGTGAGAAACGTCGCGTGGCGCTCTGTCAGTTGCTGTTGCAGAGTCCCGACATGCTGCTGCTCGATGAACCGACGAACCATCTCGATGCGGATTCCGTCGCATGGCTCGAACAGTTCCTGCACAAGTTCCCCGGCACAGTGGTGGCGATCACGCACGATCGCTACTTCCTCGACAACGTGGCGGGGTGGATTCTCGAACTCGATCGGGGTCGCGGCTATCCGTACGAAGGAAACTACACCGCATGGCTCGAACAGAAACACGCCCGGCTGGCGGTCGAACAGAAGAAAGAAGACAAACGCCAACGTGCCCTTAAGCGGGAACTCGAATGGTCGAGGCTCTCTCCTAAAGCCCGGTCGACGAAGAACAAGGCCCGTCTGTCGAGGTTTCATGAACTCGCCAGTCAGGAATACGACGCCCGCGACGAAGCCGCCGATATTCAGATTCCCGTCACGAGGGAACTCGGCGATCTCGTGGTGCGGGCCGAAGGATTGTCGAAAGCCTTCGGAGATCGGCTGCTGTTCGAGAACCTCAACTTCAATCTTCCCCCCGGCGGCATCGTCGGTGTGATCGGTGCGAACGGTGCCGGCAAGACGACGCTGTTCCGCATGATCATGGGAACCGAGAAGCCGACGGCGGGAACGCTGCGCATCGGCGAAACGGTCGATCTCGCGTACGTCGATCAGTCGCGTGATGAACTTGATGGCAAGAAGACCGTGTACGAAGAGATCTCCGGCGGCGAAGACATCCTCGAAGTCGGCAAGGCCAAGATTCATGCGCGGGCCTATTGCGGCCGGTTCATGTTCAAAGGAAGCGACCAGCAGACGTTCGTGGGCGATCTCTCCGGCGGAGAGCGCAACCGCGTCCATCTCGCGAAGCTGCTGCGTTCCGGTGGCAATCTGCTGCTGCTGGACGAACCGACGAACGATCTCGATGTTGATACGTTGCGTTCGCTGGAAGAAGGCCTCTCTAACTTCGGAGGCTGCGCGGTCGTCACCTCCCACGACCGCTGGTTTCTCGACCGCATCGCCACGCACATTCTCGCCTTTGAAGGAGACAGTCGCGTCGTCTGGTTCGAAGGAAATTACAAAGACTACGAAGTGCAACGCCGCCAACGATTGGGAGAAGACGCAGACCGCCCGCACCGCATCAAGTACCGACCACTGGCAAGATAGTCGCCTTTCGCTCGGCGAAAGAGCGGAGACTGTAAGTTTGACGCACCGAGATTCCAGCGCGCTCAATGCGTTCGGTTCTCGTGTTGGGCCTGGTCTTTCTCTTTCGCCTCCATCGCGATCGCGCGCCTGTCGCAGGAGATGCTCGCGAAGACCGAGGGGGCCAACACCACGGTGACGAGGCCCAATCCCCTCAGATTGGCAGCCACTGACCCGACTCGTTAGCTTGTGACTCATCACTCGTGCGCCGCCTCTTCCAGAATGGGAGCCTGCCATGTCGCTCAATCGTCGTGAGTTTCTGCATCACATCCCCACAGGCATCGCGGCTGCCGGCGTGATGGCTCAACTCGGTTCGCAATCGGCGAGAGCTTCCGCCAATGATGGCATTCGCGTTGCCCTGATCGGCTGCGGCGGGCGCGGCACGCATGATGCCGACAACTTCAATCGCAATCCCGGCGTCGAAGTTGTTGGCGTGTGCGATGCCGACGAACGCCGACTTGCATTGGCGGCGGAGCATTTCGGCATTGCCACCGACAGGGCCGTCTCCGACATGCGGGTGCTGCTCGATGATCCCGATCTCGATGCGGTGATCGTCGCCACACCCAATCACTGGCATGCGCCGGCATCCATCCTCGCTTGTGAAGCCGGCAAGCACGTCTATGTCGAGAAGCCCTGCTCACACAACATCCGTGAGGGGCGTCTGCTTGTTGAAGCCGCCCGGCGTAACAATGTTGTTGTCCAGCATGGGACGCAGTCGCGAACGACGTCCACGACGATCGCCGCTGTCGAGATGCTGCGTGACGGCATCATCGGTGATGTCTACGCCGCCAAGACGTGGAACATTCAACAACGCGGCTCGATCGGTCACGCAGAACCCTCGGCCCCGCCGGAAGGATTTGATTACGACCTCTGGACCGGCCCCGCGACGATGATCCCCTATCAGTCGAACTGCCATCACGGCACGTGGAACTGGTTCTATCATTTCGGCTGCGGCGACTTCGGCAACGATGGCGTGCACGACATCGACTACGCCATGTGGGGTCTCGGCGTCGAGACTCATCCGACCAACATCGTCGCCCTCGGAGGCAAGTACGCCTTCGACGATGACCAGCAGTTCCCCGATACGCAGCAGGTGACATTCGAATACCCCGGCGACGGCCTCCCCGGCAATCGCAAGATGCTCATCTACGAACAGCGATTATGGAGCACGAACTATCCACACAACACCGACAGCGGCGTCGAGTATTACGGCACGAAGGGTCAGCTCTTTACCAGCCGGCGCGGCAAGCTGCAGGTGTGGGGCGAACGCAACGTGGCGATCGAAGTCGATGCGGAACTACGCGGACAGGATGACGCCGCCCACGTGACCAACTTCCTTGACTGCGTCCGCAACGGAGGCACCCCCAACGCCGACATCGAAATCGGCCACCGCGCCACCACGCTGTGTCACCTCGGCAACATCGCCGTCCGCATAGGCCGCGCCGTTCACTTTGACCCGACAACCGAACGCATTCTGAATGATGACGAAGCCGACGCTCTGACAAGGCGGGAGTACCGCGACCATTGGGGCACGCCCCAGTAGCCGCGTCCGTCCCCAGACGCAAGGCACGGCTCTGTGGAGGTGAACTGGTTGCAGTGCGTCACCAATGCGGCTGATACATCGTGCTGGCGAGTTAACGCGCGTGAGATTCAAAAGCTCAACCAGTCACTATCGAAAGCATGCATTCCATGACTTTCGAGATACTCGTACAACATCTCCAGCCGGTTCGGGCCGTCGCAGCGTTCCAGGTCGAGTCGATCAAGCACCGCCAACCTCGCATCGAGGCTGGGGAATCGTTCGACGTATTGCAAGAGCGCCGATCTCACAAAGGGCCCGCCGCACGATTCCGATTCATCGTCGTCTGATCGATACTCCATGAGCCTGAGATACTCTTCATCTTCACCCAGAATAAGGAAGGCGATCGCGCGTTCGCGCGAGGGGTAGCCTGATTCCCTTACGCTTAGTAAGAGATCAAGAATGCGTTGCCGATCTGCTTCGTCCGCAATCTCTGCGAGAACGGGATAAGCGAGGCGAGGAAAGGAATCGGACTTGAACAATTCCGTAATGGTGTCGAGCCTACGGGAGACGTTGTCGCGGACGCCCGCCAGCAGTTCCTGTTGGAGGAAGGCAGCATGATCCCGGGCTGCCGAACCATCGCCAAGCAACGTCGTTTCGTATTCCAGCAACTCAGGGACGGACGCGCCGGCCTCTGTGGATGCGAGCAATATCGAGTTCAACAGGCGTTGACGACGCCGGTCCGACAAACTCGTATTGGCATGTGCGACCGCTGCTTCCCAGTCGTGATTGCCAATCGCCGCAGCGACCAGCAGTTCGTTGACGAAATACTGTTCGTGCTCTCGCAGATAGGTGGAAAGCGTCTCCCTGTCAGGGAATGTCGTCGTTCGCATTTCTTTCAAATTGCCGATGAGTAAACGCAGTTCACTTTCACGCACGTTCACATTGGAGAGCTGGAGAATCTCGAACGCACGATCACACTGATCGTCTCGAAAGAGCTGACGGCTGACACTCGCGGCCAGGCGATTGGTCTCGTATGGTTCGGTCGACCAAAGAAGCTCATCATCCTCGTATTCCGAGAACTGCGTCGCATTAAGCCAGAGCCGGATCATCCAAGTCGACGACTCCGGATGTTCGAATGTCTCGATTTGCTTCCCTTGTTCATACGTATCGCTCCAATTCGTGGCATCCCATTTGATGGTCAACGCCAGCCAGCGTTCTTCGGCCGTCATCGGTGTCGGCAGGCACGCGTCGAAAGGGGCGAAGTCGATGTCGTCGCGCGCGACCTCGGCCAGCATGTCGATGTCCCTCCACGTGGGTTCCTCGACTGCTTCGAAGAACTGCAATGCCACGTCGCCACGGCCCGTATGGACGCAGTCTCGCGCCAGGCACATCAGGTGGCCACGCCGCGTGCCGCCCTCGGTCGCATCAAGAATCGCCCAAGCCCGTTCGATCTCGCCAGCGGCAACAAGCACCTGCAAAGTACGCCGCTGCCACCACCACTCATGCGATTCATCCGACTCATCCGCTTCAGCCTCGATGACATCAATCTGCTCGCGGACGAGTTGCCAGTCCTGTTCAGTCAAGTCGGCGGCGATGGCCCAAGGACAACTGAGAAAGCCGACCAGGGCAACGATGAGACATTTCGCAATCCGAGTCATGGGTGCATTCCTCGACACGATGTAGAAATCATCCCGGATACTTGGAGCATTCGGGATGATGGCGCTGTCGCGAATCAAAAGAACCCGCCGCCGCCGCCACCAACCTCTCCGCCAATAGGATTCAGTGTCTTGAGTTCCCATTCCTGTTCAACTGCGTTTCGCAGTTCGGAATCGGCAATGTCACCGGTTGTAACGACGATTCTCTTAAGGCTCGGCATTTGGCGCAGATGTTCGAGAGACTTCCATGTGATCACATTCGACGATACCTCTAGAACCTCAAGTTGCGGCAGCGTCGAGAGAGTCGCAAGTGCTGCTTCACCAGCGTCTGGAGACGAAAAGGTGATCGACAACGATCTCAGTTCCTCTAACCCCGAGAGTGCGTGCGACAAGTCGCGATTGTACCAAAAGAAACTCATGTCCAGACGTTGCAGGCCACTCAATCGCGAGATCCATTGTGCGGCCTCAGGTCCAACCTCGCCTATGACAAGCGATCGAAGAGTTGGAATGGAATCGAGTCCGCGAAAGTCCTCGTCGCGAGGTTGTCCAAGATCACCGAATTGCAGAGAACTCAGTGTGGGAATCTGAGTGAGAGCCTCCAGAATAACTCGGGAAGCATTCGTCAAATTCAATTTCACGTCGACGAGCGGCAAATCCGCGGAAAAGAGCCGAGTGAGTTGCGCATCGGTGAAACGGCCACCATTCAGCGAAATCGATTCCAGTTGCGAGAGTTGCAAGAGAGCATCAATTCCGCGATCCGAGATGGTGTCAACTCTTATGGGCGAA
The DNA here is from genome assembly GCA_942492405.1 of uncultured Planctomycetaceae bacterium. Classification (GTDB taxonomy): domain Bacteria; phylum Planctomycetota; class Planctomycetia; order Planctomycetales; family Planctomycetaceae; genus JANNSB01. The sequence continues at coordinate 65,522 of CALOES010000012.1, forward strand.
CTTGCGCCATGGCCGACTGCGATTGCCACGGCCTCGAATTGACCAATGGTGCTCAGATTTCTTAGTTCGGGAAACACACTAATCCGCACGAACGACTCATCGGTGACAGCCGCCAGAAACACCGAATCCACACTGCGAAGCCCCATCGCCCGTTCGCCAAACCATTCGGTGATCCATTCACTGTCGTCCGTCAGTTCGTAAGTGCAGCCGTGTTCGTCAAGATACTTAAGCGTCTGATGTCGCTGATATCCGCGAATGGTGAGAGATGCTCCGATCCCGACGATGGCTAACATGAGCGCCACCAGCCATAGCTTCCACGATGTGAGCAGCCGCGTCGTGCGCGACGGGGGCGCGGTTTCGGGCGGGCCAGATTGCGTCGGCTGCACGTTGTCGGACATCGGAGTCTGTGCCAGATCGCACGTGATAAGTATCCAGCAAGCTTCACGCCACAAGTATCCGGCAGAGCGACGTCCCACGCAATGTCGCTTGAGAGTCGATGCTCTTGGGCGGACGACTTGTCGCTCCAGCCGGCGACTGTCGGCTGGGCGCTAAACGAGGGTGGCAGGAGCACATTGGGACAGGATAGAATTATCGGCTCCATCACGATCCACAGTCCTTCGTACTGTGGCCGTCTGACTTCTTCTTCTAACCGCTGATCAGCCATGTCCATCGTTTTTCATCTCGATGACGAACAGTCCGCACGGCTGGAGGAGCGTGCGCGCGAACTGGGGGTTGATGCCAGTGAACTGGCGAAGGCCGCCGTCAACGACTTGCTGTCGCGGCCTGACGACGATTTTGCCCGCGCGGCCACGCAAGTGCTCGAAAAGAACCGGGAACTCTATCGGCGATTGAGTTGATGCGCCACCTCACGCTGGCTGAGATTCTCGAACTGCATCTGCGCATCGTCGCTCAGTCGGGTGGGGCGGAAGGTGTGCACGACTTGGGAGGCGTCGAAGCGGCGGTCGCCCAGCCTCAGTTGTCGTTTGACGGCAATGAGCTCTATCCGACACTCGAAGCGAAGGCCACCGCTCTCTGCTTCGCTCTCGTAAGCAACCATCCGTTCGTGGACGGCAACAAGCGCATTGGCCACGCGAGCATGGAAGTCTTCCTGTTTCTGAACGGACACGAACTGGTCGCGGATGTCGATTCCGCCGAAGCAATGATGCTCCAACTCGCAGGCGGTGTGCTTACACGTGACGAATTGCTCGCTTGGGTTGCTGGATACATTCGCGAAACGACGTAGCCGCGGTGGTCGCAAGGTTGCGGGCCTCCTCGGCTTTACCCGTCGTGATTCCTCATCGCCTCGCGAGTTGGCGGAGCATCTCGGCTCCCTTGAGCAGCGTTTCGTCGGGAGCCGCATACGAGAGGCGGAAGTGGGTGTTCTGCGGGCTGAAGACATTACCGGGAATGATCAACAGTCCCTGCTCGATCGCCTTTGCGACAAACTCGGTGCCGGTTCCCCACGGGGCGCGGGGGAAGAGATAAAAGGCCCCTTCGCCGCCGTGGATTTCGAAATCGCCTGAGAGTTCCTGCTTCATCAAGTCGCGTTTGCGCTTGTAGTCGGCCACATGTTCCGACATGTCAATATCCCACGCTGCGACAGCAGCCCATTGCATCGGGTGAGGCGAGCAGACAAATGTGAACTGCTGCAATTTGATCATCTGTTCCATGACATACTGCGGGCCGTGACACCAGCCGACCCGCCAGCCCGTCATCGAGTGCGACTTGCTGAAGCCGTCGATCACGATTGTTTCGGGATTGAAACTGGCCGGCGATACGAACGGGGCGTCGAAACAGAAGGCTCGATAGATCTCATCACTGATGAGAGCCACATCGTGCTCGGCCGCCAATGCCGCCAGCCCGCGGACCTCGGCCTCGGTCGCCACGCGGCCCGTGGGGTTGGAAGGGCTGTTGAAGAGAATGACCTTCGTCCGCTCGGTGATGGCGGCCCGCACCTTCTCCAGGTCGATCGTGAAGTCGGGATAAGTGTCGATCTCGACTACCTTGCCCCCCGCGAGCGTAATGAGGTGTTTGTACATCACGAACCAGGGGTCGAAGACGATCGCTTCGTCACCGGGGCCGACGAGTGTGCAGAGGGCGAGCATCAAGGCGCCGCTGGTGCCGCTGGTGATGAATGCCTGCCTGTCGGCGTGGCCGAACTCTTCATCAACACGATGCTGAATGAGTTCGCGCAGCGGGGCGATTCCCTGCGACTGGCTATAAGCGTTGCAACCCGCTTCGACAGCCCTTTGCAAAGCGTCTTTGATCGGTTGCGGCGTATCGAAGTGGGGCTGCCCGATGCTGAGGTTGACCGGATCCTTCAACTTGGCCGCGAGGTCAAAGACCTTGCGAATCCCCGAAGCATCAATCCGCCCCATCCGGTCGGCAATCCAGCGCTGGCTCATTGTTGTCTGTTTCGGTTTTCGATGAGGCCCATTTAGCCCCCCGTCAATGACGGGGGGAATGGAGCGATGTATCTGTAAACGCGTGGTTTGGTGGAACGCATGTTCCCCCCGGTCATTGACCGAGGGCTAAGTGAGTGGGTGCGAGTGAGTATCAAAATGCATTGATCGGCAGGCCATCGTCCCGACATGTGAGAAGTTCCATGAGGTACGAGGGATCGGGCTCCCCTGCCCTGCCGGCGTTGGCGCGTGCGACGACGCGCGGTTGACTCACTTGTTCCGAGACGAACCGTACCGCTCCATCCGAAAAAAGCATGTGTACGCCGCCGACGTGCATGCTGCTGAACGTGCCGATGCCGCCATTGAGGGGCGAGTAGCGATTGCCATCGGTGACGGCGTCGTTCTCAAACGTATTACCGCGCACCCCCATCCAGATCCCGTTGGTGCTATTCACGCAGCGTTCGCCGATCATCACGGTGTTCGACATGCCGTCGAGGATCTCAGCGAATCTCGCACTCCCGTTGCAGCAGAACAACCCGCGAGATCGCATCGGCGTCGAAGCCATTCCCGGCCATAGGTCAGTCAACGTGCCGGTCTCCCAACGCGGTAGAGGGAGATGTCCGAAGCTGGCTGAGTAGTTCGTCGTTCCCCATCCGCCTCTGGCGAAATTCGTCTCCTCGGAAGGGTCAGAGGGGCAGCGATACGATTCAATTCGCAATTCGCGCAGCATCGTCATTACGTGGGCATCTTGATCTGATGGACGATTCCTCCGGAACGAATCGATCTGATTGAAAAGCGGCGCCTGTTCGACGAACGGCAGAATCGACGTCCCCCAACCGAAGGCATCGGGTTCGTTGGCCTCCCATGAGTGCTGATACCACCCGCACGGGAGGCGGTTGTAAGCGTCGTGGTAGTTGTGCATCGCCAGACCCAATTGATGCAAGTTGTTTTTGCACTGCGTTCGTCGGGCGGCCTCACGGGCCTGTTGCACCGCGGGGACCAGCATGGCGACGTAGAACGCCGCGATTCCGAAGACGAATGCCAGTTCGATGATAGTGAAGCCGCGTCGTTTGCGTGCAGTCATGGTCGGCGTTCCTCACAGAATGCGTTGATGTGCCTGAACTAGAATTCGTCGAGGACTCGGTAGTCGAGCACTTGATTGTCGTTACGGGCTGCCAGTCGCTCGAGCAGCGTCATGCCGCCGATCTCTTCGGGATACAAGTTGATGCGATCGGAGATAAACCTCACGTAACCGTCGCACATCGCGATATGCACCCCACCCGCATGCACACTGCTAATGCTTCCCGGGCCGCCGTTGATCGGCGAATGCCGTCCCAGATCGGAGACGGTGTCGCACTCGAACTGATTGCCTCGCACCCCCACCCAGGTTGCGTTGCTCGACATGAGCGAGCGTTCGCCGATCATGATCGTGTTGGACGTGCCGTCGGTCATCTCGTAGATCCCGCAACTGCTGTTGCACCAGGCAACACCGTTGACCTCTCGCGGCGTCGACGCTGCCCCGGGCCAAAAGCCGCTGAGTGTTCCCGTCTCCCAACGCGGCGGAGGCTGCGATCCGAAGCTGACGGCGTAGTTGCTCGTCGACCAGTCGCCTCGGATCCCGTTGAAATCCTCGGAAGGATCGGAGGGGCAGCGGAAGGACGGAATCGGCTGCATGATCGCCTCGACGAAACGGAGATCCTGCTCGGAAGGGGGAACATTGAAATCAATCATGTTGTAACGCCGCGCTTCATCTAGATAGGGTGAGAGCATCACTCCCCAGCCCCAGGCATCGGGTTCATCGGCGTTCCACGAGTGCTGCACCCATCCCGGTGGAAAGACTCGATGCGTGTCGTGGTAGTTGTGCATCGCGATCGCCTGCTGATGCAGGTTATTCTTGCACTGCGATCGGCGTGCCGCTTCGCGAGCCTCGAAGATGCTCGGAATCGTCGCCGTCGCCAGCAATCCGATGATGCCCGACAGGGCAGCCACTTCAATCAGCGTGGTTCCGCGTCGTTTGTTCATTGCGAGACTCCAGACAGTTGAGAGCGCCTTTTCCCCGGCGGCTCGCCGGGGGCTAAGTAAAGGTGAGCACGATGATTCGTCAATTGTCCTCGCTGCCGACCAGCCGCCATTCGCGGCCGATGCGTTCCATTTCGATCGTCACAATGTCGTCGCCGTCGCCACCGGCAGCCGAGGCGACGAATGCTGCCTCTTCACGTACCGGCGTGACGCTGTCGAAGAATCTCCAGTTGCCACTGACCAATTGAAACTTCACCGTCTGCGGATTGCGTCGATCCCCGGTGAGCGTGATCTCCGTCACATCACTATCGCTCGTACGGGCCGCGGACTGACACTGTTCGAGATCGCGCTGCATTGCCTCGACCATTTCGGGATAGGTTTCGAGCTTGAGGATCAGCAACTCCATGCCGTCGGTCGATTGCATGTGCACGACCTCGTTGGCAGGAAAGAGGTGTTCGACGAACGTTTCGAAGTCTTCGTCGTTGAGGGCGGCGAGGGCCGATGCGAGGACCTGATCGATGTCGTCTCCCCAACCGGCAACCTCGGGGATCGCGGGAGTTTCAGGGACCACGATGACAGCGGGATCGGCCGGCTCTTCATGTGCCGTCAGGTTGACCGAGAACCTAGCGATCGCGCCGCCGTCGGACCAGCGGGGTTCCGTTTCGCGAGCGATGCGATAGACGCTCACCATCCGTTCCTGGAATCTCGGCAAGGCTGACAGATGACGGGCCTCATCCGTCAGCCGACGACCGGTCCGCAACCGACGGTATTCCTCCACCGGATAAAACTCTTCGATGTATCCTTCGTAGTTCTCGGCTTCGAGCAGTTCGATGGCGCGATCGAGCGAAGTCTGCAGTGACGAGAGGTTCTCCTCGTCGTCTGCCCATGCCGTCGATTGCGTTTCGCCAGTGAGCAGCAATAGTGCAGACAACAGGCAGGCCCAAGTGAAATACATCCAGCGTGATCTCATCACATCTCTCCTCGAAGCGGGCGATGGTTAAGCATGGGCGATGGAAGTCGACACGCCGCGAGCGCGTGTCGACTTCAGACTACCAGTCGCGTGTGAAAACCTCAATCACTCGTCGCGCGACGGAACCGCGACGATGTCTGGTTGAGATCGATCACTACGAGCCGTCAATCCTGTCGTCGCGCATCGTGCATGCTGCGGGCGGGTTACTGCGCGCGACGGGTCTGATCCATCGACATTTCGACAAGCACCTCGCCAGCACGATTTGTGACGGTCCCTGTCGACTCGACATGATCGTCGTCGATGAAACGATTCGTCCCCTCGTATCTGTTCCCATCTGGAAACATGACTGTGAAACTCATCGTTTCGGTCGCGGCATTCCAATTGCCGGTCACGATGCCTTGGCTGGGACCGGACATCATCACGCCGACGTACGCCTCTGAGCCCGGATCGTAGGTCAACAACATGTGGAATTCGGGGGGATTCGAATTCTCAAACATGACGACTCCTCCCGCCTGCGACCAGGTTCGAGTTTCGGCCCCCTCGGTTTCGACAGCATCGCCACCGGCTGGAGTCACCGAACCCTCAACATCCCAGTTGCCGACGAATCGATCCAGCACTTCTAACTCTGGTGAACGATCGGGAGTATCATCCGCGAATAACATACCGGTGTTTGCCAAAGTCGCCACAACGATCAGCGTGCTCACAATCTTTCGCATGGTTGAACCTTTCACTGCAAGGGGTTTTCTGCCGCTGCCTTTCGACCGTCGCTCTGACGCGTGGACCGGGGATGTTGACCATTCACCCGAGCTTCGAGGAAACGGATGCGGCAGCGTGGAAGCGTCAGACTGGCGTGAACGCCTCGAGGTGTCAACGAGACGACTGGCGGGGGTGATGCCGCAGGTGATCGCCGAATCGACCCGCAAGAGCGGTCGTCTCGACGCCCATTTACTGACAGAGTTTCTCGATCTTCGCTTCCATTCAACTCTTCCCACCCCTTGACCGATCAGGTATAGTTGATGCGATACTCGAATGACCCTCAAGCAATTGAAGTGATGCTGCGCCTCCTCGGATCAAATCGACAGCTCTGTGACGGACTGAGTCGACGTGACTTGATGCACGTTGGAGGCAGCGCCTTCGGTGGGCTGTCTCTCGCTTCGTGGTTGCAGTCACAGGCGCTGGCGTCGCCGCAGGGCGCGCTCGCGGAATCATTCGGCAAGGCCAAGCAGTGCATCGTGCTGTTCCTGTATGGGTCGCCGAGTCAGCTCGAAACATTCGACATGAAGCCCGAAGCACCGTTGGAGGTGCGCGGGACGATGCAGCCGATCGCTTCGTCGCTGCCGGGACTCGATGTCTGCGAGCATCTGCCACAGATGGCGAAGATCATGGATCGCGTGAGCGTCGTCCGTTCGGTGACTCATGAATATCCGCTGCACGGCGTCGCCTATGCGATGACGGGCGTGTCGGCGATCGACGTCAACATGGAACTCAATCCAAGGGATGTGCGGCATCATCCCTATTTCGGTTCGTGCGTCGAATATGTCGATCGCATGCAGCGCGGCGGAAGGCAAGCCGAGTTTCTTCAAAACGTCGCCCTCCCCTTTCCTTTCAGCAGCAAGCGTTCTGATCAGCCTTTCCGAGCGGGCCCATACGCGGCGTTTCTGGGTGGAGCCTACCATCCGACTTGGACGGAGTTTGTCGGCGAAGGGACGGTCGATGTCCACAAGGAACGGGACGGCGGGTTCAGCTATACAGGACCGGAACCGTACATCGGTTGCTCGCGCGACAGTCATTTCCGCCTCGCGGCCGTCGATCGACTCGATGGCATTACACTCGATCGCTTCGACCGTCGACGCAGTCTGCTTCAACAGTTCGATGCTGGTCGGCGGGAACTCGAAGAGTCATCCCCCGGTCAGACGTTGTCGAGCTATCAGGAGACGGCTTATTCGTTGATCTCCTCGCCACGAATCGGCGCGGCATTGGATGTGCGTCATGAGGCCGACGAGTTGCGAGATCGCTATGGGATGACGTTATTCGGTCAATCGTGTCTCGGTGCCCGGCGACTGTTGGAAGCCGGCACGCGACTGGTTTCGGTCTTCTGGGACGAGTACGGTCTGGCGGGAGACGCGTGGGACACGCACTTCGGGCACTACCCTCGGATGATCGATCAGCTTTGTCCGGGACTGGACAAGGCGATGTATGGTTTGATCACCGACCTCGAAGATCGCGGCATGCTGGATGAAACGCTGGTCGTGCTGATCAGCGAGCATGGTCGAACTCCGCAAATCAATAGTGCCGTCGGCGGGGGACGTGATCACTGGTCGCGGGCCTACTCGGTACTGATGGCGGGCGGTGGCGTTGCTCGCGGAAACGTCGTCGGCTCGACCGACGCGATCGCGGGAGACGTCGTCGAACGACCCGTCTCACCCAAGTCGCTGCTGGCGACGATGTATCATCTGATGGGGATCAATCCGCATTCGACAATCCCCGATCACGAGGGTCGGCAGATTCCGCTGGTTCCCGATAACTCCGAGGTCATCAGCGAGCTACTCGCCTGATTTCGCCGCGATCGCCGGGAGCAAGCTGCAGGAATTGCGGAAACACGCTGCGTTCTGCACACTGGCATTGTTCGTCCGGTCCATTGCAGTTACCTCTCCGCCCGCAGCGACATGTCGCAGTCAACTTCGCCACCGCATGCGCCTCGGCTTTCCCGGCCGGTGCGAATCTGCATGGTGGCCTGGATGATCGCGGTGACCGCTGCATTCGTACTGGCCATGCGTCTTGATCCCGATGGACGGGGGTACGGAACCCATCAACAGTTGGGCCTTCCTCCGTGTACCTTTCAATTCCTGTGGAATATCCCCTGTCCCAGTTGCGGCGGCACGACGGCCTTCTCGTTTTTTGTGAGGGGTCAATGGCCGGCCGCGGCATCCGCGAACATTGGAGCCTTCTTCCTGGCGATCGTGTCGGCGTTGTCGATTCCCTGGTGCGCCGTGAGCGTCTGGCAGGGACGATCCTGGAAGTTGCGAGACCCCTTTTGGATCAGTTTACTCCTGATGATCACCTTCGTTGGACTGACAGTCATACAATGGATCGTACGCCTGGTCGCGCTGCGAGATTCCTGAACGTTTGAAAACAGCTAAATCGGCATGGACGCCAACTTGCACCAATCATCACTCTTGCGGCGATCGACACTCCTGACCTGCGCGATGCTCGCGTTGCTCTCGGGGTGCATTAATGGCAGTACCATGCTGATGAAGACCCTGCTCGGCGATCCCTTTCAGCAGTCGTTATTTCGCCAGCAGACGCACGTCGATCTGGAGAAAGAGGAAGCGGAAGTCGCCCTCATCTGCACGACCAGTCAGTCAGTTTCACGAGACTTCGACGCCCTGCATCTCGACTTGCAGGATGAACTCGCGCGACGTCTGCGGCGTCACGATATTCCAGTCAGCAGCGACACGGCCGTTAACGACGCTTTGGCGACGAGCGGAGGCGTGTTCGATGCCGACCGACTGTCGACCGCCATCCCGTCCGCGCGGTTTCTGTTTCACATCTCGATCGAACGGCTGACGATCGATGTTCCCAACAGTACGAACCTCCGGCAGGGAGTGGCTCACGGATCGATTCGCGGCTATGAAGTCCGCAGGGACGAAGTCTCGGGAGTGACGCGCGCCGTGCAGGTGTTCGAGCATCCCGTGAACGTCGAGTACCCCTCGCATGCGGTGCCTGTCGAGCATCTCTCCGAGAAGCTGTTCGTCCAGCAGTTCATCGACAAGCTGACCCAGCAAGTCGGCCAAGTATTTTACGACGTAAACATCTACGACCTGAATCGCTGAAGGTGGAAGTGGCAAGTTTGAAGTGAGAAGTGTTCAACGAGTCGCGGCCATTCAGTCCGCGGCATCGAACATGACTCCATCTTCAAACGACCCGCGGCCCCTTCTCACTTCAAACTTCATACTTCCCATGACACATCTCCGCCCTTGCCTGCACTGGCCACTTGCCATTGCGATGCTGATCACGCCTCTCTTCAGCGGCTGCTCGCAATTCGTGTTGCTGGGATTGCTGCTGGGTGGTCCGCCCCTCATCGAACCCGACTTCGAGAATCAGACGGGCCAGTCGATGCTCGAGGACGATCCGATCATCGCCGTCGTCTGCTGGGCTCCGCTGAAGATTCAGTACGACCATCCGAACATCCAGAACGATATCGCCAGGTATGTCAGCAATACGCTAGTGATGCACGAGATTCGCACGACGTCTCCGACGTTCATTCAAGCGTGGATGGACCAGAATCCAGACTGGGATGAGGTCGCGGAAATCGGTCGCGTCTTCGAAGCCGACTATGTGATCGAAATCGAGGTCGCCGGTTTCAGCCTTTATGAGGAGAACAGCGTCGAGCTGTTACGCGGCCGCACCGAAGCGTATGTGACCGTTGTCGAGATGCTGCCTGATGGAACAGGCGATCGTATCTACGAAACCGAAGTCGACTTCGCCTTTCCCACCAAGTTCCCCCGTTCGGCCGGCGACAATCCCTATTCACAGTTCAAGATGGAATACCTGACGGCCCTCAGCGAGAAGATCGCCTGGCTCTTCGTCCCCCGCGAAACAGGCGCCATGATGCACTGGGCCACGTGATCTTCTGATTCCAACCCCAATTGCTCGAGTCCCATGACGCACAGCCGCTTCGCACATGCTGCAGGGATATTAGGCCTGCTGCTGGTTCTTTGTGGCTGTCCTCAGAGCATGGTGCCCGTGTTGATTGGAAATCAATTCGAGAACTTTCCCCCACCTGAACCTGACTTCGAAAAAAAGACCGGTCAGTCGCTGCTGGAAGACGATCCGATCGTGACCATCGTCTGCTGGGCACCGCTGAGCGTTCAAGGCGAGCATCCCGGCATTCACAACGAGTTGGCCCGCGAGTTGTGCTCACAATTCCATTCGAATCAGGTTCGAGTCACCAATCCCGATCTCATCGAAGACTGGTCGAACGAACATCCGCAGCGAGATTTCGCAGAAATCGGATGCGCCTTCGAAGCCGACTACGTGATCGACATCGAAGTCGCCGGCTTCAGCCTTTACGAAGAGAACAGCGACGAACTATTACGCGGCCGCACCGAAGCCTACGTGACCGTCGTCGAGATGCTGCCCGACGGAACGGGAAAATGTATCTACGAAACCGAGATCGACTTCGCCTTCCCCACCAAATTCCCGCGTTCGGCCGGCGACAACCCCTATTCGCAGTTCAAGATGGAATACCTGACGGCCCTCAGCGAGAAGATCGCCTGGCTCTTCGTCCCCCGCGAAACGGGAGCAATGATGCACTGGGCGACGTGATCAGTCTCGACGCGCGATGGGCAACCACGGGTGAAGTTGTTCGAGAGTTCGTTGTGTCGCTCCCTGTTGAGTCAGCACAAAGTCGCGGCCACGCCCCCCTTGTCGACGTCGGGACTCGGCGTCCGACATCAATGCGTCGACCATCAACTCTAATTGCTGGGGGTCGGTCGCGACTTGCATCGCGTCAGCATGCTTCAGAGCCTCGACGATCTGCCGGAAGTTCGACGTGTTCGGGCCGACGATGACTGGGACTCCGAAAGCGGCCGGCTCGATCATGTTCTGACCGCCGCGCTGCGTCAGACTTCCCCCGACGAAGGCGAGGTCGGCCATTCCCCAGGCGGTCGAGAGTTCGCCCAGTGTGTTGAGGAGCAGCACGGCAGGTCGCTGCTGCCCGGAAGCAGTCGCCGGCAACACCCGGCTCGATGCGCGCTCCCAAACATCGAAACCCCGTTGACGGATGAGCTGACCCACTTCGGCGAATCGCTCGGCGTGACGGGGAACGAGCATCAGTCTCCAATCAGGATGGCGTTCCGCGAGACGCTGATAGATCTCCAGCACGATCTCTTCTTCCGGCGCGTGCGTACTCCCCGCGAGCCACAGGAATCCATTCCGCTCAAGAGGGACTTGGTCCCTCAACGCGCTGACGGCGGCGGCATCGCGGTCGCAGCGTACACCATCGAATTTCATCGAACCCGTGACGCAGACGCGACGCGCATCGGCTCCCAACGCGATGAACCGCTGGCCGTACTCTTCACTTTGGACACACAACACGCGCAGGCGATTGAGACAGCCAGACACGATCGGCTTCAACCAGCGATAACCGCGAAAGCTGCGTTCACTGAGTCGGCCATTGACGAGGACGACGGGAATGTTCTGCCGACTCGCCAGCCTGAGCAGGTTGGGCCAGAGTTCGAGCTCCACCAGAATGATCAAGTGGGGACGCACGCGACCCAGCGCGGTTCGCATGCTCCAGGTGAAGTCCCAGGGGCAATAGCAGACTTGGCATTGAGGATATCGCGACCGAGCCACATCCCAACCTGTGGACGTTGTCGTCGTGATGAGGATTTTCGCCCCTGGAGACGAAGCCTGAATCGCCTGCACCAGCGGCTCGATCAACAGCACTTCACCCACGCTGACGGCATGGATCCAGATCAGCGGCTCGTCCGACTCGTTTCGCGGCAGTTGCCCCCAAAGCTTCTCACTCCAGCCGGCTCGGTACTTGCCATGACTGAATCGCCGATAGAGCAGCAGTGGCGAGCAGACGATCAAGGTCAGCAGGTACGCGAGATTGATGGCCCAACCAGTCACTGCACAGCCTTGTGTTGGGCGCGTCGCAATCAGCCTTGATCGCCGATTTTCGTCCAGTCGTGGAACGTGCCGGGATACGCAAGATCTTCGAGTTGAAGGGCCTCGTCACTGATTTCGATCACTCCGTAGGATCTCTCCCGGCCGTAGTCGTTGATGACTCGGTCCACCGATTCCACCGGCTCTCCACGCAAGATGGAGTACGAAAGCACGCCTTCAGCGACCGACCATTCCAGGTCCAATGTCATCTCCGAACCGTAGATCAGCGACCCAAAGAAGTCGAGTTCGACGTGCATCGTCGCGGTGCCGTCGGGATTCACGACGATCGTGCGCGTGCCATGGTCGTAGAGTTGCCATGTCCCCAGGAACGCCTCGGCGGTTGCTCCGTCGGAAGGTTCGGATGAAACCTCCGGTGTCACGAGTTCCGGCTGCGGAGCGGTTGACTCGATCACTGCCGGGCTGGGTGTGGATTCGACATGTAGCGACGTGTCCTGGGGAGCCGCGATGGGGGACGGGACGCTGGCTACGCCAAAATCACTGCAACTGGAGAGCGTCGCGGAGACACCGATGAGTGCTACCAGACAGCAGACACGACAGACGAAACACATACCAAAAACTCCTCAAGTTCGATCAATCTCAGAATGGTGGGTCCGGCTCGATTCCGCAAGACCATAGACACCTTCGGCGAGATCGCATCGAGAACATCACGCAGGAATCGCAGATTATCGACGGTTTTCCGCAGCCGACACCGCAAAGACTCAACTCATGGCAGCGGGATCCCCGGCCGTGCCGCGACAGTAAATCAATCACATTTAAGGAGTTGCGACGACTATACAGAGGCAATCGGCAATTGCACCTCAGACGGGGCCGGCGGAGCGGCTGAAAATCGTCTCGCCGCC
>CALOES010000013.1:0-50000 GCA_942492405.1 uncultured Planctomycetaceae bacterium
ACGCCCCCCTTGTTCGTTTCTCGCTCCCAACGTGACGAGCATCATCGTTTCCAGGTGTTCCGCAGCAGCGGCGCGCACAGTCTGCCACATTTTCGAGTCATCATCGATCTCGCAATGATTGAGGTGTTCGCGAATCGCGATTATCGTCGCGTGTCGCAGATGTGTGTCTTCGGCAGGGATACGACCAAGCAACCTCAACAATGGCTCGAGATACTCCGGCTGCGGATACCTGGCGAAGAGATCGACAGCCGCACGTTGCACATGCGGCGTTTCCACATCGAGGATGAAATTGGAGTGGTGCAGATTCTGAGCCCATCCGTAGATGGCGGTTTCATGAAAGCGATGTCGGATCCGATACGGCAGTTCGGCTCCGGGAATCGTTGATTGTGCCAGCATTCTCAAGACATGAGTTCGCACGAGTGGAGAAGGATCTTGCAATGCAATACCGATCGTGAATCGCGTAAACCAACCACGGTGATGCAGGAGCCACAGCGCATGCACGCGTTGCACTTCCGAAGCATGCCGCGTATCGGTCGCGATCGATCTCAGGCGCTGTTGCGTTGACTCCCGTTCACGCCCGGGCCGAAGTCCCCGGTCAAGAAGCAGGTTTGTCGCCAGCAATCGCACCGTCATGTTCGCATCACCCAGCTTCTCGATCAGCTCGGCATTCGACAGCAATGTCAAATCTGGCGGCGTCACTTCACTCCCCGCTCCTGGCTCCTCGCTCCCTGCCCCCGTATAGACCACGCGCCAAATGCGGCCGTGCGTGCGGTCGCGCCTTGGATGATCGAGTGGCACCTCGTAGTGCCCGATGATGCAGTTGTAGAAGTCGGCGATGTAGAGAGCTCCATCGGGGCCGAGTTTGACATCGACAGGGCGGAACCAGCCATCGTCGCAAGTGATGAACTCCGGCTGCGTCTCGACCCACGGCGACGAACCATGAAATGCGATGTGATCGCGATGCACAATTCCAGTGACGGGGTTACACAAGAAAATGCAACCGGTGTATTCCGGTGGAAACTGGTCGGCTTCGTACCATGCGCAGCCGCAGATGCCCGTCGAGCCGTGCAGATGGTCGATCATGTTGGGACCGTAACCGAGCCCATCGTGCGGTTTGCCGAAACTGTCGTAGTAGGCACCAGGAATCAGGCACGTCAGCGGCAACGTGTGGCAGTCGGCAGAGTAGATGTTCCCCCAAGGGTCCATCGTCATGCCGAAAGGGTTGACCTGGCCCCAGGTGTACTGCTCGATGTGGGAGCCATCTTCACGAAAGCGAAACGTGTTGCCGGAGTTCATCGTGAACTCGTGCCCATCGCCGCCGGAGACATGCGATGTATTGCGAAAGCCATGCGTCGCATAAATCCAGCCATCAAGCGCGCGGATGAACGAACTCACATTCCCATGCGTATCGAGGTTGCCGAACGTCCCATACAAACGTTGACGCTCCTCGGTATTGATGTCGGCAATGCCATCGCCGTTGGTGTCTTCAAAGAGATCGATCGAAGGGATCGAGTAACACAGTGCGGCCTCGCGATCATCCGAGACAAGCGGCACCTGACCGATCGGAATGTTGAGGCCACTCGCGAAGTGCGTGATTGATGTCGGTTGCCCATCCGCGCCGATGCCGGCCAGAATGGTGAGTCGATCTTGCGGTGGATGTTCGCCCACATTGGGAAAGCGGGCATCTCGCGGCTCGACCCCTTCTCCCCGAGCGGGGTAGGGATACTCGACCGAATGCGTCACCCACAGCCGCCCTTTGGCATCGAAATTGAGCTGCATCGGCTGACCGATGTCGGGATTGCTCGCAACGAGTTGAATCTCGAATCCTTCCGGCAGATGGAAAAGCAGCCGTTGTTCGTCGGGCGTCAACGCTTCGGTTTCCGCCACGAGTGGAGTCTGCGCCAACGCTAAAGTAGCCGTGAAGTGCAGGAGGGCGATCGCGACGAGCAGAGATCTCATATTGGTTCCTGTAGTGGAACTCGTGAGAGTTCCGAAGCGGACGACTCGCGAAGCCCCGGCGAGTTCCGTAACAATTCGAAGTGGAAACGATTCTTGTCCTGAAGTTTTAAGCCGTTGCCCGAGAGGTGACAACTCTCGATAGTTCAATGCTTTAATTCAGGGATTTAACGGCACCATCGCTCCACTCTGGTCTTTTGACACACAATGTGTTGAAATCGAAGTCATCATGAATCTAAGTACGATCACACGGCGACATCTCTTCGGCAAATCCGCCGCCGGGTTGGGGACGGTGGCCTTGGCTTCGCTCCTGGCTCAGTCGCAGGCGATGTGCGATGACGATGTGACGCCGGGCGTGCTCGATGGCTTTCATCATGCTCCGCGCGCGAGGCGAGTGATCTACCTCTTTATGAGTGGTGGTCCCTCGCAGATGGACTTGTTTGATTACAAGCCTCGACTGAACGAGATGAACGGTCAGGAGTTGCCCGAAGCGATTCGCCAGGGACAGCGTCTCACGGGAATGTCGGCCAACCAGGCGACATTGCCACTCGCGGGGTCGGTGTTCGACTTCGCTCAGCATGGCGAGTCCGGGGCGTGGCTGAGCAGCCTGTTGCCGAAGACGGCCGAGGTGGCGGACGATGTGTGCTTCATCAAGTCGCTGCACACCGAGGCGATCAATCACGATCCGGCGATTACTTTCTTCCAGACGGGTTCTCAGATCGCCGGCAGACCGTCGGTCGGTTCGTGGCTCAGTTATGGGCTCGGGTCGGCGAATCGCAACCTGCCGACGTTCTGTGTCCTCGTCACCAAGAACAAAGGTGGGCAGCCGTTGTATGCCCGCTTGTGGGGGACAGGTTTTCTCCCTTCGGTACACGAAGGGGTGCAGTTCCGCAGCGGAGCCGACCCGGTGTTGTACCTCAATAACCCGCCCGGCATTTCGGGCGACACTCGCCGACGCATGCTCGACCGCTTTGGGGAACTGCATCAACTGGAATACGACCGCACGCTCGACCCGGCGGTTCAGGAACGGATTGAACAATACGAGATGGCCTTCCGCATGCAGAGTTCGGTCCCCGAAGTGACCGACCTGTCGAGCGAGCCCGATCACATCTTCGAGATGTACGGCCCCGACAGCCGCGAACCCGGAACGTTTGCCGCGAACTGCCTGTTGGCAAGGCGACTCGCGGAACGAGATGTGCGGTTCATTCAACTCTTTCACAAGGGATGGGACCAGCACGGCGGACTTCCCGGTGCGATTGCGACGCAGTGTCGCGAAACCGATCAGGCCAGTGCGGCACTTATTCAGGACTTGAAGGCGCGTGGGCTGCTCGAAGATACGCTCGTGGTCTGGGGTGGCGAGTTCGGTCGTACCGCTTACAGCCAGGGGAAGCTGACGGCCACCGACTATGGTCGCGACCATCATCCGCGATGCTTCACGATGTGGGCGGCCGGTGGAGGCATCAACGCCGGGACCACTTTCGGCGAGACGGATGAGTTCAGTTACAACATCGCCAGCGACCCGGTGCATGTGCATGATTTTCACGCGACGATGCTGCACTTGCTTGGCATTGATCACGAACGACTGACCTACCGTCACCAGGGACGACGCTATCGTTTGACCGATGTGCATGGTCGCATCGTGCAGGAGCTGATCGCGTGAAGCGTCTGTCGGTGGCCATGCTGCCCGAACTGGTGGACGACTCGCTGCTGGCCTCGTCGACCGTGGTCGTCATCGACATTTTTCGGGCATCAACGACGATCATTCATGCCCTGGCGCATGGAGCGCGGGCCATTCATCCCTGTTTGTCCGTTGACGATGCCCAGCGGATTGCCGTGACATTACCGACTCCACAGCGACTGCTGGGTGGCGAGCGTGGGGGAGTCAAGATCGCTGGTTTCGATTTGGGAAATTCGCCGTACGAGTACACGTCCGATGTGGTGCAAGGGAAGGACATTGTCTTCACTACCACCAATGGCACCAAGGCATTAAACCGCTGTCGAGAGGCGAAGCGAATCGTGATCGGGGGCTTCGTCAACATCAGTGCAATCTCCGAATTGATTCGTTCGTCCACTGATGATGTGTTGCTGGCCTGTGCGGGAACCGACGGCCAATTGACGGCCGAGGATATTCTCTTTGCCGGTTCGCTCGTCGAAATGCTGATACGGAATGAAGAGAGCGAGTTTCAACTCGACATCGGAGCCGACATCAGTCGCGAATTCGCCCAACGTCGCAGCAGGACAGACCACGATTGGCAGGCCGCCATGCGTTCGAGTCGGGGAGGAGCGAATCTGATCGCCCTCGGCTACGAGCGCGACATTGCACGCTCAATCGAACGCGACAAGTTCGACATCGTGCCGATGTGGGACGGCGATTCAGGAACACTCGTCCTGCATCAGTAGCGGAACTCGTGAGAGTTCCGACGCGTGGGAGATCGGAATTCTCACGAATTCCGCTACGGGGACGATCGAGCATCTCCAGGGAAACCGGCGTTGGTTGGCATCCATCCATGACGGCTCATACAATCGGAGCGTCACTATCTACTTCGATGCCCTTCCGGGAGTAAATCATGCGATTCATGCGTGACACCACCTTGGTGTTTGGATTTGTTGTTGCCATCACTTCATCACTTCGCGCGGACGACGCCTTTACCGCTCCCGATGGCTTCGTCCCTCTCTTTAACGGGGTCGACTTCGAGGGTTGGCATGCGATGCCCCATTTCGATCCGCGCGAGCTGGCCGCCATGAGTGAAGAAGACCGCGAGGCGAAGAAGGCCGAGTGGATGGCCGATGCCATGTTGCATTGGACCATCGAAAACGGCGAACTCATCAACGACGGATTCGGGGCCTACCTCACCAGTGATGCGATGCTCGGCGATTACGAAATGCTCATCGACTACAAGACTGTCCCGCTCGCTGACAGTGGCATCTATCTGCGCTACACACCACAAGTGCAGATCTGGGACTGGACAGAGGAAGGTGGCAAGTGGAACATCGGAGCCAACTTCGGCTCTGGAGGTTTGTGGAACAACAGCGAAGGCAACCCGGGCAAGAATCCCACGATGGTTGCAGACAATCCCTTTGGCGAATGGAACAGCTTCCGCATTCAGCAGGTCGGTGCACGCACGAGCGTCTGGCTAAACGGCGAACACATCGTCGATCACGCCGTCATGGAAAACTTCTGGGACCGCGCGGCGCCGATGTTCCGCGAGGGAGCCGTGCAGCTTCAGACACACGGCGGCGAGATTCGCTGGCGGAACATCTATGTTCGCGAGATCGGCAGCGAAGAAGCCAACGAGATTCTGGCCTCACACAATGACGACGGCTTCGACTCGATCTTCAATGGCGAGAACCTCGCAGGCTGGTCGGGACCGGTCGAGAACTACGAAATCGTCGATGGCGCGCTCCGTTGCAAGGAAGGACACGGCGGCACGATCTTCACTGATGAAGAGTACGACAACTTCGTCGTGCGTGTTGAATTCAAGCTCCCCGAGGGAGGCAACAACGGTCTCGCCATTCGCTATCCCGGCGAAGGAGACACGGCCTATGTCGGCATGTGCGAATTGCAGGTACTCGACACCGAGCATCCCAAATATGGCGGTCTCGATCCCCGCCAGGCGCACGGTTCGGCCTATGGCATCGCACCCGCCCATCGTGGTTACTTGCGACCCACCGGTGAGTGGAATTTCCAGGAGGTGACCGTTAATGGCTCAACGATTACGGTGGAACTCAATGGCTTTATCATTTTGAATGTCGACGTATCGACGATTGATGAATATATGGCTGGAAGTCCTCATCCCGGCGTCGACCGCACCAGCGGACACTTCGGATTCGCGGGACATTCGGACCCCGTCGAGTTCCGCAACGTGACCATTCGGCGAATCGTTGCCGAGTGAACGGTGAATGTCTGGAACTCTCACGACGACCATCGTGTTGCCGTATCGGAGAATGGCAAGTCTTGGAATGATGCTGAAATTGAGAGTTCTTCGAAGTCGGTTCGGTGGGAAGAGCCATCGGTGGCTCTTCCCATTCGTACTCATTGCCCTGACCACGTCCAGGTTGGGCGCGGATGATGGCGGCGATGACGAGGCTCTTTTTCGCGATCACGTCGCGCCGATCCTTTCATCGCGATGCGTGCGATGCCATACCGGGGATGAACCTGCGGGCGATCTTTCGCTTGCGACTGAGGCGGGCCTGCTGGAACTGGGTTATCTGGTTCCTGGCAAGCCGGATGAGAGTCTGCTGCTTGATGTCATCATCACCGCCGAGGGAAGTCTGCGGCCGACGATGCCCAAGGATGCAACCCCTCTTTCGGAGAGCGATGTTCAGCACATTCGCGACTGGATCGCCGCTGGCGCACCCTGGCCCGATGGAATGGTGCTGCACGTCGCCGACAACATCGACCGCAACTGGTGGTCGCTGCAGCCGATTGTTTCAGACGATCCCCCTTTGCTTTCCGATGACGCTTTCGCGAACTGGAACGACAATCCGATCGATCGCTTCATCTGGAACGCGCTCGATGAACAGGGTTTGACGCCCAACGCTCCCGCCGATCGCCGCGCCCTCATTCGCCGTGTGACGTTCGACCTCACCGGGTTGCCTCCGACCCCGGAAGATGTCGACGCCTTCATCAACGATGATTCGCCGGATGCCTACGAGAAGCTCGTTGATCGACTGTTGGCATCACCACGATACGGCGAACATTGGGGACGGCATTGGCTCGATGTCGTGAGGTTCGGCGAGAGCAATGGCTACGAACGGAACGTCATTCTCAATTCGTTGTGGCCCTATCGCGACTACGTGATTGAGTCGTTTAACGACGACAAGCCGTTTGATCAGTTCGTCAGGGAACAGATCGCGGGAGACGTGCTGGCTCCCAACGATCCCGAGGTCGCGGTGGGGACGACGTTCTTGGTCTGCGGTCCCTACGACAATGTCGGAAATCAGGACGCCGCCCAGGCCGCGATCATTCGGGCCAATACCATCGATGAGATGATTCGCGCCACAAGCGAAGCGTTTCTCGGTATGACCGTCGGCTGCGCCCGCTGCCACGATCACAAGTTCGATCCCATTCTACAGGCAGATTATTACACGTTCTATTCAATCTTCGCGGGTGTGCAGCACGGCGAACGTCAGGTGGGAACGCCCGACGCTCAGGCCCAGCGGGATGCCGCATTGCAACCCTTGGTCGCTGCACGGGATGAAGTGCAGCGCCAGCGAAATGAGTTGCAGGCCGCCATCGATGCCCGTGCCGAAGCGGCTGCCGGCGAGATTGAACCGACCTGGACTCGGCCTCCCGTCAGTCGGTATTTGACGGAAGAGACATTTGCACCGACCGAGGCGAAGTTCATTCGCCTTACTGTCCTCAGCCGCGACAATGATCCCAATGGGAACACGGGTTACCGCATTGATGAATTCGAGGTTTTTAGTGCCTCCGATGAAAATGTCGCTTTGGCATCCACCGGTGCATCGGCCGAAGGAGCGTCTCGCGTCGCGGGCGACTTTGCTCATGCCTACGGAGCCGACCTGACGATCGATGGCCGTTACGGCGCGCAATGGCTCGCAACAGGCAACACTCTGACGATTACGTTGCCGCAGCCGCAGACAATTCAAAGAGCAACATGGTCGAGCGATCGACAGCAATTGCTCGAACCTCAACATGGTCAGACAACGTGTGTTGGCGAATATCGACTCGAAGTGTCGCTGGATGGTGCGAGTTGGACCGAGGTTTCGAATTCGTTCGACCGTCAACCTCCCACATCTGCGCATCGGCTGCATCGATTGAGACAGGCCGTCATCACCGATGATGAACGTTCGCAACTAGCTGCGTTCGATGGTGATATCGCCCGGCTCAACGGTGAGATCGCTCAAGTCCCCATGTTGCCGACGTGGTGGATCGGTCAATTCCAGGGAGCACCCGGACCTTTCCCGATCTTTCTCGGCGGTGATCCTCAGCGTCCCGGCGACAATGTGAGTGATGCCGACCTGATTCTCCTCGACCCATTACGAACCGAACACGAGTTCACCGCAGGCATCACGGAATCAGAACGTCGGGCCCGGTTGGCTGAATGGATCGTGAGTGCCGACAACCCGCTCACGTCTCGCGTGCTGGCCAATCGGTTGTGGCATTACCACTTCGGCACCGGACTTGTCAGCACGACGAGCGACTTCGGCCAGATGGGAAGTTTTCCGAGCCATCCGGAGCTATTGGATTGGCTTGCAGCGCGGGTGATCGAACAGGGTTGGCAACTCAAGCCGCTGCATCGCATGATCGTTCTCTCGCAGACCTATCGTCAGTCGGCGGACTATCGAGAAGACGCTGCCATCGTTGATGCCGATTCTCGCCTGTTGTGGCGATTCCCGCCACGACGACTGACCGGCGAAGAACTGCGCGACAGCATGCTGGCAGCGGCCGGAGTTCTCGATCTCGAAGCAGCAGGGGGACCAGGTTTCCGACTTTATCAATACCTGGAAGACAACGTTGCCACGTATGTGTCGCTCGATGTCGTCGGTCCGGAGACCTATCGCCGGGCGGTCTACCATCAGAATGCCCGGGCCGCGCGCGTCGATGTGATGAGTGATTTCGACTGCCCCGACCCGGCGTTCGCGGCTCCCGATCGGCCTTCGACCACCACGCCGTTACAGGCGTTGACGCTCCTGAATCATCAGTTCACGCTCGACATGGCCGAGGCCCTCTCCGTTCGGCTGCAGCGCGAAGGTGGAGAGGAAGCGGCGTCACAAGTGACTCGTGCCTGGCAACTGTTGTTCGCCCGCGAACCCGATGATGACGAACTTTCGCGATCGATCGAGTTCATTGAAAAGACCGATCTCATCACATTCTGCCGGGCACTGCTGAACTCGAATGAGTTTCTGTATGTCGATTGATTCCCCACGTAGCGGAACTCGTGAGAGTTCCGTGGCGCTCGTCGGTAGTCTCACGACTTCCCCTACACAGCGTTGCTATTCGATCCGCGCCGGTTCACGAAATCCAGCGCCGCGCATGTTGCGGGCGGAATCACCCAGTTCCATTCTGGCGGCCTCAGCCAGTTCCTCGAGGCGGGCGACAATGTCGGGATGATCGGCCACCACGTCGTGCTGCTCACCAATATCGAGTCGCAGATTGAAGAGGGCCAACTCTGTGGTTGCGGTGGTGTAACCTGCCGGCAGGCCGTCGCGACCTGGTTCGCCAGTCAGGCTGCGATACTGATGCGGGAAATGGAGTTTCCAATCTCCGGAGCGAATCGCCTGGAGTTCATTCCCCCAATAGTAGTAGTACACATCGTGCGGCGTGCGAGCCGTGGGATGACCAGACATCAACGGCCAGATGTCCTTGCCATCAATCGCAAGCTCCGGGAGTTCGCCGCCGATGAGACCCGCGATCGTGGGGAAGAGGTCGATCGTCGCACACATCTCATGACACACCGTTCCTGCGGGGATATGCCCCGGCCAGCGCATAACCGTTGGTTCCCGCACACCTCCTTCCCAGGTGGTGCCTTTGCCTTCTCTGAGTGGCCCGGCAGAGCCTGCATGGTTGCCGTAACTCAGCCAAGGGCCGTTGTCGGACGTGAAGATCACCAGTGTTTGTTCATCAATGTTGTGACGTTCGAGGGCATTCAAGATCTCGCCGACTCCCCAGTCGATTTCCATGATGACATCGCCATAGAGTCCCTGCTCGGTGGTGCCCGCGTACTTCTCCGACACAAACAGTGGCACGTGCGGCATCGAATGTGCCACATACAGAAAGAAGGGCCGCTCGTGACTGCGATCGATAAAGTCGACCGCTCGCTCGGTATACCATGTGGTGAGAAAGACCTGATCCTCCGGCGTGACTGCCGGATTGATGATCGCGTCTCCCTCAATCATTGGCAGGTCGGGAAACGCATCGGAGGTCGGGTGATAGGGCCACATGTCGTTCGAGTAGGGAAGGCCAAAGTACTCATCGAACCCATGATGAATCGGCAGCGACTGCGGATGATGCCCCAGATGCCACTTGCCGAACATCGCGGTCGCATAGCCTCGAGAACGGCAGAGTTCCGGGATGAGAACTTCGTTCGGATTGATGCCATGCCGCGCGCTATGGCTCGGCGCGCCGAGCATGCCGATGCGATTGGAATAGCACCCTGTCAAAAGCGCCGCCCGCGACGCCCCGCAGACTGCCTGAGCCACATAAAAACTGGTAAACCGCATCCCCTCATCAGCCATTCGATCAAGGTTCGGCGTCTCGTACCCGACAGCCCCCGTACACGACAGATCGGCATACCCCAGATCGTCGGCAAAAATAATGACGACATTGGGAGGATGATCGGCGGCGTGCGCGACCGGCTGAAGGAGGAGCGTGAGAGCGATGAGGCTCGCGATTGAAGCGAACAACGGGTTCAAGTGCATCATTTTTCCTCATCAGAGAGACGGCCGGTTGCACACAGTTTCATCAGCTCGTTGAATAGGGCATACGGGGCGGCATGACAACCGTGACGATCGAGAGCCAAAGGTTCAAGTGGTGTCCGACCTTCTCAGTATTCCCTTCTGAATTGCGATTGCGTCAGCATTTGTGACGCACCAAACTTACGGCCAAATGCTCGCATCGTCTCATGCATTGGATGATCGGCCTGTAGCTGAGTATCTTTGCGAATCAGTCGAGAAATGAGCGAGCGACAAAGGTGGTATTGAACAACCATTTGGTTCTGTGGAGCGTCCCGCGGACTGGGAAAGAAGGCTATGTGAAACTCAAACTTTGATTCATTGAGTTGAGATTCAAAATAGACGCCCCAATCTTCGTCGCATCCACCGTCGATCCAGGCAGGAATCGAATGTCCCTCGTCGACCAAGTGTGATTGCAGTTGGCCGCACACAAACCTGGCTGCGGTGAGGCAAATTTCATCATCGTCAGGAAAGAACTCTTCTGGAACAGTGACAACAATCGCAACGAAGGGATCGGTCATCGCGATGCCGTTGGTCAGCGTTCCCATACGGATTGGAATTAATCCTACGTAGCATCTGCCAGGCATTGCTCGGCCCACTCCCGCATCTCGGCAGGCAGCGGAATCGCTGGCGGCTGTGAATAGTCGATGCGACGTCGATACGGACCTCGTCCGTAGGCCACATCAAGACAATGCTGCAAATCCAGCGGCACTTCGGCGATTGAATCTCGCAACGGAACGGAGACTACCGGAAGGCGCTCCGTGATCGGCACGGGAAAGAGTTGGCCGCCGCCACCGATGCGGGGCTTCCAGGCCCGAGAAACGAACACCAGATACTCGGGTGGAGGATCGAGACTTCGAATGCGGTCCCAGGCGGCTGCCCCATACAATGTGCGGTCCCCTTCACGCAGTAGATCGATCTCGATGAGTGAAGACTCGCTCTGCAGGATGTCGTTTCGCTTTCGCAGGTACTGGTCTCGATCGGATCCGAATGCCTTGTTCGACGGGCTGAGGATCTCGATCAGTGTTACGACTTCGTCGTTGCTTCCGGAATCAACAATCTCGATGTAATTCACTTCGGGGAGTTCATCGGTGACGATTTCGATCGACTCACTCACCACGACACGCGGACTCGATGCCGACGTGCGACGGACTACGGGCTGTTGAGTATCACGATGCACCGACACATCAGGAATGATGCTGCGGTACGACTCCCCAGCGATGCCGATCTCCTCGCGCTGGCGAAGCTGCGCGTAGTACGGTGCCGGCAGGGTCTCGTTGAGAACCGCACTGATCTGCTCGGCAAACCGATCATGAAAGTCCGGCCAGACAGCCGGGTCTTCCAAGTACGGGTCCATTCCAGGAAATGGTGAGGGCATGAGTGAGTTCCCACGATTGATGGTTGGATCTAATCATACAACGGCTCCGCAGGGTGTCCCAGCCCTCAATCGGTGGTGAGACACTTGCAGTGTAGCAGCGGATTCTTGTTTAACGGCAAGCCGTAGGCGACCGTGGCTCGACAGGTGTCAGCGACGCCTTCGGCTAGCCGTTAAACAAGCGCAGAGTCTTCCGCTGCTGCACCCATTACTCCGCACCACCCCTCGGCGGTGGACCACTCGTCATCAACGGCCAGTTCTCTGCCTGGGCGGCGGGGATGCAGTCTTCGTAGGGGAGAGCACGCAGGAACTCGGCGAGGTCATGCACTTGGTCAGCCGTCAGGTGGCTCGTGTGGCCGTGGCGGTCGTCGGGATTGCAGGTCGTAAGCACCTCTTCGAGCGTTGCGGCTTCGCCGGTGTGGAGGTAGGGAGCCGACCGGTAGATGCCCAGCAATGTGGGGGTGTCGTATTCGGTTCCCATCAGTTCGCTGGTATCGTCGGCTCCGGTGCCGACATCGTGCAGTCGGCCCCAGTCGGGACGCGAATCGCAATAGAGCGGCCCGCTGTGGCAGTCGGCACAACCGGTGGTTGATGAGAAGAACAGCTCGCGGCCTCGTCCGGCGCTTTCACTGAGTCCTTCTTTCGCATGGGGACTGAGTGAAAACTGATGCGAATTCGTATACGCCGCAAGAGCATCGAGTTCGTTCGAAAGACCTGAATTGGGATCTTCGAGCGAGTCGGAGATCGGGCCGCGAGCAAGTCCCCGACCCTGCATCAGCAAGCCCCGAATCGTATGTTCAAAGTCCTGCACTTCATCGCGATCTGCCGACCAATGCAGCGGGTGCGTCCAGCCGAGACCGAACAAGGGCTGCGTCTGGCGGAGTCCCTCCGGCTGTTGCCACGTCTGGCCGTCGGCATCTCCATCGGGATGACAGCTCGAACAACTGATCCATCGGCGGGCCGACATGGGAGAACGGGCCGTGTAAAACAACCGTTTGCCGAGGAGAAGTTCTTCACTCAACGGGCATTCGCACACGCTCACTTCACCCACTTTGTTGAGTGTGTTGGCATCGAAGGCCGAAACGCGGAAGTCGAGGGCCTCATAGACATAGAATCGCTCGCCGTCGGGAGAGGCACGCACGGCGCGGGGGTTGGCTCCGAGTTGAATGAGCCGACCCATGCGAAGTTCGCGGTAGTTGTCATCGACCACCTCGCAGGTGAACATGTCGTCGGTGCCGCTGAAGACGACATAGAGCACATCGCCACCGGGAGAGAGCGCGACCTCCCAGGGGTTGGCGACGACATAGGTACCGTTGATCGAATCCATCTGCACCCGCTTGCGAACGGGATCGGTCTCGGGATTCGTGTCAAGAATAGCCACGTACGGAAAGATCGATCCCGAACCGTGCGCGACCGCCGTCCGAGATCGCTGATGAGGGATGTAGAGTTTCTCAAGTTGCGGATGAGCGGCAACCTGTCGGGCCAGGCTGTCCTGCGTGGTGCCGACCCATTCGCGAGTGATCTCGCCGCTACTGGCATCGACTGCCTTGGCGATGCCGGTGATGTACTCAGTGACTATCACCTGGGACTCATCTGTATTCAGGCAGATTCCGCGGAGCATTTTACCGACATCCCAAGTGTCGCTGATCTCATGAGTCCCCGCATCGATCGCAATGACCTGCCCCGGGTATTCGAGCGTCGCGAAGAGCCTGGATCCATCAGATGTGGAAACAACGCCGTAGGGTTCGTCGAAAACGTCGAGTGTCCAGGTGACGGTTCCTGTTGCGGAATCGACTCCGACGATCTTGTCATCCCCATAGACCGCCACCGCCAGGTCGTGCGAGTTGCCGACGAATGTGACTCCCTCGGGGTGATGCCCCACGGCAACTTCATGTAGCACGTCGAGTGACGGCAACGCCACAATCGTGACGCTACCGGAATCGCGATTCGAGCAGGCCAGCAGCGAGCCATCGGTCGAGATGTCCATCAGGCTGTTGGACGTGCCTGCGTGGGCCGTGCCGCACAACAAGCCGACGACACACAATCCCAGAAGCATTCGAGGTGCGAAATCCATTGCGACTCCTTAGCGTCACGAAAGTTCAAAGCTCGTTTAACGCCCAGCCGTAGGCACCGGCTGAACATGAGTGTTGCGTTTTTGTGAAAAGTCTTCTCACGTGAGATGGCGCGACAGATGACCGCTGCAATCACCATGCCGGCTTTAAGAGCCCCCCCAGCCGGCGCCTACGGCTGGGCGTTAAACGAGGTTACTCGATCGTCTTGATACGAATGTTGCGATATTCGACGTAGTGACCTTCGGGGGAATGCGAGTCTTGCAGGCCGATGTAGCCCGTCAACGGTTTGTCGGCCGTCTCGGCGTTCGTTGCTTGATCGAACTCGACGCACTTCACGTCGTCGGAGATCACCGTCACATGCCCGCCGACGCAATGGACTTCGAACGTGTGCCAGGTGTCTGCTGACTCATCGGGTCGGGGATTGACCGAGGCGTAACCATAAAGTGACCCGGTGCAGTGGGCATCGTCGCGAGGTTCGTTGCTGATCTGGATTTCATAGCCGGTGAGCCAGGGTTCCCCCTCATCATCCGCCCGCACGAAGACGCCGCTGTTACCGTTCTCGGAGACCTTCCACTCCAGCTTCAAAATGAAGTCCCCATACTCGGTCTCGGTTCGCATCCAATGCCCGCCCGAGTTCCCGTCGGAGTGAATGACGCCATCAACGACCTGAAACCCTTCAGCATTCCCGGTCACGACCCAGCCTTCGAGGTTTTCGCCGTTAAAGAGTGGGACGAAGCCTTCCTCAACAGCATCTTCGGCGGAGGCACTCGAAAACGACGCGAGCACAACAGTCAGGACAACGGCGAATCGCATGTGGGTCTCCAGAGTCGGGTGAGGGCTGGATTTGTATCTCTGAGAGTTTAATCGGTTGGCAAGGCGGAATGAACCGGACAGGCTCATGGCCCCTTGTGTGTGCTGCGGGCGCTGTGACTTTTGAAAAGTGCCGCCGTTTCAATTGCAGGACGAGTTGTTAGACGTGAGAATCAAGCAGTCGAATGCGCTTAGACATCTTCGGACACAGCCATGCAACCGGATACGGTAGGCCGACCAATGGAGATCCTCCTGGTGGAGGACAGCGTGTCGGCGGCGAGATTGACGATGGGGGCTCTCAAACGCGGCGGGGTCGCCCATCACATGACGTGGCTGAGCGATGGAGAAGAAGCCGTCGAGTTCTTGCAGCGGACGGGGAAGTATTCTCGCGTCCCACAACCGGACCTGATCTTGCTCGATCTGGTGCTTCCAGGGCAAAGCGGCCAGGAAGTGCTGGCGATGATTCGCGCGAATCCCGAACTGAAGAAGATCCCCGTGGTGGTGATGACCGCGGCAGACGAAGCCTCGGCGAACCCTTCCACTCTCGATGTGGAAGGCTTTCTTCGCAAGCCAATCAACCTCGACGAGTTTCTCTCCGTCGTCGACCGGCTGAAAGACTTCTGGAAAGTCGATATGATTCTGCCGAAGAAAGAGGACTGAACAACTGCTCGTTCTCGTCATTCGTTCCAGATGACGCGACACAAGTCGCTGAGGGATTTCGCCGCACTCATGCATCACGCCGAACAGGCTGCCGTCTTTGTCGCTAATCGCGAACGTGCGAAATGGCACGACCAGGCGCTCTGGTTTGTGCGTACCAAACGCGATCGCATGGCGGCCACGGTGCCGGAATGGGAAGAACTCCGGGCGAACGCCTCGCGCATCAAACAGTACACGCTGGCACACCTGCCGGAACTGCTGGAACAGTTTGAAGAGCAAGCCACCCGGCGCGGTGCCGTCGTTCATTGGGCAGCCGACGCCGAGGAGCACAACCGTATCGTCCATTCGCTGCTCGAGCGGCACGGTGTCACACGGATGGTAAAGAGCAAATCGATGCTCACTGAGGAGTGCCATCTCAATCCGTACCTCGAAGCACGTGGGATCGAGGTGGTCGACACCGACTTGGGAGAATGGATCGTTCAGCTTCGCCGCGAGCCTCCGAGCCATATTGTCATGCCGGCCATTCATACCAAACGGGAAGAAATTGGCGCGTTGTTCCACGAGCATATCGGAACCGACGCCGGCGCGACCGATCCCGACTACCTCGCCGCAGCCGCGAGGCGAACGCTGCGTGAGAAGTTTCTCGCGGCGGAAGCGGGAATCACGGGAGTCAATTTCGCCATTGCGGAGACAGGCGGGTTCGTTGTCTGCACGAACGAAGGGAACGCCGACCTGGGGACATCGCTCCCGAAGCTGCACATTGCGTGCATGGGGATCGAAAAGCTCATTCCCCGTGCGAAAGACCTGGGTGTGTTCTTGAGGTTGCTTGCCCGATCGGCGACGGGGCAGCCTATCACCACGTATTCAACTCATTTTCACGGTCCCAGGGCTCCCGACAGCGAACTGCACATCGTGCTGGTCGACAATGGACGGAGCGACCTGCTGCATTCAGGTGATTTTCAGCGTTCGCTGCATTGCATACGCTGCGGAGCCTGCATGAATACGTGTCCCGTCTATCGGCGCAGCGGGGGACACAGCTACGAGAATACCATCCCTGGGCCGATCGGATCGATTCTTGCGCCGTCGCAGAACGCGGAGAAACATGCATCGCTGCCGCACGCCTGCTCGCTCTGCGGCTCATGCACCGATGTCTGTCCAGTGAAGATCGATCTGCATCTGCAGCTCTACACCTGGCGCAAGGAACTCGTGGCAAGGAAGCTGCTTCCCTGGAAGAAACGCATGGGAATGAAGTTCGGCGCGATCGTGTTGCGTCGCCCCTGGCTCTACCGGTTCGCGGGCCGGATGATGCGTTTCTGGGTGCCGAAGCTCCCCAGGTTTCTGGTCTACAACCGTTTGAACCCGTGGGGGAAGCAGCGCGAATTGCCGCCGATGCCCAAGCAGAGCTTCCGCGACTGGTATCGGAAGCGCTAGCACCACCAACGGGCCGTCTCCGCTTCGCCGTTAGACTACGGGAGTTGGATAATGGGACCGGAAGGGGAAGGACCGACTGCGGTTCCCATACGACCCGAGATGGGAAAGACGGCTGGCGCTGGGGTCAACGATCCGTCATCGACAATCACATTGAACCGCTCAAGCACAGGTATGATAGGATTGCCGAGCGTGATGGACCCTCCCCCCGCGAACAACAGGGCAACCGGTCGCCGATCGGGGAAACTGACGATCAGCGACCCCGAGTCACCAGGGCCTCCGAACAACGTGTCCTCGTCCCAGACCTCAATCATGTTCTCGAAGAATCCTGCCCCAGCGATAGTTCCGGAAACGTTGAGCGACACGATGTCCCCGCGGGTGTACAAAGTGGTTCGTCCACTCTTTTGCACCTGGAGCCCTAAATACGGTGATCCCATCACGTCACTCGAAGGAAAACCGTAGCCGTCGTCCGGAGTACAGGCGTTTAAGAATGCGGGTGTCGTCGACATCAGTGCGGTGTCCATCACATTGGTGCCAGTCGGGTCATAAGGTTCGTAGTCGGCAAGAAAGCCGATCACATCGAGGAGGTCTTGCGCACAAGGAGGGATGTGGTCACCCAGTCCAGGTTGCACGATCGGGTCACCAATTGTGGCAACTTGGCCGGGCACTCCTGGAGGCAAAAAGTTACTCCCTCCCCAAACATGGTTGTTGCTGAGGCCGTAGACGTTGCCTGCGGCATCAATGCATCGGCAACCGATTGTGCCCGAGGCGCAGACATCGTTGATGTTCAAGGTCGACACACCAATCGGCACAGGACGTGGAAAGCGAATCGTGGGGTCGCCGCCGGGGCCGGTGGATGGACTCAAATCCGGCAGCGTCGGCCCCAACGCTTCGCTCTCACCCGCACCACCGTTGGCGTCGTTGCCGGGGAGCGATGGGATCGGTTCGGTATTGCCTGTGGTCGAATCTCCTTCACCGGTCGTCGGGCCAGGCATCGGCAAAATGCCGACTAGATGCCCCCCCAAGCCGTGCCGCTGTCGGGCTCGCGTTTCCTGACTGACTGCCTGTCCTCCATTTGGCCGAATAACTCCCCCCAATGCAGGTCTGGCCCGGAAGTAGTCGCCGACGACTTCTTGTTGTAATTCCATCCCGCCCAGGCTACCGGGCAGTTCTTGAATGATTCCGTGCCGCATCGTGTAGACGCGGATCACCAGCTTGCCAGCATCGTCTTCGCTGGTTCCGGTGGCAACAACTCCTTCATTCTCCATCAGGAATGGAGTCCATCGTTCCTGAATGGCGAAAGCCTGGTACATCTCCGCCCACGAGTAGTCCTTGCCGGGAACCATTTCGGTGTCGGGAGCGCTGGCGACTTCTTCCCCCTCCACGTCTCCAGGCCGCACGACGCGCGCTTCGAGTGCAAAGTTGTTGCGGTCGAGAAATGTCAACGCTTGTCCGCTGCGAAACTCGATGCGGACTGGCCGGCTCGTTTGTCCCGCTCGCAGCACCGCTGTTTCGGGCATGACTTGATAATAGTTCGTCGGAACCCCATCAACTTCGGGAAACACGACCTGCAACTCGTCCATTCCCGTGCCATCGATGGTGACGCCGAATGGCCCATGAATGTCCTTTTCGCTGATGTTCCGCAGCGAAATGCTGACTCCATGTTCCGTGACGCGATTGGATCGCAATCCACCGTTGACCTGAATTTCGACTTGCTCGTTCAAGTCGATCGGGGCGTCGTCACCCTGGTCGCGCACGACATCGTCGGCGAACGCAGGCGCATAGATCAGGCAGGTGAAGATAACCGCGACGATTCGAGCGCGATGCGCGATGGACATGGACGGCCTCAATGATAATGACAACTCGAACTGCAACGATTGCGCAGACCCGTTGGAGCCCGCAAGGCGGGTTTCCACCACAATGAACGTAAACCACGCTCAGAGCATCGTCAACGGCTTGCTCGGTTCCCGGGACAAATTGGGCAAAGTTGTGGAAGTTTCAGGCTCCGAAGCCCATTTCGCCATAAGTGGCGAGGTCTTTGGTATCGGTCAGTTTGAGGGCACTGAGGCTTTCAAAGCTCAGCAGGACTTTGCGGGCACCCAGACTGTCGGGGCGGTCGCGTTCCAGAAACAGCAATCCCCCGAGCACTTCGAAATCGCGAAAACCGAACGTCTCCTGAAACGAAGTCGTCAGGATGCCGGTCTTGGGAAGCTCGGCCGGCCAATTCATAAATACATTTTGCCAGTGATGTGCGGAATCCATGAGTCGTCCTGATCTGACATGTTGCGGTGCAGTCCAGAATCATCAGCCACGAAACGGCACTATCCCTGCCGATTACGCGGCCACGTTGGATTATCAGGCAGGCGGCCCCGTTTCAATGAGAGGAAGCAGATCATTCAGTCCAATCTGCTCGCGTGAGCCGAGCGGCTCCCCGAACGCCTTGCCGATCGACCAGCCCCAATACCTGCCGCGATCGCGTATGTCGTCGAGTGTGGTCGGGTACGACTCTTCGCGACCCGAAAACTGGCTTTCAAAACAACGAATCGCCTCGAGCTTGCGATCGTGTACTTCGGAAACGTCCACCACAACCGCCGGCTGTGGATGAATCCTTAAATGAATGCTGAAGTAGTACAACAACCGTGGGGGAAGAAACGGCTCGCCCGCAAAGTCGGTGCGGCTGAGCTTCGACCAGAACCTCGCCCCCTCCACCAGTTGACACGCCGCGACGTGGTCGGGATGCGCATCTTCCCAGTAGGGACAAAGAATGAGTCGTGGACGCGTCAATCGAAACGCCTCGGCGAGTCGGCGGCGACACTCGAGCGTCGGTTCCAGGCTGCGATTCGGAAAGTTGAGACAGGCACGCCACGACAGGCCGAGGAGGTTAGTCGCGCGTTCAACTTCGGTTGCACGGCGTTCGACACTCCCATTGGGGGTCGGCTCTCCGTTGGTGAGGTCGAGCACGCCGACTTGCATGCCCGCCGCGAGACACTTGAGGATCGTCCCTCCGACGCTGATTTCGGCGTCGTCGGGATGGGGCGCGACGACGAGCAGATCGAG
Source organism: uncultured Planctomycetaceae bacterium (assembly GCA_942492405.1). Classification (GTDB taxonomy): domain Bacteria; phylum Planctomycetota; class Planctomycetia; order Planctomycetales; family Planctomycetaceae; genus JANNSB01. Next base: position 19,771 of record CALOES010000013.1, read on the forward strand.
TGGTTGGTCAGAGGGATGCAGGAGCCGAAACATCGAACTCACTCGAAAGGAGTCTCCACCGCAGCGATTACGGTGTCGGGTCGGCCAACTCTCTCAGGTATTCGGAGAGTGTCATTTCGAGATTCTGCAACCGATGCCATTGAGAACGCGGCACCGTAATGAATCGTTCGGTGACACTCCCATCCGCAACCATTTCGCGTTCGACGGCGCTGTGAAAGATTCGCAGGATCTGGGCGTGGGCGAATGCCAGGATGTCTGAAACCTGAGCTGTCGCCCCAGCCGTCAAGTCGTTTGGTAGTTCAGGCGCGCCGCCGGGAAACAGATCGTCTTCCTCGTGACCACTGGGGAGCGCGTACGTGCGGTCGGAAGGAGAGTCCAGTTCGATTCCCAGTTCTTTCGCTCGGTCCTGCAATTCTTTCTCGGCCAAGGCGATCTGTTCCGACGTTCCGTAACGCAGCAGGCAACGTCCGATCTGAATCAGGTCGCCGTATCGCAGCACTCGCATCTGAATCGGATGCCCATTCACCCGAGTACCATTAGTGCTTTCGAGATCGGTCAGGATGACACGGTTGTTGTCCTCCTGAATCTTCGCATGAAAACGACTGACGCGCTCGTCGTTGAGCCGGAGATGGTTATCCTCCTCGCGCCCAATCGTGATCGGCGTCGCCAGATTCGAAAATGTCTGGCCGCGTTCGATTCCATCAAGAACCTGCAATGTGATGGCTGCCATATGCTTCACGATTTGTGATGAACGAACCGGTCTGGACGATGCCCGCGATGCTATTGCGTTGCACAACTCTGCAACCACGTCAACCGGCGCGCTCTGTTTGTCTCTCAGACATTGTGGCCCCCGGTATGGGGCGATTCAATGGTACACCGTAAGGACGTGAAACATGCGTGAATTCGGCATCATCCTTGCACCGCAGATCGAGCCGGATCTCACTTTACTTCGAGTTGCATTTCGATTTCGACGGCGATATTCGACGGGAGCGAACCCATACCGACGGCACTGCGGGTTCCAACGCCATTGTCTCCGAACACTTCGCGGAAGAGTTCACTGCAGCCATTGATGACCGCTGGATGATTCTGGAAATCGGGGACTGCGTTCACCATGCCCAGCGTCTTGACGACGCGCACCACCTTGTCGAGGCTACCGAGGTAGGTCTTCAGGCTCGACAGGATCGTCAGCCCCACTTGGCGGGCGGCTGCTTTCCCCTGCTCTTCAGTCATGTCACCCCCCACCTTGCCGCTGATCAACGTGCCATCGGTGCGAAGCGGTCCATGTCCCGACACGAACAGCATGTTGCCGACCTGCAGTACCGGCTTGTAAACGCCGGCGGGCTTCGGTGCCGGGGGGAGTTCCAGATTGAGTTCCTTAAGTCGGGCGTCTGCACTCATGGATGGGTCCGTTTTCAGTTTTGAATTAAAAACACGTGAGGTGATGCCTCGTCCCTTACGTCTCGACGGCGTGCGCCTGTAAGTCTTCGAGGTCGACGAATTCCAACACCGACATATGCGTCGCTTCGAGGATGACCTTCGGAGCCATGCCGGCTTCGAGAGCTTCCTTCCAGCGCAAGCAGCACAGACACCAGCGGTCGCCGGCCTGCAGACCAGGAAACTCGAACGCCGGATTCGGTGTGCTGAGGTCGTTGCCGCGAGCCTTCGAGAATTCCAGAAACTCATCCGACATCTCGGCACAGACGATATGCAGGCCCAGATCGTCGACTCCCGTGTTGCAGCAACCATCACGGAAAAACCCCGTCAATGGGTTGAAGGAACACGATTCCAATTCTCCACCCAACACGTTTCGTGCAGGCATGACGACAACTCCTCGCTTTTCAATTGGGATGCACGACGAGAGCAGGCAGGATGCCGCCCCACATCGCACACCTTTACTGTAACTTCACTCGCAACTGGCCGCCACGAACGCCGGCAGACGCTTAACGCCACGAATCTGCTGCCGAGTTTACTCGGCATCGGCGTCCATCTACGATACACCTTGCAGCAATCATCTCCAGCTGCGAACGCCCGTGTGGTGAAAGCGTTATGCCGATTCAATTTCGATGCCGCGAATGTCGACAGGTACTCAGCGTAAGCTCGAAGCGCGCGGGGAGCGAGGTGTCGTGCCCGGCTTGCAAGGCTCGTATCCAGGTTCCGACTGTCGAAGACGTGCAGGCGGCTCTCGAACGGGCGTCTGCCGCCGAAACGAAGCCCGCAGAGCCTGAAAGACCTGAGGAGGAAGTCCCCGAACTCGACGAAGCGATGCGGGAGCCGCAACGTGCCGTCGCGACCGCGGCAACGGCCACCGGCGGCGAATCTTCCGGGCCCGATTTCTGGGAGTCGGAAGCGATCGAACAGGATCCCTGGTCGGACGACTTCGAAGACGAACAACCTCTCAAGGTGCAGCGCGAGCCGATCCCCGACTCCGGAATGGACATGACCCCCATGGTCGACGTCACGTTTCTGTTGTTGATCTTCTTCATGATCACGGCTTCGTTCAGTCTGCAACGATCGTTGCCCACGACCGCACCGGAACCCGAAGACGAGGGGGCAGCGACTCAAATGACGCTGCAGGAACTCGAGGAAGAATCGGTCGTCGTCACGATTGATGAGAACGACGTGATCTACGTCGACGATGTGGCCGTTGCGGGATTGGGTGAACTCAACGACCTGTTGTCCGCCCGCGCCAACGACGGCAAGACCGATATCCTGATCGAGGCGGAGTATGGTGCCAAACACGGAACCGTGGTGTCCGTTCAAGACGCAGCGACGACCGCGGGGATGCAAGGTATCCGCATCAGCATCCAATCGAGTGATTCGTGAGGCCCATTGCCTTTCGTACCGCGTCGAATCAGGCCGATAACGTTCCATGAGCAACTCCTTTCTCGACCACGTCGCCGCGCAGCTCGATGCGATCCGCAAGGCGGGGACTTTCAAGTCCGAACGCATCATCACATCGGCGCAAGATGCGAAGATTGAAGTTTCCGGTCACCGGCGCGTCCTCAATCTCTGCGCCAACAACTACTTAGGTTTGGCCGACAATCCAAGGATCATCGCCGCCGCCCATGCGGCGCTCGAAAAGTGGGGCTATGGGCTGGCGTCCGTGCGATTTATCTGTGGCACGCAACAGCCGCACCGCCAGTTGGAGCAGAAACTCAGTCAGTTTCTCGGTACTGAAGAGACGATTCTCTACACCTCTTGTTTCGACGCCAATGGCGGGCTGTTCGAGACATTGCTGTCGGCGGACGATGCCGTCATCTCCGATGAACTCAATCACGCGAGCATCATCGACGGCGTCCGGTTGTGTAAGGCTCAGCGGTTTCGCTATCGCAACAACGACATGGCCGATCTCAAGGCCAAACTCATCGAAGCCAAAGCGGCACGCTTCAAGATGATCGCCACCGACGGCGTCTTCTCGATGGACGGCTCATTCGCCAAACTGGATGAAATCTGTCACTTGGCCGACCAACATGATGCCCTCGTGATGGTCGACGACTCGCACGCGGTCGGCTTCGTTGGCAAGACAGGCCGAGGAACGCACGAGAAATGCGGAGTGATGGAACGCGTCGACATCATCACGGGAACGTTAGGCAAAGCGCTCGGCGGTGCCAGCGGCGGTTACACCAGTGGCCGGCAGCCGATCATTGAATTGCTCCGGCAGCGCTCGCGCCCTTACTTGTTCTCCAACACTGTCGCCCCACCCATCGTGGGCGGTTCGCTGGCCGCATTGGAAATTCTGACCGAATCGACCGAACTGCGAGATCGACTCGAAATCAACACGCGGTTCTTTCGGGAGGAGATCGGCAAGCTTGGCCTCCACGTGTTGCCGGGTGAGCATCCCATCACGCCCGTCATGCTGGGGGACGCCGCGTTGGCCGCAAAGATGGCCGATCGGCTGTTGGAGCTTGGTCTCTACGTGATCGGCTTCTCGTTCCCGGTGGTGCCGCAAGGGAAGGCTCGCATCCGCACTCAAGTCTCGGCCGCTCATTCGACTGAGGATCTACAGTTCGCTGTCGAGTGCTTTGGCAAAGCGGCTCGGGAACTCGGAGTGGCAACGTAAGTCTTATTGCGGCCGGACGATGGCGAAGCGCATTTGCATTGAATATGCTCAATCCGTGGTGATTCCCGTGAATTCTCGATTCAACGATGACTGAGCGGACCGTACCTGCCGAGTTTCCTCCGCCTCCATCGGCCCTCAACAAGTCGATGCGAAAAGGGGCTCGTTCGCCGTGGTTGATTGTAGTCGTCGGCAGCCTTGTGGGCCTCGCATGCGTGCTGGTGCTGGGATTCCTGCTCAGCCTGATGGGGGAGGAAGAAGGGCTGCCGCAATTCGAGTATCGGGCGACGATGCCCGACGGCACGATTCTTGTGGTCGAAGCCGTCAGTTGGGGGACGTCGCATCACGTCGAATTGACCGGCATGCCGCGGCGCAGCATGTTCTCGGGGTATGTCAACAACGAGGTTGACCACCAGACGAGTGAAGACCGGCTCGTCGTCTTCATGCGGCGGTTCGACGCGAATACCCGTCGTCCGCTCGACTTCACCTGGTGGGGGCGTAGTCGCGCGCGGGATGCTCACGGCAGCGAACTCTTCGATTCCAACCCGTATCAAGAGTCGATGTGGCGCTACGGGTCGAGTTCGGGCGGAGGGAGCAGGCCGCTTTCGCCGCCTGACAATATGTATTACGGCGATCACGGAGATTCGAGTTTCGCCATTGTGGCATATAGCGAGTTCCCCGCTCTGCGAGTCGACGGAGAGACGTTTCATCTGACCGTCGAGAATATTGACGGCGAAGTCGTCGCGGAATTCGATCTCCCTTACGGCGGTCCGCGAACCAGCGACGTCTGGATGGCCGACGCCCTGCCGAATACACAGACCGATGGTGCGATGTCGCTCACACTCAGCGAGATTCATGCGGCGGTCGACGACTCGTACTGGATCAACGACATTCCGCAGTATCGATATTACCTCGACTACACCACTCAGTTCGAATACCAGGGGATGCCGACCAGCGACTGGTACGTGAATCGCGTCTGGTACACCGATCCGCTGGGGAATACGAGCGACGGGAACGACATCAATATGTCGTGGGGAGAGCCAGCGTGGAAGATGCACATGACCGCCCAACCTTACGACTGGAATAAGGTTCCCTTACAACCCGGGGAATCCGCAGTGATCGGCACATTCAACCTGCCTGAAGGAAGCGGAGGGATCGAGTTTGTTTCCACATCCGTGACAGTCGGCGGCATCACCGTCGACTGGGCTTCGGTCGGTGCCCCCTACACAACACATACTATGGGGCGCGGCTCCGGATACGGGAGCGGGTCGAGCTCATTCCACTTCGAAGATGAGTACGTCAACATCGACTACGACGACGACTACTCGGGCCCCAGAACGTTGAGAGTGGATGGAAACGTCTATTCGTTGGTCGGGATCAATCGAACACTGGTCACGGGAAGCTACTACGAGCCACAGAGCGTCAAAGTCCGAATCACGACACCCGAGGGGGAGGAAATCTCCTCGTATACGAACATGAGCCTGTCCGACTTTATCGCGGTGGTTTTTGCTCCACCCGCCGGTGTCACCGAGGTGATCGCCACTCTGGAAGTCCGAGAGTTTCCGGAGTTCGAGTTTCTGATCGCACCGCCCGAGCAACCACCGCTGCCAATTGCATCGGAACCGACGGTACCCGAGTAGCGACGAGCGTCAGCAGCTTCATTCAGCCGGTTCGCAAGCGGGATCGATGGCCACTGGCGCCTCTTCCTCGGCGGCGAGCGTGGCGGGCCAGTCGACTTCCATCACCTTTACGGTCTGGCCGTTGCGTACGATGCGGGCACCGAGCGACACCACCTGCTGCGACTCTTCGATCCCTTCGAGGATCTCGGTCACTTCGCGGGTGGAAAGTCCCACCCGTACTTCTTGTTCGCGAACTTGATTACTCCCCGGTTCAACCACAAACACTACGGACCGCTGGCCACTTTGAATGACCGACGACACCGGCACCACGGTCGCGGTGTGTCCCGCATCACTGGAGATCGTGACGCGGGCGTGCATGCCGGGCTTGAGCAACCCCTGACTGTTCGGCACTTCGATCCGCACCAGCGCGGTTCGCGTCAGTTGATCGATGACGGGGGAAATGCGAGTCACTCGTCCGGGGAAGGGATTTGGATAGCTGTCGACTTCGATCGTCGCCTCCAGGTCGATCCGCAGTCGATGATACATCGTTTCGGGAACGTGTACTTCGGTGATGATCGGATCAAGCGTGACGATCTGCATCAGCGAGTCTTCGGGTTTGGCCAGCCCCCCCAACTCGACAGAGCGAATCCCAACGACGCCAGCGACGGGCGACGTTAACGTCAACTCGTCTTTCGCGAGAGTGGCTTCCGTCAATGCTGCGGTCGCCTCGCGAATGTGGGCCTCGGCCAATGCGATGCGGCTGCTTGCCGTCGATTCCGCCGCCTCGGCCTGTTCGATGGCACGGCGGGCTCCGGCACCCGACGCCGTGAGTTCGCGTTCTCGCTGTAGGGTTTGCTGAGCCAGCAGGAGTTCCGCCTGTTGTACCGCGAGTTCCGCCGCCGCAACGTCGAGCGCGGCCTCGGCACGGCGAATCATCTCCTGAGCGTACGAATCGTCCAGTCGGGCCAGTGGCTCATTGAGAGCGACGACATCGCCGACATCCTTGAACAAATCGGTCACATACCCTTGAGCACGCACGCGAACATCAACGCGTGCCAGTGGCTGCAACGAACCGGCGATTTGAATCTGTTCCGAAATGAACTGCCTGCGGGCGGGCGTCACTTCAACGGCCATCTCTGGCTGTGCTTCGGGCGGGGTCTCTTGCTCCGAGATCGCCTTCGACTGCAGATAGACCGTTTCCCACGCCTTCCAGCACGCACCGATGGCGGCAAGGCCGAGAATCAATCGAAGCAACCAGTTCATCATCGTCCGGCGCTGACGGGGAAGGTGTGGGTGTGGAGGCTGTCGAGTCGGAGGGAATGAGGAATCCCGTCCGAGGTGGGACATCCTCATTTAAACAATGTTTGATGCCCCCAGCAAGAGGGCGACCGCCAAACTCCGCCTCTGCCTGTGAGTTAGAAACGCACAGGCGTTACAGTTTGACTCCAGGCGACCAAAAACGGCCTGATCACGATATCACGAATCGAAGCGGCCACCGTCCGTCGCCGTCCGTGATGAATGTCGTGAGAGTTCGTCATCTGTGGTATCCTCGCAGCTTGATTCCCCAGTGAAACAGAGTCCGCCCGTCTTGTGAGGTGACTGTGAGCACATCCTGTCTTGTTCTATTGGCGCTCTCAGGGCAGTTGATCGAGACCGAACGCCAGCCCACCGAGTGGGAACGGACGGCGATCGATTCGCGCAAGGCGATCATGAGCAGTCACGTTGTGTACACCGTTAACACGACGTCAAACGGAGAGCCTCGGCGTGATCACGTCGAGGCGTGGTGTGACGGCGTCCAGATGCGGGCCGATCATTCCTACGACAATGTCCTTGTCTTCGGCGTCGAGTCTCCGACGGAACCGAGGAAGATCGGTAACCCGATGCGGATCTTCTGTTCCGAGTCGCAGTACGCCGTCTTTCATCCCGACGACCTCGACGTCCTGGTTCGTGTCGGCAGGGCCGATGAGATTCCCGAGCCGCACGTCATGCACTTGGTCGATCCTCGATACTTCGGGTTGTCGGCATTCAGGCCGCTCATCGCCGATGAGTACCAGAAATATGTGAACAGGCCGATCGGGGAAACGATCGAAGAGACGACCGAAATGCTCGACGACGTTCTACATCATCGCATTCAGGTTCGAGTGCGATACGAGCCGGAAGTGACCTATACGATGTGGCTCTGCCCGGAACGTGACAGCCTACCCACGCAGATCGTTCAAAGAGGAACGTATGAAGACCGTCTGGAGGTTGTTTGGAAAGAGTGGGACGGTGTCTGGTTTCCCGAACGACTCGAACGGATGCGATTGAATTCCGCACGAGAGGAAGAGAGTCGGATGGTCGTCTCGTTCGAATCTGCCGAGTTCAACATCGACATTGATTCGCAGGTGTTTACGCTCGCGGGTCTCGAGATGCCCATCGGACACCCAATTGACGATTGGATGGAACGCCCACCGCGCTACCGACAATGGGACGGCGAACGGGTCGTCGATCATCCGTAGAAGCGGGTCGTTCCCTCCAGTCTCCAGCCTCCCTTACTCCGACGGCAACGGCACCTGTGTCGGCGACATGAGATACGCAATCAGATCGCGAACTTCGTCGGCTGACATGCGGTCGAGTTGGCCTTCTGGCATCAGCGAGAGTTCTGTTTCGCGGCGCTCGTCGATGTCGTCGTGCAGCAGCACCATTCTCTCCGTCGGAGTCTGCAGAACCAGCGTCTGTTCGGTCTCTTCGAGGACGATGCCGTTGAGAATGCGGCCATCGACGAGGGCCAGCACCGACATGTGAAAGTTCTTCGACACCTGAGCGCTCGGGTCGATGATGTTCTCCAACAGGTAGTTCAGATTGCTCCGCTGTGCCCCGGTGATGTCGGGGGCTGTTGTGCCTCCCTCACCGAAGAGACGATGACACTTCGCACAACTGTGCTGCCACAACAGCCTGCCGTGTGACAGGTCGCCCGTGGCAATAACGTCGGCTGTCAGTTCATCGCGATACCTGGCGATGAGGGCGGTCTTCTCCGCACTGAGTTGTGCGAGTTCGGGCCACAGGCCATTGATCCGTACCGAGAGGGCTTCGTCTCCATACGTCAGCATCTGCCGCAGTTGGAACGATTCGATGTCGTCGCGATTAATGGTGCCCGACTCAACGGCATCGAGCAGCGCCGGCGCATAGGCCGGCCGTGAAACAAGCGTGGTGATCGCCTCGGCTCTGCCCGGCGGATAGAGCCTGCCGTACTGTTCGACGATGAGCGTCGGCGTCGCCCGATCATCGATCACTGCCAGTCCGCGAATCGCGTCGGCAGCCAGGTCGCGATTGCCCAACAACCCTTGCAGCAGGTTGACCATCCCGTCGCTGCGAGCCTCGACCAGAGCGCGAATCGCATCCTGCCGGGCCGACACTTCCTGATTGCCATCTCCCACAATCTGCAAGAGTTCATCGACCGCGCGTCCGTCGCCGAAGACGACGGAGAGCTCGCGCACGAGTTGACTGATGTCGTCGGCATGTTCTGAACCTTCTGCTACGGCAATTGCCGTGGCAGTCGCGGTTTCCCAGGCTTCTGGCATGGCAGCCTGCCGCCTGCCTCGCAAGGCTTCGGCCATGCCGGTAAGTACCTGTGTCGACCATGCTTCATCGGCCGACGCGAGCCGTTCGACGACGGCATTGACGGCAACAGGATGTCGATCGAGTTCGTGCGTCAGCCGGCGGGCGATGAAGCGCGTGAGATCAGGATTTTCGCACTTTGCCAGCAATTCGACTGCGGCAGCCGGATCATCAGCCACCATCGGTTCGATGCCGTACCAGATGAGCCGGATAAGATTCGGGTTGTGTTCTGGCTGTGCGTGCAGCGCCAGAGCCTCAGCCAGCGGCCAGCGCCGCGATACGGGCTGAATGCGTTGCAGGCACGACGCGAGCACGGTGAACGTCGTGCCCTGATTCGTGGTCTGGGCCAGTTCAGCCATAAGTTCGATGGCATGGTCCGAGACTTCGCCGTCGTCGGCGATCAGGCGAAGCATCGTGTTTTGGATGCGAGGTCGGACAAGCGACAATCGCTCCTCAAGCGCTTCATCGTCGACGCCATTCATTACGTAGAGGGAATAGAGTTGTCTGATCGCTTGGATGTCATCGCCGGTGAGCACAACAAAATCCAAGGTGCGCTCGGTCCCGAATACCATAAGCTCATTTGCGGACAGAGGGTTTTCTTGCATCAAGCGAATCGCTTGTCGGTATTGCCATTCACTCGTATCTCCACCGTTCATTCGCAGGATGCTCATCATAGCGCCCGGTGACGACAGACTGCTTGTATCAAAGGGCCTCACCGGTTCCGGCTCTCCGTACGTCACCTTGAAAATCCTCCCCGTCTGGCGGTGCACTCCGTCGTTTTCGTGGCATTCGCCGATGTCGGACCAGTCGGCGATGTAGACGCCGCCATCGGGGCCGTAGGTGAGCGTGACGCCGCGAAACCAGACGTCGTCACTGAAGATCATGTCGGGCTGATGCCTCGCCACGTAGGCTCCGTTGCCGTCGTCACCAAGCAGTTCGAGTGATTCGTGGTTGACGCGCCTTCCATGGAGGTTCAGGGCGAATACGCCTCCGTAATACTCCTCAGGCCAGTTGTCGCCGAGGTAGATCATCATGCCGCAGTGAGCATGCCCGCCGCCGGCCGCATCGGTGGTGGCCGACATCCCATCGCGAATGTCATTCCAGGCCTCTCCCGAGTCCCAGTGAATATGGTCGGCTGTCTGCTCCATCAGTTCATAGAGATGCGGATTGAAGTCGACGCCGTACATCCGCTGCCAGTGCGCTCCATGTACGACATGCCAGAAATGGCCGATGACGGTATTGATCATGAACAGCTCGCCATACTGATCGAAGTCCATCCCCCAGGGGTTGGTGGTGCCGTGAGCGACTGCTTCGAACACCTTGCGGGTCGGGTGATACCGCCAGACTCCGCAGTTGATCGGCACGCGCTCGGGGTCGGGAGTGCCTGGCGCGCCGACGTATGATGTGGCGAGAATGCCATGTTGCCCATAGAGCCAGCCATCCGGTCCCCAGATGAGGTTGTTGACGATGTTGTGGCGGACAGCGTCGGCATCCCATCCATCGAGAATGATTTCAGGCGGACCATCAGGAACGTCATCGCGATCGCGATCGGGAATGAAAAGCAGATGCGGAGCGCACAACGCCCAGACGCCGCCGAACCCGACCTGCACGCTCGTCAGCTTCTGTCCCTGATCCCAGAAGACGGTGCGCTTGTCGTGGATGCCGTCGCCGTCGACATCTTCCAGAATGATGATGCGGTCGCGAAACCGCAGATCGAAGTTCACGCTGCTCTCGGCATACGTGTAGTTCTCGGCCACCCAGAGTCGGCCGCGTTCATCGAAGCACATTCCGATCGGCTGCTGCACATCGGGCTCGGCCGCGAACAGCGTGGCGTGGAAGCCCTCGGGCAACCTGAGAGCCGCGAGCGCTTCCTCCGGCGAGAGGATGGGCTGCTCGCTCACATCCTGCGAGTTGAGGCCGTCGTCTTCGATCTACGACGCCGTCGACCAACGGAATGCTAGAGCCGTTCGCAGCGTCGTCAGCACCTGATGGCGATGCGATGATTGACACGAACAACCCAAGGACCAGCACGCCGACGGCGACTAGGCTTGCACGAAAAAGTTGTGAGTGCTGAATCATATTTGTTGAGAATGGAGGGCCAGACGCCGCAGAACTGTTGTTTGGCGTGCGAATACAAAGTTTGTGGACGTATGATGACGGCTGGCGCGTATTCAAGCCACCGAACGTGTGTTGGCCAATCGAAATTCGGGTGGATCAGATGAAACCACAACTCTCATTTCGAAGAACCAGATGCTGCGTAATCTCATGCATCGGGTTGTTCATGTTAAGCGACCTGACGATTCAGGCGCAAGATTCGAATCGCGTCAACCGGTTCACTGATGCGATTCCAACGACCAAGGACGCGATTCTGCTCTCCCCGTCAGGGAAGCTGCTCGTGGTTCCCTGGTACGAGTATCAAGCGCTGTATCGAATCGACGAGCAAGTCACATTGATGAGCACCTTCGGCACCGGGAACGATGTCCTCAGCGCGTTTTCAAGAGACGAATCGCGGCTGTTCTCATATGACGCTTTTGAGAGCAGGCGTGTATCGGTCTGGGATCTCACGTCGATACCACCGGTGCCGGCGCCGATCGAACTCGATTGCGAACGCACCAATGGTATACACGCAGTTGACGGATCGGACTGGCTGCTCGTGAATGCTTCCGTCGAAGGTCGAGAGGTCTATCACCTGTTGGACGCCGACTACCGGCTGCACGCACGAATTCGCGTTGACCATCATTTCTGGAACGCCGAAGACTTCGCGTCGATCGCCATTGGCGAAAACAATTCTCGCATACTGATTGCGGTGACTGGGGCACGCGACGCTGCCGGCCGCGGAGCCTTCGGATATTCGCAGTGCATTCAACTGCTGGCCTATGATATTGACACCGACGAGTTGCAGCTCATTGAGCGCGAAATCGAGATGAACTCGTATGTACGCGAAATGGGATTTCGGTCGGACGGTCGGGAACTAATCGCAGTCACGGACCAGACGATCTATCGGCTCAATCTCGATAGCGATGGCAATGTCGAAGACATTTCGACGGCGCCGAATGGGGCCGACCCTAATTCGCAGTTCGGATGGGTGGGCGTCGATGTGATTGGCAGTGCAATTGTTCCGACGAATGGCTCACTCATCGCAGCCGTCACCGGGATACGAACTCAGACGGCTTGATGCGGAGTACGAGATATCGAGCGGTTGGGATGACGCAACTTTTCCGCTGATTTCGCTACAAACCTCCGATGATGGTTCGGTGCTGGTCGGCGCGACATGGACAGACGAACCGCGTGTCCATGTCTGGACGAGTCGCGGCAAAATCGTGGGAGTGGACGACATCGGTACGGTCAGAAGAATCGTATTCTCACCGTCTGGGTCGCGATTCGCTCTTGAGGGTGAGCGAGGTATCGTGCTTGGGAGCGTCAACAATGGCTTTCCCGCGATTGATGGCCGAATTCCCGACGCGTGGTCGATCCGATTCTTGGACGAGTCGCGAATCCGCTATTTATCGGGGGCGCGCCACTCGCACCGAGTCACCATCGAGATCGTGGACCGCAATTGGGGCGACCCCGGCCGCGAGGAAGTGCTTCGACTCGCATCGGCCGAAGAGCTTGGAGATGCTCTTTCCGAGGATGGGATGATGCTCATTCCCAGCGCAGGATATTGTCAGACCTGGCGAGTTTACGACATTCCATCGCGTCAACTCATCCAGTTTGGGGGATCCGGCGATGGTCGGGGCGTATTCACTCTAGTGCAGGGAGGCACGCCGGAACGATTACTTTACAAAAGAGCTTCCGTCGGCTCGTTCGATATGCTTGTCGTGGATCCAGCGTCCGGATCGGACACGCCGATCCCGTTGAACGGGCTTTCATTTGATGTCGCCCGATTCGGTGTTGAGGGCCGCGTGTCGCTGGTCCACCATCACGACGACCTGCCGGCAGAATGGACGATCGACTACCACGACTCACTGACCGGCCTAACGAAAACGGTCGTGCCCTTAGAGACGCCGCTCGAAGACTTCTGGACTGATGCCTTCATCGCGACGAACGCCGACGGCTCCCGCACAACTGTTTGTATGAGCGCCTGCGAACTGATTGAGATTCGCCGCGGCGACGAGGCGGAGATTGTGCGCCACCCCATCGATTACACGATAGATGCGATGGCCTACTCACCCTCGGGTTGGCTGATGACCGTCGACCGGCAAGGGTTCGTTCGGATTAGAGAGTGACTGTCTTGTAGATTTGCGAGACTCTTGATCTATCGCTTGGAATTGAGTGAGGACATGTTGGCATTTGGAACGTCTGAGCCGGTCAAGTTGCACGGTCCGAGTGTTTCAATTGCGGACGGCGAAGTTGAATTCTCGACCACCCATAATCCGCCGCATCCCAATCGAGTGCTGCCCGACGGTTGCGACTGGAGTTCAATCCGCAATTCCGTTCGCGATGTCGACTCGACTACTCCCGCAGGCTGACTTCGGCCCAGACGAGACGGTGGTCGGAGCCGTTGGTGTGGCCGATGGCGGCGGAGTGAATGGCCCAGTTGCTGGTCGCCAGTATGTGGTCGATGCGCAGCCACGGCGTATTGTTGGGCCAGCGGTTCGCGGTGTTGCACGGGGAGGTGTAGCCGTAGCCCCAGCCTGCCGACTCGAAGGCATTGCGATATCGCGACCAGGAATCATTGAACATGCTGCTCGACGAGGGCGTGTTGAAGTCCCCAACAAAGAGTGTGGGCATCCTTCTGGCGGCCATCGCGCAATACTCGGCCAACGCGTTCAACTCCATCTCGCGGATGATCTGAAATGTCTGGAAGGCTTCGACGCCGTTACCGGTGACGATCGAATCCCAACTTAGCTCTCTCAGTCCCCAGCGGGCCGTATGGCAGTGGACGTTCACGACCTGAAATGTCCCCGTGGGATGGTCAACCTCGAAGACCGTGGCCGTCAATCTCCCGGTATTGCCGAAGACCGTGGGCGTCCTGAGTTCGCCGACCTGTCGCACCGGATAGCGTGAAATAATACGGTACTCACCCCGTTGAAGAATGTGTCTGTCGGAGTAGACCTGATCGATCGACTCGCAGCCCAGGGCCTCTTGCAGCACGAGCACATCCGCATCGACCTTCAGGAACTCCCGGAGCAGTAGATCGGGATACGAATCTCCATCCTGCACGTTGCACGAGAGCAACCTGATGATTCGAGTCGAGTCGTCTGGTCGCGAATCGCGATCGACGGGCGCACACAGCCCGCCGATGAACACCAGCCCGACAACCGACGCCAGTCCGTTGAGGATGCTCCACCGAGGCATCTTGAGCAGTGTCATCACGAGCAGCACGACGGAAGGAACCGCGAAAGGCAACCTCGGGACAAATGAAATGGCCGCGCTCACCCACCATTTTTCCGAGACGAAGCAGACGAGCACGAACAACGCCAACACGGCGAGGGCATTCAACACCGACAGCCCGATCAACCACCACTGCCACGCCCGGCGGCGGGTTGCGGGCCGTTTCACTTCTGTCTTCGCAGTCATCGGCTGCGGTCTAATCATTGCAAGCCAGCACTTCCGTGTGACGTCTTGATTCGTGTTCCGTCGCGATGCCGCCGATCACCGGACGTTCGTATCCCTGCTCGGCCTGATGCACAAGCTGGGCCATCTCCCAGGCGGTGACGTAATGATATCGAAATTGCGGATGGTGTCTTGAGAATTCCGCCAGCGACGCATGAAACGCCTGCACCTTGTCACTCAACCAGACGTCGATATTGCCATCCTTGCAGCCATGTGTGTGCAGTTTAACGAACTTCCAATCGGGCCGCCCCGCGACATGCACGCCGATCTGCCACCAATTGAGGAAACGCTCCCAATTGGGGGCTCGATTGGCATGTACATCGCCGTTTTCGGTCCGGGGAATCAGTCCAAACTTGCGGGACCGCCAGTCGAGACCAAGCGGGCCTTGAATCATCAGCAGATGTTCATCCGGCGGCGCCAGTCCTACGCGAGCGCGAACGCCCGTGTCGTGAGACTTCGCGCGTCCGGGAATATCTTGAGCGTAGTAGATCGAGTTGATCGTTTGCGTCTGCGTGGCACTCGGAGCCGACGGCAGCGTGAAGTCGGCATAGCAGCCCGTCTCCATCAAGACGGAAAGCTCCTGGTCGACGCCGCACAACTGGCCGTCTGGCCGTGAATTGCAGAGTGCCCAGTTCCCGTGAATGAATGCATACTCGATCTCTCCGGTTTTGGCGTTTCGCCGGAGCAGTCCATGACGGTGATAGAGTTCGTCGCGAAACGTGGCGAGTTTCTCGCGCAGCGCATCAGCCGTGTCGTGATCGTGATGCAGATGGACTTCGACGTCGCCAAATCCCGATCTGCAGAGTTTGGCAAGTTCGTCGATGTACTCCGGGCGATATTCATCCTGTGGAAAGAAGAACGAGTGCTGCGGAGGGCGACCGTTGACGTCGTGATACGGCGAGTACAAAGCCGGATACTCATTCACCCACCTGGCGACGCGTGCCCGAGCTGTCTCTCTCGAAACATCCTGGCACTCGGGCTCGTAGTGGTCGCAAACGGCGATGAAGATGTCGACCGGAGCCTCGATGTCGAAAACCGGGCGTTGCTCCACGGGAAACCAGTACGACGGGAGCCAATATTGCATCGACTTCGACCTCACGAGCAGCCACGAGGCGATGGCGGCGACCAATGTTCCGAGCGCAAGACCGCCAATCACCCACCATGCGAGTGGCGGGATCGCGGCCATCAAGTGAAAATGATGCTCGAGAGTCATCGTGTCTCCGCCAACAGCGTTGCGGTTCGTTGTCCGTTGGTGGGAACGACATCGTCGACTCGTGCGGCCTGTGGCGACCACTTTCTCAGCACGACGCTCATACACACTGTCGCGAGGTCTGCCCAGTCAAGTTGAGCGAAGCTGCTGTCGACGCCGGTCTTCTTTAGAATCGGAATACTGTCGGAGTCGACCGCGGCCGAGCGTTCCAAACATTCGAATCCGACGTTCTCGAACAGCGTCGAGAACTGCGATGCCCGCAGCCGGTTCTGATGCTTGAGGCGATGGTTGTACCAGCGATCCCACGTTGTCTGGCTATACTGCAAATACTCGAAATGATTGCGTTGCGGATCGCCGGCTGCGTATTCGTCGGTCAGGCGAAGGCGATGCACGGCCACGCCCTGAGGGCTGAGCACGCGCCACGATTCCCGCAGAACACCGCGTAGCAAATGCGCCGGGATGCATTGCAGCACGAGACTGGAAATCAACACATCGGCCGCATTATCAGCCATCGGCAAATGACAAGTGTCGGCGGGGGCAGTGTAGCCTCCTCCCAACTTGCTCAGCGCGTTTTCGAGTGTGACGGAGTCAGCAACAGTCTCCAGTCGTTGCTGGATCTCCAATTCCGAGACGTTCGCCACCTGCGCGAGTTGGTTCGCCTTTCTTCCGAGTTCAGCGAGAGTTCTCCGAAAGAGTTTTGCATCGGATAGTCGCCGAACGTCGAACGTTTGAACTCGCGCTCCACAAAGCGCAAACGCCAGGGGCACCGCCGGAACCCAACCAGTGCCAATTTCGACGACGGTTTTACCTTCGAGGTGACCGATATGTTGTTGCACGGTGCTCACGAGTTCCATCGCGTTTTGGAATCGCGAACTCTTCTCGAGTGCGGCCAGTTCTCCGTGTCGGCGTAGCATCCATTCGTGCAGCCCACGGCCTCCCGGCAGGTGAGCAAGGCTCCAGAGGATTCCCCATTTCGTGGTCCATTTCATGAGTGTGCTACCTCGAGGCGCGAATTGTCGCCGACGGCGGGATCCGACGTGAGTTGTGTCATGGGGAGCTGATCGTCACTCTCGCCGAGCCAGCGCCTGCGAAAGAACCGGTACTGCCGCGGCCCCAGCAGGAACTTCGGGATCTGTAAGAGAGTTCGCTTCCAGACGGCCGCACGAATCTGGCCCTGCATCCATTGTTCGATGTCCGCGGTCGTGGTTGACCTGCGAACCGCGAACCGTCCCAGACTGTACGGATTCGTCTCACGATCGTTGAATTGGACTTCAGACGTAAAGACGTGTGAGTAGCCCACATCCTCGGCAATCAACTGGACGCGATCACTCACGGCACCATTGGGAATCGACAGGATGTTCACACGTTCTTTCAACTGGTTCTCAAGTTCACGTTTTGAAAGACGCAATTCCTTGTAGATCGTTCGCGTGGATTCTTCATTCAGGAATCCATGACTGACCGTGTGCGATCCGATCCGCCAGACGCTCTTGTCGCGATTTCGCAGATCGTCCCAACTGCTGAAGTAATCGGACCCCACGAGGCTGGTCGTCACGAACAGCAGCCCCTGCATGCCGGCCTCCCGCAACGCTTCGGTTGCCACATCGAGACAACCTCGCCAGCCGTCATCGAATGTGATCAGCACGCGAGGTCGCGTTGCCGCGGCGTTCCGCGTATTGGATGATCGCTGCGGTCGCGACGCATGTTTGTAGAATGTCTCGACATCCGCCATTGTCATCGACTCTGCGATCGCCGAGATCTGCTGGAGATGCTCGCGAAACGTTGATTCTTCCACGAAATAGGTCGTGATGGATGGACTCAGTCGCGCGCACGGTCCGCGTTGCAGTTCGCCGTCGCGAACGACATTGTGGTACATCAGTGCGAGAAAGTGATCGCGGTACATGTCAGAAGGTTGACGCTGCCATCGCCGGCAACTCGGTTGAAATTACTTCGGCGGAGGGCTCCATCGAATCGAGAATGTCTTCGCTTTCGGCCTGGCAGTCGCACACTTCATCGAGCAACAACGCCAATTGTCGAGCCTGTTCGCGACGTTCGAACCGGGAGATGTCCCAAGTCTCATGATCGAGTCTTGATTGTGCGAGATGCTCTTCGATCTTGCGGCGCAGTGACTTCGCGATGCCGTCAATCTCACGCGGAGGACAGAGCACGGTTCCCGGCAGATCGCGAACGATGTCCCACAAGTCGCCGGAAGGCGCCACGACAAAGATCGGCTTGCGCGCCGCCATGTACTCGAACGCTTTCGCATTGATGATTCGCTGCGTATCGGGGAGATCGGCGTTCAGCAGCAGGTTGGCATCAGAGGTTCGCATCAACTTGACCGCTTCATTGTGCGGCACGAAGGGGAGGCGCACGACGTGGCACGCTGTCGAATCCAGGCGGTCGAGTTCCGACTCCTGAGCAGCCGTGCGGCGCCCGGCGAAGACAAGTTCGAGGTGATTCAGCAGATCGGGTGACTCCGCGTGCAGTCGATGAATGGCATCGACCACGGGACCGATGGGATTGAGGTTCCACAGCGTTCCCACGCAGGCAAGACGAAACTTATCGACGCCATTGCCATAGTCGATCCGACGATCATCCAAGTTCGCTGCGGGAAAGTCGTCGGGGTCGAAGCCGTTGTAGTTGCACGCGGCAAGAGCCGTCAGACCGGCGTCTTCGATCAGGCTTTTCAGATTCTCGGTTGTCGACGGCGTTGTTCCCACGACCGCATCCGCCTGACGCAGACATCGAAGCTGTTGGCGCTGCTGAATCCACTGTGCCACGCGACTCGGCTGCTTGTTTTCCCAATACGCGTTGCTGATTCCCCATTCGTCGCGATAGTCGAGAATCAATGGGACGCCCGAACGTCGGCTCAGTTCGGCTCCCAGCAGCAATGAAGAGAACGGCGGCCCGGTGGCAATAATTGCGTCGTGCGGTGTCTCTCGCAGCAACTTCATGCCGACCGTGCGCGCGGCTGAATGCCAGAGAACCTGAGCATCGGGTTGCAGAGCAGAGTTCGCTATCGAACGCAGTCTTTTCTTCATCCAGCGCTTGAGCGCGGCACGCTTCCTTCCCGTCTTGCCGCTGGCCGACACAAGATTCTTGACGGCGTAACTTGGTTCGAGCGTTCGCGCGCGACGTACGACCGTCTCTGGCGGAATATCGCGCTCGAACGACGCGTCTTTGTGCGGAGCCGACGGGTTCGCAACCGTCAGTACGGAGCAGTCCCATCCGAATTGGGGGAGGAACTTCACCCACTTCGTCACGCGCTGTACCCCTACTCCGCCACTGGGCGGAAAGAGATAGGCGACAAAGAGTACTCGTTTCGGGGACATCGGGGTTTATTGGATTGCTGGAGTTGGCGCAATCATGAGTGATTTCTTTGCCGTCGTTGCCGAGTGCGCCCTGGGCTTGCCGGGACGAGCCACGCTTGAGCAATCGCGGACTGATTCAATCAATCCCATGACCTGGTCGGCCATCTCTTTCCAGGTTCGCGGTGAATAACCTTGGACGTTCATCGGGCCGTCCGTTTCGTCGAGTGCGGCGGAGATGGCGGCGCTCAGTCCCTGCACATCTCTACGAAGAACGAACCGTCCAAACCGACCTTGATCGATTTCGCGGATGTTCCCCACATCGGTAGTGACGTAAGGCGTGCCGCACGCCAACGATTCTCGCAACACGTTCGGTAAGCCCTCGGAATCGCTCGACAGGACTGTCAAATCAGCGGAGCGGTACCAGTCGCCGAGGACATTGGCACTGACGCCGCCGACAAATCGGACGCGGTCGTGGAGCCCCGCTTCATTGACTCGCTCCTGGCACTCCGCACGCAGCGGGCCCGATCCGATCAGGCACAACAGCGCTTGAGGTCGCGACTTGGCAACGAGTGCGAATGCTTCGATCAGCAGATCGAGGCGCTTCACATCAACCATGCGCCCGACCCACACGAGGACTTCCGCATCGGGCTTTAGTTCAAGATTCTGTCGAGCCTCGGACTTCGATCCCGGTCGAAATGCCGAAGTTTCCATTCCCTGGTAGGCCGTATGCACTTTGGCGGGATCAATGTCGAGATCGATGACTGCCTGCCGCAACCCGTCGCTGACGGTGAGAACAACATCGGTCTCACGCAGGACGCGTTGTATCTCTCGGCGACGTTTGGCGTTCTTCGGTAGAATCAAGACGTCGGAACCGCCGACGATCACCGCGCTGGGTACTCCGTAGTGTTGTGCCGCCCGCAACCCGGCGTCACCGTCAGGATGGACCCAGTAGCTGATGACTGCATCGATGGGCTGTTCGTGTTTGATTCGTTCGACGAGCGATCGCGTCGATCGCCACATCCACTCTCCGAAGTGCTGGGGGCGCCACTTGGGTACGTAATAGTGGCAGGGATAGTCGACCGTCAGCCCGGCTTCTAAGTCCGCGACGACCGGCTGCCACGACTGGCCACGAAGCTTCAGCGGCCAATACTCGCGCCACACCCGAGGAGCGATGACTCGCACTGAGTGACTCTCCGCAAACGCCCGGCAAAGCGCGGAATTGTACGTGCCTCGCATGGGCTGCGAAGCATCGGGATAAACGGTGCTGAGAAACAGGAGATTCATTATGGGGGACTTCTCAGGACTGATCGAGGGTTGCCAGTCGGCGTTGCGACTCGACAGACCTAAGGAGCGCCTCGGTCATCCGAACCTGCGGCGTCCAATGGAGGACGGACTTTGCCTTATGGTTACTGTAGGTCAACTTCTTCCACATCGACTGGCTGCGATACCGCGTGATGACAGGCGGCAGTTGCCCCTGCGAAGCGCGGGCGTACCACTCATACAACCCGGACAATGGGTCGATCAGAAACCTGGGTAGCCAGGCACTGCGGAACGAATTTCCGAGTCCACGGTACCAATGCAGCAACTGCGTGCCGGTCGGCAAGTCGTCATCGATGATGTTGAACGCCTGCCCTTCGATACCATCGACGTGACCGGCTTGGCGTACGGCATGAGCGCAGTTATCGACAAATGTGTATGGCAGCGGTTGATCCCCACCCATGGTGAGCACCCACCGCCCGAGTTTGAGGCCAATGCGGCCGCTCAGAACCCCTCGCCCCGGGCCAAAGATCACGCCCGGACGAACGACAACCAGCGGCAGGCCTCGATTGCCGTGAGCTTCCCAGCAGACGTCTTCCTGCCGAATCTTGCTGAACGTGTAGGGATCCCGCAGATGCGCGGCTTCATCCAGCGGAAGTTGTTCGTCGACCCGCGCGCCGTCTCGTAGTTGCGAAGAACCATACACGGCCAGCGACGACACAAGCACGAAACGCCCGATGTTGCGTTCAATGACGGCGTCAACCAGGCGGCGTGTCGGAACGACGGTATTCAGAAACAAGGCCGACGTACTGCCGGAGAGGGCGGCGGCGACATGAAAGACGACATCGACATACTCGAGCGAGTGTTCGAGATCGGATTCGCTCATCAGGCTGCCGCGAACGATTTCCACTTGAGGCCACAGGCGCGGTCCGACGAATGCGCGCAGTTCCGCAACATCGCTGGTCGGACGCACGAGACACCGTACCGACGCGCCATCCTCGCACAACAGGCGAACCAGCCTGCGTCCGAGGAATCCCGTGGCTCCGGTAACGAGTGCTTGCATTGCTTTTTCATTAAGTAAGTCGCGAGGGTTTCTAAACCCGGCTTCAATTCCAGTAGGTCCCGCTTGCCGAGCGGGACCTGCGATGCATGACAAAGCCGCGTTCGCAAAGGTCCCTTCCGGCAGAAGGGACCTACTACAGAGGTGTCTTGAAACCGCCTCTACCCTCTCGTGTTGCTGATTTTGGGTGGCCTCAGTCGAAGGACGCGGTTGCGTTTTCTTCTGATCCCGACACTGATCGAAGATCTCGTCCATCCACCTCGTGACGCGAATGATCTCGTTCGGTGTGATCGGAACGGGGCCGTCAATCAGAATCGATTCGTAGAACCGTTCGAACAAGTTCTTCATTCCCGCGAAGTAGTGGATGTCGGCTCGAAGGAAACGACCGACACTCCGTCTGAAGTTGCGTGCGGCTTCTCGCCATTGCCGATAACCGGCCTCGATCTTTCCAAACGCCCCCGGCAGGCCGGCTGCTCCGTGTCTACGAATGATCTGCGTTTCCAAGTCGACATCGAGACCGCCACGCGTGCCGTAGATGCGAGTGACTCGCTGTGGCGCGATCTGTGTATGAAAGGTCAACGTGCCCGTGACACACTCACCTCGCAGATGTGCGACGAGTTCCGTCGGAAAGTCGAACTCATTCCGGCTCCACCAGCTGGCGTCGAGCTTGGGATGCTCATCAGCCATCAAGTCGGCGATACGGTAGAGCGGATGCGAGATTGTGTTTTGGAATAGCCCGCCCGGGAGTCGCCGAACCCAATGATTGTCGTCGGCAGTCACTTGTGAACCGAATTGACCACTGATCGGGTAGCCCAGGATCGACTCGACATGCCGCACCTGACCGATTTCGCCATCATCGATTCGACGTCTGGCTTCGATCCAGATGGGATCGAAGAGTTGATCGTGTCCCACGCAGACGCGAACGCCTTGTCGCTGCGACTCGGCCACAACTTGGCGGGCTTGGTCGACATCGAGCGTGAAGGGCTTCTCGACATAGACATGAATCCCTTTTCGCAATGCATCAAGGGCTAGTCGAGCGTGTGTGTGCGCCGGTGTCGTAATGTGCAGGACATCGGGCTTCGCAACGTCGAGCATTTCACTCAAATCGACGAACGTCGACGGTACGCCGAACCGCTCGGCCGCCTGGCGTGCGAGATCGATGTACGCATCACAAACCGCGACAACTTGTGCCGACGGGATCTTTGCCAACTCCTGCAGGTGGGCGTCGGCAATTTGACCGCAGCCCACAAGGGCGACTTTCAACTGATGACTGGAATGATTAGGCATGACGAACAATGCGATCTACTCGTTGAGAGCCTCGCGGTAGAGGTTTTCGTAATCGGCGATCATCCGATTGATATCGAAGTGCGTTTCAACGCGTTGCCGAGCGGCACGTCCCATACTGGTCCAAAGGGGCTGTTCATCACACATCTGGACGATCGTCCGCGCCAGTTCCTTCGGGTTTTCGGAAGGCACGAGCAAGCCGGTGACTCCTGCTTCAACAACCTCGGGATTGCCGCCGACGCGAGTTGTCACGACGGGCAGCCCGACCGCCATGGCTTCGAGCAGCGTCAGAGAGACACCTTCCTTGCGGGATGAGGCGACGTAGAAGCCGGCCCGCTTCAATTCACCCGGTACGTCGTTGCTCGCCCCCGGCAACGACACATGCTGATCGAGCTTCAGCTCGCGAATCAGTTGCTCCAACTTGGGTCGTTCGCCTCCGTCACCGATGATGCGCAGTCTGAAGTCAGGCACGTTGCGAAGCACCAAAGGAACCGCCTGCAGCAGAGTCGGAAAGTCCTTCTCTGGGGAGAGACGTGCCACTGAAACTGCGACGGGTTGATCGATCGGTCCGGCGTAGGCGAAGCGAGAGACATCGATTCCATTCCAGATACATCGCATCTTCTCCGCCGACTTGGGATCCTGCAGTCGGCAAAGACGGGTCGCGTCTTCCGAGACTCCGACGATGCGCGAAGCGAAGCGGTTGGCAACTCGGAACAGCATGCGGTCCTTCCAATGACCGCCGCATCCCTGTCCATGTTGCGTGTTGATGACGACTTTCACTCCGGCCAGTTTCGCCGCCGCCGCGCCAATGAAGTGTGGGTAAGTGTTATGCGTATGTACAATATTGATGTCTTCTTCTCGCAGCAGCCTGGCGAGACTGCGAATCGTACGAAGCCGGCCGGAATGCGAGAAATCGAGCGAATCGACACTGTGTCCAGAGTCGCGAATGTCGTCTGCGGGCTGCCCCATCGCATCGAGCGCGACGAAGCGCGCCGAGGTGTTTTCGCGATGCCGGCCGGCGAACTCGACGAGCAGGCGCTCCAGCCCACCGGTGAGCAGCGTCATGCTGACGTGGCAAACTCTCACGGTCGTGCTATCGACCGCGGACAATTCCGGTGTGAGGCTGACCTCTGTCGAGGAGGCCGTATCCAACAGCGCCATTGTGTCTTTCGAGTTGCCGACTGCTTCAAACATGACTATCGATTCAATGTGAGTTGTGAGACGCCGACGCACTGCACCGCAGGTCCGAGGGCAGCGTCAGTCTTCGACTCTGCGGCAATCGTCGCCGCGATTTCTGATTGCCGTTCCTGCACCGCACGCCGATAGTTGATGTACGCATTCTGCAGCCACCAGGCGGCTCCCAGGACCGCTCCTCCTCCTGCGGAAACTGTCAATAACGTCGGCCAGTTGGATTCAAGTGGCCATCGGCTCACGCTCGCCGAATAACCCAGCAAGGCCGACAACGGAATGATCTGCCCTTGCACGCAATTGCGAATCATTTGCAATGTGGGAATTCCAAGCTGTCGGGCCGAACATGGGAGCAGGACTCCGAGTTCAATCACGATCAGCGGAATGAGAGTCCCATAGGCGACGCCGATGATGCCGAACCATTGAATCAGAATCAGCGAAAGCACCAGATTGCAGATGGCTTCCGACAGGTCGATGACCGACGACAACTTCACCGAACCCGCACCGAGCAGCGTCTTGCGAACGACATGCATCGGCAGCGCGGCCACTTGCGCTGCGAGCAGAATCACAAGAATCTGGTAGCTGACCTCGTACCCCGGTCCAACCCAGGTTTCGATCAACAGATTTCCAAAGTAGACCGCCCCGATCAGAAAGCTTCCGGCAAGTAGCAGGTTGAGGCCCATCCCCATCGAAAGGAGCTTGTGGAGCCTCGACGTTTCACCCTTTGCGTGTAGCTGTCCCGCGCGCGGCAACACCACTTCCGCGATCTGTTCAATCGGTAAGCGAATCATCTGACACAGTCGCAGCCCGATGTAGTACGGCACGACCGCCTTGGCTCCGAGGACCAGACCGATGACGACCGTATCGGTCATGTAGATCAGAGACTCCGACAAGCTTCCGATCGCGGTGAATGTGCTGAACGACGCGCACTCTCGAAATGTCGACTTTCCAAACAAGTGAGTGCTGACCCGAATCCGCGGCGCGACACGGCGTGCGCAAATGACGTAGAGCACCTGTTCCAGCAGTGTGATGGCCAAAAAGACGCTCGCGAGAACGACGATGCCCTGTTGGCGATTGAGGAACACGACGACGAGCACGACGCGCGTCAGCCCGGTTGCGATCTCGATTGCCCGCTTGAGATCGAAACGTTGTGTCCCGATCAAGATACCACCATAGACGCTCCCCACCATTCCCGACGCGGTCGACAATCCGAGTATGAGGATCGCCATTTGCACTTGCCGTGCCGGTGTCTCTCCCCAGAGATTCATCCACGGAGCAAAGCCCGCGAAGATCACGGCTCCTAGCAGAACAGCGGTTGCCGTTCCCAGATAAAAGCAGAAGATCGTGCTGACGACCCGGCTCAGGTAGTCCCAGTTCTCGCGTGCGACCTCCTGCGAGACGTACTTGCAGATCGTCGCCCCGAAGCCCATGTAAAGCAGCCCGGAATAGCCCGCGATCGAACTCACGAAGACCCACACGCCGTACGACTCATCCCCCATCGTGTGGAGAATGAACGGCATCAGGAACAAGCCGATCACGAGCGCCACCGCGTGAGCGAACCAGCTTGCCAGGATGTTACGTTTAATGGTCATTCAGGATCGATCGAAACAAAGACAGCGACTTCAACTCCAGCGGGCCAGTAGTTTGACGACGACGAAACAACCGATCAGCAGGCACACGCTCGCACTCACGAGCCACTGCGCGGTGATGCGATTGAACGTCAGCACGGGCTTGGGGAATGTGCGATGAAATCCAACGAGATTGAGCCAGACGGCTGCCACGCCGCAGACCATGTATGTCGGTGGGACATAACAACGCGAGAGGGCCGACATGCCCATGCACCAGCCTCCGAGAATGGCGGCGATAAAGGGCCGCATGCGATGGAGTTCGGGATGCTGGATGCGAAACCCCATCCGCTGCATACGAAACAGGGCCAACGCGGGCAGGAAAAAACAGCCGAAGAACAACGTTCCGCCGAAGAAGCCCAATTCCACGAAGGCATGGACATACGAGTTGTGCGCCACGAGACCGGCCACTTCGGGATACATCCCTTCACCGATGCCGAAGAAGAACTTGAAGGACTTGAGTTGCGCGAGACCGTCACTCCAGAGTTGAATTCGCTGTTGGCCGGTCCCGCTGCCGAGACTGATGCTCCCCGCCCTCCCCAGGGCGACGGGCAGGGCCATGGCGCACATCACGCCAATGGCAATTGCGACCTTGCCGCCGTAGCGTGTCGCCAGCCAGGCCATGAGCGCAACTCCCGCGCACAGGATTCCACCACGCGACTGAGTGAGTAATAACGCCCAGAGCATGAAACCGATCGGCACGATCCACACGAATCGGATGGCGCCGGCGGCACGATCCGTCAGGAAGTACATGCCGAGGATGGCCGTCATCACGACGAGCAGGGCCATGTCGTTGGGGTCGTGAAAGATCCCGAAGCCGCACATGCGGAAAGTCCATTCCTCTTCCCCTTCGAGGTTCTCCCCGAACCGTTCGGGGCAATGCCTGAGCTTGCGCGGCGCGCCTTCGGGCAAGTGAGCCTCGAGCGTCTTGATCTCGGCGAGATCCGATCGTCCGCTCCATTCTTCAACGAATTCGTAGTAGTCGACGATGGAGCAGATGGCCATCAGCGAAGCGCAGATGGCACTTGTCATCAGGAATGCCTTTAATTTCTGAGGCGTGTTCACGACGGCCACTAGCAGCAGGTAGTAGACCAGCACCCGGGCCATCATGTTCAGACCCTTTGCAGCGGGAGTGACAGCACCTGAAGAGAGATGCGACAGGACCACGGCAATCGTCACACCGATCACGCAGAGGTTGATCGGTTGCTGCAGCAGTGTCGTTAAGCGCACTTGATTGTGCAGACGCGGCACGGCGCAGAACATCGCCCCAACGATGCAGAACAAATAGATCTGCACATTCCCCAGCTCCGGAAAGAGTTCCGCGGGCCGGATGAACAGCAGGGCGTTTGCCAGCAGGAAGAGGATAAAGGCCATGGATTCTTCGACAACTTGAACATCGGCCCCGCCAGGCGCAGATTCCTCCTGGGGAGTTGAGGAACTTCAGTTCAAGTATGCCGGTCGGCTGAGGCAGGTCGGGCAACAAATGTGGCAAACACGCTTCCCCCCCATTTCGCAAAATCACCCTCCCGTTAGAACCTGCATGAGCGGTTCATTCGATACAATGACGCCCGCAGCGCTTCACGATCACAACGGATGGAATCCCTATGGAACGGAAACAGAAATACCGCGAAGCACTCTTCACCAAGACCAAGATCGTGGCCACTGTCGGTCCCGCGAGTGAGGACTTGGCTTCGATTCGTGGACTCGCCGAGGCCGGCGTCGATGTCTTTCGCTTGAACTGCGCCCACGGTTCGCATGCCGGCCTGGCAGCGATTGTGGCAAACGTCCGGAGTGTCGCCGCCGAGTTGGGGCGTCCGATCGCGCTGCTGGCCGACCTTTCCGGACCCAAGATCCGGCTCGGCGAACTCCCTGCCGACGGATTGCGTCTTCTGGAAGGAGAACGATACACGATTGCCCGCACTCCCGATGCCGCCGATCCTTGCCGATTGACAACCTCGTATCCGGGACTGATCGACGATGTTGCCGAAGGGGGGGTGATTGTCCTCGCCGACGGAGCCGTCTCGATGCGCATCGTCGAAAAGCATACTGACTTCGTTGTTGGCGAAGTCGAACAACCAGGACTGATCCGCACTCGGCAAGGAGTCAACCTTCCCAACAGCAAGCTCAAACTCCCAAGCCTGACAGAGAAGGATCTTCTCGATCTGACGTGGGCTCTGGAGCACGAGATCGACTTCGTCGGGTTGAGTTTCGTCCGCTGCGCGGATGACATTTTGAATCTTCGTCAAAAGATCGCGGAGGCCGCACCGACGCACGAGCCGGCGATCATCGCCAAGATTGAGAAGCCCGAGGCGGTCGACGTACTCGAAGAGATTCTTCAGGTGACCGATGTCGTGATGGTGGCCCGCGGCGACCTGGGAGTCGAGGTCGACATCGTCCGTGTTCCCGCTCTGCAGAAGCGAATCATCAAGGCATGCAATCTGCATCGTATTCCGGTCATCACGGCGACGCAGATGCTCGAAAGCATGCAGCAGAACGAACTCCCCACGCGAGCCGAAGCGACCGATGTCGCGAATGCCGTGCTCGATGGCAGCGATGCCGTCATGCTCTCGGGCGAGACGGCTATGGGCCGACACCCCGTGCGAGCGGTGACAATGATGAGCCGCATCATCCGTGAGGTCGAGCCGCTCGTCGTCCCGCGCAAGGAACTACCGATCGGCATTCATTCACGCACGTCGGCAACCGAAATCACTCGGGCTGTGACATTTGGAGCCATGTACGCCGCCGAGCACATCGGGGCCAAACTGCTGGCCGTGATGACCCTGAGCGGCAAGACAGCGAACGCTGTGTCGGAACTCAGGAGTGGCATCCCCATCCTCGCCCTTGTCGACGACCCGCGTACCGCCGCCCGCATGCAACTTGTCTGGGGTGTATACGGCGTGGCGACGATGACGCTCAGGGAGTCTCCCTTTGCCGCTGCTCGTTTTGCAGCCAATTGGGGCCACGAGCAGGGCTTCTTGACGAAAGGAGACCGCATCGTCATCGTCGGTGCCGTTGACTGGTCCAACCCGGGGAAGGATCTGATGTTTGTGCATGAAGTGTAGGGGCATTGGTTGTTGGGACGGCGACGTAGAGCGTCTGGACTCAGCTCGTCTCTTGACCCTTGCACTTCTACTTTCGACTCTACCGCTCCACAGACCCACGACCATCGTC
The DNA here is from genome assembly GCA_942492405.1 of uncultured Planctomycetaceae bacterium. Classification (GTDB taxonomy): domain Bacteria; phylum Planctomycetota; class Planctomycetia; order Planctomycetales; family Planctomycetaceae; genus JANNSB01. The sequence goes on from CALOES010000013.1 coordinate 48,703, forward strand.
CAACGACCATCATGTTTGAAATCCTTCCCGCCATCGATCTTCGCGGCGGCCAATGTGTACGTCTGAAGCAGGGAGATTACGCCCAGGAGACTGTCTTCAGCGACGACCCCGGCGCGATGGCGGCCCGTTGGGCTGCCGAGGGGGCGACGCGATTGCATCTCGTCGATCTCGATGGAGCCAAGCAAGGCGCCCCGGCCAATCTCGACGCCGTCAGGGCCATTATGCGATCGGTCGGCATTCCCTGCCAGTTGGGAGGGGGCGTTCGGAGCGAAGAGTCGATTCGCTTGCTCCTCGAGGATGTCGGCATCGATCGCGTCATCATTGGGACGCAGGCCCTCAAGCAGCCGGAATGGTTTCGCGAGATGACCGAGAAGTTCCCGTCGCGAATCGTCCTCGGCATCGACGCCCGCGATTCGATGGTTGCAACGGAAGGCTGGCTCGATGTCTCGCAGACTTCGGCACTCGAGCTGGCGCGTCAGTATGTCGAGTTGCCGATCGCGGCCATCATCTACACGAATATCGCGAACGACGGCATGATGCAGGGAGTCGATGCCGGTACATTCAGCGATCTCGCCCAACTCGCCGATCTTGGCAAGCCCGTGATCGCCTCGGGTGGCGTGACCAATGTCGACGATGTCGTGAATCTGAAGAAAGTCGCGGCCGATCACCCCCAACTCGCGGGCGCGATCATCGGCCGATCGCTCTACGAAGGCCAGATCACCGTGGCTGATGCCGTCTCCGCCGCCAAATAGGCAGTCTTTCCAAGAGATCGACGCCTAACCCGATTGGTCGTTCACTCAAACACCAATTCCGACTCTTCCAGTTGCACTCCATTCGTTGTCAACACAACGGTATTCGTCAGTGAGTTGCCGAAGCGATCGAAGTCGTGAAATGTCCAGACGACCTCCTTGTCGCGAGTAATCTCGATCACCTGTGGGTTTTCGGATTCCGCGTGGCAGTTGCCGATCACGAGGTGGCCGTTGGGAAGGACCTGCAGAGTCGTCACCCAGGCGAGCGAGATGCCGGGGAGTTCGTGCTGATCGAGTTTCCAGACGATGTCCTTTTCCGGCGTGACTTCGATCACGCTGTGTCCGTTGCCGGTGCTGATAAGAGTGTTGCCATTGGCCAGTCTTAGAGCGCAGAAGCATTGATTGCCAAAGGCGTCGACGCCGTGACCCGGCGCGGGTTCGCGGTCGAACAGGGGCACTTCGAATTCCCAGACGATGTTCCCCTCGCCGTCGTACTCGCGGACGATGCCGTCTCCTTCGTGGCAGACGAGGTAGTTTCCATTATCCAGT
>CALOES010000013.1:55000-302500 GCA_942492405.1 uncultured Planctomycetaceae bacterium
CCGTCGTGAGACAGGTCGGTCCCTATCTACTGTGGGCGTACGAAACTTGAGGGATTTTCTCTTTAGTACGAGAGGATTTAGAGGGACATACCTCTGGTGTGCCTGTTGTCACGCCCGTGGCAGCGCAGGGTAGCTAAGTATGGCAAGGATAAGTGCTGAAAGCATCTAAGCACGAAGCCCCTCCCAAGATAAGGTTTCGTTGAGTCCCCTGGAAGACTACCAGGTCGATAGGCTGGAAGTGTAAGATCGGTAACGATTTCAGCTGACCAGTACTAATGGACGAACACTTGGCCATTTTCGTTCTCTGGCCAATCCAATTGAATTTCACTCCGAGGCAGAATCACCCACGCTTGCTTTCACCTTGCATATACCGCGTCGTGCGGTGCTCAACCGCCGCACGACGATTTCCGGTGACCATATCCTGCAGGAAACACTCGTTCCCATCCCGAACACGACCGTTAAGCTGCTGGAGCCGATGATAGTGCCGAAAGGTGCGAAAGTAGGTCATCGCCGGTACCTTTTTGACCCCTCCCCACAAAGGAGGGGTCATCTTTTTGCGCTCGGGAAATTCTGAGCAACGGTCCACGAGACCCACAACGAGCGTGATCAGCGTCAAGAATTCCGCTGGTCTGTTGAGCTCTTCGTCTCGCAGACCGCGAATTCCGTCACTCGCGACTTCGGCTCCATTTCCAAGAGTCGTCGAGCCGTGGCCTGGCTGCTAGCGGTCGACTTCGCAAACGAGTTCCGAGAGCCGTGCGGACGAAGTCAGCAGTTCACGGCGGATCGCGTAATCGTCGAGGCTCTTTCCGACCCGCTCCAGATGCTTGCTCACGGCATCAATGCCGGAGGCCGACGCGCGCACGGGTTTCGTTGCGGGCGGAAGGGGTGGCGGTGTGTAGAGATAGCGAATCCGAAGCATGACATCCTTGTGATCTAAGCTCCTTCCTGGTTCTTCGGCAGCAACTCAAGCGCAGTCGAATCGAACCGCCATATCCGGGCCTCGGAAGTCGAGACTTCTCCGGACGTGCGTAAGGCGATGAGCTGTAAGCAGATGCGGATTGTTACAATTCTACGGTTTATGTCGGCGTCAGCGATCTCTCGATCGTAGAGCTGGTCATTCAGTCTGGAAATCGTCTGCCGCATTTGCCGGCACTACGACGAAGTTGCCCGCGTCGCAAACGATTCGGCAGTTTCCCGCGTGCGCCAAAGCCAGAACGGCCTCCCAGGGCATGACGTCGTGTAACTTGGCCGTGATATCGCCTTGCACCAGGTCGCTGGTCAGCAGATTTTGACCGGCCAGACGGCCCAGGCAGTCGAACGCTTCCGCAGCCGGCGTGGAGTGAAACTCCACGTCGAGTCGCCCCGACATGCAGGCGGAGGGAGTGACGACAATCGTGGACTGAGGCGAAGTTGCATCCGCAACGGCTGGCCGCAGGGATTCAATTTCCGATCGAATCTCATCGAGATCCTGCAAAATCAGGCCGAACTGTTGCTGATCACGATCCCGGTCGAGTTCCTGCTGAGCGATGAGAACGTCGACGCGTTGCGCTTCTAGGCTGCTCGCGGCAGATAGGGTCTGCACTTCGTCTTGCAACGACCGCAATTCCTGTTTGAAGAAACTCCGAAGTTCTGCCAACTGTTGTTGCACTTCTGAGTCGGCCATCAAGCTGCCGCCCGCCAGGTGTTCTCCCAGCGTGGGAGCTTGTCGCAGGGGCGTTTCGGAATTGGTCGGAGGACGTATCGTCGGCCCGGCTTCCGTTGTCTCCGGTCCTTCATCAATTTGGGCCAACTCGTAGGGCGAGGGCAGTTCGACGAATTCACGTGGTCTTGGCGGGCTGACAATCACATGGATCCGAGGCCGGCCTTCATCGAATTCGATTTCGATGGGAACACCTTCGTTTTCGATTGTGTCAATCTCGACCGTCGGTCGCTCCGGCGGCGGCGGGACGGGACGAGCCACGACATCGGAACTGAATGGTGGCACCAGCAAGGGCCGATCGGGATCGAGGGCCAGTCGGTTGTCCGGTATGGCGGGTGATTCGATGAGATTCGGCACGATATGAGGTGATATCGGCCGAGGAACCGTGGCAATCAGGTTCGGAACTGGCTCGGCATTGCCGCCGACACCGGCGGGAGGTGGCTGCGGAGCAATTGGTTCACTCTCCGCAAGAAGTGTATTCGATTCCAGAACGTCGAAATCGGCGGGAGGAGGCGTATCCAGGGCGAGGCGTATCTCCTCCGGATTGGTGGCGGCCAGGGCGATCGACAATCCGAACCCGGCCAGCAACCCCCAGAACGCGACTCGAAACGAGCTGTCCATGATTGCCCCCGCAGCGAACGTAATCAGGGTGAGGCGCACCTCTCCCTCACTCGTTTATCGGCTGGAACTGAGGCAACCCTGGATAAGAAAACCCCTACGACCTGTACAGACGCAACTTCAATCGCCCCGGCGATTTCGATGTCGATAAAGTCTGCGTTGGAGAAGGCACGCCAAACCCAAGGCGCAGAATCCGCCGACCACGTCGGAAATCCAGTCCTGCGTATCGCCAAACCTGCCGACCTTGGTCTGCAACCATTCATCAAGGGCCGCGTAGCCGATGACAAGAAACATGAGAAGGAGCAGCCTTCGTGGCGAAAGCTGAAATGGCCAGCCATCCCAAAGAACGAGCAACCCAGCCAGAACGAAGAAGGCCGTCGCGTGGATGATCTTGTCGAATGCGGAGACTTCCTTCGCGATCATTTTCGGCACGGGCAGGTGCGTCGCCAGAAATAATGCGATCCAGTAGATAATCAGCAGCAGGCGTAACGTACGCGTCCACAGCCGCTTGGAGCGATTTGCACCTTCTGTCTGCGTCTTCGTATCAGCTTGCGGCATCTTGCCCAACTGTTATTCAGTACAGCATCACTCGCTGTAGGGGGTCGACAATCGATACTTCGGGTTCTGTTCCAGATACCGGGCCACGCGATCGTTGCGGGCAATCGCTTGAGGCAGAAAGTCGAGTGCCTGATGCAGTCGTTCGTTCGGTTCGGCACAACTGAATCGCAGAAAGCCATGGCCGGCGTCCCCAAAACATTCGCCGCCGAGACAAGCGACGCCGAAGTCGTCGTCCGCCCCTTCGAGCAGGTAGAGAGCCAGGCCATGACTGGTGATACCGAGGGCGTTGCACACCGGAACGACCTTGGGGAACACATAGAAAGTGGCGGCCGGTGGGAGAGTGTGGAACCCTTCAATCTGGTTGAGTCCGCTGTTGAGCAACTCGACTTTCTCGCGAAACAATCCCATCTGATCGTTGCGCTCGGTCGAATCCTGCTTGAGGGCCTGCATGCCGGCGAGTTGCACGAGCGGCGGAGTACAGGAGAGCGTGGTATTGATCATCTTGCTGATCGAGTCGGCGATCTCGGCAGAACTGACAGCGAAGCCGAGTCGCCAACCACTCATGCTGTAGGACTTACTGAAGGTGAACGCCGCCACCGATTGGTTCATCATGTTAGGTTCCGCCAGGAGCGAATGATGTTGCCCCTGCCAGACCATGTGACAGTAGGGCTCATCACTGAAAACCGCGATATTCTTGCCACGAATGAGGTCGGCCAGTCGCTTCAGGTCTTCCTGCGTCGTCACGCCGCCGGTCGGGTTATGGGGAGAATTGAGCAGGATCGCCTTGGGAGCTTTGTCGGTGTTGATGAACTTTTCGACGTCTTCAAGCGAAGGCCGAAAGGCGTTTTCCTGTTTCAGTGACGAGTAAACGACACGTCCCCCCCGACGCATAATGTTGGGGATGTATGTCGGAAAAAAGGGACTGAAGACGAGCACGCCGTCGTCGGGTTCGAGGAAGGCCTCGCAGAAGAATTGCTCGAAGACCTTGGCCCCGGGGCCGACGACGATATTCTCGGGTTCCGCGGGGATGCCGAACTCGCCTTTCACGAAATCAGCGGCGGCACGGCGGAACTCCGGCAGACCGGGGGAAGGACAGTAATGCGTCTGGCCCGACTTGATGGCCTCGATTCCCATCTGCTTGGCGGAGGCCGTACTCTCGAAGGGACTGTCGCCAATCTCGAGTTCGACAACGTCCTTTCCGGCAGCCTTCAGCTTCTTGGCGACCGCCAGAACGTTGAAGGCGGTTTCGACGGTGAGCGAGCGAGCGAATGAACTCAACTGGGCCGACATGCTGTACCTGCTTTCAAAAGGAAAGGATCAGGTGCAGAGTGTCGAAAGTGGAGCGGCGCGTGTCCAGCGAGTCGCTGGAGGCAAGACGCTCGTTGCGGTCCGACTTCGATAGCAGCCGAGGGCGCGAGCCTACGGGGCGTAGTAGCCCCCCTCGTTGGTGAGGCCCTCGAACTCGTTGCGGGTCGCGTCCTGGCCAAAGAGATCGCGCGATGTGGGTGCGGGAGTGGCTCCCTGGAAGTTGAACCGGCGCTGCTGGCCGGGCACCCAGTGGTATTCTTGCGGCTGGTAGCCAATGTACGTGAGGAATTCGTTGGCGGTCACGATTCTCACTCCGTACCGGAGGGTTTCGCTCGTCAGGTCGAAGTGCGCTTTTTGAATTCGGCCAGCGACTTCCTGCATTTCGATCATCCCGGGGAAGTCCGACTGGTCGAGGATTCTGCCAACCACGAGGTACTTGGTTTGAACACTCAGTTCGGTACCTGGAGGCTGAACGTTCCCTTGGTCGTCGACATAGAATTGGATCTGCGATCCCGCGTGTTCGATGATATCGGTCAGAATCTCCCAATCGCCGACCTTGTCGCCATCGAGATCGACGATGCCGACGAACGCGAACTGCTCGCTGATGCCCGACTGCCAGATGGGAGAGAAGATCGGATCACCTGGAGCGATCGGCCGCGTGATATCGTCGTAGGTAATGCGCGCCAGTGACTGGTGCGGACCCAGAATGCGGGTCACCTCGATGGCCCCTTTGATGTCCTGCACGCCCCGGCCGATGCCGTTGTGATTCTGCACGTAGACGCTGAAAGTGATTTGCTCGGTCAGCAGGTCGGCACTTCCCAGATTGATGTAGACCTCCTGGCGCGTGTTGTCGACGTCGACGATCATCCCATCGGCTCGTTCGAAGCTGACCTGACGCACGCGTTCGAGTTCGAGGTTCAGATTCTCGATCCGCTGTTCGAGTTCGGCCACCTTACTGTCGATCTCCATCTGCACGCGGTTGAGTTCGTCCCGCAAGGCTTCCTTCTCGTTCTGCTCGCGTTGCGTCTCGCTGCGGAGTTGCGTAATCATCGATTGTTTGCGGGTCACCAAGCGGTCGTGTTCGGCAATCAAGGTTTGGAGCCGGGCGGCCGACTCTTGTTGCGACGTCGAAATGACAGACTCACGGTTGCCGAAGCCGGTTTGAACACTCGTGGTGATATTTCGGACACGGCTGACTTCGGCGGTATAGGTGCTGTTGATCTGCTCCAGCCGAACGATTTCGGCATGCAACGCCCGCAAGGCGTCGGCGGCGTTTTGCCCGACCAGAATCCCTTCGATGTTCTGCAGGTCCGAGTAGAAGTTGTAGAGCACCGAGTTCTGTGGCGGAATTCCATCGGCGGTAACACCGACGTCGTCCTGCAAATAGCCGAGCCGGGTCTTGAGTTCCTGGATCTCTGAATCGTTTTCAACCGTACGGGTGTTGGCGCGCGAGCGGAGATCTTCGGCCTGGGCCAAAGCATCATCTTGCAGCGAATACTCGACGGCCAGCGTCCACGTCGCGGCTCCCAACCCCAGGGTCAGGAGGACGCAGAAGACGAGCGTGAAGTGGATTGCAGTGGGGCGAGGTCCAGCCATCGATCGGTTATCCTCAGTTTTCGGCCGTCGCGAGACGACCTGTGATTGCTCGTTGTGTCGGCCTATCGAGGTTGCAGGGCGAAGGTCTCGTCTTCCAACAGATTTCGAACCGCGGCGGTACCTTCCGGCAAAGCTTGGTCCGACGTTGCGTCGGCTCGAGAACTCGACAAGTCGGGTTTCCAGCCGATGTGAGTCAGAAAGTCGTTCCGGCGAAGGACGCGAACTCCGTACCTTTGTGCTTCTCTCGTCAGTTCCGCATGCTGCGCCTGAATGGTTGCCGCAATCTCTTGACGCTCGGGGTCGCCGAAGAAGTCGTCGGGATTAGGGATATCACCCACGACGAGGAAAGTGGTGTATTCAGAAATCATTCCCGTCCCAGGTTGAATGTTCCCTTCGTCGTCGACGTAGAACTCGACGCGGCCACCGAAGAGATTGACGAGTTCTTGAATGCGGTCCCAATCACTCTGTCCATCTTCGTTGAGGTCCATCAATCCGACGAAGGCAAATTCTTCGGCGACACCCGCGCTCCAGATGGGAGAATAGATGGGATCGCCGGGGGAGATGGGCCGCAAATGGTCTTCAGTCAACACGCGAGCCTCGGCTTGGTTCTCGCTCAAGACGCGAACCACTTCGATCGATCCCTTGACGTCGAGTTCGCCTCGACCGTTGTCCCGTGGACTCTGGACGTAGACGTTGAACGCGACGCCCGGCCTGAGCAGATCGCTGGAACCGATGTCGATGTAGACGAGTTGGGTCACATTCTCGACGAGGTCAATGTGGCCATGTGGGATGTCGAACGCGACTTCCTTCAGGCGATTGAGCTCTTCGTGCAAAGCAACGATCCGGTTGTCGAGCAGGGTGATGAGCCTCAGGCCCTCCTCGCGGAGAAGGGCGAGTTGCTCTCGCAAATCCTCTTTCTCCTGCTGAGCGCGCTGCAAGTCGCCGCGCCACGTATCGATATCGCGCTCGAGGTCGGCGATCTCTTCGGCATTATCGTTGATCCGTCGCACGAGATCGTTCTCGTCGGTGGTCTGACGGCCGATCATCGTGTCGATGTTGCCCTGGCTGATCCCTTCGGATGCCAGCAATTCCTGAGTGCGCTGATCCAGGTCGGCTTGTGCCTGGGTGATGCTCGCTTCGAGTGCAGTGATGTGCGCCCGCATATTGTCGAGGGTTTGATCGAAGTTCGCACCCTGATCGTTCCCCCCTTCATTCTGCATGACTCCAGCAAACAGGCCGAGCACGGTTTCGTTGTCGACCTGTCCGCCACCGACATCGAGGCCGGGGTAACCAAAGGCGCGCGACAAGGCGGCAATTTCTTCCTGCTGGCGTTCTGCCTGCGACTCGAATGTCGCTTGCGCCTGGCGGGCGGTCAGCACCTCGCCGGAGATGCGGGCGTACTCACGATAAGAGATGTACGTCATGACGCCGAGAATCAAGCTCGCCATGCCGAACAAGATCGTGATGATATGCACCGCGGTGGGACCACGCTGTCCTGCCATGTTCAATCCTCAGGTGACCGTGCAAGTTGGTGGAACGTCCTGGTCCGCTGAATCCTCCATGCCCTCTGGTGTGGGGCGCGCTTGACGCAACTTCCCTGCTTCAGACGAGATCCCATCCCCTCTATAGTCGATCCGCGTGGAGGGAGTCTTCAGCCTGAATTGTCTTCCAGTTGTTCCACGCAGAATTCACCGAAAAGACATGACCCTCGCAATCGTTGTGACGCGACGGATAGTTGTGAAATGGAGCATGCCCGACGAGGCAAAACCTTCCGAACATGCCGACAAATCGAGTTTACAGGGCCGATGATCGAAGTCAATACGCTCCACGCGGAGCGACCCAGGCCGGGGTTCGCGAAATTGCTCTCCAAAACGAGTTGAAGCTACAACGGCACGAATGCCGCGGGTATACTTCTCTTGGCCGATCCGCGCGGAGAGTTCGCGCGGTTGCCGGTTGCATTCATACCGCGTCGTTCTTCAATCTTTTTCGCTCGACTTCTGGAGTCCGCCATGTCCCAAACGTTGGAAGCCCCCCAACCTGTCCGGGAGATCCCGCTCGACGAGCAGGTGCCCGAGCATATCGAACGCGAGATTCAGCAGTTCTCTTATCGCCCCATGCCGCTCATGGCGATTATCGGGATGGTACTCGGCGTACTGTCTGTGTCGTCATTTCTGGGTGTGGTCGGCCTCTTTCTGGCTCTCCTGGGAATCGTCACTTCGCTGGCGGCAACATTGAAGATCTCCTTCGATCGCACCGTCTACAGCGGGCTGCCGATCGCGATCACGGGATTGACCCTCTCGACCCTCTTCTTCGCGGGAGGTCTTTACAACCAGATCGATCTCTATCGCCGCGAAGTGCCCGAGGGCTATCGCCGCGTCAACTTCCTGCGAGACATTTCCGAGAAGGGGTATGTCGTTGAAAATGGTGTTCCCAGAGTGCACGAAGATGTCGCCGCGCTTGTCGGGGAACCGATTTTTCTAAAGGCCTGGATGTTCCCGACGGACGAAAAACGCAACTTGGTTCAATTCCTCGTGGTTAAGGACAATGGATTGTGCTGTTTTGGTAAACAGCCCGATCCGGTCGACTCGATCATTGTGGAGGTCGATCCCGAACTCTTCCCGGAAGGCGTTGACTATACCAGCGGCATGGTCTCCTTGGCTGGGACGTTGGAAGTTCATCCCAACGTCGCCTATCAACTTTACAATGGGGTCACGTTCTATCGATTCAAGGCCGTGCACTTCGAGCATTCATGGACGATGTTCTAACCGCGGGGATACTCCGCTCAAGGATTGAAAGATGAGTCGCAGCCTCGTGCTCGCCGCCTGCCTGATGACTCTCCTGTTGTCTCCAGGATGTCTGACCGAGACCCCGGGGAACGGGCTAACGTACGATGAAAGCGAGTCGCCAGCGGCGGACGTACCAACGATCGCTCCTGCGCCAGCGGATCCGCAATCCGGGGAGCCTCAACCGGCAGAGGTTGACCCGACGGAGCCGATCACTCCAGTAATCGCCGACACCGACGATTCGGAAGGTGACCCGGGAACGACCGTTCCCTCCTCCGACCCGATGCCGGAAACCGAAGCGGATCCCTCACCCGTTCCGACTGCCGAGTTAACGCCTGAGCAACAGGCAGCCCAGGCGGGAGTCGAATTGACGCCCGAACAATGGGAGGCTTTGGAGGGAGCCGAATTATCTCCAGAACAGTGGGCGGCTTTGGCGAATATCAACCTGCTGATTCCGGATCAATTGTTCTTCAGGGCCGGCAACGCTCTCCGTGTGCAGTTCGACAATCTCGACCTCGAAAAGGTCTTGAATATGACCTACATCCCGCCGTTCGCCACCGATTACTTTCCCGAATGGATGATGGAACTCGACGGACAGAAGGTCCGCCTGCGGGGATACATGTACACTACCTTCGACGGGGTTGACAGCTTCCTGCTCTGCCGCGACTTGGGACCGTGCTGTTTCGGCCCCTATCCCCGCTCTGACTACCGGATTCCCATCCATCTGCAGGAAGGAGAGACGACCGACTACATCCACCAGACCGTGTTCGAGGTTGAAGGAATCTTTCACGTCCATTTGACGATCGACGATCTGGGAAAGGTCAGTCATGTGTACGCCGTCACCGAGGGAACGGTGATCCGGCTGTAACAGCAATTCGTGATCTGCCGAAGCAAGCGTTTTTGCCAGCGGAAAACAACCGATTCTTGCGTAATGCCCCGGGCGGAACTACAATTTTGAGGTGGAGTTGGGTGCCTGCGCCCCCGACCTCGCTTCCTTTGTGTCCTCCTGCCGAGTAGCTGGTTCGAACTGGAGCCTCCCTGTGAACTCAAATGTCCGCGACCTGCCTGCGTGGTGTATCAGCCTGATCGTTAATCTCGGGATTCTGGGATTGATGCAGTTGGTGGTCTATCACACTTTTGAAGACCGTCCTGAGTACGAGATCTCGAGTGTGATCACCGAAGAGCAGGAACGCATCGAAGAGATGGTTCTGGATGCGACAATGACCGACCAGGTCGGCACGGGTCACGATTCCAACAGTCTCGTCGCACCGATGCAGAGTGCGATGGCCGTCGGAATGGAAACGCAAGCCGTCGCCCAGGCATTGCCGGAAACCGTCATCCCCACGATCAATCAGATTGTTGCGGAAGTTCCGGTGTCGCCACGCGATGAGATCGCGCAGTTCCTCGAAGTCAACGGGACGTTGACCGAAGTCTCGGAAGTCGGGGGCATGGAAGGCGCGCTCGACCGCATCGCGATCGAAATGCACCAGTCACTGCGCGAACGGCAGACACTCGCGATCTTCGTCCTCGATGCGTCGCTGTCGCTCGAATCGAAGCGCGAAACGATCGCCGAACGGCTCGATACAATCTATGCCCAGGTCGAGAATCTCGGCGGCACCGAGGGGCTCTACACAGCCGTCGTCAGTTTCGGCGAGACCTCAAACCTGCTGACCGAGTATCCCGTTCAGGATCCGAAGCTGGTCAGCGAAGCGGTTCGCGCCATTCAGAACGACGAAAGCGGCCACGAGAACGTCTTTGCCACACTGGCTCAGGTGGTGGAGCAATTCAAGTTTCACGGCCGGAACGATGGTCGCTGGAATCGCCTGGTGTTCATCATCACCGACGAGCGCGGCGACGACGCCGACTTCCTGCTGGAACCTGTCATTAACGAATGCCTGCAGTTTAACTTCCGTTGCTTCGTGGCGGGCCATGCCGCCATCTTCGGACAGCAGCACGGGTTCGTGAAGTACACCTATCCAGACGACGGCTTCGTCGATTATCTCCCCTGCGACCAGGGACCGGAAACCGCCTTCCCCCAAGCATTGCAGATTCCATTCTTCGGTTCGGGAGAAGACTTCCGCCTGCAGCGCATGTCGGCCGGTTATGGACCCTACGCGCTCACGCGATTGTGTACCGAGACCGGCGGAGCCTACCTGATTACCGATGAGACGCAGGGCTTCGTCTTCGAGCGGCACATTATTCGCAGTTATGGACCTGACTACCGCTCTTCGCGCGTGCAGGAGCAGGAAATCATGAGTAATCCGGCTAAGACTGCCCTCGTGCGTGCGTGCGCGATGACGTACGACGAAGGGATTCCGATGCCGATGACGGTCTTCCTGCATCTGAACGACAACGACCTCCGCCGGCAATTGACCGACGCGCAGATGCCGGCCGCGCGGCTTGACTATCAGGTCAATGCCATCCTGCAAATCCTCAAGCAGGGTGAGTCGGCACGTGCCTCACTCGACAACGAGCCTCGCTGGGCCGCCGCATACGATCTCGCCATCGGACGAGCCATGTCGATGCGCGTGCGACTGTACGGCTACAACCTGATGCTGGCTCAAATGAAGCAGACGCCGCTGGCGTTCGAGAACCCCAATCAACAGAACCAGTGGATTCTCACTCCGGGACCGGATATCGAAACCGGTCCACAGATGCGACAAGCCGCCGAAGAGGCACGCATGTATCTTGCGCGGGTCATCGACAATCATCCAGATACTCCATTCGCCCGCATTGCCGAGCGCGAGTTGAGCACCGACATGGGTTGGACCTGGCAGCCAAGCTACTTCCCGATCCCGGGTCTCGAGAATCGCGAGAACCTGACCGAGGAAGAAGTGATGTTGTTGCTGGCCGACGAACTCGAGCGGCGCCAGATGGAGCGGCAGACGCGCGAGTCACGCACACCGCCGCGTCTGTAGTCGGCCGCGGGCTCGTGGGCACTTGTTGACGCTGGAGGAACTGCAGTCGGTGAACCGCGGACGTCGAACATGGAGCGCCCCATTAATCCTCGCCATGCGGTCTATGCCGGGAGTTTCGATCCCGTCACTCTCGGGCATCTCGACATCATCGCGCGCGGCGCGGTCATCTTTGAACAAGTAACCGTCGGCATCGGCATCAATCCCGATAAGCAGCCTTTGTTCACCGCACACGAACGTCAGTCGCTGCTGGAAAGGGTCATCGCCTCACGAGGACTGAAGAACGTCGCCGTCGCGATGTTTTCCGAACTGACGGTTGATTTCGCCCGCAATTGCGGCGCGGGAGTCATGCTCCGCGGCATGCGAACAGTCTCCGACATGGAGGCCGAATTCTCCATGGCCCTCGCCAACGACGCGCTGGCCCCCGAAGTCGAAACAGTCTTCATGATGGCCAGCGACCGGTTCTCGCACGTCTCCAGCACGCTCATTCGGCAGATCGCCCAAATGGGAAGTTCCGTCAGCACTTCCAAGCTCAAGCAGTTTGTGCCCGAGGAAGTGCTGCAGCCTCTGATGCGCAAGTTTCTTGCGTGAGCGTTCTCAACTGATCCAGTTGTTGACGAATCGATCGAACCTCTCGGAGGTGGTGGATGCGAACTCGACTCTGCATTGTCTTGACGTTATTGGCCATTCCCGTCATGGGCCGGGCGGACGAACGGACAGAGCGATTTGATGCCGACCCCCATTGGGACGGATTAAACCACCGAGCTCTCGTCCCCGAACCTCAGCAGATCGTTCAGGACTTCGGCTACTCGCCGACTCAGCATGCCGGCGGAAGTGATGCCGGCGAGATCGGCGGATGGACAACGCCGGCAGCCGAACCAGCGTACTACGCGCAGCCCATCGCCGAGGCGACATTCGACGACCGACTCAGTCTGTCGGGTAAGCTCAATTGCACCGGTCGGCAGTTTCATGTGCTGGTGGGGTTCTTCAATTCCGGCAGCGTGGACGAGTGGCGAACGTCCAACTCGATCTTCCTGCGGCTCTATGGTCGGGGCGATGTTTTTTATGCCTACGTCGAATACTGCACGTCACAATGGCGAGCGGGTGGCGACAGTCCGGGAGGGTTCACGACCATCACCGAAGCAGAGACCGGCAGACAGCAACTGCATGGCTTCGAGAGCAACGCCGTACACGACTTCTCAATCGACTACGACCCCGATGGTAACAACGGATACGGCAGTATTACCGTGACCATCGGTGATGAAACAGCGATCTGCCATCTCGATGAAGGGCACAAGCAGGATGGCGCGATTTTCAATCGTTGCGGCTTGCTCAGCATTCCCAAGAGCTACGATTCAGGCGGCGATGTGTGGCTCGATGATCTCGTCATCAACGAGGAACTCGAAACGTTCGACAGCGATCCCGAATGGGAAGCCGTCGGCAACCGACGCACCTATTTGTCGGATGGAGTGAGGCCGCGATTTGACTTTGGCTACAGCGAGACGCATTTCGCCAATGGACAACGCAACGGCGAACTCGGCGGAGTCGTGTTTCGCGGCGACTGCCGATACCCCGAACGGTTGGCGTACTACGGAGACCGGCTTGATTCACTCACCACCGATCAGCCGTTGATTGCCTCGGGTAAGGTGGCTCTTTGCCGAGGTGTGAGCGACAGCACCACGCTCTTGGGATTCTTTCATTCCACCGACAGCATGGAAGTTTCGGACTCTCAGTCGGCAGGCTTCCCGCTGAACTTTCTGGGAGTCGTCGTCGAGGGACCAAGCCGGGAAGGGTTTCTGTTCTATCCTGCCTATCGACTTGCCGACGGTGGCGGCTACACCCACGGACCAGGCATAGCGCACATCCTGCCCGATGGCGAAGCCCATGAATGGACGCTGGACTATCAACCTGCGAACGATGGGACCGATGGCGAAATCACGATCACGTTCGACGGCCAGGAGGCCCGGCTCGAAGTCCCTGCCGAATACCTCGTCACCCCCGGCCGGTTCGATCGGTTCGGACTCGTCACCACCTGGATCGATGGGAACGCTCAGACGATCTACTTCGACGACCTGACGTATACCTGTAGCCAAGCCGAGCAGCGTCGATGATTAAATGGTAACCCGAAGCGTTAGCGAGGGCGTCGTGACGATTGACTTTGATTCAACCGCGACTCGCTTCGCGGGATCTGACGTATTTGCTGAACCATTCATTCGTGATCACGCTTCCCATGTCACGTCGCTTTCCGCAGGAGAGTTTGAGCCCAAGAACAGGTCGTCTCTCACGACTCCCTCGCAAATGCTTCGGGTTACCATAAGGGGTGAACCTGCCGCATAATGCTGGGATGACCGACGACGCACTCACTGCCGCTCCCGATAAGGACAAGTTGCCGCGAAAGCATCGCCGGCTCAAATGGATACTGATCTACGGCGTGGTGCTCACTGCGTGTGCGTTGTTCTACATCTATTTCTGGCTGCTGCATCCAGAGGGGGAAGGGCCTGCTGGACCAGCCGTCGCTCGCGAACCCTTCGCGTCGATCTGGAGCGAACGCCCCATTGTCCTACTGGGCGCGGGGGACAGTATGACCGCCGGCTATGGGGCATCGTCGGGGCATTCATACTTCGAGATGATCGCAACCAATCCCGAAGACGACTGGCCCGAGATGGAGGGACTGTGCCTGTCGTCGGTGTTTCCCAACCTCACATCGAAGAACGCCGCGATCTCGGGATCGATCTCGATCGAACATGTCGACCGGCACCTCCCCAGAAATGAAACGTATGACGACGACGTGTTCGGCATCATCTTCGTGTCGACGGGTGGGAACGACATCATTCACAACTACGGAAAGTCGCCTCCGCGTGAAGGTGCCATGTATGGAGCCACGCTCGAAGAAGCGCAGCCCTGGATTGCAAACTACGAGCAACGCCTCACTGCCATTCTTGATGGACTCGGAGAGAAGTTCCCAGGGGGCTATCACATCTTTCTGCTCAACATCTACGACCCGACCGATGGCGTGGGCGACATCGACCACTATGGCCTTCCCGCGTGGAACGATGGCATCAAGATTCATACAGCGTACAACCAGATTATCGCCGATGCATGCGATGCGCGAGGAGATACGACGCTGATTGATATTCATGCCGAGTTCATGGGGCACGGCATTCGCGCCCGCCAGTTCTGGCAGTCGTACTACGATGCCGACGACCCGGGCTACTGGTATTACGAGAACATCGAAGACCCGAACGATCGCGGCTACGATGCCATTCGCAGGTTGAGTCTGATCGAAATGGCGCGTGTGCTTCCCGAGTTGTTGCAGGCGACTGAAATGGACGAGTAATCCTTTCGCTGGATCCTGACTGATCGCAATGACGGCCTACTCGGAGATCACGCAGCGAAAGCCGACTGCGTCGTTGGCTCCGGTGCGTTCGAAGGGCTGCCTCGTACGACTTCGCAAATCGGGATAGCGGTCGCGCCAAGAACCTCCTCGGATGACGACCCCGGCGGATGGTTCGTCACCCACGCGTGCGGTGCCATCAGCCGGCGCGTCGTCGTAGGAGTCTTGCCAGTCATCCCGACAGAACTCCCAGAGGTAGCCGTGCATGTCGTACAGGCCCCAGGAATTAGGCATCAGCGCTCCGACAGGCGGATCGTTCCCTGCCGCATTACCAGTGTGCCAGCCGTATTCATCGAGCAACGTGGCCTTGGTGTCCTGATCTCCTGGCGCGCGGGCGTCGTCGCCGAACGAATATGCCGAGTCTGTCCCGGCGCGGCAGCAATATTCCCACTCGGCCTCACTCGGCAGGCGGACCTCTTGATTCTCGGTGATGAGTTCTCGCTCGCGGAGCAGTTCGGTAACGCGTTCGCAGAACGTGACGGCATCCTGCCAGGTCATCATCTCCGCCGAGTTTCGCGGCCCCTTCCATCGGCTGGGATTATTCCCCATCACAGCTTCGTAGAGGTTCTGCGGAATCTCGTACATGCCCATCTCGAATTCGCCTGCCAGATGCACGGTGCGCTCGGGATTGGAGTAAGGAGTGTCGCCGCCACCCATCGTGAAACTCGCAGGAAAGTCCCCTTCGCCCGGCTGAATCGCAACGAACTCGTCGCGAAAAGTCTGTAACAGGGCGTCGAGCGTCGGCATGGGATCATCATCGGCATGGATCACCGGAGAGGTAATGACGGTGGCGACCGCGAACCCCATTGTGAAAAGCGAGAGCATGAAGCCGCGTTGGGGCATGATAGATTCCCTGAATGTGAATCTCGAGTTGTTCAATCGATGCATTCGTAGAACACGTTTCGCTGCCGTGGAGAGTAGCCGGCTTCGGTGATACAACGCCGAATGGTTTCGAGGGTCAGATGAAAGACCGTGCCGGCCTGGGCGACGACGTTCTCTTCGATCATCAGGCTGCCCATGTCGTTGGCACCGAACATCAGAGCGAGTTGACCGATCTTTTCGCCCTGCGTGACCCACGACGACTGGATGTTCGGAATGTTGTCGAGAAACAGCCGCGACACTGCCTGCGTTTTCAGATACTCGAACGCGCCCGCCGGTGGAAGCTGCGACATGTCGACGCCGCCGCTGCGTCCCTGCTCGGCATCACGTCCGAACCAGGGGGCGTCTTCTGGAGGCTGATGTGTCCAGCAAATGTAGGCGGTGAAGCCGCCGGTTTCGTCCTGTAAGTCGCGGAGTCTCGCAAGATGTTCGATTCGCTCGGCGAGGGTTTCGACGTGGCCGAACATCATCGTGCAGGTGCTCTTGCCTCCCAGCTCATGCCAGGCGCGATTCACTTCGAGCCATCCGTCGGTGAGTACCTTGCCACGCGTGATGAGCTTGCGGACGCGGTCGACAAGAATCTCGCCCCCTCCACCGGGGAGGCTGCCAAGACCGGCATCCATCAAACGCTGGAGTACGACATTCAAAGGCAGCTTCGACACCTTATGGAAGTGCCACAGTTCCGGCGGACTGAAGCCATGCACGTTGACTTGCGGGAAATGTTCCTTCATTCCTCGGAGCAAGTCTTCGTACCACTCCAACGGCAACTGGGGATGGAGTCCCCCCTGCAGCAGAATCTGATCTCCGCCGAGATCGACCGTCTCCTGAATCTTCTGATAGAGCACTTCGTTCGTCAGGACATACGCCTCGGCATGTCCCACGGGACGATAGAACGCACAGAAGTCGCAAACCGCCGCACACACATTCGAGTAGTTAATGTTGCGGTCGATGTTGTAGGTGCGATACGGCTCGGGATGCAGTCGGCGCGTAACGGCATCCGCGGCCTTGCCGATCGCAGTCAGGTCATGTGATTCGAGGAGCGCGAGTCCCTCTTCGGGAGTCAGACGCACTCCGTCAACAGCTTTCTGAAGAATGTCGTTGACTTTGCTGGTACGGGAAAACGTGGCGATCATGAAAACCAGGGTCAGATGCGATCTCGACGTGTCGAGTCAAGTGGTTGTCATGGCATCTTAAAGGGGTGCATGCAGTGCCACAATTGCCCGACACCCGGTGGGAAAGGGACTTCCCAGGATTGAGTCACCAGGATCTCGACGTCCGTCTAGCGCATCAAGTCTTCATTCGCAATCCCATCGGCGTTATCGATCGTCCAGCGACCGGTGGCGGCATTGTTTTCGAAGTGATAATGGACGACGCCGTTCGCCCCCGCGGGAGCACCGTAACCGACGACGAGTCGATCGCCGACGCGCATGCCGATGCCGGTGGCCGGACCCGCGTTGCCGCCCCATGTCAATTGATAGACATTGCTGTCATCCCCACCATTCTGTTCGATGACGAGGCTGCCGGTGTACTCGGCCCCGTCGGGATTGGTGCCGACGAGGCGATAGGTTCCAACCAATTGATTCGCGTTTCGTAGAGGCGTCAGCCGCTCGGTTCCGACTCCCGGAAAACCCGGAAACGCCCATTCTCCATCGAGGATGCCGTTGTCGGCGAAGTCATAGACGACGATGCCCGAACTCTCGTCCCCCCAGCCGACGAACAGGTCGTTGCCGTTGCGAAGCCCAAGGCCCGGGTAGTTGCCGGCTTCGGTCGTCCATTGAACAGTATAGACGTCTTCATTTTCGCTGATACGGATTGATCCGGTGTAGCGGCCGCCGTCGAGCGTGGCCGCCTGAGCGATGTTCCAGCGGCCCGCGATGTCCACTTCCAACGGAGCCTTCTCGTCGTCAGCAAGGAGTGGGAGGACGAACAGCAGCAAGCCAACGATGAGTAGAGGAGAAAGCGTTGTCTTCACGTCGAGACTCCGAAATGAGTGAGAAGCGAAACACCGTTGACTAAACGCTATCGGCGTCGTTGCCGACAGTCAACATTCGTCGCCAAGGGTCAATTGGCCGGAAAACCCGAGGAATTGGCCACTTTGAGGTGTCAGACTGGGAAACTCAGGCAAACCTTGTTGACGAGGTGCAACTTGAGGCGTAGGTTTGTGTGCCCTTCAGACAACATGGCTCCCGGCTTGCCACACGTGTGGCGATTCCGACGCAATTCGAGTTTCGGCGATACGAGATCGCCTTAGCCCGCATGGCGCGGAATGATTCCTACTATCGTCACCATCGCGACATTCCGGTCGAGCCTGGCTGCGTGCGCCCTTCAACTCGCGCCAGCCATGTTCTGCAACTCTGATCTCCTTCAGGGCCGCGGCGACCAGAATCAAGCGGTGGTAGCGATGGCATTCTGACCATCAGCCGAGAATCACCGCCATGACCCATCACGGTTCGTTGCTTGTCGTAGATGACGACCATTCAATTTGCGAAGCCATGGCCGACTACCTGCGTGGTCTGGGGCATCGCACGGAAACCGCGACCACTTGCGGCCAGGCGATCGAACGCCTGAAGGACTACAAGTTCGATGTCGTCCTCTGCGACGTGAATCTTCCCGATCGCGACGGCTTCCAACTGCTCGAATGGGCCAATGACCAGAAGCCCGAGACGGCCGTCATTCTGCTGACGGGCTACGGCACCATCGAAAGCGCGGTCGAGGCGATTCGTATGGGGGCCTTCGATTATCTCACGAAGCCCGTCATCGACGACGAACTCAATTTTTCGATTCAGCGTGCCCTCGGCCAGCAGCGGATCGTCGAAGAGAACAAGAAGTTGCGCCGGCAATTGGATGAGCGGTTCGGCATGTCGAACATCATCGGCCGCGACTACAAGATGTCGAAGATGTTCGATCTGATCGAAAGCGTATCCGACACGCGGACGACAGTCCTCATTCTTGGCGAGAACGGAACCGGTAAAACGATCACGGCCCGGGCCATCCACCAACAGAGCAGTCGGCGTGACAAGCCCTTCGTCGAAGTTGCTTGCGGAGCGCTCCCCGAAACGCTGCTGGAGAGCGAGCTCTTCGGACATGTCGCCGGTTCCTTCACGGGTGCCAATCACGACAAGGTCGGTAAGTTTCTACAGGCCGACGGCGGGACGATCTTCCTGGACGAGATCGGGACCGCTTCACCCGGACTGCAAGTCAAACTCCTCCGCGTGCTGCAGGATCGTGAGTTCGAACCCGTCGGTGGCAACAAGACGCACCGTGTCGATGTGCGATTGGTGCTGGCAACCAACGACAACCTCGAAGAACGTGTCCGCAGCGGCGAGTTTCGGCAGGACTTGTTCTACCGCATCAACGTGATTTCGATCACGCAGCCCCCGCTCAGGGAACGCATTGGCGACATCCCTCTGCTCGTCGATCATTATCTCGACGAGTTCAATTCCCAGACGGGCAAGACCGTGAAGGGCTTCGACGATGCCGCGATGCAGGCCCTGCAGCGCTATCGCTGGCCCGGAAACGTGCGAGAACTGGTGAACGTCATCGAGCGTGCCGTCGTGCTGTCGAAGTCGGAGACACTCGCGGTGACCGACCTTCCGGAGGTCATTCGCAGAGACGACCTGGTGAGCCAATCGGTCTCGGGTCGGTTGCCCGGAGGCAGTCTGAAGCACGCACTGGCCCATCCGGAGCGGCAGATTATCATCGACGCTTTGGAGTCAAATGGCTGGAATCGCCAGGAAACCGCGAAGATGCTTGGCATCAACCGCACCACGCTTTACAAGAAGATGAAACGATACGACATTGCCTACGAGAAGCATGTGATGAACTTCGTCTGACGTCGATCCGATCGAACAACCGACGCACAAGGCAGGCCCCGCTCCCCGCGGGGCCTGTTTCGTGAGTGCCGCCGACTTTGCGTCCCGAGGCCAGACTGGCATCAATCCTTCTTGAAGAGTTTGATAGGCGGCCCGTAGAATCCGTGCGGCACTCGATTGCCGACCGTCCCGGTCGTTCCCCCACGTTGAAGCATCACACACCCCAAAAGAGGACATGGAGAAGACATCCGATATCCGCGTGGTCGATTCGTCACTGACGATCGAGGACTTTAAGCTCAGAACTCCATTGAAATTTGGAGGCCGCGTGATGACGGCCTTCAAACTCATGAACGTGCAAGTCACCGTGGAAAATCGCGCGGGCAGGCATGCGATGGGCAACGGCAGCATGCCGGTCGGTAACATCTGGGCCTGGCCATCATCGGTCGTCGATCCCGATCAGGCACAGCAGGCCATGGTTCGATATGCCGAACGGACCCTGGAGATGTTTGCAGGGTACGATGACTACGGTCACCCCCTCGACTTGGTCTTTCATATCTCGGCGGAGTACGACCATCTTGGGCGGTCCGTTTCCAAACGCATGGGACTGGGGGAACCGATCCCTCGCCTGGCTCAACTGGTGTGTGCCAGCCCACTCGATGCGGCGCTGCACGATGCCTTTGGACGCGTGAACGGGCTGAACAGCTACAATACGCTGTCGGCCGAGTTCATGAACTACGACCTGTCGGAGTATCTGGATGAACAGTTTGCCGGTGAGTATCTCGATCAATACACGCTCCGCGAGCCGAAGGCCCGCATGCCGCTCTATCACCTCGTCGGTGCGCTCGACCCGTTGACCACCGCCGACAATGCGAACCCGGTGAATGACGGACTTCCTGAAACGCTCGGAGAATGGATTCAGGCAGACGGCCTGACGCACCTCAAGATCAAGCTCAACGGAGACGATCTTGACTGGGACGTCGACCGCGTGCTTGCCGTCGATCGCGTCGCCACCGAGGCGCAGGCGAAGCGCGGCTGCGAGACGTGGTACTACTCCACCGACTTCAACGAGAAATGTAAAGACGTTGAATACGTACTCGAGTTTCTGAAGCGCGTGAAGGCAGGGAGTCCGGCGGCGTATGACCGTATTCAGTACATCGAGCAACCGACGCACCGAGACTTGGAAGCCCATCCCGAGAACAAGATGCACGCCGCGGCGAAGCTTAAGCCGATCGTGATTGATGAGTCACTCGTCGACTACGAATCGCTGCTGCTGGCCCGCGAGCAAGGCTACACAGGCGTGGCGCTCAAGGCTTGCAAGGGGCACACCGAAGCGCTCTTCGCGGCGGCCGCCGCTCAGAAGTTTGGTATGTTCTTGTGCGTGCAGGATCTTTCGTGTCCGGGTTATTCGTTCTTGCACTCCGCGAGCCTGGCGGCCCGCATCCCGACGATTGCCGCCATCGAGGGGAACAGTCGCCAGTATTGCCCCGAGGCGAATCGTGTCTGGGGACGAGATGTTCCAGGCATGTTCGAGATCACAGACGGGACCGTGGAAACGGGTGTCCTGACAGGACCCGGCCTCGGCTTCTAGCGTGAAATCATTGCAGCATGCAACGACGTAAACCAGTCCCGGCAGCGGTCGCTCGCAGTTCGAAGATCTGCAGATCGTTGTCGCCCGGCTGGTATTCGACCCCCATCGCGAGCACGGTAAACCCATTCGAAATGGATGGATCTCGAATGGTCCGTGTGACGGCAATCACTTCGTCGTTCAATGCGAAGACCAGCGCCACGGGTGCCTCTCCGGAGAAGTTCGCAATGCGACCTTCAAAGAAGCAGGGGACAACATCGGGTCGCTCTGTTCGGTAAAAACCACTCCCAAAGTCGAGTTGAATCTCCAACCCCGGAGTCTCTTCAATCTCGAACGACTCCAGCGGCCGCCCAATGAGTTCCGGCATGAACAAGCTGGTCGACAGGCGATCGTTGTTCGATCCGGTTCCAAAGCGTTCGACCATCCGATCGACATAGCGATAGCGCTCGGGAAAATCTGCCGCCAGGACGAGTGGCTCCCACTGCATCAGGAAGTTCTTTCGCAGCCGCGGACGCACCGACTCATCAAAGATCGCGCCGCCATCGACCGGTTCCGACAGTTCCATGCCGATCACATCGGTGATGGTCGGGAGAATATCGATGCTCTCCACATTGCGATCGGTCGTCTCTCCTTCCGTTTGACCAGGCAGCTTGATGAAGAGTGGGATCGACAACAGGTCAGGGAGATTCTCGCCGACCGGTTCGCGGCGGGAATACCCAGGTACGAAGGCGGTGCCGTGATCGGCCGCGATGACAAGCAGACAGTCATCCATCAGCCCCGTGGATTCGAGTCGGTCGAGCAATTGCCCAATCAGGCTGTCGACATACATGACTTGCATGAGATACCGCCGCCATCCGGAATCGACGACCATTTCATCCGTCGTCCACTCTTCACCGAGGAGTCCGAGGGATCCGATGGGAGACTGCGAAGCCGCGATGTTCGCGATGTACTGGCGACCGTCGGGATAGTAGTCCCAAGGGTAATGGGGCATCACCACATGCAAGAAGCGGAAGCCCGGCGTTTCCGATTCCTGCAGGCTGTCCAGGAAATGCTCGAATTGCTCCCCGCGCTGACGGTCCCAACTGTGCATCACGAGCCCCGTCGATACTTCCCAGGAAGGCAGACTCGTTTCCGGCAGGCCAAACCAGGCGCGGGGAATTGTTGGCAACCCCGGCGGCAGGTCGGAGGGAACCGCCAGATGTGCGTACAGGCAACTCAGAGACTCCAGAATGACGCCGGCCTCTTGCCAGGGCGAGCGAGAAATCGGCTGGCGATCAACACCGGGAGGGCACAGTCGAGTGTACGGCTCGAAGACCGTCATTTCGTACTGCCCGGATTCATGAACCAACTGAAACAGGTTCTGCGGATACTCACTCCGAATCGCCGCCACGTCACGTGGCATGCAACCGCTGAGGATGGCGGGCACGGCATTCGTCGTACGCGGATGAATCGTCGTCGCGTTGCGGAACCAATGAGATGCCTGGCTCAGGCGAGCAAAGTTCGGATAGCGAACGGGGTCGATCTCGTGAGTCTCATCCAGCAAGGCCATGCCGGTGAAACCGTCGAAGACAATCATCACGATCGGCACGGGATTTTCGGCGTGAGGGAGCCCTTCAGTGCGTGGTGGTGTCGGAGCGAGCACTTCGCGAATGTTCCGGTTCATTAGGAACGTCGCGGGAAACACGACCACGCCCACGGATGCGAACACGATCACCTTGCGAAACCATGTTCTGTGTTCTAGCAACGAGGTCAGCCCGTATGCGGCGGACGCGCCGATCAAAACCAGCAGCACGCCGGGAAGTCCAAATCGCTGCAGGCTGGCGGCGTCGATCAAGGCGAGTTGTGCGTAAAGCGCGAACAACAAACACAGAACAAACACCAGCACACGATGCAGTCGATGCTGCGTTCGCGCCCCGAAGCATCGTCTAACGATCCATTCCACGATCACGAGCGCAACGGGAACCGCAAACATGACAGCCGCGGTTGCAAGCAGGAGTCCCGCCGCGCCGATCTGTTCTTGAATCAGAAACGAGACCTGGCGGCTCAGTCTGTCCAGCAACGGCTGCGATACGATGAACGTCGACAACACCAGCAACTGCAACGCGTCGGTGGCAAACGATGAACTCGGCTTCGAGCTCTCAGAAGAGACTGCCGATTTCGAATGTTCCGCGCTAGGGGCCGCTGTGTTGGGAATCTCAGCAGACAAGGGAGGTCGACTGGTTGGGAGGCTTAGAAGAATCCACGCGAATGCGCTGGACGCCTCTCATCGTAGCATGCGACATTAGAAAGAACACTTACGAAGAAGTGGAAGCCAATGCTGTGTGGCGTTGCCAGTGATGCTCAAACTGCACAGGAATCGCGTCGACTGCGCTTGTTGTCGTACATCGCAAGATCGGCCTGTTGGATGGCAAACCGGATGCCTTGAGCCGGGTCGCGATAGGCCAATCCCATTGAGGCATTGACCTCGGCCTCGGCAAATGCCTGAACCATGCGTTCACGCAGGGATCTCGCTCCGGTCTGGTTGCATTCGATGGCGAGAACGACGAATTCATCACCTCCGATGCGCGCGGCAATGTCTTGATCTCGCTTGGTGGCCTCGATCACGTGCGCCGCCCGACGAATCAATTCGTCTCCCGCTGCATGTCCTTGTTGATCGTTAATATCCTTCAGTCCATCGAGATCGATCGACAGCACACTTGCCGAATGGCCGTATCGACGGCATCGGCCTTCCTCGGCGGTCGCAAGTTGATCCCAACCACGGCGGTTGTATAACCCGGTCAAGCCATCAGTCAGTGCCAGCGTTCGCGCTTGCTCTGCCAGTCGAGACTGTGCCTCGGCATTGAGTTCAGCATGCAAAATCGTCGACAGCATCCGGCTGATCATCTCAATCAGAGTAAGATCCTCTGCGATTTCTTCCGGTTGCGGCGCCGGATCGATCGCGCACAGCGTGCCGAACAGGGATCCGTCTTCGAGGGTCAGCGGTACGCCGACGTATGCTCCAATGTCGACGACATTACCGATCGGTGCCGTTGCGTATGCGGGCACTTCCATGGCACTGGGAGCGATACATGGACCGCGACCGAGTACCATTTGCGAGCAAAACGAATCGGCCCAACGAAACACCGCCCCATCATGAACGCCGTAGCCATGATCTTCGGCCTGCAAGACGATCCAGTTTTCTCCCTCGGTGCGAGTCACCATCCAAAGGTCGAAGCCGAGTCGGTCATGCAGGAACTTCAGTGCCGCGCGAGCGGCTGCGTCAAATGACGCATAGGGGTGCATCTTCAGCATCTCGTTACTCCCAACACAGGACCTCGTCGTCGACCATTGGCATCATGGGGAGCATAGGGTGTATCAGAATGGCAACCTGGGTATTCCAGTAGGGCGTTCGATCGCATCACAACTGGCGATTCAGTTGTGCGGTTAATGCCGACTGGTCTGAACACTCCGTTCGAGTTCAAATCACTCTACCTCCAGCCGATGATGCGGAAGATGCCGTTGCGCTTGGCGATCATCTCCGGGAGTTGCATCAATCGGTCGCGATAGACGCTCAGCAACACCCCGCTGGCGAAGATCACTCCGCCGCCGACGAGCAGATAGACGCCGATGGCCACTTCGGGACGGTAGGCGACCGACGCGACGAGAATCACCAGGTACGACAGGAGATTCACTCCGCCGAGAATGGTCGTCGACTTCACCTGCCAGCCGCAGCCTGTCACCAGCATCGCGATCGACATCGTCAGCAGCGCGAGTTCATCGTTGAGTGAAGGCAACCCCACATGGAAGCGGTGATAAACCATCGCGACGAACAACGGCACGACGGCGAGCAGGCTTCCCAGCCAGAGTCCCAGAGATACGGAGTCGTCGCGTTTTTCACTCTCTCCGAACAAGCCGTGATGACTCACTGCGAGCAAGATCAGCCCCACGACGACCGAGAAGAGTTCCATCTTCTGCCAGCCTGACAGATCGACGAGAGCGTTCAGCGTCAGCAGACAGACCGCACCCAAGGCAATCGTGCAGGTCGAATACCACCGCCGCCAGTCGCTGTTGGGAACCAGCCAGATGGCCGCGAAGACCGCTCCCGTCGTGGCGAGCAGGATGCCGAGATCGAGCCATGCCACGCTGCCGCTCAGGCGTCCCAGTCCTTGCAAGACGGCCACGATCGACGCGATCGAGACGACCGTGTTGCCGCATTGAAACGACGTCATCCCTGGACCGCGAATCGCCAGTCGTTTCACTCCCTCTTGATCGTATCGATCGACGAGAGCGATCCCCCAGGCGCGTCCGATCACCAGGCCTGTCAATCCGAGCACGGCGTACAGCAGCGGGTAGTAAACGTCGGCCACTCCCAGGTAACCCAGGTATTGCCACATTCCGGCACAGGCCGCCAACGTGGCGAGGTAGGCGTTCCAACTGCGGCGTCGGAACCAGCCGGCCAGGGCATAGAAGAGGGCCGCTTGCGTGAACACGATTCCCAGATGAAGGTTCTCCGGTCGGCCAATCACCGTCTGAATGAAAGCTGTCGATTGCTGTTCGAAGGATGCCACGAGAGAACCGACAACGATGAAGGCCGTCATCAGATGGGCCCCGCGCGCCATCGGTGTTTCCATGGTCTGCCCGCGACAGATGCGTGCCGCGACGATCGCGACCAACGGCAGCAACATGAGGACCGGTGACTGCAGATGCCACTGCGTCCATCCGATGACGTTCAACGCAGTGGATGCCGCCACGAGCAGGCTTGCGGCGGTGAGATAGAAATGGGCCTCCGCGTTTCGAGGATGCGAGCGTCGATACATCCAGGTCGAGATTCCATTGCAGAGTGTGACCATCAGCATCGCGCCGGCGAACCATGCGACCGATTCGTACCCGATCCCAATGACTCCCAGAGACAGGCTCGTGCCGCGATAGAGGAGCAGGCCCATCAGCACTGGGACACCCGCCAACAGACTGCCGATCGTAGCGAACTGACGCTGCACCACGTCGTCCTGTCTGGAAAGTGTCCGGCCGACGACTTGCAGGGCGAGTGCCGTCAACGCCAGCACCGCGAGGAAGCCCTCCTGATTGACATGCTCGGTGACGAGAGTCACTTCCGCCATCACCAAAGACGCTGCCGCGAAACAGGTGGAGATGCCGACGCGACGCACGACGAGATCGGAATAGAGGTAGAGCCAGACCCCAGCGATCCAGAGTCCTCCCGCCAGCAGGCTGCTTTGAGTAACGAGATTGCCGGGCCAGTCGATGCTTAGCGGCAGTGCCAGCCAGCCCAGAACCTGAGAGGCCAACAGCATCAGCAGGCCGACACCCAGTTGCGCGTGCCCCGACCAGAAGAGCGGCATGCCGTAACGCTTGCGGTCGAACTCTCCACTGACGGGAAAGGCGCGTTCGGCGTGGATCGAAATCGCTCCCAGCGCCGTCAGAAACATCGCGAGATGGCCCGCGTCGTCGATCAAATGCTGATTCGCCATGAGCAGCAATGTGGTGAGCGTCAGTCCCGCTTCCACCGCATACATGAAGATCGGATCGCGAAGGAATCGCACCGTTGCTGCATAGAGCGCGACGCACACAAGGCCACCGACCCACAGATGCTGATCGATCGTGATCAGCCCTTGTGTGTGATAGAACCAGAGGTTCAGCGGAGCCACCACGCAGCCGAGGAACGTGAGAGCTTGCCCGGCCAGTCGATAACGCGTCTTCAACACGGTGGCCCAGCCCCCACCGAGGATGGCGAGACTCCCCGCGCCGAGCGCCACCGCGACATGCCTCGGATCGTCGAAGAGGCCGATGCTGACGAGCCAGATAATGAGTCCAAGCACCGACAACCCACCGCCGATGAGCAGCATCCAATGAATGGCCCTCGGATCGAGCATCGCTTCGAGCATGCGGCGAAAGACCGACGTTTGACTCTGCGATTCGCAAGGAACCCTCTCGGCCTCACCTCCAATGGGGTCGACAAACACCGTGACATTGAGTGCCGGCGACTCGATCGGCAGCGATGACGCCGATTCGGATTTTGCGGAATCATCACCTTTCGTGGGAATCAGGACCATGCGTCCGCAGTCGGGGCATTCGGCCCGCCGACCTGCCGATTCATCTCGGGCGTTGAGTTTCTGTCCACATTCACAGCGCACAGCAATCGGCATGAGCCACCTCGCGAAACTCCCCCACGGTAGGGCCAGATGGCCCCCTGCGGGAGATTTGAGCCAAGCCTCCGAGTTCCGACCCACCGCGCGGGCCGTTCCATTTCGATGGAGACCAAGCGTGAGACGGAAGCCGATATCACGCACAATTCGTCACGCACCTGCCATTTGAGCGTTTTCGTCAAACCTCAAATCACCATTGAGTGGCCGACTACGCCTTGAGACACATTGCCCCAAGGATCGTCACCGGACGAACTCACATTTCTACCCCTAACCGTCGCGGTTGCGCAAAGTCCCCATTCGCTCCGCTGTAGCGAATAGCCTCCGTGCCATTCCGTAGGCGGGATCAGAGGTTCATCCCGCGAAATGCGTCCCCATGAATAACGACCAACACACACCCGTTTCACGAGGCCTCACGAGAACGGTTTCCGAAACGATCCACCACTCACTCCGCCCCGCGGAAGCGCGGAACGCGATCGGCGCGACACTGTCCACTCCAATTGGCGAACACTCGAAAACGGTCTTCTGCGATCAAGCGAGGAATCGTATCTTGCCGTCGAATGCATCTCTGCTCCTCGATCAAGAGGTACGCCATGGCATGCGATGGACGGCACAAATCGATGACAGCCCTGCGACAGACAGCCGTCTGGCTCTGGTTGCTAGGCGGCACTGGGGACTCCCTAACCGCAGATGACGCGGCGGCAGACGAATCGAGACCAAGCAGCGCGGCCTCGACAGATGACGAAACACTGGTCCCGCCCCTGTCGGATTCGGATGTCGTGGCATGGACTGCGGCGGGTGCGAAATTGGTTTCGATACCGATTCGGAGCGTTGGTTCACAGGTGTATTTCGATTCTGACGCGGAACGTATTCCTGGGTTCCGTTTCAGTGAGTGGAGTGGACAGAGCCTTGCCGGGCTGCCGGTCCCGGAAGTTCCATTCGGGCTGAATCAAATGAGCACACCCGTTACCGACGCCGAGTTGCAGGGATTCGTCGGCCTGACGAGTCTGGAAGTGCTCAACCTCGATCACACACAGGTCACCGATCTGGGCACGCTGCAACTGATGAAACTGCACAGTCTGCGGTCACTCAGTCTCTGCAACTTAATGATTACTGATGTCGGCATCGACAAACTGTCCGGATTGACGCAACTGTGGGCACTCGGCCTCGCGTCGACTCGAATCCGGGATCGGGGGTTGCACACGCTGGCAGGCATGACGGAACTCGAAGTCCTGGACCTGAGTATCACGCGAATCACTGACGAAGGGCTCGGCGCGCTGGCGGGCATGACGAACATGGTGGATTTGAACCTATTCGGGACGGAGATTACCGATGAGGGACTGGTTGTGCTGGCCGGCATGCCCAACCTGCAATCGTTGAACCTGTCTTCCACCGGGATTACGGACGCCGGACTGCACGTGGTGGCAGGCCTGACACGCCTGGAAACACTGCAACTGAATGACACACAGGTCACCGCAGCGGGATTGGAAGAGCTGTCGCGGCTCACCAGCCTGCAGTCATTGCAGCTATCTTGCGAGCAATTCACCGACAGGGAAATTGACGCGCTATCGCATCTGACCAGTCTCAAGTCGCTCCAGCTATGGGGTACCCTTCCGAACAACGTCGACTTCCTGGCGTTGTCGACTCTCACCAGTCTCGACGAGCTGATCCTCAATGAATCGCAGATCACTGACGCAAGCCTGCACGGCCTGTCGCGTCTGACGAACCTGAGATCGTTGTGGCTCTTTGACACGCAACTGACCGATACCGGAATGCAGGAGCTGGCAGGTCTGACGCGTCTCGAGATGTTGCATCTCGACAGCGCAGAGGTCACTGATCAGGGACTGCAGGAGTTGGCCGGACTTCCGGAGTTGAGTTTGCTGACGCTCCAGGACTTGCTGGTGACAGATGTGGGGTTGCAGCAGTTGGCGACGTGCACCAGCCTGGAATTGGTGTTTCTGTTCAATACGCAAGTCACCGAGGACGGCGTACAGCAATTACGAGATGCATTGCCGCGGACAAAGGTGGGCCACGCCAGGTGACGGCTGTTCGAGTGTGGCAGTGACCATCACCGCAGTCGAAGTGATCAGCCGGATGGGCGGTCGCGGATGCGCGATCACCTGTAGGGAACGGACTCTGTGCCGTTCCCGTAGGCGGATGGGTAGTGCGTGTCACCAACCGCGTTGCCGTGACGATCGACCCACGATCGACGGTTACGTCACGCGTCACGAGAATGCCAACTGCTAATTCGCACCCGTCATCCCGCCCAAGGGAACGGCGGGTGAAGCTATGAGAGGCAGGTCGCGTCGGCTTTGTGGTGTGCTTTGGATTCGTGGTAAACGTGAGATGTTTGTTTCCCGTTTCCACACAAGGAGCACCACGATGTTGTCTGCCGGCTGCGACCTGCACAAGCAGACTATCACCATTTGCGTCGTGAACCAAATGCGAATCGTCATTCTCCGCAGGACACTGGCCTGTGCCGACGAAGAACCAGTAGTGGTTGGTCTAATGATAAAGGTCATGCCATTTGAACGAGTTTCGTGCGATTTGTCCTGACGGGGATATTCGAGCCACCTGACATATATCGATAGACTAGCCACTACACTTGCTATTTGATCAGCTTCCCAACCAACTCATACAGCAACCCAAGACTCTCCTCCCCCTCCGCAAGCGTCATCGTCAACGGCGGGCTGATGCGGAGGACTTTGCCGGCGAGCGCGCCTAACAAGTGGATGCCGACGCCGTCCTTGCCGAGGTAGCAAGTCTTGACGACTTCGTTGGCCACCTGTTCGGGCGTGAGTGAGCCGAGCGGGGCGCATTCGATGCCGAAGACCATCCCTTCGCCGCGAACTTTGGCGATGACGCCGGTCTCCTTGAGTCGATTCAGCCCCTTGATGAGCACCGCCGAGAGTGCCTTTGCGTGTTCGAGGACATCGGTCGTTTCAAACTCATCAAGGGTTGCCAATACGGCGGCACACGAGAGAGGGTTCGCGCTCCAGGTATCGGAACCTTCGCCGTATTTGAGAGTGGTGAGAATATCTCTGCGACCCACGGCACAACTTACGGGGACGCCGTTGCCGAGACCTTTGCCCAGACAGACGATGTCGGGCTCGACTTCGTAGGTTTCGAAGGCATACATCGAGCCGGTGCGTCCGAAGTTCGCCTGGATCTCATCGAAGATGAAGACCACATCGTGCTTGCGACACCACGCTTCGAGCATCTGATGGTACTCTCTCGGCGGATGATAACTGCCGCCGCCGCCGAGATACGGTTCGGTAATCAGGCAACACACTTGAGGCGCGATCGTCTCCGAGAGTTGATCGAGTTCGCGCTGATACTTCGACAGATCGACCGGTTCGCTCAGCTTGCTGATGTCATCAATCTCTTCGCGCGGGAAGCCGATGAAACGCACTCTGGGATCGCGGTCGTGATCGGTTTCTGATCCTGTCACCGCGCCGGCCAGACCTTTCTTGCCATGAAAGCCATAGCGCGTGGCCAGCATCATTTGTCGTTTCGGATCGCGATGCAGGCAAGCCCACAACGCCTTCTGAACCGCTTCGGAACCGGAGGCGGACCACATCACCGACTCCATGCGTCCGCCCCCTTTCGCGCTGCGCAGGTTGCGCAGCAGTCGATCGACGGCCTGGCGTTCGATCTCGGTCATCGCGTTGTAGGCGGTGAGCGTCAGCCCTTCGAAGTATTCGCCGCTCCCTTCACCCGTGATCTGTTCGGGTGACCAGCCCATGTAGGCGGCGAATCGCTGCATCCAGCGGCGCGGGTTGTGACCCAGATTCGCGACGAGGACGCCGGAGGAATAGTCGAACAGCTTGCGACCTTCGGGGGTCCAGTGATAACACCCCGCCGACTTTGCCAGCACGGCTTGCGAGGGGGTAAACGTCCGCAACGCCGACGGTTCGGTCTCATTGAGCGCTTTGCGCGTGGCGTTCGACTGTTCTTCGCCAGTAAATGCGATCGGTTGGGGCATCTCTCTTGTCTCGCTAGGATTCATCAAACTATTCTGATGTCTTGTTTCATGATGTCGTCCACGAGGAAGTATCGAGGATGACGCCGTATTCTTCGTCACGGCTTTTCTGCTGAGGCCCTCGCTCACGCGTCGGGTTTCCATTAGGGAGATCGCTGTAAATGCGACTGCAACATCCTATCGGAATCTCGCGTCGCGGGTCACTCCAGGCGGGGGCGATCGGACTGCTCGGTCTGGGGACGAACCACCTGACTTCGCTCCAGGTGATGGCTGATGGGGGAACCACGCTGCGGGCCAAATCGTGCATCTTTATTTTTCTCTCGGGCGGGCTGGCTCAGCACGAAAGTTTCGACCTCAAACCGCAGGCTTCTGACACTGTTCGTGGCGAGTTCCTGCCGATCGCGACCGAAACCCCGGGCATCGAAATTTGCGAGCACCTGCCAAGGCTCGCCGCCTGCAGTTCGATGTGGTCGCTGTGTCGTTCGCTCACGCATCGGTCGAACGAACATTCGGAGGGGCACCACATCATGCTGACGGGACGCAGCGACATCCCCGTCGGATTCAGTGCCAACCGTCCCAGCCCGACCGACCATCCTTCGATCGCGGCGATCGCCGGCGATGTGACCGTTTCGCAAAACAACCTCCCGCCCGCCGTCGTGCTCCCTGAGCGATTGATCCATAACTCGGGCCGCGTCATCCCTGGCCAGTTCGCGGGCGTAATGGGGCCGATGCGCGATCCGTGGTTCGTCGAAGCGTCGCCCTTTCACGCGCGATCGTACGGAGCGTTCCCCGAGTACGATTTCGATCATCAAAGACGTGGCGATGCCGACGATCGGATTTTTCAGGCACCCAGCCTGTCGCTGCCGGAAGGCCTCACGCACGGCGGCCTCGCGCGCCGCAACGACTTGCTGGCCAGCATCGAATCGCAGGTGCGTCAACTCGATCGACATGCCGAGGTCGAAGGGTTCGATCGTTCGCGGCAGGCAGCGATCACATTGTTGACCGACCCGGCGATCCGCAGAGCGTTCGATGTCACACAGGCGGAAGATGATGTTCAAGAACGCTACGGCCGGAACTCGTTCGGGTGGTCGTTGTTAATGGCCCGGCGACTGCTTGATGCCGGCGTTAATCTTGTGCAGGTGAATCTCGGCAACAACGAATGCTGGGACACTCATGGCAATGCGTTCCCTCACCTGAAGGACAAGCTCTTCCCGCCGACCGATCGCGCGCTGTCGGCACTCTTGCTCGACCTCCAAGAGTCGGGCCAGCTCGACGACACGCTGATCGTGATGGCCGGCGAGTTCGGACGCACTCCGAAGATTTCGCTGTTGTCGCAACACTACGAGTTCCCCGGACGCGACCACTGGGGAGCCGTGCAGTCGGTCTTCCTCGCCGGGGGCGGCATCGTGGGTGGCCGCGTGGTCGGTTCTTCTGATGCTGACGGAGGCTATCCCAAGGACGATCCACAGCGTCCCGAGAATCTGGCGGCCACGATCTACGAGGCCTTGGGTATTCCGCCGACCGCCGCCTGGAAAGACGCCGCCGGCCGGCCGAATCACATTTATCATGGTGATCCGATCGCGGGATTGACGTAAAATCTTTCGTCGCCTTTCGCTCCGCGAAAGAGCGATGGCACTCGAGTCTGGCCTCAAGCCCAGAAACGATTGAAACCCGTCACGAAGTTCTCCGCACTTTCGCGGAGCGAAAGGCGACAAACCATGCACAAGACAGCCGTTCTCGCCGGGGGATGTTTTTGGGGACTCGAAGAACTGTTTCGTCATCAACCCGGCGTTGTTAGCACCGAAGCCGGCTACTGCGGCGGGGAGAACGAGCACCCGACGTATCAGAACCACCCTGGTCATGCCGAAGCGCTGGAAGTGACGTATGACTCTGACGTCATCAGCTATCGGGAACTGCTCGACTTCTTCTTCCGCGTCCACAACCCGACGACGCTCAATCGGCAGGGGAACGATCGCGGCACTTCATACCGCTCGGCCATCTTCTATGCGAGTGATGACGAACTGAAGCAGGCGAAAGAGTTTATCGAGATCGTCAACGCCTCCAGCCGCTGGCCCGGCCCCGTCATCACGACCTTGGAGCCACTGACGAAGTTCTGGCCCGCCGAGGAGTACCACCAGGACTACCTCCAAAAACACCCCAGCGGCTACACCTGCCACGCGGTGCGGTTCGAGAGTTTCTTGGAGGGGAATACAAAGTAGAAGCGGTTTCAAAACATTCGTAGGACGGGCTTCCTAGCCCGTCTGGCTGCACTCGATAACCTGGGAAGCCCGTCCTACGACTGAGTTTTGAAACTGTCTAAAAGAACAACGCCGTCTCTTCTGACCGTGCGAGTCCCGGACGTACTCTTCTACGGTTTCACCAGTGTTCTGCCGCGCACCTTGCCGTGGAAGATCTGGTCAATCTGTTGAGGCAGTTGCGACCACGTGACTTCGGTCGTGACCGAGTCGAGATCGTCGAGTTTCCATTCGTTGGCGAGCAGTCGCCAGATTTCGTGACGCAGATCATCGGGGCACGCGGCCGAGTCGATCCCTTGCAACGTGATACCTCTCAAGATGAACGGGTAGACCGTTACCGGCAGATCGCTTCCGGCAGTCAGTCCGCAACAGGTCACACAGCCACGATACTGGATCGACCTCAGTACGGTGCCGAGGACTGGTCCGCCCACGGTATCGACGGCTCCCGCCCACTTGGCCGCAAGGAGCGGTCGATTGCCGCGATCGTTAACATCCGCTCGTCCCAGAATCTGTGCGGCGCCCTGCGACTTTAACCAGTCATGAGCATCGGCCTTTCCGGTGACGGAATGCACTTCGTAACCCAGGTTGCTGAGCAACTTGACGGCCAGCACACCCACGCCGCCGGTCGCGCCCGTCACGACAATTGGTCCACGATCGGGCGTGATGTCGTGTCTGCGAAGTTGCCACACCGATTGAGCCGCCGTGAAGCCGGCGGTGCCGAGGATCATCGCGTCACGCAGCGACAGACCTTCAGGACGCGCGACAACCCAGTCGGCAGGGACGCGGATGAACTCTGACCAGCCTCCCCAGGTATCGGAACCGAGTCCGTGCCCGGTGACGATCACTTCATCCCCTTCGCGAAACCGCGAGTCGCCGCTGCTTGCGACAACGCCTGCCGCATCGATGCCCGGCACATGTGGAAACCGCTTGACGACGCCGGGATGCCCCATCGCCGCCATGGCATCCTTGAAGTTGAGCGAAGAATAGGCGACGCGAACGACGACGTCCCCTTGGGGGAGTTCGCCGAAGGGACGTTGTTCGACGCCGGTGTCGATCTGATCCTTGCCGGACTTGCGAACGAGAAAACACGCGATGGTATCGGGGAGAGTGGGCATGCCTTCAGGTTAGCGTAAGAGCGCGCGATTCGCACGGATCGCGATGCCGATTGAGAACCTCGTCAAGCTTCACCTTCCAGCTCATCCCTTAACCGCCTCAGCACGCGATACCTTGCCTGACGCACGGCTTGGGGTGTCATGCCGAGTTCCAGAGCGACGTCGGCTGTCATCTCGCCTTCGACCACGGTCCGCCAGAAGGCTTGCCAGGTTGCTTCCTGCAACTCGGGTCGAACCAGCGCGATGGCCCGGTGCATCAGCCCCCACGCCGGGTTCACGGTGCCGGTCGACTCTTCGAACGGCTGTTCGGGGATCTGTTCGATGGCGGCATGGGCATCGGTCCCACCGACCGCTGCGGCATTCGCTCCCAGACTGCGAATGTGATGTCTCAACTTGTTGCGAGTCACGCCCCACAGCCAGGTACGCAGTGTCCCCTGCTCCTGATCGAAGTTGTCGATGCCGACAAGAGCCGCATGAAAGACCTGCTGCACAAGGTCGGCGGCATCGTTTTCCTGCAGCCTTGCCTGTCGCGCCCAACTGTAGACCGCCGGCGCATACAGCTTCGCCAGACGCGCCCATGCCTCAGGCTGCCGCTGGCGGACCCCGGTGACAAGCGCGGACGACGAGAACTCGACGGTTGGCACGAACGGAACGACGAGAAAGGAGTTGGACCCGATGATCAACGATGCGAGTCGATATGATCGCCAGAGTCTGCAATCGCTGCAAGCGGCATGCGGACTGCGGACTGAAATGGTTCGCATGCGTGTGACAGAAGTTGGTAGACTCGCCTCCTCCCAGACTGTCGGTTCTCTTCATTCGAAGAACTTCGCTCGCCCTGTTTCCATTGAAGATTCGATCATGCGTTATACTCTCAACCTGCTTGCGCTGTGTGTGTTCTTGATTCTCTCGACATCGGCCTCTGCCGACGAGGGGCATGTGAACGTCATCATCATCTATGCCGACGACCTCGGGTACGGAGACCTGTCGTGCTATGGGCATGAGGCGTTCGAGACGCCTCGGCTCGATCAGTTGGCGACGGAAGGGGCCCGGTTCACGCAGTTTTACACGACGTGCGGTTTTTGCGCACCGTCGCGAGCCTCGCTGCTGACGGGACGCTACCCGCATCGCAACAACCTGATGACGAGCAACCCCGTCCCCGCGCGAGACTACGGAGTCGCGGGCAATCCGAATCATCCGGGAGACACGCTGGGTCTACCGGTTGAGGAACTGACGCTGGGTGAGATGTTTCATGCTGCGGGCCATCACACTTGCTGCATCGGCAAATGGCATTTGGGACATCAGCCCGAGTTCTATCCCACGCGAGCCGGTTTCGATGAATACCTTGGCATTCTCTACAGCAACGACATGCATCCCGTCGAACTCTGGCGGAATGAAGAGGTCGTCGAATATCCGGTGGTGCAGGCGACGATTACTCGGCGGTATACCGATCGGGCGATTGAATTCATCGAGGAGCATCAAGCGGAACCGTTCTTCCTCTATCTGCCGCACGCGATGCCTCACAAACCGCTGGCAGCTTCGGAAGAGTTCTATCAATCGACGGGACATGGGTTGTACGCCGACGTCATCTCGGAACTCGATGCCGAGATCGGACGATTGGTTGATGCCGTCGATCGCTTGGAGTTAGCGTCTAAGACGCTCATTGTCTTTACGAGCGACAACGGCCCCTGGTACGGAGGGAGCACCGGCGGCCTGCGCGGGATGAAAGGGACATGGTGGGAAGGAGGGATTCGAGTTCCGATGATCGCCCGCTGGCCGGGCGTCATCGAGGCAGGCCAGACGATTGATGAGCCGGCAATTATTCTCGATCTGTTTACCACCGCGCTCGCGGTTGCGGGAATTGAATTGCCGGATGATCGCGCGATTGACGGCGTCAATCTCATGCCGCTGCTGAGGGGGTCCAGTTCTCTCAATGAGCGACCGCTGTTTTCCTTTCAGGGACAAATCCGCACGGTGCGTGTCGGCGACTGGAAGCTGCACACATCAATTCCCGGCCCTCAGAACCGCAACGACGACTGGATCGATCCCCGTCGGCCCAATGGCGTCACGCTGCTGGCGCCTTACGAGCAAGCGCGACCCTCGGAGTATCCGGGCCTGTTGACGGGGGACGAACCGACCGGAGTGGCGCTATTCAATCTGGCGGACGATCCCGGCGAGCAGCGAAACCTCGCCGACGAAAACCCGATCAAGGTGCTGTTGATGCTCGACTTGATCGAGCAGATGCAATCACAAGCGGGATTGCCGATCGGAGAAGGTTCGTAGCCCACGCAGGCGGTTCGACACTTCCGAACGCTCATGTCTCATTGGCCGGCACCGCGGGCTGTTCGTTGGCGGCGGATTCTTCTGCTGTTGTGTCTGCCGTGCTTTCGTCTCCGGCAGGAGTTTCGGGATCGAGAACGACGGACGTGTCGACATTGGCTTCGATCCATTGCCGCAATTGTGATTCCGTCGGCGCTCCCACTTCCATGGCAACCAGTTCCCCATCGTCGAATAGAAACAGCGCCGGTATCCCACTGATCTCGTAGTGCATTGCAAGCGCGGGCTGCTCATCGGTGTCGATCGTCACGATCTTGAGGCGTCCTTCGTATTCGGTTTCCATCCGATGCAGGATCGGCTTGAGCATCTGGCAAGGCCCGCACCACTCCGCGCCGAAGTCGACGAGGACCGGGATATCACTTTCGTAAACCTCGCTGACGAATTCGGGATTGTTCGGCCTTCTGAATTGACTGAGGGCCGCAGTCGGCGCGGCAACTTGCGTCTGCACGACTTCGTCGCAGCCGGTGATGAACACGCAGCTACACAGACAGACCAGGAACATGGAGAGGCGAGACATAAGCTCTTTCGTCGTTGTTAAGAGTTCAAAACAATCGATTGGAGCGTGAATAAGAATCTGATTCACGACACATTGTATCATAGGCGAACATCGCACGGCGTCGCGTGTGCGATGGCTTACGGTTTCGAAAAATCGCGAAACATCTCCAGCGTCCGTTGAGCCATCAAGTCCAGCGAGTATTCGCTCCGTACTCGCTCGTGTGCCGCCTGAGCCATCTGCATGCGGCGGCCATCGTCTGTGAGCAGATCGTAGAGGCCCTCGGCCAAGGCGATTGGGTCGCGAGGCTTGACTAGCAGGCCCCCTCCGGTCTTTTCGATCATCTCGGGGAACGAGCCATGTTCCGGCTGCACGACGGGTACACCATTGGCCCAAGCTTCGAGAACGTACAACCCCTTCGGCTCCAGAAACTCCGTCGGCACCGACAGGACGTCAATCGATTGGAGGAACGCAGCCTTCCCGGCAACCGAGTCGGGGCTGCCGACATAATTGAAGCCACTCCCCAACGGTGCGGCTGTCCGAGAGAGTTCCTGGAAGTATTTACGATGCGCCGACCCCAGAAAGCCTCCGACCTTAAGTTGGACATCGGGGAGCCGCTGCTTCAGCAGGCACATCGCGTCGACCAGATGATGCAACCCTTTCTCGGGAGCAATGCGAGCGAAGTAACCGACAACGGCCCCATGATGCTCGATCGCGCGAGGCTGCCCCGTATGCGGGGTGAAATCGATCCCCAGCGGCATCAACTCGAAGCGGTCGGCATCCAACGCGAGATACTTGCTGATGTAGTCTCGATAGAACCGTGTGTGAACCAGAAACCGATCGAAGTCGGCAGCGTTGCGACTCATCGCCTCCAGCGCGGGAACCTTGTGCTCGGGAGGCAGCATGTCGAGAAAGAGATCATCCCCTTGCAGCACACAAGCCAGCGGACCCGAGTAAACTTTGCGAATCGCAGGCAACGCGCCCGACAACAGAGCGTTTGAGAAGATCACAGCGTCGGGGCGAATCGCGGCGATGTGCCGTGCAAGTTCGGCGAATGATTCACGATGCGGGCCATCGGAGCCGGCCAGCATTGCCAGCGTCAGGTCTCCCAGGTCGGCGGCATCGTTACTGACCGAGAACCTGGTCGCCAACTTGATGAGCCAGCGACTGTCGAACACGCGCTTGAGCCCATTGGGCAGTCTCCTCCACCATGATGACGAACTGTTGAGGTAGACATTCACTCCACCCAGAAAGATGTGTCGATCGCTCTGATCAGCTTCATCAACACGGATCGGCGTGTAGGTGGGCAGCAGCGACACCTCGGCCCCTGCCGCCATCAGCGCGCGAGTCCAAGTGTTGTCGTGCATGCAGGAACCGCAAAACATCCCGGCCCCACCGGCAGTGATGAAAGCGATATGCATGGTGGAAGGTCTCGTAACCAGAGGCGAGGGTCTTGGGAAGGACGGCAAAACGGAGAGTTGAGACTCCATTCCCTCGGCCCCAGACGGCTTCTACGACATCGTCACGACCACCTTGCCCGTCAACGTGCCTTGTTTGTTCAGGGTGTTCGCTTCCTGCAGGGCATGCGCGTCGGCGGCTTGGGTGAGGGGGAAGCGGGCACCAATCAAGGGACGCCATTGCTTGGCTTCCCACCATTGATTCATCTGTGTCGCTGCCGTCCGTTGTTCATCAGGGGTGGCGTTGAACATCGCGAAGCCCGCCATGCGGAGTTCGTTCACATAGAACGGTCCCACCGGGAAAGGCGGTCGTGCTTCACGACCGGCCATCAACACGATGCGGCCGCGACGCCTCATTAAAGGCACGATGTTGTCGAAGTTGGGTTCGCGCTGCGTCTCCCAATAGAGCGAGACGCCACCGAGTTCCCTCGCGGCTGATGTGAGTTTGTCGGCGAATGCCGCGTCCTTGTAATTGAGGACGACATCGGCACCGAATGAACGACAGAGTTCTGCCTTCTCGTCGGTGCCAACGGTGGCGATCACTTTCGCATTTGAAGCATGGGCAAACTGCACGACAGCCGACCCGACGCCTCCAGTACCTCCATTGACGAAGACCGTATCTCCGGACCCCACGCCTCCGCTGTGCAGGAACAAACCGAGATGCGCGGTGATGCCTGTCAGCGCGGCGGCGGCGGCTTCTTCATCACTCTGACCTTCGGGGATGGGGTAGAGCCAGTCTTCATGCACTGCCGCATACTCGGCGAGGGTGCCTTGCCGGCCAAGCAAACCCTGGTTGCTTCCCCACACGCGATCTCCAACGCGATAGCGTTTGGCATCGGGACCGACTTGCTCGACGACGCCTGCCAAGTCGCAGCCGGGGATGAAGGGATTGGGAAGATTCATCTTCACCGCGCCGCCGCGAATGTAGGTGTCGATCGGATTGACAGCCGACACGGCGACCTTCACCAGCACTTCGCCGGGGCCCGGTGAAGGTGTCGGAAGTTCACCAACCTGTATCGATTCGGCCGGTCCGGGTTGAGTGATGAATGCAGCCTGCATGGTGCGTTGCTCCTGTGATCGCGTTGCCAAAGGACCGCCGTCATTCGCTCACTTCGTTGGGAAGCGGAGGGGGCGGTGGTTCGTCGCTGGTCGCGTCTTCGTCGACTGCCGGTGATGCCGTCTCGTCGGGCATCGGTTCGCCCACGGTCGTCGTGTCGGTGTCGATTTCGGGATCGGCGGGAATCAGTTCGTAGGTCGTGTCGGTCAAGAGTTGAAGGTAGGCTCCGATCAACGGTCGAAAGGCGGTCGTCGGGTATCTCTCGAGGACGAACTCCAGGCGCTGCGCAGCATCGGAAGTACGCTGCGCTTCCATCTCGGCGCTGGCCGCCTGAATCTCGCCCAGGACCCACTGTTCCGAATTGACCGTGATCATACTGCCGACGGAATGTCCGCGAAGACCACCCCAGGCACCATGTGCTTCGACCTCGCGGTCTGCCAGCGGAGCGTAATTGATCGCGGAGATAGCCGCCTGCAGCGTCCATTGGCTGGCCGATTCGTCCCAGAGGTCGATCGCCCGTTGAGCATCGCCTCCCACCAGGCTCACCAAGGCAGTCGAGTTCGACCAGAACTCGTAGGCCTGCATGCCTCCCTGGGTGAGATCTCGCAAGTCGCTAAAGGCCTGCTCATTACGCACAAGGGTCGCGTAGGCTTGCTCAATCTGACCATTCTGCAATTGCAGGCTTCCCCACAGCGTTCGATACAGCGAGTTGCTGTCCACGATCGAGATATCTGTCTCGATGATCCTCAGTGCCAGACCGCTGATGCCGTTCTCGAACAACTGAAACGCGATACCGGCGCGATCCTCGCCATTGGCCAGATTGTCATCAACTTCGACTTCCAGAGCCTGAAGGTTTTCCGATGTCGAATCGAGGTATTCAGTGATGCTGGCGACAATTTGATCGTAGTTTTCGTCGCTCTCGGGAATATCAGTCAGTCGCCCCGTCAATTCCTCGTAACGACGCCAATGCTGGATCGCCAGATCGTGTTGTTGAGTCTGTCGCAGCAAGATGGCGAGACTCAATTCATCCTGTGGATTGTCGGGATCGCAAACCCTCGCCAGTTGGATGCACGCAATCGCCTGATTCAATCGCAACCCGGGCGCCGACGCGTTGAACGACTGCATCAACATCGCTTCCTGACTATGAATCTCCAGGTAACAACGACTGAGGATTCTCCAACCTTCGCCGATGTTGGGGTTTTCCGCCAGACCTCGCCGCGCATTGCGAATTCCCAAGTAGGCCATCGCCAATCGAAATCGCGCATCCAGGTTCTGCGCTTCAGCCAGGAGTTTGTCGTAATGCCGAGCCAACTGGATTCCGTTGGGAATCGCGGGATTGGGGAGCAGCACATATCGATCGGTGAACGTCGGAGGCGTGGGCCAGTAGGGTTCGGAGTCCGGAGCGTCACCCTGCGGTTCGCGGAATGCCTCGCGGATCAGGTTCAGCCCTTGCCCGTTCTCGATGAAATCGGCAATCGCGGGATCACCATTGATCAGATAGAAGGGAGTCGTCGCAGCCCCGATCGACAGCGGATACCAGTCCTGCGGCTCGCCGTCGCCGGTGGTCAACATGGACATGAACGTCGAATAGCTGGGATCCACTCCCGACAGTCGCGGAAGCGCCGCATTCAATTCGTACTTGTTGAACGTTTCGAGCCAGATGTCGCGATCGTGTTGCAAGACCGCCACACGCGTCTTTCTGTGCAGGTCGAGCAGGTTCTCGTCACCGTGAGTAAAG
Source organism: uncultured Planctomycetaceae bacterium (assembly GCA_942492405.1). Lineage (GTDB taxonomy): Bacteria > Planctomycetota > Planctomycetia > Planctomycetales > Planctomycetaceae > JANNSB01. The sequence goes on from CALOES010000013.1 coordinate 96,713, forward strand.
ACGACGAATCGACGATCGACGAACGGTTTGTACCCCAACCAGATCAGGACGTCTCCCTGTTCAGGCCGAAAGTTGAACGCCCGCAATTCGTCGACATCCGGCCCTGATGCGAGGACTTTTTCGTAGCTGTCGATGTTCGAGGCGAGGTTCTGTTCGAACCCGGCTCCGATACGTCGGCCGTCCGCACCCATCAGCCAGCCGGTAATCGTCAGGTACGCCATTCCAAATACTGCCAGCACCGTGATCGCCCGGCCTCCCCGCGAGTAGGCAAGTGCCCAGGGATTGACGGTGTATTTCTGCGAAAACGCGCGCCGATACCATGCCTGTCCATTGAGAGTGGCGATCACCACGTTGACGATTGTCGCCGCCGGCAGAAACACGCCGGCCGCCACGGCCAGCCCGTTGATTCCGAAAAACCACAACAGATGCTCGAACGGCACTTCCTTGATGTTGCACGCCATTGAAAGCAGCGCGATCCCGGCCGTTACCAACGCGAAGATGACGAACACATCCATCGACGTCCAGAAATCGTTGCTGATCATCGAGTCCCATTGCCAGGCGAAGTCGTCGGTAACCGTCCCGTACTTGCCAATCTCCGGCAACTCGACTCCCAACGACAGCCACGGCGACATCCAGACCTGGTAATGCCACGGATGCAGCATCACCACCACGCAGATCGCGGCGACCGGCATCCAGAGGCGCGCGAGCGGAATACGTTTGGCATCCTGCAATCCGAGGTTCGTGGCGGTGCGTCCCATCGCCCACAGCAGCAGTACCGCCAGCCCGACGAACATATGACGATCAAGATTGGCCCAGAGCCAGAAACAGGGGACGAGTCCCCACAACGAACGCGATGCAGGATCCTCGTCGAACCGCTGAACCAGTCGGCAAGTCAACGCGACACCGAGCAGCGTCCAGATGGAGTTGGATGTCAGTTGCGGAAAGCATGCGACCACGCCGAGTCCCGCGACGAGCGAACCCCACCAGGTCGAGACGCCGGGCAGACTCGTCTGCAAGACCAGACGAAAGGTGACTGCTGCCAAAACCGCTGCCAGGATCGTGAGACCTGGTGCACCTGCCAGGTTGTACGTGCCGGCGAGGATCAAGTCTCCGAGCCAGCCGAGATTCACCCAGGCCTGGTCCGTTGCGGCTGTTGAAAAGACATCGACACGTGGCGGGAGAAACCCATGGGCCGCCATGTATTCGCCGGAACGAATTCGCACCAGGGTCAGAGTGTCGGAAACGACCGTCCATCCCAGCAGCAGGGCGAGAAGGATCACCGACCAGCGGAGCATGAAGTCGCCGCGAATCGCCTCTTCCTCGACAAGTTCGGGTGTCAGTTCTTCACTCTCAACAGTCGCTGCCGTGTCGGCAATCGATTTCGCGTCGGATTTGTCATCCGGAGATTTCGGCGGCGAGGGTGATTGCGCCGGCTGAGAACTGGAATCCGCGCTCATAAGAGTTTTCAACAGAAGAAGTAGAGCAAAAATGAAAGATGAGCCGTCATGCTAGGCACGCGGAATCATTAGGGTCAAGCAGCCCATCGATTCCGTATCGGTTTCACCCCACGATCTGGGGTGAACAAGCGTGTTTTGACGATTGACGCCGACCACCCTGCAGGGCGGCCGTGAAGCCGTTCTACGATGGTGTTATGAATCGAACGCGATCATCGAGGGCGAACAGCGTCTCAAGACTTACATCGACGAATCGCTGCTGCTTGAAGAGTCGCCGCCGCTTGATGAGTCACCGGGAGGTTGTGGTCGACCGCCGCCGGGTGGCGTCGATGCTCCGCCGGAGGAATCTCCGGAATTCCCACCATGCGCGCCTCCTGGTGCGCCGGGGGCTCCTTGCCCAGGCATGGGACCAGATTGTCCACCTCCTCCGTGTGCACCGCCGGGTGCGCCAGGTTGTCCACCGCCAGGAGCACCTTGCATCGGAGGCCCCGACTGGCCTCCACCACCATGCGCACCACCGGGTGCGCCTGGCTGTCCACCGCCAGGAGCGCCTTGCATCGGAGGACCGGATTGGCCTCCACCGCCGTGTGCGCCACCAGGAGCTCCAGGTTGTCCGCCGCCGGGAGCGCCAGGTTGAGCTCCTCCAGAACCACCACCATGTCCGCCGCCAGGACCACCAGGAGCTCTGGGATTACCGCCGGGTCCAGCGGGAGGAGCCATTCCGGGCGCGCCTGGACGTCCACCTCCGGGACCACCGGGAGGAGTGAGTCCTGGGGCACCAGGCGGATTATTCAATCCTCCAGGAGGAGCGAGCCCGCCTCCGGGCGGAGCCAAGCCTGGCAAACCCGCGCTGGGATCCGAGCCGCCTCCGGGAGGAGACAGACCAGGCAAGCCCATGCTGGGATCGGTTCCGCCACCGCCGGGTGGAGCGAGTCCGGGCAAACCGGAACCGGGATCTGCAACTCCAGGCGGCGAGAGTCCGGTACCGCCGGGAGAAGAAATCCCTGGCAAGCCGGCGCTGGGGTCGGAGCCGCCTGCAGAAATCCCTGGAAGGCCGCCGCTGGGATCCATTCCAGGGGACGAGAGTCCGGGCAAGCCGGCGCTGGGGTCCATTCCACCTGGCGGAGTGAGTCCACCTGCATGTGCTCCGCCTGGCCCTCCGGGTGCGGTGGGATTCATTCCAGAAAGATCACTGGGGAGGCCGGCACCGCCGCCGGGTCCACTGGAGAAATCGCTTCCAGAGAACTGCGAGCCGCCTCCGAAGTCGGGACTGTCGTCGAAACCGGTATCACCGCCGCCGAAGAAGTCCATGCCCCCGCCAAAGAAGTCCATGCCCCCGCCGAGCATTTCGCCAAGCATTTGTGCCTGGACGTTGGCAATCGCCTGGTCAATCGTGGCGGAGGGAATCGTGGCTTCGACCATGAAGAGCGATCCACTCGACGATGTCGTGATCGAATTCACAATGGCCTGTACCGACGGATCGCTGCCCATCATTCCGATGCCGGATTCAAATTGCCCCTTAAAGTCGCGTGCCTCGGCTTGCGCCTGTCCCCACGACGTGCAGGCGACCCACGCTTCGAGATCAACGTTGCCTTTCAAGTCGGCCCCAAAGGCAAAGCCGGTAAATGGTTCGTTGTCGCTGCCATTGAAGCCTCCCGTAAACGATCGAAATGTGTCCATCGACGCAACGTCACGTGGTGCAAAAGCGACGACGATGTCCCTCGGCATATCGAGACTCGAAAAGCGGCTGCTTGCGTCGCTGCTGCCGTTCTTGTCGATCAACGATGCCATGATCGAGCCGTCGGCGATCACGAGCGTGTTCGCATCGGGTGCATACGCCGCTTGTGTCGCACCGGCGACGCTGATGGTGTAATACGTCGCGCCTCCATGTTGAACGGTCTCCACCTGTCCACCACTCTGTTCGGCGATCGCCCCGAGCGATGTTTGCGCATTGATCGGCTTGCTCGTGCGGATGACGGTCGTCACCTGCGGTTGCTGCATGCCGGTGGGTGTCACCATCCCCATTGTGACGCTTTCGATGTCGGCCAGGGTCAATCCCAACTGTTGCTCCATCTGAGAGATCTGATCGGCGGCACCCGGAAACTTACGCAATTCCGAGAGGTTGGGACTGTTCCAGACGTCTCCGACTTCGATGCGCACGACCACTTCGGTGTTGTCCGGCAGCCAGGCGACCCAACCACCGCCCCCCGGCATAAAGGTGACAATCGCCCAGACAATGGTGCCAATCGCACCGAGGCCAAGCACCGAGGCTCCGGCAATCAGGGCGGGCTTCTGCCAATCGCCGCCGCTTCCCTTCTTTCCTTTCTTTCCCTTCTTTTTTCCTTTGGCACCCTTGCGAGAGGACGACTTGCCGGAGCCGGCCACCGCCATGGGAATATCTCCTCCCATCGGGTCGCCACCCATGTCCCATTCACCACCACCACCGTAGTCGTCTCCCCCGAACCCATCACCGCCAAAATCGTCAAAGCCGCCGAACGGATCGTCCGACGCCGCGACTGGTTTCTTCGTTGCGGCGACTTCAGCAATTGCCGCAACGACAAATGCCTGTTGGCATTTGGGGCATTTGGCTTTCTTGCCAACCGCGGCAGAACTCTTCAATTTGAGTTTCGCAGAGCAATGAGTGCACTGGACGGTGATCGCGGGCATCCAGACGGCTCCCAGATTATGTACCGAAAGCGAATGAGAGAACGGCGTTGCGCCAGCCTCCCGAAAAATCGTTCTGCTAGCATACTCGCGTCGAATGCAGATGTAAACATGCGAGAAAAAATCGTGCGGACGGTCGCAGGATTGGTCCGTTTCGGCCAGGATCTTCACGCGACAAGGTGTCCCTTCCAATTCGTTCCTGTCACAGCGACCGCTGGAAATTCGTTCATCTCGCCACATGCCGCGAATCTGGCTTGGGAATTTCGATTTCGAGACCGTCCTCGCGGGAGAAACACCTGCGAAGGAAGTGCAGCGTATCTCAGCCGAACTCGCCTTCGCGCTGCTGCCGATCGCGGAACAAGGCGATGTCATCATCGTGGCGGACGAGTTCGACGGCACGTTTCTGAATTCACTGCAAAGCGAACTTGGTCTGCCCTCGATGGCGTTTTGCAAACTGAAAGATGTTCCCAATGATCGCGACGACTGGGAACTGACTCCGTGGGGCTGGACACCCGTATTGCTCGACCTGGCCCGTAGTCGACATTGGCTAGCGAATGCACCCGCAACCGATGTCGTTCGACGAGTACATTCCAGAGAGTTCTCGTATCAGTTGTCAGACCAACTGGGAGTACAACCTCCCGGCGTTCAGTGCGTGCAATCGGAATCGCAACTCGACGCGATCCTTTCGGGCCGGACTGCTGATATGCACTGGGTCGTCAAGTCGCAGTGGACGGCGTCGGGGCGCGGTCAGATTCGCCGACGTGGGAACTCATTGAGTGAACAGGACCGGCGATGGATCGCACATCACTTACATCGCGATGGCTGCGTCTTCTGGGAACCCTGGTTCGATACGATCGCCGAAGTAGGAATTCAATGGACAGTTCCTCCATACGGTGAACCAAAGCTCGAAGCAATTGTTCCCATGCTGACCGACCGACATGGCCAGTACATCGGAAGCAGCGTGCCTGCCTGTGGAGATCAAACGCTGGCGAGCGAATGGCGCGATGCCGTCGAGGTGGGACGTCAGGTTTGCGAACGCCTGCAGACCGAAGGCTATTTCGGCCCCGTCGGGATCGACGCGATGCGCTATTGCGATGAACAAGGAAAAGTGCGACTGCGCCCCATCCAGGAAATCAATGCCCGTTGGACGATGGGCCGCCTTGCCGCAGCCTGGCGTCGTTACTTGCCCCTGGCTTGCGAAGCACAGTGGTTGCTGAACTCCACGAAAGCGCCTCGACCGACATCTCGCCTACATCGATCTGCAGCCACCAGTCCAACAGTACTCGATGGAAAAGCGATGAGATTGCAAATGGAGCTGCGATGGGACTGTGGGGCCGATTGAGGAAAGTTGAACGGTCTCCGTCTGGACTTCATTCGCTGCTCGGCAGCCGATGAGATGCCCATAAACGGCGTGTTTGGGGAAGGTTGCGACAGATTCCCATCCGTAACTCGTTTGCTGGGCGAATGTTGTATTTCTTTGCAAAAAATGCTTTCCGGGGGTTGACCAGCGCGACCCGGATGCCTACGTTCGGGGTTGTCGAACTTCCATTCACGTTTCACGGCGTTCGCCGTTTTCATTTCCCGGTTCCTTTCTGAGGAGCATCTCTCTCACTTGAGGAGGTTTGCATGCGCCACCCTTCCGGTCCCCTCGTCTACAAAAATAAGGGGTTTACGCTCATCGAATTGCTGGTGGTGATCGCAATCATTGCGATCCTGATTGCGTTACTGCTGCCCGCTGTGCAGCAGGCGCGGGAGGCGGCTCGCCGAACGCAGTGCCGAAACAACTTGCACGAGATCGGCCTGGCACTGCACAACTATCTCGACGCCCACAAGATGTTCACGCCGAACGGCGTGGGTCAGCCAACGGAGAATGTGGGTGGACGGTACCTGCAGAACTGGCTCGCTTGGAGCGGGTTCGCAATGCTGCTGCCTTATATGGATCAGTCGCCGATCTATAATCGAATCGACTTTGACTACCGCTGGGATAACAACAATGGCGGTACACAAAATAATACACTGGCGCGGACATTCATTCCGGCCTATCTATGCCCCAGCGACTCGATCGTGAGATACACGACCAACATGGGACCAACCTCCTACGGAATCTCGGCTGGCCCCGCATCGAACTGGAGCATGAGAACCCGGCCCGTCGGATTCGCCACCCTCCATCGAGGATCGACGGACGGCGACTTTATCGACGGCATGAGCAACACGATTGCTGTCTCTGAAATGCGTCTGGGCAAGAACGCCGGCCAGTGGGATCCGACGCGTGTTCCTCGAGATCCCTCCTACCGCGTGGTCGTTGGTAATCGGCTGCAAAGATCAAACAACACCGCAGGCCGATGGTGGAGTAATACGTCGGCCAACATTCAGTTGATCAACAATTACTACGACACCTGTCTGTCGATGTACGACTCCGGTTCCGGTTGGAACGGTAGCAGTGACGAACAGGGGCGATTCTGGGCTGCTGGTCGTGTTTACTGGGGCCCGTATCACACGACTCTCGTAGGCCCGAACGCAGGTCCATCGTGCGACGTCGACACATCGACCACAGATATCGACGTCAAGGAACCGAGCAGTGTTCACGAAGGCGGAGTCTTCTGTCTGTTGGCTGATGGAGCCGTGAGGTTCGTCAACGAAAACATCGATCAGGCCACCTGGGTCGCCGCTGGTTCGATGAACGGCGAAGAACACCTGGGAGACTGGTAGTAGGTCTGTCACGCGGTCGGGCGTCTGACGCATTCGTAAGCAGCCGGCTTGCATGCGTCGATGCCCGGTCGTTCGTGGCACTCCGCACACGATCGTGAAAGGCATCAATCACGCGGCCGAGCGGGACTTGATGTCGCCATTCTCCGAAACGTCTTCAAACTTCACCGACATGCGCTTCGAGACGCCGGCCTGTTCCATCGTCACTCCGTAGAGGACGTCGGCGGCCGTCATCGTGCGCTTGCGGTGCGTGATGACCACGAACTGCGTCATCGACTGGAATTCCTTGACGATCGTTGCATAGCGCTCGACGTTGGCATCGTCGAGGGCGGCGTCGACTTCGTCCAGCACGCAGTACGGGCTGGGCTTGCTCCTGAACATCGCGAAGAGCATCCCGACCGCGGTCAGGGTCTTTTCACCACCCGACAGCAACGAGATGCTGCGCAGTTCCTTGCCGGGCGGACGGGCCACGATGTCGATGCCGCATTCGAGCACATCATCCGAGTCTTCGAGAATGATGTCAGCCTCGCCTCCGCCGAAGAGTTTGCGGAACAGCTCACGAAAGTGGCCGCGAATCGACTCAAAGGTTGTCATGAAGAGACGTTCGCTCTCGACATTGATGCGGCGAATAATGTCTTCGAGCGCCCGCTTCGCCTCCTGCAGGTCTTCGAGTTGAGCCGCCAGCGTCGTGTAGCGTTCGTCGAGTTCTTCCAGGCTCTCGAGGGCCTCGGTATTCACGTGCCCCATCATCTTGATCTTACGCCTGAGTCTCTGGACCTGAGCGTCAAGTTCCTCCCGGCGATGCTCAAACAGCGAAGCCGTCGCCTTGTCATCAGACTCTTGGTCGAGCCATTCCAGCTTCGTGTCATCGCCTTCGGCTGCGATGTCCACCGACTGCTCCGAGATCGACTGGGAATCGGAACCAGCATCGTCGTCTGCATCCGTGGCGTTTCGTGACTCGTGATTGAGGGCCGAACACCCCTGGGCGACCAGGTCGTCGAGCGTAAGTTGGTACTCTTCCTCAATCCGCTCGGCAAGGCCAGTGATTTGGGTTTCAATGTCTCGAATCTTGAGCGTCTCCGATTGAACCTGTTCACCAAGTGCACGGCGTTCCCGCTGCAACTGCTCTTCGTGACGGGAGAGTTCGTTGCGCTCGGCGCGAATCTCCTGCCGGCGTGACTGCAGTTCGCGGATGTCGAGTGCCAGGCGTTCGACCTCGATCAGGTTTTCAGAGACGACGTTTTGTGATCTGAGAATTTCAAGCGTGCTGTGGCTGCGTTGGACTTTGACATCTTGAATTTGCCGCAATGCGTCCGCCACTCGCAAACGGCGTTGCTCATGTTCGTTCTCAAGACGCGCCTGGTTGGTCACAAGCGTGCCCAGTCGCTCTTCGTATTTCACCAGTTCCAAATCTTGCGTATTGATCTCCCTTTGCAGTTCTTCGATCGTCGACTCGGTCTCGGTGATGCCGCGCGTTGTCTCTTCGATCTGAGATCTCAATGAACTCAATTCGTGCTGTGCGGCGCGATGTTGATCGGTAAGTGATTGACACTGCAGTTCGAGTTCCTCCAATCGCCGACGAAGCGAGTCGGCGGCAGTGCGTTGCTGTTCGACTTCGGCGGCGGCTCGCTCGTAATCTTGCAGCTTGAGGGAGTGTGCAGTTCGTGCGCGTGACAGTTGGTCGTTCGCGGTCGCGACGACTCTCTCCTGTTCGATCAGATGTTCACCCAGCTTGATGAGAGCACGCGTGAGCGACTCGATGTGATTGTCGCCATCCACGATGTCGCGGTCGATGCGCGCAAGGCGATTGCGGAGTTCGCGGAGTTCGGTCTTAGTGCCGATCGACGCCAGTTCGATGGGCGATTCGCCGACATGCAGCGCGCCATCGGCATCAAGGAGTTCTCCCTGCAGTGTGACAAGCCGAGCACCTTGAAAGCCGCCAGACCTTAAGTCGATGGCCGATTGCAACGACTCGACAAGCCAAGTGTCGGCGAGTACCTGCGCTGCCAGTCCCGAGGCGTGAGGGTCTTCGAACACGAGGCGATCGGCCCGATCGACAACTCCCACCTGGTTGCTCAGGTCGAATGATGGGTCGCCATGCACGCCGAGTTCCATGAAGCCAAGTCGCTCAGCGAATCTCAACTCACCCGATTCAATCAATTGCAGAAAGGGTCCGAGGGAACGCACGACGATGAGATTCGAGCGGCCCACCAACGCCGCCTCGATGATGGGGGCATGCTCGAGAGTCACCTCCAGCAGGTCATGCACCGATCCGACGACGAGGTTCCATGGATGCTCTCCCTGTCGCGCCAGGAGTTGCACGTTCTTAAGACCTGTTTCGGAGTAGAATCGCTGCGCGAGATCTTGCAGCACCGCATGCCGGGCCTGCACCGCGCTACGGTCTTCTCTCAAGCGTGACAAGATGTCTTCGGTCGTGCCGCGAGCGTTCGTCAACTCGGCACGCCGCGACTGCAGTTCCTGGAGACGACCTGCGGCGGTTTCCAAGTCATGTTCGCATTCGGCGACGCGTCGGCTCGCTGCTTCCAGCGCATCAGAGGCGTCAAAACAAGAACGCTCGTGCTGATGTAATCGTTCCAGCGTTGTCGTTTGCGTTTGACGAATCGCCTGGAGATCGTGTTCGGCGCGCGTCCGCTGACTGTCAATCTCCGAGAGCGACAGTTCCTTTGCGGCGAACTGCTGCTGCATCTCGTCCAGTTCTGTCCGAGATGCTTCGACTTGCGACTTGTGACGCCTCAACTGTTCGCGACGTTCGTTGACGCTCTGCCTCTGCTTCTGGCACGCCGACTCCGATTCCTGAAGTCTTATCCGCGTTTCGGCCAGTTCGCGACTGACATCGGTCGATTGACTCGACAACACGCATTGCGTCGAACGCAACTGGCTCAGCCGATCAAGCAGTTCTTCCAACCGCGACCGTTGATGATGCGCCGACGATGTCGCTGAGACGATCTTCTGTTGATGGTCCGACTGACGACGTTCCAGGGTGCGCTGGCGATCCTCGGCTTCCTGTCCGCGATCATCGATCGCCTGGCGCTGTTTGACAACCTGGTCGCATTGTTCCGTCAGCGTGTTGTATCGACTTTGCAGGCTTTCGTTCTGCTCACGGGAGGATGTCAACTCCCCGGTGAGATATCGATACGTATCGGCGGCCAAACCGGTCCAGAGCTGCTTGAGTTCTTGCGTCAGTTCGCGATAGCGGGCTGCCTTCGACGCCTGGCTGCGCGTGCTGCTGAGCTGTGTATCAAGCTCGTCGACGATGTCGGTCAGACGTTCGAGATTCTGTGAGACGCGCTCCAGTCGACGTTCGGCCTCGACGCGTTTGGCCTTGTATCGGCTGACACCGGCCGCTTCTTCGAACACGACTCGGCGTGTCAACGGACTTGCCTGCAGGAGTTGGTCGACGCGCCCCTGTTCGATGATGCTGTATGCGGCAGTGCCGGCCCCCGTCCCCATGAAGAGGTCGCGAACGTCCTTCAAGCGGACCGTATTGCGATTCAGCAGGTATTCCGAATCGCCGCTGCGATAAAGGCGGCGGCCGATCTGCACCTCGGACGAATCAATCGGCAGCAGGCCGGTTGAGTTGTCGAAACTGAGCGTCGCCTCGGCAAATCCGCTGGGCCGCCGACTGGCGGAACCGTTAAAGATGACGTCGCTCATCTCCTTGCCGCGCAGGCTCTTGGCCGACTGATCGCCGAGAATCCACTTGATCGCGTCAACGACGTTGCTCTTGCCGCTTCCGTTCGGCCCCACGACGCAGGTTACGCCTCGTGAGAATTCGAAGACGGTGCGGTCGGCGAAGCTCTTGAATCCAAAGAGTTCGAGAGACTTCAGCATGTGAAGGAATGCATCCGGTCCGGAGGTCGAATTGAGGAACTACAACACGTCGGATGCCGTGGTTTCGTTGTCACTCACCGGAGTGAGACTGTGGCCACCGGCTTCCGTCGCCGGTGCGGCGGCCTCCTCGATAACGGGCAACTCGTCGGTCACTGCGGGATCAAAGAGAGGTTCGTCATCATCCTCCGGATGCCCACCAAACAGCCACGGCAATTCGCCGGTGGTGATGGCCTGCGATGAGGCACCGCCGGAGGCGACTTCGCTGCTGGGCCGTTCGTAAACGCGCCCCGCTTCCGGATACTCGTCGATCGCGACCGGGCCCGAGAGGTTGTACTGTTGATCGGCTTCGACCAACAGTTGGACGACATCGGGGTAGGTCGCGCCCAGATTCGCAACGGCACGAATGACACTGTCGACCGTCAACGGCACTTGCACGCGTTGCACCGGTTGGTTGGCAGAGATGCGAGTGACCGTGGCAACATGGCCGCCAGGTTCGGCACGCACCATGATGTCGGGTCCGGCGTGCAACAACATCGGAGCCAGTAACATTTGATTGTGGCCGAAGATGGCAATCTCGGCACGTTTTGTTCGAGTGAGATGAATCAACGGAGTAGGCGAATCGATGACGTAGAGTCGGAATTGATCGTTGATCACAACACTGGGAATCGAGGGGTTATCGCGACTGATCATCGTGAGTGCTCTCCAAGCACCGGCGCGAGTTTCGACGCTCTCGTGCTTGAGCAGGCCCTGCAGCACCAGTACCGATTCGGATTCCTTGAGCGCCGCGAGAGCCGCCAGAGCGTAGACTCGAAACGCAGGTTCCGTGTCGGCCGCAAGGGCCAGCGTTTCCACACCTTCGACTCGCCCCAGATAGGCGAGGGCTTCGGCAGCATAGAAACGGGCTTCGAGCGATGGGGACTGAAGTCCTTCCTTTAGAATCGGAATCGCCTCGTTTCCAATGGCTTCGAGTTCGATCGCCGCGAGAGCCGCAGTCGGGCCGACGGCGAGGCGATCCTGCAACGTCTGCATGCGAATGTTGCGTTCGACATTCGATTCGACCGGCCGTATCTCACGAATGACGCGCAGATAGCGGTCGGGATAGTCGCGATAATGATCATCGAGCGTCAGTCGAATGCGGTTGTCGGTCAGTGCTTCCGCCAAGGGACGTTTCTGACCCGATTCATCGTATCCACTGAACCGCTCGCCGATGCGCGTGGCAATGCGCTGCGTCAGTCGCCAGCTTCGATAGTCGTTGCGCATGTAGAGGGCGAGATCCTGGTCTTCTCCGACATAGAGAGCTCCTCCGGGAATGACTGCGTTGCGCTGGGCCATCACGCTGGCGTCGCTGTCGATGGCGGAGACGAGAAGATGCCCCTCGGCCTTGCCGAGAATGTCCCCTTGCAGAACGCCGCCTCCTTCGACTTGGCCGTGCTCGATCAACTGGCATTCGACGAGTCTCCCTCCCGCCAGGCTTCCCGCCTGACTCCCCGGAGGGAGTTGCACAGAGATGTCGATACGATCTCCCTGGCGAATGAGGGGAGGCACGTAGCCCGTCACGACCACCAATGCCGTATTGAGGCTTTGCAGAACTTCGTTGGGGTTGGGAATCTGACGGTGCCGCATATCGTCGAGGAGCGCGGTTCGATAATTCGATGCGGGGGGGTCTTCGCCCGTGTCCCGCAATCCGACAATCAGGCCGACTCCCTGGATGACGCGAGGTTGGAGACCGACGATGGCCACGTAGTCGCCGACGCGCTTGGGATGCCCATCTCCTCCGCGGAGTGCATCCCGCACATCGGCTTCGCGCCGTTCTTCAGGATCCTGAAACCAACTGGTGACGTCGACCGCTTTGCAGCCGGAGACAACCAGGACCGTCATCACCAGCAAGAGGCTTCCCAGAGAGGGGGCCCGCGCATGGGATCGACCGGCAAGTCTCGTGGACCAGGAACGTAAAAACACTGACATAACTTCGACTCCTGCCGGGCAAACGTCGCCGATCCCGGGGATGCTTCGAGCGTTGAGAGAACGTGAGAGGGCGGAAACCTATGCTGGGCCGCTTCGAAGGGTCAATAAGGGGGTCCGAATGTTCGCCAACTTCGGCGAAGCCTGCCGAGAGAACAACACATCCAAGGGGGCCGATGCGTTCAATTGGGACAGATGGCAACGGCACCACTTGTGCGGCCTTTGCCACACATCATCCGTCAAGCGGCGAAGTTTGCCGTTGATCGAGCGAGATGACTGTCGGCCAGCCTTGGAGTCAGTCGATCATCGGGAAGCGATCACGGAGAGTTGTCGCATCCAAAATGTGGCGAACATTCACGTAAAATGATGTATCTTTATTACATGAAATGACTTACGTCTGTTCTTGTGATTTTTTCACTGGTCGGGAGGCGAGCGGCGTAGAATTGAGCACCTACCCGTTTCTCCCAGGCAACGAATGCCAAGGAAGACAGCATGCGGCCGAGCTCAGGATGGTTTTGCTGCATGGCATACCAGAGAAACACCATGGCTCGAAAAGACGCTCTCCTGAAACTTCACGACCAACTCCTCGCTCAAAGGGATGATCTCCGTCGAAAACTGGCCGGTGAAATCGAAGAGGCGTCCCATGTGGGAACCGGATCAACCGACCTCGTCGATGCCGTTTACGACGACCAGGAGCGAGAATTGCATTCACAACTTGTCTCTCTCGAGGGACGAGAACTCGAACGGATAGAAAAGGCGATTGCTGCAATCAGGACAGGGACTTACGGCACATGCGAACGGTGTCAGAGTGCCATCCCGGTTGCGCGACTGAAACTCCTCCCTTACACTTCGCATTGCATTCGTTGCCAGGAACGCGAGGAAGCAAAACGAAGCCGGGGCGAGGAACCGGAAGCCGATTGGGAATCGGTCGATGACTACCAGCGGCGTCTCGACGACCGCGAGTACTCCATCAGTGATCTGTCGATCGGCATGGAATCCGTCTAGCACTTCGGTGCTCTGCGGGCACATCCTCCGGGGTGTGCAGCGGCCAACAACTGGATGAAGCTACGGAGAGTAGGTGTCAGCAAGGAGGTGCTGGACATTCCTTGACAGGTCTGAGTACGCAATGAATGCACCTACCAAGTCTCATCGCGCGTGGTTGATCGTCGCCCTGTGCGTTGCCCTGCTGGCAACGGTTTCCACCTCGGGTGATAACAGCCCAGCATTCGACACCTCTGCAAACAACCCTCTCGCCGGGTTGGCCTCCAATGAACTGGATGTCGCCGGTCGAGCCTTGGCCGAAGTCTCGGCTGGCGTCAGTCCCGCGGTCGTTCACATTCTCAGCGAGCGCGACAGCCCCAACGGAGGATCGATTCTGGAAACGGGTTCCGGGATCATCGTCTACCATTCCCCGACGACGAGCTATCATGTCGTGACCAATCGACACGTCGTGCGCGACGCCGCGCTCAACGACATCGATATCCATCTGCAGGATGGTCGTGTTATCCATCCTCTTGGGCGGCTCGAAGACATCGCGACCGACGTGGCGGTGTTGCGAATCAACGATCGCAGTCTGACTGCCGCCTCGTGGGGTGACAGCGACAATGTCGAGATCGGCCACTTCGTGCTGGCGATGGGGAGCCCGTTCGGCCTGAGCCAGTCGGTCACGCTGGGGATCATCAGCGCGAAGGGCCGGCGCGCCCTCGACTTGGGTGGAAGCCGACGCGAAGTCATCAATCAGGACTTCTTGCAGACCGACGCGGCGATCAATCCCGGCAACAGCGGCGGACCACTCGTCGACATGCAGGGCCGAGTTGTCGGCATCAATACCGCCATCGCCTCGCAAGGAGGGGGCAACGAAGGGATCGGCTTCAGCATTCCCAGCAATCTGGTTCGCTTCGTGATGAACCAGCTCGTCGAACATGGCCGCGTGCCACGAGGCTATCTCGGTGTTGTATTGGACGAAGAGTTCGATCTCGAAGCCGCCCAGCGGTTGTCGTTGGACCGCTTGTACGGCGCCCGCGTGACGGAAGTCTACGACGGAACACCGGCCGCCCTCGCGGGTTTGGCGTCCAACGACGTGATCCTGAACTTCGACGGTTTCGAAATCGAAGACGAGAACCACTTGATCCATCTGGTCAGTCTGACGGCTGTCAACAAGACGGTACGATTGCAGGTGCTGCGCGGCCGACAGATTGTGACGCTGAACATCACACTCACCGAGCGGCCCGCGCGAGAGGGTCGTAGCGAAGCCCCGCAACCTGGCTTCCGATTCTTCGAACGCACAGGCTGGTCGGTCCATCGCATCGACGCCGATCTGGCGGTGCAACTGGGACACACCCGTCAGCAACGCGGCGTCCTCGTGGTTGAAGCCGCCGCCGATGCGGGCGAAGACGAACTGCAGGCGTACGACATTATCGAAGAGGTCGCGCGTCGGCCTGTGTCGAACGTGGACGAGTTCGAGACGGCGTGGAGCGAACTCCCCGGCGATCAACCGGTCGTCGTGAAGGTCCGCCGACTGGTGAATGGCGTTCCCGTCTCGCGATTGCTCATCCTCGATCCCTCGGTGACTGACCCTATCGCCGCTCAGTGAATGCCGTTGTCGTGAGTCCAATTGCATTCCGCTTTCTGGATGAGGCGATCGGAATTCGCTGAGCACGCCAGATCTCACATTCTGTGGCCGTGAACACTCAAGTCCGGGACTGCTCGCGAATTTGGCCGGTTGGCGGTGCGCACTGCGGAGCAGAAGCACCCGAGACTCCGCATTGTTGAATTCCTGCCGCCCCCCCGGCGTATGGGCGGGCAAGAGTACAAGAGTACGAGTAGACACACACCTCGTGATACGCTTGCGATACTCTTGCCCATACTCTTGCAATACCCTTGCGTCCCGGTTGCCGGCCCGCGCGGACGGGGATTCAACCGTGTTCACGGTCCGTCTACCCTAGGGTGCACGGTTGCGCGTGTGCGGCGGCCGGTCTTCGTCGGGTGCGTAGCGACAAGAAGCCCCACCGTCTCGCCACAACCGCAAAAGAACGACTCCATGACAGGCATGCACGTACGATGCCTCTTCCTGTGCCTTCAGCACCCCGCACATCGCCAATAACCGGCTGGCCCACCCGCGCTCCCTGCAATTGCGATGCATCCGCTGATTACTGATTAGCGGTAGTCTCTCTCCCTCTCCCACCATGTGCATCGATTGCAAAGGAGCAGCAATGTGGGAGAGGGCCGGGGTGAGGGCAAAAGACCAGCAGACGAGCAAGGTCAATCCCCAGTGCGAAAGCCGCTGACTCCCGACTCCCCGCTCCCTGCTCCCTGCTCCCTGCTGCTTGCTGCTTGCCCCAACGGGGCGAAAGACAATCGTCCAGTGGATCGCCCTGGGACCCCCTTTGAATCCTTCTCCCCCGCGATCGACACTGTTTGCAGCTCACGCGCGATTGCGGGGGAGAAGGTGGCCGTAGGCCGGATGAGGGGCGCGCACGGGACATCGCACGTAGGAAGCGTATTGGTGATCCCCTCACCCCGCCCTCTCCCCCACAATGCACCTGACTCCGCTTTCATCGTTTCTCAGTGGGGGAGAGGGAGAATCCCACCACCAACCGACGGATGCACTGCTGCCTGCCCAACTCACCCCAGCCCCAACGGGGCGAAAGACAATAGCCCAGGGCATCGCCCTGGGACCCCCATCACCAACACCCCGCACCACCCGGCAACATGCGAAAGCACCCGACGCCTCCCACACTCACCCCTCAACGCCAACCCCACGCTCTCCAGGGGGCTCCCGCTGGTCGACCCCTGCCACCCGATGTGGGTCACGACATGCCCGAACTCAATCACACTCAATGGATCGAAAGTCAACGAGTCCGGGACTGCGGTTGCCCTTAGTCGCGTCAACGATGCCCCACTGAAACTTGTCTCTGACCATTTTTGCGAACTCTTGCAGGTCGGAGTCATTGTTTATTTCGCCAACACGGGGACTGCTGAGGTTATTTTCTGCGCTCCACGAGATCGCGATTTCCGGAGTGCTGAATAGGGCGACTATGCGATTGCCGTCGAAGTTTATGAACACTGGTTGCCACTGATCGACTACCTCAATTTCCCCTGGTGGCTTTGGTTCGACATACTCACAGGGAATCAGAAAATGGAGCGGATACTCCCACGGGCTTGGGTACACTTCACCTGCCACGGCATTGCCTTCGCTCTTGAATGAAAGGCCGAGAGCCGTACCATCATGTTGCATAATGCATGGTTCTCTCGGAGAACAATTGAGGCCGCCAGCGACAACTGGCGGCCTCTGCATTTTACGTCCCGCGGATTAAACCGCCAGACCTACAGAAACTGTCGTGCAGACACGTCGTATTGGTCATGTTGTTAGCAGTTGCTGACGAATCCGGTCACACAGTTGTCGTTCACGTTGCGAGAAATCACCGTCTGCGTTCGCAACCATTTCCAGACATCGAAGAAGCATCGCTTGACGACCGTGTTGTACAAACTCTCGCGTACGCGCAAGCGATCGATCCAAAATTCCACCAAACCCCTCATTTCGGACAGAAGCGATGAACGCATCAAGCCGTGCATCGCACGTCTCGTGGCGCCAATCGGAATCGATGCTTGACATGATTTGACGGATCGTCGCTTTCTCCTTTCCGGTTGCGCGTCCATCAGCAACCATGATGCAGCAGAGCAAGTCAAACAGCGCATCATTCAGATGTCCAGCTGTTGCCTCGTCGACATATGTCGCCACTTCGCCACCAAAGCGGGCGTCATTATCAGAAGCACGTTGCTCAACCAGTCGTTGCCGTTCCACTTCAGCAGCTTCCGCTGCACGAATCTCCTTGATTACGGTCGCGATTGCCTGTTCGAGAAACCGCGAAACTCCGACACGCGACAACTGCAATACCTCGTGCATTCCAGAGGTACTTGACATCTCCAATTCCTCGTACTGGCAAATAGGCAACTGCCGATTGTTCTTAAATCGGCGATCCGGCCCTCCACTCTTGTTGACGTACTGCCATGTTTGGTCAACTACGTTCGCATCACGAGGGACGGCCCCATCTTCGATGAATCGAGTTGTGCGAGGCTTTAGCGAAACGTCGCGATAATCAATCGCGCCGATTGAATTCGATGCAAGAACAAGAATTCGATCCGGCAGCAGGTAGAACGAAGTGCTGCCAAATGCCAGACAGGGAACGGAGACGTTTGTGACGACATGCGGCGGGTCACAGTATCGAACAGAAAACCTTTGGCGGTTGATCAAGTGGCCGGCACCCGCATGGTACTTTGAATCGTGAACTTGCCCTTTTGCGGTCACATGCCAGATCGCACTGCATCTCGCCAACTCTCCTAGCGCATCGTAGAGGCCCCGGAAGGATTCCAACATCGAATCCTCCAGTTCGTACATGATGACGACCCCCTTTTGGAGTTGATCGTACTGATGCACGCAGACGCACATGGCTACGAGCAACACGGCGATTGGTACTGTAATCCAAAGGCTCAGATTCGCAGCGACCAAAAGAATCACCAATGCGACAGAGAGAAACAGCGTAAACGGAAAGATCGAGACTCGTCTGCGTTTTCTGTCGATTTCTTCCAGCAATCCCGCTGAATTGGCATCGACCATCTCTGAAACGCACGCAGATCCGATCGCCGTCATTGGCCCGACAGTGTCTGCCGCGCCAGGAGAAACATTGACGGGTGGCGATGTTCGTCGGTATGCCGGTTGCGTACGCGGGGAAAGCGACTTGCGGTAGTAAAGACCTCCCCGGCCCATGTGGACATAATTGCCACGCGGCCCCGTCCCCACGCGAAATCCCGGGATACCGGTTGACACGCCAATCCCCGACTTCGACAGGTTAAACCGAAGCGGCCCGACTCGCACGCTCTTTCTCAAGTAAAAGCCCATCGAAGCCTCATCTATACTTCTAAGACCAAGCTATGTGGGTCATTGACGTCATTGACCAGTGAAGCAACTCAGCTTCCGGCTTGAGAGATCTCGGAATTACTTGTAGCACCTTTTTCAATCAAATATTCGCGTCCCTTTCTGATCAGTTCAAAAACATTCCTTAGTTGATCGAACGTGAGAAACATAAACGACCCGCCAGGCGATACGTCAAAAAACGCCTGCTGTTGCCCATCTGTGTTTTGGTAGAATCCGACCTTGAGCGAGTCTCGCGTCACATACTCAAACTCAGTGTAGTCAATCTGTTCCGCTGCCATTTGCTTCGCCATTCCGAGTAAGTGCTTTATCGCGAGCAGCAGTTCCTTTACTTCGTCGAAATCGATAAGGCACGACTCAATACGCGCATCGCGATCTTCATGTTCAAGTTTTAGACCGAACGTGCGATCGGCTTTCGTTCCTTGGGCAAATGCGAACAACAGCGTTGAGACCGTGAGCTTTGTACCGTAGTCGGACTTCTGCGTGCCGATCTCGTGAAACTGTTTCATTACAACATGTCCTCGCCGTGCGAGAAACTTTCCCGCATTCGTTGTTGGTTCTTCTTTCGGAGCAATTCGTCGGAGTTCAGTCATTTGAATTGAGGCGATCGGACAAGGCGGCGGCGTTTCTGGGGTGGCTGGAGTCGAACATCGGAAGCCCCGAGTCGTGTCTTGAATGGTGTCGGCGATGCAAGCTGGTGGGGCCGGGGTGCTGATTGTTGTTGTCGATGGGGCTGAAGGCTTTCTCCGGCAGCCTGACCTCAGCGACACTCGGCAAGCGGTCTGCGAGCGGGAGAGCGGGATGGGTCGCTCATGGTTGGCCCTTGATGAGGAGAGAGCAGGGAGCTGGGAGTGGTGTTTGAGATTGGCCTTAAGAAGTGGGGATGGAGAGCATCCGATCAGTGGGGGTTGATGGTAGCTTGGCGGGAGTCATTTGTCATTCGTCATTGGTCATTTGGGGGGAGGGAGCGGGGAGTTGCGAGTTGCGAGGGGGGCGGGGAGCCGGGACTCCTCACTTACGTGTCGGGTTTTGTTTTGGCCCTCACCCCGGCCCTCTCCCACATTGCGGGTCTGTTCATCAGATGGCACATGGTGGGAGAGGGGGGGGGCAGAATGATGCTTCGAGCTTCCCTTTGGCCCCTCATCCGCCCTTCGGGCACCTTCTCCCCCGCGGTGGCGTTTGAACTGCGATCGATGTCGGTTGCGGGGGAGAAGGAGAGAATGGCCCTCGCTAACGCTTCGGGTTTCCATTTGGCCCTCACCCCGGCCCTCTCCCACGGTGCGGGTCTGTTCATCAGATGGCACATGGTGGGAGAGGGGGGAAGGGGAATGATGCTTCGAGCTTCCCTTTGGCCCCTCATCCGCCCTTCGGGCACCTTCTCCCCCGCGGTGGCGTTTGAACTGCGATCGATGTCGGTTGCGGGGGAGAAGGAGAGAATGGCCCTCGCTAACGCTTCGGGTTTCCATTTGGCCCTCACCCCGGCCCTCTCTCACGGTGCGGCTCTACTCATCACATTGTGGGAGAGGGGGAAGCGACACCACTCACTCGATCACGAGTTCCAGGTCGATCGACTTGATCTCCAGGGAACTTCCGCGCTCGGCATCGAGGCGCTCGATCGTCAGTGTGGCGGGGCCGGCGGGGAGCGTGAGCGTGCCGAGCGGCAGCACGCCCCATTCGCGATTGATGTAGCGTGTGATGCCACGCTCATCCCGATGGGGCAACGGGATCTGAGTTGCCTCGGCAACCGGTAGCACGCAGTCGATCGACTCTTCTCCGACGCTCACGCGAATCCGCGTTCCCGCATCGTCCGACTGACAGGCATACTTGAGTTCGAGCAAGTAAGTCCCTTCGCGTGCGACATCCAGTTCGAACCAGAGTCGCGAGTCGGCGTCGGTCCAGTTGGTCAGCCAGTCGTGCGCCCAGCCTGGCCCACACGCGTAGGTGAGCGACCCGTTGGAGAAGGCCTGTGGGGCATTCAGCCGCACGGGGTTCTCTTCCGAGTGACCGATCGGAATCGGGAACCTCTCCAGCGGCACCGAGCGGATATCGTCCATCCAATTCTCGTAGGCGACGCTAAGAACCGATACGACATCGGGATAATCGGCTGCGATGTTGTTCGATTCACCTGGGTCAACGAGCATGTCGTAGAGTTGCCAGTTCGATGCATTCTCGTCGTTGTTGCGAGCGCTGGAGCCGCCTTGTGGCGATGGGATTTCACGCACCAGCCGATATTGTTGAGTTCGCACCGCACCCGGATAGCGATTCTCCTGCGAGATGGGGTTGTGGGTGAAGAGCATTCGATTTGGCCACATTTGTGCTTCGTCATCGAGCAAGGGGACGAGACTCATGCCATCGAGCGGTGGTCCTTCAGGCTGCTCGACGCCACACAGTTCGAGGATCGTGGGAAACAGGTCGATGTGCGATGTGATTTGTGGAATCACTCGCGGCTCACCCAGTTTCGCGGGCCAATAGACAAACAACGGAACGCGACAACCTCCCTCGTGGACACTCGTCTTTCCGCCGCGCATGCCCGCGTTGTAGACGCGGACACCGGCCGTACCGCCGTTGTCGGTGAGAAAGATCACCAGCGTGTTCTCGGTGAGGCCCTGTTCCTCCAGGGCGGCCATCACGCGACCGACGTTGTCGTCGATGTTCTCGCACATGCCGTAGAAGGCCGACACAGTTTCGTCGAGTTCTTCCACATCCTGCTCGGCGAAGCGATCGAAGTACGAGTCCGGCACCTGGAACGGCGAATGCGGCGCGTTGTAGGCGATGTAGCAGAAGAAGGGTGAATCATTCTCGGCATCGATGAAGTTCAACGCTTCGTCGGTAATGACATCGGTGATATAGCCCGTCGTCTCGACCGGCGACGAGCCGCGAAGCAGTTCGGTGTCGAAGTAGTTGTTGAAGTGGCCATTGTGGAATCCGAAGAACTCATCAAAGCCCTGTCCCGTCGGCGTGAAGGGGTACTGTTCGCCATTGTGCCACTTGCCGAAGCAACCGGTGCGGTAACCGTCGCTTCCCAATGCTTCCGCCAATGTGACTTCACTCGGTCGCATGGCCTCTTTGTTGTGCGTCACACCCCAGACTCCGCATCGCAACGGATACCGCCCCGTCAGGAGTGCCGCTCGCGTCGGGGCGCAGAACGAATTCACATAGAAGCGTTCGAACTGAATCCCCTCCTCCCCCAGCCGGTCGATATGAGGTGTCTGCAGGTAGGGATTCCCCGTGATACTGAAGTCCCCGTATCCCTGGTCGTCGGTCATGATGAGTACGACGTTCGGAGGCACGCCATCGTCGGCGACGGCAGGTAGGGCAGCCGACATGGCGGTCACCAGTACAAGCAGCACCACGACTTTGAGCGACCGGACGAGAATCGACGGATGAGTTTGCATGGGCGAATGTCGATGTAGAGCAGAGGCCGGGAAATGCGGCCTCTATCTTTAGTGGCAAGAGTCGTATACGCAACCTTCGACACGCATTTTGACCTCCCGTATGCCTCCCCGCAGAGCCGCGACTTGGTCGAAATTGACACAGGTGCGGAGTAGCTGGGATCGATCGTAAACAATCGTCTATACTTCCGTCCTGAAATGATGCAGTGAAATCAACAACGGTTGATCGATGCTCGGACGCCGTTGAGGATAGGTTCCGTTTCAAGGTGGACAATGTCGCAGCAGAAGACGATTCACGAGAAGCTCAGCGAACTCGCCAACAACCTCTGGTGGAGTTGGCAGCCGGAGGTCACTCAGATTTATCGAGAAATCGATTCGGTCCGGTGGACGGAACTGGCGCACAACCCAATCCTTCTGTTGCGTGAATATCCTCCCGATAAGCTCGAGCAACGGGCTCGCGAGGCGATGCTCCATTCCCGCATCAACGGGGCCTACCGCCGCTGGCGAGAATACATGGAGTCGACCGATACTTGGGGCGATACCCATGCCGGCGTTCTCGGCCATCGACCGGCTGCCTACTTCTCGGCGGAGTTCGGCCTGCACGAATCGCTGCGTATCTATTCCGGCGGTCTCGGTGTGCTGGCGGGTGACCATCTCAAGAGTGCATCTGACTTGGGTATCCCGCTGGTGGCTGTGGGACTGTTCTACCACGAGGGTTATTTCTCGCAGTCGGTCAATCGCGAAGGCTGGCAACAGGAAGAGTACTCGTTTGCCGTACCGGCCGATCTGCCATTGGAACGTGCCAAAGGGGAAGACGGTCAGGACATCGCGGTTTCCGTCGAGACGCGGCACGGAGCGATTCACGCGCGCGTCTGGCGGCTCGATGTCGGTCGAGTGAGACTCTACCTGCTCGATACGAATACGAGACTCAACTCCGAAGAAGATCGCAAATTGACGGCCCGTCTCTACGGCGGCGACCAGCGGACACGCATCCGTCAGGAACTGATGCTTGGCGTCGGAGGGGTGCGGGCGCTGAAGGCTCTGGGGATCAGCCCGCGTGTGGTTCACATGAACGAGGGGCACTCGGCATTCGCCGCCCTCGAACTGATCCGGCAGCGCATGACCGATGATGGACTGTCATTCGACGACGCCCTGCGCGACGTTGCCGCAGGAAGTGTCTTCACGACGCATACCCCGGTTCCCGCGGGTCACGACCGCTTCGGACGTGAACTGGTCGATGAACATCTCGGTCCGATTGCCGACCAGATCAACCTGGGACTCGAAGGCTTCATGGGGTTGGGACGAGTCGACCCGCATCACAACGAAGAACCGTTCTGCATGACGGTGCTCGCCTTCAAGGCCAGCCGTCGCGCGAACGCCGTCTCCAACCTGCACGGCCGAGTGACCCGTCGCATGTGGCGTCACCTCTGGCCCTGGCGCAGTGAAGAAGAAGTTCCGATCGGCCACATTACCAACGGTGTGCATGTGCCGACGTGGTTGGCAGCTCAAATGAAGGTTCTCTACGACCGCGTTCTCCCGGCCAAGTGGCATCTTCGCACGGGCGAACCCGATGTGTGGGCCGACTTCGAACAGGTTCCAGCGGGCGAGCTTTGGGAAACGCATCAGACACTCAAGAATCGTCTGATCACCTACGCCCGAAACCGCCTGGTCAAGTACGGACAGAACCGAAAGCTCTCTGATGCCGAAATGGAAAGGCTGCAGGAAGCTCTCGACCGCCAGACATTGCTGATCGGATTCGCGCGCCGGTTCGCTCCCTACAAGAGGGCCGACCTGGTGATGAAGGACATCGAGCGACTGAAGTCGATTATCAGCTCGGTCGATCGTCCCGTGCAGTTTATCTTCGCGGGGAAGGCCCATCCGGCCGACAATCTCGGTAAGGAGATCATGCAGAAGATCATTCAGATGTCGGATGATCCCGAGTTCGCCGGCCGCATCGTCTTTCTCGAAGACTACGATATCAATCTCGGTCGACACCTCGTGCAGGGAGTCGACGTGTGGCTCAACAATCCGCGAAGGCCGCTCGAAGCCTCGGGAACCAGTGGGCAGAAGGTGGTGCTTAACGGCGGCCTCAACCTTTCCATCCTCGATGGCTGGTGGGCCGAAGCCTTCGATGGTCAGAATGGATTCGCGATCGGCACCGGCCAGACACACGTGCAGCAGGATATTCAGGACGAACGCGATGCTCACGACTTGATGAAGGTACTGCAGGAGGAAGTCATTCCCCTTTATTACGATCGCGACAAGGACGACATCCCGCAGGGCTGGATCAGCCGCATGAAGCGCGCCGTCCGAACGCTCGGCTGGCGATTCAACGCCGACCGCATGGTGATGGATTATGTCACAGAGACCTACGTCCCCGCCGCCGGCAGCCTGTCTTGCGATATGAAGATCATGCCATGACCGCTCGCACCACCGCTTGTCGATGCCCTCTGCCTGGTTGGGGAGAGTGTCTCGACAGGCGGTTGTGCGGTTGTGCTTCATTCCTTCGCGGGTGGCCGAGTCTGGCGATCTGCTTGTGCGTGCTTCTGTTGCCAATTGCAACGTACCGCATTGCCTGCGCAGACGATGCCGTTCAGGAACCCGAGTCGAGCGAGATCGAAGACACGCCTGATCTGCCGGACGATTCCGAGTTACTCGATCGCGAGTATCTGGGACGTACTCTCCGGCAATGGCGCGTGGTGCTGAAGAATCTCGATCACACTAATCCTTCCGCGATCCCGGAGATCCCCGGCCTCATCGAGATCATGCAGGATGACGAGTTGCCCTGGTTTACACGCCGGCAGGTTGCGCTCACGCTGGCCCGCATTGGTGAGCCTGCCGCCCGCGCCATTCCGTTGATCGTCGAACACCTTGCCTCCGATGATGCCGAAACAGTCAACTGGGCCGCAAAGGCGATCGCCTTGTATGGACCCATCGGCGCGCCGGCCGCGTCCGCTCTGCGAATCATTCTGGAAGACGAGTCTCAAACGCATGCCGAACGTCTGATGGCCATGGAAGCGCTGGCACGCATCGGGCCTGTTGAACCCAATGTGTTGCCGGCGTTGATCGCTCAGTTACAGTCAACAGCGACCGCCGGCGACGGCCTCGAACGCAAGATCGCGGCCTGCGATGCTCTGGTACTATTGCGGTCCGGGGCCTCGCCAGCGTTACCGTATCTGATTCGCCTGTTGCAATCGGATTCCAGCCGATTGCGGACATCGGCGACAGTCACGATTGGAACCATCGGGCCGGGGCGAGTTCCGCGATCGACTCGCTGGTCGATGTCATTCTGTTCGATGTCGCCCCCGAGGCACGCGATGCAGCGGCGGCATCTCTCGGCAGCATCGGCGCTGCAGCAATGCCCGCCTTGCTGATTCTCACTGAAGACCACGAAGCCGAGGTTCGCTGGAGAGCAACGTCGGCTCTTGCTGCCATTCCAGTCACCGATGGGAGCGTCGAACGACTTCACGAGCTCGCCCTGCATGATGACGCGGAACTCGTTCGCATCACCGCCGTCGAGTCGTTGCGCACATTGAATGCCGAACCTTCAAAGTGGATCCCCAGCGCGCTGATGTTGCTGGAAAGCGATGACCGCCAGATCCGCATTCGCGCGTATCGAGTCCTGCTGGAGTGCGAGACCCACGCCGATGCCATTCGCCCTCGGCTTGAGGAGTTGCTGCGCGACGAACGTCGCCACGTTCGTGATGCCGCCCGCCGGTTGATGTGGGAATGGGAACGTGTCGAGGATCCGCCGTCGACGCCGTGATGCAGAACGCCGCTCGCTGAAAAACGCGAAAAGAAGCCTTGACGACACTTGTCGTCCGCCGTAATCTCTTCGAGACGACACTTGTCGTCATCGTGTTTCCAACCACGATGCCCCTTCATCAACACCTCACATCCCGATCGATCATGCCCGAAGGTAATCTCACTCCCGCCCAGCACGAAATCCTCGAGATCGTCTGGGATGCCGGCGACCAGGGGGCCACCGTCGCCGAGATCTGGCAGGCCGTCTCCACGGAGCGCACCGTGGGACGCACGACGATCCTCAATCTGGTCGACCGCCTCGAAAAGCGGGACTGGCTGCGTCGCCGTGATGACTCCGAAGGGGCCAACCGCTACCTCGCGACCGTCTCGCGCGAACGCACAGCCGCCAGCCTCGCCAAGGAGTTTCTGAACGACTTCTTCGAAGGCTCGGCCAGCAATCTCGTAATGAGTCTGCTCGGTTCCAACAAGCTGTCGAAGTCGGAACTGGAACGCTTGCGGACGGTGCTTGAGCCATCGAATTCCACAAACACGCGCAAGTCGGAGGGGCGATCATGATGACCATTCCTTCCCAACTCTCACTCCATTCGGCCCTCTGGCTGGGTAACTTGTCCGTCGCGGTCGTGTTGATTTCATTTGTCGCCCTCCTGGCCGAGCGAGTCCTCAGAAATCGCAGCTTGCCGACACGGCACGGCATCTTGCTGTCGGCTCTCGGCTTGACCGCCCTGTCGCCGTTATTGATGACGATCGCGTTCCAGCTCGGCTGGGGTGTCGACGTCCCGCTCTTCTGGAATGAAGAAGCGATTGTCGCCGTCGAGACACCTCCCATCGAGCATGCCGCCGTCGATTCCCTTGCGGAAACTCCAACATTCACTCCAGCGTTCATGCCGATCGAGGCGCCGCCCGCGGTGGCTGTGACGCCCCGCGCGCCACTGACGGTTGGCGATCTTCTGCTGCCGGGCGAAGTGCTTGAGTTTCACAACCCACAACCTCAAGCCGAATCGCCGGCTCCAGAGGACAATCGCATCGCCGTCCAGCCACCAGCGTCCGTCATTGCTAACGAAGAAGTGGCGGTGGCGATTCCGCCCGTCAGAACTGTTGACTGGCGTCCGAGCGTTTTGACTGCCGCAAGTTGGTGGATACTCATCTGGAGTATCGGGACCATCGTGGCGGGACTCAGGCTTTTGATTGGCTGGCGTCAAGTGCATCGGCTTAAAGCATCGCTGAAGCCGGTTGCCGATTTGTTACTGCAGAACATGTTAACGCGCGCCGCCGCAGACATCGGACTGAGTCGCACACCACGTTTGATGGCCTCTCCGCGTGTCCCTGTCCCTGCCGTGTGCGGACTCTGGCGACCCGTCATCGTGCTGCCCGAGAGATTCATCGACGAAGTCCCTACGCAATCGATCGAGTCGATTCTGTTGCACGAGTGCGCTCATATTCAGCGGCGTGATCTCTGGGTCGGCTGGCTGCAGCGCGTCGTCGGCATGTGCTTCTGGTGGAACCTGCCACTGCGAACGATTCAAAGTCGCTTGAGCGATCTGCGTGAAGATCTCTGCGACAACCATGTGCTGGCGCACCATCCCGATGGACGCGGATACGCCCGCGTCTTGCTCGATCTGGTGTCGAGAGCATCCGGCAGTCGACCGATTCCCGCCAGCGTGGGGCTGGTGGAAGGGCCTTCGTCGGGCCTGTCAGCCCGCATCACTCGACTACTAAAGGAGGATCGCAACATGGCCACAAGGCTCAACAAGGGACCAGCCGCCGGGTTGGCATTGCTGGCACTGCTGATGGGTGTCGGCATCTGCACACTGTCGCTACGGACGGAACGCGCGGCTGCCGACGATGTGACGGAATCCGATGAGTCGATTGCGACGAACGATGCCGTTGCTGAGACTTCGTCTGACGAAACCACATCACCTGATGGTGAAATCGGAAGCGGCATCGATGCCATTCAACTCGTCGATCCGAATGCCGTCGTCGCGCCAGTCTTCTACGACGATCAGATGCTGGCACTCGTCAATGGCGATGGAGCCGCTGCCATTGTCTTTGAGCCTCAGGAAAACGGCACCATCAACTATCGCTGGCGGTATCTTTCGCGTCAAAATGCGCACCCGAGTTCCGGCACTTCGCTTCTTCCAGAGGAACTGACCGGCGAAGGGAGTCTGATTCCGATCGACGACTCCGTCCCGCACACCGGACCCGCACCGCACATTCAGGCTGGCCCGCTGTTCCTGCAGTGGTATCAAGTGAACAACGAGCGCGGTTGGATTTCCTTTTATCCGAGCGAGATGGAGGTGCTGCCGTTCAATCGCAACCGGTTCGAGGCATCTTCGCATCCCCACGGAACACGCTCCGGGTTCAATCTGCGATCGCTGTTGATCGCCGATCCAACGGCCGTCGCAGCACACGAGAACGAAAACTACCAAGGTCCAACGACCACACACTTACACTTCGAGTACGTCTACAGTTCCAAAGTCGACTACGACGACATGCTGTTGATCGTCTCTCACCCTGAGGGAGTTGCGGCCTTCGAGTTCTACAGTCCCTTCGAGGAAGGTGATCGAGAGAGTGCTGGACGAGAAGGTGTGCGCTATCGCAGCCTCTACCGCTCGTACGATGGCTCTCAGGAAGTGATGGGATCTTCCGAAGTGTACGAACTCTCCAGGGATGGCTCGTACGAAGGCGGCGGCAACAACTACCTCGAAGCCGGCCCGGTACATGTCGCCTGGTCTCAAGGAGGCATGGAAAGCGGCTGGATCTACTACGACCCCAACTGGGAACACTGCTGGCTGGTCGATCGCGACTACTTCCAGCGACATCTGATCAACGCCACCGGCCAGATGCTCAATCTGCAACTGTTTCAATTGGGAGAGCGTCCGCTTGTATTCTCGACCGAGATACCGAACTCTGCATTGCCTGCGGCTTCGCAGTCGACGCCGAATGCGACCGTCGACCCTGCTCAAATCGCGTTGTTGAATGAGATCGTTTCCGGAATGGCGGCGAACTGGGAAGGAGTCAACCATTGGCAGGGCGACGGGGTGGTCAGTCAGCCATCGGCTCCTCACAGCGCCCTGTCGTTCAATATCGACCTTGCAGGCAGGGCCAGTCTGCTGACGCGAGAGTTTCCAGTCTCCGCGGAACTCACAGCCGGCAATCCCAATAACACATACGTCCTGACGACGGTTCGCAATCAACTCGTCACCCACGATGGCGAGTCGATCGGATTCACCCGCCAATTCTCGCGCCAATGGGCAGACAGCAACAACGGCGGATTCACTGGCTCTGGAGACGAGCTCCCTGGCCCGCGAACATTGGTGCGTTCGGGACGCATCGAAGATGTCTCGACCAGCGACTATGTTGTCGACCCTCGAACTGTCGTCGGCATCGGAGGAACTCTCCTCGCCGAGGAACTTGCCGCGTGGCTGTTCGCTCTTGAAGGCGATCAGGGAGAAGACCTGCGCCAACGGGCAGCCGAGCGTTTCGAATTGCGGATGTCACAACTCCCCGAACACCAAGTCGTCGGCCAACGTGAGGTGCTGCTCGTATTACAACTCGGTGATGCCGCCATCGAAGGTGGCCCGCCGCGCTGGACGGCAGAGATCCGACTCGAAGAAGAGTTCGGCTGGCAACCGACCTTCCGTGAACTCTGGCGTCACGGCGTCGATCGTCGCACGCTCGCCGAGCGCATCGGAGTGTTCTACGAGTCGGTCGATGGACATTGGCTTCCCGTCGAGTGGTACATCATGCGATACGACGCTCAGCGTAAACTCACCTGGGAACAAACTGTCGAGATTGACGACCAGCAGGTGAGTGTCGCCCGGTTAAACCCTGAATTCCTCGACCTCGAGAATCTGGGACTGCGGGAAGGAGACCAGATGATCGGGACGAGCGAAGGGATCGAGGTCTTTCAGAATGGAGTCTGGCAGGCGACACAGGTCATGCAGGTTCTTGTGCCGCGAACTGTCGAGCAGGATGGCCGAACCATCACCGTTTACGAAGCTCAGGAAATCGAAGTGGGTGCAACGGTCTCGCAGGTCAACCCGCCGACCGTCGAACCTCAAGCGACCGATCAACTTCCACGCACGGAATACGTCCCCAGAACGGAATACGTCCAAGTCCCTATAGGCTTGTCGCATCCGCTGCCTGTCCATCACTTCCGCCACTTCAATCTTGGACCGAATCGCGAAGTTTACGAGGAGGAAAACCTCCCTGAAGTTGCGGTTCGCGCCGTGGGCGAGATGTACCCCAATACTGACTTCGCCGCTGCACCTCCCGCGCAGATCGCGGTCGTCGACGATCCCGCCGACGCCGAGCGTCAACGGCAGATCGCCGACGCGATTGAGTTGGCGGCGACGTTTGTCGTGCAGCAGCAGGAGGCCGACGGGAATTGGGGAAGAAATGGACTCGGAAGTCACGAAGTCGGTGCCCACGCATTGGCGTTAGTCGCTCTGCTCAAATCGGGAGCCGATCATCCGGAAGCCATCAACAAAGCCTTCGAGTGGCTGCGGAGTCAGGAAGATCCCGATCAGACCTACAGCGTCGCGCTCATGTTGGTCGCATTGGCTGCCGGCGGCGATGATGCCGATTTGCCTCGCATTGCATCGCTGGCTGAATCACTTCAGAACATGCAGACATCCGACGGTGGTTGGGGCTATCGAGCAGAAGCCGGTAACCGATGGTGGGATAACAGCAACTCGCAATACGCCGTCCTGGGTCTCTATGCCGCATATCAATCGGGAGTTGAGATTGATCGTGATGTCGTCCGCAAAGCAATGCGGAACTACATCATGAATCAGGTGCGAACTGGCGATCCCGAAGAGGGTGCAGGCTGGAACTATGTCCAACAGCAGGGTGGCGGAGTCACCGGCAACATGACGGCGGCCGGCGTCGCATCTCTCATCATGTTGAGTGAGATGCTGCAGGATCAGGGAGAGCTCAGCGAAGCCGACGCGGCCCTTGTGGCGGCGGCTGAGCAGGCGAGCCAGGCCGGCATCCTTTGGATCGAACGTCACTTCTCCGTGCTTGAAAACCCTGGAGCAGGGACATGGTGGCTGAGCTATCTCGCCAGCCTGCGCCGCGTCGGCGACTTAGCCGACATCGAATTGCTCGGAGAGAACAACTGGTACGTCGAAGGTGCAGAACGCCTGCTCGTCACGCAGAATCGACGCGAAGGCTGGTGGCATAGTACGAGTGAAAACAGTCCCGTTCTCGCCACGGCAATGGCTTTGCTGTTTCTCTCTTCGGGCGTTGAACAAACCGATGGGGTGGCGTCGGTGAATGTCGTTGATCAACAACTCATCACATTCCATTTCGAGAACGCTCGCTGGAGTGAAGTGTTGGAGCACTTTGCCGAGCTGGCTGGCGCAACGGTCGAGTTTCAAACGGTTCCCGAAGGAACATTCTCGTTTGTCGATCGTCGACAGTTCACACTGCCGCAGGCACTCGGCGTGTTGAACAACTTTCTTAACCAGCGCGGCTGCGTGCTGTTGTATGAGGGAGATACTCTTATCGTCATGGCAGCGGACCAGGCACCGGAAAACCCGCTGGCAGCGGACTTTCCAAGTCAGCGACCCGAAAGCCCCTACCCGACACAGCCACCGAACGCTTACGCAGACCCGTTCGGTCCATCTCCGTGGTCCGTGCCGGGGAATGACTCGGCAGGATCGCTGCCCACGGC
This sequence comes from uncultured Planctomycetaceae bacterium, assembly GCA_942492405.1. Taxonomy (GTDB): domain Bacteria; phylum Planctomycetota; class Planctomycetia; order Planctomycetales; family Planctomycetaceae; genus JANNSB01. Next base: position 128,117 of record CALOES010000013.1, read on the forward strand.
TGCTAATCCGTTTGCTGAAGTGGACGAAACCGATCGGTCTTCGTCGATCGTTCTCTTGCACCTGCACGCGGCAGACGATGGTTCGCTGGGCGAACTCCGATTCTTCACTGAATCGCTCGGCACAGGACCAGCGGCGATCGATTCGCTCGGCACAGAGCTGGCGCAGTTCAAAGCCGAATTGGCGACGCGGCGGCAACTGTTCGGCATTACGGCGCAGATCACGGCGGATGAGAACTTGCAATATGGAGCCGTCATTGGCGTCATCAACGCTTGTCAGAGTGCGGAGATCGAGGAGATCAAGTTTTCGTTAAGTCCCATGGGTGAGGAAGTGTCGGTGAGCCTCGGGTATCTACGCGACGCGATGGGACGACGGCTTTCGGATCAACCGATCATCGCCCATTCGGGATCAGCGGTCGGTCTCGCCGACTCCGAACGGTTCCTGCAGATCGTAGCCGCCGATGTTCGGGGGCAGGGAGACGGAGAAGGACAACGCGTTGCGGAGGTTGTCCTGGTTCTCACGGTCGATTCCGAGATCCCCGCCGAGGTCGTCCGGCAAGTGATTCAGCATGCTCAGGATGCCGGTTTCGAGAAGTTTACACTCAACACTCCTCGGGGAAACACCGCTCCGGATGCCGCTTCAGGACCGCCAGCGACGATCGATTCTGAGTTCGCGCTTCAAGGTTTGATCCTGGAGGTCGGTCAAGATTCGCAGACTGTGGTCTTGTCGATCGGCGCGGATGATGGTGTACGGTTGCAACAGCGATTCGGCATCTACCGTCAAACCGAAGAAGAGCGACGACTTGCACAGTTTGAGTATGTGGGAGAGTGTGAAGTCGCGGAACTTCGTGCGGATCAATGCATCGCCAGAATCGTCTCCATCTACGACGATCGCGCTCCGGTCGTTGAAGGAGACCACGTCTACAGCGACGTGTCACTTGTCACTGCAGTCATCTTTACTGGCGATCGTGAACTCGACCGCATGCTCGATGAGTATCGCGATCTCAAGCTGCAAATCCGCAACCTCTCCAGGACTCCCGCCCACAGCGAAGACATCCTACGACTTCACACACTCCGGTCGGAGGCGCAGGCGCGAATGACGCAGTTGGAGCAGCAATTCGATGCGATCTATCAGCAACGCACTGCGTTGGCCTCAACGATCCAGTCGGAATTGGCAGCGATGAACGCGCGGCTCCAGCAGGAAGTCGACAACAACGGCGAGGATTCCCTGGGTGCTGAACAAACGAGGGAAGCCATTGAATTGATCGCCAAGGCACACGAAGAGGTGCGAACGTCTCTGCAACAGGCTCAAGCGTCAATTGAGATTGTCAATTCGATCCGGGAGCAGATGGCCGCGCCGAGAGTTCCCTCAACTGACGAAACGGCAGACAACGAGCATGTCGCTGATTCCAGAATCATCTCCCTGCAGCAGACACTCATCGACTTGCGGGTCGAAGAAGCTGAACTTCTGCAGACGCACGGCGAGAACCATCCGCAGGTGCGGCAACTGCGGGCGCGCATCGAATCAGCTGAGGCCATGCTCGCGCAACTGGAAGCTGGTGCATCTCAGCGACAGCGAGAGAGTGCATTCCTGTCCCTGCGGCGACTCAACCTTGACCTTCAGCGTCAAGAGGCCGAGTTGCTGGAGAACGTCGGTGTGAATCATCCCGAGGTCATCAGCATTCGTCGACGGATGGAACTGGTAAACGAGCAAATGGGAGAGCTGGCACCGTTCATTCCCCCTCAGGAGCAGGAGCAACTGGAGGTTGTACCGCCCGTCGACAGTGCTGATACACCGGCCATCCATCATCCAACCACGTCCGCTGACGACACCGGATTGCAAGAAAATATCAACGCGGCGATCGGACTGACGTTGGTTCCCCTTGCGGCGGACGATGTCCGCTTGAATGGTCATGCGTATCGCGGCGGTCTCGAAGTCATCGGCGTTGTTGAAGACAGCCCGGTGGAGGGACAGGGGATTCGGCGGGGCGACATCCTGGTCGGCCTGCATCAATGGGAGACGGTCTCGCTCGAGAGTGTCGCTTTCGTATTGAGCCACGACGACATTGCGGAGTGGGCGCCGATTAAGTTCTATGTCGTTCGAGATGCCGAAACATTATTCGGTTACATCACACTGGATTCGGGTCTTCCCACCGGCGACTTTTTGCAACCTGAGGCGCTATCACAGTTTGACGCGGAGCCGGCGACGATTCAGTTGCTCTACTCCGTCCCCGACGGTTACACGATTCGCCATCAACAGACTGATGATGGTCAGGACCGAGTGAATGCCGCGTTTGAAAGCAGCATTCGCTCGTGGCTGACGGGTGAGAATGGCGTGACGGTCAATCTACTCGTAACGACCACTTCTGCCGACGCCACGACAGGGATGGCCTCTCTTGATCACAACGCCGTGCCGATCACGATCACCGAGGAAGATGTTTTTGCAGTCGCGAGCAATGCGATTGTCGTGAAGGTCATCTACCATCCCGACGAAGCAACTGAGTTTCAGCAACTGGAAGTCATCGACTCGACGCGACTCGAAGCCGGCATCGACCCGATTGTCGAAGCAGAGACTCATGGCGAAGTCCTCGCCGTGGTTCGTCTCTCTCCGCAGGAACCTGTGGCACATATTCTCTTCGGGGAGGTCACAGTCAATCTGAACGAGATGCAACTGAACCGATACCTCCACATGGAAGTCGTGCTTCAGATCCAGGGATCCCGAGAAGAAGAGATTCAACGTCAACTCGAATCGCACCGTCCCGAACTGCGAACGTGGCTGTTGAGCTATCTGTCGGAACTCAGTCTGAGCGATATCCGTGGTGCTTCGGGCCAGAACCGAATCCGCCACGCCATTGCGACACAATTCAATTCCGTCCTGGGAGATGACGGCGATCAGCCGATCCACGACGTGCTGTTCGACCAGTTCAACGTTCAGTGATGGCCATTGCGATGCTATGCTGACGAAATGCATCCGGCCCTTCAGCTATTCGCGAATCACACGTGGCTGCTCTGGATCATTCTTGCCGTCGGAATATGGAACGTGCTCGTGTCGACGGTCTTCTACTCGTTCTTCGCGGGTCTGTGTCGACGCTTCCACGAAGCTCGTTTCGTCGAGGCATCCATTCAACAGAAGCCGTTCCTCAGGCCGTTGTTCGCGATGGCCGTCGCGAGCACCGACTCGAACTGGGCGCGACTCCTCGGCATCGTCATGGGCCTTGTGCTGATCGCCATCGCGACTGCGGGTATCGTAATCCTGTCGTGACGCGCGCTGCCGCTGGTGGAAGTTCGTGTGCTATCGGTAAGCGTGCAGTTCCTTGCAGCGGACACGAGCATTCTCTCCCGCCAATGCCTGTATCAACGCTTCCCGAGCACCGCCGTGCTCGACGCAGCCGTCCACGCCTGGACCGCAGACCGCAACCAACGCCGCGCGGGGCGTTCCATTTCGATGGAGACCAAGCGTGAAACGGCAGCCGATTTCACGCACTTGCCATTTGAGCCATTTTTGTCACTCTGCAAATGGCCATTGAGTCGCACTCGTCCCCGCCAACCCACGAAACCAAAGTCGGCCCAAATAGTCGATGAAACGACGCGTCAGCATTCTGTGCGAAAAAATACGGACGGACGACCTTCTCCTGTGGTTCAACAGTGTCAAGAAGTGGAAGGTTACCGCGACGAACCATACGGACAAACCGGCCTTTGTGTCGTGGTCCGAGTCGTTCACGAATCCGTTCAACAACCAGTTGTGGGTTGCCAAGATCGACGAATCCCCGCAGGCGGGTGATCGTTTCATTGTCGGCGCGGAAAACCTGTCATGTGCCAACTTCATCACGAGCGGTTCCGTAGAACATCTCATTGCACCTGACCGCTTTATTCAGATCACAATCCAGCCCAACCAGACGGCCACGTGGATCATGGAACGTATCAAGAGCTCGCATTGGGACGGCTTTCACATCTACGACCAGTCGCTCGTTCACCAGATTCAGGAACTCAAACAAGTTCCCTCTCCTGCTGAAATCGTCTTTCCCAAGATCAAAGGCTGGCCTTGGGCATGAATCCATCGAGCGCTCCATGTCAGAAATTGCTCTGAGCTACGTCGTTGCCTGACGGCGCGAATGCTCCAGGCTTCGCCAGCAGTACCACGACGCGATCGTCGCGTAGGGTTTCCAGGGGATGGCGATTTCTTGACTGGTTTGTTTGTCGGGAAGATCGCCCAGGCCATAGCGGTCGCGGATGGCGATGCGCACTCCCAGATCGTCGTGGGGGAAGACATCGGGTCGGCCCAGTGAGAAGATCAGAAACATCTGAGCCGTCCAACGGCCGATCCCTTTGACCTGCGTCAGCTCTTCGATCACGGCTTCGTCCGCCCGCCTGCCGATCGTGTGCAGTTTGATCGTGCCATCGAGCGACTTTGTCACCAGATCGAGCACATAGCTCGCCTTCTGTGGAGAGAGGCCGACGGAACGGAGTTCATCGAGTTCGAACCGCAACAAGGTCTCGGGCGTCAACGAGTCGGGAGCGACGAGCGCTTCGAGACGCTCGCGAATCGAGCGGGCAGCCGAGACCGAGATCTGTTGCGAGATGATCGATCGCACCAGCATCGCGAAACGGTCGCGTTGCGGTTTGAGCGTGCATGGGCCGACATCATCGATGATGGCGCGCATCACGGGATCGCTGCGCCGGAGATGTAGGCGGGCGGAGCGGAGGATGTTTGCGGTGAGAGGCATCTTAGGCTTGAGTCGTGAGGCTTGAGGAGGACGAGATCCCATCATCCCGGATGCTGTGAGCATCCGGGATGATCTCGCACGTAACGCTCTCACTCCATCGGCACCCGGTTCATCGTGTAGAACCCCACATTGGGGAAGAGGGCCTCGCCGGTAGCGTCCAGCACGCCGGCACATCCAATGTCGTAGACGAATCCCTCCTTCAGCGGGTTGCATCTGATGCGGACAATCGTTCGATCGCTGGAAAGTGTGATCTCATCCATCTCTGGCGCGTAACGTCCCGAATCCTCTGTGGCGTATGTTCCCTCCCAGACGCGGGTGTAGCCGGAGAGCGAATAGCTCTCGGAACTCGTCGCGGTCGACGCATCAACCGGCGAGAGGAATTCGATCTCAAAGCCATCATGCACGGCACGAATTTCGCGGATGCCGTTGGGCATAGCGGAAGTGGGTCGGAAGCGAATGACTTGCCCTTGATTCAGGCCGCCGAGCCAGCCGCTGTCTTGCATCGTGCCAACATAGATCGAGCCATCGATCGTGGCCATGCCGCAGATCGGGCCGAGCATGTTGGTCGTGGGGTCGTTCCACGTCATATGACTGAACTCGTAACACGCCCCTTGCAGTTGCCCGTCGACTTCATGCACCGAAGTGCGGACCAGGAAGTTGGTGTTGTACTCGCAGCCGACACCGTGTCCAGCGAACGGATGCCCACTCCAGGCACCATCGGTCGGCAGGAAGAACAGGCCGTTGACGCTGCGTGTCCACGGATGAGGAATCTGCACGGCCGCAGGCATCTCGGGATCGCTCCGTTCGGGATCGTGTCGCCCCGTCACGCCGTACCGCGCACCGGGGACGATGTAATTGAGTTCGTTAAACGTGTTTTGCACCCCTTGTTGATCGGTGACGAAGAGCCGATCGTCGGCGTCGAAGGCGATGCCGATCGGATATCGCAGTTCCGCCGCGATCGATGTCACTTCACCACCCTCATCGAGGCGAATGATCTCGCCGCGCCATTGACTGACCGGTTCTTCGCGTTCTTTCTGGGCGTAGTCGCTGCCGAGACCGAGATAGAGTCGCCCTTCACCATCCCGCGCGGGGCCGGTGACCCAGTCGTGATAGTCATGCGTGAATCCCCAGCCATCAAGTACGACTTCGCGTCGGTCGCAGCGTCCATCGCCATCCGTGTCTGTCAGTCTCAAGAGTTCGGCCTTATGCGTGACGAGCAGCGAGTCGCCATCGGCCAGCAGTCCGAACGGGGCGGAGAGTCCTTCTTCGAACACGCTGGCCGTGTCTTCGAGGCCATCACCATCGGTGTCTGTCACCAGATAGATGTGTCCTTTAAGTGACGCCACGACGAGGGCATCGTTCCAGGTTGCAAACGCCGTCGGCATGATCGTCACCGGCAACGGCAGGCGGTCACCGACATACCCGGGGAGCGTCAACACCGGCGGGCCGGCGACATCGATCGATTCGGGCGACTGCGGCGTCAGGCGGGGCGTGGTGATCTTGGCCAGGTAGAGCCTCTCGCAGGTTGCGGTCCCGACATCGGCATCTATCTCCCAATCGAGCGGGATGACCGTCGCATGGCCCAGTTGAGGTTCGAGCAACATCGGCTGCGACTGCGGCGTCCATCCCGAGGGAAGGCCGGTCAACGTGATGACTTGGCGAAAACCTTGCAAACGCAGATCGTCAGGCGCGTGAAAGACATGGAACAGTTGCTCCAGTTCAACGGTCGCTGTCTCATCTCCAATGGGAAACTGCAGTTCGTGATGCATCGTCACGCGATTGGGTTCCGTCTCATACGCAATCAGTCTGCCCCGTCGGGCGTCGTCGATGCGCGGCAGCAGGGTCGTCATTGCCGCCTCATTCACAAGCACAATGTCACACGCATCGACAAACCCCGTCATCACAGGCGTTCCCGCGAGATCCCAGAACCAGCTTTTCCCCTCGGCTCGTTGACGGGCGAAGTCTCCCCAGGTCCAGCCGCGGATGGCGAGTTCATCGAGGTCATAGAGGAGTGAATGTCCGTTGCCGAACCCGATCGCGAAACTGCGGGGGACGTATCCGCCGCCGTCGGTTTCGCTCACGGTAAAGACGTCGCGCACGATCACCGGAGGTTCCCCGTCCTGCACGGCCAGTAACTGTTCGACGGCGGCGGGGTTCGTCGGGGCCTCGAAGTTGGGATTCTGCAACGCTTCCCATAGCACGGCCATTTGCTGGTCGAGTGAATTGTCGAGTACCCCTTCGACCGGACGCTGGTACGACGGCATCTCCATGCCGGGAATGATTCGGAGAGGCGATTGGCACCACCGCAGAAAGAACTCGGGCCGCATGCGTTGCCCCATGCCGATCAGGTCGGAGCCGCGCGTGCCGAGCGCCACGTTCTTCGGACGATAGTCCCCCACCTGATGACAGGCGATGCACGACCAGCCGCCGGCACCGACGAGCGAACGCCCCAACAGTTCACGTTCCTCGGGTGTCTGCGTCTCCGCGATGTCGGCCAGTTGCAATGAGCGTGGTGCCCCTTCTGGAATGCGGTCGTGAGAGACGAGAAGACTTCTCAGAGCCGAAAGTTCTTCGTCGGAGTGTTCGAAGCGCGGCATCCGCACCGAGAGCCAGGGGAGTCTGCGATCTTCCATGCGTCCACTGAGGGCGCGATCGATGATGTCGTCCCGCAGCTTATCGCCGATAGCCGTCAGGTTCGGCGGCACCAGATCCTGACTGCGCCCATCGAGTTCATCGACTCGCAGACTGATGCGACCCGCCCACGCCGAAACGCCGCGCGAGCCATCGCGATCGTGACAGCTTTGGCAGTTCCTCTGCTCCAGCAAGCGTTCGCCGACGGCGATTGATGACAATCGATTCGTCGCGACACTCAGCGACTCGGCATAAGACTGAATCGCCAACTGGTCGGCTTCCGAGAAATGAGTCGAGAAATCGGGGCGACGGGGTAACGCCATTTCGTCGGCGTCATCGTTGTCTGCCTCCGATGCAGGGAGTGGCGTCAGACAACCCTGTGTCCAATCGATCGGTCCTTCCCGCATTGTGGGGATGGCTTCCCATTCGGGTTGCTGAGCAGGGATGATGTGACAGTTCACGCAGCGGAGTGCTTTCGAGAGTTTGCGACCCACCTCGACCAGATCGCGATTGGGGAGGGGACGCAGGTCGTCCCCTTCAAACGCCAGCTCCGAAGTGTCGACCGACGAGACGAGATACTCGACGATCCGGCCGCGCTCGGTGGGGGTCATTTGAATGACGGGCATTGCCGATTGCGGGTTGAGGCGCGTCGGCTGTTGCAGCCACGTTGCGAGCCATTCGGGCGAACGCTTGAGGCCGATGTTGGTAATATCGCCCCCATCCCAGGGGTCGGCATGGCCCAGCCCCTGAAACTGATGACACGCCAGACATCCGACGGAGTGAAACAGTTCCTCGCCGCTGGGAACGTCGTCGCGATCGGGCTGCGGATCGGGAACAGAAGCCGTGTTCGTCGGCTGCGACATGTGCCACAACCAGGCGGTGAGGGCTTCGACTTCGTGATCGGTCAACGCGAAGCTCGGCATCCTGCCTTGTGATTCGGTGGCTTCACCTTCTTCAGCGGCCGCGACATGGCCCCTCAGCTTCTGCTCGAACCAGCTCAGCTCGATGCCGGTCGAAACATGAAAGAGGGGAGGAGCCTCGGGCGAGAGGTTCGATTCGGGACCGCCATGACATCGCCCGCAACGCTGCGTCGCAAAGAGTTGTCGCCCGCGTTCGTAACTGACCAGATCAGGTCGCGGCTCAGGCAGGAACAATTGATGATGCGGCAACGGCTCCAGCGCGAACGAGTCGGCCGACCAGTAGACGCCACAACGACCGACATCATCAGTTGATGAATAGCGGATGACGATCTCGCGAAATCCAAACGTCAGTGGAACATCGTCGCTGCTGGCCCAAACGATATCGGGACTGGTTTGTTGCAAGATGATCTGACCATCGATCTCGACTTCAACATGGCCGACGAAGTGCACGTGGAACTGGAAGTTCTCTTCCGAGCGAATGAGGAGTTGCCCGCGCCACTCGAGATGCGTGGGACCGGAGGGGAGTCTTTCATCGATCACGCCGTTGGCCCATTCGACGACGGGACTCACGTCAATGCGTTCAACCGACACGCCGTCGCATGTATAAGTCGCGAGTAGCCCGGGAGCGAACTCGTCATCAAACACATCGTCCGCCGGGAGGACCACGCAGGGGCTCAGAAGCAAGACGATCGTGAGGAAGCAGAAGCGAGATGCAGGCATGTGTCCGTGGTAAGAGGATGACGGATACGGAATGCCCATCATCGTAACGGCGGCAATCAGTCGCTGCGAATCAATCGGCGGCGAGCTGCGCACGTAGTGAGCGGAACTATCGATCGACGCGAATTCCGCTTACTGCGTGCGCGGCTCATTCGGCTATATTTGGTGAACCATTCGTCCTTGAATTGCGTTACGCTTTCGGGAGACACGGCTCGACGGTTGCCGAGTCCTTGACCCGACAAGCACGGCCCCGCATGTCATCACACTCGGCTCATCCGATCGACGAGAAATCGTGGCTCACGAAGCAGCGATTCTGGGTCTGGATCGTCGCGTTTGTCATCGGTTTGGTTTTCGTCTTCACGGTGCTCTTCTATTTCAGCTACGTCTTGGACGTCCCGCTGGAGATCTCTCCCGAGACGACGTACATCACCGAACCATTGACGGCCGATGGAACGCGCGTCGACTACGCCGCGGCGATCGATCGTATCCGCGATGTCGAGGGGATGAAGACTGACGAAAACGGTTTTCGACTGCTCATTCAGGAGTTGGGAGTCGCTGTCGACTCGACACCCGAGGAGCGTCTGCAGATCTACGATCAATTGGGGCTGGATTCACAAGTCGCACCGACGGTGACGTGTGAGGATCCTTTAAGCGTTTTGTATGACTACGTCGATGCCGAGGAGGCAGCGGGGCGTCTGCCGCCGGGGATGTCGGCCGAAACGTTCAAGTATGAGCTGAACGACCAATTGGAACAGCCCTGGACGCTTGAACAACTACCGATGATGGCCGATTGGCTCGATCGGAATTCGACCACTCTCGATGTTGTCGTTGATGCGGTGCAACGCCCGATGTTCCTAATGCCGCTTCCGCGAACCGAACACGGAGCCGTATCGCAAGGCGCGGGATTCCACGAGATCCAGCGCATGCGGTCGCTCGTGCGAGGACTTCAGGCCCGTGCCCGGTTTCGCCTCGGAACCGGTGACGTTGACGGAGCGATTGATGACATCGTCGCGTGTGCGCGGCTGGGACGACACCTGCGAGGCGCTGGATTCACTTTCGAATATGGTTGCGGCATTGCTTTCGAAGCGATGGCAGTTGCAGTCGGCGCTGGGAGTTCGCTGGAGCATCAGCCGACTGAGTCGCAGTGGTTGCGATTGCTCAATGCATGGAATCGACTTCCGAACCCCGCGCCGATCACGGATTCGTGCGAGATCGATCGACTTGTCGTCCTGGATGTGATGCAGTCCGTGGCGCATGGTGAAGTGGAACTCATCAGTGGGGAGTCCGCGAGAATTCTGCAGAGCCGCAACTACGGCATCGACTGGAACATCGTATTGCGTCGAGCCAATGAGGATTACGAAGCTTGGCTGCTTGGGCATCCGGTTGCGAGGGTGGAAGCGGACGTGCTGGACGAGTTTCACTCACGCGGAATGCGATCTCAATTGGTCGCAGACGTCTTCTATGCCCCTTCCGGAAGGCATCAGAATACGCTGGAGATGCCGGCACGGGCCATGCACCGAGAGAACATGTTTCGCATTGTCATCGCAATGCTGCTCTACGAAAAACAACATGGGACGTTGCCGCCGGCATACACGGTCGACGATCACGGGATCCCATTGCACAGTTGGCGAGTGCTGCTGTTGCCGTATCTTGGCCATGACGAACTCTATGCGGAGATTCGGCTCGACGAACCGTGGGACAGTGCTCACAACCAGGCATTTCACACTGTCGATGTGCCGGTGTATCAGTCTCCATCAGCAGCACTCGGCCCCGGCGAGACGACATACACGGTCGTCGAGGGAGCGACGTGCGCATTCGACGGGAGCGAGGGAACGCGTCTCGATGCCTTCGGCCCTCACAGCGCCAATCTAATGCTCGTTGCCGAGCGACTCGATGCCGTCTGTTGGATGGATCCGACTCAAGAGGTGCCTTTCGCCGAGGCACGCCTGGGGGTCAACCGCTCGGGGGCAACGACGGGACTGGGGAGTAATCAACGAGGGGGCATGCTTTGTGGTTTCCGCTCAGGGGCCGTGCGGTTCATCCAGGAACACATCGACACGATTGAATGGCTCCCCGGAATGCTGGAAGGAACAATCGAGTGGGTTCCGTGAGCCGCGCACGTAGTAGGTGGAAACTTCGATCCACGCGAATTCCGCTGACAGCGTGCGCGGCTCGTTTCAGTCGAACAGCGAGCCTGGTTCCTTGGGGGCGGGGCGGAGGCAGTCGGGGGTGTCGTTCGATGCTTTGTTCACGAGCGTGCCGACGGGGAAGGTGAGCATCTCTGCGGACGGATAGGGATCCAGCAGCGACGTGAGAGCCTCAGACGGAACCTCGGGATCGAGCCACGCAGCACGGTCGTCTTCATCGAGGATGACGGGCATCCGGTGATGCAGTTCCTGCAGCGCGTCGTTCGCCTCGGTCGTGATGATCGTACACGACTCGATCGTCCCTCCCTCAGGAGCCGTCCAGCATTCCCAGAGACCGGCGAACGCGAAGGGACGCTGCTGCTTTAGGCCGATGTAGAACGGCTGCTTCGTCTTGGGGCCGGTCTTCTTCCATTCGTAGAAGCCGTCGGCGGGGATCAGGCAGCGCCGGCGTTTGAAGGCTGATCGAAATGCCGGCTTGGTCGCGACAGTTTCGCTGCGGGCGTTGATCAGGCTGGCCCCGATCTTCACATCCTTGGCCCACGACGGAATCAGCCCCCAGCGCAGCATCGAGAGTTCATTCCCTTGCTTGGTGCCGCGAACGACGGCCACCGACTGTGTCGGCGCGATGTTGTAACGCGGCGTGAACTCCGGTTCGCGAAAGAGGTTGAAGACCTCCTGCAATTCCCCGGGCGTCAATCGCAATGTAAATCGACCGCACATGGCTGAGCGAATGTCCTTATGGTAACCCGACGCGTCAGCGAGGAAGTCGTAACGCACGGCTTTGACGGAATGTTTACCCCTGCTTGCGGACTTGCGCTGTGGCGAATGTGTGAGTCGTAACTACATCGCGCGGCGAAAGACGTACTCATTACAGCCCATGCGGTTGGTCGTTCTGAGGTTCTCCAGCTCGAAGCCTCGCACGCGCATAAAGGCCAGCACTTCTTCGGGCTTGGCAACCTCGAAGGGGTAACCGCCGAGCCAGTCGATCCAGTCGCGGAACATCGACATGCCCCGAGCAGTCTGAGCGTAGTCGGCGAAGACGTTTCGCATGCGGACGACGCACTGGATCGCGGCCTTCACGGCAAAGAGCGGCACGAAGACTCCAATGACGATCGCTCTTCCGACGGGGCTGGAACAATAGAACCGCTTGACCTTCGTCCAGAGTTGCGAGGCGAGTCCTTCATCGTTGTAGAGTGAGATATAGAGAAGGCCGCCTTTGGCGACCCGGCGGTGGATATTGTCGAGTGCCTGCCACATGCGTCCCGTGTGATGCAGCACACCCCAGGAGTAGACGACATCGAACTCCCCCAGCGCTTCGAGATAGGCTTCATCAAGTGCCGACCCTTCCGCGATGTGCCACTGCTCCTCGGCCGAGAATCGTTTGCGCAGTTCCTGAGCGCAGGCCACCGAATGCGGATCGAAATCGAACGAAGTGACTTCCGCTCCGAGGCGACGTGCCGCGAGGGAGAAGAGTCCACTGCCGCAGCCGACATCGAGGAAGGACTTCTCTTTCAGATCGGTTCGCAGCATTTCCTCGAGCGAATCCTTGGCCAGCGAGATGCGTCGTTCGTCGACTGATTGCAAAAAGGCCTGCCAGTTCTTCCCGAACTCAAAGCGCTGGCCCTGCGCCACTTCCTGGCGAAAGCTCGTTTCGACCGCGGTCGGATCTTCGGAAGGCATGCCTGGCAAGTTTGAATTGAGAAGTCTGAAGTTTGAAGTGGGATCTTGAGGAGCCGAATGGGAAATCGCAACAGGGTATGCATTTAGTTCTTGGATTCCTCGCCCCGCGGATTGCAGGCGTTGCCGTCGGCCTCGTTGTCCCAAAGCCCAACGTGTTGAGTTTTCCACGTCTTATCCACTTCACACTTCTTCACACGTCTGACTTCTCACTTCCAAGTTCAAACTCCCCCACTCCCTCGCCATCGCACGCAGAAAACCCATGTTGACCAGATTCACAGAATGCGTACAATTCCCAACGTTACACGACATGACTCGTCACTGAGGATTGAGGATGTCGGGAGATAACGGCTCAGGCCGGGTCTCAATCATGGATGATTTGCCGCAGAGGACGCGGTTTCTTTAGAGGGAATGGTGTCCTCTCCCCCGGCGATTCTGGTCGAGGTTTTCGTTCAAGGATGAATCTAGGTGCCGCGGCCGGGCCTGGCGGCCGTTTCAAGGGATGGAACGCACTATGAAAACCGTTTTCACAACCGGTGAAGCTGCAAAGATTTGTAACGTATCGCAACAAACAATTATCCGGTGTTTCGACTCCGGACAGCTCAAGGGATTTCGCGTCCCCGGCTCGCGCTTTCGTCGCATTCCGCGCGACGTCCTTTATAAGTTCATGAAGGACAACGGCATCCCCACCGATGCCCTCGAAAGCGGCAAACGCAAGGCCTTGATCGTCGACGACGACCTCGATCTTGTCGATCTCATCACCGATGGCATGCTGGCGGATGGACGTTTTGACGTCCGCACCGCCAATAACGGCTTCGATGCCGGCATGCTCGTGCGTGAATATCGTCCCGATGTCATCGTGCTCGATGTGATGCTGCCCGACATCAACGGCAAGGAAGTCTGCCAAAGGGTGCGGGGTGATGGAACCCTCGACGCCGTCAAGATCATCTGCATTAGCGGAATGGTCGAGTCGGACAAGATCGAGGAACTCTACGCCGCCGGTGCCGACGACTTTGTGCAAAAGCCGTTCGAAATCGACGCCCTCGTGGCTCGCGTCTGCCAGCATCTCGAGCTGGAAGCGTCGCGTTAGCCCGCCGCGCAAGCAGAAAGCCGACACACGATCAACATGACAAGAGCCGCGCCCGCTGACTGCGAGCGCGGCTCTTTCGTTACATGCTCAGCCCCAGTGCCTCGGCGACCTTGCGGCATTGAGCCAGCGCACTTGCCAGGGCTTCGGGGGTCAAGGACTGGGCTCCGTCGCTCATCGCTTTGTGGGGGTCGGGATGGACTTCGATAATCAGTCCATCCGCACCACAGGCGATTGACGCCGTACACATCGGCGCGACCAGCGACGCAATCCCGGTCCCGTGACTCGGGTCGACGACGACCGGCAGGTGGGTCCGCTCATGCAAGTAGGGGACCGTGGCCAGCGGAAGTGTGAACCGGGTGTGCGCCTCGAAAGTACGAATACCGCGCTCACAAAGAATAACCTCCTGATTTCCCTGGTCGAGAACGTATTCAGCGGCCAGCAGGAACTCGTCGATCGTGGCAGAAGGACCGCGCTTGAGGAGTACGGGCTTCCGCACCTCGCCGACCGCTTGCAGCAGATGATAGTTCTGCATGTTGCGGGCACCGATCTGCAACACGTCGGCGTAGTCGGCCACCATGTCGACATGTTGAGGCGTCATGACTTCGGTGACGACGGCCAGTCCAGTCTCCGCGCGGGCGGCGGCCAGCAACTTCAGTCCTTCCTCTTTCATCCCCTGGAATGAGTAGGGGCTGGTTCGCGGTTTGAAGGCTCCGCCGCGAAGGCCTTTCGCGCCGGAGGCTTTTACCTTACGGGCCGAGTCCATGATCTGCTCTTCGCTTTCGACCGAGCAGGGGCCGGCAATCACGCCGATGTGGCCTCCGCCGATCTTGAGGTCGAGCACCTGAATCGTGGTCGGTTCGGGTTTGGTTTCGAGGCTGGCGACCTTGTACGGAGCGAGAATGGGGACGACCTTCTCGACTTCTTCGTACGATTCGAGAGTCTCGCGTTCGCCGTTTCGTTTTTCGCCGACAGCGGCGATGACGGTGCGGTTTGTCCCTTCGATCACGTGGGCCTTCAGGCCCATCGATTCGACACGGGCCACCATCTGGCGAACAGCTTCCGGCGTGGAGCCGGGCTTCATGACAACGATCATTGGTGATTCCTGATTGCTAAGTGAGTAGCGGAAGTCGTGAGACTTCCGATGCGATGCTGTTCGGAACTCTCACGAGTTCCGCTACGGATCCTCAAAAAACAAAGGCCCTGAAATCGCTGGGACTTCAGGGCCTTGTGTCGTGTGTCGCAGTTGGCATTACGCCATCCCCGTCACCCGGCCCCGTCCGTCCAGGCAAAAAAACCAAAGCCGTACCAAAACCTGCCGCCCCGACAGCGACAAGGATTCAGGCTGAGATGGTTCTGCACGTTGGACATCGGAACTCGCGGTGACAACGCAATATCCAGGAGTGAAAATTGCGTAGTGAGATACTAACCGCGCCGTTCCGCACCCGTCAAGCTGCTACTTGACGCGATTCTTGTAACGCCCTCGATCCGCGATCGGCCGTGCCGATCTTGACCTGCAAAGCCGGAATCGGATCGATATCCTCAGTGATTCTTCCATTTCAATTCCGTTCTCTTCCCTTCATTCCCAGTCTGATTCCGTCGAGAGGAATGTGTGATGTCGAACTTGATGAAGCGATTATTGGGCTTTCTGATGTGCCTGCCGTTCGCGGCCCTTGTCGGCTGCGATGCCTTGAATTCCCTGGGGCAGGAGGAGGAAGAACCGGCAGAAGTCGTCGACTCGGAACTGAGTCGGCCTCCCGAAGTCGGAACCCCGGTGGCCGGAGAGGAATCGGGAAACGGAGCGCCAACCTCCCCCGAGCCAACACCACCTCCCACGCCCGAAGAGGTGTTGGCCGCGTTTCTGGCGAAGTCACCTCGGGAGCGAACGGATATCGACCTCGAGCAGCTTGCCGAGTCGCCGGCCGTTCTGACTGGGATCACCGAACTCGACCTGCGGGGAGGCTCGATCTCTGACTATGGGTTGCAGTACTTGGGGAGTTTCCCCGACCTCGAACGCCTCGACCTGTCCGAAACGCGGATCACCAGCCAGGGATTGTCGCAGCTCAATGATTGCGAACACCTGACGTCGCTGGCGCTCGATCACAACCGCAACATCGACGAGACCGGTATCCGCGAGATCACCGGGCTTGGCCTGCAGGAAATCAACCTGAGCAGCACGTCCATCACGGACGGAGTCTTCAATATCGTGGCCGAGTACGAAGACCTGCAGGTTCTCCGGATCGATGGCAATGCCCTGTTGACCGGAGGGCCTTTACGGAGTTTGTCGGAGCAGTTCAGCGGGCTGCGGATTCTGTCGGCCTCGGGAACGGCGATCGGCTACGGACTGCAGGAAGTCGGCCGCCTCAACAACCTTGAAGAACTCTACGTGGGACATGCGGAAGTGACCGACGACATCTTGATGCAACTTCAGCAATGCCGAAAACTGGTCGAGATCGATCTGTCTGGGAATCTCATCACGGTGGTTGGCGTCCGCCAGTTGGCCGGGTTGCGAAACCTCCAGCGCCTCAACCTGCGCGAATGTAACGCCATCACCGACGAGGCGCTGGCCGCTCTCAGCCGGATGAACCAACTGCAGCGAGTCGATGTCACCGCGACGCAATGCACGCCGTCCGGCGTCGCGGCTTTCAAGGAACGACTCGAAGAGACGGTGATCGTGTTCAACGACGAGGCACTGTAGGTAGAGGCAGTTTCATAACCCATTACGACGGCCTTCCCAGGCCGTCGAGTGTCGCCCGTCGGAACCTGGTTTCTTGGTTCGGGACTGCTTCCCGCGAGTTGCGATGCGCGCGAATGAGCGACGCGACCATTGGAGTTTGGGTGAAAGCGCGACGAGCACCGTGGAGCCGACTGTCCCTTGTGCGACGATCATCGAAAGGAACTCGAGCTCACTGCGATTCGCAAGTGGCTTGCACGCCATCGCCAGACAACCAACGATGTTTACACCACGGCCCATTTTCGCACGCATCATATCGAGAACGTGAGACCATCATGCGATCATCCTGCCACGCCGTTTCATGGCTCGCCCTCTTCATCCTGGTCGGTTCGGTCACAGCCGACGATCGACCGAACATTGTCGTCATTCTGGCGGATGATCTTGGATACGGAGATGTCGAGCCGCTGAATGCCGATTCGGCGATTCCCACGCCCCACTTCACTCGACTGGCTCAAGAAGGCATGACCTTCGTTGACGCTCACACACCCTCCTCCGTCTGCACACCGACACGCTATGGACTGCTTGCCGGTCGCTATTGCTGGCGAACCCGACTCACGAGCGGCGTCCTCAACGGCTACGGCGAACCATTGATCGACGACGAGACGATCACGATGCCCGAGCATCTTGTAGACTGCGGTTACGCCACCGGCATCGTCGGCAAATGGCATCTGGGACTCGGCTTCGCCCGAGACGGCGAGCAGTTCGACTTCTCCCGAACAGTCTCCAACCATCCCGGACAGCATGGATTCTTCGATTCCTTCGTCATCCCGGCCTCGCTCGATTTCCCACCGTACGTATTTGTCGAGAATGGAGAGTTGACGCAATTCCCTGAGCTCACACAGGAGGCCTTGCGCTTCCCGCGATTCGTGCGAGAAGGAGAACGCAGTGCCGACTTCGATTTTGAGAACTGTCTCGATGACCTTGTCACACAGGCTTCCGGCTACATTGAGGACCACGCCGATGGCGACAAGCCGTTCTTTCTTTACTTTCCTTTGACTGCTCCTCACAAACCGGTCTGGCCGCATTCACGATTTGCGGGACAAAGCGCATTGGGACCGTATGGCGATTTCGTGATGCAAGTCGATGCGACCGTCGGTGCGGTCCTCCAAGCACTGGATGATGCCGGCATCGCTGATTCCACGCTGGTTATTGTCACCAGCGACAACGGTTCGTTTAACTTTCGACTTGATGATTCGAGTGTTCCCGATCATGTCGATGATGAATCGATTCAGGCCTACAGGGCCGATCGGCATCGTTCGAATGGACCCTGGCGCGGGACGAAAGCCGACATCTGGGAGGGGGGACACCGCGTGCCGTTTTTCGTCCGCTGGCCAGGACATGTGGAACCGGGATCCCAGTGCGACGAGACGATTTGCCTGACCGACATCTTCGCGACCCTGGGGGCCATCATCGGCGAACCTTTGCCCTATGGAGCCGGCCCCGACAGTTTCGACTTCTCCGGTCTGCTGCGGGGAGAAGAGCTGGCCACGCCGCGAGCTCCGGTCATCCATCACTCCGTCGCGGGGATGTTCGCGATTCGGCAGGGACCATGGAAACTCGTGCTCGGTAATGGCTCCGGCGGCCGAGAACAACCGCGCGGCATGCCGTTCGAACGCCCCTATGCTCTGTTCAACCTTGATGAGGATCCGGCGGAGGCACAAAACGTCATCGACCGCTACCCCGACCTCGCCGCCCGACTGGAGGTCCATTGTCTGCAGATCCGCGAGAGTGGCAGCAGCTTTATGGAATAGAGGTGCCGCGTTTGCGTCGCGACTTGATGCCCGGTGGACTCGCCGATACGCTTAGATTGCAGACCCGTGCGGGTGTAACTCAGTTGGTAGAGTGTCAGCTTCCCAAGCTGAATGTCGAGGGTTCGAGTCCCTTCACCCGCTCCTTCTCCGTGACTTTCTGGCCAGAGCGAAGCTCGGATTGATGTCGCGGCAACGCGCATCGCGCACCATCGATCGACCATCGGGTCTTGCGGATGACGCGGGTCTGAAGCCGATAGCTCGGCGACGATCATTTCTCCTCGCACCCGCGGCGATCCGCCAAATCCGCGTCATCTGCGGTCCCTTCACTCGCAGAGTACTACACGCAGCACCATCTCGATCCCTGCTTTCCAGTCGATCTCCTTGATCCAAGCATGATCGCTGGTTTGCGACTTCTCGCCCGATGCGCTTCAATACCCGCATCCACTCGCGGCGTGTTGGAACATGTCCGCCGACCTTTGGCCTCCGACCTCTTCTCATGCATCCACTCGACTACGCCGTCGTCGGCATCTACCTCCTGGCCACGGTCGGCCTGGGGATCGCTTTCGGCAGGCAGAAGTCGCGGGATGAATTCTTTCTCGCGGGCAGGTCGATGGGGATGCTCCCGGTGGGCCTCAGCGTGATGGCCACCCTCTTTTCGTCGAACAGCTTCGTGATGTATCCCGCGGTCGCATTCGGCGACAGTCTGCGGATCGGCCTGTCGATGGTCGCCTTCACGCTGATGGCGCCGGTCGTCATCGGCGTGTTCATTCCTGTCTATGCCCGCTGCGGTTGTCAGACGGCGTATGAATACCTCGAACAGAGGTTCCATGTTTCGGTACGGTGTCTGGCGAGCGGACTGTTCGTTCTGCTCCGCATCGGCTGGATGGCGTCGGCGACATTCTCCGCGACGCTGGTGCTGGCCAGTGTGTCGGGGGTCGATCAGATCGTGCTCATCTTCGCGCTCGGCGTGGTATCGGTGCTCTACACGATGCTCGGCGGCCTGCGGGCCGTGATGTGGACCGATGTGATTCAGTTCTTCGTGTTCGCCCTGACGATCGTGCTGGCGCTGGGACTGATCTTCTCCTTGCAGCCGGAAGGAGTCTCGGGAGTCTTCTCGACCTACTTCGATGGCCGCCCCGACATGCTGTTCGACTTCTCGCCTTCGCTTGTACTCGAGTACGGAAGTTGGGCCATCTTGATCGGCGTCTTTCTCGAGGCCGTCTCGGCATTCGGTGCGGACCAGGTGGCGGTGCAACGGTATATCTCCGCCCGCGATGAACGCACGTCGCAGCGGGCATTTCTCTTGAACCTTGCGGGCATGTGGCTGGTGGTGCCGAGCCTGCTCGTTATCGGAGTGGGGCTTTATGCGCACTATCAGCATCATCCCGCGGAGTTACAGGGGTTCGCGTCGCCTGATGATGTCCAGATGACGCCCGAACTGGCAGCCACGGCCCAGTATCGCGACCGCGCGATGCCGACGTTCGTCCGCACGCATTTCCCTCCGGGGATGACAGGATTGTTTCTGGCGGCGCTGATGGCGGCAGTCATGTCGAGCATCGACTCGGGCATTCACTCGGTGACAACGGCCATCACCGTCGATTTTCGCGATCGGCTCTGGCCTCACTTGAAACCGAGTGACGAACGGGACGACGTGAGATTCGTCCGCTTGCTGGTCTGCTTGATCGGCGCCCTCTCGGTGATACTCGCCTGTTTCGTCGGCACCTGGGGAGACGTCTTTACGATCGGCAAGAAGACAACATCGGCCTTCGGCGGGCCGTTGCTGGCAGTGTTCGTGCTGGCGCTCTTCTCCCCGCGATCAAAGACGTTGGGAGTCTTCGCGGGGACGCTGGCGGCAGCGGCCATTACGCTCGGCCTGATGACCCAGTTTGATAAATGGTTCGCCGTCTGGTTCTGGCCCATCGGCTTCGGCCTGTCGATCGTGCTGTCGCTGGTGTTCAATCTTCTATTGCCCACCGTGGCGAGTGATGCCAAGACGCCATTGACGTTCGCGGAAGTGCGGCGGAGGGGTGATACGAATCCTTTTCGAGAGAACTGAATGAATCGCAGCAAACGTGAGATCGAGTTCATCGAAAGAATGTGCCGGATCATTCAGGAGCGGTCGGTCGATGAAGCGTTGAGACTGTTGGCCACCTTGAAGTCGGACGTGGATTCCTGGCTTGCTGGGGGGAAGATTCAAAAGTGGCAATACCGAACGTCAATGATTCAAATCAACAAAAAAGCGATTGACAAGTTATTCGATTCCAATCGCACGGAATCGATCCGAGATTATTGGAACAGATTGAATGAGTTGTGTTCAAACCTTGGTGTCAGGGGCGTGAATCCGACAGAGTTCGTCGATGGCGCAACATTCTTTGCCTTGCATCTGCACCAACAAGGCTCAACGGCGGAAGCCATCGAGATTCTTGCGAATGCAGACGAGCGTTTGAAGTTGGTCCAAACTCCGGGAGTACGACAATGGAAGAAACAATCTCACATTGTCGGAAATGCATTCAGAGCGCAACTGGCGAATCGTGACGCAGCGACTAGTCGAGTCGCCCTTCGAGCGTCGTCATCGTCTCCTGCAGTGTGTACTCGAGGTAGCCGTCCTGATCGTAGAGCAGTGACTCGACGGCAATGTCGAGGGCATCCTGTGAGTCGAAGAAACTGAGAGCCCGCACCGCCTCCAGACGCACGCGGGGATGCTCGTCGTTCACCAGCGATTGCAACCTCACCAAAGGCGCATCGACGCCGTCCCGCCAATAACAGAGGACGCGCGTCGCTGCCGCGCGTGCCCGGAAGTCGCTCGACTGCAGCACGCGGTCCAGCAGTTCTTCGTCGATGGCGTTGTGATGCTCCTTAACCCACAACGCTTCAAGCAGGTGATGAGCCTGTTCGGAGTCGTCGGCATTCATTCCCGCCGTCCAGGCGTCGAGAGCGGCCACCACTTCGGCTGTGTCCCGGTTCCGCAGTTCCGAACGCACCTGATACCGCGTGCGAATCTCGGGAGCCTTGAGGAGTTCCAGCAGTTCGGGAATCGGGCGTCCCGCGATGAGAGCCGGCTCAACGAGCGGACGATCGCGATAGGTGATCCGCCAGATACGGCCGTGGTTGTGATCGCGGTTGGGATCCCTCAGTGAGTGCTGCATGTGGCCCACGAGCGGGTTGTACCAGTCGAGGACATAGAGGGCGCCATCGGGACCGAACTGCAGATCGACCGGTCGGAAGTTCGGATCCGACGACCGCAGCAGCGGCTCGACTGGCTCCGCGACGAAGCCCGAGCCATCATCGCGAAAGCGGTACTGCAGCACGCCCTGAAAACCAATGCAGTTGTTCAGCAGGTAATCGCCTTGCATCTCATCCGGAAAGTGTCGGCTCGAAACGATCTCGCAGCCGCACGTGGGACGCCATTGCTTTTCGAGAAACTGCTGCAGTCCCGGGTGCTTTCGCGGGTAATCGACATCGCCGGAGAAGGCGGCCGCGAAGTAGTTCGCACCACCGGAGGCATCGGCCACGAAGTCCTGTCCCCAATGATCGAACACATGCCCCCAGGGATTGGCGAAGCCGTAGGAGACGAAGATATCGACCTTTTCCTGTCGTGGTTCGTAACGGAAAACCGAGGCATTCGCGACGCGCTCGGGGCCGTAGGGAGTTTCGATTTGTGTGTGATGGAATGTCCCTTCCTGGAAGTAGAGTTCGCCGCCAGGCCCCCACTCGAACGCACTGATCGAGTGGTGTGAATCGGCGGAATCGAATCCATGCAGGACATATTCGCGTTCGTCGGCAATGTCGTCGCCGTCGGTGTCGCGCAGGAACATCAGATTCGGTTGCTGAGCGACATAGGCACCGCCGTCACCGAGTTCGATGCCAGTTGGAACATGCAGACCGTCGGCAAAGATGATCTGAGTGTCGGCCATGCCGTCGCGGTCGGCGTCGGAGAGGATCAAGACTTTGTCATCCACGGGATGACCGGGCAGGTACATGGGGTACGAAGGCATCGTGGTGACCCACATGCGGCCTTGGGGATCGAACGCGAACTGCACCGGGTTGTCGAGATCGGGGAAGTCGACTTCCGAAGCCCAGAGGCTGACCTCGAAACCTTCCGCGAGCGTAAACGTCTGTTGAGCCTCTTGCGGCGGAGTGAGCTGAATTTCGTTGCCGTAATTCGTGTCGATCGGCGTGAAATCGAGCAGTCCCGTATCGTCGATGGCCACCAACTCTTCACCGACGGCGGCTTGCCAGATGCGCTCATCGCGGTTGGCGATCATCTCTCGCAGCACTTCGAACTCACGCGGGAAGTTGACGGTGCCGAAGGGATCCTTGCGTCCACCATAAATGTAGAAGCCGTTCACCGCTCGGTAGTCGTAGAAGAACTGCAGATTCTTTTCCTGGACCTCGGCGTACAACGCTTCGAGATCGCAGCGATAGGTCGGAGCCGGCCCGAACAGGGCCTCGTCAAGAATCGGAGCGAGGTGTTGATAACCGGCGTCGTTCAAGTGAATGCCGTTGAACGTGAGGGGCTGTTCGGCTGCGTCATACATCGGCACGCTCGGAGTGAAGAGATCGATAAACTCGACTCCCAACTCCTCGGCCACTTCACCCATCGCGGTGGTGTAAAGCTCGATGTTCGTGTTGTTCCAGTCGCCTGCCAGGATGTCGCGTGCCGGGAGGTTTTCGTTAGCAATGGGCGAAACGAGGACCAGCTTCGGCGGATTCTCGCCGTTGTAAGCCGTGGTCGTGGTCTGTTGCACGAAGCTCAACAGGTCGCGTTTGAACTGGTCGAGTCCTTCCGGCCCATCGAACGATTCGTTGAAGCCGAAGAACGCCAGAATAACGTCGGGCTTGTGATCTTCGAGGCGATGGCCGTGGTCGTCGAACGCCTGCGAGCGCGGACGGAGCGTCAGTTCATCGGCCGACCAGCCGAGGTCGCGCACCACGAGTTGATGCTCGGGGAACCTCGCATGCAGGAGTGTTTCCCAATGGCTGTGATACTGCATCCGTTCGGCGAGAGTGTTGCCGATCAGGACGACCCTGTCCCCCGGTTCGAGGTCGAGGGCCCGAGCCGATCCGGGCACGAACGTGGCCAGGGACAAGAGGAGAGCGATTCCGAGCGAAAGTTGTTTCATCATCGATGTTACCGAGCAGTGATTGCGGATAATGCGAAAGGGCCGGCGGTGACAGTGTCAACCATCAACCGGCACGCATGAATTGTGGCGAGGGGGGCGAGGGTTGTAAACGCAGGCGACACCACACTGCCGGAAGAGCATCAAACCACAGGCGATATGCGCAAACGTCGGCGTAGAGATGCGGACTTGCCAGGGATTATCGCAATTCACTCGACCATCGACTGCCATTCCAGAAAGACGTCGTCCCCCACATTCTCGGCAGCAAATCCAAACGGGATTGTCTCGGCGCCGAGCGTTGCGTCAAAGGTTCCCAAGTAGTTTCGGCGGCCGTTGCGAACGACGACGATGTTTTGAATCACAGCTTCCTCCATGTCCGGGTCGTGTCGCCAGCGTGAACTCACCATATCTCTCACTGCGAGTTCGATTTCTTTCTCCGAGACGCCGTAGGCTGATGAGTCGATCCACGAAATCAGCAACCCGCAAATTCCGATGCCCAGCGCGGTGAACAGAACGGCGGTCGCCTTGCTGCGGTTTCTCCATTCGTCGATCGCGCGATCGAAGAATGCGCCGATCATGAGCCCGATTGCTGGTCCAATGAATACAGCCCCGATCAGAAGTAAGATCTTCGCCCCTTGGCCGATGCGCATCACGACGAATACCGTCGGAACCAGGCCGATCACCATTCCGACTCTTGAGGCGATCACCTGTTGTTCCTTGGGACCGTTTCGCGCGCGATCCAGCAGAATCGTCAACGAACCAACGACGAATCCAGCGATCGCTCCCCATCGGACTCCCTGCCAAAGTTCATCCCACATCCCGGTCATGAAGCAGGTGGCGGCACCGAACACGGCACCGATGGGAATGCCGACGAATCCACCCAGAGCGACCGACTGAAGACTGCCGGGGTCACTCGCTGACTCATCAGTCACTTCGGTCGCCGAGCCGTCTGTTGAATGCGGTTCGTTACTTGTCTCCATCGGCGTCAGCTCTCATCTTGCTCCCGAAGTTTTGCCAGCACGCTGTAGTCCTCCAGCGTTGTCGTGTCCTGGTGTCCTTCCTTGCCGCCGGCGATGTCGCGCAGCAAGCGACGCATGATCTTCCCCGACCGCGTTTTCGGCAGCGCGTTTGTGAACCGAATCTGATCGGGGGTCGCCACTGCCCCGATCTGCTGGCGGACGTGCTGGATCAGTTCCTTCTTCACCGAGTCGTCCGGCGTCGAGCCCTTGGGGATGACGAAGCAGCAGATCCCTTCTCCCTTGATCTCATGTGGGAACCCGACGACGGCGGCTTCCGCCACGAGTGGGTGCGACACCAGGGCCGACTCGACTTCCATTGTCGAAAGCCGATGGCCCGCAACGTTGAGCACATCGTCGACGCGGCCCATCACCCAGTAGTAGCCATCTTCATCCTGCCGGGCACCGTCGCCCGCGAAGTAACAGCCTTCAATCTTACTGAAGTAGACATCCTTATACCGCTCGTGGTCGCCGTAAAGCGTGCGGAGCATCGAAGGCCAGGACTGCTTCATCACCAGCAGCCCCCCTTGATTCGGCCCCAGGGGTTCCCCCTGCTCGGTGACGATCGCTGGGACCACGCCCGGCAAAGGTCTGGTGCATGAACCTGGTTTGGTTGCGGTGATGCCCGGCAAAGGCGAGATCATGATGCCGCCGGTCTCGGTCTGCCACCACGTATCGACGATGGGACAACGCTCGCCGCCGATCGTGCGGTGATACCACATCCACGCTTCGGGGTTGATCGGCTCACCCACGGTCCCCAGCAATCGCAATGATGACAGGTCGTGCTTCTGTGGCCATTGATCGCCCCACTTCACGAACGCCCTAATCGCCGTCGGCGCGGTGTAGAAGATGTTGACCTGGTGACGTTCGATCATCTCCCAGAAGCGACCTTCATCGGGCCAGTTGGGCGCGCCTTCGTACATCAGCACAGTGGCACCGTTCGCGAGAGGGCCGTAGACGATATAGCTGTGACCCGTCACCCAGCCGATGTCGGCCGTACACCAGTAGGTGTCTTCGTCCTTCAAGTCGAAGACCCAGCGGGTGCTCATTTGAGTGCCGAGCATGTAGCCGGCGGTCGTATGCAGCACTCCCTTCGGTTTGCCCGTCGACCCCGATGTGTAAAGAATGAACAACGGATGCTCGCTATCGACGGCCGTCGCCTCGCAGTCGGCGGAGGCCTCGTGCATCAGATCGTGCCACCACAGGTCGCGGCCCGACTTCATTTCGACCTCCGTCCCAGTGCGGCGAACGACGACGACCTTCTGCACACTGGGAGACTTGTCGCAGGCGGCGTCGACGTTCGCCTTGAGCGGGACTTCCTTCCCACGCCGCCAGCCACTGTCGGCAGTGACGACCAGCTTCGACTGGGCATCGTTGTTGCGATCGGCAATGGCGTCGGCACTGAAGCCGCCAAAGATGATTGAATGCGTCGCTCCGATGCGGGCACAGGCCAGCATGGCGATCGCGAGTTCGGGAATCATCGGCATGTAGAGCGTGACGCGGTCACCCGCTTCGATGCCCAAGCCTTTAAGAACATTGGCGAACTTGCAGACCTCGTGATGCAGTTGTTGATAGGTAAAGGTGCGAACATCCCCCGGCTCCCCTTCCCAGATGATGGCTGCCTTGTTCTTCCGCCAGGTCTTGAGGTGTCGATCGAGACACTGCGACGAAGCATTCAGCTTGCCACCAACGAACCATTGAGTGTCGGGCATCTTCCCCTGCATGGCGGTCTGAAAGGGCTCGACCCAATCCAGCTCCGTCAGAGCCAGGTCGCCCCAGAAGCCGGCGGGATCGTCCTTCGCACGGTTCCACATCTCCTGGTATTGCTCTTCGCTGTTAATGCGGGCTTTCGCGGCAAACTCGGCAGGGGGCGGGAACTTGCGAGTTTCGTGCAGGACAGATTCGATCGCGTTCGACATAACACACTGCGAGGCTGATGGTGACAGAAAAGGGATCAATGATGCTTGATTCTGGCTCGATGCTAAGGAGCCAGTCACCGCAGTTCAAGCAGTCGGCCCGAAACGCGCCTGGCCGTAGTAGGGTGCCCGTCTTCAAGGTGCCACCGGACGAACGACTCCCACGCTCGCGTTGACAAAACCAAGCCGTGCGGTGTTTCGGCGGACCACGTCGCGCAACAAAAACGCCACCCATCGAAGGATGGCGTTCGTTCGTAACGATCACGGTACGAAGATGAACTCTGGTGTGTTCATCAGCACCCAGACTGAGTCTTCGAGGCGGGAGCGCCAGTCGGGGGCGAGCTGTATGCTGGGGGTGTCGCCGGCTTCGACGTCGCGTTCGCGTTCGATTGCGTACGTGTTCGCCCGGTCGTTGAGATGATTCCGCCATGTGAGAGGGGACCGATGGATGCGTCGCGGAGGAACATCGTCGGGGCCCGCAACCACGCGGTCTTCGTAGCCTTCGGATAACAACTCCACGTAAGCCAGACGCTCTTCCGATGACGGCAATCGCGTGAGGAATCGCAGATAGAGTTGATCGACAAGTTCTCCGACAGATTGTTCCCGCGTGGCCAGGTCGATGAGTGCGCCATCATCCGAAACGTCGATCAAGCTGGCCGACATGGTGCCGAAAGCCAGCGACATCGGTTGCAACGCGGTGAGGGCGTCGTCGCGCTCCGTCAGTGGATCCTGCCGTTGCTGACGCCAGCCGTAAGCCTGCAAGAGATCAATCACGCTTTGTGCCACCGGCAGTCCGAGTGCCGGGCGGTCCCGTTCGTTGCTGACGGCCACAAACTCCCACGCCCGTGTCGGATGACCCATATGCAGAAAGCGGTCTTCCGGTTGTTTGCCGTCGGCATCCATCGTCAGTTCTTCGGACTCGAACAACTTGCCGGCCGCCGTGAAGAGGGAATCGACCAACTGCTCGGCCGACATGCGTCTGCGGTCGGGACCGGCGAAGAGGGCCGATTCCTCGCGACTCTCCGCGCCTTGATCGGCGACGGGGAGTCGCTGATAGGTGTGAGATGCGAGAATCAGTCGGGCCACATGCTTCAGGTCGTATCCGGATACGATCAGTTCGCGAGTCAGCCAGTCGAGCAATTCGGGATGCGAAATCTCGGCAAGTTCCCAGTCGTCGGCGGAACTGGCGATGCCCCGTCCCATGTAGCGCTGCCACAGGCGATTGACGATCACTCCCGCAAAGCGTGCGTTGGCCGGATGCGTGATGCACAACGCGAGTTCTTCGCGCGTGTCGCCGGGATGCCTAACCATCCAGTCGGGCAGGTCCAGCGAGTTCTCATCGAGCAGCGCGGCGAACGGCCACTCGGGAGCGACGGCGGAACCCGGCGTGAGCGACACCTGCACCAATGGCACACGTCCTCCAGGACCGACCGCCACACTGCTGCTGCCGGGAATCGTGATGGGGCCGCGACCAAGCATCGCACCGACGGCGAACAAGTCCTGCTGCAAGATGTCGTGATAGGGGGCATCGTGGCAGCGGGCGCAGCGCATCTGCACACCGAGGAAAGCCGTCCCCAGCACGTGGGCCTTGGCCGCCATCGGCACATCGTTCTGTGTCGCCATGCCGAATCCCGCGGGACCGCCGAACTCCGCGCTCCCTTCCAGCGAGATCAGTTGTGACACCCATTGATCGAGAGGACGGTTGTCGACGAAGGCCTCATACAGGAACCAGCGGAACGGCCCGGTGTTGTTGAGTTCGGGCTTCGTCAGACCGGGGTTCTCCGCCAGCACGTCTTGCCAGTAGCCGACCCAATGGTCAGCCCATTCATCACTGGCGAGATAGCGATCGATCGCCAGGCGACGTCGTTCGTTCGGCGGGTCGGCGAAGAAGAGGTCGATTTCTTCAAGAGTCGGAATGCGCCCCACCACGTCGAGACTCAGCCTGCGGAGGAAGGCATCGTCCGGCGTCAACGGCAGCGGTCGCAGTCCGGCGGCATGCAATTGATCGTTGATGAACGCATCGATTTCGTTGTTGGCCGCCGACGCATCCTCCAGTGTCGGCACTTCGACAGCCGGTGGCGCGTGTTCGCGTGCGTATTGATGACGCTGTTCCCAGTAGGCGCTCTCTCCTTCCGAGACCGCGAGCCGCTGCTGCTGCTCGACACGGCGGCGCAACAGGCGTTCTTCTTGAACAAACTGCAGCCAGCCGGCATCGGTGAAGGGCAACTGACGCACCGGAGCCACAAACATCGTTGGTCCCGTCGCCTCCGACGTTTCAGCAGCGACGGGGCTCACGCCGAGCGAGATCTCGCCGAGATACTGCCCATGTCCCGGATTGCCGAGCAGGCGATAGACAGAGATGACGTGCGGCCCCTCTGACAGGTCCAATACTGCTTTGGCTTCTTCATGGGCAGCGGGGATCGACAGCAGATCGAGTGGCGTTTCCGTGATGTCGTACAACTCGTGATGGGCATCGCCACTCAAAGACATGAACTCCGTCTCGCCGACGAGTTCGCCATCGACGTACAGTCTCGCGGAGTCGAGCGAGCGAAGCAGGAACTCGTAGCGGCCAGCCTCGAACTCGACTCGGCTCGTCATGTGGACAAGCATCGGGATCGTTCGTTCTTCAATCAGTCCACGATCGTTGTACGTGCGCGGAATCTCGTTGAGCGCAAAAACATCGAGGTCGATCACATGCTCCGGCTGCTGCATGCGAAAGTTCCACGACCGCTGGACGGGGACTTGCTCCATGATCTCGACACGCACGCGATCATCAGGAACTTCGTCGTCGCAAATCTTGCCGACGGCATACTCGGCTTCCGCAAGGTTGACGTGGTAATGGCTCGCGATCTCTTCCGGCGTGAGCGCACGGCGGTAGATGGCGACTTCGTCGATGTTCCCCGTAAACGACGATCGCCCCTGCATGGCCGACCCGATCCAGAGTTGGTCGTCGTCCTGCACGGGTTCGAGTGTCGTCGGCCCTCCCATGTCCCACTTGCCGTCGACCGCGCGACCGTCGATGTAGCCCTTGAACTGATCGGGTTCGCCG
The DNA here is from genome assembly GCA_942492405.1 of uncultured Planctomycetaceae bacterium. GTDB lineage: Bacteria > Planctomycetota > Planctomycetia > Planctomycetales > Planctomycetaceae > JANNSB01. The sequence goes on from CALOES010000013.1 coordinate 157,603, forward strand.
AAGTGAAAGGTAATGGCGACATGATGCCAACCCCCATCCATCGGAACGGCGGCGGAAGAGGTCCAGCGATGACCTTCGTCCTTGATGTCGCTCCCTTCGGTTTCGGTCTCACTGTCGCAGAAGAAGAAGCTGATGAACGGCCCCCCGCCGCCGGTCGCCAGACGCAGTGAGTAGTTCTGGTTGCGGATGCCCATTCCTTCTCGGTGCGTGCGTCCCTTGGAGATGAGGTACGGGTAGCTCCCCGACGGTGGTCCTTCCATGCGAATCCAGCATTCGAGCGTCAGTTCGTCTCCGTTACCGAAGTCGAGCGGGCTGCGCTCGCCGGGATCGTCGACAACGATGTACTGGCTGTTGCCGGTGAGCAGCAGCGACGTGTTGCCGGATGCGAAGTCGGGATACTCCGACGGACGCGGACCCGCCGACTGCAATTGAAGATTGCCATGCACCGCCCCCGAGAGTGTTTCGTCGATGGCGTTGCGAACACTCTGGCTCCCCGCGGTCTCATCAAGCCGCCACCAGGCGACGGGGGCCGATTCGAGAATCCGCTGTCTGTACAGATCGCCCTGCTCTGCCTCGACTGCCGATGTCGAATCATCGTCGGCCTGTGCCTGAAAGCCATTGCCGGCGGCCAACGCCCACGCGAGCATGCAGGCGATCTGCAGTTGAAAGATGTTCCGGCACACAGTCATCTCAATCTCCGTTGCACAGAATCGATGCGGCTGAGTCTCAACATGGTAGCCCGCAGCGCCAGTTCTGAAGTCGCGCTGTTCTTGGCGGGGCTGAAAACTGGTCTCGCGTTGAAGGGGGGAGCTCCTCGCGACGAGTTCGTTGTGTTCTTACCCGTCGGAAGGAAGGATCCGCATAGGCCATCGTCTCCGAATCGGCTGCCGCGCTCAAGGGTTTTCTGGCTCATACGTGCCTTAAGGAGTACGCGCAACGGTGCGTTAGAGTCCGGCTTCTGCCGCTGCCGCCAGCGTGGCCGAGCCATGAAACACGTCAAAGTGCCACGATGAGTCGACTGACCAATAGGCTTTGGACTTTTGAAGACCTGTAAAATACGGTGACGTGATGTCAGACAAGCTGCAACGGGTCGTTGGCACGAGTGCGATCATCCTTCTCATGCTGGCGGGGGTCGTGTATGCAGCGTTCAATTGGCAGGGAGAAAAGAGAATTATCTATTGCACTGGTAACCTCATTTTCATTGCATGGGCGTCAAGGCGACTCATATCGGTCCTCAAATCAAATTAGGACACTACCAACGAATCGGCACCTGCGGGCTTGAATTGATCCCGGCCGCGTTTCCTGCAAGAATGCCGCCCCTGCGGAAGCAGAACCATCCGAATAACGGCATTCACCGGAGGTCGCAAACCACCTCCACCAAACGGGATAGAGTCACATGGGTCTGGATCGAAACATCTTGGAACGACAGCTCAAGTTCGCCAAGGATCAATTGGCGGCCGTTCAAGGCAAGCTGGATGCCGCCGGCGTCGAAGAGAAGCAACGCCGCCGCGACCCCGTCTGGCGGTCCGCGAATGCCACTTGCCGACAGATCACCCGCCGCATTAATGCAGTGGCCAAGATCGAACAACGCGACTTGGCCTTGGCTGCCGCCAAGACCGCGGGCGACGACGAGCAGGAATAGTTCGGTTCGCGATTTGACGTTCGCGCCGTGTCTTTTCCCGCAAGCCGGGCTGATACATTAGTTGATGTCGAGTGTCACGCTCCCCTTGCTTGCGCTGCGGGCTAATGGAGTGCGTTCACTGCTCTTCCAACCGCTGCAGAAAGCTGGCGGGATCGCTTCTAGCCGTTGATTCCATGTCGCCATCATCTCCAGCGATACGGTTGCGTATCGAGTCCATCGACACCGAGGCTCGGCGACGGCGGTAGCGGCGTTTGGCGGCCTCGAATTCACTGGCCTTCACCCAGCCGACAGTTCCTATGACTGCGGCGAAGGCCAGAAAAATCAGACCGAATGGTCCCGCACTCGCGGTGGCGATAATGCCGATGATGACGGCCACGACCGTGCCGATCATGGCACCGGTCATCGAAGGCTCGCTGCGGCGGCCGTTCTTATCGGTGATCATCAGCGATTCACGCTGGCGGTCCCAGTCGCGATCGATGCGGGCGATCTCGTTCTCGTAGCCGAGCCGGGCGACCTCGTCGGTCAATCGGTCGGCTCGCTGCACGATCTTGTCGACGAGTTCGGTGTAGCTCACGCTCGCGCCGCGATGGACGGCCAACTGACTGTCGCAGTGATTGCAGCGCACATAGTTGGCCTGCTCCGGCACCTCGAGCGGAGCACCACAGTTGTCACAGGCGAGAGATTCGATTCGCATGAGATTGAGTGACAAGGCCTTGCAGGTCAGGAGTCAGGAGTCAGGAGTCAGGAGTCAGGAGTCAGAGTCAGGAGTGAGAACGTCATTGCGGTGAAAAAGGTCACGAAAATTACCGTACGATCTTCAGTTTTCGAGACCTTTCACTCGGCCGTTGGCTCGAATTCGTAGGCGATTTCGCCGTCGACGGCGTGGTGCTGGAAGAGAATGGTCGGCCGCTCGGCGTCATCCTGCTGGACGCGAACCGTCAGATAGCCACCCGCCACACGATGAAATGGCTGATATTCGGCGTCGGCACCTGGAGAACCTCCGGCGTGTTGATCGCTCGCGGGACCGCAGGAGAACTCACGCAGTCCCGTCGCGGGGTCGATCGAGAGATACTGCCAGTGTCGATCACCGCAGCAGACGAAGAAGTTCGTCAGTCCTTCGTCGGCCGTCCATTGACGGAAAGCATTCCCCTCGGTGGCGAAGGCGTCGTTCGAATGATTGTCGGCCTTGCTGCCGCGATCGGGTCCGACGATCGGCGTGGGACTGATGAGCACTCGAAAGTCGGCATCGCTTTCGAGGATCGACTCCTTGAGCCAATCCAACTGCTCCGCTCCCCAGATCGTCTTATCGGGTCCATCGGGGTCGCGATTCGGTGAGCGGAACAAACGTCCCTCGACAATCCAGATCTGCAACCCCTGTCCCCAACGGATCGTGCGATAGGGCTGCGGTCCGACCGGGTTCTGTTCGCGGAAGATACGATAGCCATCGTCAAATGTGAGCGGCGACATGAAAGTTGCTCGCATCGTCGGCCAGCAGTCGTCGCAGAAACTGTCGTGGTCGTCGACCTCCCAATAGCCCGGCACCTGCTCGTGGAATGTAATGTGCCGCGGCAGCGAATTCATGCGATGCCAATGATGCCTCGCCAGTTCGATCGTGCGCGCTCGCGGAGGTTCGTTGTCGTAGTAAACGGTGTCACCCGTCAGCACGAGGAAGTCCAACTCGTCGCGAGCCATCGATTCGTAGATTTCAAAACCCTCGGGATGATCGAGGTCTTTGTACATCATCCCGGTGACAACCCCGAAGGCGGCATCCTGCCATTGGTCGGCCTCGGCAGGCGTGGTGAAGGTGACGGTTCGCGATTCATCAACTTCTGTCTCTCCTTCGTCCCTCACATCAACTCGCACATGGTGCAACACACCCGGCGCGAGACAGGCGATGTGTGTCTTGAGGACATAATCGTCGGCCTCATGCACAGGCAGCCAGTTGGTGACGACGGCATTGCTGAAATCAGCATTGTCCGCGACCGAGATCCGAACTTCGCCCAGAGCCCCCGGCATCGCGCCTTCGCGATCGTCGACTTCGATCTCAGAAGGAACGTACTCATCGCTCTTCGGCTCGTTTCCCGGAGGATCGCGATAGCCTTCATTCCGCCGCGAAGGTTCCGCCGTCACCCGCGTCCAGACGACGGCGGAGGAGTGATTCACGTCACCGACACGAACCCCCATGCCCAAATGGGCGGCGTGGGTGATGGGGCATGTGACACAAAGAAGACAAGCCGCGACTGCGAGGATTCTGATCATGGCTCTGAAGGTTAAGTGCGATGCCATTCAGGGCAGGTCAATCGACCAGAGCATACCAGCCCGAACTGCTCACGAGTACCGATCAGAAGCTCGATGCATTGTCGACCGTCAGCCACTTGCTCATGTTGCCGAAGAACTCGCCGTTGGTGAGGACGTGGTCGCAGCCGGCTTGGCGGGCGATCTCCAGCGGTTCTTTCCAGACGTGAGGCCCGAAGACCAGCAGGCGGGCCAACGGTTTGAGTTCTGCCAATGCGGTCGCCCAATTGACGTTGCGAGTTTGCAGATCGATCAGCACGAATGGCAGTGGTGTCGATTCGTCTCGCGAAGCGTTGCCGTTTTCAACATGAGACGGGACCAATTGCTGCAGCAAGGCTGCGAGATTGCCGACCGTGGTGAGTTCCACTCCCGCGCCGGCAGCCGCCCCCTGCACCCGGCTGGTCGTCATCAAGTCGTCGGAAAGGAGCAGCATGGGGCTGATGACAAAGTGGGTGGGACAACTCTCAATTCAGATGCAACTTTGTCTCTGGCCATCAGCTGCAGCTATCCGTGCGAGTGGCCGGCGTGGGGATCGATGGCTCCGCCCGACTTGTTCTTGATCGCCATCTGCATCTCGTGTGCGCTGCGGCGGGCGATCACGTCTCCAGGGGCGATCGCGCCGTCTTGCGCGATCACCACATTCTGATTGTCGCGATAGAGAACATGCACCGCCACGCGATCGAATCGTTCGCGCCCGTTCTGACGAAAGACGAAGTAGTCGCCCCCCTCCTGCGCCACGGCTTCCATCGGCAGCACGATTTGATTCTGCAATTCGACGAGTGGGACGCGCACCCGCAGCCGTTGGCCGGGACGATAGCGCCATGTCACGAATCGTTGCTCATGTTCGTGCTCCTCGCCCAGGGTCGGCAAAGATTCATCGTCGGCGTGGTCGTGACCATCGCCCGTATCGACGACGATTTCGTTGTCGAGTTCGAGGAAGAATGGAAGGATGCGCGTTTCGGGATCGATGATGTTCGAAACATAGGCGAGGTTCAGGTCTTTCGTTTCCGATCTCCCCAGCCTGTCGTCGAAGACCGCGGCAAAACTCCAGCCGGACTCGACGGCGGCAAGCACTGCGTCGTTGTCGTACTCAAAAGCCTGTCCTTCGACAAACAGTTCCCGATAGTCGGCCAGCATGCACAACTCTCCACCGGCCATGACCGACTCGCCTTTATGAACATTGAGGCTTTCGATCAGTAACGGAGCCTTCGCATGTTCGTCGGCATGGTGATCGATCGCTCCAACCGTCCCGTCATCGTGCAGCGAGACGGGGACGACGGTCAATTGAGACAGTCTCAACTCTTCGTCTTGCGGATGTGTGTCAACCGACGGAGCCACAATCTGCAGCGTATCGAGCAGACTCCGCTCCTCGGCAATCCAGTCGACCTGACGGTCCGAGAGTCCATGCAGCTTGAGAGCTTCCCGCAAGGCGAGTTGTCGTGCATGCAGCAGATCGCGCTTGTAAATGCGATCCCGCAAGAGGCTCCCTTCAAAGGTACTGGCGACTCCTTCGAGCCAATCGATCTCGGCCTGCTCGACATCGTACTCCTCGAGGGTTTCGAGGAAACGAGTTTGCACGTCCACCAGGTCTTCGTGCGTGATGCGAATCTCGAACAGCAGATCCCCGGGCATGACTGTCTCTCCGGTGACGGCATGCACATGCGTGATGATGCCCGTCATTGGAGTCGAAACATGCAACTGCGTGCGACCAGGACGCGCGGTAACAACCGCCGGCACCGTGAGCGACTGAAAGTACGGCTCCAGTGTGACGGGCCGCAAGTAATCTTCGGTCAGTCCAAGATTGAGTTGTGCCGGCCGCGAGAGAATCAGCGATTGGCCAGGGTCAGCATGTGACGCGTGTTCTTCGTGTTCCGCTTCCTCACCCGACGACGACCCGTGCGCCAGCGTCTGGTCGACCCAGTCGGAAAACCGCGGCCACCATTGGGGAGCCGTGACGGCGAGACCAACGACGACGACGCCGGCAACAGCCGCCCCGATCATGTTCCACGGAAGTCGCGGGAATCGAAATGTCATCGTTCTCTCCGGTTGAGCACGTCAGTCGCGAGGGCCTGGTATCATATTCGACGGATGACTGGCCGAAGTCGCGTGATTTGGCCCAACGGCAAACTTTTCCCAAGTTGAACCCAGTTCAGGGATTCCGCGTCGAATAGGGGTTTCCCCAAGCTCACATAGCGAGCTGGCAACCGCTAGCAGGACAGCGGATCTCGACCGAGAGCGGCAAATTGAAGAAATTGGGCAACATTCAATTCTTCGCAATGAACTTCCGGTTCAAGCAGCAGTCAGACCACGAAACCCGAATTGTCGCCGACACCCAGGTTCCGCCGCCTCCCTCCGCTCCGCACTGGCGGCAAGCCGGCCAGTGCCACATAACTCAGTACCGTTCAGCAGTAGCACCGGGCGCGACTCCCCTTCCGGCAGGCACAGCCTGCCCTACACTCGCTGAAGTCGGTCGACCGGCCGCTCCCATCGGACCACGCGAAAGGATCGGTCAACGGTCTGACAATCGGCAAGTCTTCGAACGCCGGCAACACCGGCAGCGGAAAGTCAGCGCCCGTATTCTCGACGTCGTAGACCAGGGGAAGCTCCTGAGCCAACGCGTCGGCCGTCAAGAAAGTCGTTGCCCATAGAACAAACCATGTTGCAGACTTCATTCGAGTTCCCCCCCCAGTCATCAGGTTTCAAACCGACGTGGTCGACCACACCATATCAGGTGACACAGTCACTCCCAACGAATGAGTGAGAAACACCATGAGAGGACGAAGTGACGTTTCCGGTTTACCAGTTTCCAGACACACGCCTGGCCCGGACGCCACCCGGCCATCTCCCGGCGCTTGCGGGTCAAGAGTACAAGAGTACGAGTAGAGACAGACCTCGTGATACGCTTGCGATACTCTTGACGATATCCTTGCCAGCCTCTTGACGGCTCGCACCAACGACGACTCGTCCGTGTACACGTCCCGTCTACCCTAAGGCTCGCAGTTGCGCCAGGCGATCGTTGTCGGACTTAGACTAAAGGTGAGGGGTGAGCGGGCTGGAGGCGCGACGTGTGTGCCACGGCCGCCATCGCTCTCGTGGTCCGTCCAGCGGTTAATGTCATGTAGTGACGTGCTTCGCCTTTTTCGGACAGAGTGACATCTTATTCTGGAGGGCTCTTGAGGAGTCATCCGATGTCGCAGAGGAAGTCGAGAAGGTCATTGCATGAGGAGTCGCCGAAGCGGCGGCAGTACACGGAGGAGTTCAAGGCGGAGGCGGTACAGATGCTGCTGGATCGTCACACGGCGGCCTCAGTCTGCGAGCGTCTGGGTGTGTCGAACGTGAACCTGTTGTACACGTGGAAGCGTAAGCTGGTCGCGCAAGGCGGTCCGGCGGCGGTGGGGCTGGAGGCGCGGGTGCGTGAACTGGAGGCCGAGCTGCGCCGCGTGGAGCGGGAGCGTGACATCCTAAAAAAAGCGTTGACCATTTTCGGCCGGGACGGGTGAGAGACATGTACGCCGGCATCGATCAACTGGTTCTGAGAGAAGGTTTCGCGGCCTCGGCGGTCTGCGATCTCCTGGAGGTGAGCCGTTCGGGGTTCTATGCCTGGCGGAGTTCACAAGTCTCTGTTCGAGAGGAACGGGACCAGGAGCTGATGCCGTGGATCGCCGTCCTCGGCGAACGCCAGTCGGCATTGGCTGGCAAGCGGGACGAGCACGAGAACCGGCATCAGGACCACGGCGTATTTTCGAGACATCGTTGAGAGCCGTTACAGTTGGGAAATTGGCAGACATCGGAGACTTGATACGTCTTCATCGTGATGGCTGTTGGCAAGAATTGCCCGAAGACAAAGAAGTTCTGCAGAATCTTGAATCCGATAGGTGGTTGCCATTCAGATCACGTGTACCCGATGTTTATCTGCTGTCGAAGTGACTTCCCTCTACGGTATCATCATAACCCTGATGGCGGGTGGCCGGGCCAGTCTTGGCCGGGTCGCGTAGCGACAGAAGCGTCATCATGTGGCCGCAATCGCATCCGGAACGCTTGTCATGACATAGACGCGTACGATACTGCCTGTGCCTTCGGCCCCCAGCCAACAAGCGGCTGGGCCACCCGCGGTGAGTACCATCAGGGATGTACGGACCGAAGCAGATTGATGATCAAGGAGGACGACCTAATGGAACAGGGCTTTGACGGTCGAACGATGATCGCGACCGCCCTCGATGACACATCGAAGAATTCGAGCACCTACTAATCCCCAATACCTCCAATAGATGGTCCACGACAAATGGAGACTCTCCGCATCTGAGGGCAATCTTAGGGCCGTTCAGATTCTTGTTGACCTCGGGATCGGCGTAAACCAACCTCATGCCCACGACAACCTGCTCGCCAGACGGCCCAATCGTCGCAGCGCCACAAAGCACGGAGGTGCGTGGCTGCTGGACCATGGTGCAGAAGAGACCAAAGGGCACAAGCGGCGGGAGCGGCAGCGACGCAGGGGCAGCTCGATGTCGAAACTGCTTGTTGACCGCGGTGCTGAGATTCTGCAACGAACGGTGGGATGGGGATCAACGGGATCACGCATGCCGCATTGTATCGGCAATTGGGATCTCTACGATTTCCGCACTCACTTGGGGGACGCGCTTGGCGTGACCCCGTCCCCGCGGAATCTCGCGGGGGCTCACGAAAATCTGATCGAACCCGCTGGTCGAGGCGAATTGCGGACCATTGGGGAAATAGAGACGGACGCTGAACGTCGACCTTCATCACGTTGCTCCCGATTCCGGCTAAGGAGAAGGACATGCATGGGCACGGGGCTGAGCGATCGCGACCCCCGGTCGCGACCCGTTCTGCGGCTGAACTCGTTGGATGATGCCAGCAAGTGGACTTTACGGACGAAGCATTTGCCGATTCGGCGCGGAACTGGGTGTTTGACGGCATCGAGCGGATCATTTCAGAATCACTCACAGCAAGTCGCTGGCCTGAAAAACCAGTCATTTTTCCAAATGGCGACCCACCGCAGTCGATAGCCCCCGGTTCCAAGATGTGTGCCTGGCTTTGCCTCGAATGGCTCGGCGAAGGAGCGAGCCGCCCGATCATCGCGTGATACTGATTCACTCGGTATTTCCCATCTTTGCCGAGGAGTTGCTTTGCCCGCGAGCAAGGGCAGGATGAACTCGTAAACCGATTCAATGCAATGAAGCTACCGCTTTCGATGACGCTGGCGCGGAGGAATGCCGTGACCGATTGGATAGGTTGAATGATTGGAAAACTCCAAGATCAGTAGGTCAGGCTGTGCCTGACGGATCGAATGTTGGATGCTCCTCTTTGGATAAACACTGCGATTGGACCTTCGACTCGGTGGCATTCTGCTCGTGAATCACGTCGACACGGAGGTTCGTCAGGCACAGCCTGACCTACGCTTGCTACGCTTGCTAAACGTGATTAAGTCAGGAGGAGCATTGCCTGACTTCTTTGACGGTGTGACAATCGAATCAATTGAGAACTTCTTGGGGATATGACATGAATCGAAGCAGATCGAATCTAGGCGAATACGTTCTAGAAGTCGCGCATTCTGTCGGGAGCGACGAGATGGACAAGCACATGGCGATTCGCGATTTGGAAGCTGCCGTCTCTGCATCTTGCGACTTGATGGGAATCAGGAACTTTGGCAGATCATTCAAATGTCAAACAATGTATTGAGACCGCTGTATCCCGCCTTCAGCGATGTATTTGCAAACGATGCCTCACGAACACCTTCGGAAGAAGGCAACATACCCGTTGAGACATCAATCAGAGTATTGCTTCGTTTGATTCTGGGTGCCGTGGCCTTGACGGACCAAGATGCCGGTCGAGTTCGAGGGGCGAAAGAGTTATTGAGCATATATCCGAGTCCGATTTCACGGTCTCCGACACCGTTCTTAGACCGGGAAGGAATGTGGGACCATACGCATAGGTCTACGAGTGATTCGTAGATACTGTTTGCAGACATATTCGAGAGTGAGCAGTGCTGTTTGTCACGACATTCTGAACTTTTCTGTCCGAGTTCTCGACAGACGCGCGTTTGACGATGCTTGGTCGGCGACTGGGCGGTTCAGTCGCGAGAGAGTGAGTGTCGTACCGCGCTTACCGAGGTGGTAAAGACGCGAAATCGACGCCCGATATCAATGCGACACCCGTTGAGACCATCTCGACAGCGATAACGAGAGAAGTCGTTCGGCCTCAGCTGCCGACGGAGACGAGGTTCTCGCAGGTCTGACAACTCAGAGCGCGATTCGTCTCCAGACGCTTTCGTCGAGCTGCCAGTCGCGCCTTCTGCAGTTGTTGCGGGATGTGCTGGCCCGTCCCGAAGTACATTTCATCGGGCGTCTGCCCCTGAAAGGCGGAGCGAGTGTAGGGCAGGCTGTGCCTGCCGGATGGGCAGTCGCGGACTTTCATAGAACTCGAGTTTGAGTCTCCACTCTCCATGACGCTTGCGATGGAATCAGTCGATGCTGTGATTCTTGATCCCGCCCGTTCCGTCGGAGTTGAATGATGGAGTGTCGAGAACGCGGTGCCGGACGTCATGTCAGGCGAACGCGACGTCGTTGTCGCCCGGCCTTCCCAGGCCGGGGGGCGCGCGTTTGACGTGGCCATGTCCAGTCGCGAAACGTACGGCCTGGGAAGGCCGTGCTACGGAACTGCGGTCCTTGGGAACCGCGACATTGCTTGTGAGGGCCGATCCACCGAACGCTCGCAGATCAAGCTCGATCACCGAGTGCTGCACCACCCCCATCGACTGACACACCTTCGCGGCCGCCTCAAGTTCGAAGCGATGCCTCTGCCCGTAGTTGAACGACAGGGCGTAACAGTCGTAGCCTGCGCTTCGGGCAATCGCCAGCACCGTGGCGGAGTCGAGTCCGCCGCTGACAAGAACGACGGCAAATGGTTTCGAGTCGGACATGCGTTGAAGGTGCGCCGAAGCACTTTGGGATTCTAGAGATCGATGAAAGGACGTGTTTCGGTCCCTGCGTTCTATCGTGCGAGAATTGACAACAGTCTCGGCTCGATTAGTCTCTCGCTCGCATTCCTCGGCGTCGCGGCCCGACTTCCCACACACAATCCAAACCTCGAAACATGAACGTCACGCTCGTTCGAACCTGCCCGTTCATCCTGCTCATGCTGTCCCTTGGCTGTGGAAACACCCCCCAGGATTCCGAAGACGCATCGCAGTCAACGCTTCCCGGAATGCTTGACACGACAGAGTTCTTTCAAAACATGGAGTCGGGCAACAGCATCTCGGTCACCGAACACGACTCAGTCATCGATGTGGTGTTCATGGCGAAAAAGCTGTCGGTGCAGGCGATTTTCGAGGCGGTCCAGCCGCATGTCCCCAAGCCGATTGTCCTGGGAACTGGAGTCGACCCCGACGCGAACATCGCCGAGCTGCACGTCGACATCCAATCGGCAACCCCCTTGGAATTCGTCAACGCGGTTGCATCGGAATTGGGATTTACAGCCACGGAAAGCGACACAGAGATCGTAATCGGCATGGAATAACCAACCACGCTTGTCGATGAATCACGAGTAGTGGCCTGACTCTTGGGGCCGTTTAGCAGGCGGCGTACTCCATACGTTTGTCGCGAATCAGATCGAGGGCGATCTTCGCACCGTCGGCAACCGGATGCTTCGATGCCTCGGCGTCGGTGCGCCATTTGATTTCGACCTGCCCCTCCTTGAGTCCCTTACCGCCGATGACGATGCGCAGCGGAATGCCGATCAGGTCGGCATCCTTGAACTTGAAGCCGGGACGGGCGTCGCGGTCGTCCATCAACACATCGATGCCGGCATCCCGCAACTGCTGGTAGTAGCGATTGGCGACTTCCATCACTTCGGCGTCGGTCGTGTTGAGCGGTATCAGCAGCACTTCGTAGGGAGCGACCGAGACGGGCCAGATCAGGCCGTTGTCGTCGTGACAGGTCTCGGCGAGACCGGCCACGATGCGGTTAACGCCGATGCCGTAGCAGCCCATGATCATGGGGTGGCGTTGTTCCTTTTCATCGAGAAACGTTGCATCGAGCGCGGTGCTGTACTTGGTGCCGAGCTTGAAGACGTGGCCGACCTCGATGCCGTGAACGAGTTCCAGTTTGCCGTCGCACTTGGGGCAATGGTCCCCCGCGACGGCTTCGCGCAGATCGAACGTCTTGGGGAGTGGATAGTCGCGCACGACATGCACGCTGACGAAATGGGCGTCGGCTGCGTTCGCACCGGTGATCGCATCGACAATCGCGGGAACATCGTGATCGGCGATCACATCGCAGCCGATGCCGATCGGTCCCGCAAAACCGACGGGAGCGCCGGTGACCTTCTTGATTGTTTCTTCATCCGCCAGCGTCAACGACTGCGCCCCGAGCGCACGACGGACTTTGTTCTCGTTGGCATCGTGGTCGCCGCGAATGAGGACCGCCACAGGCTTGCCGTCGGCCAGATAAATGAGCGTCTTGATCATCTGGCTCGGCTGGCAACCGAGCAGTTTCGAGACTTGCTCGATGCTCGTGGTGCCGGGCGTCGAGACCTGTTTCTTCTGTGCCGCGCCCGCCATTTCGACGACTTTCGCCGGCTTGCGACCGGTCTCCGCGCGTTCGAGGTTCGCGGCGTACGAACACTTGTCGCAACGCACGACGCTGTCTTCGCCGTTGTTCGCGGGAATCATGAATTCGTGCGAAGCATCGCCGCCGATGGGGCCGCTCTCGGCTTCGACGGGTACGTAGTTCAATCCGCAGCGCGTGAAGATGCGGCAATAGGCGTCGTACATCGAGCGATAGGCTTCATCGAGTTGTTCGATCGACGTGCCGAAGCTGTAGGCGTCCTTCATCAGGAATTCGCTAGTGCGGAGGACGCCGAAGCGGGGGCGTTCTTCGTTCCGAAACTTCGTCTGAATCTGGTACAGCGTGATCGGCAGTTGGCGATAGCTGTTGAAGTTGTTCGCGACGAGATGCGTCACCACTTCTTCGTGCGTCGGTCCCAGAGCCAGATGGACCTTGTGATCGCGACGCTTGACTTCGAAGTTGATGAGGACGTTGCCGAACGCTTCCTTGCGGCCTGTCTGGACGAACAAGTCGATCGGCTGCAAAGCCGGCATGAAGATCTCGATCGCGCCGGCCTTGTCCATCTCCTCACGCACAATGGCCTCGGCCTTGTGCAGGGCACGGAGTCCCAGGGGGAGATAGGTGTACGCCCCGGCCATGAGCTGCCTGATCAGCCCCGCCCTAAGCATCAGCTTATGGCTAGGCACCTCGGCATCAGCCGGCTCTTCCTTGAGGGTGGGGATGAAGGATTTTGACCAGAGCATGTTGGAGAGGAGTTAGTAGGTATGGGACTAGGGCGTTAGCGAGGGCATCGTGTCGTTGAGCGATGACACATGTGATACTGATTTCTGCGCGGCAATTTGTCATGGCGTAGATCCGCAAGCGAGGCATGTTCTGGATTGAACGATTCTCCTCACGTCGCCCTCGCTAACGCGTCGGGTTACCATCAGGTAAACTGGCGACGCATGCCTTCCCTTCTCACATCTCATCCGCAGCCGCGAGCCAAGGGGCGAGGGTCGGCTTCGATTCGCAGATCTCTTCCGGCTTGAAGTAGAGCGCGATCTCGCGTGCGGCGGACTCGGCACTGTCGCTGCCGTGCATCAGGTTCATTTGCCGGCTGACTCCGAAGTCGCCGCGAATCGTGCCGGAGGGGGCTTGGCGGCCGTTGGTTGGCCCCATCATGCTCCGCAGCACTTCGACGGCATCCGGTCCCTCAACCACCAGCGCGACGACGGGGCCGGCGGTGATAAACTTCTCCAAATGAGGGTAAAAGGGCTTTTCGACGTGCTCGACGTAGTGCTGCCGGGAGAGTTCAGGGGTGACCTGCAGCATCTTCAAACCGACGATATTGAGTCCTTTGTCTTCAATACGCGACAAGAGGCGTCCGCACAATCGGCGTTGAACGGCATCGGGCTTAAACAGAATCAGGGTGCGTTGTTGCGGCATGAGCTTCACTCAATTCAGGTTTTCGGAGGGGTCTGTCGCGAAGTCTCGCGAAGAATTGAAGGGGAAGCAAGGGCGGAATGGCAGAGCAGGCAGAAGGCGGTAGGCAGGAGGGAATTGGGGAACGATCGGATACCGCAGACCCGTCCGCCTTGAACAACGACAAGTTTCGGGGATGATGGTTCGATACGAAACAGGTTCCACCAATCAACTTCGATCGATGGGCGAACGGCGGACACGCATTTTGATTGTCGAAGATGAAGCCGCGATCGCGCGTGGTCTCGAATTCAACTTCGAGCAGGAGGGCTACGATCCCGTGGTCAAGGGAGACGGTCCGTCGGCTCTCAAATACCTCGACGAGCATGGCGGCGAAGTCGATGTGATCGTGCTCGACCTGATGCTCCCCGGCATGAGCGGCTACGAGATTTGCCGCGAGATTCGCGTTCGCAACCGTTCCGTCCCGATTATGGTGTTGAGTGCCCGCACGCTCAGCGAGGACCGCGCCTATGCGTTTGATTGCGGCACCGATCAATACATGACGAAGCCGTTCGCGCTTCCGGAGCTTCTCAGTCGCGTCCGCAACTTGCTGGCCCGCAAGGAGCGACTCGTCACACAAAAGAATGACGACGAAAACGCGATTGGCCCGACGTTTCAGTTTGGTGAAGTCGCAGTCGATTTTCGGACGTTTCAGTTGAAGAAGGGAAGCGAAACGACCAGCCTGACCACGATGGAGACCGCCCTGCTCCGCTACTTTATTGAGCACGAAGGGGCCGTTCTGCCGCGACAGCAGATTCTCAAGAACGTCTGGGATCAGCAGGCCGATGTCACGACGCGGACAATCGACAATTTCGTGCTCAGGCTCAGAAAGTACATCGAAGACGATCCCGCTCGTCCCCGGCATCTGCTTTCCGTGCGGGGAACGGGCTATCGATTCGTCGCCGACCCCAATCGGGGCGACGAAGCGGAGAATTGACCCTCCCGGCAAAGCGGCTCGAATTCGGCTGATGGACGGGTTTACCTTCGCTCGGATCGATCGCGATTGATATTATGCAGAGACATCAGATTCTGGAGAAATCGCGTTCATGATTAAACCGATCGAGAAGTACCCGAGGCACAATCGAAGACTTATCGGCGGAAGTCGAGTTGGGCTGTTGGGCTTCCGCGCTCTGTGCTGTCTATGGCTGCTGCCTTTGAGCACCGCCTGGGCTCAGGCTCAGATCATTCTCCAGCAAAAGCCGGTCGAGCAGGCAGGCGATGCGGAGTCCGTTGATGGAGAGCCCGGCGAGGATGAGGAACCCCTTCACGACGACTCGCTGAGCCCGTTTCGCTTCGACGCGATCGATGAGCGCACCCCTTTCGATCCCGAAATCATTCGCGGTCTCCGTGAGATCGAAGAGTTCGTGGCCCGCGAAGAGTGGCCCGAAGTGGTCGAGGCCTTGCAGTCGCTGATCGACCGGCCGGAGACGCTCCTCATGCCGACACCCGAAGGGGGCTGGCGAACACTGCAAAGCGTCGTCGCGGACCGCATCAGTACATTGCCCCCCGAGGGGCTGCGTGTCTATCACCAGTATTTCGACGCCGAGGCCGAGCGACTGTGGGAACGGGCGCGCCAGGAAGCCGACATCGTGCTGTGCGGTGAACTGGCGGAACGGTTTCCGCAAACGCCCGCGGGTCAATCGGCTGCGAGCTACATCGGCACGCGACTGTTTGATGAAGGGGACTACGGCGGCGCGGCATTGTGGTTCCAGCGTGTCTGGCGGGCGCGCCCCGCCATAACCAGCGAACTGGCATGGAGGCAGCGGGCAGCGCATGCATTCATTCAAATTGGAAAAGTTGCGCTTGCGAAGGAGTTGTTTGCCGACAATGAAACAGCACCAGCGTTGATTGCCGCAACGCCTGGCCTCCCAGCTCTGGAGTGGGTGGAGAACTCCCCGGTCGCGGAACCGTCGACATCTCGACTGACCGACTGGCCGCAATGGCACGGCACCGATACACATCAGGCCGCAGCGCCGGCGGGTCGGCCGATCCTGCTGCGGCAATGGCATGCCCCCTCGACGTCGCGTCACTTGTTGCAGTCCGAGATGGACCGCCTCGACAACGAGTTTTCGCGTCATCAACGCGTCACATTGCCGGCTTGGCCGGTGACGGCGGTGAACGGGCTGGCAATCACCCGAACATTTCGCGGAATTCAAGTCGTCGATGTCTCATCCGGGGAACTGCTCTGGGAGACCGACGAAGCGACATCTCCCGAACGCGTACTCACCGGCGACCTGGCGGCTGGACCTTCGGATCCCTGGGTGCAGGCGGTGGGGTTCGCTCAAGCTCAAGTGCAGTCGGGTCAGGCCGACTCCTCGATGTTCACGACATTCGCCTACCGCGATTTGACGTCGGGACTGCTGGGGAGCGATGGTCGTCAACTGTTTGTCCTTGAGGACAACTCGGGCCAGATGCAGCAGCCCAATCCTTACTCCAACTTTGGGATGGCGAGTGACGAGGATCTCTATGGCAGGGACTGGTCGACGAATCGTCTTGTCTCTTACGACTTGACCACGGGCAAACGCCGTTGGACCGTGGGAGGGACGCAGAATGGAGAAGTCTTCGACCCTCATCTTGCGGGGACATTCTTCCTGGGTGTTCCCGTATGTGCCGGGGATGAACTATACGTCGTCGCCGAACGCGAACGAATGATTCACTTGTTCGCGCTCAATCCCGACACGGGTGAAACGCTGTGGTCGTGCGAATTGCTTTCAACCGGCAGCAGTGTCGCCCAAGATATCGTGCGACGTCTCTGGGCCTGTCAACCGTCGGTCTGTGGTTCGGTCATCATTTGCCCGACTGGGCTCGGCTGGGCAATGGGCATCGATCGCTGGCAGCATTCGATCGTCTGGGCCCAGCGATATGCTCCGCGAGTCGACGGAACGACGCGCAACATCTACCGTCAGGCGGTGCAGTCGATGCAGCCTCTCGGTGGTCGCTGGTTCATGACGCCGCCAATTGTTTCCGGTCATCGTGTGTTGATGACTCCCGTCGAGATCCCCGATGAGTTCGGTGTCGGCTCGGAACCGTCGCTGATCTGCCTCGACGCCTACACCGGCGAAGAGGAATGGCGGCAACCACAAGGCGACTATGTTCACCTCGCCTCGGTGGTCGACGGTCTGGCGTTGATGGTCGGTCCACACACCGTCGCCGCATTGTCGGTTGCGACTGGAGAACAGATTTGGCGTATCGATTTGGAGGAAGGCGCGCTTCCCTGCGGGCGCGGTCTCGTCGCGGGAGACAATTTCCTGCTGCCGATCGCCGGCGGTCGACTCTGGTCGTTTGCATTGTCCGATGGATCGATCGTCGATCGACAAACCTCGGTTGTTGAAGGGGATCGGATCGGCAACATCGCCATTCACAATGGGATGCTCATCTCGTCCACTCCTGCCGGGCTGTCGGGCTATCCCCTCGAAACCACGCTGCAATCGTGGATCGATGAACGTCTGGCGGCGGATCCCAACGACCCGGAAGCCGCATTGCGCATGGCGGAAATGGCGCTCGTCTCTGGCGATTACGAACGCGCGTTGGAGTTGCTCCCTTCACCTGAGTTCTGGCCCGATGCCACGGACGGTCCCAATTCGCCTCAACGACGCTCGCGAGACTTGCGACGCCGATTGCTCGTCAACCTTGTTGAAAACGAACTCACGGCACGCGATGCCGAGTTCGAGGAATTGCAAACACTCTCTCGGACCGACGAAGAGCGAATCGAGATCCTCAAGATCGAGGCCGATCGCGCCATGGCACGCGAGCAATGGGGCGAGGCCCTCGACGTCTATCAATCACTTCTGTCGCTCGCGGGCAATCGCATGGTACTCGATGGGCCTGTCGAGATTCGTCTCGATCGACTGGTTTCGGCCCGCATGGAAGACTTGTGGTCGGCAGCGACCCCCGAAGTCCGTGAGGCGATCGACGTTCATCTCGGCGGCATCGTCGAGGACGTGAGACATGCGGACGACACGGAACGTACACGCGTCATGCAACTGTTCGGGTTTCATCCCTCGGTGTATGGCCTCATGGCCCAACGCGCCCAAGATGCGGGGGACGCGGGACGACTCGTCGAAGCCGAGCAACTCTGGAATCGATTGCGACTCTCCAGTGATCCCGTTATCGCGGCTGACGCGACCTGGCGCTATTTTGAACTCCTGTCGCAGTTCGGGCTGTACGACGATATCCGTCAATTGGCGCTGGTGTTGCCGGACAACTTAGGTGATGTTTCCGTGACAGGCGAATTGCCGCTCGCAACGCGCGTCGAGCAAATGCTTGCGGCGATTCCGGTTCAACAAGCGCCGTTGTCATGGACGCTCGACGAACCGCGGGACTGGTCGATCGAACGTGCAGGCTGGCAGAATTATCAGCAGAAGCAGATGCTGCAACTGGATGGGGATCTCTTGCCGTCGCTGGCGGCGATGGAGTTGTCGTTTCTGCAGAGCAGTAGCCGACGCATTCAGTTCTTCAGCACGCTGACCAGCGAGCGTTGGGGAACTCCCGTCGCCACAAGTCTCTCCGGTCGAAACTATTATTCGAATTGGCCGGGACTGCGGGCCGACGGGCATGCGGTTTATATCGCGTTTCAAGACATTATCTCGTGCGTTTCCTTCTACGAAACGACTGTCCATTGGGCCACATCGACGGCCACCAACGACCCGACTCAAGTCCAGCGATACGCACGAGGTTACACTCCGTCGCCGTTGTATCCACCGGAGAGTTTCACACAGTCCGGCAGCGCACGAAACGTGCAGTCGACGGGCGGGCTGCTGGCCGATGCCAACGAGTTTGGCGTGATTGCCTATGGCGACGAAGAACTGGTTCTGCTTGATCCGCTGACTGGCGTCATCCAGTGGCGCCTGCCCGGCATTCCCTCGTCGACATTGGCCTATCTCCTGGGTCGCGAGGTCTACCTGATTGATGATGCTCAAGGCCAGTCGTTCGTCGTGCGGGTGCAGGACGGTCGGCGACTCGAATCAACTTCCTACATTCCCTCGGATGAATCACAGCGGGCCGCCTTCGAGCGGCGCACCTCGCGGGTCTCGAACGCATCCGACGAAAATGTGCGGCAACGAGCCCGCCGACAGGCTCCGCCGGTCCGCAGAGTTCCCGCCCTTCTGCCGCGTGCCGTCGATGTTGACGATCGACTTCAAGTTGATGCGGACCTTGAAGACAATCTCGAAGACACGTCCACGACCCGGGTCGTCTGTCAATGGGGAGACGGCCTGTTCGCGGTGATTGCCGACCACTTCGTGAGAATCGATCACAATGACGAGCAGTTGTGGCTGTCGGCGGTCGAGCCGGCA
The DNA here is from genome assembly GCA_942492405.1 of uncultured Planctomycetaceae bacterium. GTDB lineage: Bacteria > Planctomycetota > Planctomycetia > Planctomycetales > Planctomycetaceae > JANNSB01. The sequence continues at coordinate 176,874 of CALOES010000013.1, forward strand.
ACGGGCGAACAGGCCTGGGTGCTGATGTTTCCCGCGCAGGTTCGCTTGTCGCTGACACGGGAGCGGATGTTGTTCGTCCTCTCCAAGGTCGATGGGCACGCCTGGCTCGTCGATCTCGGTACCGGCGCGTCCCGCGAATTGGCCCCCGTCGGTGAGGAGTTGCGAGGAGATCACACGGCGTATGTCGTCACCGACGCCGGCTCGATTTACCTGATCGTCAATCATCTGGACGATCCCCAGTCGAGTTACAACAACTTGCAGAGCGTGCAAGTGCATGGAACGGTGGTTTGCTGGTCGCGTGATACGGGTGAAATTCGCTGGCAGCAGACGATCGAGAACCAGCAACTCGTCCTGAACAGTTTTGAAGAGTCCCCTGTGCTGGTCTTTACGGCCATGCAACAGGTGCAGAAGCAGGTCATCAACTATATGGAAGCCCGCGTGATGCTGGTTGACAAGCTGACCGGCCATATCGGACTGCAGGACCGTTGGGCCAGTATTGGTGGATCGGTCAATCAATTCGTCGTCGATCCCAATCGTCAATTCCTTGAGTTACGCACGTATAATGACCGCGTTCGGATGAGTCCCATCATCTCCGGCGGCAGCGCGGAACCCTCCGAGTAAACATCAATCGAATCTTCTGGCAGGTGCCTCATGACACGCTGGCAAATGGAATCGCTACCCGCTTCGCTGGGTTCGCAGCTTCGGGCATTGGAACGCCGCATTAAGAACCTGTCACTTGTCAAAGGGACGGGGAAGGGCCTGCTTGTGACCGCGATGGTGCTGGGCGTTTGCCTGGCGCTCGACTGGCTGTTCGGCCTGGGAAGCACCGTCCGTCTGGTACTGCTGGTTGCCACATCGCTGACGGCACTCTTCGCGATCGCCCGCTACCTTGTCTGGCCGCTCTGTTCGCGTTCGACGCCGGTGGAAATGGCGGCCATTGTCGAACGCGTTCATCCCGGTCTGCACGAACGGCTCTCATCGACGGTCGAACTGCTGGACCCCGATGTTCCCGAATTGCACAAGGGCTCCGCGCTCATGCGCGACAAGCTCACGAATCAAACGGTCGAGCAGGTGCGCGAGGTCGACTTTCGTAAATCGGTCAGATCAGGCCCGGCACGAAAATGGGCCTTCATGGGAATTGCAGCGATCGGCTTGCTGCTGTCCCCCTTCAGCTTCGCGCCGGATGGCTACTCGCTGCTGTGGGCCAGGCTGGTTCACCCTTGGGGAAACTACGATCAAGCGGCGAATCTGTTCTTCGACGTCGAACCGGGAGATACCGTCATTCCCCGCGGAAGTGATGTCCTCATCACCGCTCGCCCCAAATTCCGTCTCGGCGAGGAAGAACTTCCGCAGAACGTCTCGCTCGAGTGGCGGACCGAAGCCGGTCGCCTGACGACACGCCGCATGCAATTTGTCGAGGCGAAAGGGGCTTACGAAGTCTTGATTCCTTCGGTGCTGCAGAGCCTCAGCTATCGTGTCCACGCCGATTCGTACCAGACGCGCGACTACCAGATTCGGGCGGTCGATCCTCCCGTTGTCGAGAGTGTCGGCTTGCGAGTCATTCCCCCTTCATATACCGGTCGTCCGGAGCGCTCGGTCGACGGTGCGGTCGGGATGATCGACGTCTTCGAGCAGAGCGACGTCCATCTCACGATCCACTTCAACAAGCCCGCCGAGTCTGCCGAGATCGTCTGGCATCGCCATCGCGCTGTCCCCGTCGCTGAGGCGGTTGAGACTGAAGACGGCACCACGCCGGAAACGCCCGACGCAATCGAACCCGTCGAGATCACCGAGACGGAACCGCTCCCCCTCTCCGAAGATCGCATGACGGCGTCAATCCGCTTCTGGGCCGTTGAAAGCGGGCGATTTGAAGTCCGTTTCATCGATCAAGATGGACTGGCGAGCCACGATCAGACGTATCGCCACCTGCGGGTGATCCCCGACCTCGCCCCCGAAGTCCGTTTTGAACAGGATCGCCGCCCCGCGACCTTCCGTGCGGGGGATGTTCTGGCCGCTCCCCTCATCGCGACCGACGATGTCGGCCTCGGTCTCGTGGAACTGATCATCGAAGGGGAAACTGCCGACGGCACGCGCAGCCTGTCGCGTCTGCGGGCGGAGGAGGCCAAACTCGGAAACCCACTGGTGCAAGAGCCGTTCCGCGTCGACTTCTCGCGACTCGACCTGACCGACATCGTCGCCGTCGTCATTCGCGGGCATGCCGCGGATGAGCGAGGCGTACCCGGTCCTCAAGAGGCGTGGACCGAAGACTGGCGACTGACTCTCGATGCCGACGCACCGCCTGCCGCCACCGAAGATGTCGAAGAGCGTCAACAGTCGTGGCGAGAAATCCTCGAAGAGATTCGCCGCGATGTCGAACTCGCCCGCGACGACACCGAAGTTCTCGAACGCGAGGCGCGCGAAGATGCCCGTCAACAAGTTGATTTCCGACGGGATGTCGACCTGCGACGCCTGTCCGAGATCGAAACCGACGATGTCATCCGCCTGGAACAAGTGGCCGCTGGAATGGCCAGTCATCCGCTCTACTCGAATCTCACGGAAGAAGCCCGCGATATCGCCCGCGATCCGTTGATGATGGCTCTCCGCGAGACTCAAGCCGCCCTCGACAGCGACACGTCCGAAAAGCCCGAGCATCTGGAGATCGCTCACACCGAACTCGGCGAAGCCTACGATCGGCTGACCGCCCTCCTCGAACAGTTCGAGGAGATCGCCGAACTCGAGCAGCGTCTGTCCGAAGTCGATCGTCTCGCTCAGCGTGCCGATCAACTTTCGGAAGACTTCGAAGACTATCAAGAGCAACGCGAAGAACTTGCGAACCTGCCGGAAGACTCACTCGAGCGTCAGCCTTTGGAAGAAGAACTCGCGGCCGAGCATCAGCGGATGCAGGAACAGCAGGCCGACCTTGCGAGCGATCTCGAAGACCTGCTCACCGAAGCTCCTGAACTGCTCGACGCCGCGAGGGCGTTTCAGCGCGACCGATTGGAAGAGTTCGCCGAACAGGCGCGCGAGATCGCCGAACAGGAAGACCTGCTGGCCGAGGCACTGCACCAGGAAGCCTTAGACTCTGCCGACGCGATGGAGCCTTTTGCCCAGCGTCAGCAGGAGATCATCGACGAAGCGCAGGAGATCGCCGCCCTCACCGAGCAGAATCAGGACCAGACACCTGTCGACCCCCTCAATCTCGACGAGATGCGCGAAGCTCTCGACGCCCTGGAGTCTGGCGATCTGGCTCAGGCCATTGTCGAGCAGGAAGAATCTGCCGACGAACTCGATCGGCTGGCCGAAGCGCTGCGGCTGAATGAATCGCTCCCCGACGATCCGCAGGCCGCCGCTCAGGCTCTTGCCGAGCGCGAAAGCGAACTGAGACAAGAGATGGCTGAACTCCGAGAGGAAATCGCGGCGAATCCCGTTGAGGAAGGCCAGCAGCCCGAGCCGACCGAGGAGCAGGCGGATACTCTGGAAGAACTCGCGGCCGAACAGGCGGCCATTCTCGCGGCAGCCGCACAGCTCGATGTGCCTCAGAACGCCGAGAATCAGCAGCGACAAGTCGTGCAGCGTGCCGCGGATGCGCTCGAACGCTTGATGGCCGACGAGATTCAGCGCGCGGAAGAATCAGCACAGCAGACTCACGACGCACTGCAACAACTCGCCCAGCAGATCGGCACCGAAGAAGAACGTACCGAGCGGGCGGCCAATCAGATGCAGAATCTGCGCAACCAACAGCGCGGGCTGGCTGATGAATTGCAGAACATCAATCAACAGATTGCCGACGGCAACGAAGAGGCCGTCAACGAAGAACGAATGGAGCAACTTCAACAACGCCAGGAGCAGATTGCCCGTCAAGTTGCCGAGATGGACGCTCCGGGCGTCGAGACCGAGCAGCGCGAGGCGATTCAAGAACTCGCCGAGGCCCTCGTCGATCTGCAGCAGGAAAATCTGCAGGACGCGGCCGATGAAGCCCGCGAAGCCGAGCAGGCTCTCGCGGATCTGCATCATCAACTGCGTGACGAAGCCACCGCCGACGAAGCGGTCGCCGAAATCGCCGAGGCGGAAGCCGGAGTGATGGAGCAGGCCGAAGAAGCGCTGGAAGCCGGTAATGCCGATCAGTTGCGAGAGTTGGCCAATCAGCAACGGCAACTGGGGGATCAGTTGCGTCAGGTCGATGCCCCTCTCGCGCGCGACATTCAGCCCGAGGCGCAGCAGGCGTTTCATCAGGCGGCGTCGGCCCTGCAGCGGGCGGCCGATCAGATGGACAACGAAGCCATGCAGGAGGCTGCCGAACAGGCATTGGCGGAAGCCGAGCACCAACTGGCCCGCATCGAAGAGCGACTCGATTCCGAAGATTCAGCGGCCCCTGCCGACGTGGCGGCGAACCCGGACGCGGGCGATCCGATGGCGGCAGGCGATCCAGAGGCGACTCCCGGTGAACAGGCGGCTCAACTTGCGGAAGCTCAGGCCGAGGCCGCTGCAGAATCACAACAGCAGGCCGACGCATCCGAAGTGCCCCAGACCGACGGACTTGCCGAGCAGATGCAGGCGTTGCAGGATCGACAGGATGCCGTCGCCGATTTGCCGACGACTCCCTCCGCCGAAGAGGCCGCGCGTGCCGCCGAGAGCGCCTTGGCCGACGCGGCTGAGGCACAACGTCAGTTGAATCAACAGGCGTCGCGCGAGCAGCCTCAACCAGAGGCGGAGGCTCAGCCACCCAGCGAGCAGTTGGCTCAGGCGATGCAGCAAAACGCCGAAGCACAGGCGGCAGCCGCCGAAGCGCTCGACGAACTCGCCGAAGCGATGCAGTCGCCCGAAGCCATCGCCGAAATGGAAGCCACCGAGCAACAGGTCGCGCAGGCTGAAGAGCAATTGCTGACACCCGACGTTAGCGATCTGCAGCAGGCCGCCAGTCAGGCACTGGCGCTCGCCGAAAGCGAGCAGGAGCTGGCGGCTCTCGCCGAAGATTTATTGGAGAACGACGTTCTCGATCAGGCACAAGTCGATCAGAACATTCGCGAGATGCAACAGCAGCAAAGGCAGATGGTTCAACAGATCGATCGTCTCCCCCGGGAAGCCGCTCCAATCGCAAGGGCGGAAGCCGAGCAAACCGCTCGCGATGCGCAACAGGCATTGAATGACGGCGACCTTCCTCTTGCAGCCGAAATGCTTGCGGACGCAGCCGAAGCCTTGGAAGACTTGGCGGCCCAGACCGAGAATCTCGTCGTGGCAACCGCCGAGACTCCCCTGGTCCCGGATGCTCCCGCCGCTGATGCAGCCGACGAGCCAGCTCTCGAAGCACCCGGCGAGCCAATCGCTCAACAGGCCGAAGCTCTCGCTCAGCAGCAGCGCGAACTGGCGCAAGAACTGGCCGAAGCATTGCAAGGTGCGCCGGCTCAACTCGCCCAGAATCAACCGGCGGCACCGGAAGGGACTCCCATGCCGATGGCCGATGCCGGTCAGCCGATGGGAGAAGGACAGCCTCAAGGCGAGATGCCCGCCGAAGCCAATCAGCCAGCGATGACGCCGGCCGAAGCCGTTGCCGCGCAGCAAGCGCTCGCGGAAGAGGCCGCTCAACAGGCGATGGAAGTTGCCGACGCGGCGGGAGCCGAGTCTCCTGAATTTGAAGCCGCGATGGAGTTCGCCGAGCAGGCGGCCGATGCCTTGCAGGCGGCCCAGTCGGGCACGCTCAATCAGGCGGCTGCCGAAGCCGCTCAGGCGGCAGCGCAAGGTGAGGAGGCCGCGGGCCAAATGGAGTCATCACCACTCAATGAAGCTTCTCCAGCCCTGGCCGAACAAGCTGGCGCTCTCGCCGCAGAGCAACAACAATTGGCCGAGGCGTTCGAGCAGATGGCACAAGACTCCGCCATGCGGAATGAAGCAATCGCCCAGGGCCAGCAACAGGCGCAGGCCGCGACTCAGCAGTTGGCCGAGGCGATCGAACAGACTGCTCAGGAGTTGGCCGGCGCACCTTTGAACAACACTGAACAGGCAGAGATGGCGCAACAGGCTGGTCAAACCGCGCAACAGGCGGCCCAGACCGGAGAGCAGGCCAGTCAGGCCATCGGCGAACAGAACCTCGAACAAGCCAGTCAAAGCGCCGCTCAAGCGGCCGAGACACTGCGCCAAGTCGCCGAAGCCGCCGAGCAGGCCGCGGAGTTGACGGGGCAACTCCTTCCCGAGTCGCTTCCCGTTCCCCCCAGCTTTGGTGAACCTGTTGCTCGCGCCGCGCAGCAACTCAGTGAGGCAGGTCAGCAACTGGCCGAGGCGACACCCAATGCACCGCTCATGCCGGCGCAAGACCCAGACGCGTTGGCTCAAGCCGAACAGGGAACACCGCAAGAGGCCCAAGGCCAACCGATGCCTGCCGATGGTTCGCAGCCGATGGGACAACCGATGCCCGCTCCCCAGGGAACACCGATGAACAATCCCTTCCAACCGGTTGCACAGGCTCTGCAACAGGCCGCGGAACAACTGGCCCTGGAGCAGGCCCAAAGCCAACAGGCTCAGCAGGATCCTCAAGCCAGCATGCAGGCGTCACAAGTTTCCGAAGGGGGAGGCACGACGCAGGTGCCGACGCTGGTTGAACTGGAATTGCGACTGGAGCGCATGGCTCATCGCGACTGGGGTCGCCTCCCTGGCGAACTCGAAACCGAGATCCTGCAGGCCTCGCAGCGCCGAATGGATGGCGAGTATGGTGAACTCATCCGCGAGTACTTCCGCGAGCTTTCCAACCAGCAGGTGAACGAAATCCCCTAGTACTTGTGAGTCACTGCATTGATCACGCGTTTGAGTTGCGATCGCATTGCATCAATGCGAGACTGAATGTCTGACCTCAGTCCATTCTCGTTCGGGAGTCGTCCCATGTTGCGCCGCACGTTTTCATCATTCGCCCTCATCTCCATTCTCACATGGGGGGCGTCGGCTGTCGCTCAACCCGAGACTCCTCAGACAGAGAATCCCGAAAACGACAACATCATCGCGGGGACGGTCGTCTCGTTGACCACCGAAGGCCGGCTGACCACGCTCGTCGTCGACATTGATGGTGAAGAGCAGGAGTTTCGACTTACGCCGCAGATTAGCTTCCAGGTACAAGGCCCTGGGGATCCCGGTTTTCTGGTGGAAGGGAACTACATCGAAACCCGCGCCCTCATGTCGAACGATCGGCTCTTTCCCGAAACGTTAACCGTCTTCCTGATCGGGCGCGGAGACCGCGTGCCGCCGGGCGTCATACAACCGGTGGCCGCCACCGCGGAAGTGGGCGAGAATCGCTACGACATCTCGGGCACGATTGTCGGCACGGCTCAGGATGAGAACTATCCCGAGTTCACGCAGTTGGCGGTCAGGTCGGCTCAGAACGCGGTCTTGTTCCTGCGTGAAGGGCAGTCACTCACGGTCAGCTTCAATGGACACGAACATGCCGCCGAGGGTGATCCCATCGAACTACAGGTGATGCGTCTCCGAAATGGCCGAGTGACACTGCAGGCCTGCCGCGTCACCAAGACCGAAGCCTTCGATTCGGCCGTGATCCTGGCCCCTCCCTCCGACGAGTGAACGCGGAGCGACTGGGTTTGAATCGCGATGTCGTCGTTACGGGTGTCGGCCTGGTGACGCCACTGGGCTGGGGAACCGATGAGACCTGGGATCGCTTGTGCGCGGGAGAGTGTGCGGCCCGCTGGCTCGATGAACTCACCGACCCCGCGGACTCGCGCGCGCCGCGCTGGGCCGGCATGCCTGTTCCCGGTGTGTCGCCACGAGATCCGTTTCGCTTGAGACAGTTCGCGCTCGCCGCCGGCCGCGAAGCCCTGGAACATTCCAGACTCGACATCGGAAGCGACATCGATCCATCACGCGTCGGCTGCGTCCTGGGAGTGAGTAAGAGCGACCTCACGGCCTTCTCATGCTGGGCTTCGGGCATGCGTGATGGCCACCGCATGGATGATGTCACAGGCGAAGATGAACTCGGACTGATCCACGCCGCGCTGTGGCCGAACGATGCCGCGACTCGGTTGGCCGGCGAATTCGGCATCCATGGGGCCGTGCTCTGCCCAATGGCGGCGTGCGCTACGGGGCTCGTTTCGATCATCCGCGGCATCGAACTCATTCGAGAGGGGGGCTGCGATGCCGTCCTGGCGGGGAGCGTCGACGCGTCGCTCACGCCGTCTCTGCTGGGCTGCTACAGCCGTCTCAAGGTGCTGGCCTCCGGTTTCGATGAACCCATATCGGCAATGCGGCCCTTTGGTGTCCGGCGGAACGGCTTTCTCGTCGGAGAAGGGGCGGGCGTCGTGCTGTTGGAATCTGCCGAACTCGCGCGTTCGCGGAGACAGCAACCCATCGCCCGCGTGCTCGCCTGCGCGCTCGCCAACGATTCGACAGGCATGACCGATATCGACACGACCGGAGAGACACTGGCCCGCGTGATTTGCGATGCGTTGCAGAGATCGCGACTCGCTCCGCACGACATCGATGTCGTTCAGGTTCACGGCACGGCGACATGGCAAAATGATGTCTGCGAATCCCGCGCGCTGCGTGCCGTCTGGAAGGCGGACTCCGTCCCGCCAGTTTCGAGCATCAAAGGGGCGATTGGTCACTTGCTTGGGGGAGCGGGAAGCGTGGAGGCCGCGCTCGCGGTGTTGACACTCAGAGATCAGAGGATTCCGCCGGCGGTAAATGCGATCGAGATCGATCCCGATTGCGGTCTCGACCTGTCGACACAAACTCGTGAACTTCCGATTCGCAGAATCCTGAAACTGTCGCTGGGTTTCGGAGGCCATCTGGCAGCGGTCGTTTTCGAGCACGTTGGCACACACACAGAGACACAATGACCGGAGGCTTTGTGTCGTAATCAAGAACTCTTCAACCTCAACCTAAAATCAACCCCACAAGAATCGCTACCCGTGTTGTGTGCCACCGTTAGCATACACAGCCAGTCTTGATCCGCGCCATCACACTGTGGCGGAACCTCGATACCGGGTTGATGTCGCATCGGCCTTGTCTTCCGACAATTTGCATGAATCAACGGTCAACGTGGAGTATCACCTGAGTGTTCGACAGTCTCCCTCCACCGGCGAAGTACTTTCCTTTCGAGAAGGGGACGTACGATGTCCTCCCCGGGTTACGGCCGTTTGGAGAGGACTTCGGGAATGGTGTGGCCGATGCGTGCATCTTTCAATTGGACTCACACTTTTGCCACTTCCGGACCGCGATGCTGGAGGCGCGACGAGATCACTTCGCTCGGCATGTGTTGAGTGAGCGCTATTCGGAACAGGCAGCCGCCGATGTGGCACGCTTCATCATCCAGCGGCTCGTGGCTGAGCATCCGCAGTGGTTTGCGTTTGAGCAGGATGGTTCGATCCAGCGGCTCACCTGCAGTTTGACCAACGAGGTATTGTGTTTCAGTCGGGACTGGCGACTCGTCGACGACGGCACTCGTAGCGATGTTGAACCTCGCTACTCCTCCGCGCTCGATGCGCTGGCTTGCCAGGTTCAGGAGGATTTGGCCATCACGTGCGCGAACGAAACTGAAAACTGGATCGCCGCCCTGCATGTCTGCCTCCCCAGCCACTGGATCCCGGCAGACAAGCTGGAAAGGGATTTCGGCGAGGTACACGCGCCCGTCCCTGGAATGGAGCCCTTCAGTCGGAACCAAGCGAAATTCGTCAACAAGATGCTGGGCGCCACGACCGGCCTCGTCCGATTCGTGTGGGGCTTGCAGTGGAATGACACACTGAATCGCCACCCGGCGCGATGCACCACCACGGAGAGATTTGATCCTGAAGCGGAGAACGCCTTTTTGCGCGTGGAACGTCAGACAATCTGGGGACTCCCGGATTCGCGAGCCTCACTCTTCACGATTCGTCCGTATTTGATCGATGTCCGGGAACTCGAGTGTTTCGACCAGCTTGTCGCCGCGCTGATCGCGGCCATCGAAAGCATGTCGGACCAGTCGCTGCGCTACAAAGGGCTCACCGAGAACCACGAAGAATTCCTCCGCTGGCTCAGGCGGCCGTCGCGTTGACATCGGGAGTGACTTCGACGCGTCAATGATCCGCGGCCATCGGCGTGCCTCCCAACAGTCGCCAGGTTGGCTACACTGCTCTTCGATTCATTACTTCACGCTGGATGCATCCAATGAACCCTCTCCGCCCTAGACTCAAGGCTGGCCAAACGACCTTCGGCATGTGGGTGACGGTCGAAAGCCGCAATGTCACCGAAGCAGCCGTGAAGCTCGGACTCGATTGGGTCGTGATCGAGATGGAGCACGGGCATCTCGACTGGGGAGATGTGATTGAGCACATCCGCGTGGCCGATGGATCGAACACCGCAGCCATCGTGAGAGTCGCGGAGTCTCGCCGCGAGACGATTCAGCGGGCACTGGACCTCGGAGCGGATGGGCTGATCGTCCCCATGGTCAGCAGTGCCGAAGAAGTAACGCAGATATTTCGTTGGGGACGGTATCCGCCCAAAGGCGTCCGCGGCGTCGGGGGAGAACGCTGCGTGAAGTGGGGGCTCGAATTTCAGGAGTACCTTCGTCAAGCCAATGCAGAGACGCTGCTCATCCCATTGCTCGAAACGCAGGGCGCGGTGGAGAACTTCGACGCGATCCTGGCCGTCGAAGGCTTGGAAGCGATCTTCTTCGGCCCCGCTGATATGTCCGCCAGTTACGGCCACCTCGGTGAATGGGAAGGGGGCCATGTCGCCGACACGATCTTGAACATGTGTCAGACAGCAGCCGGTAAACAGATTCGCAGTGGCGTCCTCGCGCGCAGTGGCGAGGAGGCGGTGAAGAGGCGCGATCAGGGCTTCCGCATGATCGGGCTGGGTGCGGATATCAACCTGATGCTGCGATCGTTGCAGCAGTCCCTGGAACTTCTCCGCCGCGATGAAGCGTAGCGGCCGTCATCGAAACCCAATTGCCAGCGGCGTGAGGAGTCTACCTGATGCAGCATCCCACTTTTCGTGCTCTCGATCATCTGGCGATTGTCGTCGACGATACCGAGGCCGCGCTGGCCATCTGGCGCGATCGTGTCGGGCTGGAATTGCTGTTCAGCGAAGTCGTGAACAATGGCACGATTCGACTGACCCATCTCGATTTGGGGAACACGCACCTGCAGTTGGTGCAACCGTTAACGGAAGATCATCCCCTGCAGGAGTGGCTCAAGGCGCATGGCCCTGGTCTGCATCACTTCTGCCTGAAAGTCGACGATGTCGAGCAGGCGTTTCACGACTTGCCTGTGCAGGGTCTCCCCGTCGCGAAGTCGATCCATCAGGGAACGCGCGGACAACGCGCGCTCTTTCTCGATCGCAGCGGCACTCAAGATGTCCAGGTCGAAGTGACGGGGCCGTGATTACGATTCGCTGCGTTCGCCGATCAGCACCCAGGCGGCAACGGTGACGAGATGCAGGATGCTCGCGGCACCGAGCCAGAAACGATAGCTGGGGAGTTTCGCGGCGTAGGCCTCGAACTCGCCAGAGAAGACCCAGAATGGAAGAATCATTTGAGCCACGAGGCTGAGTAAGGCGACGACTCCCACCGCGCGCAGCCAGTTCGGACGTGGCCGACGTGGTAGTGCCTCAGGCTGAGCCCTGCTGACGGGGCTGGGCTCCTGCACTTCACTGGGCACCAATGTACGCGCGCCAGCCACGGCCGCAAAGATGGTGTAGAGTGCGGCTGAAACAAACCACAACGGGATCGCAATGAAGAACTCGTGCAGGGCCTCGGAGAACCACAACCCCAGAGCGATCGAGACGGAAATCATCCAGGCACTGAGCGCGGCCCAGTTGATCGATTTCCCCGTCGCGCTGAACCAATATTGCTGGAATCCCCATCGAGGAAACAACCAGTGCTCCACGAACACAATCGCTCCCACGGGTGACAGCAGGATGCCGAACAATGCGACGAAGCTCAGAAGTTTCGTGAAGACAAATGGGAAGCAGGCCACAACCGTCGTGGCGATCCCGGCCAGTAACGTCACCAGCCAGCGCGGCCAGCCCGGCGTGACGGCCTGCAGCGCGAGTCCCGCCCGATAGAGCGTTGGATTTGATGTCGCCCAACCGGCGATGATGACTGCCAGGACTCCCGCGAGTCCCAGCGATTGAAACGCGACCTCGCCAGCATCAAGTTCTGTCAATGGACGTTCCAGAATCAGCGCGGCGGCGGCCCCCATCGCGCCGGCACAGATCCAGGCAAGATAATGGCCCAGATACATGCCGCAAGCCGAAAACAACCCGTACGAAATTCGCGGCGCGTAACGCAACACCGCCATGTCCGACAGCCCCACATGAAACGCCAAGTTGCAGATCCAGGCAAAAGCCGTGATATGCCAGATCCCCAGTCCCCTGTCGGGATCATGGATCCAGATCTGTTCCTGAGCGATTCGCCAGAGGTCGGCGAATCCACCAATCGTCCCCATGTCGGGAGCTGCCGCCGCCAGCACGGGTAACATGCCGATGGCGCCAGCGGTAAACATCACGAACAGCCACGGCACGCAGACTTCCGAAAACTGCGCCAGTCGCTTGAAGCCCATGATGGCCACACCCACCACAACCGCGCCGACCACGAGCACGATCAATACGAATCGCAAGTCCTCCGGATACCACTTCGTTTGCGGAGCGATGCCGAAAGGAATTCGGATGGCCGATGCAGAGACGGTAATCATCGTGCCCGACAGGACGCAGAACAGAAACGCGTTCAGCACGTTGTAGACGGCTGTCACTCCCGGGCCGGCGATCTTTCGCAGATACCAGTACAGGGTGAGCCGCGTGCGGACTGCAATCGGTGCGCAGATCAACGTCCACGACAACACGGCCAGCGCGTTGCCGATCGCCAGGCCGATCAGCACGTCGACGGCACTCGCTCCCCAAGCCACGAAGGCCGCACCGATGACGAACTCGGTGCCCGCGACATGCTCACCGGCGAACAGAGCGGCAAAGTGCTTTCCCGATTCGAACTTGTCGGGCGAGACTGGCTCGCGCTCGAACTCGTACAGCTTGTCGACACGTTCGATGACAGACTCGGTGTGATTCATGCTGTTCGCCGCAACGCGAGAGGATAGAGATGAAACCGCAGAATGAAGGGACTAGCGATCAATGGAGGCGGTGAACTCGAAATGCCCCGACCCGAGCTCCACCACGACTGCGTCGCTTGTCTGTTCCCGCACGCGTACTCCTGGAGCGACATCGAGTGATTGGTTCGATTCACGCACATCTTCGGTGGTCGATGCAGGGATGTATGCCGTCGCGGTGGTGTTAGGCGGCACGACGACATGCCAATGAAACGCACCGTCTTTGATCTCCCACGAACTTTCGATCGTGCCATACACGCACTCGTGCGTGCCGTGGACCCACGTCAGGTCGCCGACCGGTCGGGGCCTGAGGATGATGTGTTTGAAGCCGGGATGCTCGGGGTCGTAGTTGATCCCCGCGAGTGTCTGGTAGCACCAGGCTTCAAAGTTGCCGGAGAGAATCTTCTGGCTTTCGCCGTTCATGCCTCCATCCTGCGTGTCGGTGTCCCAGCGTTCCCAGATCGTGGTCGCTCCATGTGAGATCATATAACCCCAACTGGGGCGCTCGGTCCGCGTCGCGATGCGATAGGCGACTTCGGGATGGCCAATGTCGGTAAGCACCTGCATCTGCCACTGCGTGCCGATCAGCCCGACGGACGTATGTCCGTTGTGAGTAACGAGAATGTCGTTCACCAGATTCTCGATGACGGCTGCACGCTGCTCCTCGGGTACCAGGCCGAATGCCAATGGCAGCACAGACGAGCATTGCGTGCCGCTCTCGTATGTGGCCGAAACCTCATCGAAGAACCGGTGATTGAAGCCCTCGTACATGCGATCGGCCAACTCGCCGAAGTAGCGTTCGTCATCCGCGTGACCGAGCAGTCTTGCGGCCCGTTCGACAATGCGGCAGTTGTTGTAGAGGTAGGCTGTCCCCATCAGCGGACGCGACGTGGCTCCGAAGTTGGCGCTGTTGCCGCCGATTGAAGCCGTGTCGACCCAGTCACCATAGTTGCAGTGATCCATCGTGTTGTCGGATCGCAGATGCGTCTGCTCGTGATAAAGGACGAATGCCTTCATCATCTCGTAATTGTCGCGCAGCAGGCGGTCGTCTCCGTAGAAGTTGTAATACCAGTCAGGGATGATCGTCACGACGCTGGGCCAAATGATGTCCTTGCTGTTGAACAACCAGTAGGGGGGCAGAATTTCCTGCAAACTCCCATCGTCGGCCTGATGCATGCGATAGTTGTGCAGGAAATGTTCGTAGAACCGGGCGACATCGAACGCCCAACCTTCACTCTCCGATGTCTTCGCCGGGTGACCCGACCAGGGCATGCGCTCGTCGCGATCGGGTTCCATCGGCACGCTGCGGTTCTGCATGCGCGTCCCCCAGCGGGCGTTGCTGTAGACCTGATTGATGAGTTCGTTTGAACAGGCGAACTCTCCCACGGGTCGATGGTCGGTGTGAGTGACGAGCCCCGAGAAGCTCTCAAGTGTCGGCTCACCAGGGAGGCCTTCCACTTGAACCCAACGTGTGGCATTGCCGCGAAACCTCGGATGCCAGACTTCTTCGCCCTCCCCTTTGAGTACGTAAACATCGGTGTTAAGGGCGCTGCGGTCGTTGGCGTAGTTCAGCGTCCCATCCGGAAGGACATTGAAGCTGGTGCGCATTGAAACGCGCGTTCCCGCAGGGCCGGAGACTCGCAAGCGGACAACGCCGTAGAACGCCTGCCCGAAGTCGACCATCCACACGCCCGGCTGCGGTTGCAACAGTTGAACAGGAGTGAGTTCCTCGGTGACGCGAATCGGCTCGATCATCTGCGCTTCGAGTTGCCCGCCGGGAGCCTCGACGATCTGTGCTGCCTGCCAGTCGGAATCATCAAAGCCGGCCGTCGACCAGCCTGTCAGTTCCATGCGGGCATCGTACTCTTCACCGTCAAACTCGTTACTGGCCCGCAGCGGGCCGCTAGTGGTGAGTTTCCATGTGTCGTCGGTGATGATCGTCTGCTCGCTGCCATCGCTGAACTCCAGATGAATCTGCCCGATCAACTTCGGAAAGCCATAACTGTGCATCGGCATCGGGTTCTGTAATCGCGGAGCGAAGAAACGGCCATTGCTGAGGACGACGCCGACCGCGTTGGAACCGCTGCGCATCTGTTCGGTGATGTCGAACGTGACATACAGATCGCGCTCGTCGTATCCGGTGAGGGCGGGGTTCATCAATTGATCGCCGATAGGCTCGCCATTGACATGGAAGTCGAAGAAGCCAAGCCCGCAGAATGTGGCCGTCGCGCTTTGCAACGTGACTCCTTCGGGTACGTCGAACTCCCGCCGCAAGTAACGGCCGGGAAGGATACGATGTTCTGGTTGCCAGCGGTCGGACCAGGGAATGCCCCACGGCGCGATACCTGCCTGACCGAGTTCCATCGCGTCGACCCACTCATCACCAGAGAAGTCATCAGTCTGCCAACCTTCTTCGGTCGAACGAACGCATTTCCAACTTGCATCGGACGGAATGACCAACGGCGGGCCATCCTCAAACTCGATCCGCAGCGCGCCGATCCATCCCGCGGGATTCGCGGGAACATCGGCGTTGCCGTTCGTGATGGCGGCCGCGAGTTGGTTGACGCTGGGATGCAGCAGCGTTGTCACGTCGGCACCAATCAATGCGGGGTGTCCCCGACCGACGCCGACCTGGGTACCGTTGACGTAGTACGAGACGGCATCGTCGCCCGCAAAGAATGCAATGGCGCGAACGATGCGCCGATCGGTCGGCAGCGCGAGATCGCGTCGAAAGTATCGCGTTTCGACGGGAGCATCGATGGCGGCGTTTCCTTCCGGATACCACAACCACTGGGCCGTCTTGATGTCGGTGATCTCGATCCCCTCATCTCCGACCTCGTCGAGTCCGATCCATTGGGCATCGTTCCAGGCGTCGGGCGTCAGTAGCCCCATCGACCAGAAGGCGGGTTCGCTCCAATGTGATGCTTCACCGTCGGCATCCCAAACGCGGACTTTCCACCAGCAACGCATGCGAGATGCGAGAGGTTCGCCGGCATAGGGAACAAGATGCGATTGATCCGACTCGACACGTCCCGAGTCCCAAAGGTCGCCTTGATCGACAGCAAGTTGCTCGCGATCGCCGGCCACCAGCACCTGATAGGCCGTCTGCCGTTGGCCTCGTGCCAACTCATCGGTCGAGAGGAGCTTCCAACTCAATCGTGGCTCGACATCGTCGATTCCCAGCGGTTCACGCAGGTACTCGCACCGCAGGTCGGTGACCACGACACCAGTGATCGCTCCATCGTCGGCGATTGACAACGTCGCGGCGAACAGGCCGAGGAATGACGAGACAGTCAGGATCAGAAGTTGCCTTGCCTTCAACATTCACTCAACCTCGATCGAAAGAAGTCGCGAAACAGAATGGTCTCGGAAAGGTTATCGACCTCGTTGCAGCGTTCCCATTCGGTCCAGACATACTCGACGCCGATGTAGCCGGCGTAGCCAACATCGCGCATCACGTCGAGAATCCTTCCGTAGTCGATCACATTGTCTTTGAAGGAACTCTGCAGTCTCCCCTCGCATGCCCCTCGGGCGTGAAAGTGGCTCGCGTGGCTCACCAGTGGTTCGACGCGGGCATCGGGCAAGCCATCGCGCGTGAAGTGCGTGTAGTCGAGCGTGAGAGTCAAGCCGGGGACTGCTTCGACAAGTTGCAGTGCCTCTTCAGGTGTTGGCGCGATCGACCCGATATGCGCTTCGACGCTGAAAATGATCCCCGCTGCCCGTGACTTCTCGACCCGCCAGGCGAGTTCGTCGTGACAACGGGCGCGCGAATCGTCTGCCGATTTCGTATCGAATAGCACCCCCGGCAATGTTGTCACATGCGGAGAACCACAGTGAGCCGCATATTCCAAAGTGCGCTCAAACCAATCGCGGGCTCGAGCACGACGCTCCCGATCAGGATGATTAACGGCAAACGCCGTGAAGTCGGGATCCATCTGCAGAAACACGTCGGCCACTCGCAAACCGCGATCGGCGACCTTTCGGCGCAGCGTGTCGGCTGCGTCAGGTGTATTGAACTCTCGTGACGGATACAGATGCGACCGACCCTCGAACAAGCCGATGTCGACCCCTTCAAAACCGAGCATCGAGATCAGGCTGAGAGAATGGTCATGCGTCAGCAGCGGAAACGCGAAGTCGGCACAGGCGAGTGGAAACTTCATCGGTTGCTCCTCATGTCGGGCGAGTCGTCGGCCGTGTCCCATTCCGCCGCGGCCAGGTAGCCGCCGTCGATGACGAGGGATGTTCCGGTCACTCCCGACGAATCCTCGCACGAGAGGTACAAGATCGCGCGTGCCACATCGTCCGGACTGAGTGCGCGATTGGTGGGGACGCGCTGCACGCGCTTTCGCAAGGTTTCATCGGGATTGATGGTCTGGTTCAAATGCTCACGCAACATCGGCGTGTCTGTGATGCCGGGACAGACGCAATTGCACCGGAGACCGATGGCGGCATAGTCGAGCGCGATCGATTGAGTGAGTGAGAGTACCGCCCCTTTCGATGTGGTATAGGCCGGAGTCGCCCGCTGGCCCACCAGGCTGCTGATCGAGCCGACGTTGACGATGTAGCTGCGATCGTGGCGTCGCAGATGGGGATAGGCGTGCTTCAGCGAGTAAAAGATGCTCTTAACGTTGATGCCCATGAGGCGGTCCCAGTCGTCGTCGGCATACTCGTGCAACTTTCCCACGTGAACGATCCCCGCGCAATTGACGAGCGTATCGAGGCCGCCGAACGCAACGGCCGTCGACTCGATCGACTGATGAACTTGTTCGCTGTCGGAGACATCGCACTGCGAGTAGATCGCGCGTTCGCCTGCATCTGTCAGTTCATCGGCGAGACGCTGTCCGTCGTCATTTCGAACGTCAGCAACCGCAACCGCGGCTCCTTCTTTCGCGAACATGCGGGCCGTCGCAGCACCGATTCCCGAGGCGGCTCCGCTGATCCACGCCACATGCCCAGCCAGCCGACCACTCATGCCAGTTCCTCCACGGCAATACCGGTAACTCGTGACCACTTGGAACGAAATGACTCGCTGTCGAACAATAAGGGATTCAAAACGCCGTTCGGTCGCCGTCCCTGAGAGAGATCCAACATACTTTGGCACGCCGTCCGGCCAATGTCGCGGAAGAGTTCGGCTGTCCAGGCGATCGAGTGCGGGGCAAGAAGCACATTGTCGAGTGTGCCGAAGCGATGCGGCTCGGTGATCGGTTCGCCCTCAAAGCAGTCGAGAGCCGCGCCGGCGATGCGATTACTTTGCAGTGCGTTGAACAGCGCGTCTTCGTCAACAATGCCACCACGAGCCGTGTTCAGCAGATAGGCGTCAGGCTTCATGAGCGCGATCTCATTGGCACCGATCAAGCCTCGTGTCTTGTCATTCAGCGGACAGTGGATCGAAACGAAGTCGGCTGTGGCGAGCAACTCCTCCAGTCCCACCGATCGCACACCCAGTGCTTCAAGGACGTCTGCCGAAACGAATGGATCAAACGCAATCGGTTGCTTCATGCCAAATCCTCGCAACAGTGAAACGAGTGTCTGACCGATGCCGCCGAGACCGATGATGCCGAGCGTGCGGTCTCGCAACTCGCAGCCCATGTAGCGCGTGCGATCGTCCCATTTTCCCGTGCGGACAAGTCGATCCTTGACAAGCATCTGATGCGTCAACGCGATCATCCAGCCGATGGTGGCCTCGGCCACGGGACGATCGACGGCTCCCGAGGTAATCATCGCCAGCACGTCGTTCGCGGTGCAGGCCTCGACATCGACCGAGTCGTAGCCCACTCCAAAGCGTCCGATGGCGAGCAGGTTGTCGGATGCGGTGAGTGAGCCGGCCGTCACGCGCGGCGTCAGCACGATCACACCCTGGCACTCCGCCAGTTGATCGGGCGTGATCTCCGTTCGATGCTCGCCGAGCTTCGAGACTCGAATGTGTTTGTGGCTGTCAAACAAGCCGAGTCCCAGGTCGGCAAACTTCGGCGCGCCCGCTTCGTCGTAGAAGTCGGCCGTAAGGGAAATCTGGAACGCAGGTCGTTGTGGAGTCGACATCGAACTGGTTCTACGCGCTCACGTCCATTTCCGCAACCGATGCCGCACGACCGCAGGGCCTGCACTTCAGTACTCCCGGCAATCGAATGTCTGTCCCCACATCGGACGACAACCGGCATCGTGAATGATCATGCAACCCGGTGGAACTTGAGAACAATCGCACATCGGCCCGAATGGCTCGGTGCGATAAAGAATCTGCCGACCTCCGAGTTGGGGCCGACTCGGTTCTGCATTGTCCGCGATCGCAGTGCCGTAATCTCGGATTTCAACGGCTTCTACTTGCGGCATGAATGGTCGAAGTGCGACTGCGGCCGCATTCAATGCACTCTCGACATCGTCCTTATGCCTCCAACTTACAAACGCCGCCAATGCGAGGAGTATCCAGAGATCGCTGTTTCGAAACATTATTGCCTCCATAGGGTGAGCGGGGGGCAATGCCATCATACGGAGAAAGACACGGGAATTGCGGTCTGTATTCCGGACTGATGCAACAGATTCGACGAAAAGATCTCACGCCACGATCTGTTCGACGACTCGTCCGTGAACATCCGTCAGTCGATAGTCTCGCCCGGCGTGACGGAAAAGCAGCCGTTCGTGGTCGATTCCCAGCAGGTGCATGATCGTCGCATGAAAGTCATGGACATGGACCATGTCTTCCGCGACTGCTACTCCGTATTCATCAGATGAGCCGTGAACGATACCGCTCTTCGCCCCCCCACCAGCCAGCCACGATGAGAAGACTTGATGATGATGCTCCCTTCCCGCCGCGTCGGCTGCTGCGTTATAGGGAGTGCGTCCGAATTCGGTGGTCCAGACGACGAGCGTGTCATCCAGCATGCCGCGTTGTTTGAGATCGGTGATGAGGGCCGCGATTGGCTGGTCAACGTTCTGAGCAAGCGGAGCATGTGTGTTCATGTCTCCGTGGGCATCCCAGTTGTTGGAGGAGCCGACGTCGATCAACTCGACAAACCGCACGCCGCGCTCGGCCAATCGACGTGCCACCAGACACTGCCAACCGAATCCGGTGTTCTGACTCGGTTGCAACCCGTACATGTCGAGCGTCGCTTGCGATTCTTGTGACAGATCGAGAGCCTCGGGAGCGGCGAACTGCATGCCGAATGCGGTTTCGTAGGATTGAATCTGAGCTTCGAGGGCAGCGTCTTCCGGTCGAGATTCGAGGTGAGTCGCGTTTGTTTGTCGCAACAGGTCGAGTTCAAGTTCCTGCAATCGCCTGGAAACTCGCGGCTCGACATTCTCGACAGGTTGCGCGCCGGGAACGAGGTGCGTCCCTTGATGGCACCCGGGGAGAAAGTCATTCCCCCACGTTTGCGCTCCGGCATAGGGTGCCTGTGGTGCGATCACGACGAAGGAAGGAAGATTGCGGTTCATGGTGCCGAGTCCGTAGCTCACCCACGATCCGATGCTCGGTCGGGCGAACGTCCACGAACCGCAATGCATACCGAGCGTGCTCTCGTAGTGATTCGTGTGATCCGTCGACAACGAGCGGATGACACACAGGTCATCCACGATACCTCTCATGCGAGGAAACAGATCGCTGACCTCGGTTCCACATTCGCCTCCGGGACGAAACGTCCAGTTGGGCTGCTTGAGGAACATGTTGAATTCCCCGAGCTTTCCCTGGAAGTTATCGACGGTGATTGTCTTGTTATGGTCGGCAAACAATTGAGGCTTGGGATCGAATGAGTCGACGTGCGACACGCCGCCGGTCATGTAGAGAAAGATGACTCGGTTGGCACGCGGCGCAAAATGAGAGAGTCGCGGCGACAAGGGATCGGCCGACTCCCCACGCCCTTGCTGCTCATCGGCCAGCATCGCCGCCAGAGCCAATGCGCCACAGCCCCCTGCCGAGCGGTGCAGGAATTCGCGTCGTGAGGTGAATAGCGTCATCGTGAATCCTCTGGTTGTGCTTATGTAGGCATGACAGCTATCTAAACCTGATGGTAACCCGACGCGTTAGCGAGGAATTCGTGAAGCATAACGCCCCTTGGTCCATCACCTCATCTTGCGGAAGTCGAGACTGTTGGATCCTATGCGAATCGTAAGGAGCCCGAATTGAAATCATTGCTGAACTCATTTCGATGTCCTCTCCGCGGGAGTGCGGGTTCTCCGTGAAGCCTCCAGATCACGACGCCCTCGCTAACGCGTCGGGTTACCATCGTTACTCGACATACAGAAACTCATTACACGTCAACAGCACTCGCATCAAAGCAGACCAGGCGAGTGATTCGCATTCCGGCCCTGAGACACCTTCCTCGATTGCTGCATGCTTGAATGATGTCAGAAACTCTTCCGCTTGATGCAGTTCGATGCTGGTGGCCTCGCGTCCAAGAGCCAACTGATAGGCGAGTCGAACACGTTCCGTCGGCTCGCTCGTCGAGTTCATCAACCGCTCCACGAGGCCGGCAGCACAACTGTGCACAAACTCGCTGTTCATCAGAAACAACGCCTGTGTCGGGACGGTCGTCGACGTGCGTACCGGCGTTGTCGTGTTCGGGTCGGCTCCATCAAAGAGCGCCAACAGCGGATGCCGCTTGAGTCGCTGCTGCATCAGGTAGACGCTGCGTTGATTGGTTTCGTAGACCGCATAAAACGGAGCGTGCTGCGTGAAGCCCCAGCTTTCGACATCGGGGAAGGGATGAGCCTGCCCCACTGTCCTGTCGAGCCGACCCGCCGCGAACAGCATCGCATCACGCAGTTCCTCCGCCGAGAGTCGTCGACGTTGGAAGTGCGACAACAGTGCATTGTTGGGATCAATCTCATGAGCGTCGGCGGCGATCTCTGCCGACATGCGGTAAGCCGACGAATTCATGATGAGGCGATGGAGTTCCTTGATCGACCAGCCCGATGCGATGAATCGCGTCGCCAGCCAGTCGAGTAGCTCTGGATGGCTCGGCGGCGCGCCTCTCGCGCCAAAGTCGTTGGGAGTGCTGACGAGTCCCGTGCCGAAGTGATGTTGCCAGACACGATTGACCATCACGCGAGCCGTCAATGGATTGGACGGTGATGCGATCCAGTCGGCCAGTTCTCGGCGACCGCTGCCAGCCTCAACGGTGGGCAAAGCATCTCCTCCCAGCACTTCGAGCCAGCGCCGGGGAACTTCGTCGCCGGGACGCAGTGGTTCCCCGCGAAGTTGCACCAATGCATTGGCACTTTCACCATCGGCGACTCCATAAACCACTTCGCACTTCCCTTCCGGCAACGTGGCAACAATTTCAGGAGGTGCAACAGGAATGAACTCGCTAGGACGTTTCACCTCTTCACTGCCGGGAAAGGCGTACAGCGTGCTTTGAAAGATGCCGTAGAGCGCATAGTAGTCCTCGACATTGACCGGATCGTACTTGTGATCGTGACAGCGGGCGCAACCGAGTGTCAGGCCCTGCGTGACTTGTCCCACCGTGTCGATCGTGTCTTGAATCGTGAGGTGCTGATAGTTCTGGGGATCGAACCCGAACCGCCGCGAAATGGCAATGAAGCCCGTAGCTGTGACGAGTTCGCGATAGCGAGCAAGGTCAGCATCGTCCCAATCGCCCGGATGCCCATTCGCGAAATCGTTCGCCAGCAGGTCGCCGGCCATCTGCTCCCGCAGGAACTCATCGTAAGGCTTATCCGCATTGAAAGCATCGATGACGTAGTTGCGATAGAGATAGGCTTCGCGCACCGGGTAGTCGGCAGTCTCACCCGCGGTGTCGGCATAGCGCACGATGTCGAGCCAATGACGCCCCCAGCGTTCTCCGTAGGCGGTTGATGCCAGAAGTCGATCGATCACGACGGCGTAGGCCTGTGGAGAATCGTCATTCAGAAAAGCAGCAACTTCCTCAGGTGTGGGAGGGAGTCCCGTGAGGTCAAACGTTGCACGGCGCAGCCACGTGCGTCGGTCGGCGGTCGGCGCGGGTTGTAGTCCCGACGAATCGAGCGTCGCGAACAGGAAGCGATCGATCTCGCTGGTCGACCAGTCATTGTGATCGAGTTGTGGCGGCTCTGGATCACGGACCGGTTGAAACGACCAGAAGTTGCGTTCTGCATCAGTAATCGGGCCGCCTCGAACGGTGATGACAGTCTGTTCTTCGGGCCATGGTGCGCCACGACGAATCCACTCAACCAGTTGGTCGACGTCATGCGCGTCGAGTGGTTCATCGGGCGGCATGGAGATATCTCCCATACCGCGGACCGCTTGAATCAGCAGGCTCTCATCAGATTGCCCCACATGGATGGACGGACCGGTATCGCCCCCCGCCATCAGTCCATCGCGGCTGTCGAGTCGCAGGCCCGATTCCTGCTTTCTCGCTCCATGGCACGACTGACAATGCTCCACCAGAATCGGTCGCACATGGTTCTCGAAGAACTCGATGTCGTCGGCCGAAAAGTCATCCGCATGGGCCGCCACGCGAGGCAGGCCACAGACGAGGATCAGGCAAAAAAAGACTCGAACTCGCATCAACGAATCTCATTCAAAGCGACAATTCCAAAACATCAACCTGCGGGATCGATACGAGTGAGATGGCATTCGATATGATCCCGCATCAAACTCGCTGCGGTCTGAACATCACCAGCCTGCAACGAGTCGATGATCTGCTGATGACAGGCAATGCCGATCTGCCATTCTCCCTTCTTCACGCTGTCGCGAAACTCCCGAAAAAAGACCGCGAGCAGGTCGCTAAAGACCAGGAGCGGCGTGACCTCGCTCGCCTCGACCAGGCAGCGATGAAATGCAATATCGAGGTCGACAAAGCCCTTTAAGGTCGTCGCCCGCTTGAGCTTGTCGTTAATTCTCTGCAACTCCGCATGAACGGACGGGTCATTCTGCATGCGTTCGGAGACATAGGGCATGACGCCCGTTTCCACGACGACCCGCGTGCGAACCAGTGGCAGCGGAGAGGCGTCCCGCAGGTCGGGATGGAACTCCAGAAGGTCGGTGACACGTTCCATGTTGAGCTGGCCGACCGTGAGTCCCTTTCCTGGCTTGGCCTCGACCAGTCCCAGGTATTCAAGCGACTTAGTGGCCTCGCGCAGCGTGAGCCGATTGACGCCGAACATCGCCGCCAGCGCGGTTTCGGTCGGAAGCCGATCGCCAGGGGCCAACCGCTCCTGGGTGATGTATCCCTTGAGTTGCTCGGCGACGATGTCGCGCATCTTGGGGCGAGCCAGCGTATTCAGCATCAATCGATTCCGTTTCCTTGCGGGTCTGTGACCAGCATTCTAGATTATCAGACAATCTGACAATTCACAAATCAGGTCGTTCTGACTGGCGAGTGTACGAGCCATGCGGGTTGCCATTACCGATTACTCCTTTCCCGATCTTCAGCAGGAAGAGGCTGTCCTCGCACCCGAGGGGCACGAACTGTGTTCACTGAAGGAGAAACGTGGTCCGGCTGATCTCATCCCTTTAGTCACCGAGGCGGACGCCGTCATCACGCAATTCGCGCCGGTCAATTCAGAAGTCATTGCAGCGATGAAGCGGGTGCGGGCGATTGTGCGGTATGGCATTGGGGTCGACAATGTCGATCTCGATGCTGCCCGCCAGCGCGGCATCCCTGTTTGCAATGTACCCGACTACTGCATCGACGAAGTCGCCGACCACACGCTGGCATTCATTCTTGCACTGACGCGCCAGGTGGTGCCGCATTCCAATGCCGTTCATCTCGGATCTTGGGGACTGGCATCGTCTCTCGAAGAACTCCGCACATTGCGCGACCTGACCGTGGGAGTCGTCGGCTACGGGCGTATCGGCCGCGAAGTCGCCGCGCGCTTGCGTGCCTTCAAATGTCGCGTGCTGGTGCATGATCCGGTAGTTTCTGCCGACATAATTTCCGCCGACGGTTGCCATGCCGTGACGCTTAAAAATCTGTTCGCGGAATCTGACGTCATTACGCTGCATTGCCCGTCGACGCGCGATACGCGCGGAATGATCAACCGCGACACACTCGCATCGATGAAGAGCGGCGTCCTGTTGGTCAATCTAGCTCGCGGCGATCTCGTCGACTCCGACGCGTTGCTGGATTCCCTCGAAACGGGACAAGTTTCTGGAGCCGCTCTCGACGTCTTCGCACCCGAGCCGATCCCCTTGGAGCATCCGATCCTCAAGCTCAGAAACGTGATCCTCGCGCCGCACATTGCCTCGGCCAGTGTCCGCGCGGTGCGAACCCTGCGGGAGTCGGCAGTTCAAACCGTTCTCAAGGCCCTCCGAGGCGAGCCGTTGCCAAACGTTGTGAATGGTGTGCCGAACAAGTGATTCTCGACCCGTTGCAGTTTGCGATTCCCTTTGCCAATGTGTCCCAATACTCTTGGACGATTGAGTCAACCCGGTGACGAAGCGAAAGCGAAGTGATGCCATGCCCGCCGCACCTTCGCATGTGTCGATCTCGCAGTTGCAGTCGTTTTGCTGTGACGCCCTCATCCGCACTGGCCTCAATGCGGACGATGCTGACACAGTTGCCGAAGCGTTGGTGACTGCCGACTCGATGGGAGTCTTCACCCACGGAACGAAATTGCTCTCTGGTTACATTCATCGCCTGAGCGGCGGCGGTTACCGGGCGACACCCGATGTTCGCATCCCGCGTGAAGGGCCGGGTTGGGCCATCGTCGATGGTGACAATGGTCTCGGACAGGTGGGTGGAGTCTTCGCCATGCGAACCGCCATCGACAAGGCGAAGCAAACCGGCATCGCTTATGTCGGACTCAAGAACACCGGCCACATCGGAGCCGCCGGCTACTATGCCTGGTTCGCCGCCCAGCAAGGTTTGGTCGGCATTGTACTTGGCAACGACACGCCCAGTGTGGCGGCTCCCGGTTCACGCGGACCTGTCTTGGGCAGCAATCCGATTGCGTTCGCGATTCCGATCCCTGGGGCCGATCCGATACTGCTTGATATCGCCACGTCGGCGGTCGCGGGTGGCAAGGTCTACGCGGCCCATCAGCGTGGTGAGGCCATTCCTTCGACATGGTTGATCGATCGCCAAGGGCAACCCACAACGGATGGGAGCTTGTATCCCCATCATGCTGCCCTGGCTCCGATGGCGGGACATAAGGGGTACGGATTTGCCTTGCTGGCGGAAGTGCTGGCGGGCGTCCTCACGGGAGGCGCGATCACGACTCAGATTGGCAGTTGGATGTTCGACGACCCCGCGCAGCCTTCCAAACACAACGCCGCCTTCATCGCTCTCGATGTTGCAATGATTGCTCCCCCTGATGAGTTTCAAACTCGCATGCAGTCGCTTGCGGAAGAACTACGATCGGCTCCCCCAGCCGAGGGAGTGACACAGGTCTTTCTGCCGGGTGATCTCGAACATCGTCGACTGAACAGCTCCCGCGAGACGGGAATCCCATTACCTCCCGATGTTGTTGAAAAGTTGCTGCTCGTGGCCGAGCAGACAGGAATCCCCTGGCCGCCTGATGGAGATGCTTGATGAGATCGCTCGCTCTGAAAAGTCTCGTGTTGGTGATTACCCTGCTGTTGGCAAATCGATCACAGGCCGAGGACTCGCGCTTCGTCGACTGTTCGCTCCTCATCTCGCCGAATCTTCCGTGTACCTGGCCGAGCTATCCGTTTCCCCGGTTTCAGATCGTCCATCAGCGAACGATCGGCCTCGACTCGGCTTACAACATCGATTCGCTGACGATTGACGGCAACACGGGGACGCAGCTCGATGTCCCTCCGCATTCGGTCGCGCGTCCCGATCTCAATCGAGAAAAGTCGGGGCCGTTTGGATTGTCGTATACCGATCAAATCGAAGCCTGGCAGTTCGGTGGGGAAGCCTGCATCGTTGATGTCCGAGACTTGCTCGACCAAGCCCCCAACGGCATCAGCCCACTCGTCACAGCCGAGCATGTCGAGCGGTTTGAAAGCCAGCATCGACAAGTCGGGCTCGGAGATGTCGTACTGTTTCGCAGTGATTACTCCGACCATTACTACCAGCCTTTCCCCGAAGGACGGCGGTACATCTCTTCGATTCTCGATCGAGAGTCGCCCGGCTATCCCGACCCCGACCCTGACTGCATGGAGTTCCTCGCCTCACGCGGAGTGATGACGCTCGGCACCGACAGCGCCAGCATGGGACCGCTGCCAGACTTGGCCGAGCCAACGCATTACGCAGGTCTGAAGTACGGCATGATCTGGACCGAAGGCGCAACCAACCTGGGCGAACTGCCCGCGACTGGAGCCTTCTACTGCATGCTGGGACCGAAGCATGAAGGTGGGCCGTACAGCGAAACACGGGCGATCGCCATTGTCGGTGGCGAGTTTCCGGCGCGGCTCATTGAGTCGTGCCGCAATCAACGCGTGATCGATCTTTCGCCGACGCTTGCTCCTGGCATGCCGATTACTTCACCCGGTTCCGCGATTGGCGACCATCGGCAAGTTTATCTGAAGGTCGACTTTCTCTATTCCGAATACCTCGACATGTGGCACCACACCCACATGATGGACGCCATGGCCGGGACACATCTGGTGCCCCCCTCGTTCGCACTTCCTCCTGCTGATGCACAAGTGACCTACGCCCCCGAAGTTCGCGGCTGGTTGGAAGAATACGAACAGCGATTTGGACCGCGCGGCACCAGTGAGCTGACGACCGATCAAGTACCGCTCGAATGGACAGCAGGCACTGCAAGAGTGATTGACGTGACATCACTCATCGGCACCACCGACCGCGACCGCTGGCCCGCTTCTCCAGAGATCACTCCCGATGTCATTCAGTCCTACGAGCAAGAGCACGGCGCACTCGAAGTGGGAGACGTCGTCATCTTTCACACCGAGCATATCGATCGCAATTATCTCCCTCCCCCCAACGATGCAGGCATGTGGAGCGACCCACTCACTGGAAACAGCGAAGGCTGGCCCGCGCTGGGAGCCGATGCCGTTGTGTATCTCAAGGAACGCGGCATCCGCTGCGTCGCGACCGATGCCCCCGATCTCGGCGGCGTCGATCCCCGCAACGCCCTCATGACCTACTGGGCCCTCGGCAGTAACGAAATGGTCGGCGTCGAGTTCCTGCATCATGTTGGAGACATCCCCGAAGACGCTTACTTCCTGTTCGCCGCGATCAAGATTGAAGACTGTCACGGCGGGCCGGGGAGGGCGATTGTGTTGTATTAGTCACTGGTCATTAGTCATTAGTTTTCCGTGTCGATCGTTATGTCTCTTCCCTAAGGACTAATGACAAATGACAAATGACCTCCCTCAAACCTGCCTCCCCACTTGGGATGTTGAGAATCTTCCCGAGCCGAAGCCGTTGGGGTTGAAGAATCTGGCGGGGTTGATTGGGCCGGGGATCGTGATGTGCGGGATTCAGATCGGCGGGGGGGAATGGCTCTTCGGCCCCGCGATCACTGCGAAGTACGGCGGCGGGCTGATGTGGATCGCCACGATCGCCATCATCGTGCAGGTCTTCTACAACATCGAATGCGGTCGCTACGCCCTCTACTGCGGCGAACCGGTCTTCACCGGCTTCCTGCGAACGCGCCCCGGTCCCGGATTCTGGATTGGAGTCACGCTCCTTCTCAGTCTGAGTGCGCTCATTCCCGGACTGACGGCCACCGCGGCGGTACTGATCTCAACGCTTTGCCTTGGGCGGCCCCCCACGCCGGATGATGCCGTGCTCGTCAACACGTTGTCCTACGTCTGCCTCGGTGCCGTGGTACTGCCCGTCCTGGTCGGGGGCAAAGTCTACAACACACTGCAATTTGTGATGACGATCAAGGTCTTTGCGGTGCTCGGCTTCTGTCTGTTCATGGGACTGTTCTTCGTCAGCGGTGCTGGATGGGTCGACGTGTTCTCGGGTTTCTTCAAGTTCGGCAACATTCCCGTGGCCGACGAACAGGGGAAGGAAGTCGTCGTCAATGCATTCGGCCATTGGATGCAAACGGGCGAGTGGCCAGTGCTGGCGGTCACCAGCATTGCCATGCTCGGTGCCTTCGCAGGCTACGCGGGGGGCGGTGGCCTAAGCAATTCCACCTACAGCAATTTCGTCCGCGACAAAGGCTGGGGAATGGGGAGCAAGGTCGGGGCCATCGCTAGCGCTGTCGGCGGTAGAAACATTGCCCTCAGCCATGTTGGTAAGGTGTTCCCGATTAATGCCGACAACTTGCGCAAATGGAAGGCGTGGTGGAAGTACATCCTCTGCGACCAGCTCATCGTCTGGATGCCCGGCTGTTTCATGGGGATGGCATTGCCGGCGCTGCTATCGATTCAGTTTGCAGAGCAGTCGTCGATGTTTGAAAAGGATGTTCCGTATTCTCAGTCGCTGATCGTGGCCGATGGTATCCGGAATTCCCCGACGCTAGGAGAGTTTGCGCCTCTCTTGTCGATCATGGCCATCGTTGTTGGGTTGATCGTGTTTCTGCCCAGCCAGATGTCAATCGTGGACGATGTCGCCCGCCGTTGGACCGACATTATCTGGACTTCAAACAGCCGTGTCCGTGATCGTCTCAAGCCGAGCCAGGTTTCCCGGGTCTACTACACGATTCTCGTTCTTTATGTTGTCCTGTCGTTCGTCATGATCACAGTCTTCCTGCGTTACGGCGAGAGCGATGTTGCCAAACAGATGGTGACCGTCATCGCCAACCTCAATAACGTGGCACTGGGAGCCACGGCCTTCCACGTCTTGTGGATCAACACTCGCTTCCTGCCCCGAGAGCTGCGTCCCAGGTGGTACCAGCGGGCAGGCCTCGTCGCCTGCGGAGTGTTTTATCTCGGACTCTCGGCTCTCGTCTTTCAAGCAAAGGTGTGGCCGATCCTGATGGGTACCGTCCAGTGATTCATCCGCTTCTTTCAACTGCCTCGTCTTCACCAATATGGCCAATTCACTTCACATGTTTGACCTTTCCGGCAAGACGGCCGTCATCTCCGGAGCCGCTCAAGGCATGGGGCAGGCGACCGCCATTGCTGTGGCCGAGGCGGGGGCCGATGTCTTTCTGATTGATCGCAACCTGGCGGGAGCCGACGCGACTGCGGAACAGGTGCGTTCATTCGGACGGCGCGCCATCACATCGGATTGCAATGTCTCTGATCCGGCAGCGATCGCGGCGATGTTTCAACAGGTCGATGCCGAACTCGGCCGTGTCGACTTCCTCGGCAACATCGCCGGCGATGGACATCTAGCGAAACCCGAGGAACTTGCGATGGAAGACCTGCAGCGGGTGTTGCAGAACCTCGTCGTCGGCAGGTTCGCGATGTGTCAGGAAGCGGGCAAGCGCATGCTGGCTCAGGGACGAGGTTCGATTATGAACATTGGTTCGCTCGCAAGCATGAGTGCATTGGGCCGTGGCCATGTCGCTTACAGCATGGGGATGGGGGCCGTGGTGCAGATGACCCGGGAACTCAGCACCGAATGGAGCCATCGCGGCGTGCGCGTGAACGCCGTCCTCCCGGCACAGGTCATCAATCCCAGTCTCGAAGTCCGTATGCAGCAGGATCCCACACTCGAAAGCCGATTCCTGCACGGCATCCCCGCAGGCCGGATGGGCGTGCCCGAGGACATCAAGGGACTGGCGGTGCTGCTCGCCTCCGATGCCTCTTCATGGATCACCGGTGCCCTCATCCCCATGGACGGCGGCAACATGGCGATGAACGCCGGCGGCACGCCGGGACATGAAGGGGGGATGGTGCAGCAGTTTCGTGGTGAGAGGAAGTAGTCATTCTTCGTTAGTCATTAGTCATTGGGACTTCATTTCGAACGCGAGGTGAATATGGCGAGTCGGTCATTTGAAGAGCTGCGTGTCTACCAACTCGCGGAAGAACTTGCTGATCGGATTTGGGGCGTTGTTCTTAGATGGAAACCATTAGCGCGAGACACGATCGGAAAACAAGTCGTCCGTTCTGCCGATGGGATCGGTGCGAACATAGCGGAGGGCTACGGACGCGGCTCGTATCAAGACAACAGGCGTTTCATTCGCATCGCTCGCGGGTCCCTCTATGAGACACGTCATTGGCTGCGCCGCGCATTTCGCCGAAAGCTATTGACGGAACAGGAAATCGCCAACATTAGGGAAATCGTCGACAACTTCGGTCCACAGTTGAATGCCTACCTGAAGTCGATCGGAAAGTCTTCCTCCCGTCGTCCTAATGACCAATGACCAATGACTAGTGACTCACTCTCGCTATACCGCACCATGCTCACCATCCGTCACACGGAAGAGCAACTCGCGCGCATGCACCAGAAGGGCCTCGTCCTCGGGGCCTGCCATACTTACGTGGGACAGGAAGCCATCGCCTCCGGCGTGTGTGCTCATCTGACCGATGACGATGTCGTCTTCAGCACGCATCGGGGGCATGGGCATGCACTGGCGAAGGGCGTGACGCCGTACGAACTGATTGCCGAACTCTTTGGTCGCAGCACCGGCGTCTCTCAGGGGCGAGGGGGGAGCATGCATCTCTTCTCGCCGGAGATCGGCATGATGGGGACCAGCGGGATCGTCGGTCCCTGCATTCTTCAGGCCTGCGGTGGGGGATATACGTTCAAGATACTGAAGCTGCCGCACGTCGCTGTGGCGTTCTTTGGTGATGGTGCCGTCAACAATGGAGCGTTCCATGAGGGGCTCAACATGGCCAGCATCTGGAATCTGCCGGTGCTGTTTGTGTGCGAGAACAATCAGTTTGCGACTGAAGTCCCGTTTGCCTATTCGAGCGGCATCCCCGATGTCGGTCGGAGGGCCGCGAACTACGGCATGCCGGGGTTCGAAGTTGATGGAAACAATGTGCTCGAAGTTTTCAAAGTCGCTGGCGATGCAGTGCAGCGGGCGAGAGATGGCGAAGGGCCGACGCTGATTGAGTGCAAGACCTATCGCACCCGTGCCCATGCCGAAGGGATGGGGGATTATACCTATCGCACCCGCGAAGATGTGGCTGAGTGGAAGCAGAAATGCCCGATCAAACGATTCGCCGATTCATTGATCGCATCGGGTGAGATCACCGCGAAGCAACTGGATCAGATCGAAAGCGAAATCAAAGCAGAAGTCGTTGCCGCGAGTGAACGTGCTGAGAGCGCCCCCTGGCCCGAAGCCGACACCGCGACAGAACATGTCTACTGCGAAGAGCCACCCTGCGTCATCAAGACGATTCCGCGACCTGCTGCCTCCGAAGGGAGAATGATCTCGTGGGTGCAGGCGACTCACGAGGCTCTCGACTTCGAGATGGAACACAACCCCGGCATCTTCGTGATGGGCGAAGGGATCGGCGTTCGCGGCGGCAATTTCGCCACCACCACGGGTCTGTTCGCCAAGTACGGGGCCGACCGACTGTGTGATACTCCCATCTGCGAACGGGGCTTCGTCGGTCTGGCAGGTGGGGCGGCGATGACGGGTTCACGCCCTGTTGTCGATTTCATGTTCATCGATTTCATCAACGATGCCTTTGGCGAGATCATCAACCAGATCGCCAAGATGCAGTACATGTCGAGCGGCAGGCTCAAGATGCCCGTGCTGCTGCGAGGTTGTATCGGCATCGGCCACTCGGCGGCGACGCATCATTCGGGGAGCTATCACTCGATCTTTGCCCATATTCCTGGACTGAGAGTCTGCATTCCGTCGACGCCCTACGATGCCAAGGGGCTGTTCCATCATGCCTTGAGATGTAACGACCCGGTATTGTTCCTTGAGCATCGGGAGTTGTTGGGGGTCAAAGGCCCGGTGCCCGAGGAACCCTACGAAATCGAGTTCGGCAAAGCCGTTGTGCTGCGATCAGGAAGCGACCTCACCGTGGTGGCACTGTCACTGATGGCACATCACGCGATGCAAGCAGCACAGAAGTTGGCGGAAGAAGGTATTTCGATTGAAATCGTTGATCCACGTACTGTCTCGCCACTCGATCTCGATACCATTCTGAAGTCGGTCGCTAGGACGGGCCGATTGCTGATCGTGGATGAAGCCTTCGCCCCGTGCAGTGTCGCCGCCGACATCGCCGCTCAAGTTGCCGACGCCGGATTCGACAATCTCGATGCCCCGATCCGCCGGCTCCAAGGCCAATTCGCCCCGACGCCATATAGCCCGTCGCTCGAACAAGCTCTCGTGCCGAATGTTGCGAGAATCGTCGCGGCTGTTAAGGAATTAATTCTTGAGTAACGAAGGTCATTGGTCACTCGTCATTGGTCATTAGGGTTATATGGCACTCGGAGGAGACAATGGCAACCCGGTCGTTTGAAGAATTGCGGGTCTATCAGATGTCGGAAGACCTCTCCGATCGGATTTCGCAAGTCGTTATCAAGTGGAATTCATTGGCGAAGGATACAATTGGCAAGCAGATTGTGCGTTCGGCGGACAGTATCGGAGCCAACATCGCCGAGGGTTACGGTCGCGGCTCCTATCAAGACAATCGACGATTCATCCGCATTGCCCGTGGCTCGCTCTATGAAACACGGCATTGGCTGCGGAGAGCGTTTCGCAGACAGTTGCTCACCGAACTGCAGATTACGGCCATCAAACAGATCGTGGATTCGCTCGGCCCGCAACTGAACGTTTACCTGAAGTCTATCGGGAAGGCGTCACCTCCCCCCAATGACGAATGACCAGTGACCAATGACATCTTTCGATTCTCACCTCTAGCCTCTCCTGCGACCAATCCAATGCCCATCGAAATCACAATCCCCCGTCTTGGCTGGAGCATGGATGAAGGTATGTTCGGCGAGTGGCTCAAACAGGACGGCGATCGCGTCGAGCCCGGCGAGCCGCTCTTCACTCTGGAGGGAGACAAAGCCCTGCAGGATATCGAGTCGGTCGACGCCGGCATCCTGCATGTTCTGCCTGATGGGCCGCAAGGAGGCGATACGGTTCAGG
The DNA here is from genome assembly GCA_942492405.1 of uncultured Planctomycetaceae bacterium. Lineage (GTDB taxonomy): Bacteria > Planctomycetota > Planctomycetia > Planctomycetales > Planctomycetaceae > JANNSB01. Next base: position 210,764 of record CALOES010000013.1, read on the forward strand.
TCGGCATGCTGGTGGGCTATCTGCTCGCGGAAGGCGAGAAGCCGCCGCTACCATCCGCAAGCGAATCGACAACAAGACGCGATGCCGCGCCGGCATCACCTAACCCTGACGTTTCCACTTCGATCGCCCACACACCGAAGCTGGTCACGCCATCAACCGAGGTCGAACACCTTACCAGTGCGATACCAGATCGTCCGGCAGGACCAATACCGAAGCGCAATTCCGAGGACGGCCTTCCGACAATCTCACCACGGGCGGCACGCGTTGCGGAGGACTTGAACGTCGACTGGACGCAACTTGTTGGCAGCGGACAGACCGGTCGGATTCGCGAGCGCGATGTACGAACGCAAGCTCCGGCAGCAGGAGCAAAACGTGCGACTTCGACGGGCAACATCCGCCGCACGATCGCGCGGCGGATGTTGGAGAGCGCAAGAACCACCGTCCCGGTGACTCTCACCACGCGGGCCGACGCGACTCAGTTGGTCAGTCTGAGACAACAACTTAAGCAACAGCCGAAAGACGGAATCGTACCCGCCTACCAGGATATGATTACCAAACTCGTCGCGGTCGTGCTTCACGAGCAGCCCGTCATGAATTGCCGCTGGGAGAACGAGCAACTGATCACGCCCGATGGAGTTCACATCGCCATCGCCGTCGACACCGAGTCGGGCCTCCTGGCACCAGTCCTGCGATATGTCGAACACATGACGCTTTGGCAACTGGCCGCGGCCTCCAGCGAACTTGTGCAGCGCGCCCGAGCGAGAGCGTGCCGTGGAGACGAATTGCAGGGGAGCACGTTTACGATCACGAACCTCGGCGCGTTCGGCATCGATGCGCTTACGCCGGTCATCAATGCGTCTGAAGTGGCCATCCTCGGTCTGGGTGCGATTCGCCGCGAGGCCGTCGTCGCGTCCGACGACCACATCGAAGCCCGCGACCAGATCGCACTGAGCCTGACCTTCAACCACTGCGCGATCGATGGTGCCCCCGCGGCACGCTTCCTGCAACGTGTCGTGCAACTCGTCGAGAATCTCAAGTCCTGGCTGGATGGAGTCGGATCCGAATGCAAGTAAAGACTGGTCGGTATCGTCACTACAAGGGAAACGAATACATCGTTGTCGGAGTCGCACGCCACAGCGAGACCGACGAAGAACTGGTCGTCTACCGGCAGGATTACGGCGAGCGCGGCCTGTGGGTACGGCCAAAAACAATGTTTTTCGAGACGATCGAAGTAAATGGCAAACTCGTGCCTCGCTTCGAACTGATCGAAGGGAAAGAATAGGAATGTCAGCCCGCATGAGTGTTCGCGGTTGGCCCCGATAGTTTTGCTATCGGGGTCACCAGCGATGCCAAGAACAGCGATCGACGTAACCCCTGTGATACCAATTGACCGAGGCGGGACTCGAACCCGCACGGGAGTTTCCCCCCATCGGATTTTAAGTCCGATGCGTCTGCCATTTCGCCACTCGGTCGGCGTCGGTCCCTGCTTTGCCTCGGGTGAAGACACGCGATGAGGCCGTGGGGCGAATTCTAATCGCAGAGGACGCCGCAAGAAACCTGCTTTTATTGGTCCCTCATTCCTCGCCCGCCTCGACCCAGGCCGTGTTGAACCGGGCCACGCTCAGCCTGGCGACCTGATAGTGGTTCGCGTCGTCGACGCTCCCACGTTCGTAGAAGCACAAAATCGTTCCATTGTCGAGCACGGCGAGGTCGCTGTAACCACTGAAACCCTCTTCCAGCAGCCGCTGCGCCGGCCAGGTCTGACCTTCATCGTAACTCAGCTTGATCGACACGTTGATGCGGTCCCGGCCGCGGCCGGGCGTCTCGTTTCCATCGCGACGCGACAGGTTGTGAGGATTCGAAAACGCGATGCAGTTGCGTTCTCCGGTTGTCTCGTCGCTCACGCGGATAATGCTTGCCATGCAGATTGGCTCCAGGAGCGCGTCGTCGAACAGCGGCTCCGACCAGTTCGTCGCGCCATCGGGACTGACGGTCACCAGACGGCGATGAGCGTGTGATTCGGTTCGGCTGTTGAGCATCACCGATCCATCGGCCAGTTGCACGACGCATGTCTCGTTGGGAAAGACGAACTCTTCGGTATCAGGGAGAGCGATCTCGCCGCGCTGCCATGTCTCGCCATGATCGTCACTGTAAATCGTCGACGTCACCGAAGGACGATGAGCATGACCGCCGGTCCCCAGCGAGAGCCAGATCGGCACAACCAGTCGACCGCGATGCGGGCCGTGCGTCAATTGAATCGCATGCCCCGGCCCCGTCGCCAACACCTTCCAAGCATAGTCGGATTGAAACTCGTCGAACGTTGCCGTGATCTCGATCGGCTCGCTCCAGGTCAATCCGTCGTTATCACTGCGCATGTAAAAGCAGCGCATGTATTCGAGGCAATACAAGAAGTGGACTGCGCCAGATTCGTGATCGACGATCGCCACCGGATTGTTCACCGTGTTGTCTCCGGGCTGATCGAGGTTCTGCGCGGCGGCCAGCGGATTGACGGGCAAGTCTCCCTCGATGTGAACCAGCGTTTCGACCGGCGACCAGGTGCGTCCGCCGTCGACGCTGCGACGCAGCAGCACATCGATTGGCCCCCAGTCGCCGCGTCCCGTCACGCGGGCTTCGCAGTAGGCGAGGACTGTTCCATTCGCGGTGACGACGATCCCCGGAATGCGAAACAACTCGTATCCATCCGTGCCGGCTACGAAGAGGTCAACCTTCTCGACGAATGGTTCCTCCGCAGCAGATGCGATTTGCATTCCGTACATGGCGACGATGGCCACACAGACTGATACGTATCGAAACTTCGTAAACGCATTGCTCATGCGATCAGGCTCTCCGGTGAAGGTCGCAGGATTGAACTCGGCCGACGTGTCCAAATCAGACTGCCGACTTACCCCACCCCATGTCAATCGAACCATCTCGCAGGCCATCGAGATCGCTACGAGGCGACCACCGCGTTCGACTCCATTTCTCCGTAGAGGCAGTTTCATCACCCAGTAGGACGGCCTTCCCAGGCCGTTGAGTGCAGCCAGACGGGCTAGAAAACGCGAACTATCAGACGCAAGGCTGAGTTGGTTCACTGCAATGGAGAATGTAAACTTCGCCCGTGGCCAGAAGGTGCAGGCGATTCTCAAACCCTGCGGCTCCTGGTCCGCGTGACTGGTTGGTCGTGTACGACTCCCCTATAGATGGATGTCTCATGTCCGAAGACGAGAGTATGGTCGTGATGGCATCCTGCGTTGTGGCCCTCGGGACGTGGATTCGCTGGTATTGGTGTGCTCTGGCGGTGCATAAGCTGATCAGTTCTCCCGTCGTTCTCCGCATCCTGCTGGTGCTGCCGATCGTCTGTCTCGCGGTGATAACGATCATCCTCAAGCAGTACGCGTCGTTTGATGTGCGCGACAGCGGCACGTATATGTTTTTCTATGTGGCGATGGGGATGGCATGGATCGGGCTGTTTCTCAGCATGCCGATCTGGGGCGTGAGCATTCGCGATGATGCCCTCGAACGCCGCAACCCCGCAGCCGCCATCACCATCGTCGGGCTGATGCTTGGACTGACGCTGGCCTTCGCCGGTGGCAACATCGGCGACGGGCCTGGCTGGTGGGTCGTCGTCTTCGCTTCGGGGCTGGCCACGATCAATCTGTTGTTGTTCTGGTGGCTGCTCAATCAGATGGCGGCGGCGGTGGAACACGTCACCATCGATCGCGATCGCGCCAGCGGAGTCCGGTCGGCCGCCTATCTGATCGGCTGCGGTCTGATCTCGGGACGCGCCGCAGCCGGCGACTGGATTTCCGCCGCCGCGACGCTGGTCGACTTCGTTTCTGTGGCGTGGTTGTGCATCGTGTTGCTGGTGATTGCCGCTCTGCTGGAACGCATGACGAAGCCGACACCCGCGATGCCGCATCCGACATTCATTCCGTTTGGTGTGTTGCCGGGCATGGGGATTCTGGCCGCCGCGGTGGTGAACGTCGTTCTCTCGGATTGGTGGTAATGATGCACTCCGCCCCCTACCGGCTGACCGAGTGCATGTCGCGCGAAGCGTTGAGCGCGCTGCGCCGCCGTGCGATCTTCGAATGCGACAAGTGGGATCCTCAGGTCGGCGATCAGTCGGCTTTGGCCTCTTCCGCACTGCTGCTCGATCCCGCCGCGTGGCTCGAACTCGAGACGTTGGCCCAGAGTCTCGCGGAGGAGTCGCTTCAAGCCGAGCGCGAGATCGCGCTGCGGCCTGAACTGCATGCAACTCTCGGTTTGAGCAAACCTGTCCGACGTGCGCTGCGTGCGGCCTGTCGTGAAGGTGTTCCCGCGAGTGCGGCGCGGGTGATGCGGTTCGACTTCCATTGGACTCACGAAGGCTGGCGCATCTCGGAAGTGAATTCCGACGTTCCCGGCGGCTTCATCGAGGCTTCGGGCGTTACTCGACTGATGGCCCACACTCTCGGTGGACTGCCGATGACGGCCGATCCCGACCGATGTCTATGCGACGGCGATCCGGGCAGCCGTCGGTGACAGTGCGATGATCGCGCTGGTGCATGCGACCGCCTTCAGCGACGATCGACAAGTGATGGTGCATCTGGAGCGTCACCTGCACGAACTGGGACTGCGCACGAGCATGATCGCGCCTGACCAGTTGACCTGGAACGAGGGACGTGCCGTCATTCGCACCGACTGGTATCAGGGTCCGGCTGATCTGGTGTTGCGGTTCTTCCCGGGCGAGTGGCTCCCCGCGCTTTCGCGATCTTCCGGATGGCGACGTTTCTATGCGGGATCGAAGACGCCTCTCAGCAATCCGGCCACGGCACTTGTCACGCAGTCGAAGCGGTTCCCTCTGGTGTGGGATCGTTTGCGAACTTCCGTCGAAACGTGGCGGCGACTGTTGCCCGAGACGCGCGATCCGCGACACGCTCCCTGGAAGCGAGAGCCCGAGCGCTGGGTGGTGAAGCCCGCGCTCGGCCGCGTCGGAGAAGCGATCGCCATGACGGGCGTCACCACTCCGAAGGAACAGCGACAGATCGAACGCTCGACGTTCTGGCATCCGCAATGGTGGGTGGCACAAAGGCGATTCGAGATTGTGCCCGCCATCGACGACTCGAACATCGCGCGTTATCCGTGTCTGGGGGTCTACACAATCGACGGTCGGTCGGCGGGCATCTATGGACGCATGTCGACGCGGCCTTTGATCAATCACGACGCTCAGGATGTGGCTGTGCTCATCGACAGACAACCGGCACCCTTAATTCGGGAGAAGGAGTTGGTCCGTGCTCAATGAAGAGATCTTCGCGACTTGGGCCCCGTGGGAATCGGTCTGGTCCGACTGGGCCAAGCCGGTCCTGTTTGTCCACCTGAAACCCGAGCATGCACAGTCGGACGCGACCAGTCACGCGACTGATCTGTCGTGGGCACCACCGGCCGATGAACGCTGCGCGTTGATTCTCGATCTGCCGGGCGCGACCTCCATCCGCTCTGCTGAGACACTGCTGGAGAATGGCTACCGGCCCGTTCCTCTCTTTAATGGTTGCCCCGGGCCGATGGAGATCGTGCCGACGCAACCGCTGTTGTGGGCGTTGGCTCAGACAACGGCGTCGATGGCGAGTTCCAACGTCGCCCCCGACGCGCCGCCGGCCTTTCTGCTCGATGCCGGTCGCATGCCGATGGGACTGAAGCCTTCTCCGGGAAAGTTCGACAATCGCTGGCTCACGTTTCCACAGGACTATCCGTCTGCGAACTATCTGCAGTCGCAGGGAATCACGAGCGCGCTCGTCGTGCAGACGAGTCCAGGCAAGGTGGCCGACGATCTCTCGCATGTGCTGGCCCGCTGGCAGGAAGGGGGCATCGCCTTGTCGACGTGCGACACGTCGGGTGGCCAACGCACTCCGCTCGAAGTGAAGAAGCCCAGGCGCTATCGTTCGTTGTGGTATCTGGCGCTGGCCCTGCTGGGACTGCGCCGTAGCGGAGCCGGCGGCTTTGGCTCCGTCGTCCCCCAACCCAGCAGCGGCTAGTCGGCCCAATCGCTCGTTTACTGAGTTTTGAGACCGCTTCGATTGACCACGCCGCCACGAAGCGTTACTCGCGTTGGCCGATGCAGACGATGTATTCCTGGCGCACATCGCCGTTGTTGATAGCGATGCGGTTGTAGATGTGGTTGCCGCAGATCGCCGGGCTGGAGAAACATTCGTCGCCGAGTTGGTTCTCGGCGATCAGTTCGAACTCATCAGGGCGGGCGCGAAAGATGAATGTCGCGCCGGCTTCATTCGTGGCATAGACCAAGTCGCCGACCAGCACACACGAGGAGGAAAAGGTGCCTCCCAGTCGCGACATCCACAGTTCCTCGCCTGTCTCGGCGTTCCAGCAGAGGGCGACACCTGCATCCGCCATTCCGTACAGGTAACCGTCGCGAATTACAAACGAGGGGACATAGACTCGAGTGTCGTTTTTCCAGACTTGTTCGCCACTGCCGTCACAGCGAACAGCCGCGAGATGGTTTTCGGGATAGCCTCCGCTGGTGAACATCAAGTCGCCATGCACGACGGTTGAAGTGACGCACTCGGTGGTCGATCCTGCCACCTCCCAGAGTTTCTCACCCGACAGAGGATCGAAGCCCGAGACGAGATCGCACCCCATCAACAGCAGTTGAGTGCGATCGGCAACCTCCAGCACGATGGGGGAAACATAGTTGGGAGTCTCTGGGCGATCGTGACGCCAGACGATCTCACCCGACTCGCGGTTCAGCGCGGCAACCGCCCCACCGCTCTTGTTATCGGCAGTGACGAGGACGAGATCGCCATAAACCGCTGGCGACGACCCAAAGGCCTGATGCACGACGTAGTCGGTGATCTCCCGTTGCCAGAGAATCTCTCCGTCGAGAGTGAGGGCACTGGTCACCATCGCATCATCATGAAGAAAGTTGACGAAGATCCGCTCGCCATCGCACGCAATCGACGATGAGGCATCACTCCCTTTACTGTTCTTGAAAGGAGTCTCGTGGCCGACGTGGACGTCTCTCGTCCAGCGTTCCTCTCCAGTCTGCCGATCGAGACAAACGACCGAGCGCGACTGCCGGTCCCGCTCCGCAATCGCCACGAACACCCGATCGCCCACGATCGTGGGACTCCCATGCCCGCGCCCAGGAATCGGCGTCATCCAGGCGATGTTCTCATCAATGCTCCACGACGTGGGGACGTTCTCCTGAACTTCGGCGGTGCCATTCCGCGAGGGACCACGCCACCACGGCCAATCCTGACACTCGGCAGAAGCGCACAACGAGAGTGACGCGCCCAACACCAGACAAAACGCGATAAATCGCATGAACGGTTCCTCAAGAGGAGCGAACGGAGACAGCAGGAGACATTCGTTGACAAGGCAGGCGAGTGGACACTTCGAAACCATTCACTGCGCAGCCAGATTCAATCGACGGATTGTCACAACCACACTGACCGACCGCAATCGACTCGGTCTGTTTCATTAGAGCGTCGGGGCAGCGTTACTGCGGACCATATGTGCCGAAGTCGGAGATGATTGTGCAGTCCGGCAGCGCCGCGTGCAGGGCCGCGACGCCTTCGGAGGTGACCTGTGTGTGTTCGACGTTGACTTCCGTCAGATGCTCGCAGTCAAAGAACTGCAGCAGGCCGACATCGGTAACGGCGGTGCGGGCGACATTGAGCTTCGTCAGCTCCTGGCAGTCGGCGAAATGAGCCAGGCCGGCGTCGGTGATTTGCGTGTTATCGAGATTCAGCCCCTTCAGTCGATCGACGCCCCGCAACAACGCCAAGCCATCATCGGTGATCTGCGTTCCGCTAAGAAAAAGATCGATCCAATACGGGTTGTCACTCAAATGTGCCAAGCCCGCATCACTCACGGGACTGCCGTAAACACTGAGCCGTTGCAAGTGACGACAACCCGCGAGCATGGCAATCGCCTTATCATCGGCAGCCGGATTCTCTGACAATCGGACCAAGTCGAGCGTCAATTCTCCCTGAGGCAATTGATCGAGAGAGTCGATCACGGTCCGGTCCCCGTTGACGGCAACGTGCCCGCCGAGCGAGAGCACGAACACAGCCGCCTCGCGATCACTGGGCAGCGCATCGAAGACACCGGAGTCGGTCACGATACGGCACTGCGGCAGAGCTTGACGGAAGCGTTCCACCATTTCGGAGGTGACCGTCGTTTGACGGACGTCGATATTGGTCAGATGTTCGCAGTCGATGAAGGGTGCCAGACCAGCGTCGGTTACTTGTGTCAGTTCGACGCCGAGTGAATTCAAATTCTCGCAGAGATGAAACGGTGATACTCCCGCATCGGTGACGTCGGTTCGGTAGACACTGATCGCCTCCAGGTCGCTGCAATCGTGAAAGTACGCCAGGCCTTCATCAGTCACCGGCATGCCTCCGAAGTGAATTCGCTGCAAAAGGTTGCAGTCCTGAAAGATCGCCACGGCGGCATCGGCGTTCTCGATTCCACCCAGATGCAGCGACAGCAGTTGCTCGCACCCGTGGAAGTGGGCCAGACCGATGTCCGTCACTTGAGACGTATCCAAGAGGAGCTCCCAAAGGCCGGTGCAGTCACAATTGCGAAAGGCCTCCAGCCCGGCATCGGAGACAGCGACGCGGTACAGACTGAGCTTGGTCAATTTTCGAATTCCCGCGAAGTTCAGTAACCCCTCATCGGTGATCGGCGTGTCCCCCAAATCGAGTTCCGTCACATGGACGCAGCCCTGGCACGCCGCCAGACCTGCATCGGTCACTTCCTGGTTGTTGAACAGCAAGACCGCCGTCAGTCGAAACGGCTCCGTCGGCAGTTGGTCCGCCGACTTGATCTCGGTCGTATCATCATCGACTCGCACGGCTCCCCCGACCGACAGCACGTATTCGGCGGCGCGTCGGTCAGCTTCGGGGTCAGTCTCGTCGATGTCGACAGCGATCGTGGCCTCCGCCGTGATACGAATGCGAATCTCCTCTCCTCGCGTCAGCTTGAACTCTCGTCCCGAATACTCGGCGCCGTTGCTATCGGTGATGTGCAGTTCGACGCCCGGCATCTCGGGGATCTGATAGTCACCGCTGGGGATGTTGTCGGTGACGGCCGCTCCCGTTGCGGCGAGATTGACCGTCCATTTCTTGTCGGGATCGTTGACGTCGAATACTTCGAGGCCGGATGCCGTCAATTGGGCGGCGATGGACTCGTCCTCGATCTCCACGACGATCGTGCCATGATCGGTCTGGACTCGATAGACAACTCCGGCGACCGCGATGCCGATAAGCACAAACGCCAACGTGAGCCATTGAAGCGGACTTCCAATTCGTGGCGGCGTATCGGAACGCGTCTCCGCCGTCATTTGGACGGTCTTCTCGTAGGCGACGTCGTGCAGTGTGTCGTCGGCGGTACTGACCACCGTTACGGCCCTCAGCGAGGTGGCGGCCGACTCACGTTGCGAACTCGGAGGTGCCTCCGGCGTGGAGCTGCCGGTCTCACTCGCCTCGCGCGTCACTGTCGTTCCCTGAGCAGTTCGCACTGCCTGGTCCTCGACGCCCATCACGGCGGTCAACGGTTCGAGTTCGGCGATGAGGTGGCTCATTGTCTGATACCTGTCGTTGGGCTTCTTGGCGACCATCTTGCGGAAGATGTCGTCGAGACCTCTCCAATGCGTGACTGACGTTTCGGCCTTCGCGCCCGACACGTCATTCAGAGTCTTTAGTGAATCTTCGAGCGAGGGAATCGGTTGCTCGCGATGGGCCAGCAGGCGTTCCATCACCGTGCTGCCGGAATAGGCCGTCTTACCGGTCAGCAGGTAATAGAACGTCATTCCCAGGCTGTAAATGTCGCTCCGCTGGTCGGCGTTGTGCGTGTTCTCGGCTTGCTCGGGGGCCATGTAATCGATTGTCCCCATCACAGCTCCGCTGGCCGTCAGATCCTTCAACGACTTTCGCGGATCTCCATCCGGATGGTCGATACGCGCCAGGCCCATGTCGAGAACCTTGACCATTGGTCGAGAGTCGAGAGTTGAGGGTTGAGAGAAGGTTGCTGATGAGGGGTCTTGTAGCACTCCTCGACTCTCATCTCTCAACCCTCCACTCAACAGCAGATTATTCGGCTTCACGTCGCGGTGAACGACTCCCTGCTGATGGGCATACTCCAGACCTTTCGCCGCCTGCAGAATGCATTGAACGGCCGCCAGCGGCGACATCGGCCCATGCGATTTGACGTGCTTCGCGAGGTCGTTGCCGGGGACGTACTCCATCACCAGATAATGGATGCCATTATCTTCGCGGGCATCGTGAGCGGTGACGATGTGCGGATGACTCAGCCGAGCGGCGGCTTTCACTTCGCGATGGAACCTTGCCAAGGCGTCGCTATCGCCCGCGAGTTCGTCCGGCAGCGTTTTGAGAGCCACGATCCGATCCATGCGACGATGGCGGGCCTTGTAGACCTGGCCCATCCCGCCGTGACCAATACGATCGAGGATGATGTAATCCCCAAGCACCACTGGCTCCGCTGTCCCTTGCACGAGGAGGTTTCTTTGATACTCCGTGAGCAAGTCGGCTTCAACGAGCAACCGGCCGAAGCGCGCGGCGTTGCCGGCGGTCTCGGGGTCGACTTCGTTGAGGAGTCGTTGTACGAGTTGCGATTCGATCAAACCGGCCCGGGCGATCGAGTTGAGTAGTCCGTCGATGCCTATCGGCGGATAGCGTTCGGCAAAGACCTGACGCACCGCATCTGCGTGGTTCGGAAAGCGTTTTAGAGAATCTTCCAGTGATGGGGATGCTCTGGATGCGGCCTGCGCATCGAGTTCTATCGGCAACAATTCGCGGAGCAGCAGTTCCCGATGGTGGGAGTCGATGCGATCGAGGAATGATTCGATCGCCGGCTGCATTCCATCGCGGAGCGCGTCTTCGAATTCGTCGCAGAGGGCGTTCACCTGCCGTTGAACGTCGATGCTCGCACTCGATGCGGGGCGCGAATCATTGCTCAATCTGCACCTCCACCGACCCCAGCAGGCTGCGAATGAGATTCAACTTCCGTTCGACACTGCGGACATTGCGTCCGATCCGTTTGGCTATCTCTTCGTTAGAGTATCCGTCCAATCGAAGCAGAGCGACCTCGCGGAGATCAGGTTGATCGATGCAATCGAGCAGTTGACTGAACTCATCCTCCGCGAGGACTTCGAACTCCGGGGTCGGTCCGAAACCGATGAACTGTTCGATTCCGGCAGGGTCGAACTGGCCGCCGGGCTTGAGGAAGACCGACTCACCGCGCACAGCTCCGCCGCCGCGCTTCTGCGCCCGCTCGCGCTCGATCTGACGCAGCGCCTTGCGAGTGGTGATCATGGCCAAAATCTGCCAAAGGTCGTTTCGGGTCGCCAGTTGGCGAAACCGGTCGTCCTTGACGCCGCGACAGAAACTGTGGAACGCGCTGATCGCAACGTCTTCTTCATCCGCGACGCGGAGGGGACTTCCAGAGAGTTTCTGACGAGCGAGTCCCAGCAACCGACAAAAATACTTCGTCCACAGCGGAGCGGCCGCATCCAGCCGGCCCGCCTTCAGTTCCTCCAGCCAATAGGTTTCCGAACGTTGGAGAGGCATGGCTTTGGTCATGGACTACGAAGATTCGCCGAACTCCCGATCGTCTTCGCGCAAGTTGCTGATGGCACGCTCGACGATGCGGCGGAACTGACGCTCGACTTCGTCCACGCAGCGTTTGTCCTTGGGGAGCATCATCCAGCACATCTGCAGAGCCTGACGCACCGACTGATCCAATTGCGCGGGACTCAAGAACTCCCGCAGTTTGTCGAACGAGCCGTCGTCGCCGGGATCGAACTGTTGAATTGCCATGAGGTGGACCTCCTGTGGAAAACATGGCGATCGGACGAGTATCGCATGACCCGCGGATTGAGATGAACAGCCGTTTCCAGGATCGAGTCGAGATGACGCCGGCCATTGTCGCTTGAGCGCGAACCAACGTCCAGCAGGTGCCCTCACGGCAGCACAATCGTCGCCGATTGCGTCAGCCGCCGCGCTTCAACCATTCGAGCATGCGCTGCGTCACCAGATCGGCGGCATCGTGGTGGACCCAGTGGCCGGCGGTGGGGATGGTGACCAGCGTCAGATCGTTCTCCACGTAACTCCAGATGTCGTTGAGCGCGCCGGGCAGCAGGAAGGGATCCTGCAGGCCGTGAATCATCAACACCGGACACTTCACCGGGGGATAATCGATCTCATCCTTATAGGGCGGCTGCGGATAGTTCGCTTTGTAGTAGTTCATCATCGCGTCGAGCGATGTGCGATTGAGGGCCTCGATATATTTCGCTCGAACGGATTCATCCTGGATGGCGCTCGCGAAGAGTTCGGGCGTCAAATCGAACGTGATGCCATCCTGCGTGATCGATCGGCCTCCCGGCGGCAGTTGCTGAAACTGTCTCGCATACTCGCTCGCTTCGTATTGATCTGAGTTATTTGCCAGTTCTCGCGCCAGACATGCGGGGTGCGGCAGATTGAGGATGACGAGCCGATCGGTCTTCTCGGGATGAGCCATCGCGTACAGCCAACAGATGAAGCCACCCCAATCGTGCCCGACGAGCGTCACGGTCTCTTGCCCGAAGTGCTTCACGACGGCGTCGACATCGCCAACCAGCTTGTCGTAGGTGTAGTTCTCCACTCCCTCCGGTTGATCGCTCAAGTTGTAGCCGCGCAAATCGATCGCCACGACTTGAAAGTGCTCGGCGAGCGCCGGTATCTGGTGATGCCATCCATACCAGTGATCGGGACAACCATGCACCAGCACCACCAACGGCCCCGTCCCTCTGGAGACGTAATGAATCTTGACGCCCCCCGAATCGACATAGCCATGGTCGCCAGGGTCTTCCTGGAAGAGGGGAGTGTTCATGAGAGACCTCGTGTGATTCTCGCGATTGGTGTGCTCAGTCTCGGACAATCCGATTCTCGACTACGATTCCCTGATCGTCCAGTCGCAGGACAAGCCACTCCGAATCGATGCTGAAGAACGAACGTTCGGGGCCGAGCCAATACACCAGATCCCAGTCGTTGAAGTAATCTGTCGTCGTCGGCAAGCCGAGGATCGCTTCAACATCGGCGCGTGACTTCCCAATGAGCGTGCGGCGCGCGATCAGTCGATCCGCCATTTTGAGGCGCACACCCTGTTGCACAAGTGCGGGATTGTGCCACTGCGCCCCATCGAAGGGGCGGGCGAACCAGATGTGCCGCGCGATCAATAATGCGACGAATGCGAGCGCGATCAGTAAGAAAAACACCCACTGGGGTCGCTTGGTCATCATCGCGACCTCGCAAATCCGGTATCAATCGTAATCGATCAACGTGGGACGTCTAAGACGCGGCAACTCACTCCGCTTGGCTGCAGGTTTGTGACGTAACCAGAGTTACGCCTGCACCTTATGGCAGGTCTTGCAGCGTTTGCGGTTCGCGACCAGCTTGCCGCATTTGGGGCAGCGCTTGTTCTTTTTCGCGATTTTGGCCTTGGTGCGCGGGCGGTAAATCATCTCAATCCTCGATCTTTCGTAACTCGTGAAGGGTCGCAGGGTATCGCGAGCGGCCACTTCTTGCAAATTAGCCGTAGGCGAGTCTGTCCCCAGACTCGCAGGGCCGGAGTGGCGGATCGACTCCTCTGAACTGGCCCGGCGACCCAATGAACGCCACCGAGCGTGGCCCTGCGTCTGAGACAGACGCGGCTACAGGCCGGGCCGGGGGGGCATCACCGGGGGTTGCCAGGGGATGACGCCCGTCGCATTCAGATGCCGACGATACACCTTGTCGGCACACGTGGCGTAGAGCCAACTGTTGCCTTCGCCGCCGAAGACGACGTTCGCCAGCCATGTATCCTGCGGCTTGTCGATGATGAAGTGGACACGCCCCAACTGATCGAGTACCTGTACTCCCATCGCTGTCGCCACATAGATGCGGCCTTCGGTGTCGACCGTCATGCCGTCGGCTCCGGTCTGACCGGTTTCATCCGGGCGATGGAGGTGGCCATACTCCTGACGGTACGCCAGCGCCCCATCCGGCTGGATTTGATACGAATAGAGAAAGCGACCGCGCGTGTCGGCGACGAACAGCAATGTCTGATCGGTCGATGCCACGACGCCATTGGTGAATTCGATTCCTTCATCGACCTCACGTCGGTCGCCGGCCGATGTGAACCACCAGACCTTCTTGTTCTGTGGATCGGTGTAGTACCCCGTCCCATCATGGAGCAGTGTCAAGTCGTTACAGGGAGCGTCCTCGATAACGACTTCCTTGTTCCCCTGAGCATCGAATCGCACGATCTGCTGATCGCGACTCTGGCAACAGTAGAGGTAGCCGTCGGGGCCGAACATCAGGCCGTTCACACCTTGCTGACCTTCGACAAATGGCGTCACCGTGCCATCAAGGGCGATGCGATGGATCATTCCATTGCCTCCATCGGTGAAGAAGACTTCTCCCGAAGGACTGACCGCTGGCCCTTCCGTAAACCGATGCCCTTCGCTGACAAGTTCCCAATCTTCTCCTTCAAACAGAATGTCGGTGCGACGTTGAGCCGCCCGTCCGGGTACGATCGGCTCGGGATAGTCGCGCCACAACCAGCGAAGTGCATCAGGCAGGATGGCGGCTCCATGGCGTCCGCTGTGGCCCCCTTCACCCCAGGCATGTTCGACGTCGTAGCCGGCGAAGCGGAGCGAGGCGAGCATGTCCTGATTGGCCATCCACCAGCTTCCGCCATAAATGTCGAGATCGTTCGAGCCATCTTGCAAGTAGACACGCATCGGACGGTTCTCACACTTGCGCACGAGGGCGGGGTACTCATTGCCGCCACGCAGGCTCACGTAGGTGCCGATGGTGCTGAAGACCCTGCGAAACTCATCGGGCCGTTCCCACGCAACCCCGAAAGCACAGATTGCTCCCGAACTCGCGCCAGCGATGCAGCGATCGTTGGGATCGTCACTCAGGTTGTAGCTCTTCGACACTTCGGGGAGCATCTCTTCGAGCAGGAACCTCGCGTAGCGGTCTCCCATCGCATCGTACTCGAAGCTGCGGTTGTATCTCGGCTGCGCCTGCTCGTGCGGAGCCGGGACGACGCCGTGATCGATAAAGATGCCGACAGTCACCGGCACGTCCCCCTGATGAATCAGGTTGTCGAGTACTGTCGGCAACTTCCAGTCGTTGGCCCGACCGAGACCATCTTGAACGACCATCACACACGCAGGCACGTTCTCGTCGTATTGAGCGGGAACATAGATCCAATAGTTCCGCACGGTGCCCGGGTAGATTTCGCTCCGCCATTCGATCGGCCCCTCAATCCGCCCCTGCGGCACCCCGTCCTGCACGACGGAATCGGGATGAACGGGGTACTCGTCGTCGGCCTGCAACGAACAGGCAGCCGCGAGCAACAGCAGAATCAGACAAGTGATGCGTTTCATGAGCGTCTCGATGAATGGCATGAAGGGCGGGAGTGACCTCGAAATGTACCGCTTGAGCCGGGCCGGCTCCAGCAGGCGAGTTCCGCGTCGTACAGCCGACAGTTGCTGGAGGGGCGTTATTGCCTCCCCGTCGATTCCTCATGCCATATTGACGCGAGTTTCAGGACTCGCCCACGCTGGCGGAAGCAAAACTTCAATGCACCGCCGCGCGCTGCCATGCTCGTCGCGGCTTCACGCTTCCGGGCGCAGGAGCGGGAAGTAGATGACGTCGCGGATGGAGCGGGCGTTCGTGAGGAGCATCACGAGGCGGTCGATGCCGATGCCGAGTCCGCCGGCGGGGGGCATGCCGACCTTCAAGGCACGCACGAAGTCGTGGTCCATCTTCGCCATCGAATCTTCCTCGGCCAGTCCAGCGAGTTGCGTGCGGAAGAGTTCTTCCTGCAAGCGCGGGTCGTTCAATTCGGTGTAGGCGTTGGCGAGTTCCATTCCGTTGATGTAGAGCTCGAAGCGTTCGGCGATGGCGGGATTGTCTCGCTTGCGCTTGGTGAGGGGACAGATGCTCGCCGGGTAATCGATGCAGAAGACCGGTCCCTGCAGGTGGTCTTCGACGCAGGCTTCGAACACCGAATGGACGACGACATCGGGATGGACATCCCCCTGCTCCATCGCCTTGATCAAGTCGTAGTTGATATTTCCCTTGCCGGCTTCTTCGACCGCCTTGGCGCGGACGGCGTCAGCGTCGTGCATGTCGCAACCGGCATGCTCACGAAACAGGTCGGCATACGTCCGGCGCGGCCACGGGGGGGTAAAGTCGATGGTCGTATCGCCCCACGGCAACACGCTGCGATTGGGATCGGTCGGCGCGGCATCATCACTCGCGGCTGCATCCTGTCGTGCCAGGACGACCTTCGCGGCATCGCAGACGATGGCTTCCGTCAGGTCCATCATCGATTCGTAATTGCCGTAGGCCTGATAGACCTCCATCATCGTGAACTCGGGATTGTGCGTGGCATCAATCCCTTCGTTGCGGAAGACGCGGCCGATCTCGTAGACGCGCTCGATGCCGCCGACCATCAAGCGTTTGAGATGGAGTTCGAGGGCGATGCGGAGATAGAGATCGATGTCGAGGGCGTTGTGATGCGTGGTGAAGGGCCTCGCCGCCGCTCCTCCCGCGATCGCATGCAGCACCGGAGTTTCGACATCGACAAAGCCACGCTGATTGAGCGTCGATCGCACCGAATCGATGATGGCGGTCCTGAGCAGCAGCCGGTCGCGCACGCCCTCGGAATAGATGAGGTCGAGATAGCGTTGCCTGAGCAGCGTTTCGACATCTTGAACGCCGTGATACTTTTCGGGAGGCTGCGCAAGCGACTTGCAGAGCAGTGTAAGCTGCTGCACGAAGATGCTGATTTCGCCTGTGCGGGTTCGCTTGAGAAGGCCATCGACGCCGACGATGTCTCCCAAGTCGAGGCATTCGAGGACGCTCCATGTATCGGGGGAGACATCCTTCTGCGAGATCATCAACTGAATGCTGCCGGTGGCGTCTTCGATGTGAATAAAGTTGAGCTTGCCGGTCTTCGGCCAGCGCATGATGCGGCCCGCGACGCGGACGATGTTGCCTTCGACGCCGGTCTCTTCGGGGCATTCGCGACGAGCATCGGCGATGGGTCGATGGTTATCGAAGCGTCCGCCAAAGGGGTCGACGCCCATCTCCACCAGGCGGTCGAGTTTGACCAGCCGGGCGGCTTCGAGACGATCGGGCTGAGACATGTGAGGTTGCTCCTTCAACGTAGGACGGCCTTCCAAGGCCGTCCAGCCCGGAGACGTTATCCCCGGACGGCCTAAGAAGGCCGTCCTGCATGTTTATTTCCAGTACTTGAACTTCACCCAATAGAACGTCGCGGGCACTGTCACGATCGCCAACCAGGGGATGTACCGAATCCAACTGTAGTCGGCCAGAATCATCTGAACCTTGACCGACATGGAAGACAAGAGAAACGGCAACATGGGGAAGACGAAGCTGGCGCAGAGGGCCAGGATCCCCTTCTGCTGGCGATCCTTTTGTTCCTCGGGCGAAAGGTCTTCGAAACTGACGTTCCCCGCGGGGGCCTTTTTCTTCTTTTCCTTCGTCTTGGTCTTAACGGCTTCGCCGCCCGCGATGGTCGTTGCGACCTTGCTCTTGGTCCCCCGCGTCTCGTCGCGCGCCCCGGGGGCGTAGTATTTGGCGATCGCCTGGTTGATTGATCGCGGCATCGCAATGACGGGACGAACGGGCATGCCGAAACGCAGACTCAGTTCCTCGATGAGTTCGTGCTCGGGCTGATCCGAACAGGCGACGAGTAACTGGCCGTCATCCTCGAAGAGGGGCAGACACGAATGCTTCTTGACCAGTTGCCGCGGCACGGCGTCGAGAACGGAGTCGTCGGGCAGCAGATCCTCGAGATCGACGTACGAGTACCCGAGTTGCTGCGCCAATGCCTTGGTGGCAGGTGCCAGTTCGACGAGTTTCATCTGCACGACGGCGTCGCGATACGTCAGGCCGCGTAAGTCTCCGAATTCTTCGACTTCCTTGACCTGCTCGCGGGTGATGAGACCTTGCTTCACCAGCACGTCAAGCAGCGGAATCCGGCCGTAGATGTCCTTCTCGGACTCGAATTCGCGACCCAGTCCTTGGTCGTAATCGCGCTTGCGCTCGACATCGGTCAGGCAGAGCATCGCCTTCGCGAGTTCGTTCAGCATCTCTTGCGACCGCACCGAATACTGGCCGGTGGCGTACTTGCGGACGAGCGAGTTGAGCTTCTTGTAGTGGGCACGAATCTTTTCCACGTCGTCCGTGAAGCGGGCACAGCGCAGCAGTTCGTAATGATCCGGCGGACGTGGCCCGTCCGGAATGCCCAACCAATCCTTGTAGTAATCCTTTTCGGCCATTGTCGTCATTGCCAATGAACGTGGAACAAGACGCCGCAATCAGGCGGCCGCGCTACTCGACGAGATAATCCTTGAGCAATGTCTCGAACGTCGAAACGCCGGCATCATCCAGTCCGGATTCGCGTTGAATCTCGATCTTGCCGGCAACGCCTCCCGTCAGTTCCTTGGCCTGAATGTCGATGCGGCCATTCTTGTCGTAGGAATAGGTCACCTCGACCGGCGAGCCGGCCGGCAGGTTGGGTGGAAGGCCGGTAATGCGGAAGTCCCCGATCGGCGTGCAGGCATCGGGATCGGTGGCATCTCCTTCGAGCACACAGATATGGATCCGCTGCTGATTCGGAGAGTTCGTGACGAACTTCTGGGTCACACTGTTGGGAATCGACGTGTTCTTCGGAATCATGATATGGTTCAGCTTGCGCTCGCGATTGTTGGGATCGGTGATCTTGACCCCCAGCGAGTGCGAGTTGACATCGGACATCCCGACCGCACGCAACCGAGTGATAACCGCCTTGCCGAGCCGGCTATCGCCACCCGTCTGACGGGCTTCGATGATCGCGGCATGAATGGCGGCGCCTTGGGCGACGGCTTCCTCGGGTTTGATGATGTCTCGCGACGGTTCGCGTCCCGTGACATCGCGGAGCATCTTTTCCACAACAGGCATGTGGGTCGATCCCCCCACGAGGAGCACTTCGTCGAGTTCACCCTTGGAGACGCCAGCCTGCTCCATGACGAGTTCGGTGGTATCGCGTGTGCGCTGCATCAAGTCGCCCGTCATGCGTTCAAAATCGCCGCGAGTCAGCGAGACGGTTAGACTCTTTCCCTTGTAATAGCAGGAGACCGGCACTTGAGCCTTGTTGCTCAAGTCGCGCTTCGCCTGTTCGCAGTCCTGTGTGAAGCTCATCAGCGTTTCCGGATCCTCGCGGGGATCCTCGCCGTACTTCTTGTGAAACTGTTCGGCGACGTGGTCGACGACGCGCCGGCTCCAGTCGAGTCCGCCGAGCATGACGTCGCCATCGGTGGCAAGCACTCGGAAAGAGGTCGGCGTGTAACGCACGACCGTGACGTCGAACGTGCCGCCCCCCAGATCGTAAACCATGATCGTCTTTTCGACGTTCGCGAGATCGGTGCGCCCCAGCTCACCCTTCTTCCAGGCGTAGGCCAGCGTGGCAGCGGTCGGTTCGTTGATGATATCGATGACGTTGAGCTTCGCAATGACACCGGCGTCCTGCGTGGCCTTACGGCGCACATCGTTGAAGTAGTACGGGACGGTGACGACGGCGTTCGTGATCGGGCCGATCTGCTTTTCCCCGTCCTGCTTCAGTTTCTTGAGAATCATCGCGGAGATGACTTCCGGGGTGAGCTTCTTCCCCTGATAGACGACGTAGTAATCCTTGTTCCCCATCTGCCGCTTGATGGCCTCGACGATGTTGTCGGGCTTTTCGAGAGACATCCGCTCCAGCGTCGGGCCGACGATGACCTTGCCGTCGTCTCCCAGCAATACCACGGAAGGCGTGATCGCCTTGCCATCCGAATTCAGAAGCGAGATCGGACTCCCTTCCGCGTCGAGCTGGGCAATGGTCGAGTAGGTCGTGCCGAGATCGACTCCGACAGTGTTGCCTTCAAGGATCTTCATGGTGCAGCCTAACCTTCTTGATTGCGTGTCGTACGAAACGCGGCCAGATCGTGGTTGTCGTGCCGAATGGCACAGGACTTAAACATCGCCTGAAGCCCAACCCGCTGAGTGGATTGCGAGTCAGCAGTTGGGATTCCAACCGATGCAGTCGAGGAAAATGCTAAGTGTTCGCCGCGATTGTGACGCGCGCCGAAACCGGAATCAAGGACACGCCCGGTCCATCTCGCATGAATGACGCCCAAATCGCCTGGCCGACAAGGGAGCCCTCACGTGTTTGGGGCGACCGTCGTGTCGAGTTGGCGACCGAACAGCCGAATCGCATTCTGCGTCGTGATGGCGGCCATTTCGTCAATCGTCTTCCCAAACAGGCCCGCCAGGCATTCGCAGGTATGTCGGACATGGGCCGGTTCGTTTCGCTTCCCCCGCATGGGGACCGGTGCCAGATAGGGAGCATCGGTTTCGACCAGGAGCCGATCGAGGGGAATCGAAGCGGCGACCGCACGCAGGTCGGCGTTCTTGTTGTATGTCAGCATCCCTGCGAACGAGATGTAGAGGCCCAGTTCGACGCTGGCCTCAGCCGTCGACAGATTACCGCTGAAGGAGTGCATCACGCCGTGCAGCGGTCCCTCTTTCGCGGCCTCGCGCAGACAATCGACCACGTCGGTCTCGGCTTCTCGACAATGCACGACAAAGGGCTTGTTCAGCGAACGCGAGAGTTCCAGGTGACGGTGAAACCATGCCACCTGCGTTTCCAGCGGACAGTGGTCCCAATAGCGGTCGAGGCCGGTTTCCCCGATCGCCACGACTCGGGGATGCGAGGCCAGTTCGACAATCGTTTCCCAATCATCTTCGGTCGCGTCGGCCGCATAGTTGGGCTGTATACCCACAACCGCGAGTACCTCGTGATGCCCGTCGGCAATACCGACCGCCGCCCGGCTGGTGGCGGCGGTGATGCCGATGGTGAGGATGCGCTCGACCCCGGCTTCCTTCGCACGGCCAAGCACCTCGTTCAAGTCATGCGAGAAGGCATGCTCATCGAGGTGTGCGTGGGTGTCGATGAGCATGATTGCGGAAGCGGAACTCGTGAGAGTTCCGATGATTGACGATACATTCTCCGCCACAAGCTCTTTTTCTGTCCGCATCGGAAGTCTCACGACTTCCGCTACGGGCAGGACTAAACTTCCTTGGCGTCGATCCAGGTCATCATGCTCCGCAGTTCGCGGCCCACTTGCTCGAGCAGGTGTCCCCGTTCGCGGCGGCGAATTGCCTTGAATGTCGGCTGATTCGCTTTGTTTTCGAGAATCCATTCCTTCGCGAATTGCCCCGTCTGGATTTCGTGCAGGACGCGTTTCATCTCCTGCTTCGTTTCGTCGGTGACGATGCGCGGGCCGCGGGTATAGTCGCCGTACTCGGCTGTGTTCGACACACTGTATCGCATGTAGTTGAGTCCACCCTGATAGAACAGGTCGACAATCAGCTTGAGTTCGTGCATGCACTCGAAATAGGCCATCTCGGGTTGATAACCCGCCTCGACCAACGTTTCGAACGCCGCCTTCACGAGAGCGCTCACGCCGCCGCACAAGACGACCTGCTCTCCGAACAAGTCGGTCTCGGTCTCCTCGGAGAAGGTCGTTTCGATTACGCCCCCACGGGTACCGCCGATGCCTTTCGCATACGCCAAGGCGAGTTGTTTTGACGACTCGGTCGAGCCCGGATACATCGCAATCAGTGAGGGCACGCCTCCCCCCTTGACGTACTCGCTGCGAACGAGGTGTCCGGGCCCCTTGGGGGCGACGAGGGCGGCATCGACACCTTCCGGAGGCGTCACTTGACCGAAGTGAATGTTGAAGCCGTGAGAGCACAACAGCAGGTTGCCCGGCTTGAGATTGGGCCGGACATGGTCGCGATACACATCACCCTGCACCTCGTCGGGGAGGAGAATGTTGACGAGATCCCCCTTCGCGGTCGCTTCGTCGGCAGGCATGGGATCGAAGCCATGTGAAACCGCGAGGTCGTAATTGGGGCTTCCCTTCCTTTGTCCGATGATGACGTTTAACCCGCTATCCCGGAGGTTTTGGGCTTGCGCATGTCCCTGGCTGCCATAGCCGAGAATGGCAATGGTCTTGCCCTTCAAATGGGAAAGGTCAGCGTCGTCGTCGTAGTAAATTGTAACTGGCATGGGTGTTGCGGATTCAACGTGTCGAAGAATGCGGGTAATCAGTGGACCGCGAAGCTCCGCAGTCTAGCGAATGGAGGCGGCGGCGGCATCCCACCGGGACGCGGAACTCATGAGAGTTCGGAAGGCGGTCGAACTGTGCCGATCTGGCAAGGTTTGAGGTGCCTCTGGCAACTCTGACGTACTCCATCACGCCAATCCTGAGGGGAACAGACGGGGTGGGTAGCGGTGTGAAGTGGGGATTCCATCGCGTGGAAACGAGGGAAGGAATTGCAGCGAACGATTGAGTTACACCTCCGCCGGTTGATTGTACCATTTGACAAGACGGTTTGGCGTGCAACGCCTTGTTATGCCTTAGGCTGGAGCCTGACCTACGATCGGGTGCGCGGGTGCGCACTGCGAGCAGAAGCACCCGTGGCGCGCGGTTCGAGGGCTTCCGTTTCATGGTGCGTCCTCCCCGTCACCCGTCGCTCAATCACCGCCGTCGGCTCCGCCTGGAATCCACAGCACATCGGTGCGGCCACAGTCATTCGTGATGCGCGCCACGGTAAAGAGATAGTCCGACAACCTGTTGAGAAAGATGACGAGCTGCGGGTTCATACGTTCTGCCTCGGCCAGTTCGATCACCACCGACTCCGCCCTCCGGCAGACCGTTCGCGACCAGTGCAGCGTGGCGGCCGCAGAACTTCCTCCAGGGAGGATGAAACTCTCCAAGGGCTCAAGTTGCTCATTCCAGTGATCGATCCAGTTCTCCAGGCGAGCGACGTAGATTTCGGTGATTCGCAATCGAGAACCTGCAGCTTCGACTTCTGCCTCATCCTCGGGCAAGGGGGCTGCCAGGTCGGCACCGACATCAAAGAGGTCGCTTTGAATCCGCCGCAACTGTTGCACGAGCGAACCGGAAACGGGCTGAGGAGCGGCATCCGCCGTCAGAGGCACCGCCGCCATGCCGATCGAGGCATTCAGTTCATCGACCGCCCCCATGGCTCGAACGCGCGGATGAGACTTGCTGATCCGCAAGCCGTCCCAAAGCGAAGTTTCGCCGGCGTCCCCTGTCTTCGTGTAAATGCGGTTGAGATAGACCATGCGGAAGGGGTCAGAATTTGTTGGGCGTACTTAGACAAAGGGATTCACGATGGCTAGGCCATCGAAGTCGGTCCCGGCGTTCAGATCCTCGGAATACAAGGTCGTCATGTCGGCCTCTTTGCACGCCGCGAGCAGCATGGTGTCCCAGTGCGAAAGGCTAAAGCGGGAGTGGAGATTGAAATAGGCCGACAGCGCTTGCGCATTGGGGATCACCAGAGGACATGCCGCGAGCGTGTCTCGGAAATAAGCTTCGACATCTGCTGATGAAATGCGAGCTGTAGCCTCCCATCGACGCAGACAGTTCAGAAACTCGCCTGCGACTTGCCAGGGAAGGATCGTCAGTGGTTGTGCAGACAGACCGGCGAGTAAGAACTTGGCCTTCGCCTGTTTGACTGGTTCGTCCACGTCGAGTGCGTAAACGAGAACATTCGTGTCAACGGCGTTCATGCAACTCATCCCGAGTGTATCGCACCCCGCCGCCGTGGATCGGACGTTCTTGTAGCCGGGCCTCAATCCTAGCCCACGCTGCCCGAGCCGATTCCGGCGACCACGCCTCGATCGGTTCGATCGTCAGGCGGACGCGGGATCGGTCGGGGAGTTGCACTGGCTCATCGGGATGAATGACGCCGTTGATGACCGTGGCGTCGATGTGGTTGATCATGGTTCGATTCCTCTGAGATTCATGAATTGTACCACAGTTCGCGGTCGCAGACATCCTCGCACTGGTCAAAGACGAATGATGGACGTTGTGGAAAAATGGGAATAGCCGTGCGCATTGCAATCTCATTTCCTGACTCCTGACTCCTGACTCCTGACTCCTGACTCCTGACTCCTGACTCCTGACTCCTGACTCAACCATACATCGCGGCCACTTCCCGCACGGAGTCCAAGGCCTCCTCAACTTCGGGAACCTGAGCACCGGGGACACGACCTTCGCGATCGAATCGACTGAGGAGCAACAACTCTTCGTGGTCGTCGGCCTTCCACAGCCGGCGGCGGGCGCGGATGCCGATCGTGCCGTCGTAAATCCGCTGTGCCTCGCCATGATGTTCAATGAGCCACGCCGTGCGCTCAGTGATCCAGCCCGCGAGAGCCGCCAGCCCCGCGCGGACATGGTCGCGCGAATCAATCGCCTTGCCGACATCGTGCAGCAGAGCCGCCAGCAGAAACTCTTCATCATACGGAAGTGCTTCTCTGGCAAGGGTGAAGACCTGCAACGAGTGATAGAGGGCGTCTCCCTCGGGGTGCCGAATCTTGTCTTGGCGGACTTGCTCCAGCGGAGTCAGTAGTTCGCGATAGACGGCGAAGCGCTCATCATCGAAGCCGTCGGAATCATCGTGGGCGTCGGCCTCCGCACGATCCATTCTGGGTTCCGCCAGTCGTAACAGCTCCTGGCGAATCTCAACCTCGCTCGGCATGTCTTTCGGTTTGATCCAGTTCTTGGAGACCTTGCGGGCGGCGGCAATGCGGGCGCGATGGAGGTCCGATTCCTGCCGCACCTGCAACATGCGGGCAGCCTCGAAGGCGATTTGACGTCGCAAGCGGTCGGTGGCCATGGAAGCTGCTGAGAATTGCAGTCTCAGTTCAAGCGGCGTTTGGTGATGTGCAGTCGAAGAAGTTCATTCGCCCTCTGGCGGTGCCTGCCGTTATCATCACCGACACACCCTTGCTTGTCGAGAGGAAGGAGTTTGCGAGACATTATGACGATCCCGTCCGAACCAGAATCGAACCAGCATTGGAAGCGGCAGTATTCCGAGATCGCCACGCTGGCGGGGGGGCTGGCGCACGAGATTCGCAATCCCCTCTCGACGATTCGGCTCAATCTCGAACTGCTCGGAGAGGAGATCGCCGCGATCAGCGACACTCGGCAACCGCGCATGACGGCCAAGCTTCGCACGATTCATCGCGAATGTCTGCGGCTGGAAGACATCTTGAATGCGTTCCTGCAGTTTGCCCGGGCCGGCGAGATCGAACTTCAGGAAACCGACCTGGGGGACATCGTTCGCGACTTTATCGACTTCTATCAACCCGAGGCCGACAAGACCGGCATCGATGTCTCACCTCACTTCGCTTCCAGCTTGCCGAGAGTGAATCTCGACCACACATTGATGCGGCAAGTGCTGGTCAATCTCACTCGCAATGCACAACAGGCGATGCCGGAGGGGGGGACGCTCAATCTGCTGACTTACGCCGACGGAGATCGCGTATGTCTCGATGTGATCGACACCGGGAGCGGCATCAAGTCCGAGGCTCGCGAGAAGGTGTTCGAGGTCTTCTACTCCACCCGACAAGGGGGGAGCGGACTCGGCCTCCCCACCGTGCGCAAGATCATTGAAGCACATGGCGGGACGATTGCCTGCCAAAGCGAACCAGGCCGGGGGACAAGGTTCACGCTGTCGTTCCCGCAGGCGTAGCTGTCGTCGCGGCTACCTGCCGCCGGTCCCCCGAGCAACGCGCGCTCGTTTAAAAGACCCCTTCGCCGAATCCTTCCTTGTTCCCTGATCGCCGGTCGCTGGTTTCGCGTGTACGATCGGAGCCGCGACCACTGAAGGGGGCATGGGGGCCGGCCAGCGGGGGGCGATCTGGCGATCTGCCCGACGCCGGTTCCGCGACCTCGGGCCAGTCGTCGAGGTCGTAATCCATTTCGCTGTAATCGTCGTAGCGGCAGGCATAGCCAGGTTGCCGCGACAGCACCAGTTCGTTCTCGTAGGCCTCGGCGATCTTGCTCTGCAACTGGTCGCGACACTCCGAGTGAATCGGATGCGCGATGTCGGCATACAGTTTCGCCCGTCCCGTATCGTTGCGGAGGGCGCGGTGTTCCTCGAGCTTGCCGCCACATTGATTGCAGTAACAGGCGCGCAACTGATTCTTGAAACCGCAATGCGAACAGCGGTCCATCAGTTTGCGGCTGGGCATGGCGACGAAGGCTCCCTTCGTCCCACGAATGATTTTGAGGTCGCGAATGACGAAACTGCCGTCAATCGTAATGGAACAGAACGCCAGCAAGCGGTCCTGGGGGTCGTCCATCAACTTGATGCGAATCTCGGTGATCTCCATCGAACGCTTCCTCCGTGGGTGTTCGCCAATCGCGTTGATCGGCATCCATCTCTGCGACTCGGTTCACATATTCCGTTGTCTTCACGCAACCCGCGACTTCGCTGGACATGTCATACGGCTCCCATGGTGATGCAGGATTTGCAGACCCAGACGGGGCCGTTGTGTCTCGACCGTAAGCGTGCCGCCAACTGCCGTGCCTCGCCGCGTCCACCACACAGCGCGAAGCAGGCGCTGCCGCTGCCTGTCATGCGTGGAGGGAGTCGTGACGACGATCGCATCAGATTCAACAATTCTGCGACTTGCGGATCGAGTTCCGTCGCGGGCATCTCCAGGCGATTGAACATTGCCTCGCCGATCGACGGAGCGTGTGCCGACGCCAGTCGATTGATGAAGGTCTCGACCCGCTCAACACGGCGATCATGCACGAGTGCCCCAAACACCGCGGCCGTCGACAGTCCATCGGTGGGGAGTGCGACGACGAAGTTCAACTCTGGACAGTCCGTCAGCTTCTCAACCTGTTCTCCACGCCCCTTGCAGACGGCCAGAGTCGGTGAGTCAATAAAGAAGTTGACGTCGCTCCCCAACTGGGCCGCCAGTGTGTGGAGTTCGGCTGAAGTGAGTTGAAGGTTCCAGAGTTGATTGAGAGCCACGAGCGTCGCGGCGGCATCACTCGACCCCCCTCCCATGCCGGCTTGCGTGGGGATTCGTTTGCGAAGTTCGATGAACGCTCCCTGCTTCACGCCGAAGTCGCGCTGCAACAGCCGGGCGGCTTTCACACAAATGTTGCGGTCGTCCACGGGGACATGGGCAAGCTGGGAAGCCTGCGTTCGTGGATCGAAGCTGACGTCGAGTCGGATGGCAGGATGATCGGTATTCGAGAATCGAAGCGTGTCGAACACATCGACCGCAATCATCACCGTATCGAGATTGTGATAGCCGTCTTCTCGCCGCCCAAGCACCTCGAGAAACAGATTGAGTTTCGCCGGGGCTTCAACCACGAGGGACGACCCCAGATGCCGTAGCCGCATCGGGAACCGCCTTGTACCGCCGATTTTCAGGCTGCTGAGGAGCAGAACGAATTCGCGACACGCTGAATGACACGACCCGCAGTGGTGGGAAGCCGGGGCCCCACCGAAACCCCCAGACCAATGCGATCAATCGTTGAAATGCTGCGAATGAAACTTAAACGAATGGAATCGAACCGACGATTGTCGCTCTTGCGATGTTACGTCGGCGAATCACGCTGTCAATAGGAGAGTTCCTGCCGACTTGCATCCGCGCGACCTATGTGAAGCAGCAGTCGCTACATATCGACAGGAGCAAACGCCTCGTGAATTCGCGGTGCCAGCGTCGGCGACTCCCCAGGAACCACGCGATCTCCGGTCACCGAAAATGTCTGACCCCGCACCGGGGCCACGGCGGCGAGGCCCATGTTCCTGGCCTGCTCGGCCATGCCCGTGCTCTGCTCGGCATCACCATGCACGACGAACACCTGGCCGAGCTCACGGAACGCGCTCAGCCATTCGAGAATTTGCTGGCCGCGCGCATGGGAGCTGAAATCAGTCGGATGCCCGATTTCCAGTTCGAGCTGCACATCATGCCACTGGGTTGCGCGCTCGGCACCGAATCCTTCCTCCCACGGAAGTCGAACCTGCCGCTCTCCGTCGACGATTTGACGACCGACGCTGCCGGGCGCCTGATACCCGACAAGAAAGACGGCATTGCGGGCGTCGTCCGCCATCTCGATGAGATGTTTTGGCGACGTTGCATGATCAAGCATTCCGCTCGTCGAAATGTAGATGGCGGGCTCGTTCGCCTCGTGCCTTTTGAGTGACTCGTCCGTCCGCATCTCAATGTAAGGAGGCGCGCGATAGATCAACGAACCGAGAAACTCCCTGGCCTCGGGGTCGTAATACTCGCGGTAGGTGTCGTAGATGCGTGTCAGTCGTTGCGCCGTCAGCGAATCCGAAATGATCGGCACGTCTCCTGAGAGAATGCCCTCCTGCACGAACTTGTGCAGCATGTAGATGAGCAGTTGCGTCTTGTGCAGCGCGAACGAGGGGAGCAACACGCTCCCTCCGCGAGCAATGACGGCGTTCACGCGGCGGCCGAATTCCTCGAAGTCGATCGGCTCCTGACCCACGGGGCCGTAGGTGGATTCGATCAGTACCGCGTCGGCTTCGAAATGCTGAGTGGGACGGCACACAATTGGCAAGTGCATCGGCCCCATGTCGCCGCTGAAAATGACCTTCCTGCCATCGACCCAGACTTCCACCATCGCCGACCCGAGAATGTGGCCGGCATCGGTGTAGCGAAACGCGATCCCCTCGCGCTCGATGCGGGTGTTGTAAGGGACTGCTTCGACAAGGCCCATCACGCCGTCGACATCTTCCTGTGTGACGAGTGTTTCCTCGTCACCTTCAAAGACTTTGAGTGTCACGATCGAGAGATCGCGCGTGCAATCGGTGCAATACACGGGGCCGCGAAAACCTCGCGCATAGAGGAGCGGCAGGCGTCCATGATGATCGGCGTGCGCATGAGTCAGAAACACTCCCTGCACATCGCGCGGATCAAACGGGAACTCTCGGTTCTCCGCTTCCTGGTTGAGAGTGTCTCCCATGAATGTGCCACAATCGACGAGATACAGCCCGCGTGATGTCTCCAGTAAGTGACACGACCCCGAGACCTGCTGCGTTGCTCCATAGAAATGAATCACCGGATCGCGCGACGTGGCCGATGCGACACTGCGCCAGATGACGGGAACCGCAGCTGTGGCCGCGGCACCAACGAGCAATTGACGACGAGTGGGCATGGTGAATCCTTAGGAATGAACCGGAATGCTTGATTAAAAACGAGGCGAGCAATCACTCATTCGCCGCCTGGATCGACACGTGTTCCCCGGGCTGATCGGGCTTGTCGGGGTAGTCGCTGCGGAAGTGCACGCCGGCGCTTTCGCGGCGGGCGAGGGCCGACTCGATCATCAGCCTCGCGACGAGCAGCATGTTCTGCAGTTCCCAACCCTCGACAGTGGTGAACTCTCGCAACGCGACGTATCGATCCCAGAAGTCGACTTGTGAGGCAGCCGACTTGAGGCCCTCTTCGTCTCTGCGGATGCCGACGTTTCGCCACATGATGGCGCTGAGTGAATTCTGCAGGTCGATCAGGTTGAGTTCTTCATCCCTGGCAGACGAATCGACATCATCCACCAAAGGCAGCACGCGAAAGGCATCGGGGATCTTGAGTGCCTCGAACGACGCGCCTCGTCCCGCGCGAATGCCGTAGAATAAGCCTTCCAGCAAACTATTCGACGCCAGTCGGTTCGCCCCATGCAGGCCTGTCGACGTCGCTTCGCCGGCGGCCCACAGTCCGGGGAGCGTGGTCCTGCCATCCATATCGACTGTCACGCCGCCGATCATGTAGTGCGCCCCGGGGCGCACGGGGATGCGGTCACTCGTCAGGTCGAGGCCAAATTCGCGACAGACCTGACTGATGTGCGGAAACCGCTCTCGCACGCGGTTCGCATCGAGATGTTTCAGGTCGAGATAGACACACGGATGGCGAGTCTTCTCCATTTGCGCGGCGATCGCCCGGCTGACGATGTCGCGTGGTGCCAGCTCGGCTCGCTCATCGTAGCTGGGCATGAAGCGTTCGCCGGCCACATCGACGAGCCATGCTCCTTCACCGCGAACGGCTTCCGAAATGAGGTGCCGCGAACTCCCCGCGATGTAGAGCACCGTCGGATGGAACTGCATCATCTCCATGTCGCGCAGCTCGGCCCCCGCCCGAAAAGCGATCGCGTGTCCATCGGCGGTGGCGATGTCGGGATTCGTCGTTTCGCGATAGAGCCGACCTGCTCCGCCCGTGCAGAGAATCGTCTGCTTGGCCCACACGAATGTCTTGCCGTGCTCGGGGTTCCACACGAGCGCGCCGCGGCAGGCCCCTTCGTAGGTAAGGAGATCGATCGTGAAGGTCTGCTCCCAGATGTCGGTCCAATGCGCTCCGCGAACCGTGTTGATGAGGGCTCGCATGATCTCTTTCCCGGTGGCATCCCCCAGGGCATGAGCGACGCGGGCATGCGAATGGCCTCCTTCGGTAGTGAGCGATATCTGTCCTTGCACTGTGTCGAATTGCGCACCGAAGGCCGTCAGTTCGCGAATGAGATCGGGAGCCGCCTGCACGACGGCTTCGACAACTTCGGCATCACACAAACCCGCGCCGGCAGTCATCGTATCGGCAGCATGGTTCTTGACATCGTCACTCGGGTCGAGCACCCCCGCGATGCCCCCTTGCGCCCAGGCGCTGTTGGACAGTTCGACACGGTCCTTCGTGACGATCACCACTTGCAACGAGGGATCGACCTCGAGAGCCGCCCGCGTCCCCGCGATGCCGGACCCGATGACGAGCACATCGGTAAACATATGCGGCACCCGCTTGAGGTCGAACCTCACGAGATGTCGCCGCCGAGGAGTAAAAGTGAGCTTGGGCATCTCAATATGTTAGCAGCCGAGAGTCGCATCTGTCCCAGTAGTCGCGTCTCTGAGAGACACGGCGGCCACGCTCGATGATGTGTACTGGTCGCCGGGGCGGATCCGAGGAGAAGTCTTTTCTCGACGATCCCGCGAGTCTGGGGACTGACTCGCCGACCTGGCTACAGCCGGTTCGTTGCGGCGGTTGGCTCATTTTCCGTTCGATCACCTGTCGTCTTCCTGAACTCTCATCTCTCAGCCCTCCCCAAAACTCCTATTGCCTCAAAACACCGAAGCGTCGTAAAACCCCGTCGCTGCGGGAGAATTGTCTTTCGTGGGCCGTGGTTTGGGAGGGATTTCATCGAGCACGGGGGGAAGGCTCATCGTGCTTGCTATCCAGGGAGTGGGAACATGCAACGCTTCGATTCTTCGCGTTTTTGCCTGCCTTTCTTGAGTTTGACACTGCTCGTCGCCGTCGGCTGCAACGATGCCGGACAGTCGACCGAGATCGCCGACTCAACGGGGACTCGCAGTGGTTCGCTCCCTCTCCTTTCGGTGGGCGAGGTGCCCGCTCAACCAGTAACCGACTTCACCGCAGGCGAGCCGACCCTGGCCGAGCCAACGGAGGCGGCCCCCGCGCAAGGTGAACCCGGCAACCCGGGACCACAGCCGGTCGATGCACCCGCGATGACGCAGGCGGAAGTCGATCTCGCCCGCGCGCTCCAGCTTTGGGCGGCGTGTCAGTCCGAGTCGATGGAAGAAACTGTCCGGCACGACAATCTGATGCAGATCGTCGATCGCACCTCGAACGCGATGACGCGCACCCGCGGCAATGCCAATCAAATCGATGTCTTCAACATGGCGGCTGTCACGCTGGCGAACGCCCGTATGCAACTCGCTCTGGCAGACGACACCGAAGACAACACGCACGCCAACATGCTTTCGCAAAGTGCCGACGAACTCTTTCGCACCGATCCGACATCGATGGGGGCGACCGAGACCGCGTACCGTGTCGTCGAACTTTCGCGAGAGATGGCCGAGCGTCATCTCGATCAGCAAGACACTCAATGGAGCGTCGGCTACGCCCGTCAGTCGCGATTGTTCGCACAGCGATTCCCGCAAGAGAGTCAGCGAGTGCCGATCAGCCTGATTGCCGCCGGTGAGATGTGTGAACATGTCGGCCTGATGGACGAAGCCCGTCAGTGCTATTCGCTGCTGAAAAACTCGTTCCCCGACAGCCTGCTCTCGACGCAGGCCGACCGCATGCTCAGGCGACTCGATCTCGTCGGTCAGCCGATCATCGGATTCGCCGGCGAGACACTCGCAGGCAACACGCTCGATGTGGCCGACCTCAAGGGTCACACCGTTGTCATCGTTTTCTGGAGCAGCGACAACGAAGAGTTCCAGAGGCAACACGAACAGATTCAGATCTGGAAAGAGATGCATGGCGACAATCTGCAGATTGTCGGCGTCAATCTCGACACCGACGAAACGGCCGTTCGCGACTTCGTCGAGACGCGCGGCTTTCCCGGCGAGAACATTTTCTACAACGATTCGATGTGGCAGGGGGAGAGTCATCCGCTAGTCGTGCAGTTCGCCGTCAACGAAGTGCCTTCGTACTGGCTGATCTCCGCTGAAGGGATCGTGATGGGCGCGCCGATCGGCTTCGACGACCTTAACGACACACTCACCCAGCCTGTTGAGTGATCCAGCCCACCCCGCCATCGCCGACATCCGGGCAGGTCGGGGAGCAGCAGGCTTCACGGCGGACGGAGACTGTCGTGAATGGCGGCTCGACGCGACCCTCCGATTCGCGTTCGTGGTCGGGGGCCAACATGTCGGGCTGGCTGCAGCTCTTTCCAGCCCTCGAACTCAATGCCACGCTGCGCGTGGCGGCTCTGATTTGGCAGCGTTCGACGCAACGTAATTGTCTGCTTCTTTGGAATAGCGAAGCGTCCGGGCGGCGTTTCGCCTTTGCGGGAGAGAGGCCGACACAGCCGCTTCCCGACTGGATGGAGCGACTCGTCGCGGTTGATGAACCTTCGCCCGTCGTCACCGGAGAGTTGCTGTGTCATCCCGACATGGCGGGCTGGCTGAAGTGGCTGGGGATGACGTGTCACGAAAAGGACTTGCTCGTCTCGTCGCTGGCACTCGACAACATCGACGGACAGGGCCAGCTTTGTTTTGCTCCCTCCGGGCGCAGCGTGCCCGCCATCGATCCCGTCGGACTGGAAGTCACCACTCGCGCCCTGTGGCAGGCGACGCTCTTTGAAACTCAACTGCGCGAACAGAAGCTCTCGGCATTGGCCGAACTGGCCGCCGGCGCGGGACACGAAGTCAACAACCCACTGGGGACGATCCTCGGTCGCTCTCAACAGCTATTGCGTGACGAACAACACCCCGAGCGTCGACGCTGGTTGGCCACCATCGGCGCCCAGGCATTGCGCGTGCGCGACATGATCAGCGACCTGATGCTCTTCGCCCGACCCGTGCCACCGAAGGCAAAGGCGATTGATCTCACTGGTGTCATCAACGCCGTGCAGTCGAAGTTCCTCACGAAAGACGCGGCGTCGACAGGCATCGTCGTCGATCGCGACCTGCAGAGCGATCTCGTCATCGCCGCCGACGCGACTCAAGTCGAGATCGTACTGTCGGAGCTGTTTCGCAATTCCCTGTTCGCGCTGTCGGGGCAAGGCGTGATTCGCATCGCGGCCCGTCGCAGTCTGTCGGCGGCCGATCCACGAACGGAAGTCATTCGCATGACGTTTTCCGACAGTGGACCGGGACTGATGCCTTTGGAACGTGAACATCTCTTCGATCCCTTCTTCTCAGGCCGACAGGCCGGACGGGGGCTGGGATTCGGACTCTCGAAATGCTGGCAAATCGTCCGCGCCCACGGCGGCACCATCCGCGTCGCCCATCCCGGCGGCAACGACGAAGCCGCGACAACTGGCTTGTCGTTGATTGTCGAATGGCCAGTCGGCAATCCATAGGGAACGAGTCTCCTTGTCATTGCGAACCATCGGCCTCGTTCCAGTTGCGCGAGCGGTCCTGAGAGTCGAGAAATGAGAGACGCGGTTGTGACTCCTCGCCCCCCATTTCTCTTCTCAGAAAATCGTTCCGATAGTTCATACGCTTGCTACCGGAGATCGTCGCTCTGACCAGAAGCATCCCGAATGGGGTGAGCATCCGGGCTGATGCCTGAATCGGAGTCAACAACCAGGGACGGGCGCGCAGGGCGCCCGCCTGGGCCGATCGACCCTACGGGGGAGCCCGTGTTGAGTGACGCAGCGGCTTATTCACGCGCCGGGTCCGTGGAAACTTCTGTCGTGTGCGCACACATTGGACGACGAGCAGGGAATAGGCCTCCCTCCCGCCGGCTGCCACGGCCCGACTACGCCTTGAGGACACGTTGTCCTCCAGGACCGTCACCGGACGAACTCACATTTCTACCCGACCCGTCGCGGTTGCGCATGAATTCCATCCGGGCCGCTCTTTTTGCGTACCGGATGGTTGCGCGGACCGACCCTGCGTTTAGGAAGGTAAGAGTCCAAGAGTACAACCGTAGAGAGACACGCACTTGGTGATACTCTTGCGATACTCTTAGCAATCCCATCCATACTCTTGGATATACTCTTGTATTCCGGTCGCCGGCCCGCGCGGATGCAGATTCGTCGGAATACACGTTCCGTCTACCCTAAGACGCGCGGTTGCGCCCGCATGATCCCTTTAGCCTCCGGTCAATGACCGGAGGAATGGGGCGTCGTCTGGCAGGACGACGTGGAGTTCCAGACAACCGTCAAGCGCGGCATCACGAATACGTCGACATGCTGAACCACGCTCACCCCATTCGGCGTCGATTCCCCCCGGTCATTGACCGGAGGCTAAGAAGTTTGAACGCTGCGAACGGAATGGCGGGCCAAGTAGAGCACTTTCGATGGCTCATCACGAACAGAGCGCTCACTCACCCCTCGGCTGGGGGCTCCCGTTGGTCGACCACCAGCCACCCGTACGTTTCGCGACTGGGCGTGGCCACGTCAAACGCGCGCCCAGGCTCGGCAAAAAGTAGGCCGACTGCGTTACGGTTCTCGATGCTCTGCAAGCGATCGCCATAGATGGCTCCCGTGTACTGCGGACCCGCCATAGAAGTCTGACTCGCCGACCCCTCAACCCGTCTCGTCCCGACTCAACACAAAAACTGCACCCGACCTTGACACCACCGAACTCTTCATAGAAGAAGTGCGTTCCCTACAACGGTGGAGCCAATGCCAAATCAGTCTCTTCAGGCAACAACCACTCCGGCGTCGGCATGCGCACGCGAAAGCTGATGTCTTCGTGCTCTGTAAACGCACGGTCGTCGTACCCATCTTCGTTCACGCTGTACACCACATAAGCGTGCGGCCCATCGATGCGATAGCACAGTTCTTCGGTTCGAGAAAATGGATCGTGAGGCACTTCGGACAACCATGTGGGAACCAGATCTCCCAGCGTGGCCGGCGATTCTCCATTGGCGAGCCGATACTCTTCGATGGCGAACACAGTTTCGACAAGCGCGATGTGGGACTCGAGCGTGTTGAGATGCTTCTCGATTGTCTCTGGAAGCGGCATCATCAAGGCGACACACCAGTCGCTCACGACATCGGGCGTGGGAAGATGCAGGTCGCGCAGATCCTCCCGCATCGAGTCGAACTTCGTGACGTAGCCATCCATTAAATGATCGCGAGCGACGCCGTCGGCTGTCCCGGCTGCAGTCGCCAAATCGTCGTACCAGTGGTTGACGTGATACATCGACGCATCCCAATCGATGCAGGCGTTGAACAACCGGTGAACCGCCGATGCCATCGGCACTCGATCGCGACGAGACATTAATCGCGTGTGAACGAGATACGGAACACCGAACCTTGCCGTACGCTGCATGACGTCCAACACGGCGTATCGCTCGAACTCGTTGAGGCTCGTCGAAGGATCGCCCCAGTCGGGGAGTTGCCGCCAGTCACGACGAATGCGATCGAGAAGTTGCGGCGTCATCTCTGGCGAAGAGAGCAGCGCCGACATCGACTTCATTCCCGACATCGCCACTCCAGTACCGACGACATAGTCAATTCGAGTGACGTCATGTGAGATCAATCGTCCCAACCGCTGGACTGCGAGCAGGTCACTCCAGGCGCTCTCCAAGTCGCCGACCGCAACGCTCTGCATGGCGCGCAGCCTGAGCGCGCGCAGCAGTTCACGTATCTCATAATTGTAAATGGAGCGTGACGCGATCAACGATTCTCCGGGCTCAAGGAAGAGCGGACTGCGAACAAACGGCATCCGCGACGCCGCGACGATCTTCGCCAGCGGAATCTCGTTCACGGCGATCCACTCAGCGAGTTCAGGAGCATCGTCGGAGACCCATGGGATCTCCTGGTAGATGTCCTCCACATCCCAAATCAAACGATCACGCTCGTCCACATCGCTGCCCGAGGCGGTCGCCATTTGGTCGACCACGTCGGAGAGCGAAACGAAATAGTCGCCATCCATCGGCAGGGGGTCCATTCCCAGTTGCTCGTAGACCTGCTCGGATTGCCAGGGCCTGTTGAAGACGGAAGGCCCGACCGCTTCGAGCAGCAGTCGGGCGGCGTTGTCGGGCGAATGCAATTCGTCCTGATACTGCAGACGAATCGCAGCCGCGTAGTCGATGAGGCCCTCAGCGTTGATCGGCTCCGTCACAACCGTCGTTTCGGAACTGATTGTGAACTGCTCTTTCGGATTGCCAGCCGTCGTGATCCAGTAGATAAGCCCGACCGGAATCAGCACGTTCGAGAGGCGGTCGTAGAACTTCCACGTCATCCAGAACGGACGGGGCGGTTTCGGCTCCTTGGGAACCGGCGGGTTTTGACTCCAGGGCGCGGGCATCGTTCGATCCTGATCGAATGTCTGCTGATCGTGAGTTCCTCACATCCCAATACGCCCTGCATCGCCGATGTGATTGAAGAAAACCAACAGAATTCAGCAGTCACCACAACAACAAAGGGCGGCTGGAAGTCCAGCCGCCCTCACCAGAGGACATTCGATGATGTGAGTCATGCCGGGATCAGCGGCGTGGCTCGGTGGGTCTCACTCCACCATCACGAATGAGGTCGTTTGAATGCACTCCTACCAGATTGGCGACGGATAGACCGGTGCACCGGAATGCCAGACTCCGCCGGGTTGGCAAGGGACAGTCGCTTGAGGGACCGTGACGGACGGGCCGTAGTCGTAGTAGATCGTTCCCGACTGCGTCGGTTCGCACGGCACCTGCGTCGGTGTCGGACACGGTTCGGGGCAGGGCGTTGGGCACGGGGTCGGACACGGTTGCGGTGGGCAAGGCTCAACGTAGGGGATCACTTCTTGCTCGACGGGACACGGTTGCTCGACTGGGCAAGCCGGCATGTCGGGACGCGCCTGGCAGGGTCCATCGAAGAAGATGCCCGCTTCGCCGTTGTCTTCGCAATCGTAGAAGGCCGAGCCGGCCGTATAGGCGTGTGTGCCGCAACGAGGCGTCCAGCAGCCATGCATGCCACTGTACGAATACGATTGATTGAGCGAGCCGATCGAGTCGGCCACATCGGTGAGTTCGCCGGTAACGGCGTCCCTCACGCAGGCAAGGCCGGCAATCAGGCCGAGCACGACGATCGTGGCGATCATCACCAACTCGGCTGAGATGATGAAACCGCGATCATCACTCCAGAGGGCTCTCAGCACCCCTGGTGATGGAATGGTCGGCTCAAAAGAGGCGTTTTCCAGTGACAGTATTGTGTATTCCATGTCTTGCTCTCTGGTGGTGACCCGTCGACGCCGATGGGAACACGCAACTCCCGCACATCCAGAAAGCTCGCCGCGTGATCGCGGGAGTCGCATCCTCGAGGGAGCCGTTTAAAGGGACTCCCCGTTGCCGCTGACCGGCGGCAACCTTGCGAGGTGAACGTCTCCCGGATCACGACGGACTCCGGCATTGCTGCCGGGGTGGCGATGTCTCAGGTCGCCACACACGCTCTCCTGGTAAAAGGAGCGGTGTCTCCGAAATCGAACTGCCGAAGGGCCGATCGAGTGAACCGTTACAGTCGTTGCGACCGCGACAACTGTCACAGTCGGAACAATCGTTATGATTGGCACAATCGATACCGTTCAGAGAACAATTGGTTGCGCGACGGTGGCGACTTCAGCGCAACCTGCGACTGGTTATCCACTTATGAGGCGATCGCTTTGTAGTGGTTGTAACGGTTGTAGCGGTTGTAGCGATTCAACATCGAAACGCGGCGATCAGCGCGATGTTCAGCGACGTGAACACTCGCGGCATCAGGACTGAAGTCTGAGGCCCGAAGTCTGAGGCCAGCCCGTCTCCTCTTGTCACGCTTTCGAGGAGCGGGAATCTCCGTGCAGGACGAGGCACCGCCCGGTGGGCTGAACCTGCCGGGAAGTCGTCACAATGCTTGACAATGGTGCGGTTTTGCCAGATGACCTAGCTTGGTTGCCGGCTGGTCGCCAGAGGGCGCGGGAGCAATCCGCCCTCGCCGATGGTGAACTCTTAATCTTTATTTCTACGAGTGAGCGTAATGCAACTTTCTTTCTTCCGATTGACGGCCGGCCTGTTGAGTTTCGTGCTGGTCGCCGGCTCGGCCTCTCGGCACCTGCACGCTCAGGATGAATCAGCCGACACAGTGGCAGGCTTCGAGAACGCCTACGTCGCCATCGTGCATGCGACGATTCATACGCAGCCGGGTGAAGTGATCGAGGATGGGACGATTCTCATCCACGGCGGATTGATTCGTGCGGTGGGGACCGATGTCGAAGTGCCGCGCGGATCGCGGGTGATTGAAGCCGAGGGCCTGTCGGTCTATGCGGGCTTCATCGATGCCGCGGCCACGCACTTGATTAATGAAGACGATGTTCCCGCTCCCCCTTCCGGTCGCGAGATCGATTTCGAGCGCTACGTGCTGGCGGCGAACACGCCCGACCAGCATCGGGGGCTGTGGCCGCATGTCAACGTCCTCGATCATTTGAGTTTTTCCAACGATCAACAACAGGACTACCGCCGTGAGGGTGTCACGGTGGTGCATGTCGTGCGCAGTGAAGCGATTCTCGGTGGTCAGTCGGGCATCATCGCACTCTCGGGACGACCCGATCGCGAGACACGGCTGAAGGAGCGTCTCTATCAGTTTCTACAGTTGGCCTCCCCGTCGCGGCCGCGCGAAGAGGCGTATCCCGTCACGATGATGGGTGCCGTCGCTCACTTTCGGCAGCGTGCCATCGACGCACTGTACTGCGAAGAACATTGCCGTCTTTACGATTTGAACGCGCCTGATGTGCAACGACCGGCAGCCGACGAAGTGTTGGCCGCGATGCTGCCGATGCTGCACGGCGAACAGCGCGTGCTGATTGGTGCCGACGTGCGCGACGCGATTCACCGTGGACTCGATTGCGTCGAGGAGCACGATCTCGATGCCCTGCTGATCGGGGGGCGCGAGTCGGGTCGAGCCATCGAGCGGCTGGCGGCTCTCAAAATTCCCGTGTTGCTTGAGGTGGCATTTGGAAGTGAACCGAAGGTCGAACTTCCTGAAGAAAATGCCAACGAAGAAGACACAGATACAGAGGACGATGCCGACGAGGAAGAACCCGAACCGATCGACACCGATTTCGACGATCCCGTGCGGGTGCAGCAGGATGAACTCGAACGCTGGCGCGAGCGAGTGGGCAACGCCCTCGCCCTGCATGAAGCCGGCGTCTCGTTTGCCTTCGCCTCTAACGGGATGAGCAGTCCTCAGGACTTGCTCAAGAAAGTGCGAGTGCTGGTCGAAGAAGGTCTCCCCGCCGACGTCGCGCTCGCCGGCTTGACACAGTCTCCCGCACAACTGCTGGGCCTCGGTGATCGACTGGGGACTGTCGAAGCCGGCAAGCTGGCGCATCTGGTCGTCCTCACTGGGCCCTTTGAAGACGATCGCAGCGTGACGCGCTTCACAATCGTCGATGGCCGCGTCTTCGAATACAACGAGGATGCCGAGCCCGTCGAGGATGAGGTGCCCTCCGACGAGCAACCGTTGGCGCCGCCGACAAACTTCGCGGGGACGTGGAACGTCACCCTTTCACCCGGCATGGACCCGATGACATCGGCCACGATCGAGCTGAGCCAGGACGGGGACAGCGTCAGTGGATCGTTCAGCAGTGATAATGGCGACGGTCGCATTGCTGACGCCGAGATTGAAGGGACGACACTGCGGTTCAAGGTCCGCATCGGCGCGGGGGGCGACACAATCGACATCAACTGGGAAGGAACGTTGACGGAAGAAGAGGAAACCTTGGTCCTCACAGGTTCCGTGCGCACTCCCTTCGGCGGTCCCGGTGAGTGGCGTGCCGTCCGTACCAGCGAACCCGAAGCGAATCCCGTGGCGATTGCTCTCGAGAGCGATGAAGAACCGGTCAATGCCATTACGCTGCCCGCCAATGAACTGCCGACCGAACTCGAAAGCGATCGACTCGATCGCGGCATCACCACCGGAGGGAACGTCTTTGTTCGAGCGGGAACCGTCTGGACTGGGGCTGGTGAAACGCTGGAGAACGTGGCAATCATCATTCGTGATGGTCGCATTGCCGAGATCGGGCACGATCTGACTCCTGACGAAGGAATGATCGAAATCGATGGCAGCGAGTGGTTCGTGATGCCCGGCATGGTCGACACGCACAGCCACATCATGATCGCTGGCGGCGTCAATGAGTATTCACAATCGATCGTCTGCGAAGTGAGCATTCGCGATGTCGTGATGAGCAACGACGAATCCGAGTATCGAGCGATCGCGGGGGGACTCACCACTGCTCGGTTGTTGCATGGTTCTTCCAACGTCATCGGTGGACAAGACGCCGTCGTGAAGCTGAGGTATGGACTCACTCCCTTCGAACACATCTTGTGGGATGCCTCACAAGGCGTGAAATTTGCATTGGGAGAGAACGTCAAACACGAATCGGGTCGTTTCCCCGCGACGCGGATGGGAGTCGAGGCGACATTGCAGCGGGCGTTCTTCGAGGCCATCGACTATCGCAGGCGTTGGCAGGGGTATCGCAGCGACAGCCGCACGATCGCCGAGGGAGCGCTGCCGTTGTTGCCGCCGCGTCGCGATCTGCGGCTTGAGACGTTGATGGACATCGTCAACCACGATGCCTTCATCCATTGCCACTGCTACCGGGCCGACGAAATCCTGATGTTGCTGCGCACCACCGACAGTCTGGGGATTCGCGTTCAATCCCTGCAGCACGTGCTGGAAGGGTACAAGATCGCTCCCGAGATCGTGGCTCATGGAGCGAGTTGCAGCACGTTCGCCGACTGGTGGGCCTACAAGATCGAGGCCTACGACGCCACACCCTTCAACACGACTTTGCTCAACGAAGCCGGCGCGAACATCGTCGTGAAGAGCGATGATTCGGAATTGATGCGACACATGAACCTCGAAGCCGCCAAGTCGCTGCGGTACGGCAACATGCCGATTGATGACGCGCTCTCAATGGTGACGATCAACGCCGCCCGCGAACTGAGGCTCGACGATCGTATCGGCAGCATTGAAGTCGGCAAGGATGGCGACCTGGCGATCTTCAACGGCAACCCCCTCAGCCCTTTCTCGCGCTGCGAGATGACGATCATCGAAGGGGAGGTCTTCTTCAATCGCGCTCATCAACCGACGGCGATGACGGAAGTCGGCCAGCGTCGCTCGCAGACACCTCCCGTGTTCGAACTCGCGACGACCGAGGTGCGCGAACGTGTGCTGGACCTGACTCCGTCGGATTCGGCGACTTATGCCATTGTCGGCGCGACGGTTCATCCGATTGATGCCGACGACATCGAGAATGGTATCGTGCTCGTGAAGGAGGGACTCATCGAAGCTGTCGGTGCCGACCTCGGGATCCCCGAGGGTTACACCGTCATCGATGCTGTTGGCATGCATGTCTATCCGGGATTGATCGACGCTGGCACAACGCTCGGCATCACCGAGATCGGGCAGGTCGACAAGACGCACGACTATTCGGAGAACGGAGGCTTTCAACCCGATGTGCGTGCTTCGACGGCTGTGAATGTCGATTCCGAACTCATTCCTGTGGCCCGCGCGGGTGGCGTGACGCTCGCCTTCCTCCGACCCACAGGGGGCACCATTGCCGGTCAGTGTTCGCTGATGCAGACCGCCGGGTGGACATCACCCGAGATGACTGTTCGTGACGAGGCGGGGCTTTCACTCAATTGGCCTCGCGGCGAGAATTCGCAGGACGACCTCCGCGAGTTTCTGGAACAGTCGCGTCAGTACGACGCCGCCCGCAAGGCAGAGTCGGAAGGTGGGGAGCCTGTCATTCGCGATCCGCGTTACGAAGAGATGCGGCCTTATGTGAACGGCAGGCGTCGGGTCTTCATTGAAGCCCATAGCCGGGAAGACATCGCCAACGCCGTGAACTTCGCGCAGGAAGAGAACCTGCGGATCGTCATCACCGGTGGAACCGAGGCGTGGAAGCTGGCCGACGAACTCCACGAACGCCGCATCCCGGTCATCATCGGGCCGACAATGAGGGATCCGATGGAGGACTGGGATCCCTTCGATGCGACCTACGCCAACCCAGGGAGGTTGTTCGAGGCGGGGGTCCAATTCTGTATCCGGTCGGACGATGCCTCCAACAGCCGCAACGTTTCGTTCGAGGCGGCGATGGCGGTGGCGTACGGTCTTCCCGAACGGCAAGCCCTGCGGGCGATTACGCTCAGTGCCGCCCGAATCCTAGGCGTGGCCGACCGTTACGGCTCGATCACTCCCGGAAAAGTGGCCCATCTCGTCATCTGCGACGGGTCGCCATTGCATCAGACAACGCAGATCAAAGGAGTCTTCGTGGAGGGAACGCCTTACGCGCCCGAGAGCCGTCAAACGCGGTTTTACGAGAGATATCGCCAGCGACTCACCGTGTCGGAATGAAGTGTCGGGCTAGAACACATGAACAGGCTTTGATTTTTTGTCGAGTTTCGATCAGAATCCAAGTGACATTTCGCTCGAGTCTCGTGAAGCAGGCCATCACGTGAGTGCGCCTCCCGTCCATGAACTACTCACCCGTGCGCGGGGGGGATCGCATTCCGCGGTTCTGTCCCTCCTGGAGACCTGTTCCCCTCGCATCCTCAGGTCAATCCGCAGAACGTTGACGCAGCGCATGCGCCGTCGACTCGACTCCGAAGATGTCGCCCAAGCCGTCTGGGCATCGTTCTTCGGTGGGCAACTCGAACCTGACAAGTTCGCCACGTTGGGAGAACTCGCCGCCTACGTCGAGAAGATGGCGGCCAACAAGGTGGCTGATGTGAATCGCAAGCAGCGACGCGGTCGTCGCGATGTGGGACGCGATGTGGCAATCGACTCCGAGGTGGCGGAAGAACTGACGGCTGACCAGCCGACACCCAGCCAGATTGTCAGCCAGAAGGAGGAATGGAGTCAGTTCATGCACACCAAATCGGACCGGCATCGCCGCATCCTGGAAATGAGGGCCGGCGGCTCGACGTTCGACGAAATCGGCGAATCGCTTAACATGCATCCCAGTTCCGTCAGGCGCGTCGTGGCACAACACGCCAAAGAAGGCGTCGGCACTCCCGCCAATGAATGAATCGCGAATGAT
Organism: uncultured Planctomycetaceae bacterium; assembly: GCA_942492405.1. Classification (GTDB taxonomy): domain Bacteria; phylum Planctomycetota; class Planctomycetia; order Planctomycetales; family Planctomycetaceae; genus JANNSB01. Next base: position 254,182 of record CALOES010000013.1, read on the forward strand.
CATCGACAAACAGACCGACGACGCGGCACTTTCCGAACTGGCTTCGGAAGTGATCCTCATGTATCCGGTGGGTGCCGATTTTCGCACCGAAGACGTGCTGGCCGCGCACCCGGATCTTGCGACGTCGCGGCGGTCGGTCATCAAGCTGTCGTTCGAGGAGTTTTGCCGTCGGCACGATCAGCAGGAATCGATCGACATCAGCGAGTTTGTCGAACGCTTTCCCGAGATCGAATCGTCGCTGCGGGCACAGATCAATGTGCACTCCATGTTGCTGAAGGACGAGGAGCAGCTTGAAAAACTCCTCGCCCCCCAGTGGCCGACACCCGATTCTCCGTTTCTCGATTGGCACATCCGCAGACTGATCGGTCGCGGCGGCTTCGCACGCGTCTATCTGGCTGATGAGCCAAAGGTCGGCAACCGGCCCGTCGCTCTTAAACTCACGACGCGCGTCGGGCACGAATGCGATCTCGTCGGCCGATTGAATCACCCGAACATCTGCCAGATTCTGAGTGTGCGCGACGATGATCCCAGCGGCGTCACCGCGATCGCGATGCCCTTTCACGGCGAGGCGACACTGCATGATCTGCTGGAAACAACGTGGCATCGGCAGCACACGCGGGCTTCCGAGCAGCTCCCTGACTGGGGACCGGCGACGGAGCAGCCCTTCGTCGACGCCGTCGTGAAGATGGCCATCCAACTCTGCGACGCCCTCGCGTACGCACATGCCAGCGACGTGTTGCACTGCGACCTCAAGCCGTCGAATGTGCTGCTCAAACCCGATGGCGTGCCGATTCTGCTCGACTTCAACCTGGCGTTCTCGATGCAGGAGGGGAGCCGTGTCCTCGGCGGAACGGTCGGCTACATGGCCCCCGAGCAGATCCGGGCGACGATCCAGCGAGGGGAACGCGTCGACATCGATGTGCGTTCCGATGTGTTTGGCCTCGGCGGGCTGCTCTATCACCTGCTGGGGGGTGTGCCGGCCATTACCGCGAATATCGAGTCGGAAGACGGCGACCGTCTGAACGCCCGCCTGGTGGCCATTTCCGAAACACCTCCGGTTCGGCTTCACGAGCGGAATCGAGCCGTGCCGCCAGAACTGAGTGATCTAATTCAGCGTTGCCTGGCCGCGGATCCCGCTCTGCGTCCGCAATCGATGGGCGAAGTACGTGCGGCACTCGCGAGAATGCTCCCCGCTCCGTCGTCGGCACCGATCGCGCATGACAATTCAAGGTTGTCCCCGCACGGATGGACGAGCGTTACGAAGATCGCCATGGGCGCGCTGGCGGCAACCGTGCTGACGGCCGCAGTGTTTCTCATGCAGGGATGGATGTCTCCCGCGTCGCTCGACATCAATCAGGAGATCCCCCGGCTCTTGGCGATCGAAAATCCAACAACTGCCGAGCGTGAACTCCTGGCATACTACTACTGTTGCGATGAAAACTTCTGGGATGCCAGGGACGTCCTGCAGAAGCTGGTTGTCGAGGAGCCGGACAATGTCGGCGTTCAACACAATCTCGCGTATTGCGAGATGCGGATCGGCGACTATGCGGTGGCGCAGGAGCATTTCCTGAAAGCGGTAGCCCTCGACTCGACGTCAGGCCTGATGTGGACGAACCTCGCTGACTGCGATGCGCGATTGTCAGTTGGAGAGGAGCGAGTTCCGAATCGTGAGTACCTAATCAGAGCTGAACAATTCAGCGAGGATCAAGAACTGCTGGCATCGATATCCGCATTCGTCGAGGTCATCCGCGACGGCCATCAAATCATCCTGGTTGACGGTCTGGATACTTCAAATACTGGGGCTGATGAATTTGAACCCGTGGCCGCCATGATGCGAAAAATCGACGTGTCACGAAGGCTGGTTCCGCCAACAAACGCCCCCGCACAATTTGCTGCGCGACACATCGCGGCAGACTAATTGGATCAAGCACTACCCCAAATGTGTCGCAGTAGCCCGTCTCGTTATGCCGCGGGTGGTAACTGCGGCTCGGTGGCCTGCGGCGATTTCATCGCGCCCAGCATCTCGACGTTGCTGATCCGGTCGACGGAGTATTCCCGTAAACTTGTGGTGTCGACACAGGTGCCCACGATCACCCAGCCTCGGCTGCGCAGGTCGAGCGCCTGCAGGGCCAGCACTTCTGCGTTCTGTTCATCGATGAACCGCAGACGCGCGCAGTGCCCCTCGCGAACACCTAGAAACAGTTCATTCCAGATCCGCGACACGTCGGCCGCCAGCATGACTGCGGGGACACTGTCCCCCTGGGAATTCGCCCCCAGGCCGGAAGGCGGGTGACGAAGACTAGCGATCATGTCGGTACCCCTTGATAAATGTGGGTGAAGCCGGGACCAGCCGAGTCTCCTCGCCGCGATTCACGATGGCCTCACAACGATTCAACGGGGCGACGCGTCGACGTGTCTGTCGCTTCAAAGCGCGCAACACCTGATTGCGTCGCACGACTTGTGGATGTGAATGGTCCATATTCAATTCTCCATGGAGTGATATTTGGTATGAGTCAATGCGATCACTAGAACGATGAGACGTACTGATAGATCACTGGCGACTCCATTCCGTTCGCATCAACGGCCCACGCCGTGATATAGCCTGACCCATTAAACATCGCGTACGTGCTAAACCTTCCGTAGGAGTCGTACGCGATCGCATACCCCTGCATCTTTCCGCCGAAGTACACCATGCCCCCCGGCGTGCTGCTGTCGACGACTCCTGAGATCGACCACATCCCGCCTCCGTAGGTGATTGCCGAAAAAGCGACGATCTCGGGCGGAGCAGCCGTGATCACAACTTCCACGTCGACGTAGGACGACTCCTCGTAGACGTCGACGGCCTCGACGACGAACTCGTAGACACCCGGTTCGAGATAAGCGAAATTCGCCGAGATGTATCCATTGATGGGATCAATGGAAAATTCTCCCGACGAATCGTGGATCACATACGCGAAATCGTCCCATTCCGGATCAAGAGCTTCCACGGGACCAACGTAGAGGTACTCGTAGTCCTGGGAGATCGTGAAGCTGTAAGATGGTGACGTAAAGATTGGTGCGTCGGCCTGGACTGTTGTGGCCGAGCCGCAGGCAATCGCAATAATGGCAACAGAAGAACGTAACGCGAGTCTTGTGGGTTGAATCATGTTCGTGAAAAGTGGTTAATGGGTCTCCCAGCGCGCAGCGAATTGGCTCGACAATTGAGACAATCGCTTTTCGCCAAGCGAAGCGCGCGCGTGTTTAGCGCAATTTCGGAATTCACAGGCAAAAATGTGAAGGTGTAGGGGTTGTAACGATTATGCAGCCTGCACGCACACGATTGTCAATAGCCCACAACCATTGTCCATTGCATTACTTACGAGAATTCAGGCGGGTTCCAGATGCAGCACGATCCCCCGCGAGTCGTTTTGGCCATCACCGGCGCAAGCGGATCGCCCATCGCGCTTCGGCTCTTACAGAAACTCTTGCAGGCGCGTTGCAAAGTGCATCTCACCATCAGCCCGTCAGGGGCGGCTGTTCTCAAACAGGAACTTGGCCTCGACCTCAGCCTGCACGACTTCGAGTGGAAGCAGTTGATGGAACTACCTGCCGGAAGACATCGAGCGGCTTGGATTGAAGATCTCTTCACGACAGACGCTTCTCCCACCGATCACGCCGTCTATCACCACTATCAGGACTTCTCGGCCGGCATCGCCAGCGGGTCGTTTCGCACTGCGGGCATGGTGATCTGCCCCTGCTCGATGGGGACGCTTGCGGCCGTCGCGCAAGGGATGTCGACCAATCTCATTCAACGGGCGGCCGATGTCCATCTAAAGGAACGCCGCCCTCTGATCGTGATGCCTCGCGAAACGCCCCTCTCGCTGATTCACATCGAGAACATGCGAAAGCTGACACAGGCCGGAGGCGTCGTGTTGCCTGCGATGCCCGCCTGGTATCATCAGCCGCAAGGCGTTCTCGATCTGATAGACTCCGTCGTGCAACGCATTTGCGATCATCTCGGCGTCGACATCTCGCTGATGCAGCGCTGGGGAGAACAGAATCCTGACCCGCCGGAATCCCGGTGATCCCGACCGAGACCACGCGTGCCTTGCCTCGTCACTCATTCGTCTGCTACTTGTCGATCGAGACGGACAACTTCATTCCAAGAAAGAATTCGCCAGCCGCATGGACAGCATTTTACTTTTCGATATCGACGGCACGCTCCTCAACACCGGGGGAGCCGGGCAACGGGCGATGGAAATGGCGCTCGGAGCGGCCTTTGGAATCGACTCGCTCAACGAAGACATTCCCGCCGCCGGCCGCACCGACTTCGCCATTACCACCGATTTGTTTCTGCGTCACCGCATTGCGGATGATGCCGAAACTCGCAGCCGATTTGCCGCGATCTATTTCGAGCATCTGCACATCACACTCCAATCGCTGACCGGCCGCGTGCTGCCGGGAGTCGAAAAACTGCTCGATGCGCTCAGCAAGCAGTCTCATGTGCGAATGGGGCTGCTTACCGGGAACTATGAACAAGGGGCCCGACTGAAGCTGGCACACTATGCGATCGATCATCACTTTCGGTTCGGCGGATACGGTGACGTCCACTCCGACCGCGACGACGTCGCCCGGGCGGCTTGGAAGGCCACGATCGAGCACCTCAAGTCCGACATTTCTCCCGATCAGGTCTGGGTGATCGGCGACACCCCTTCGGACGTGAGATGCGGCCGGGCGATCGGTGCCAAAGTGCTGGCGGTCTCAACGGGGATGTTCAGTCATGATGAACTCGCCGCATGCCAACCCGACCTCCTGGTCGAGGACTTCAGTGATCTGGACAAGATGTTGGCGAGTTTGGGAGCGTGAGCCACGCGAAAACCGCCCCTGCTACCAGGATGAAGAATGGGGTGCGGGAAGTTTGACTTTTGGGAATGTTTTCCCGACGATGTGTCGAGCAATCGAAATTTCGAGCGTCACCTTTCGCGTTTTGGCCTGTCCGAATGACGGCCTCCACCAAAGAGACGCCATCGAGTGCGGGCCGAGGAAAACGGAGGCGCAACAGCCAATCACCCAAATCCGTTCCCAGTCTCGACCGGTGAGTGTTCGAAGTGATTGCTGCAAAAAGTCTTAGCCCCTATAGCTCAATTGGCAGAGCAATTGACTCTTAATCAATAGGTTCAAGGTTCAAGTCCTTGTGGGGGCATCAGTTGCGTCGATTCGGAGAATCGTCGCGAATCGTTTAGAACCGCAGTCCTTTGTCTCACACGGGGTTGCGGTTTCTCTTTGCGCGATAGCTCACTACCCGCGTGCGATGTCTGACGATGCCCAACCGCAGGATGCTGCACCGGATTTTGCACCGCCTGCCGGAAGTGTTCATCAGTCGTTTGCAGGTAGTGTTTCATGGCCACCGGCTGAGAGTTGCCGATCCATCCGCAGACCACATGCATCGGAAATGTTTCGGCCAGTTCCGTCTCGCGAGTCGATCGCAGATTCTGAAACAGTTTCGGCCAGGGCTTCACTCCGGCCCGTTTCATGATCCGCATCAGGCCAGTCCGCAGGTTTACGCTATCGTCGCGATAACTCGTGATGACGTACTCCGCTCCCGGCTCGGCTTGCTCGGCAACTTCCATCAGGCAGGTCCGCAACTCAGGGAACAGCGGGATCCACCGCGAGTCTTTCCCCTCGTGATGCTCCGTCTTGGGGCTTCGCACGTTGATCCTGTCATTCGCCCAATCGATATCGTCCAAGCGTAGGGCAAGATGCTCTGAGGGACACCGCAGGCCACCGAATCGACTCAGGGCGAAGATCACGCGCCATTCTGCAGTGGGGCAGGCATCGATGATCTTGTCGGCATCCTCCCGGCTGATGAAGTGAAACCGTTCCGGCGTGGCTCGCACCGCGCCTGACAGATCGGCGAAGGGATTCTCGTGGATCAGTTTCCGGCGGATGGCCGCATTGAAGAACTGTTTGCAGCGACCGATCACCCGGCGGGTCGTATTCTCAGACAGCCCCTTCCCCAGCAAGTGCAGGCGGAACTCGTCACCGTCGCCGGGAGTGATGGATCGAATCAGCTTACCTTCGCCAAAGTATTCGACCATGTATCCGCGTGCCTGCGTGCAGAGAAACACCGTGCGGGGCTTCAAGTCGGTTCGCGACACAATGTAGCCGTCGATGAAACCCGCCAGCGTGGACGCATCCCGTTTCTGCGAAAGCCCCACCTTGGCGAGTTTGCTGGCCAGGGCATCGTCGATCGTCGACAGCCAGCGGATCGTATCGGCATCGGTCACGTGGCCGGTTGCCTGCGCGGCCGCGAGAATCTCGACACGCACCTTCACTTGTTCGGCCAGTCGTTGACTCACCTTCCCCAGCCGGATCGATCGGCGTTTGCCATCCATCCCCACATATTGAATCGTCCGCCGGCCAGTCTTTCGATCTAAAGAGATGCTCGCCATTAACTTTCCTTCCTGAGAGAAGCCAGTCAGCGAGTTGGGTCTCTCAGAGACCAGCCCACCGACGGCAAAGGTTCTTGGATGGTAACGACTCCATCCGAAACTGATTCACTTCGCTTTACATTTGGGCATTCAAAGGGGGTGTCAGGAACAATCCGTGAGCCGAAGACATCTCCCCGGTGACAGACGGTGCATAGATCCGCCAGGCATGGGTTCGAGATACCGCCCCCAGCCGATCGCCTTTTCGAGACACGATTGCGGAACTGACCCTCTAGAGACTTCCGCGAAATGGATCAACAATTCCCGTGAGCGAATCAGGCGATGATACTTCGCCAAGTGGGACTCAACCGTCGCATATAACTCATCCGATCGAAGCTGGCGTTCCAACTCTTCACGGTATCCTGTGATTGTGACGCGAAGGGAGCAAGTCATTGCTGTCCACCTCCTTCCGGCTTCTGCTGGCGCACGGCCGACGCTTGCAACCAGTTCTGCAGATCACTGATCGAGTACAAGGTGCAACCACCCTTGCCGCCGATTTTCGTGGCCGCGATCGGACCGCGCGGTGCCGTCAAACTCCATAATGTTCGTTCACTGATGCCCAGAGCCTTAGCGGCATCTCTGGGGCGAAGTGCCAAGGGTTGAATCACTGGATTCATCGCGTACCTCCTTCCCGTTGCCGTTCATCGGTCTGGCGTGAACGCATTGCCGCGATTGCCGATTTCCGATCGTAACGGCGGATCTCCGGCAACGGTCGCGTCACGTGTTTCTTGAAAACTGTCCCCATTCATCCTCTCCAGGTGGTGATTACTTGCCCGATCCTGCCGTCGGACGACCGGTGCCATGTGATCCGTTGGACTCGCTTGTTGAGCGCGACTTTTTGCCCGCAGTTGCCTTCTTGATCAGTCCATGCAGTCTGTAGGAAGATGGGCCCCGATTGAGCCCCCCTGATGCACGACCTCCAGCAATCCGCGGCGAACCAGACCAGTGATCGCATAGCGAACGGTGCGCCCGCCCGCCGATGCAGGCATGGCCACCGCGGAATTCAATCATGCCACAACAATCACAAGCATGCCACTCAGCCCGCAGTCGTCGCACTACAGAGGACGGGAGTTCTCCACCCTCTTCGATTCTTCCGTCAAGTATTCACTGAGCTCAATTGCAAATCCAAGCGATCCACCGCCGATCACCGCTGAGACTGCGAATATGAACATACATGTCAGAAGCCCGCATTGCGCAAAATCGAAACGAGGAAAAACAATCGACAAGTAAGGGGCAATCGCTCCATACACACACCATCGTCCACAGGAGAATCCGCATTGGTTTGTACCTTATTATGGAATGCCAAGAATCACGGCCACAAGTGCTGCATCAAAACGACGTTCGCAAAACAACTGGGAATTGGCAGCGATCAACAACTCCAATGGATTGCCGACATGCACGCCTTCGTCTGCAGTGTTGTCGTCAGACAGTTGCGGTTGATTGATCGTCAAACGCATGTCGCGGATTCCTGCGGCGGTGAGCCAGGATGGCTGTTCCGATTCCTACGCCGCTGCCAACGAGAACGCCATTGAACACCATTTCGCCGCGAAGCTCGGCGTCTCGCGTGGATTCATTGAGGACTCTCATCGTCTTTTCATGGCTGAGCTCTTCGGGGATCTCGCGTTCCGGGTAGGCGGTCCAGGCAACAGCCAGGCTCGCGACAAAGCCCAGCAGAATGCATCCGAAAACGACCGCGACAGAAGTGACGATGCGTGACATGGATTCTCCTCGATGCTTAAAGACTGAAGGCAATTCGCAGTGTTGAGCCAGCCCTCAGCCAACTCGTCACAGGAGCACGTTACCCTTATGGAGCGTTGGCTCACGGGGATCTCACCCGGAAAAGGCGCGCGACTCGGAGTTTTCCATACCCCCAAACCCGACGAGGGGCACTGCAGCCATACGATTATTCAACTGGCTGAAACGTGTCGTCGAACATTCGAACCACGAATCCATTCTCGCTGACATACCCGGCTACCGAGAGTTCGCCGCCGACCCACATGCAATCGTACACAGTTTGCAAGCCGTCTCCCTCGTAAGTGAAAACCGTGCACGGGCCACATGGCTCTTGGAGTTCGCAATGCACAAGTGATTCCGCTTCGGGGCCCGAAATCCAGGTTCTGATTGTGTCAGCGTGTTCCTCTATGGGAATCTGGACCCCATCGCTTTCCCCAAACTCGACGGGAAGCAGCAGCATGTCTCCAAAGCCAGGCGCCTGAACCGCGTCGACGAAATACGCGACGGTTTCGTCATGATCGATCGCCAAATAACGGTACGTTGGAAGGTCCGAACCTGGATAAACGCGGAGCCGTGTGCGATAAATCTCTACGCTGGGGCGATCGTCTGCAGGGGATCGAACCGGCAACTCGTCGACTACGTTGTGCCAATCGCCGTTCTCGTCTCGCAGTTCCAGGCTGTTGAACACGGCTTTCACTGTGGTCGTGAACTGAAGTGCACTGATCGACAACGTCGTGCCGCCATAGCTGACAATTCGATGCGGTTCGAATGGTGCCAGCGGAACAAGTTGCCTCGTATATTCAGTAAACACTAGGGCTTCTGTAGCAATGTGCCGCCTGCCCCAGAATGGTTCGTCCGGAAAAATGTTCGTCCAGTCCAAGGCTTCGTTCATCGCCTCGCGAGCAATCTCGGTGGAACCGTGAGTGACGATACTGATCTTCACAGAGCCAGGTAACCCTGCTGGTCCAAACTCCCATCTTACTGTTGCGCCATCTTCTTTAGTGAGACGCCATGTTGTTGGAACCTCGATCTTGAAAGCCTCGTGTTCAAACGCGACGGTGTCAGCAAATGCTTCGCCGGCTTGAAGAGCGACCACCGCAAGGACGCAACTCAGAGAGAGTGCAGTTCGCAACCTGGGAAGAGTGACACTCGACATGACAGTTCCTTTCAGAGGGAGAAAGTTGAAACACCATTCAATCTTGTGAGTGATGTAGATGGTCACGGGGCGCGCCAGGACAACTTGTTGTGGAGTCGTTGGCGACGGACGCGCCCTTTCAGAAGCCCAGCAACTTCAAGACTTCATCGCGAAAAACCAAGAATCGTGGGTCATCTGGGCCATACGTGAGTTCGGCCAACCAGACAGCGTAAGCCATCAGCTCTCCGGCCTGAGCGAGCTGCGGCGGCGCGGGTAGATCGAGGGGCTCGTAGAAGTCGGCCGGCAGCGGAGCCGAGTAGTACTCGCGTTCCATGTGCGGCAGCAGATACGGGTACGACAGTCCTTCTCCACTCATCCAACCCGCTGGGCGATCGCCGAGATCAGTCCCCCAGAACCGCATCGACAGGTGTACCCCGTTGGTAGTTAGATCGAGTAGATGGGGCCTGCTCTGGAACAACTGAACTCAAGTTATGCTCATAGATGAGTTCTGCCTCAGCAGTTCGAGTTCAACACCTGAGCCAGCAGTTCATCGGCCGCGAAGCACGCCCATTCGAGCTGCTCGACCATCCGGTTCTGAACGACAGTGAAGTAGTCGTTGGCATCGCTCGGAGCCAACTCATGAGCCTGCATCACTTCCAGCGGCAACTCCCCGGCTTCGTTCGGAATCAGCGGATCGGCCCCTGCTCGCAGCAGAATCATCGCGATCGTGGGATCCTCCAGCCGTGACGCCAGGTGCAACGGCGTCTCACCATGTGTCGTACGGGCGTTGACCTCGCATCCTTCTGCGAGCCTCTGGATAACGGTGTCGATGCTTCCTGTGCGACAAGCTGTTGTCAGCTGGCGATCGGCACGCGGCAAGTCTTGTTCGGCGCTCTCTGCGACTTCGTCGCCCGAGTCGACGGGTGCCGTCGCTTCGCTGACATCGTTGTCGGTGACTGAGATCTCGACATTGGCGCGCACGTAGTCCTCGCCATCTTTCAACATGATCACATTGAAGCGATCATCGGTGGTGAAGACGATTTGGCTGCCGCCGAAGATACCCGTGTAAGCCTCGCTCCAGGCGTCATTGACAACGATATACGACTCACCATCACGCTGTGCCACATACGCCACGTGGCGACCATCGGGACTGAACACCGGAGGAACCATGAGTATGTCGAATGGTTCGCTGCGCTCTCCATCGACGACCACGACGGTGGAGTCGCTGGTCGGAGCTGCGGCATAGGCATACCGCGAACCATCGGGAGAAAATGCGACCGGAGAACCAATCAGGCTGTAGAACGTTTCCCCGGGAACAGAATCGATGACGACGCACTCACCGTCTCGCGACTGTGCTTTGTAATAGAAGTGCTCGTCGTGCGGCCCGAATCCCATCGCTTCATGGTCGATGACCCTGTATGCCGGGCCATACTCACCGTTGAGAACAATGCGGAACTCCTGTCGATCGCGAACACAATAGGCCACTTGCTCATCGTCAGAGCTGAATACCGGTTTGGACACTCTCTGGTGCCGGGCGACCTCTTCGCCGTCTAGAACAAGCACGTTTTGTCCGTCCTGAAAGAAGACGCATCCCCAGTGCGCTCCTTGCGGACTGAACACGGGCTGCGACATTCCTTCGTAGTCACCCGTCCGAAAGTCGCCGACAACGAGATGGCACTTGCCGTCAACCATCCCGCCATAGGCGATACGGGAGTTGTCGGGGCTCCACACCGGCATGTATGTGACTTCGTAATCGAACGGCGCGCTGGAATTGCCATCGTACCAGAGCTGAACGATTTCCGGCGTCATCCCATGCAGCAACGCGACTTTGCTCCCATCCCGGCTGAAGACCGGAGCTTGCGGAGGATTGAGACACGTGAGGTATTCGTGAACGATCTCTCCGTCGACACACAGGGCGAACAGTTCTTCCCCGTTAGCAACGTATGCCATGCGCTGCCCGTCCGGACTGAACGCAATCGTCCGAGGCATCACGCTCCTGGTCCCTGTTGGGGTGCGATTTTCTCCATCGAGGATCAGCGACAGCGTCTCGCTTGAGTCATCGGCAGCGACATATACGGCGTGACGATCATTGGGGCTGAACAGCACATTGTCGACTGCATCGTACGCTGCATGCTGTTCCCCATCGATGACAACGCGGAACCGACTTCCGCCAAAGAACCCCGCGGGTGACAACGCGGGGGAGGAAAGTATGAACCCAAGAGTCGGGTAGTTGAGAGCGACCCGTCGACGATTCCGGGCGTTCGCTCGCTCGTAACGAGCACCAGGTGGTGGTTTCCAGGGCTGCAAGCAGAATCTAGAATTCTGTCCCGCGGCCCGACGCTGCCCATTGCGTTGTGACGAATGCGAAGTTCCGTCTCGCCAGGTGCCGGAGGGATGGGACGCGATGAAACCTCCCCGGCCGCTGTTACCTCCCCGTCAGAAGTGGCTTCGCCCGCAAGGGTATTGCTGAGAGCCGCCCTGTACAAAAACCATGCGCACACATGATCCACGAATTCTCGATGTCTGGAGCGAATCGTAACGCTTCGTCATGTACCGTGTGAGTGCTCCCTCCTCGTCAGTCAACCCGCCGGGCGGGCGGGTTCTGGGCCGGCAACTGCGTCGACGGAACAACAGCACGCACCGATCCCGCGAACAGAACGAACGACTCGATCGGTCCCTCACTCAATCGGCGCTCAGGCAGCGCGTCTCGAGTAATTCTTTAGCAACTCGCCCAACCGCGTCGTGCAGAGCACATCACTGCGACGAATGGTCGTCGACTCTGGCGGAGCCGCTTCCCAGGCGGGAGGCAGATCACCACGGGCCGAGTGTCCGCGTTCATTGTTGTACCACTGCACGCCCTCGCGCACGATGTGATTGAGATGCCGCGTTGAGAGGATGACGAAATGGTCAAGAACTTCCCGCTGCAGCATCTGAATCACGCGTTCGACGTGTGCCTGCAGGTTCGGAGACTGGATCGGCGTCTTCTGGACCTTCGCGCCGGCCGCAGTCAGGATCTGGTCGAACTGCGCCGTGAACTTGGTATCGCGGTCGTGAATCACCTGACCGACTTCAAGCCTCATGTCCTCCGCCTGCATCAGAAACTCCCGGCCCTGCTGGGCCACCCAGGCACTGTTGGGTTACGCTGTGCAGGGTGTGACCCAGATGCGGCGCGTTCCCACGTGAATAAAGACGATCAGATAGAGATCGACCAGTCCTTTCAGCGTCCACATCGGCTTCGACACGTAGTCACACTGCCAGAGCGTTCGGGCATGCCGAGCCAGAAAGGCGTCCCACGAATCCACGCCGCCGGGCGGGAGTGGGTTGTGGCCGGCGGCGACTAAGACGTTCTTCACCGTCTGCCGTGACAGGCGAATACCGAGCTTGGCCAGTACTTTTCGGATCTTGGTGAAGCCATACCCGGTGTCAGTGCGAATCTGCAGGATCAGCTCCCGTATCTCTTCATTCGTCTTCGGCCGTCCACCCTTGCGTTTCGGCTTCTTAGCGGCAGACTCGGTCCGGTTCGCCTCGGCCTCACGAACCCAGCGACGAAACGAGCCGTAGCTGACGATCGTGATCAACTCCATCAGCTGGGCTCCCAGCTTGCGACCCACTTTGAGCAGACGTCGTCGCTCTGCCGGCGTTGTCACGATCCGTTGCGGCAGCCGGGCACGCAGGATCCGGTTCTCCTCTTTCAGATAGGCCACTTGCCTGGCCAATTCTTGTCGAGTGGCACAGGCCAGGAGCGCCAGTAACGGGTGCAGAATCTGTCTCGCCATGCTACGGTGTTGAGCGTCGAAAACCTGGTAATTCGGGGACGTTCATGGTTTTTGTACCCCGCTGGAGAGGCGGCAGATTACGTCGCTCACGACGGAAGGCCGACCGACAGCGAGCGGCAAAGTTTGACGTCGCAGAATCTCGTCGGAACTGCGCCCTAAAGGCTGCGGACCTTCTCCAGATTCGCACCGTTGGGAGTGAATACCCAGCCGGAAAAGTCGCGCCGGCTGTTAACCGTTGCCATCGCCCGAAATGGTGACCCAGTGCTTAACAGCTTTAGAGACTTTGAGCTGCTAATCGTTTCGTGACTTTCATCGTCGAAATCGCTGCGAACGGAAGGGACTCGAATTCACTAAAGCAACCATGCAGCAAGAGGTTGCGTTGCGCGTGTCTCTGAAATGTCTCGAAACGGTGTTTCGATTTCGGTTCCTTACAGGGAGGTCGCCGTTGACGAGGGCGACGTCTTGTGAACTCTTTTCGCAACTAATTGATGCAGCGCAGGACATGCAACTGCCCAGGCAGGAATGTCTGGGCCACCTACTTGCTAGACTTTTTGTCGACCTTCATGAATGCCAGCGGGGCTTCGGCTTTGGGGTTGATGACCCGGAGCGCCACGCGGCCTTCAAGGATGTCGGTCAGTAGCGTGCCGCAGACTTCCTTGCGCCAGCCGTCCATCAACAAAGGGAGCGTCCCTTCGCGGCCATCGAGTTCCCACCGCACCAGGTCGAGCAGGTCGGAGTTCGTGCCGACCAGTCCCAACGACACGTTGAGATCGGCACACTGATTGGCGAGCGCGATGAGCAGAATGCGCGAAAGAGGATCGTCCTGCGGCGGATGCTGGGGCGAACGGATCTTGTTCGGCAGCGAATCCTCGTCGGCCTTCTGTGCCTGTTTGACGACCTTGGCGATCGCACCGAACAACTTGCGATAGCCTGGACGATCCATGCCGCGCACCGCCTCAAGACGGGCAGCCGTTGTCGGCTGACGCCGAGCGATCTCGACCAGCAGATCGTCACGAATCACCCAGCGAATCGGACGGTCCTGTCGGTCGGCCTCTTCCTCGCGCCATTGATACAGGTCTCGCAACAGGCCGAGTTCGCGGCGCGTCATCCGGCTGATGCCGTTGAGTCGTCGCCACGGCTCGCCATCTTCTTCCGCAAGGACGATCTGTGTGCGTCGTTCGAGTTCCTGTTCGACCCAATGCCGGCGCTTCAGCTTGTCGAGTCGTTGGCATTGCTTGTCCCACACCGCTTGCAGATGTTCGACATCCTCGGCGGCATAGACGAGTTGATCCTTCGAGAGGGGGCGAGTCCGCCAGTCGGTGCGAGTCTCTTTGCCCTCGGGTTGAATTCCCAGCACGCGTTGGACGAGTGTGCCGTAACCGAGTGGATAGCCGCGACTCAAGAGTCCTTCGACGATTTGAACGTCAATGATGTTCTGCGGCCGCACACTTCCTTCTCGCTGGGCGAATCGCAGTTCTTCGCGCCCCCCGTGGACCACGACCGTGACCTCGGGATCGGCCATCAGCGACCACCATTCCGAGAGATCCTCGACGGCAAAGGGGTCGACCAGAGAGACTTCTCCCTCGACGGCGAACTGCAGCAGACAGAGCTTGGGGCGGTAGTACGACTCCGAAACGAACTCGGTGTCGAAGGCGACAATTCCGGCGCGCCGAACGTGTTCACAGAGTTTTGTGAACTGTTCCCGGTCGGCGATCCATCCCGCCATGTTGAATTCTCCCCTCCAGCCGTGACCATGCCGGGAGACAGCGAAATCACCTGGGCACGGCTAACCTGCGATGACGTTAAACGCGAGCAGCATCTCAATGGGCTCCAGCGAGCCATCGCAAGTGGGCCTCAATGACGCCGAGACCGACTTCCTGTCACGATTTACTTGTTGTACATCTGGTTGGCCCGTGCCCGTCGTTCCGCCCGACGTCGTTCACGACGGCCGACTTCGCTGGGCTTCTCGTAAAACTCGCGACGACGCATTTCCTTCTTCACGCCGCTGTGCTCGACCAGCTTGCGAAACCGCCGCACCGCTTCCTGAACCGATTCATTCTCGCGCAAACGCAAACGGACCACGCACAACTCCTCACTAGGAATAGACTTCTGTCAACAATCCTGCTTGTACTTATTCGGCAAGCCTGGCGACGCCCATGCATCCCATCGATGCAGAAGCCTGAAATCGCCCAACGCCAAGCAGGAAATGTAAGCGCAAACACAGTGGACTGCAAGAGAACCGCCGGAGCCTTGCCGGACGGGGTCGTGCCCCAATGAGGACACTTCGGAAACTGCAACTTCCGCTCCTCCAAATTGATTAACCCCCGGCGGTTGATTAGCCTGATGAATGCAAATGCCTTCCCGCCTGAGTCCTGCCCTCATCGCTCCATGTCACGATTGCGATTCTCTCTTCTGGCCCTGTTTCTGTCGCTCGCAGGGCTAACGGCCTGGTCACTAGCGGATGACGGCGAGTCTCCCCCAGCCGCGACGGACGCCGACGCCGTTTCCGCGGAAGGGCTGGCGTTCTACGACGAGCATATTCAGCCGTTGCTGGAGCAGAACTGTTATGCATGTCACGGGGGAGAAGAGCATAAAGGTGGCTTGAGTCTGGCGGGGAGGGACGGACTTCTGACAGGGGGCGACAGCGGCCCCGCAGTGAACCTGGACGATCCCGACTCGAGCCTGCTGCTCGAAGCGATCAATTACCAGAGCTACGAGATGCCACCCGATGGCAAGCTGCCTCAGGAACAGATCGAGCTGATCGCCGAATGGGTTCGTCGCGGCGCGCCGATGCCTGCCGGCGGAGCGCCTGTTTCGGCTCACGAGCCGCCGCAAGTTAACGAAGAGACCAAGAACCATTGGTCGTTTCGTCCCATTTCACGTCCTGACGTGCCCGAGGTGCAAGACGCCGACTGGGTGGCGAATGAGATCGATGCCTTCATTCTGGCGGGGCTGGAGGAACGCGGACTCACGCCGAATCCCGAGGCCGATCGGCGACAACTCGTGCGCCGGCTCTACTACGATTTGCTCGGATTGCCGCCGACGCTCGAGGAAGTGGAAGCGTTTGTGAACGACGATTCGCCCGACGCTTGGCCCCGACTGGTCGATCGTTTGCTGGAGTCGCCTCATTACGGCGAGCATTGGGCGCGGTATTGGCTCGATCTCGTGAGATATGCCGAGTCGAACAGCTACGAACGCGACAATCCCAAGCCGTTCGTCTGGCGTTATCGAGACTATGTCATTGAGTCGTTCAACAACGACGTTCCTTATGATCAGTTCGTGATGGAGCAACTGGCCGGCGACGAACTCGACGTCGTGACACGTGAATCGATCATCGCCACCGGCTATTACCGGCTCGGTCTCTGGGACGACGAACCCGCCGACCCGGAACTCGCCTACTACGAAGGTCTCGACGACATTGTCGCCACGACGTCGCAAGCGTTTCTGGGAATCACAATGAACTGTGCGCGATGCCATGCGCACAAAATCGATCCGGTGCCTCAAGAGGATTACTACAGTTTTCTCTCATTCTTTCGCAATGTGCGGCACTACGGCGTGCGCGGTGACGACACGGTGCTGGCGGCTTCCGTCCGCACGATTGCCACGCCCGAGGAAGCCGAAGAGTTCGAGGAAGAACTGGCGCGATATCGCGAAGCAGTCGACAGCGTGCGCGTTCAGTTGGAAGAGATGGATAATCGGTTCCGTCCACATCTGCAGGGGGGAGAGATCGATGACTTCCAGGACCAGGGAGTGCGCGAAAACATCCTGAGTCGGCACGTTGGAGACTTTATCACCGAAGACGAGTTCCGCGAGTACTCGCGACTTCGCCGACAATTTCGACGGATGCGCGACAACCCGCCTCGCAGCGGCGCGCAAGCTCTCTGCGTTAAGGAACACGACGACACCGCGCCCGAAACACACGTTTTGATTCGCGGCAATCCTTCTGCTCCAGGAGACATCGTCGAACCGGCCTTCCCCACGGTCTTGTCGCCACCCGCTCCGCAGATCGAAGTTCCTTCCGGCGGCGAGAGCTGCGGCCGACGACGGGCTCTCGCGGAATGGATCGTCAGTGCGGAAAACCCGCTGGCGGCGAGAGTGATGGCGAACCGCATCTGGCAGTGGCATTTCGGTCGCGGCATCGTTCGCACCTCTAACGATTTCGGATTGATGGGAGATGCTCCGACGCATCCGGAACTGCTCGACTGGCTGGCCAGCGAGTTTCGCGAGCGCGGCTGGAGCATCAAGGAGATGCATCGCCTGATCCTCAACTCGAACACTTATCGCATGTCGTCGGCCGGTCGCGAAGAGGCGCTGGCCGCCGACCCGCTCAACGACAGTTTCTGGCGATTCGACATGCGCCGGCTGCGAGCCGAGGAAGTGCGGGATTCGATCCTGGCCGTCAACGGCACTCTCAATCTCGATGCGATGTTCGGCCCGAGCGTCTATCCCGTCATTCCCGACGCCGTCCTGGCGGGTCAGTCGGTACCGGGGCAAAACTGGGGCGATTCGTCCTTCGAGGATCGCAGCCGACGGAGCATCTACGTTCACATCAAACGCTCGCTGCAGGTGCCGCTCCTGTCGGCCTTCGACGTGGCCGATGCCGACTTCACCTGCCCAGTGCGGTTCGCGACGACTCAACCGACGCAGGCCCTGGAGATGCTCAACAGCGAATTTCTTCTGGAACAGGCCGAGTTTCTGCGGGATGATCTGGTGGAAGCTTCCGGGGACGATTCCTCGACCGTTGTTTCACAGGTCATCGCGCGTGTCACTCAGCGCCCAGCGACCGATGACGACGTCGCCCGAGGCGTGGAATTGATCGCGTCGCTTGAAGACGAGCATGCACTGAGCCATGCGGATGCGCTCAAGTACTATTGCCTGCTCGCCCTCAACTTGAACGAGTTCCTGTACCTCGATTGAATGATCGTGATCGAGGCGTTCAGTTGAACCAGACCGCGAACCCGAAGAACTCGCCGCGAAAGACGCGGACGAGACGATCCCAGGATTCAGACGTCGTCACGTCCCCTTCCTCCAGGTAGGGCTGGGCGGCGGTGCCGCTGATCCAGAGCACGAGATCGAAGTCGCGTGGTTCGGTGAATACGCGCTTCAGATTGATGCCGCGGCCATGACCCGACATCGCGGCCTCTTCGGGGTTGGGGCCGCGCCAGAAGGGAGCCAGCTTTTCTCCGTTTAACAGCATTTCGATCTCATCGAGCATGGTGTGCCAACCGGTGATCATCTCCTGATCGACCCGCACGGCGATCACGCTCGTTTGTTCCGGGCCAGGGAGCCACTCGAGGTGATCGTCCTTTTCTTCAACGATTCTCGCCCACGAGAGTCGGCTTTCGTCAATCATCGACAACAGATGAGCGTGACAAGTCTGCATGCGCTCCGGCTCGACTACCTCGAAGTTGATGAGGTGGAAAAACGAAATAGCGTCGGCGATCCAGCGGAACTCGAAACCCTGCCGAAAGCCACCG
This sequence comes from uncultured Planctomycetaceae bacterium, assembly GCA_942492405.1. Lineage (GTDB taxonomy): Bacteria > Planctomycetota > Planctomycetia > Planctomycetales > Planctomycetaceae > JANNSB01. The sequence goes on from CALOES010000013.1 coordinate 272,771, forward strand.
AGTTCTGCCATCTCTTCGGCGATGTACTCGTAGGGACTATCGACGTCGGCATAGAACAGGTGACCGGTGCGCTCGAACAGTTCCTGGAAATCGTGAGCCAACGCGAAGTCGCACACGGCTTGCAGAAAATGACAGTAGCCCTTCAACCAGTGGACGTCTCCACCATCGAAACGAATCTTGAAACTCTGTCCCTCGGTATCGGTGATGGCGGAGTTGACCGCTCGAAAGATTTGATAGAACCGTTCCGACTCCGTGGCCTCGCCATCGCCGTTGATGTCGAGTTTGATGCGACCGAAATGGACCTGCAGCCCGACGTCGCTCGTATCGATCTCTCCAAGGGTGGCCTCCACTTCTGCCAGTTGCTCTTGAAACTCCAGCAGCACGGCGCGCGCATCCTCATACGAAATCTGCTCGGGGTTCTCGTTCCATTCGATCGGGAGGTTTCCGACGACCAGGCGAAAACCGTTCGCATGCATCAGGCCGTATCGAAATTGCGACTGCGTCAGTCCCTCGACGGCCTGCAGAAACTGGGTCATCCCCAAGGCGAACCGTGCCGACTGGTCGTCGGGAGCGGTCTTGAGGCGGGCATCCAGAGCCGTCCGACAGCCCTCCAGATCTCCTTCGCTGGTGTAGTGTCCGAAGATCGACTCGGCGTCATCGGGGATGTTGGCGTCGTCTGCGTGAAGCGATGCCGTGCAGAACAGCCCGACGGCGACGGCCACGATTGCCGTCTGGAATGAAGTTCTCAACGCAACTCTCCCGTGTGAATGGAGTTTCTCGCATCAATCATGATGCATCGACTCTCAAGGCGAAACCCACGGACTGATATCACTCGCAATTCCCCGATCAGCAACGATTGCTCAAAATTGATGAAGTTTTCGCGACGTGGTCCTCGAACTGTTGACGCCGCCGCTCGTCGGGCGTTAACTCATAGAGAGACGGCGTTCGCCAGCTCTCTCTCAACTCGCAGGAAAGGCTTCTCTCGATGATCACACGCATTACACTCACAACTCTCGTCGCGTTCGGTTTGCTCTGCCATGCTTCGCTGCGTGCTGATGACGCCGAACTCAGTCCGCAGGATCTCGAAGCCCAGATCATGGCGCTCGGCGTCCCCGGCGAGGAACACGAACTGTTCCAACCGATGGTCGGGAACTGGACAACCGAGAATCTGATGTTCGTCCCCGGAGCCGACGAGCCGATCGCCAGTGAGGGAGCCGCCGAGTTCAAGCTCATTCTCGACGGGCGTTTTCTCGTGCAGCAGTTTGAAGGCGAATTCGCAGGCATGCCCTTCAACGGTTACGGACTGAGTGGCTACGACCGCGCCCAGGAGAAGTACGTCGGCTTCTGGACCGATTCCTTCAGCACCGGCTTGATGACCATCGAAGGGAGTTACGACGAAGAAACCAAGGAGATGACCGAATTCGGCACGTTCCCCATCCCTGGTGGCGAAATGCGGACGAAGACGGTCACCCGTTGGCTCAACGATGACCAGTTCCACTTCACGATGTACATGCTCGAAGGGGACAGCGAAACGAAGAATCTGGAAATCACATACACCCGAGACGCCGAATAGAGAGCGCTTTCCTCCACAAGGTGGGGAGGGTAGAGTGAATGGACGCTTCGCAAGAGTTGTAGGGCGGGCCGCGTTGAACCGACAGGCTTGGGCAAGGAATGTCGATGGAATGAAAGGCGCGGGTCTCCTCCACCCGCTTTCACGACTTGATCAGCGGATGAAACCATGATCTCTCTGAGATCCGCCGCAGACGACTACTCGACGGCCGCGTCGTTCGGCGCTTCGTGGCTGCTGCACGGGCTCCTCGTTGCGGCCGCCTGCTTGATCTACTTTCACACCGACAGCGGCATCGGCGACGATCCTGAACTGGTCGCCACGATCAGCGACGATCTCGAACAATCCGCTTTCGAACGCCTGTCGACCGAAGTCGAGATGTCCCTCGATTCGTCTGGAGGGAGCGCGCCCGACGCAGTGCGTTTCGATGTGTCGGTCGAGACACCCGATCCGCCGAACCTCGATGTTCGCAGCACCGAGCGCATGGCGTCGGCCTTCGACGATTTGTCCGATGTCAACTGGGCCAGTGAGGTCTCCGAATTCGAGGGCATGCGGTTTGGAGCGGGCAGCGGCGACTCGGTGGGCGATGGATCGGGGAACAATAAGTTCTTCGGGCTGGGAGCCGAGGGAGAGACGTTCGTGTTCGTCGTCGACTCTTCCGGCAGCATGCGGCATCCCTATCCCGCACCGGCTCGCAATCGCTTCAATCGCGTGAAGATGGAACTGGTGCGCACGATTGGCGACATGACGCCCGACCAGAAGTTCTTCATCATCTTCTTCAACAGCGGCACGCTCCCCATGCCCGCGAATCGGCTGATGCCCGCGGACTCGATCACTCAACAACAATACCTCAGTTGGATGGCCCAAGTCCCCGTCGGCGGCGACACCGAACCCGAAGAGGCACTTTTGCTCGCCCTCTATCTGCAACCCGACGTGATCTACTTTCTGACCGACGGTGCCTTTGCTTACCGCGTGACCGAGAACGTCCGCCGTGCCAACACGCTTGGCGTCCCGATCCACACGATCGGCTTCGGCGACAACGAAGGGGAGGAATGGCTCCTCAAGATCGCTGAAGAAAGCGGTGGCAACTACCAGTTCATCACGCAAGAAAACGACGCGATGTTGAATCCGTCAGACGAGGAGTGACTGTCGTCGCAGATTCTGCTCCGCACTGGTGCGATACCCATTGAGAGCTTTCATTGTCACAAGATCGCATCGCCGAGTTCTGGGAATGGTTTCGAGATTGGCACCTCGACATTGCCACGGCGTATACCGGCGGCGAAGTGTCGTGGCTCAATCTCAATCTGTCCGAACAAGTCGAGAGAATCGAGCCTCGGCTGGGGTGGGAAATGGGGCCATACTATCACCCAGACAACACGCTCGTGATCAGTCCAAGCGTGCGCGATAATATCGAGCTTGCCCAGCGAGTCGTGCATGCTGCGCCGGTGCTTGAGGGGTGGCGGTTCCTACCGGCAAGGCCGCCGAAAGTTCTCAAGCGGCTGGTGATGAGTTTGCCCGGATTCGACGGGGCTGAAGTATGCGGCGATGACTGGGTTTATCGACTGACTGCGTACAACAACATGGAATTCTTCGACATCGAGGTGTTCACCGATTACGTCGGTTCAGCAGCGGACAATCATCTTGAGTTATTGACGCGTCGTTTGATCGAGTGTCTAGTGGGTGAGTTGACCTACTTGGACAGATTCGCGGCGGTCAAGGTAATTCGCGGCAACGAAGCGGCTGCCGCCAGATAAGCTGACGCCCTTTCGCGCTCTGGGCCGCCACATTACCCACCTGCTTCAACAAGACCCCCAGCAAGCGAACGGCTGAAGCTCACCTCGATCCTGTGCCGGGTGCCTGAGACCCACTAATCGCCTCGGGGGCTTCCACTGCTCGACTCCAGCAACAGTTCACTGGCGAAACTCAATGGACACTGGTGCGTAGATTCGGCGAAACTGGAGATGACGATCTTAAACGAGCTTGGTAACAGGGAGTCGTGCTGCGGGTTCGATATGCTGAGCGATTTCGGAGAAAGCAACCTCGTTCCCAGACCATTTTATCGCGTTCTCAAGATCGCGCTGTTGGTCACCATTGTCCTGGTCGGCGTGGCCGCGATTGTCGTCTGGTATCAGTCGTCTCACGCCCCGTGGCAACTAACGGCCATCAACACGCCGAATGGAGTGGAGATCGAGTTCTACGAAGGGCTCAACGACGAACCGAGTTACAAGACGCTATTGCAGGGGCGTTCGATCGTGCGCGATGTTCAGCGAGTCTCCCGACTGGAATTGCCCGCAGAGATTGGGACGACGACGTTCTACGATGAAACGCTTCGTCCGGGGCGCTGGAAACTCGTGATCGACGGCGTACAACTCGACGTCATGCCGAGTCGAATGATCCTGGCAGACGGAACGGAAATCGCTCCACGAGAATGACTGCCGCCCTCCTCGAATCGCACGTCGCGCTCACTTCGTAGCCGACGCGACGTTAATGATTCCCAGATCAATGAGATGTTGCGAGATCTGCCGACGATGTTCTTCCGGCAACGGGCCTAGCGGGGCGGCAAAGTTGGCTTGGCAGAGACCGACGAGTTCGAGGGCGGTCTTGAGGCCGGTCAGGAAGCTGGTGGGGGAGGGACCGACGCGGTAGAGAGTCGTGGAGAGGCGCATCACGCGGTTTTGCAGCGTCATTACCTGTTTGAGGTCGCCGCTGACGGCGGCTTCGTAGAGATCGACGAACAGTCGTGGGACGAGGTTCGCTCCGCCGCAGACGCCGCCGTGACTCCCCATCAAAACTCCTTCCGCCAAGAGTTCCTCGGGGCCGGTGAGGAGGACGAAGTCAGGACGTTCGGCACACACTTGCAACAGTTCGCCGAAGTAAAGCATCTGTCCCGAACTGTCTTTGACGCCGGCGATGTTGGAATGGTCCATCAACCGCCGCACCGTCGCCACGTCGAACGACACCTTGCAGTGCGACGGCATGTTGTAGAGGAAGACCGGCAACGGGCTCGCATTGGCCAGTTGGATGAACCACTCCGTCAGTTGAGATTGATTGATCGGAAAGTAAAACGGCGGAGCAGCCACCACCGCGTCGGCACCGCAGTCGGCGGCGTGACTTGCGAGTGCGAGCGACTCTTCGAGGTTCGCGGCGGTGATGCCGACGAGCACCGGTATGCGGCCGGCGACATGTTCGCACGTGGATGTGACGACGTTTCGCTGAGTCTCGGCAGTCAGGCTCGGCCCTTCGCCGGTCGTGCCGAGAACGAAGACGCCATGCACTCCGCCATCGATCACATGGTCGAGCAGGCGGTGCAGGGCAGGGGCGTCGAGCCGGGCGTCCTGAGTGAGAGGCGTCGCCAGCGGAGGGATGATGCCACGGATGGGGAATTGATCGGTCATGGCCCTATGGTAACCCGAAGCGTGAGCGAGGGGGACGTGAAAACTTGGTTTGGCGTCAGAGAAGACGCAGCTTGCGGGAGCGGAGGTGGATCGGTTGCCGGATGGAGTGCGATTGCATGACGTCGTTGGGCACAAGCCGAGTCTTGTGTGAGTGAACGATTCTTCTCAGGCTGCCCTCGCTCACGCTTCGGGTTACCATAGAGGCTGCGTGGCGTCGACGAAGCCGGCTTCGACTTCGGTCAGTCGTGAGGCCAGGGCGTCTCGCAACTGGCGGAGTTCTTCGGTGAGTGCAGCGTCGGCGAGAGGCGATTCTTCCAGGGGATCGGATGCGGTGTCGAAGAATCGTCCGTCCGAATAGAGTTTGTATCGCGTGGTCTGGACGTACCGCACGGCCAGTGCTCGGTCGCCGCTCCGTTCGTACCAGCAGTAGCTCCATTGCCGAGGGGCGACTTCCTCGCCACCGACGGAATTCTCGTACAGGCGGGGTTTGATGCTGATGCCGTCGGTCTCGATTGGTTGATTGGCCCAGGCGAGATCGACCACGGTCGCAAACAGGTCGACCGTATTGACGAGATCATCACAGACACGTCCCGGTTCAATGAACTGGCCGGCGGCAATGAGGGGAACATGCGATCCGTCGTTGATCGTCAGTCCCTTCCCGCCACGGATTTCGCGATCACCCAACTGCGAACGAATTTGACGTCCAGTGCCGTTGTCGCCGGTGAAGATGACAACCGTTGTTTCGCGAACGTCGTTGTCATCGAGTGATGCGAGAATGCGGCCGACGATCTGATCGATGTGCGCCACCATGCCGGGAAAGTGTCTGGCACCGCCTGAGCCGTCGCTGCCGTCGAAGTTGGCGGGATTGTACTCCGGATCACCGGGCGTCGGCTCGAAGGGAGCGTGCGGCAAGATCATCGGATAGTAGAGAAAGAACGGTTGACGATTCGCATGCTCGCTGATGAAGCGACACGCGTGATCGCACACGATGTCGGGACCGTACTCACCTAAAGTGAAGTCGACCTGCTCGCCGTTGATTTCAAGACCGGGATTCGCGTATCGGCTCGGTCGGCGATTCACCTGCCAGAGACAATGCTCGTCGAATCCAAACTGAGTGGGAGCCGCCAGTCCACCCTCAAGCTGCCACTTCCCAAAGATGCCGGTGACATAACCCGCGTTCTTGAGAATGCGACCGAATGTCGTGGCCTCGGGGTCGAGCAACCCAAAGCGAATGTAGTTGCGATGGTTGTAGAGGCCCGTCATCAACTGCACGCGGGTCGGCGTGCAGAGGGGCTGCGAAAAGCAATGAGTGAAGCGGATCCCGCTTTCCGCCAGCGCATCGAGGTTCGGCGTGAGATACTCTTCGCTCCCGTAACACCCAAGGCACTCGCGCCCCAGGTCATCGGCCATAATGAGGACGATGTTCGGTGGCGGATACTGCGCCTCCGCGGTGTCAGTGAATCCCCCGAAGAGACACGCCGAAAGAACAAATAGGCGTCGCATCAATCGACTTTGTAGAGGCAGTTTCAAGACGCGGTTCCAGTAGGTCCCTTCTGCCGGAAGGGACCTGAATGGAGTTGGTTCGTGGATTGAGGTCCCGCTCGGCAAGCGGGACCTACTGATATCGAAGTTGAACCTATTCCACGCTAGCGACGGGAATGACGATTTCGGGTGCATCCATGGTTGGAGTCCGTTCCAGCAACTCGCTGAGCTGGAACGTATGATAAGGCCGCTCGGCTGCGGGTTCGCCATCGGGCCCGGCGTTCGACACCCACAGCCGCGTTGTGGCCGGCTCGAAGAGAACGTTGTGCAGATTCGAACGCATCGCCACGGGACGGTCCATCAAGTGGAGTGCGGTTTCCGGTGTGAAGGTGCCATGTCCCGCTTGAACGCGCTGCACGAGTTCCTCGTACCGGCTCCCCGCAGAGAGCAAGGCACAATCGTTGACGGCGTGCGGCAAGAGTGTGTGCGACGTGCCGGGCTGGATGACATCCATCACATCCCAACTCGCTTCCATGCCGATCGCTTCGTTCGTCTTGGCGTCGGCCACGACATAGAAGTATTCACAAGTGCGCGGCGTCTGCTCGTAGATGTCGAGCACTTCCTGCAGAGTGTGGCCGCGCTGCAGGGCTTCGCGAACGAGAAACGCCATCGGCATGCCTTCCCAGTGTCCGATACCGCCCCCTCCCATTTCACCGATGGAGACGTGCTCGGCGTTCATGCCGGTCACGCAGCCGATAAAGCCCGCATAGCTGACGTTGACGAACGGAATACAACCATCGAGTTCGGTGACGATGATGACGGCATGATTCTGCAGTCCCCAGCCGGTGGCATAATCGAGCACGCGACCGTGATAGAGTGTGCCGTCTTTCGTGGCGGAGTTCATCAGGGCGAAGCCACTGCAATGGAAGAGCTCGGGAATGAAGTTGGCAATTCGCACTTCTTCGAGATCGAGTCCGGAGCCGTCGGAGAGTCCCTGGAGTTCCTCGAAGTAGGCATCAGGGACGTGGCGGTCTTCGATGGCGACGATCATTTCGATCGCGGCGCGCGGCGTGAGAGTGAGCGGTCCGATTTCAATCACTTCGCGTTCGGCCTGCACGTTGATGATCTGGTTCAGGTTTTCGGTGACGCTCTCCTTGAGCAGCGCGCCGTGCTGGAAGCCGACCTCGTAAGGAGATCCTTTGAGATGCAGCACGGGGTAACCATCAACCACCTCCAGCCAGCCCGCGCCGCAGCGGGCAATCGTTTCAGCCTGAGAGACGCCGGTGCAGGCAGTCAAGACGATCAAACAGACCGCGGAAGTGCAAAGAAAACGTGTCATGTGCTCTCCAGGAATGATTCGGGGCTATGCCCCGTGGAAAATCGCTGTCCATCATTATGGGCGACGCGCGATGGAACTGCCATCGAATTCCATCGCACCCACTTTGTCGGCTCTTTGTTTGCGACCGATACCGGGAGCCGGGTAGCGGGGTTTCAATAGTTCGTTGTTGGTGACCCGGAATCCGCAGGTACTCGTGTCTGTCACCACGCTTCAACGCCCGTTGTTCCCCGGATCTCTCCGAGATGGCGATGGTCGCAGTAGCTGCTTCAACGCGATGATGCAAAGTCGGAGTTTCCGCCCAAGGGGCCGCCGTTAGATTTTTCTACCTGGTTTACCAGACCGCGTCGAAATCTAAAGGACACGCAAAATCGCGAGACGTCGTGACGGAAAAGTGTTGCCCTCTCGGGGAATTGCGGGCATTTTGTGGTGGCCCCGCATCCAACAGGTCGAGCGGAGATCGACCAGTCGCGGGCGAAGTTGCGGTTGCGACCCTATCCGTCGCCGCGACAAATCGCCGAAAGGGCTGGACGGAACCTTCTGAATGTCCGTAATATGGAATGGTCGCGGTTCAGTTCAAAAGGAGCGGGTTGGTCACCTATCCTCGAACTGTGAAACGGCCGGATCGTGATTCAGAGCATCGGTTTGCATTCACCGTTGGGGATGATACGGATGAAAAAGTGTCGATGGGGCATGCGTATTGCTGGTATCAGCTTCGCATTGGTCAAGTCGGGCAATCACGCGCAGAGAGGGCAACTATGTTAGCTCAGGGTGGGATGAAGGCTTCGTGCCTGTCGATTTGCTGTCTGTTGGCCTTCGCCGGCCTGTCACACGCTCAGGAACGCCAACTCAATTGGGCCGAGAGAATGTTCTCGGAATTGAATTGCGACCTGGGAACGGTCGCGCACCGCTCCGAATTGCGGCACCGACTGGAGATTCGCAACATCTACGAAGAGACGGTGTACGTTCGCAACGTCAAGAAGAATTGCGGCTGTACCGAATTCACGCTGGTGGGTGAGGAACTTGGTACGTTCGAGTCGGCGTACATTGATCTCAACTTCAACACGACCGACTTCCTCAACGAGAAGCAGTCGAGCATCGACGTGACTGTCGCATTCGAAGGCGGGGGCGAACGGATTGTGCATATTCCGATTCGCTACTTCGTCCGCCAGGACGTCGTCTTCACGCCGGGATCCGCCGAGTTCGCGGAAGTCACGAGCGGCTTGGGCGCGGAGCGCGTCATCGACATTCAGTACACAGGCAGCACTCCCTGGCAGATCACCGGGATGCAGAGCAGTTCGGAATTCGTTACGGCCACGGCCACGCAAACCAACGGAGGGAACGGCCGCACGACGTATCAGATGAGAATCGTGGTCGACCCGAGTGCCCCGATGGGGCCGTTTCGCGAGCAACTCGTCCTCACCACGAGCGACGCCCGCAATCCTCGGATGAACGTAATGGTCTCTGGCGAAGTCGTGCCCGATATCGTTGTGAACACCGCTCTGCAGGACATGGGTGAGTTGGCTCCAGGAGCGACACGCAGTTTTCAGATCATTATTCGTGGCCGGGAACCGTTTGTCGTGACGAACGTCGAGAGTGCCTCCGAACATGGCGGTTGCTTCCAGGTCCGTCTGCCGCAGGAAGCCAAGGCGGTACACATCATTCCGATGAGCTTTGAGGCTCCGATGGAGCCAGGCGACCTCGAAGAGGAATTCCTCGTGTCGATCGAAGGTCGAACCGAACCGGTCCGCTTCCGCGCCTGTTGCACGATCGTCAGCACCGGAAACTGACCAACTCCATCCCGCCTGCCGATTGCATCCGACACGCAGCCCGCGCGAAAACGCGGGCTGTTTTCGTTGGTCATCTTGCCGAACCGAGTCGGCGCGGGCGACGGTTCGAGCGCGAACGGTTATGCTGCAGACTGACTCCAAAATGACAGAGTCCACCGTTGATCCGCAATCCCCACGCCGAATCCAATGACTGAGTTGCCTCAACCTACGCGTCGTGAACTGCTCGGCCTGACTGCCGGCGCACTGCTCCTCTCGGGAACACACGCTACGCAGCGGCTTCACGCGGATGATGCCGTCTCACCGGCCCGCGTCCCCAACCGTATCGCAACATCGACCTATTCCTACTGGCGTTACCGCCCCGACTCGAAACTCTCGATCGAAGAGTGCATCGACCTGGCGGCTGGCGCGGGCTTCGATGGCGTCGAGATTCTGCATGTTCAAATGGGAGAGGATGAATCGAACGGCAGACTGCAGCGCATCAAGCAACAGGCCTTTCGCCACGGACTCGATCTCTGCGGGATGTCGACGCATCAGACGTTCGTCAATCCCGATGCTGAAGTGCGGCAGCACAACATCGAGCACACGAACCATTGCATCGAACTGGCGTACGCGATGGGCATCCCGACGATTCGCGTCAACACTGGTCGCTGGGGAACTATCGGCGACTTCGATGAACTGATGCGCAACCAGGGAATCGAACCCAGGCTCGAAGGCTACACCGATGATGATGGTTTCGGCTGGGTGATTGATTCGCTCACCGAATGCCTCCCCAAGGCCGAAGAGTGCGGCGTCGTGCTGGGGCTGGAGAACCATTGGGGATTGGGACGCACCGCCGAAGGGGTGCTGAGAATTATCGAAGCGATCGATTCCCCCTGGTTGCAAGCCACACTCGACACCGGCAACTTTCTCGAACGTCAATACGAACAGTATGCGCTGCTGGCACCGCGAGCCGTCTTCGTGCAGGCCAAAACCTACTTCGGCGGGGGAACGTGGTACACTCTCGACATCGACTACGACGAAGTGGCCCGCATCCTCAAAGAAGTCAACTACGGCGGCTACATCTCCCTGGAGTTCGAAGGCGAAGAGTCGCACGAGACAGCGATTCCCAAGAGTCTGGAAGTGCTGCGGAGTGCGTTTGGTTAAACGACAGATCATCAGCCGAGCGACAATCATGCCCGAAGACGTCATCCTCACCGAAGAACAACTTCAATCCGCTCTTGCCGAACTCGATGGCTGGGAGATTCGTGATGGCTGGCTGCGGCGGAAGTACATCACGCCCGGCTGGTCGCATACGATGCTGCTCGCGAATGCGATTGCGTATGTGGCCGAGGCGGCGTGGCATCATCCTGATCTTGAGTTGGGCTACGCTCAGGTCGTCGTGAAGATTCAGACGCATCGCGTGAAGGCGATCACCGAAAGCGATGTCGCCCTCGCCCGCCGCATCGACGATGTGGCCAAGTGGTTTCCCGATGAGGCGTCGCCGTTATCGGGGTTTCCCAAGAACTGGGTGAAGTAAGTCGCCTTTCGCTCCGCGAAAGTCGCGGTGGCCAAGTCCCATGTGAGAGAGTGAGACCTGATATCGAGCGTCTCACTTTTCGCCGCACCTCACTCGCAAAGCGATTGCCGACTGAATCAACGGCTCACGACTGCCGTGAAAACGCGGCCATGCTATGCTGCGGGAATGATCACTCCCTATCCAACGCGACTTTCGCGGAGCGAAAGGCGACTTTGATGCCCTCACCCCTTTCACTGCTGGTCTTTGCTCGAACCGGGCTTCCTTACATTGAGGAAGCCTGGGACGATCTCTCTGCGTTTCTGCAGTCGCGGCCGGGGATCGAAGTTCGCGGCATCATTCGGAGTGACGACGATACACTCCCCTCCGAGACTGCGGAACTGGCCATCGTTCTCGGCGGCGACGGCGCGATTCTTCGCGCCTGTCGGCAACTGGGACAGCATCAACTTCCCTTCGTCGGCATCAACCTGGGGCGACTCGGTTTTCTGGCCGACCTCTCGCCCGAGGCTCTCAAACAACACATCCAGGAGTTTGAGAGCCGCGACTTCTCGGTCGTCGAGCATCTGATGTATGAGTGCGAACATCGCCAGGCGGGCGGAGAGTCGCAGCGTTACCTCGGACTGAACGAAGTCTCGATTCAGGCGGGAGCTTCGCTATCGATGATCGACATCGCCCTCGATATCGCCGACGAACATGTCGCTACCTATAGTGCCGATGGACTGTTAATCAGCACGCCGGTCGGCTCGACGGCCCACAGCCTGTCGGCGGGCGGGCCGATTCTCCGGCAGGATCTTGACGCCTTCGTCATTACGCCGATCTGTCCACACGCACTCACGAATCGGCCCCTTGTCGACCGAGCCGATGTCGAATACACCATTCAGGTCATCGAACCTCCTCCCGGCGTGACGATGGCGATCGATGGCCAGATCCGGTGCCCGATCTCCAAGGGAGACGTGATCATCGTGCGTCAGGCGCCGGTCAAGTTTCAACTCGCCCGGCTGGTCGGTCACAGTTTCTACGGCACGCTGCATCGCAAGCTCGGCTGGGGGGGCCAGGTGCGCGGGCCGCGGAAGTAAATGCAAACATCCACGAAACAGACGACGTTATGAGCGAACCACTCATCTTTCCGATGGGAAAGTTTGAAGCCAAGTTTCCCGTCGACCGCTTCTATGCCGACAACCACGTCTGGCTGCAGGAGGCCGCCGGAGGCTTTCGCGTCGGGTTCTCGGCGTATGCCGTCAAGCTGCTGCAGGATGTCTACTTTCTCGAATGGAGCGTCGATCCGAACACCAAGGTTCGCAAGAAGCAGGAGATCGGTGAGATCGAAAGCTCGAAGGCGGTCGCCAGCCTGTACGCCCCGCTCGACGGCGTGATCGTCGAATTCAACGAACTGCTGCTGGATGACCCGACGCCGATCAACACCGACGGCTACGAGGCGGGCTGGCTCTACACGCTGCAGACCGACGCCCGCGTGATGACGGCCCAGGAGTACGTCGATTTCCTCGGCACCAAATGGGACGAAACGCAGCGCATGATCAAAGGGCAACTGAATTAGCCGCTGTCGCGACGCATCGAGACAGGAAACGGGTCGCCACGATGCCATCGCATGCTTCGCGCATCTTGATCACGGGCAGTTCGGGGTTTATCGGAACGCATCTGGTTCGTCGGTTTCGAGAAAAGGGGTGGGACGTTCTGGGCATCGGCCGGCGTCCGCTCGATGAAACCGGGTATCTGTCGCACGATTTGTCGCATCCTCTCCCGACTTCGTTCGATAGACCTTTCGATGTCGTGATCCATGCGGCCGCTCGCTCCAATCCATGGGGGACGAGGCGAGAATTCGAGAACGACAACGTTGTCGGAACACAAAACGTCATCGACTACTGTCTGCGGAACGGGACTCCGAAACTCATCTACCTTTCGTCGTCGAGCGTGTACTATCGACCGGAACACCAATGGGAGATGACGGAAGAGACGCCGTTGCCCGACCGTCACGTCAATCTGTATGCAGCCACTAAACGTCGCGCGGAAGAACTCGTGCGACGTTATCCGAGTGACTGGGCGATTCTACGTCCTCGCGCGGTCTTCGGTCCGGGTGATACCGTGTTGCTGCCGAGAATCATTCGGGCAGCACGGGCGGGACGCCTTCCCATGCTCGTGGCTCCCGATGGTCCCGCGGTCGGCGATCTCATCTATGTCGACAACTTGGTCGACGCCGTCGAAACCGCTGCGACGCGTCCGTCTGTAACGGGCGTGTTCAATCTCACCAATAATCAGCCGGTTCCGATCATCGAGTTTCTGTTCACGGTGTTCGAAGGGCTCGGCATCCTGCGACCACAGGGGGAGTGGAGCGAAGATCGACGCACGGTACTCGTCACGCTGGGAACGCACCTCACATGGGCCAAGTCACGGGCGATCGATCTGCTGCAAGAGGTGGCGTGTCTGATGCCTGACACCGACTTCCATTTCTCGCGCGGGATGATGGGCTCGACGGGAGTCGAAATTCGAGGCAACCTGCACCTCTATGACTGCATCCGCTACGACGCCGCCATTGTGCATGGTGGGACGGGGATTACCTACGCCTGCATCACGCAAGGAGTCCCGATGCTCGTCTGGCCGCACGACTACGACCAGTTCGATCACGCTGCACGAATCGTCTATCACCAATTGGGACGACGATTGCCGAGTTCAGCCGATCAGATCGCCTGTCACCTGCAGATCTTATGGACTGATCCCAGCATCAAGGACGGGCTGCAAAGGTTTCAATCCCTTTCGCGGAATTACGATCCTTGTCAGTCAGTGCGGACTGATATTCGAGACGTTCGCAATCAAGCGAAGCCTTTAGGGTGAAACAGCATCGTTGTTGTTGCTGCTGGCGTTGTCCCCGGCCAGATAGCCGAGTCCCGCACCGAGTCCCGCACCCGCCAAGGCACCGAAGAGCGAGCCTCCCCCTCCGGGAGCACCGCCGCCGCCACCACCGGAAGTGCCTCCGCCTCCTGATCCAGTTCCTCCACCACCGCCGTTACCAGTTCCCGCAGTGCTGCCGCCAGCTCCTCCTTGGCCCCCTTGTCCTCCGCCGGTCCCACCGCCCGCCTGGATATCATCGGGTGGTGTTGGACCGCCTCCGGCGCCCGCACCCCCTGCTACGAAGTGGATCTCAACTCCCCGATGGGAGGCAATTTCCGGAGCGGCCGAATGGGCTTGAATGTTTGTCGAAATTCCCAGGAGACCGAGATTACTCGCCGCGAGAAAAGTGTGAACACCCGGCTGCAATCCATCGACTTGAAACTCACCGCGATTGTCGGTGATGCCCTGGGCAACAACTCGACCGTTGCGAATGAACAAGACGCGTGAGCCGACAACTGCGAGCGGCAAAGCGTCAATTGCTTCCGACTTGCTGACACGACCACTGACGGTGCCGTCGGCATCGAGCACGAATTCCGCGCCATACAAGATGTCGTCCCATCCTTCTTGTCCGACCGGAGCACCGAGATTTGCTCGTGTCGCACCACCATAGACGTCGCGCTCGAGGACGGGTTCGACCACGGGCATATCGACCCAGGGAATCAGTCCGAACTCGGGAATGTCGCCGCCAACTTCCAGTGCAGCTCGCCCCGTGGCGAACCCATCTGTTCCTCGCGCGAGCAACGAGTAGACACCGGCATTGATGTTGAGCAATTGCACAACACCACCCTGACCGACAGGCTGCACTTCGAGGACTTCGGCATTGTTAATGAGTTGCAGATCGGCGCGTTGCGCGGACTCCAAACGTCCTCGGGAAACACGCGTCAAACGAACCGGTATCCCGTCGGCGTTGGCAGCAGGCATCGCCCGCAATGGGGGTGGAACAACTTCAGGCTGAGCCGCGACCGCAGCCTCATCATCCACAAACAACAAAGTCTCTGCGTTTGCGGGTGCCGTTGGAATCGCACTGTCAGTCGCGTCGTCGACATCGGCGTCGTCCAGAAATGCCGCCTGTGTCTGCAGTGTCGTCATGACACTCAGAAAACCGGCACTTGCCATCGCGGTCACGACAAAGACCAGCACAACCGCAGAGAATAATGTTTGCTTTGGCATCGATATCTTCCCGAACTCGGCTTAACTCCGCCAATCCAGAGCGTATTCCGGGCCTCAATGCCCACGCTAACAAAAAATAGGAAACCTGGGATGATTAGAACGAATCGCGGGACCATTCGCAATACTCCGTTGGCTACTGTTCCGATTCGACCCACTCGGCCGCCGAGCGGAGCAAAAAACCTTCCCAGCGACGTTTTTGATAGCTGTCGAATTGTTCGCGCCAGTCGTGATCGGCATTCAATTCGCCCCAAATATCGAGGCGTTCCTGATCAGACAGGTCACGCAGTTGTCCCTCATCGAGTGTACGCCCGAATTGCCCTTCGGGGAGTAGTGGGTGAAATGGCCGGGCGACATCCCAAATCTTCACAAATCCACTCTCGCCATTCGTATCGCTGAAGCCGATCACGACTTTTCCGCCATCGGGACTGAACGCCGCGTCTTCGGCCGTATCCTCCCGCCCGAAGAGCGTGCCGATCCGCGAAGAGGTCGCGACGTCCCACATCTGCACCAGATTGAGACAAACAGTCACAAGACGATCTCCGTTTGGGCTGAACGCGACGGAACTCACTGCACCCTCGTGCTGCCAGGGTTCGCCGACAATAGTACCCGTCTTGACGTCCCACAGCCGGGCGAAGCCATCGACACTTCCTGTCACCGCGAATTGACCGTCGGGACTAAACGCCGCCGCCAAGACCGGTCCGCCGTGCTTCCAAGGCTCGCCGACAACAGTACCCGACTCGATGTTCCACAGTTGGGCAAACCCTTCGGGATTCGCTCCGGTCCCGCAGCCGATCAACACATGATGGTTATCGGAACTGAAGGCGACGCAACGAACCCAGTCGGCATACTCCCACGGCTCGCCAATCGCCTCGCCCGAACCGACATCCCACAATTGCGCAATCCCGATCCAACTTCCGGTCATGGCCCTTGAGCCGTCGGGACTGAGGGCGACGGCATTCACCGGTCCATCATGCATCCACGGCTCGCCGATCACTTCGCCGGTTTCAACATCCCACAGTCGCGCCATGCCATCGAAGCTTCCGGTGATGGCGGTCCGACCATTCGGACTGAACGCGATCGCATCGACCGGTGCGTCGTGCAGCCACGGCTCGCCGATCAATTCTCCTGTTTCAACATTCCACAGCCGCACCATGCCATCGGTACTTGCCGAGAGGACACGTTTTCCATCGGGATGATACGCCACCGCGCGCACCGGGCCTTCGTGCGGCCAGGGTTCATTGATCGCCGTTGCGTATTCGAGATCCCACAATCGCGCCTTGCCATCGCCACTCCCGGTGACGACATAGCGTCCATCGCGACTGAACGCCGCCGCTCCGACGGGGCGATGATGCTTCCACGGTTCGCCGATCACGGTTCCCGATGCGACATCCCACAACCAGGCCGAGTCGACAAAGTTCCCGGTGACGACATAGCGTCCATCGGGACTAAAAGTGACGGCGTTGACCGGTCCTTCATGCTTCCAGGGTTCGCCGATGATCGTGCCGGTTTCGAGATCCCACCGTCGTGCCGATCCATCTCCACTTCCCGTGACGGCACTCTCACCGTCGGGACTGAAGGCGACCGCATTCACCGGACCATCATGCTGCCAGGGATCACCAACGGCCTCGCCTGTATCTACATTCCACAGTCGGGCGGCTCCATAGAGGCTTCCCGTGATGACCGTCTCACTATCAGGACTGAACGCCACCGCGCGCACCGGACTGTCTTGCGGAAACGGATTACCGACGGGAGAGCCGGTATCGGGATTCCACAACTGAGCCGAATCGTCGTCGCAACCGGTCACGACGGTTAGCCCATCGGGACTGAACGCCACCGCCCCGACCGCGCCGGCGTGTTGCCAAGGTTCTCCAATCCGCTCACCGGCAGCGATATCCCACAGGTAGGCGAAGCCATCGTCACAACCGGCAACGAGTTGGTTTCCATCAGGACTGAATGCGATGGCACGAACCGAGTGAGGATGCTCCCACGGCTCGCCGATACGTGTCCCCGTCGCTACATCCCAAAGCTGAACGTTTCCGTCCGAACTCGCAGTGGCGAACGTGTTGTCGGGACCGCAGGCGACAGAATGCACTTCTCCCCCCGCATGGATCACCTCGACCAATGGACTCTGGGTGACGCTCCAATAGTTTGCGATCGTTTGGTGCAAATCGCTCTCCGACGGTAGTTCGCGCGAAGCTTGCGAAAGATAGGCCCAGCCGTCTTCGATACGACCGTCGAGAAGTTCTCGATGGCCGCGCTCCAGGTCGAGTCGTCCCAGGCGTTCTTTCAGCAGGGCTCCCGCCGCTATCAGTTCGTGATTGCTGGTTTCGAGTGAACTGTTGAGACCTGCCAGTTCATCGTTCTTCGACGACACCACTGCCACCATCGCGGAAAGTGTCGCGATTGCCACCAGCACGGCGGCAGCCGTTGAACCGACGAGAGTCTGATGATGCTTCACCCAGCGTCGGGCGCGGACCGTGAAGGGTTCCTTCCAGGCAGAGACTGGTTCATCCGCGAGCCAGCGTCCGACATCGGCTCCCAGATCGTTCGCTGTTGCATAACGATTGGAAATATCGGGTGAGAGCGCCTTCAGGCAAATGGCTTCGAGGGCCTTGGGCGTATCGCTTTGCAGTGACGAGGGCGTGGCGACCGTGCCCGCCTTTGCAATTTCGATAAGCCTGGTGATCGGCAATTCCCCGCGCGGCGACTTGCTCGTGAGAATCGTGTACAGGATGCCCCCCAGACTATAGATGTCGGCCGCGGGCCCGATCTGATCGACTCGTCCCTTGGCCTGTTCGGGAGGCATGTACGCCAACGTCCCGCGCACGGTCCCCATGCGGGTCATGGAACCATCGTTCGTTTCGTCCGGAGTGAGCCGCATCGAATCGACCGAAGTCAACTCGGGGTGTTCCTCGTCCTGGCCGATCACTTTGGCCAATCCCCAGTCGATGACGAGCGTTTCGCCGAACTCCCCCAGCATTACGTTCTGTGGTTTGAGATCGCGGTGAATGACTCTGCGACTATGGGCGTAACCCATCGCGTTGCAAATATCGATAAAACGGTTCAGCAGTTCGCGAAACTCAACATTCGGACGACCTGCCTCATGAAATGCCAGAATCGCGTCGTGGAGACTGCGCCCCGACTTGTCGGCCGAGTCGGCGCGAAACTCCGCGATGGCTTCCTTCAGCAGCCGATCGCACTCCAGCGATTCATTGAACGTAATACCGGCGATCGCCTGGTCGAGTCGCCGTTCGTTCTCGGCACTCCGCTTGTCTTGAAATGCTCGCAGCGCATCGAGTAGCGCACGATCTTCCGGCGGTCGGGGACGAGCGTGAAAGGCATCGATCGCCTGCAGCAGGTGACGGTTCCCAAACACCCGCATGGCGTAGTAAGGCGATCGGGACGACTCACCATCCGCGTTGCGACCACTCGCCGCTTCGTACACCGGAACGATGTTGGGATGCTCGAGCTTCCCCGTGACCTCCGCCTCTCGCCAGAACCTGCCGACCGTATCTTGAGAGCCGCGCTCCGAAGGCTTGATAATCTTGAGGGCCACGAAACGGTCGAGTTCGGGATCGTGCGCCAGCCAGACTTCGCCCTGTCCTCCGACGCCGAGTCGATAACGCCGCACGAAACGGCTCGCCGCGTCGGGACGCGACACACCTTTCGACTTGCCGTGAGGAAGACTGTCAATCGTTTCTTCACCCGATGTCGCGTCGACATCGGTTCCCAGCAGAGTCGCATATTCCGTGAATTGCGTGTGATCCTCGGCAGGCGGTTGCGCGTCGTCGGCCTCTTCTTGAGGCCGCATCGGGAGAGTCTGCAGCGCCGCGTCGCCACTAGGCAACAACACCGACTTCAGTTCCGCATCGTCGATTGCCTCGAAATCACTCGTCAGTTCGCTAAAGCTTGAAAGGCTGGACAGCCCGTGGTGAGGTTCGGCATCGTGCTTTTTTAGATGCAGCTCGACCAGCGGCTCGATTAAGTCTCGCTCTTTCGGCGTGATCACTCCCTGCTGATGGAGGATCTCCGCCAGCGGTCGCGACTTGTCGCGCGTCCAAGCTCCGACGGCTGCGATCAGTTCATCGCGCGTGACACACTGCGTTTGCAGCGCCAACAATCCAAACAACAGTTCACGCTCGGCACTCATTCGGCCCTCACATGAGACGGGAATGGATTCGGTGCAAACGTATGGCGTTTGCCGTTTGAGCGGCTCTTCAGAGTCAACTGCCCATCCTCGTCAGGTTACCGGAAACTTTCACTCCTGCAGCTTACGAGACCGGCCTCGATTGATGAAGTCAGGGAGTGTACCTCCGAGAAGCTGGTAGCCCCTCTCCTCCGCTAAGCACCGTTACTTTCCCCAGGTCAGTGTGTCCTTGACCCTTTGAGAGAGGGCTTCATTCCACATACATGCGAGACGCTCACCCGTAATCGAGTCACGCCATCAAGTACAGAAATGCATCGTCCGCCTGAGTACGCGTTTCATCGTCGGCGATGGATTGCCTCAGCGTGTAGTAGCCGTAGAGGGTCTTGATGCGATGCGTCAATCGGGCTTCGTCCCGTTTCAGCATGCCCGCCCAGTAGGCGGGATCGCGCGGGTCGTGGTCGGACTTGATGACGGTACCCAGCTCTCCGGCGACATCGGGGAGCGATCGCCACAGTCGAATATGATGGTGCTGAGCCGGCAAGCCCGCGCGGGCCAGTTCGCCGTGGCCGTAATTGCCGAGTTCCACCAACGCGGCCGTGTGGTTGATGATGTGCCAGAGCCCACCGAACCCTTGCTTCTTGACCGACGCGGTCGCAATGAGTTCGCCAAGCGTGACGTCTATCATCTGCTCGATCGAATCATAGGGCGGGAATGAATCGTCTGGTTCAAGTTGCACCTGATTGCCGTTCTTCCATCCGGTTGCTTCTCCATAGTAGCCGCGACCGGCGTGAGCGCTGTCGAAACCGGCGATCAGCTTGCGAATGCCTTCGACCGTCTCGGGCGTCGCGAAATCCGGATGATCGTGCAGCGCCCGCAGGGCGATGGCGGCGAAGATCACGTTGTGTCCCGACTGTCGCGTCTCGCCGATGTTGCCTTGCAGAGCTTGGGCGATTTGATCGATCGATTCCGGGTTGGCTTCACCTTCCGGCAGTGGGTTGAACAACTCGGTCGGCGTGACTCCGGCGCTGCGGGCATTGAACCAAATCGCTTCTTCGCCCGCGATCACCCGGTCGCACTCGCCTTCTACTCCCTGAAAGACCTCGGCCGGCAGATCGCTCAAGTCTTCGCCGATGAAGTACCCCGCGACGACGGCGGCCCCCAGATGCCCCGCCATCGTCCCCGCCTGATGCGCATTGGCGAGACCCTGGATTCCCTGTCGCAGATAATCGAACTCGATCATGGGAAGATCCTCGTTGCAGCGATGAAAACGAACCACAGCGTCGTTGACGATATGGTAACCGATACCGGCGTCACGGGTCATCAGTCAGGTGGCGTGATGCGTCGCTGCTACCGGCTCTTCACGAGCACATCCGCGATCCGCTCGGCGGCCTGGCCGTCCCAGAGGTCGGGAACCTGCCCCTTGCGATACGTGCCGGCGAGCACTTCTTCGAGGCAGGAGCGTAGTTTGAGCGCGTCGCTGCCAATGAGCGTGCTCGTTCCCAGATCGACCGTGATGGGGCGTTCGGTGTTGGCCCGCATTGTCAGACAGGGGACGCCGAGCACGGTCGACTCCTCCTGCAGTCCGCCCGAGTCGGTAACAACAACCTTCGCTTGCGACGTGAGGGCCAGAAAGTCGAGATACCCGGCAGGTGGTAAGAGCTTGAGGCTCTTCGCGGCATCAACGATCGGGCGGAGTCCGAAGTCGTCGATCCGCTTCTCAGTGCGGGGATGAATGGGAAAGACCAGCGGCAGGCGCTCCGAGATATCGGCCAGCACACTCAGCAACGAGCCGAGGACATCCGCGGTGTCGACGTTCGACGGGCGATGCAGTGTCACGACGCCGTACTCGCCGGGGTTCAATTGAAGTTCGGTGAGCGTCGGTCGTGACTGCGCCTTGGGGAGCAGGCGCAGCAGCGTGTCGATCATCAAGTTGCCGACGAGATGCAGCCGTTCATCGGGATGCCCTTCCCTGCGGAGATTCTCGACTCCTGCAGGTTCAGAAATGAGCAACATGTCGGAAATGGCATCGGTGACCAGCCGATTGATCTCCTCGGGCATCGTGCGGTCAAAACTTCTGAGACCCGCCTCGACATGAGCAACAGGGATGTTGAGTTTCGTCGCGGCCAGCGTGGCCGCCATCGTCGAGTTGACGTCGCCGACCACGACGACACGGTCGAAGCGTCTGTCGGCGTGCCCCGCGAGCAGAATGGCCTCCATCCCTTCGATCACCTTCGCGGTCTGCACGCCGTGCGAACCCGAACCGACGTTGAGATGTACGTCTGGCGCGCGCATGCCAAGTTCATCGAAGAAAACATCCGACAACGCGGCGTCGTAGTGCTGGCCGGTATGAATCAGCGTGGCCGACAACTCCGGCCGCCGATCGATGGCAGCCAGCAACGGAGCCATTTTCATGAAGTTGGGCCGCGCTCCGACGACGCAGGCGAGATGAGGCATGATAGGGAGTAGGGAGTAGGGAGTAGGGAGTAGGGAAATAGGGAGTAGGGAGTAGGGAGTAGGGGAGTAGGGAGTAGGGGCGATGAGAGTTGCGTGACGTTTTCTGGGCGATGCCTGTAGAGGTTGACGACTCATTGAGACGAATCGCAAGTCTCATCTCGGAGTCTCAACATCGCCACCGCTGAAGCGTGTGCCCAAAAACCTCACGTCGTCTGCAATGCGTCGGCAGGCAGCAGGTCGCGCAGGTGAAAGTGATGCTGGCCGAGTTTGCCGCCGTAATTGCCGGCTGTCACCATGCGAACGCCTTCCGTTTGACAGATTGCTTCGAGTCCGGCCCGCATGGCTTGCTGGACGGCTTCGAAGGAGAGCCCATCCACCACCAATTCGTAACAGGCCTGGCAGTCGTCGGGGACTTCGGAATCCGTCGCCCCGCGAAGCGTCGGGCAATAGGCTTCGTTGGTGCTCGCCTTGAGGGCCGGATATTTCGACCCAACCTTGCTCCCCGAGCGAACGACCCCGCCGGGGAACGGGAGAATCACTCCCGGAACGTTGTTCATCGCTTCGCTGGCCCGGCGGGCGGCTTCGAGTCCGCTGCGTCCATCGACGGCCAGCAGTATGAGGTTGCCACCGCCGACCCCTTTCACGGTGCCGACCTTGTCTTCACAGATGAACTCGCCGTCCATCACCGGCAATCGCCAATACTTGCGACCTGCGATTTTCTTTGACTGCTGCCAGCCGTCACCGAAGAAACGCAAGCCCCCTCCGATGGAGATTCTCTTGTCTTTCTGAGCGTCGGGGAGGCCGTCGTAGCAGGCGGTTGTCGCACAAGTCAGGACGCATTGTCCGACGCGGTTGGTCACTGCTTTTTCGAGACCATCGCGGGAGAAACCAAACATCAAGATGCTGATGCCCGGGCGACCGTCGGGCGTCTGGTCGGCAGGCACTTCCCCTTCCACACCGGCTTCGACATCGCACGAAATCACACTGGCCGCGTAGCCCGTGGCTTCGGTCGCGGCGATGCGTGCCCAATGCAGATCGTCGGCCGTAATCACCAGCCTCGCCCCCGTCATCGGGAAGGCTTCGGCAAATGTGTCGACAATCGATACGCCGTTCAGCTCGAACATGGCTTGTCGTTGGACTTTGATTTTCGGATCGTTGTAACCGGCACGAAGAATCCGAGGAGGATATCCGATCGCCTACCAACGTTCGACCGGACCGTTGGGCACCTTGATGAGGGCCGTCGCCATGTCGCTGATTCGCTCTCCATGCCGCTCGCGAATTTCGCCGGCGATCTCGTGGAACTCGTCGATCGAGTTGAGGCGTCTCAAGCGGTCTTCGAGATCTTCCGGGATGCCGAGCTTTGCCCCGTACCAGCCGGCAAACTTGCGGAACAGCGTGCAGCTAAAGTCGCCATGTTGTTCGGTCATCAGAGTGAAATGGCGGACGAGGAAATCGACTTGCTCGTCGCCTGTCGGCTCCGAAACAGCCTGGCCCGATTCCAACTGCTGCAATTTGCGAAAGATCCAGGGATCGAGCATGGCCCCCCGGCCGATGGCGACTGCGGCACAACCAGTCTGACGGCGCATGCGCAGGGCGTCCTCAAGAGTTCGCACGTCTCCGTTGCCAACAATGGGGAGCGTGTCGACCGCCTCGACGACCTGGGCGATTCCCGCGAGGTCAACCGACCCGCCGAAGCCCTGCTGCCGCGTTCTGCCATGCACGGTGATGGCCGCCACACCCAGTTTTTCGAACTCGCGCGCCAACGCCGGCGCGGTGATGGAATGTTGATCCCACCCGAGCCGCATCTTCACGGTGACGGGAACCGATACGGACGCGACCACTTGAGAGACGGCGGCACAGGCACCGTCGGAGTCGCACATCAGTCGTGCTCCTCCTCCTTGCCCATTGATCTTGGCCATGGGGCATCCCATGTTGAGATCGATTCCCTGGTAGCCGGCATCTTCGAGCCAACGGGCGGCCGCCACGAGTTCAGCCGTCTTACCGCTGAAGATCTGCACAGAAAGCGGGGCGTCGTCCGGAGAAGTGGCGATCAATTCCCTCGACTTCGGCCGACCGGAAAGCAACATCGCGCAATGGACCAGATCTGTCGTCGCCAGTCCCAGTCCGCCGAGTTCGCGAATCGCTCGCCGAAACGCGAGGTGCGTATATCCGGCAAGGGGCGAAAGAAAGTAGCGTGAATGGACCGCTCGACGGGCGAAAATCGTGTCCGTTGATTCAGACGACGTGAATGTGAGTTGCTCGATCAGGGACATCGACACATCGTAACGAATTAACGCGAGAAAACGCGTGAGTTCGCCTTTGTATCACTCGGTCGTTGGAAATCGCGAAGCTGTCAGTCGGCTGGAAAGAGATGCCTGCCTCGGCGCGCGCCTTCGAGCGCTTCCGGAGTGTCTTGGGGGACTCCAGGGTCTCCTTCCGACGCCATCCATCGGTCGAGCTCATCGCTGAGCCGACTCTGCACTTCGGCGAATTCAGGATCGCCAGCCAGGTTCCGCATCTCGTAGGGATCGTTCGCGGTGCGATATAACTCCTCGGCCGGACGAGAGGTGTAGCGTCGCACGAGTTCATAGGTGCGCGGGTTGGTCGAAGCATCCCAGACCCAAGTGGCCCAATAGGGATTGTTGAGTTGCCCCTCCCCCTGCATCCCCATCAGATGCTTCTCGATGTAAATCTCATCGGGAGTGAGATTGCGAATGTAACGGAATTCGCCATCAGTAATCGTGCGGATCGGATATGCCGGCCCTTCTGGAAGGTTGTTGTGCATCCCGAAGGCGAATTCACGATGCGCCGACCTTTCGCCAAACAACACCGGCAAGAAGCTCGTGCCGTCGAACTCCGTGTTCGATGAAACGCCCGCCATGTCGACGAGAGTGGGCAAGATGTCTGCGTACTGCACGATGGCATCGGTGTGAGCGCCGACTGGAATCGAACCGGGCCAGCGCGCGATCAGTGCCGTATGCACTCCCGTGTCCCAATTCGTCCATTTGCATCCAGGGAACTGGGCCCCTTGCTCCGAGGTAAAGAGCACCAATGTATTGTTCGAGAGGCCGCTGGTTTCCAACAGCTCGACAAGCTCCCCCACTTGTTCATCCATGTAGGTGATCTCAGCCAGATAGCGTGAGAAGTCCTCACGAGTGCGTGGCGTGTCGGCGATGTTTGGCGGCAATTCGATCTCGCCCGGGGGATACCGAGATGCGTCTCCCATGACCCACGGCACATGCGGCTCGACGAGCGCAACAACCAGGCAGAATGGTGAATCGGAGTCACGTGTCATGAACTCCTGGATGCCCGCCAACTGATGCGGACGCGTCGGATTGCGAACACAATTCGGCTCGAATCCCGCGATCGACTCGAACGCGAACACCTCCGCCGGCAGGACATGGACCTTGCCGGCAAGCCCCACGCGATAGCCGGCCTCACCGAGCGCTTGCGGCATGCTGCGGATGTCATCGCGGCTGGCGGAGTGGTTCCAGGCGCAGCCATTGCTCAGCGGATAGAGACCCGTATAGAGTTCAGCGCGGCAAGGCTGGCACATTGCCGACGAGAGGTAGGCTCGATGAAATGTCAGGCCTTCTGAGGCGAGCTGATCGATGTTTGGCGTCAGTGCATTGCGCCCACCGTAGGCAGGCAGATCACTGAAAGTGCAGTCGTCAGCCATGATGACCAACACATTCGGACTCTCACTCCCCAAGCCGAGCGTTGCAATTGACACGCAGGCCAGCAAGACGATCGTTTGAACCCCCATGATGTGCATTCTCACTCGCGCGGTGCGGCAAGTGTCACTTTGAGTTCCACCCGCTCCTCGGCACGCAGGACGACGACGGTCACTTCTTCTCCCGCACGAAACTTTCTTAGCGCCAGGTCGAAGTCATCCAGGCTGCCGATCTGATGCTCTCCCATCTGGACGATCACGTCCCCGGGCATCATTCCGGCGCGATCGGCGGGGCTGCCGGGCGCGGCTCCTTGAATGGCGTAGCCTTCCGCCGAGGTTCCAAAGTCAGGAATGCTGCCGAAGTAGGGACGGTTGCCGGTTCGCGTCAATTCAGCCCGACCAGCGACCTCTGTGAACGCCGGGCGTTCGGGAGCCAATGCCAGTTCGATCGTAAGGGACTCGACAAAGTCGGCAACCCGCGCGATCCCTTCGTAGTTGATCTTGTCCCAGTCATCCGCCGGGCGATGGTAGTCGTTGTGCAACCCGGTGAAGAAATGCAACACGGGAATACGGTGGGGATAGAACGACGCATGGTCGCTGGGCCCCATTCCTTCCGGCTCTTTGACCATCAGAAACGAACTACCGAATTCGTCGAGCAACGGATCCCAGACGGGTGATGTACCAACGCCGTAGATCGTCAGCTTCTCGTCTTCCAGTCGTCCCACCATGTCCATGTTGAGCATGGCGATCGTCTCCTCGAGAGGCACGACGGGATTGCGGACATATTCAGCACTTCCAAGCAGTCCACGCTCTTCGCCGGAGAAGGCGATGAACATCACTCGGCGGGGAAGCGGCGTTTCGCGCGATGCCAGTCGTCGGGCGACTTCGATCAACGCGACCGTACCGGAACCGTTGTCGTCGGCTCCATTATGCACCTCGAACACTCCGGGAGACAAAGAGCCTTCGCCACCGAGGCCAACGTGATCGTAATGGGCACCGACGACGATCGTCTCGTTGGCGAGTGGTCCGCTCCCTTCCAGCACGCCAATGACGTTGGCGACCGCGACGTTCGGGGTCTCGAAGGTGCAAACGCCTTCCGCTTGCCATGTTCCCAGAGGCGCGCTGCGGGGCTGCCCGTCGCTGTCGACCGCAGCCTCCCACTCGGCGAGCGTCATTCCCATTGCCTGGGTGAGCATCTGATTGCAGGCATCGACGGTGATATGCATCACAGGGATCGATCGTCCGCTGCGGCTGCCGCTGTAGCCGAATTCCATCAACGGATCGGAGTTATGATCGGCGAGCAGTTGTTCGAGAGCTTCCAGGTGATTGACCGCCTCGCGCACCTCTTGGTTGAGTGCTTCCGCGTCAGTTTCTCCGACCCCCTCTTCACTGATCCACGAGTTGACTAACTGCCTTGATGCTTCAACGATTCTTTCCCGAGCGGCGACGATATCCGTTTCATAGCCAGACCGTTCGGACTCGGCCGTGAACGGGTCATTGACGAACAAGACCGCCACGGCCCCTCGGCGGAAAGCATTACTCAATTTCGAGGCCAACGCCGCATGCCGGGCTCCACCGTGATCCAGCGCAAAGACGCCGTGGTGATCGCCTTGGAAGGGGTTTCGACGCACGATCACGACGACTTTGCCGTCGACGTCGACTCCCAGAAAGTCGTTGTACTCGAGTTCCTCGGATTCGATTCCATATCCGCAAAACACGATGGGTGCCGAGAAACTGCCCGATTGGCCGAACGAACACGGAATGAACTGCGTGTTGAATTCCAACTCGATCTGGATTTCGGGTGATTGAATCAGTTTCAGTTCATTCGGTTCAGAAAGAGTTGCACTGCCTTCGATCGTGAACTCCTGAAAGGGATCTTCCTCATGGTAGGTCATCACAAGACCTGCCTCGGCGAAGCGTTCACGAACGAACTCTTGAGCAAGTTCGAGCCCTTCAGTCCCGACGCCGCGCCCTTCGTACTCATCCGAGGCGAGAATCTGCAATTGCGACTGCAACCGCTCGATCGCTGCGGTCGACTCGGAGGCGTTCGCCTCGAGATTGTCATCGGCAGTTGCAGCCAAGCTTGTGACAACCAGCACCATTCCAGCGAACGCTGACATCGCGCCCACGAAGTTATGAGAAGACTGGAATCTCTTGGGAGACTTCATATTTGGGGAATCCATCTTGCAGCGGGATTACGAGTCATGGAGTTTGGCGACGTCCGCGATTGTCACCAAATCAAGAAGATCGGCATCAACGACGCTTGATGATGGACGAAGACCGATCAGTCAGCAAGCCTCAGGGCCGCGCGCATCGCGCCGGTTCCCTGGCCGATAATCTGGCACGGAACGCGATTCGGCTCCAGGGCGCGCGGTACGACCATGCGGAGTTCGAAGCGCTCAAATGACTCGGCTGGGGCTCGAACCCAGGACCTACGGATTAAAAGTCCGTTGCTCTACCAGCTGAGCTACCGAGTCATGCAACTTCGGGAGATGGAAATCTCCCAAGGTCTTGCGGGTGGCGATGTTATTGTGACGCACCGGAGTGTCAAGTAGGTACTCACGGTGATTGGGTTCTCCCATCGCGCGCAATGTGTGCAAAGCCGTTGACGGACACTGTCGCAACTTGAAGGGCGATGGTAAAGTTACCGCGATTTCAGAATCCCTGATGCTGGGAATGATCTGCGCCATCGGCAACCAAGGCATGTGAATTGCACGATGCGCAAATCATTCCGAAAAGATCAAGAATTCAGGCCTGAATTCAATGATCGTGGACTGAGGTGCAATCAAATGAGGCATCTCTGCGAAGATGCCAGGCATGGTGCTTGGCCGCGTAAAAAGAGGTTGGCAAGCAAGACAGGAAAAGACACGGAGACCTGAATCGACCCGACGCCATCCGGTTGCGCTCATCGTTTGCTCCGGCGTGGAAACAGGTCATTCGCGTGGCAGGATGCCACATGACCCGATATCGCGGGCACTCTCCGTTGGCATGCACCCCCTCGTAAGAAATTGGCAATTGCGGAGAGTGAATCAATGAGTTTTCCTACGTGTCCCAAAAGCTTTGCGGATTACTGCAAGGAGCATGACGTCAAACAGGTCGACCTGAAGTTCTGCGACCTGTTCGGCACTTGGCAGCACTGCACCTATCCCGTCGACTACTTCATCGAGAGTGCTTTCGACGGCGGCATGGGCTTCGATGGTTCGTCTGTCCGAGGATGGCAGGCCATTAACGAGTCCGACATGCTGGCGATCCCTGACCCCAGCACGGCTCGTCTCGATCCGTTCTTCGCCACGCCGACCGTCAGCATCATGGCGGATATCTTCGATCCCATTACTAAGCAGGATTACCACAAGGATCCTCGCAACATCTGCAAGAAGGGTGCTGCCTACCTGCAAAGCACCGGGATTGCAGACACCTGTTTTATCGGTCCCGAGCCGGAATTCTTCATCTTCGACGACATCCGCTACGGCTCGACCCAGCGCGGCGGCATGTACGAGATCGATTCGTCCGAAGCAGCCTGGAACACAGGCCGCAGCGAACCAGGCGGGAACTTGGGTCACAAGGTGGGCTACAAGGGGGGCTACTTCCCCGTCAGCCCGTCTGACACGTTGCAGGATCTCCGGACCGACATGGTCGCCGAGATGATCAAGGTCGGTATCGTGGTCGAGGCCCACCACCACGAAGTGGCGACCGCCGGCCAGTGTGAAATCGACATGAAGTTCTGCGAAATGTTGAAGATGGCTGACCAGTTCAACTGGTACAAGTACATCATTAAGAATGTCGCGAAGCGTTACGGCAAAACCGCCACCTTCATGCCAAAGCCCGTCTTCGAAGACAACGGCTCCGGCATGCACACCCACATTTCCTTCTGGAAAGGTGGCAATACCCTGATGGCGGGCGACGGCTACGCCGGCATGAGCGAGACCGCTCTGTACGGCATCGGCGGTATCCTGAAGCATGGCCGGGCGTTGATCGCACTGTCGGCACCGACGCTGAACAGCTATCACCGCCTTGTACCGGGCTTTGAAGCTCCGGTGACCTTGGCGATGAGCCAGCGAAATCGCTCGGCTTCGTGCCGTATCCCGATGTACTCGAGCAGCCCGAAGGCGAAGCGAGTCGAGTTCCGTTGCCCCGACCCATCGGCCAATGGTTATCTGAGCTTCACCGCTTTGATGATGGCGATGATCGACGGTATTCAGAACAAGATCGATCCGGGCGATCCGCTCGATCGCGACATTTACGACATGACTCCGGAAGAGTTGGCTCTGACCAACGTCGCTCCGAGGACATTGACCGAGG
>CALOES010000014.1:0-23558 GCA_942492405.1 uncultured Planctomycetaceae bacterium
GCCGAGTTCATTCGGTGGGAAGGAACCGACGGGCGATGTGGTCTCGAAGCCGTCGAGATTCAAACGCTCGGTGGGGAAGACGCCTTGCCAGTAGTTGCACATGTACTCGTCGTCGGGATTCCGCTCATTTCCCCAGGGATACTTGCGACCGTCACGGCACGAGCAGGCATATTCGAACTCCGCTTCCGTCGGCAGGCGCTTGCCGGCCCACTCGCAATACGCGACGGCATCTTCCCAGTTCACGTGGACGACGGGATGGTCCATGATGTCGTCGATCGTACTCCCCTCTCCTTGCGGATGCCGCCAGTTGGCTCCTGGCTCGACCATCCACACATCATACTCCCAAAGGTCGTGGTCGGTTCGCAGATCGAGTCGATTGAATTCGCAGTTGAAGACCATCGAACCAGGCACAAGCTTGTCTTCAGGGATCAGTTCGGGATGCCCGCCCGCCCGAGTGAGTTCTTCGCGGGTGGGAACTTTTTCGGCGAATGTCACGTAGCCCGTCATCTCGACGAATTCGAGGAACTCGCGATTGGTGACTTCGTGGGCGTCCATCCAGTAGCCGTCGAGCTCGACATCGTGCGCGGGGAACTCATCCTGCTTGACGCGGTCGGGGTTTTCGGGACCGGGCCGTTCGGTCGTCCCCATGCGAAACTCTCCTCCCTGCACCCAGACCATCCCCTCGGGAGGTTGAGACGTCTGCGGAATGAGCCAAGCCGCCAACGGCACCGCCGCCACAAGGGCAGCGACGACGGCAATGGCGAGCCAGATGGTGCGACGTGATTTCATTACGGAAACGAGATCGGCAGTAAATCGTAGAACGAATCCCCATCGTAACCCGAAGCGTTAGCGAGGGGAACGTGACGAAAGGCGGCCTTGCCAGCTTCAATGTTCCTGCGGAGAACGACGCGCATCAGATTCGAGTGGCGGCCACACTCCGTAAACTACCTGCAATGCAGCAGAGGATTGTTACACACGCCCCCCTTGCTCATGCGTCGGGCGATACCATCCGGTGGCAACCCTCATCCCTTTGTTATAGCGACTGCGGAGGCCGGGAACAGCCTTGCGGCGGATTTGTTCGTCCACACGGTTTGAAGAGCGGCGAGTGTGCGTAAATCAGTGTCCATTCCGCTCAAGAGTGCGTATTGTTCGGCGACACGGTTCTGTTTTTGATGACAAGATCAGGGAGCGATGATGCAGTTCTGGACAAATCTCTGGTCGAAGCCGAAGCAAGCCTACTTGATCGGATTTACAGCTTTTATGATTGGTATGGTGATACTCCTGCTGGCACTGTGGGACAAAATTCCACTTGAGAATGGGAGTCTGATGGGCATCGTCGCCGGGCTGTGTTTTGGAACGTGGGCTCTATTCTTTTCTCTCGGTTCGATGGCGACGTATGCCGCGATTTCCTCGGAAGCCTTCGGGCGGCGCATCGCAGAACTCGAACGTCGACTGGCAGATAAGGCGAAGAACTAACGAGGCGAAGACCGCTACTCACAACGCGAATCCGCCTCTTTCATCCGGTTGCGTGACTGTCAAAAACACGTCTTCCTGCTGCGCGAGCTCCAGGCAACAAACTCCCAAGACGAACGAGCGGTCATCATGGTGGGTGCCGTCGTGAATGTGGTCGATCCGCACGCGGCCGCTGGTCGATTGCTTGAGCAGCAGCGACGCGAGTTCGGTTTCGAGCGTGTTGACCGCAGGCAGGTCTCCCGCGCTCTTTCGCGGAGCGAAAGGCGACTGTGCGTCGACGGCACCGCAGTCTGCATACCACTTGACCTTTCGTTCCACGATCAGATGCCGCAGCGTCGTCGCCAGTTTGTGATTCCCTTCGCCGCCGTGAAACTTGAACCGCTCGATCGCGTACCGCCCCAGATAGTGCTGGATGACAGACAACAGTTGATACTCATCCACCACGAACCGCACACCGGGAAAGTTCTGGCCCACTTCGACCATCCAGTTCTCGACCCATTCGACCGGCGTGGGCCTCGTCGGAGTAGGCCGCACGACATCCATTCGATCGACGATGATGGTCGCACCCTCGCGATGGCAAACGCAGCCGACAGTCAGGTCGTGTTTCTCGGCGTAGTCGATCGCGGCCACGTAGGTCACACGGGACCGGCCGTGAGTCTGGTACGACAGAGTTTCATCGCGACATGCTTCGACTTCCGCGAGCGTGACGAATTCGCCGTCGGAGTGTTGCCATTCGTTCCACCAGAGTCGGCGGAAGACGGGGCCGGGGAGGAGGGCCTGTTGTTCGTGCAGCCAGGCGTTCGTGATCCACGGAGCCTGCGGTCCCTGCATCGTTGAGAAATACCAGTCGCTCGATGTGCGCGCATGTTCGCGTACGTCCCATTGCCAGCCACGTCCGATGCCGGCGTTCGTGAGGATGGTCAGCAGGCACTGCGGTTTCTTCGCGGCTGTCGACAGGAGCGAGTTCCAAAGTCCAGCCTCCCGCCAGTGGCAGAGTTCATCACACACGATAAAGTCGACGAGCGCGCCCGTAAGAACTGCCGACATCGGAGGAGATGATCGAGAGCCTCGAACCCGTCTTTGAGTTGCGGGCCTCGTGCTGTGTGAACGTCAGATCGCGATGCAGCCAGCGGTTGTGATCAACCAGCCGGCGCAGCGACTGAAGAATCAGTCCGGCCTGGTCCTGGTCGCTGGCAGCGGCGAGACCTGCCACGCGGCGGGAAGAGTATTGCAGGATCCAGGCGATCTGCACCGCCATGTCGGTCGTCTTTGAATGTCCGCGCGGCCTCTCGATGTAGGCACGGTAACAGGGACGGCGTGGCACTTTCGAATCGGGCCACGTTGGCGCAAGGCCGGCAAGTTGCCTCCAAGCAGGATCGAGCGACAACAGATCGCGATGCTGCCAGGACTGGACCTGATCGCACCACCGCGATTCGAATTCGGCATCGAGACGCAGAAGTTTGCGAAATTCCAGGGGATCGCGCCCCGCGATCTCGTGTCCGATCGCGGCGATCCTTTGTCGGTTGACTGCGGAATTCAAATTCGTCGGATGATTCATGAGTGGAGCTCCACTCAAACCCTCGCGGTTGCGCGTCAGGCTGGCTGGCCGCTTCCGACCATCGACGCGCGAGCACCGGCCCAAAAAAAGAACAGGCGTCGAATCTGGGGGGATTCGACGCCTGCGTTCAGCAGTCGAGTTTCAGCCGAGAGAGCCGATGGGCAGGGGAAAGCGTTTCAAACTCTCGCGGTTAAACTCGTCATCATTCACTCAGTTGCAGCAAGGAGCACAGCAGCTGGGAGCACAGCAGGTCGGCTCACAGCAGTCGTCCGGGCAGCAGCAGCTGTGATCGTAACCGCAGCAGTGGCGGTGTCCACGGCAGTGACGCCAATGGTGGCCGCAACGGCCATGTCGGCGAGGTCCGCAATGGCTCGAGGGAGCACAGCAATGGCTGGGAGCACAGCAAGAGGGCTCACAGCAGGCGTCTGGGCAACCGCAGCTCACGTCACAACCATGATCACAGCAATCACTGGGGCAGCCGCAGCAAGGATCGACGCAGCAATCACCGCAGCAGTCGTCCGGGCAGCAACAGCTCACGTCACAACAGTCGTCCGGGCAGCAACAGCTAGGGGCTGTGTAGCAGCCATGGCCATGGCCGTAGCCGCAGCCGTGACCGCACCCGAACAGGCCGGCGTTGGCGCTGGAGGCGCTGGCGACGACCACGAGGGCAGCAAAGAGATGTGCAAACTTCATCTTGAGGTCTCCTGACATTCCGGGGGTTGGGAACGTTGCGGAACAAGCACACCGTCGGGTGGTGTTTCGACTTGTTTCCGCGACACAACGACTTGGGTCCACCTGACTAAAGTGATCGACCCACCTCGACGAGTTCAGGAGTCTTTCGGATGAATTCCCGGCAGTTCTCGCCGGACCCCCGCCGATTGTGCCGAAAAAAAAACAGGCGTCGAATCCGAGGATTCGACGCCTGCTGATCATTCTTCAGGATGTGTCGGCTGTAGCGACCCTTGATACTGGGGATAGCGTCTCGGTTCGCCTGGGCCTTAGTCCTTATACTCTAGGCATGCATCAGGGATGCATGTTCAGTTGCAGCATGGTGCACAGCAGCCTGGATCACAGCAGGGGTCCGGGCAGCAGCAGCCTGGATCGCAGCAGGGATCTTCGCAGCAACCCATGTCGCAGCAGTCATCCGGGCAGCAGCAGCTGTGGTCGTAGCAACCGCCGTTGTTGTGGCCGCAATGGTGGCCGCGTCCGCAGGCGTTTCGCACGCGGTCGCAGCAATCGCGCCACCAACGGCCGACGTTACGGCGGCCATGTCGCGGTCCACATCCACAGGCGGGGGCACAATGATCGCAGCAATGATCGCAGCAATCATCCGGGCAGCAGCAACCTGGATCACAGCAGGGATCCGGGCAGCAACAGCCTGGATCACAGCACGGATCCGGGCAGCAACCATCGTCGCCGCAGCAGTCGCCGTAGCCGCAGCCATCGCCGCAGCCGTCGTCGCAGCAGTCCGAAGGACAGCAGCACGACGTATCACAACAATCATCCGGGCAGCAGCAGCTAGGTGCATTGCTACAGCCGCAGTGCAATCGGCCGAAGAGACCGGCGTTCGCGCTGGAAGCGCTGGCGACGATCGCGAGGGCGACAACAAAGCTTGTCCATTTCATGGTCGAGTCTCCTTGCCATTCCTGGGGTAAAGCGGCCCAGAACTACACCATCTTATGTGGTGCGTGCGTCCTGCATCCGCAACAAATCCAACATGGGTCCATCTGCAGGAAGGATCGGCCTGACCGGCCCATGAGTTCGATCCGTTGCGTCAGTTTTCCTCCCACCCCCCCGCTCTGATTCCGAACGTGCGGAATGTGACGGTTGATCCAGCCGTAGGCCCCAGTCACACTCGGAACATCCGGAAAACTTTCGCATTCACACCCCTCTCGACCCCATTCCGATGCCCTGGCCGATGCTCGTGATTGCCTGGCTGGGATGGGTTGCCCTCCTTCCCGGACTCTTCCGCCTGAAAAAATCGACCCGACAGACCACCCTGGTGACCGCCATCCGCTGGGCCTGGGCTGCCGCGATCGCCTACGGAATCTCACTCGGATCGTTAACCTTTGCGCATTTCCCCCAGGTTCTTAATCAGCAGGCCCTCTACTGGACCGGCATCATTGCCCTTTGCCCACTGATTGCCGTCCTGGGGGCTCAACGCCCTGGCGTCAGAGTCTGGAACGGCTTCGTTCTCGTCCCGTTAGTCGCCGTACTCGGGTGGCCCGCCTTGACGGTCTGGTTTTCGGGCGACCCCCCTGCCCCATTGAGCATCGAAACGCCGACGGCCTTGGGCATCGCTGTGGTCGCCGTGATGGGACTGGGGAACTACGTGCTGATCCCCCGCTGGTCGCTGACGGTCGTTTTCTTTGCTGCCGCCATCGCTTTCACGCTGCTGCCGCTCACAATGCTGGTTGATCTGAGTCCCGTCTGGCACCTCGCCGCGTATCCCTGCCTGGGGCTGGCGGCTTTGGCGGGCTGGTACGGTTCCCGTGCCGGCGAACGGCATTCCGACCCCCTGGAGCAGATGTGGGCGGACTTTCGCGACCGTTTCGGCCTCGTCTGGGCCGCCAGGATCCGCGAGCGCGTCAATGCGTCGGCTGAACAGGAAAAATGGTGCTGGCGGCTGGAAATGCACGGTTTTCAGCGAATCGAGGCCGCAGAGACCAAGGATGACGGAGTGCTGAACGAAGTCGACACCCGCGCGAGAACAGAACACACATTGAATTGGCTGCTGCGACGATTCGTTGATGACCAATTGCCACTTAGCCCCCGGTCAATGACCGGGGGAATCCAGCGTTCATCCTGAATGTTCGCTTCGGCCCGATCGACAGCCGTGTTCCCCTCGGCGACTCGCCGGGGGCTAAAGCGTTTATTGTCTGCGCTGTGGCTGCGAGGAGTTGGAACTGGTCTCGCACGACGATTCCAGCCTGCGCATTTCGTCGCTCATCCACCGTCGGCACAGTTCGGTGATCGGGATTCCCAGGCGGATCGCCTCATTGCGGATCAGAACCCACTGCGGAAGTGGGAGAAAGAACGACACCTGTTTACGCACGCTGCCCATCACTCGCCTCGGGAGATCTAGTCATTCCGAACACACCACAACGTTTATGAACGCCCTTTGATCGGCGAGACCGTCGGCCAATCGGCGTGCGACAAGCCGTCCCGCTGGGCGAGTCGCCGTTCGACGAGTGGCAATTCACCACGCGTTGCCGAGCTGACGAAATGTGCAGGTCGCGTCTTTTGACACTGCCATTCCGGTCTGAAATACATCATTTCACGTTTCGCGGAACAGCACTGGTGACGACGTTCGCTCGGGGGCAAGCTCATGAGACCTCTCCGGGGGCCGACAGTTTCTGGTCATGTTTCGAGTGACGATCGTAGTCACGCACTCGTTGTCAGTCAATCAAAAAGTGAACAAAGATGCACTTGTTGCGAGCGAGAACCGCACGGAGTGACACTTATGTTCTGTTGAGTTGATTTATGTGCTGAAGTAGACGTACTCTCCACCTCGATTTGATGACGTAACCCCTGACCCCAGTCTTCCAATTCCATATGTCCGACCTGGGTCACATCGTTCGCATGGCCTGTGCCCGCAAGGGGTGGGATCTCGGTGAGTTGGCCGAAAAGGCGGGCATCTCCCGCACCACGCTTTATCACCTGCTCGAAGGGCATACCGACAAGCCGCGACTGGCGACACTCAACCGTTTGGCCGAATCACTCGGAATCGAGGTTGATGAATTGCTCGCCGAGCCTCCGTCGAGCAATGGCGGAGTTTCAACCACTCCGGAGGTCATCACAAACGATTTCGATGCCGCTACGAACCCCGCCGTGAGTCAGGTCGCGTCGGAGCGCCCCGACCTCTTTCGCGACTGGGAAGCCGACGACTGGATCGAACTGCGCAGCATGTTCGGCGTCGGTGGCGGACTGAACCCCGGCGGCGTGGTGCGCGCGGCCGAAGGAATCAACCGTCGTCGCGACGCCGTCCGTAAGCTGCGCATCGTGCTGGAGACCCACCTTTCGGATGTCGCCATCGGCCTGGTCGACACGCTCTACGAGATGGTGCGCGTGAAGTGAGTCGTCCGAGGAGTCAGTACTGGGTGCTGCAAGGTCACCCCTGGAGTCTGACGCCTGCGGGCGGTAGCCTAGAACCATCTCCCCGGTTGTCGGCACATTCACTTCAGGAGAATGTCATGCGAATCTTCAAGTTCGACTATCGCCTGTTGTCGTTGATGGCGTTGGTTCTGGCGTTGAGTTTCTGGTCGCAACGCGAGAGCGCCGGACAACCTTCCGAGGACGAAGCCCGCGATCAGATTGAGAGCCTGCAACGACAGCGTGTTGAGATTCTTCAGCGACTGGTTGATGCCAAGCAGGTTCGCTACGAGCAAGGCATCGGAACTCAGGAAGAGTTGCTTCGCGCATCGAACGACCTGCTGAACGCCGAACTCGATCTCGCCCGCGAACCCGAAGAGCGAATCGCCATTCGCAGACGGCAACTGGAGTTGTTTCAACACCTGGAAGCGATGATGGAAGCTCGCGTCGAAACGGCGACGGCTGCACACACCGATCTCCTTGTCATTCAGGCCGAGCGCATACAGGTCGAGATCGACTTCATCAAGGAACAGACCGCGACGGAGTGACGCTCGCTGCTGGAGACGGGTCGCGCATGCCGATAGACTGACGGCATGTCCGACGTCATCAAACTCAACTGCCCCGCGTGTGCCGCGCCTCTGGAAGTGCCCGATCGGCGGGTGCAGTTCTACTGTCAGTTCTGCGGCACTGCCGTCATTGTTCCCCGCCCTGCGCCAGTTGACGCACCAAGCGAAGCGTTCGATCGAGGGCCGGTCGTCATTCCTGAAAAGCTCGTCGTCCACGACTATGGCAACGAGTTGACGATCACCTGGCGCTGGTTCAGCCCGGCGGGGTTGATGCTCATTCCATTCTGTATCGCGTGGAATGGATTCCTCGTCGGCTGGTACTCGATCGGCTTTTCGATGATGGGGCAGATGGGTGCGATGAGCATCATCATGCTCCTGTTTCCCATCGTGCATGTCGCTGTCGGGCTGGGACTGCTCTATGCGTGTGCCGTCAACCTCTGCAACTCGACAAAAGTGAGTGTACGATCGGGAAAGCTGACACTTTCGCACGGCCCGATTTATGCAGGGAAGGCGCAGGAATTGTCGGTCGACGAGATCGATCAGTTGTATGTGAAGCAGGAACTCAACAACAACAAGACTCCGAACCCAGGACAGGGGCTGATGAATCACACTCTCTGTGCCCGCACGAAGTCGGGCCGCGAAATCAAACTCCTCCCTCGCAACAACGACGCCGACATCGCCCGTGCTCTCGAATACCTCATCGAGCAGCACCTGGGCATCGAGGATCGGAAAGTGTGAAGTGCGAAGTTGCGAACGGAGAAGTCGAGATCAATTCTCGTTCAGTCAGCTTCCTCCGCCATCTCGCACCGCATTACGCTGGGGTCGACACCGTCTCTGCGGGCGACTTCGGCTCGGCTGAGGACTTTCGTCTGCACCAGGCGCGCATCGGTGAGGCGTTCCTTCGCGCGGTCGCGGTTCACGACGACGGGGAACGTCCAGGCCGGTTCAATGCGTTCGAACAGGTCGCTCGGCAATTCACCCTGCTCGATGCCGGCCTGCATCACTCCCTTCCATAGGCTGCTCCATTCCTGCGAGAAGAAGTGCTGCTCGCTGTGGAACATCTTTACCGCAGGCCCCTTGGCCACCATCGTTGAGGCGTAGTTGCTGTTCGAGGCATCGGAGGTGAGCATGAACTCCGGCAACCCCGCACCCGCTGCGACCGAGAGGAGCAGCATCCTTCCCAAAGGCACAGCATCGGTGAAGTTCGTCTTGGGATGCAGAAACTCGATCTCGGTCGATTGATTCGTTGTGAGAATCGTTCCCGGCTGAATGCGTTCACGCCGGCCCCCGGTCGAAGTTGTGCCGTCGGCGTTGGCTTCGCTCATCCGCAGCGCCTCGGAAGGCGATCCCTGCACCTTACGCCACAATACGATCGAGGCCTGCAGCTTACGGGCGAGGAGTTCGGTCTGCAGCCAGCGGTCGTAGCTTTCGAGCGTGTCGAGCAACGGGGCGAACAGACTGACGCCCCGCTTCTCGTTGCTGTCGGCTCCAATGCGTGTGTGCAGCACTTCGTCGGCGGGGATGACTTCCGCCAGATCGCCGGTCGCGGGATCGATTCGCAAATACGCTGTCGGCGACTCGGCATCGCCCGGCTCAGACACAATGCCTTGTGAGTCGGGAGCCTCGCGCGTGGACCCGATCCATTCGGGATCAATGAACCGCACACTCGGCGGACCCTGCTGCTCATTGAAGATTCGCAAGAATGCCTCACCATCGCGCCACGTCCGGCGGGCATGCTCGCGAAAGGAGTAGTGGCGATGATTCGCATCGAGAAAGCGTTTCCACCACTGACTCGCCTGATCGAGCAACTGCTGCGCATCGGGAGCGATCATCTCGCTCATCGACTTGAGAGCCTGCATCGCATCGGCGGTCGTGGGGATCAGGCGAGCCGACACCATCAGTTCGGGGCCGGCGACATAGGCTTCCATCAACCTGAGAATGTGCCGGGCATGTGGATTGTGTTGCACGAAGTCCCTCGCCCGCGTCCGCAGGTCGGCCACCTCCGTCGGCGACAGCCCTCGCCCTTCAACCCCTACCTGTTGCCACCGCCCCGGGTCTTCACTGACAGCTTGCGATTCGGATGACGACTCGGTCAGTTCCAGCAACCGCTCATGCACGAGCCGTTGATAGCGAGCCTTGAGGACAGCCGTGGCAAAGCGATTGCGAAGATAATTGAGCATGGGGTGTCCTTTTGAGTGTGCGTTTCGCCTCCGGCGAGTCGCCGGGGGAATGGCTGACAGTATTTGAAGCTGCCGGACATCTGGTTCATTCAAGCCTCAAGTCCCGCGCCTCAAGCCTTTCACCCCTACCGTCGCGGTTGCGCGTACGTCCATCACGATTGATTGTCTGTCGATTCCATCGCGGCTAGACTCGGTTGTTATGAGAATGATCACGGGTGCGATTCTGTTACTTACTGCCGAGCAGGCGTTTGCGCATTCGCAACTCGTGCCGTTTCCCAATCAGGTGTTTGCCAGCGAGGTGCTGTACCCCGCCAGTATGATCTTGTCGGTGCTGGGCGTGGCGTTTGTGATCTGGGGCGCGATCTGCGATCGCGACCGGGAATCGAACAAGACCTGACCATTTCGTTGAAGGTGGAGGCGATGCCTCGTCGCGGCGACGATTTGATCCGTTACGGTTTCGCATGCGCGGTCGCGGTCGGCTTCCTGCTCGTGCTGGCTCCCGTCGTCATCTTCAGCAGTGAATCCGATCGCCTGCTGTGGCGCGCGGCAAGTGCGTACGGCGAGAGAAACATGCCTGTCGTTGAGGCGTTGGCCGCGGAATCGTTCCGCCAGGATCCCGATTGTTTTGCAGCCGCCGTCGTCGCGGGTGATGCCGCGTCGGGCCTGCATGAGCACTTCCGCGCGATCGCGTACTATCAATCGGTGCCAGACGATGCCGGCGATCTCGCCGTGCTGGCGCATCGCGGACTGGGGGAACGCTGGCTGATGCTCGGCGACATGGAGCAGTCGGAAGAGAGCTTTCGCTTCGTGCTCGATCATTGGCCCGACGACTTTCTGGCGAACAAGCGGTTCGCATACCTGATGCAGGTTCAGGGGAGGACATGGGAGTCGGTCGAACCGACGATGCGCATGATTCAGCAAGGCTTGTTCGGGGCGTCGGAGATTCACATCGTCGGCTGTCCCCAGAACCGCTTCATTCAGGATGAGCGCTTCATGGCGTTGTGCCGCGACTTTCGTCCCGATGATTGGCGCCCGGATTTGGCCGAGGCCAATCTGGAACTCCTCCAGGACAATCCGGAAAGGGCCGAGACGCTCTTGCGCGGAGTGATCGCGCGGGCCCCCACGGTCGTCGAGCCACGCATTCGACTGGGGCGGATCCTGATTGAAGCGGGACGCCTGGAAGAGTTCTTTGAACTCGATCGGCAACTGCCAGCCGGTGCCGATTCACACGTAGGGACCTGGATGAATCGCGGCCTGCTGGCGGAACAACGCAACGATCATGAACCCGCAGCGCGCTGCTTCTATGAGGCTCTCCTGCGGGCTCCGACTCATGTCGAAGCGAACTACATGCTGTCGCAAGTCCTCGTGCAACTCGATCAGCCCGAGCTCGCCGAGGCCATCGGCACGCGCGCCCAGACACTTGCGCGGATCGAACTGACGATTCCCGAGTTTTATGCGGAACCGACGCCCGAGCGGGTGCAAAGGCTGATGGCCGACTTCGAGTCGATCGGTCGTTACTGGGAAGCCGTCGCCATGTGTCACTTCTCATTCCGTTATGAATGGGAAACGCATCAATGGATCAAGGATGGGTTGTACAAGTATGGGGAACTGCTGCGCCATCGCAGTGCCGAGCTTCAGCCCCGGGATTTTCTGGCGTCCCTTGAGCATTTGTCGAGCTATTCGGTCCCGGACTGGCCGCGGATTCAGCAGGAGGTGGGAGAGTCGCTCTTTAACGCGGTGGGGGATATCCGGTTCGAGGACCGCGCCTTGGAAGTCGGTCTCCAATTCACCTACTTCAACGGATCGCGCGGCGTGCGTGGCATGGAGCACATCTTCGAGACGACAGGAGGGGGAATCGTCGCGCTCGATTTCGACCAGAACCTGTGGCCCGATCTCTACCTGACGCAAGGAGCTGCTATCTGGGAAGGAGATGATGACACGATTCGAGAAACCGATCGCATCTTTCGCAACGCTGCCGGACACTTTCTCGATGTGACCGAGTCGACACGTCTGGGAGACGAAGTCTTCAGTCAGGGAGCGACGGCGGGGGACTTCAACAACGATGGGTTCCAAGACCTCTACGTCTGCAACCTGTATGGCAACCGATTCTACGAGAACAACGGAGATGGCACTTTCACGGAGGTCACGTCTCAAACAGGGACGGCGGGGGATGAATGGTCGCTCAGCAGCATCCTGGTCGACCTCAATCACGATGCGATTCCCGACCTGTATGTGGTGAACTATCTTGATCGCGCCAGCGTGTTCGACCGACGCTGCCGGCGCAACGGGGAACCGCTCACCTGCGCGCCGACGTTGTTTCCGGCGGAACAGGACCGTGTGTATCTGGGTCTGGGAGACGGGCGATTTCAGGAAGTGACTCAGGAATGTGGCGTCGTGCAATCGGAAGGAAAGGGATTGGCGATTCTGGCGGCCGACCTCGACGATTCGGGGAACATCAGCGTCTTCGTGGGGAACGACACCACACCGAACTTTCTCTACTTCAATCGGTCGCAGCCAGGGGGCGAATTGCGATTCGTCGAGTCGGGCATCCTCACCGGTCTGGCGGTGGATGGTCGCGGGAGAAGCCAGGCGACGATGGGCGTGGCGTTTGGCGACGTGAATGGCGACC
Organism: uncultured Planctomycetaceae bacterium; assembly: GCA_942492405.1. Lineage (GTDB taxonomy): Bacteria > Planctomycetota > Planctomycetia > Planctomycetales > Planctomycetaceae > JANNSB01. The sequence goes on from CALOES010000014.1 coordinate 12,499, forward strand.
ACAGGGACGACATCTTCATCACCAACTTCTACGGCGACGCGAATACGATGTACTTTCAGACCGCGCCCGGGCAGTTTGCCGACCAGACGCGGCAGTCGAATCTCTACGCGTCGAGCTTGTCCACGCTGGGGTTTGGCACCGAGTTCGTCGACGGCGATCTTGACGGTTGGCTCGATGCATTCGTGACCAACGGCCATGTCGATCGCTCGAACGCGACGGGTGAGCCGGATGAAATGTCTCCTCAATACTATCACAACGTCGGCGCAGGTCGGTTTCAGTTACTCGATCCCGGCTCCCTGGGCCGATACTTTGAGGGCCTCTACCTGGGGCGCACCGTCTGCAGGCTCGACTGGAACCGTGATTTGCTCGATGACTTGTGCGTGTTGCATCTCTATTCGCCGGTAGCGCTCGTCACCAACGAGTCGCCCGAAGTCGGAAATGCCCTGCGCGTGCATCTCAGAGGCACTTCCTCCAGTCGCGATGCCATAGGCACCAAACTGACGTTAACGGCAGGCGGCAGAACATGGCGGACGCAACTGGCGGCCGGTGACGGCTACATGACAAGCAATGAACGTCAACTGACATTCGGTGTTGGTGAAAACGAGATCATCGACTCGCTGGAGATCGAATGGCCCGATGGAGAGACGCAGGTCTTCGGCGATCTGGAGATCAATCGCGAGTACTTGTTCGTCGAGGGCCGGGGAGAGGGATTTCGGTTGCCATCCCCTAACGCCAATTGAAACGGCCACTTGCAAACTTTGAACGCTTCAACTAACTTCGATATGTCGCAATTCTGCGTCCACGATCTTCACATGCGGGTATTTCTTCCGTCCTTTCCTTCCGTCCATCTTTTTTGGAGATTGGCATGAGAACACATTCAAGTCAACGACGAGGATTCACGCTGATTGAATTGCTCGTGGTGATTGCAATCATCGCGATCTTGATCGCGCTGCTGCTGCCCGCCGTGCAGCAGGCGCGCGAGGCCGCACGCCGCACGGGTTGTCGCAACAATTTGCACAACCTCATTCTTGCGTTGCACAACTATCACGATCAGTACGACTCGTTTCCTAACGGCACGACGGCGTCGTCAGTCGGTGGCTGGGGGCCTTCGTGGTGGGCACGTATCCTGCCGTTCGTCGATCAGGCTCCGCTGTATAATCAGCTCGAGTTCTCGGGAACGCATCCGGGTTGGAGTTGGAACGGCGATCCCGCCGGCTGGCAAAACGGCCAGGCCGGACACGGCGTCGTCATGGAGATTATGCTCTGCCCGTCGAGCTCATTACCCAAGACGGCCGACGCCGGCAGTGGTAACCAGTTGGTGCTGCCGCACTACATGGGCGTCGGCGGTGCTTCTGATGGCGATGGATTCATCAACGGACCCGTCCATCCGCAGCGCACACGCACCGGTTGTTGCGGCGCGGCCACTAACGGGCTGATCGCCTTCGGTGGCGTGATGCTCCCCACCGAAACCAAGGGGTTTCAAGACATGACCGATGGTCCCTCCAATCAAATCGTCCTCTGCGAAGCCGGCGACTTTGCCAGAGACCTCAACGGGAACTCCATCAGCATTCAAGGCGTGCATGGCTGGTTGATGGGATCGCCTGCAAATGCCATCCAGCCAACTTGGGAAAGAATGTTCAATCTCACGTTCGTGCGCTATCCGCCGAACTTCGTGAAGACGTGGAAGCCGGGGGATCAACGACTGACGAATCCCGCCGACATTCTCAATAACAACGGCGTGGGCGGAAACTTCGGTTCCAACCATGGTCTCTATTCGGCCCACGACGGAGGGGCATTCGTTGCCACCGGAGACGGTCGAGTGGAGTTCATCAGCAATAGCATCGACATGGAAACCCTTCGTCGACTCTGTACGCGTGATGATGGACAACCCGCGTCGTTCTAGCCGCCGTTCGATAGTGGTCGAAGCTGACGCGTTCGAGCCCACTCGCTGCTCGACTCGAGGCAGCGAGTTTTCGTGACAGCTTGGTTCTTGACATTGTTCATTCATTTCACAGTTCAGTGAGGTTAGAGCTTCCATGAGAACGCTTTTGCAAACCGGTTTGCTCGTGTTGTTCGCTTCGGCAATGGTCGGATGCGGCGCTCCCGAAGTCGATGAGGAAGCCAACGAAGAGATGGAGCAACTTGAGAACGACCCCTCCTACGAAGAACAGATGCAAGGAGGAATGCAGTCCCAATGAGTCGATCGACTGCCTGTCGAAATCGTTTCGTTCGACGGGTACGAAATCTTTTGAGCCAACGCATCGCGGATGGGGCCGAATGGTTCCGTCCGCGTTGTCGTTTCCAGCAAGAGGGCTCCCGCTGGTCGAGCCTAGCCACCCGCCGAACGGCCGCGTTTCCTTCAGCGTGAATTGCCGCACTCAGCACTTCGACGTGATCAGGGAGCGACTTCCTCGAGAATCGTGTGATCAATGACGTTCGTCAGGCACACCCTTTCCTGCTGCTAAGACCACACATCTCCCAAGAAAAAAGGGGTTTTGGCAAAGTGCTTTGCAGATGGAGGATTCGATGTCCCCGCAGGCGGCCGGCTCTCGCAGAGTGAGACTCGGGGAGATTTGAAGCGTCATCCGTCAGATCGACGCTTTCGAATTTGCCTCACACACCATCTCACGCCATTTCGAGGAGCCGATCATGATCATCCGCACAACAACTCTGGTTGCCACTGTGCTCGCCTTCACGATGACGTCGCCTGCATCGGCGAACGACATCGAAGATTTCTTCAAGTCGCTGCTGAACCATTCGATCCGCCAGAGCAGCCACGGTCACGACGACGACCACCATCAGGGACCGCAGTTCCAGCACGACGACCACAATCACGGGTCGCAGCCCGGCTACGGTCAGCAGTTTCCTCCGGTGCCGCAATTCGATCATGGACACCAGTTCCACCAAGTGCAGCAGTCGATCCCCGGACCCAGTCCGTCGGTCGTGCCGATCGCGAACCCGGGCATTCAGCAGCCCAAACTCGACATCAACGGTCATTACGTATGCGGGCAAGGGATGCGGATCACGCGCGTGATCTGCGGCGGACTCGCGGAGCAGCTTGGCCTGGCACGCGGCGACACCATCCATGCCATCAACGGCGAGACAATTCAGTCACGGGCGCACTTCCACGATCTGCTGCGTGATGCCGTCGTGTGTCATGGTGGTCATGCGTGTTTGCTGGTTCGTCCCGCATGTGGCTTTCCGCAACTTGTAGCGGTGCATGCCGACTTTCCGACCTGCCACCAACCGGTGCTGTACAACCACTGGTAGTGGCAGCGCCGGTTTCTCTCAACGGCCGGCTCACAACAGAGCCGGCCGTTGGTGAGGGGATTGACTCTGCATCGAATTGGGAGAGCGCATGAGACATTCTCCCACGCCCCGACACTCACTCGTAGCGCCGCACCACTCATTTCGAAGCACATGGTGGCAGAGAGAGTCTACCCGCCATCGATACGATGTGCTTGAGTTCTTCAACTGGAGCCGAGCAGCGACGAAACTCACTCCTCCAAACCGTTCCGGTAGTTCATTCGCTTGCTACCGGAGATTGTCGCTCGGCAACCCAGAATCATCCCGGATGCCTTTAGATATGCATTCGGGATGATGCCTGAATCCAAAGTCAACAACCAGGGCCGGGCGCGCAGGGCGCCCGCCTGGGCCGATCGACCCTACGGGGGAGCCCGTGTTGAGTGACGCAGCGGCTCATTCACTCGCCGGGTGCTGAGAAGAGAAATGAGGGGCGGGGAGTCACATCTTCGTCTCTCATTTCTCGAATCAGCACCGCTCGCGCAACTTGGATGAGGCCGATGGTTCAGGCCGGAGTTCACCGGGATTCATGTCGTGTTCGAGCCGAGGTAGAATACTCACGTCGATGGGAAGTCTGCGACGGTTCCAACGGGCACCAAAATCTGGAGGGAGCTGATGAAAGCCTTGCACGTTGTTTGCTGGTTGGCGGTTTGTTCGATCACTTCGACGCTCGGTGCCGACCCATTTCTTGAAGGCCATGTGACCGACGAGCACGGCCGACCGATCGAGGGGGCGAGCGTTACGATTGCTGACTGCATCGGCTCGTTCTGCAGCAATACGACTGTCCTGACCGATGCCGACGGCCATTACATCTTTGAATCAAAGCCCTTTGAGTATATCCCTGTACTGTCGGCGACTCTGCCGGGACGGTATGAGGTCTCACGCGACGAGATCGGTCCTGAACTACAGGATCCCGATACGGAGACACCTCGGCGAGTCGATTTCGTCCTGGGGACACCTGCTGCAACTCACGTCTATCTGCCAACCGGTTCTCCGGTAGGCTGGTCGCAATCGTTGATGATTCGACGCGGGCGAATGGTCGACCGTCGCCGCTACGACTACCGCTCGCGCAATGCGTTTCGTGATCGATCGTACTTCGACATGCTCCCGCTCAACGAAGACCTGCATCTTGTCCTGGTGCGGGAGCGGACCGTCATCGAAACCGACGATTCGGAAGTCGCCGAGGAACAGCGCCGCGAGAACCGTCGAACCAAAGTCGAGATCGTCTCGCCTCCCTTCCGGTTGACCGATCCGCAACTCTATGAGATACGAGCCAGACTCGAGGTCGACGCCGGCAGCGACACGACCTACATCGTCATTGAATCCGTCACGGACGCAATCGGGAACGATCGCGCAGCGGAACTCGTCATCCCCGATCCGCAATTCGGACCTCCGGTCGATGCGGATGCGCAGGAAGAGGCACTGGCGTTACTGGAGCGAGTGGCCGTGGCGGCTACTCCATGGAACGCCAGGCCATCGGCGGCGATCGAATCCTACGAGTACGATGTGATCGACGCCGACGAGCAAGCGACACATGTGACGATCACTCAGGACTCTCCCTCCGGTCCCGCGTGGAGCGACATCTCGCGACAGCGAGGTTTCGCCTACATGCCGCCGCTCCGCTGGTTGTTCTCGCAGCCGGAGAACATCGTCTTTCACGGAGTCGACATCGGCGCCGACCGGGCCGTCCTGCACTATCGTCTGAAAGAGGGTCGTGGCTTCGGGGCCGGCCTGGGGATCGGCCCGGGTTGGAACGGCTTCTTCACGCGAGGCTTTTCTTCCGGAACGCTGACGATCGATCCACAGACAGCAACGGTACTCGAGCATCGACTCTACGACAGTCCGCTGGGTGACGAGTCGGTCGAAACGTTCTCCGACTACGTTGCCGTTGGAGAGGGATACGCGCCCCGTTCTCTGACGATTCAGACCGACAGCATGGAGTTCCAGCTTTCATTCCGCATCCACGAAGACAGGCTATGGCTGCTTGAAGCCGCGAACAATGGAGATCAACCCTCCTATCGAATCGAGAACGTTGTGGTGAACGTGAAGGAGTGATTCTGTGCCGCCGGCACCTCTCATGGTTTCACCCTTTGCGAGACCTCGAACTCATCCCTCAATGCTTCGCGGCCGAGATGCCCTTCCTTAGCGTCTGGACCATGAAGTCGATCGGGGCCGGGTGTTCGACGAAGCACTCGAATTGAGCGGCGGCCTGGCGGACGAACATCTCGATGCCGCTTACTGTCTTGCAGCCGTGTTCTTTCGCCTGCTTGATGAGCAGCGTGTTCTCGGGATTGTAGATTGTGTCAAACACCACCATGCCGTCTCGCAACCAATACTGCGGGTAAGGCGTGTCGTCGACGCCCGGAAACATACCGACCGGCGTGCAGTTAACGAGCACGTCGGCGTACGCGCTGCCGCGATTCTCCCAGGCGACGAACTGGCAACCAAGTTCTTCGGCCAATTGCTTTCCGCGATCCTGCGATCGATTGGTGATCGTCAGCACTCCTCCCGCCCTTGCGACCCCCAGGCCGATGGCGCGCGCGACGCCACCGGCACCGAGCATCACGACACGGCGTCCCTCGATCGAGTCGTTCCCTGTTTGCGAGAGTCCCAACCGAATCGAAGCCAGGGCAGCATCGTAATCGGTATTCGTCGCCGACCAGCGGCCCGGCGACTTCTGGTAGAGCGTGTTCGTGGCACCGATGTCGTCCACCGACTGGTCGTGATAGCTCGCCAGATTCACCGCGACTTCCTTATGCGGGATCGTCACCGAGTACCCCTGGAATTCGAGCGCCGAGTACGCTTGAAACGTGTCGTAGAACTCGTCGGAAGAAACGCGCACCGGCACGTAGACACAGTTGAGTCCTTCGTGCTCGAACGCCGCGTTGTGCAACAGGGGGCTCAGACTGTGGCTGACAGGATCGCCCATCACGCCGAAGACGCGCGTCTCCTCGTTGATCTTGTCGTAACGATAGATCTTGTGCATTTCGTCGAACGTGATCTTCCCGGGCGCGACGACTCGATCTATACTGAAGGCCGCATACGTAAAGGGGCTGCCGTACTTGCCACAAAGAATGCGGCTGACGATGCCGTATTCTCCCATGCAGAAACCGATCGTGGGGACTTCGGACGACGAGACGAGCTGCAGCATCCGCACGTTGTCGGCGGGAGAGTTGGCCGTGGTCACGAGTTTGACGATGTCGGGATCGTACTTGCAGAGTTGAGCGTGCAGGTACTCAAGGTTCTCCGGCGTTTCCCGAAAGTCGTGATGGCTGATGATCCGCTTGGTCTTGCCGTACCTGGGAATCTTACCGGCGAGGTCGAGTTCGAGATCGACGTATTCGACTCCCGAGACAATCGCCTGTCGGAGCAGCAGTTGGCGCTGGTCTTCAGTCCCGCGCCAGCGACCACCATCGTCGGGACGCCGGCAAGTGATGACCACCGGCGTCGGACGATCTTGAATCAACCTCGGCAGGTCGGGCGATTTGCTCAGCCAGTCGAGTCGGATCTCGACCAGCTGCGCGCCGCGCTTCGCGAGAGCCTGGTGTTCCGCCACGATCATCTTGTGGCGCGTGCGTGCAATCGTGACACAAATCATCGGCAAACTACTGAAGAAAGGCCCACGCCGAACAAAACGCAACACAGAAAATCACACGCGACTAAGGCTGATCGCTCAAGACCACATCCCCGGCTGCGAGGCCATCGAGAATTTCGGTGCTGGTGTCGTCGCTCAATCCGACCGTGACCGTTCGGACCTCGTGGCCTGCGTCGGTCTGCAGGTAAACGAGTTTCGCGCCAGAACCGCTGGGATCATCGAAGATCACTTCACTCGGCAGCGTGAGGGCCTCGGGATTGAAGCGGGCTGTTACGATCACGTCGCACGTCATGCCTGGCATGATCTCGACGGGCGATTGGCCGATCTCAACATTGAAGGTGGCGTCGAAAACGTCGTCGTCAATCGCGATCGGGTTGCATGCCCGAAGACTTCCCGTCCACTTGGCGTCGGAGTCGATCGTGGGGACGATGTGAACTTCCTGCGGATCGATCACATGACGCAGGTCGGCTTCACTGACGTCGGTTCGCACGAAGAGTTCACCCGGTACGACGATCGTCATCAGCACTTTGTCGGTCGAGGGAGAACCTTCGGGTTTGAGCGATTCCAGCAGGGATGATGTCTCGGACCAGGCACCGCGATCGCACTCGCCGTAAATCACGCGCCCCGCGACCGTGGCATGCACTTCGAGCAGTTCGCGATCGTTCTGCAAATCGGCGAGTTGCTCTTCGGTTTCGACTTGCGCCAACTCCAGTTTCCTGAGATCGATACGATCTTGTTCGAGCGTGGTTTGCAGCCGGCTCTCGGTGAGGGCGGCTTCGATCTCGGTGCGGCGAAGATTGCTCTCCTTCTGAATTCGTCGGCGTTCGAGCTCGAAATCCATCAGTTCCTGGTGAGAGATGACGGAACTCTCGTAGTAGAACTGGCTGAACTCGACATCTTGCCGGGCGCGCTTCAGGATGATCTCCTCGGTTTCTTCCGTCAGGTCGTCGGCCAGATACATCTGCTCAAGCTGTTCCAGTTCTTCCTTTGCCGACTCGAGACTGGCCAGCGACGACATCACGCTGATTTCCGACGAACGCACAGTCTGCCGTTCCCCGATCTCGTTGTAGTAGGTCATGTCCTCACGCGCCTGAGCCAGACCGCGCTCGGACTCTTCGAGTTGCAGCGGCAAATTGTGTTCGCTCGACTGTAAGTCGAGTTGAGCCGCCGTGATGGCGAGTTGTCCCAATTGAACGTCGTTCGTCACTTGCTCGATTTTTTCATCCAACTCGTCGGTCGCAAAACTTGAATCAGCAGATCCTGCTTGCACCACCGTCATGCGGGACGGCTTGCACTTACTTTGAGGTCGGTTCATTCCTCGGTTTCGATCTTGATTCAACTGTCGGCTGCTCGAAGACTCCGGACAATGTGACATCAACTCGAAACGGCCCTGTTCCACGGTTTCGGTGGCCACTGCCGGGGCCGCTTCCTCGGCGTCATCAGCAAATGCCGGAAGGCTTGCAACGAGGCACGCGGTGAGAATCGCCGCCGCCCGAGTGGATATGTGGTGCATCAGCATTTCGTCGTCCTGCGATGATCGTTTGACAGATGAAAACGGATTGCGAATGACAACCCGAAGCTTGGGCGACGATGATAGCAGACCCTTGCAGCGTGAACACTTGGAGAGCCTGAGGTCCGGAAGCAACCCTCCGACTGGCAACGGTCGGTCGCAGGTTCCATGTTGCCAAGCCGCCGCGATGCGGCATAAAAAAACCCGGAAACAGCGAGTCCCAGTGGGGGCTGAGGACTGTAAGCTATTTCCGGGGCGAATTCTTCGGAGCCTTAGCAAGTGTTTGTTTGTCTTGCGACTCCCAACCATCCCCAAGGCGGGGGAAACTTATGGCCTCTCTCAAATGAGGTCAATATGGGATGATGCGATGCCGCGAAAGCATCGGCCACATTCGCTTCCGCCAAACCGCAAACCGTCGTAACTATTTGTACTGAAACAGGTTGCGGTGTTAACGCGAGTGGCAGAATCCGCCGATTCGCGGCAAGATTCGGTGGACGAGTCGGCGTCGAGCGACCCAAGATTCCATCTCGGATGTCTGAACCAAGAGTCCTAAATCGACGCAGTGATCGATGTTGCACGATCAGCGTGGATCGCGCGCGAACGCCCAGCTCGATGACTGAGGCAGCGTCTTGACGAGCGGACTCAACTCCCCGAATGTGCGGTGATACTCGGGAATCAGGAAATGCGGGTCGTAGCCAAAACCGTTGTTTCCTCGGGCCGCGTCGACGATCACCCCTCGGCAGGTCGCCTCGACCGAGACGCGCACGACTCCCTGCGTGGGTCGGAGAGGGCCACATGACTGATGCAGTGCGCACCCCGCTTCTCCCGAGGGGTGCCGACCAGTTCTGCGATCAACTCTTCGTTGTTGGTCGCATCGCTGGCATCGAGGCGCTGTAGCGGGCGGAAATAGACACCCGGCTGCCTTTGAGAGCACCGATCATCAGTCCGCTGTCTTCGCCGAGGCACCAGTCCTTGAGAGAGAGAGCCGTCTGTGTCGCCCTGAGAGCCGCGTTCCTCAGCAAACGTGCTGCCGGTCTCCTGACCTCGGGGACATCGTCGTACCCTGCTACCGACCGCGCCCGAATCGACCAGGGCGCAAGGAGACTGATCTCGGCGAGCCCCTCGGCGTTGCGGGTGGCGATGATCACAGGATTGAACAACCCAGCAGGTCCTTCTGCCTGAAGCGGGACTCCTGAAGTTGGTTAGGTCTGGGTGGAGTGAGGGATTGAGGTCCCGCTCGGCAAGCGGGACCTACTTTGACTGCACGGCAGTAATCCACCGTGACAGGCAATGTAGAACGGCCGTTCACGTGCCACAACGTCGGGGGATCAGCTTCTGAAAAGTCCCTCGACGTAAACCGATCGACTTTGCAATACAAAAATCGCGGAATTGCTTGTCTGGATTCAAGTTGCCTCGCAGAGGGAAGTGTAGAACCACTCCACGCTTCAATATTCCACACACACTCACACACCCAACCAGGAGAAATCAATGAACCCCCTTCGTACTTTCACCACTGCCTAGACTCTCGCCCTGATGCTGACTTGCAGTGTGCAATACGCCTCCGTTGCCGGCGGTTCTCCGGACTTGCAGAACATTTCTGTCGACAGATTCGGCGGCAGCTGGAACTGGTCGCTGGCCGCCAGTGACGCCCAGCAACCCGGCGGTGCCTACTACATGATCTACCGCGTCTATTTCCAGCACGCCTATGAGTACGTCATCGATCTCGAAAGCTCGGCATTCGATACCTATCTGCAGGTGGCCGAAGTGGGGACGCTGAACATTATGGCTGAAAACGATGATGATGGCGGCAGCACCAACCTCGCACCTCCACTCCAATGCGTTCGGCAACGATACTTACGACCTGATCATCACGTCATTCGGTTCCATGCAGATTGAAGCCTTCCAACTTTCGATTCAGTCGACGACTGGACCGGGAATTCTCGATCCGCAGCAGGTCCTTCGGTGGACCGATTCGGCGTGGCTCCGGGGCCGGTCTCTGGCTCCAGCGATGTGCAACGGGCCAACGGCGCGTACTACATGATCTATCGCGTCAAAATGCGGCAGGGAGGTGAAGCCACATCATCGACCTGCAGAAGTGCCGACTTCGACACCGACCTGCAAGGGGTCTAAGTGGGGATTCAAAAACATCCTCAAGCTGAAAACAATGACGACGCGGGCAGCACCACCCCGTACCCGCACTTTGACGCGGGGGGCGAGGACACCTACGACTGATCTTGACCTCGGCCTGGTCCCATGCAGATCGGTATTTTTCAGCTTAAGATTCAGTCGGCGACCGGGCCGGGAACGCTCGATCTGCAACAGGTCTCCGTCGGTCGTTTCGGTGGCAACTGGTTCCGTTCGCTGGCTTCTTCCGACGTGCAGCGTTCCGGCGGCCAATACTACATGATCTACCGCGTCCACTTTCAGACGGCCGGTGAATACGTGATCGACCTGGAAAGCAACAGCTTCGACACACTTGTCCAAGTGGCTGAAGCAGGAACCCAGAACATCTTTGCCGAGGACGATGACGGAGGCAGCGGAAACAATTCCCACCTCCACATCCATGCCAATCGCAACGAAACGCTGGACATCATCGTTACGACCTACTCTCCGCTGCAAACTGGCGACTTCCAACTGTCGATTCGTCGCAGG
>CALOES010000015.1:0-16981 GCA_942492405.1 uncultured Planctomycetaceae bacterium
TGGACCATCTAACCGGTTTTTTCGAACGCTCTGCGGCAGCAGGGGCATTCGCCGTCGAAGCCTCGGGCGAGTCCCGTGAACGCCGTTGGCTGCGGGAGCGTCATGATGGCTCTGAATGCGAGGGGGTCGCGATGAGCGTAGTGCCGGTAGGTCACGCCTCCGACGGAATGTCCCAGGATCTCGATCGACGACTCGGGAACGTGCTCGTCATAGTAGGTAGCACACGTCTTCCGGAGATCCTTCAGCAGCCATGGCTTCTCCTCTCCGGTTTCGAGATCGGTCTTTGGCCGGATTCCGGCCAGTCGACAGAGCTGGATAAATCGGCGGTTAGGTCGTGTGCCGCCTCCGTACAGCACAGGTTCATTCGGCTGTGGCTCTGCCGGCATGATGCTCTTGATGTGCGCGAGGACCACACGGTTCATCGGTCGATAGAACGACTTGCCCGACTTGACACGCCGATAGAAGATCCAGCCCCAACGTGACCGTTCTTTCGCTCGGCCATCAGGTGACTGGCGGTCCCACGTGATGTGCCGCCATAGAACGGGTTCGTGGAAGGACGTTGACCTCCAGATCGTTCCCGTGTCGAGCCCATAGTTGAAGAACAACACCAGAGCACAGCGCCAGTAGCGTCCGACGGGAAACGGACGCCGCCAACCGCGGGGACACCGCATGCGGTATGTGGCAAAATAGAGGGCATTCAGCTCGGCCTTCGTCAGGTAGTGCCGACCAGCGACTGCCCGTTGCGGACGAGCCTTGGGAAACCGCGGCAGGGTCGGAATCAGGTCTTGCTCCCACGCCCACGACATCACCGCGCGCAGGTGCTCACCCGCCTTATTGGCCGTGCGGCCGGGGTTGGTTCCTTCATCTTGGACCGCCCGCTCAAAGACCCAGTCCAAAAACTCCCGTGCCTCCCTTCGCCCCAGCTCCTCGAGGGAGACCTTCTCGCCCCAGGCTTTCCATTTGTTGATGGTCGACAGGTATTCGTCCCGTGTTCCTCGCGCCAGAGTCTTGGCGCGCAGGTAGCTTTGAATCGCGGTTTCCAGACTCGTCGGCATCGGAATGCCTCCAGGGCCGCCAGCAACTGCTCCGATGCGTGGTTCCACCAACCGGCGACACACGTCAGCGTCGTGCTCAACCTCCCGTTTTTGGTAACTCGATGAGTGAAGATGCCTTCCAGTCTACTCACCGATGGCAGACCGCTGTCGATCCCACGGTACGAGAGAAACCGTCGAACACAATTCATTGCGAGCCGGCCATTCAATCAGCCCCAAAGCGTTCATGGCTGATGTCACGAAATGGCCTTTGGGGAGTCCACTGGAGTTTCTGGCGGTTGGACCCACAGGAGCAGTGGACGCTACGGTGTGCGCAGAGTGGTTTTGGATTCTATGTTGCCTGACAACGAGGACGATGTGGATGTCGACGTTGGACCGCTGGTGTCGATCGGTCTCATTCCACGGGGCACATTGGTCGAAGCATTTATGTCAGATCAATGGCAATCACTTATATTGATCACGTGCCGCACCATTGAAATCGATAAGTCGCTCTTCAGTTGGTTGTCGAGCATCGACGGTTTTGTCATCATGACCATTGCTAGGCATTCCCGGCGCCGACCTTTGTTGGCCCTCGCCCCGAATTCCGCAACGGAGCGATTCTTTATGCACGTGTGGCGCAGCAAGCGCCAGATGTCGCAGTATTTCTTGCGTCGCACCAAGACTCGCTTTGTCGGTTGAATCGCTACCAGCAACCGGGCAGTTAAGTACTAGGTGGAAGGAGAGGCCGCGGCGTGCGCGAATGGTTTGCGTGGGCCTGGCATTGCCTGAAGCTGTTCCCAACGAAAGGTGAGTTAAGTGCATGTTCCCATTATCCCGAAAGGACTATCGCGGATCCTGTCCTGGCGACATTCAGCCGATCACAATTCTTCGTTGAGCAAGCACGCGCATGAACTTCCATTGCGGGAGGAACTCTATAGTATCGATCAACTCGAGCGCCACGCGAAGGGGATCGCGAAGTCGCATAAACTGACTGCGGATCGAACACGCGACAAGTTGTTGCCACGACTCGATGAAAATCAGCAAGTGTTGGTCGAGACCTATGATCTGATATCGGCTTCCGCCGATCAGAATCGCCGTATTGAGCCCGCTGCCGAATGGCTGCTCGACAATTTCTATTTGGTGGAAGAGCAAATCCGAGCCATCCGGTGCCTTCTACCTCCCTCATATAGCCGTGAACTTCCGCGCCTGGCCAATGGCCCGGCTGCCAGTTTTCCGCGTGTCTACGGTATTGCGTTGGAGCTGATCTCGCATGTCGATGGACGCATCGATTCCGCGAGCCTCGGCAGTTTCATCGCGTCCTATCAATCGGTCGAGTCATTAAAGCTCGGTGAATTGTGGGCGCTGCCGTTGATGTTACGGTTGGCGTTGATTGAGAATCTGCGTCGCGTTGCGGTCCACATAGCATCCGCACGGCGCGACCGTGATCTTGCCGCTGACTGGGCCGATCGCATGGTCAGCGTCGTCGAGCAACAACCGACAGATTTGATTCTCGTCCTCGCAGACATGGCTCGCGCTGATCCTCCATTCTCCGGCGCATTCCTGGCAGAGCTCACCCGCCACTTACATGGACAAAATCCGAATTTCGCATTCGCCAACAATTGGATCGAACATCGCCTGGCCGATCAAGGATTAACGACCGAGCAATTGGTCCGTGCCGAAGGGCAAGCCCAGGCAGCCGATCAGGTTTCCATCGGCAACAGTGTCAATAGTTTGCGGTTCTTGCGTTCTCACGATTGGCGTGAGTTCGTCGGCGAGCACAGCCTGGTCGAGCAGACTCTCGCAGGGGACCCGTCCGGAGTCTATCGAGAAATGGACTTCGCAACTCGCGATCGCTATCGGCACGCAGTCGAAGGCATTGCGCGGCGTAGTCAGCATTCGGAGTACGAGGTAGCAAGAAAGGCGGTGCAACTGTCCGAGAATCACGCCCGCGACAAGCCCGAAGATCGCGCGGCGCACGTTGGCTTCTATCTCGTGGATCGTGGCCGCCCGGTGCTGGAGCGATTCGCCGAGATGCGGCTTTCGACGACCGTCATTCTCGACAAGCTGCGTCGGAGGTTTCCGTTCACGTGTTACCTGCTGCCAATCGGGCTTGTCACACTGTCTGCCACAGCGTTGTTTTTGCGATGGGCTCAGCTGCAGCAAACGAGCTGGCCGCTGTTGTTGCTGCTCGTCATACCATCGCTGATCAGTGCATCGATCCTGGGAGTGGGTTTCGCCAACTGGTTGGCGACGCAATTACTCAATCCACAATCGCTGCCGCGTATGGACTTCAAGAAAGGAATTCCTCCCGAACATCGAACGCTGGTGGCAGTGCCCACAATGCTCACCAGCGCTGCCGGCGTTGAGCATCTCTTGGACGGATTGGAAGTGCGGTATCTTGCCAACCTCGACCCATGCCTGCATTTTGCGTTACTGACGGATCTTGTTGATGCGGCTGAAAAGTCGATGCCTGGCGACGAGGAATTCGTACGTCAGGCGTGTGAAGGCGTCGATCAGTTGAATCAGAAGTACGCGCATGTTCGTTCTGACATATTCTTTCTCTTTCACCGTGAGCGCAGCTGGAATGCCCAAGAAGGTGTCTGGATGGGTCGCGAACGCAAGCGCGGCAAACTGAGTGATCTGAACGCCACACTTCGTGGTGCCGAGGACCGTTTCACTGACGTTGTTGGAGAGATGGCAGTTCTGCGAAGCGTGCGCTATGTCATCACTCTCGACACGGACACGCAGTTGCCGCGTGACGCGGCACGACTTCTGGTAGGGACACTCGCACATCGGTTGAATCGGCCCGTGTTCGATGCTCGACGTCAACGTCTCGTTGACGGCTACACCATCTTGCAGCCTCGTGTGGGAGTCAGCCTCCCCAGCGCGCAGCGGTCTCGATTTGCACAACTCTATGCAGGCGAGGCGGGTGTCGATCCCTACACGCGGGTCGTGTCGGACGTGTATCAGGATCTCTTCGGCGAGGGCTCATTCATTGGCAAAGGAATTTACGATGTCGACTCCTTCGAACAAAATTGCGTCGACTTTCCCGACAACACGATCCTCAGCCACGATCTGATTGAAGGTGCCTATTGCCGCTCTGCATTGGCTACTGATGTGACGCTTTACGAAGAGTATCCGTCGCGTTACGAAGCCGACATCTCTCGTCGGCACCGTTGGATGCGAGGCGACTGGCAGATCTTCGGTTGGTTGTTGCCCTGGGTCCGCAGCCGTTCGGGAAGGCGCGTTCGCAACCCGATCTCGGCGTTGTCATGTTGGAAGATCTTCGACAACCTGAGACGCAGCGTCGTGCCCGTCGCTTTGCTGTTGGTGCTGCTCATGTCGTGGTTCGTTTCGTCAGAAGTGGCGATCGCAGCTTTATTGCTTGTCGTCGGAGTGGTTGTGCTGCCGACATTATTGGACGCTGCATCGCGAGTGCTTCGAAAGCCGGTGGACTTGCCGCTCCGTATGCATCTTCTCGGGGCGTTGCAATCGTTGGGACCGCCACTCGCCCATAATGTCTTGTCGCTTGCCTTATTACCCTATGAGGCGTACGTCAGCTTGGACGCGATTGTCCGCACGATGTGGCGCATGAGTTGGACAAGGCGACGACTGTTGGAATGGAAGACTGCGAGTGAGTCGGAACGCGTCGCTAATGGCAGTCTCGCAGGTACGTTCCAATCAATGGCATTCGCTCCCTTGCTGGCTGCTGGCGCATGGTTGGCACTCGCCGTTTTCAATCGTCAGGTTCTGCCACTCGCCGGACCATGGTTGGCTCTATGGATGGCCTCGCCGCTGGTCGTCTGGTGGCTGAGCAAACCTTTGTCGCGTCGAACGCCCCAGATTTCCGAGAGTCAGCGTCAATTCCTTGGCACACTGTCACGGAAAACCTGGAGGTATTTCGAGGAGTTCGTTTCGGCAGAAGATAATTGGCTACCGCCCGACAACATTCAACAGAATCCACGCCTGGAGATTGCGTCCCGTACCAGCCCGACAAACATTGGTATGGCGTTGCTCGCCGATCTGGCGGCGTTCGATTTCGGATACTGTTCAGCGGCGCAGTTCCTCGCTCGAACGCAGCACACGTTCGAGACGCTGTCGCGCATGGAGCGCTATCGTGGCCACTTTTTCAACTGGTACGACACCCGGTCACTCGCACCCCTGCACCCCCAGTACGTTTCGATGGTCGATAGCGGCAATCTCGCAGCGAATCTGCTGGTACTCAGCAGTGGCTGTGAGGCCATGAGCGAGACGAGTCTCTTGCCGCCGCGCATGTTCTCCGGGTTGTGCGACACGCTTCGCGTGCTGCTGGAAGTGGCGCGCTGCAACGAAAGTCCGTTGGTCAGTGCCGACGTCTTGCGCAAGATCGAATGTGGAATTCACGACCTCGCCAACCCACCCACGTCGCTGAGTGCCGCGAATGCATTGCTGTCGCGGTTGTCAGTGAATGCCACTGAACTGACTGCAGCAGTTGCGAATGGCGATGAAGAGGTTGTGTGGTGGGCCAACGCCTATGCCCGTTCGTGTTACGATCATCAAACCGACCTGCTGCATCTGGCGGCGTGGCTCACCTTGCCCGCGACTCCCAACGATTACGCAACGTCTGGTACTGACGCGCACGTTGAACGGTTGTGCAAGTTGTACGAGGTCCTCGGGCGTTTGGATAATTCCGCCACGTTACTCGATGTCGCGAAAGTGCAAACATGGGCTCAGCCTATTACGAAAGCTCTGCTGCTGCAGGCGTCTCCCGAGTTGAAAGACTGGATCGAGCAATTGGATGCCGCGCTGACTGTGGCTTCAGAGAATGCCGCTTCGCGAATCCGAGAATTTGAGGATGTCGCCCTTCAGTCCCGAGAACTGGCCGATATGGATTTCGGCTTACTCTACAGTTCAACCCGGAACTTGTTCACGATCGGCTACAACGTCAGTGAGCGACGGCTGGACGCGAGTTTCTATGATCTGTTGGCGTCTGAGGCGCGACTGGCCAGCTTCATCGTGATCGCGCAAGGCACTTTCGGAGAAGAACATTGGTTTGCACTGGGTCGACTGCTGACAAGCTCCGGAGGCAAGCCTGCACTACTGAGTTGGAGTGGCTCGATGTTCGAATACCTGATGCCGCTGCTGGTCATGCCTAACTACGAGGACACGCTACTCGACCACACCTATCACGCCGTCGTCCAACGGCAGATCGAGTATGGTCGGCAGCATGGCGTGCCTTGGGGTATCTCTGAGTCGGGTTACAACACCATTGATCAACACAGAACCTATCAGTACCGGGCATTCGGCGTGCCCGGGTTGGGATTGAAACGCGGCCTTGCCGAAGACCTGGTGATCGCGCCCTATGCCAGTGTGTTAGCCCTGATGGTGAGGCCGGAAGCGGCCTGCCGCAATCTTGAGCGGCTGACAGGTGATGGACAACAAGGTGCTTACGGGTTCTATGAAGCGATCGATTACACACCTTCGCGTTTGCCGCCGGGCACGAGCAGCGTTACGGTGCGGCAGTTCATGGCACATCACGAAGGGATGAGCCTGTTGGCGCTGGCCTACGTGCTGCTCGACAAGCCGATGCAGCGCCGCTTCCTGGCCGATCCAATGATGCGTGCGGCCGACTTACTCTTGCAAGAACGCGTTCCCAGGGCGGTTGCACCCATCGTTCCGCATGCCAGTGAAGCCAGCGCGACTCGGCTGGCTTCGGCGGAAGAGATTGGCAGCATGCGCGTGTTCACCGATCCCAACAGTGCGGATGTGGAAGCGCATCTACTCTCCAACGGTCGCTACCATGTCGCAGTAACGAGTGCCGGCGGCGGTTACACCCGGTGGCGCGATCTCGCAGTGACGCGCTGGCGTGAGGATGCCACGCGAGATTGCTACGGCAGTTTTTGCTATGTGCGCGATGTCAAAAGCGGTGCAGTGTGGTCCAACACCTGGCAGCCCACGACAAAGTCCGCCAGTCATTACGAAGCGATCTTCACACAAGCACGTGCCGAGTTCCGTCGTACCGACGATCAGATCGAGACGTACACCCAGATCAGCGTCTCACCCGAGGATGACATTGAACTGCGACGCGTGACTCTCACAAACCGCTCCGAGACCGCGCGCACGATTGAAGTGACCAGCTATGCAGAGGTTGTGCTGGCTCCGCAAGCGCAGGACGAGGCCCATCCTGCATTCAGCAATCTGTTTGTGCAGACCGAGCTGGTGCGTGCTCGACAGGCCATCTACTGCACGCGTCGCCCGCGCTCGGTCGAAGAGCAGCCCCCGTGGATGACTCACTTGATGACTGTGAGAGGCACCACGATCGGCGAGCCGTCGTACGAAACCGATCGGATGCGATTTGTCGGTCGCCACCGCACGCTGGCGTCGCCCGCAGCGCTTGAAGGCAATTCGCCACTTTCCAATACGGCAGGCCCAGTCCTCGATCCGGTCGTTTGTATCCGACAGAAGCTGAAGCTTAAGCCGCACGAGTCGATTCGAATCGACATTGTCACCGGTGTTGCCGAGACGCGCGACGGTGTTGATATACTGACCGAGAAATACAGCGATCCCAGCCTGGCTGATCGTGTCTTTGATCTGGCATGGACGCACGGACACATCCTGTTGCAGCAGCTCAGCGCGACAGAGGCCGATGCGCAGATGTATGGACGTCTGGCGGGTTCGATCATCTACGCCTCGGGGCTGCGACGGGCGCGGGCGAGCATCCTCCGCAAGAATCGGCAGGGGCAATCGGGATTGTGGGGCTACGGAATCTCCGGAGACCTGCCGATCGTATTAGTGCGAATCCGCGATCACGAACGCATTTCGCTGGTACGCGAAGCCGTGCAGGCACACGCGTACTGGCGATTGAAGGGACTTGCCGTCGATCTCGTGATCTGGAACGAAGACGACTCCGTCTACCGGCAAACGCTGCAGGAAACCATTACCGACCTCGTGGCGGCCAGTCCCGAAGCGTCGCTCGTCGATCGGCCCGGCGGAGTGTTCATTCGCCGCGGCGAACAGATGTCGGAGGAAGATCGCGCACTGCTGCAGACCGTGGCACGCGTTGTCTTGTTGGACGACGCAGGAACGCTGCAAGAACAGGTCGAACGCCGGGGTCGAGTCGATGTTTCGATCCCACGCCTCAAGCCGGCTCTGCGTCGGATTGAAGCCTCGATCCCCGAAGTGCCACCGCAGCGCGATCTGGCGTTCTTTAACGGACTGGGGGGATTCAGTCGAGACGGACACGAATACGTCACTCTCCTTTCAGCCGGTCAGACAACTCCCGCTCCCTGGGTGAATGTGATCGCCAATCCGCACTTCGGGACCGTGGTGTCCGAGGGGGGCAGTGCCTATACATGGGCCGAAAACAGCCACGAATTCCGCCTTACGCCCTGGTACAACGATCCCGTCTCCGATATCGGGGGAGAAGCCATCTACCTGCGCGATGAAGAGACGGGAAAGTTCTGGTCCCCATCACCTCTGCCGACGCGCGGTCCAAACACATGTATCGTGCGGCATGGCTTTGGATACAGCATCTTCGATTACACTCAGGAAGGCCTGACGACGGAGTTGTGTGTCTACGTGGACACCGATGCGTCCGTGAAGTTCAGCAAGCTCAAGATTACCAACCATTCGGGACGTACGCGGCAGATTTCGGTGACTGGATACTGGGAACTCGTACTCGGTGATTCGCGAAGCAAGACCGCGATGCACATCGTGACCGAAACGGATCCGGCATCGGGTGCTATTCTGGCGCGCAACGTTTATAGCCCGGAATTCGGCGACCAAGTCGCCTTCTTCAACTGCAGTGAATCCAATCGCACTCTGTCTGGCGACCGCACTGAATTCTTAGGACGTAACGGCAAGTTGGCTAGTCCTGCGGCAATGAGGCGTGTGAGGCTGTCGGGCAAGGTCGGAGCCGGATTCGATCCCTGCGCGGCTTTCCAAATGCCGCTCACACTCGCTGATGGACAGGAGCGAATCGTCACGTTCACGATGGGTGCAGCTCGCGGTGTGGAGCAGGCCAGAACTCTGGCGAATCAGTTTCGCAGTGTCGACAGCGCCCATCGCGCGATCGAAGGCGTGTGGCATTATTGGAGTCGAACGCTGGGTGTGATTCATTTGGAAACACCCGATCCATCCATCAACTACCTGGCGAACGGCTGGTTACTTTATCAAACGTTGGCCTGCCGTATGTGGGCGCGCTCGGGGTTCTATCAGTCAGGAGGTGCGTTCGGTTTTCGCGATCAACTTCAAGATGCGATGGCCTTGGTGCATGCTCAACCGCAATTATTGCGCGAGCATTTGCTGCTTGCGGCCGCGCACCAGTTCCGCGAAGGGGACGTGCAGCACTGGTGGCATCCACCGGTCGGCCGCGGCGTGCGAACACACTTTTCCGACGACTACTTGTGGCTGCCGTTGGCGGTTTGTCGTTATGTGGGTGTGACGGGAGATACCGGCGTGCTGGATGAGCACGTCCCATTTCTCACGTCACGCGCCCTGCGCGACGATGAAGAATCCAATTACGATTTGCCACAAGTCTCCGGCGACATCGGCACACTTTATGAGCATGCCGTCCGCGCGATTGACCATGGGCTGCGATTCGGGCAGCACGGTTTGCCATTGATGGGCTGCGGTGATTGGAATGACGGCATGAACCTCGTCGGACAGCACGGCCGCGGTGAGAGTGTGTGGCTCGCGTTTTTTCTGTTTCATGTGCTGACAGAGTTCGCCGCTCTGGCTCGGCGGCGCGGCGATATGGATACCGCGGAACGGTACACACTGGAAGCCGGCCGACTGCGTGGAAACATCGAGGAGCACGGCTGGGACGGCGAGTGGTATCGTCGGGCCTATTTCGACGACGGTACGCCGCTCGGTTCGGCCACGAATGCAGAATGTCAGATTGATTCGATCTCGCAAAGCTGGTCAATTCTCTCCGGTGCCGGAACACTTGAGCGGCCCGAGGTGGCCATGGAGAGCGTCGATCGTCGCCTGGTCAACAAAGAGGAACGCTTGATCCTGCTGCTCGATCCCCCCTTCGACAAGTCCGACCTCAACCCTGGTTACATCAAAGGATACGTTCCCGGTGTCCGTGAAAATGGTGGTCAGTACACGCACAGCGCCATCTGGACCATAATGGCCACGGCAGCCATGGGCGAGAACCAGCGCGCATGGGAGTTGTTTTCGCTGATCAATCCCATTTCACACGGTGCGACAGCGGCACAGATCGCCAAGTACCGCGTGGAACCGTATGTGGCGGCCGCCGATGTCTATGGGGTCGAACCGCACACCGGTCGTGGGGGCTGGACGTGGTACACCGGCTCTGCTGGTTGGATGTATCGCTTGATCGTCGAATCGTTGATGGGTCTGCATCTGGAAGTGGACAAACTGCGAATCGCGCCTCGACTTCCGGCGGAGTGGGGTAGTTTCAAAGTGCACTATCGCTTTCGCGAGACTTTCTATCACATCACGATCCACAACAACGGCACTGATGCCTCGGTTCGACGCATATCCGTCGATGGAACTGATTCCCCAGGCGATTTCATTACGCTTATCGATGACCGGAAAGAACACGAAGTCGTGGTCGAAATGGAATCCAGCCATTTGGCGATAGTGCCGCAAAGCAGGGCGTAGCAGGATTCTGCGCTCAAAGCGACGGCCTAGCTCTTGCGTACTGCGTCGCGTGTCGCGGGTTTCTCGGTCAAGGTGAACAGCATGACTTCTTCTCCGGTGACCACGCTGATGTCGTGATGCAGGCTCTGGACCTTGACTCCGGTAATCTTGAACACCATCGCCTCCAGCGTCTCGCGCGCGGTTTCCACCAGTTGCGTTCGGACTTGTTTGAGCAAATCCCGTCCTTTCTCTGGCGGAAGCGACTCGGCGAGGTGCTGCTCGGCGGCTGTCAATACTCCCTGCAGACGAACGACGAGTAGATCGCCGATGAGATGCGTGGAGACATGCTTCGGTCCACGCCCCATGTACTCCTGCTCAAAATGCACAAGCCCATTGCATATCGCAGCTTCGATTTCTCCGACCGTCTTCACGCGTTTTCCTGATTGACAGATTCCGTTGCACGAGCACCGCGCCAACAATTCGATACGATACGACACGAGTCGAGTCTGTTAGAAACGAACCGCTTTCACTGAATGTAGCTTTCTCAAGTCCGATTGGCGAACACGATCGTCTTTCCGTCTCCCTTGCGATGGGCCGATTAGCTCGCCAGGCGACAGGAGTTTACGAATGTCGCGGCGATCTCGCGATTCGCTCATTGTATTCTCGCGCCATCCCCGATAGGATGATGGTGTAAGAGACGAACGCGAGTGAAAACGCTTCAACACTTAAACTTACGGAAAACTCGATAAAGCGCAACCCGATTCAGTTCGGGAGGCGCGTTGTACAGTAAGCCGGCATGGCACGAACCCAAGGGTTCCTGCCATGTCGGCTTTTTTGTTTGCGCGCCGAGTTGAATGTCTGCTATCGAGCGGGAACTGAACTCCATGAGCAAGTCTCCCCGCACAATTGCGGAGCAACTGGCGCATACGATTCGCGACTTTCAAATCGCGCGTACGGGCCACGCACCCAAGGCCGTGACGGTTGTTATCAGTGAGTCGACACTCGTCTTCACTCTGCAAGATGCGCTGACGCCCGCCGAGATGTCGCTTTCGGAATCACCCGAAGGGGCCGCCCAAGTGCGCGAGTTTCACCGTGCGTTGTTTCAAAGTTCTCTCACTTCATTGAAATCAGAGATCGAGCGTATTGCCGGTGTCTCCGTATGCGAAGCAGACACCGAAGTGGAGGTCGAGACGGGTGCCGTCGTCCATGTGCTGAAAAGCGGCACCGTAGTGCAAGTCTTTCAGCTTGCCGGCGGCCTGGCATCGGAGTGGATGGATGGCGGCAATCGATCGAAGAGCGCCGACGGGCACAGGATTGAAGTGCGGTTTGATTCCGAGCAGCCGGAAAGTGATTGAATACGACTACAGATGTCTGCCTTTGTCCCGAATCTCCAGATTTTAGAGAGCGGATGTGGAATTGTGTGCGCTGCAAAGAACGCAGCAAAAGGATTGTGTTTTCATGCTGGTCTTAAGCCGCAAAAGCAGTGAAGCAGTGATCATCGGATGTCTCGGTGGAGCCGAGCCTCTGATGAAAGTCACAGTGCTTGAGGTGCGAGACGGGCGGGTCAAGTTGGGCTTCGACGTTCCCGACGACATGCCCGTGCATCGCGAAGAAGTGTGGGCCCGCATCAACGGTAGCAACACCCCACCGGTCGCCTGAGGCGGTTGCGAAGTCTTGTGTTTAAAGTTTGTCTCCAGGCCTTGTACGAGACGCGATCGGATTGACGCACACGCTGTGTGATGTCGACATCAAACAATTAGAACAATCAATTCAAGGAGTAGAGCTATGAGTATAGGAAGCATTGTCAGTTGGATCGTCTGCGGGTTGGTGGTCGGTGCCCTGGCACGGATGCTCGTTCCCGGTCGGCAGACAATGAGTCTACCCATGACGGCATTGCTCGGCATCGTTGGCGCACTGTTGGGAGGGTTTCTCTATTCGGTGATCCGGGGCCCGTCCGTTGAGCCGTTCTCACTGGCCACCCACAACTGGTACGGCTGGATCGTCGCAACGCTGGGCGCGATGCTCGTGGTGTGGGTGTATCCGCAGGTCTACCCCAGAAAATGGTGGAATTAGCCTGGCGGTTGTTCCGCCAGGAGCTGCGGCCCCCCTTTGGGCCATATGTGTGCGTGTGTTCTTGAAATGGAGTTTGTGTTATGTCTCGTAAGGTACTGTCATTGCTCGTGCTCGCCACGGCATTCACGACGATCGTCGGCGTCACCACGGATGCAGAGGCCGGACGGCGTCGCTGTCGCTCACAAAACCACACTAGTTGTCAAAGCAGCAACTATGGACACAGCAATTGCGGCCAGCAGCATTCGTGGAACGACGGCTGCCAGCAGACAAACTGTTGTGAGAATCGTGGTGGTTGTGTGACCCACGCGACATGTTGTTGCGTCGCGCAATCGGGATGCACCGTCACTGGCTGCGAAGGCTGCGGTCAATCGAATGCCCAGCAGCCATCCACGCATACAGGTCGCGACAACTATGGATCAGGAAGCGGCCAATACGACGGTTCCCAGCCGTCGACCATCGAAGTCGATGCAGGAGCCTCGACGCCGAGGTCAGCGATTGACGTAGACGAAAAGACGCCGAGTTCGGCGTTGGATGCTGAAGTCTCAACTCCGGCAACCCCCATTGATGGTAATGAGGGCGTTTCGCTTCCGTAGGCGTTTGTGGCTAGTGGGCGATTCCCCCAGTCATGAACAAGACTGCCTTTCCGAACGCCACCGCTCGCCGTGTAAACGCGCGAGTGGCGGCCGTCGGAACAGTCGTTGTGTGTGTGTGTGTGTACGAAGTCGCAACACCCTTTCGGGCAGTTGCCCAGATTCCTTTTAACTTGGAGAACTCTCATGTTGGGTACCATTCTGCTTGTGCTGCTGATTCTCTTTCTGCTCGGCGCCATTCCCGCCTGGCCGCACAGTCGAAGCTGGGGTTATGGACCCAGTGGCGGTATCGGACTCGTGCTGCTGATCCTGGTCGTCTTGATCTTCATGGGCCGCGTGCATATCGGCTGATGCTCGAACCAATCAAATTGTCAAACTGTGTCTATAGGAAAACTGTGATGAAAAAACTGCTGGTCTATATGGCCGTTTTCGTGGTGATCGTCGCCGGCCTCGGCTTCTACAGAGGCTGGTTCACCATGTCGACCACTACCGAAACGGGCAACAACAGAGTCGAAGTCAATCTGACGGTTGATCCCGACAAGGCTCGCGATGATGCCGAGGAACTGACGGATAACGTACTGCCAGACTCGCTGGTTCCACCAGAGGGGACGACCGATGGCACAACACCTGAGTCTGCCGCATCCGAAGAATCGACCGAAGAGTCAACTCCTGAAACTGAAGTGACGGGAACACCGACCACCGCGCCTGGGATCGAATCGCCGGAAACTTTGCCGAACGACAATTGAGTACGAAGATACAACTTCAAGAGACAAACCATGCTGATCGTTAATCGCAAACTGACAGAGGCCATCCGATTTGGAGACTCGATCGTGGTGACAGTGCTGAACATCGATGGGCATTGCGTGCGGCTGGGGATCGAAGCTCCCAGGAGCGTTGCAATTAATCGATTGGAAGTCAGTGATCGAATATCGGGGCCGCGACAGCGAATTCTCCCTGGACCTCCAGGATTGAAGACGCAGGGAACATCACAATCTGTTGAGAAACCTCCACAGCAACTCGCCGCGCGAATTGGCTCGTGGGAGAATCTGTGTCCCAATTGTCGGGCTGCAAGAAGTGTGCTGGCACAAGTGTGTGGTTGTGGACACAAATATGCACCCGGCACGCATCAGGAGAAGGCCGAAGGTCACTTTTCATGACAGAACTCTGGGTAACCATCGGTCTAATAGTCATTAGCAGCGGACTGCTGCTCGTGATCAGCCACTACTTCTTTCTCTGGTTGCAGGCTTATGTAACCGGGACACGAATTGGAATGATTTCGCTGGTCCTGATGTCGTTGCGAAACATCAAGCCCAGTGTCGTTGTAGAATGCAAGGTCATGGCCGTGCAGGCCGGATTGGCAGACATCCCGACCGTTGCGTTCGAAGCTCATTACCTGGCGGGCGGCAACGTTCGGCGAGTGACTATCGCGTTGATTACGGCCCACCGGGCCGGTATCGAGCTTGATTGGAATACCGCTGTAGCCATCGACCTCGCCGGCAGGGATATCTTGGAAGCCGTGCGAGTCAGCGTGAATCCCAAAGTCATCTTCTGCCCTGATCCCGCATCCGGTGGCAACGATACACTTAACGGCGTCGCCAAAGACGGCATTCAACTGAAAGTGCGAGTGCGGGTTACGGTCCGGACGAGTATCTCGCGGCTCGTCGGTGGAGCAACGGAACCAACGATCATTGCACGTGTGGGAGAAGGAATTGTCTCGGCCATCGGAGCTTGCGACAGCTACCGAGAGGCACTGTCCGACCCACGGCTCATCACGCGTCGGGTCGTCCAAAGCGGTCTGGATTCTCAAACGGCTTTCGCCATTGTCTCGATCGATATCGCCGATATCGACGTGGGCGAGAACATCGGTGCTCAACTGCGCATCAATCAGGCAAATGCCGACATCCGTGTTGCTCGGGCACGCGCCGAGATGAAGCGGGCCATGGCAGTGGCCGCAGAACAAGAGATGGTCGCTCTGACTGTGGAAAACCAGGACGCCGTGCTACTTGCGGAAGCCAGGATTCCGCCTGCCGTTGCTGGAGCGTTCAGAGCAGGGCAGCTTCGTAGACGACACTTACCGCTCCTTCGGAAGAATCCTCCGCAAGGCTCCGCGCGACTCGCCGCTCAGAAGGTCAGGATGGCAACCTTACCGGCTGTATCCCGACGATCTCGTGGTCTGGACGCTTGGGAAACAGAGGGGGGCTCCTGCGAATAGGTGGCCACATCTAAACGACGCCTTGGCGGCTCCGGGCAACAACCTGGACCCACCATTAAGTCGCGGGAAACGCATCACACTTGATAACCAATGGAGATTCGACATGAACGACAATCAACTCTTGATCGTGGCAATGAGCGATCGGTGCAAATCATTGATTCAAGAAGTCAAGGCTGGCAGTTCGGACTTGCCACCTTCGCTGCACCCCGAGCACTTGTTTTGGATGTGCCAGCTCATCGAAAGACATGCCGAAGAGTGGCGTGACACAAAGCTTCATCGCTGGATCGGCTTCATTCAAGGAGGAATGATCGCCAACGGAATGCTCGACTTTGAGACCGCAAAGTCAATGTTCAATGAGGCAAAAGAAGCGTATGGAGTCGGCGAAGCAGATGAAGACCTACTGGATCACCTCGACCCGACACGCTCTTTCGAACTCGAGATCGGCGGCGAAGCGTAGTCTTGACCAACAAACAATCTTTCCTGAATGGAGTTACAACATGAAACACGTATGCGACTCAACGGAAGCCGCCCGGCAGTATGCCGCAGCCTATGCCACTCATTATTCCGATCGACGCTTGACTGTCGCCTTGCGGATGTATCAGAGCGTCTTGACAACGTTTCCCGATACTCCAGAAGCCGGTTATGCCCGGATGCAGATTCAGAACATTATTAATTCGGTCATTCCCAAACAGGAATTGCAGGACGCCCATTTGCAACTGTTACTCGCCCGCCTCCAGCTCGATCGGCCAAGTGAAGCCGACACCTGCATGGTCCGGCAGCCTGCGCTCGCACAATAAGGCGGGGCAGGATCAAGAGTGCATCACTTATTCCAGGCGCGTCGTCCTGTATCACGACGGCAAACATCCGGACGACCCGGCCACCTTTACTCTACGAGGAACGTAAACATGAATTGGGAACAGATCAAAAGCGATTGGAAACATGTGTGCGACCAGATCAAAGTGACTTGGGGAAAGCTCAGCGAGAACGACCTGTTCGAAGCGGCAGGTAACCGCAAGAACCTGGTGATCCTACTTGAGCAACGCTACGGCTACGCGCACGTTCTGGCCGAAAGCAAAGTCGACGACTTCGCACAACGACTGACTGCTCGCACTCACCGTGAGTAGTTGGAGCCTTGATAGTTCCAGCAGTTTGATGGCTGTCAAAGTGTCCCTCCCCAACTGATGTCCGAGGAAATCTCGCCATTGGCAGTAGGTCGTTCTTGAATTCACAGGGCACCAGGGGATGCAATGCCTTTGAGAACGTGGTCGTGGCGGCGGTTGATTGGGCTGGTGAGGCAATCCCCACGGAGAGTTCTCCGCAACGCGAATTCAATGACGATGACCTTCGATACCACAGGTGCGGTCATTTCGCGAGGGATCTCGGCAACGATACCAACCTCTCTCTCGCCGTGTCACTCCATTCGTTCCAACGAGCCTTCCCAGCCACATCAGGAAGTTTCTGAGTTCTTCCCAACCTGCTTCGGTGAA
>CALOES010000016.1:0-215652 GCA_942492405.1 uncultured Planctomycetaceae bacterium
CCTCTTAAGTTGAGATAGACGCTAAAACATCTCCACGAGCCAGGGCTCAGGACCGCGAAAGACCGGCTCCGCTTGTTGCAGGGCGTCTTCACTTCCATCGATCCAGCCGACGCGTTGCAGTTGCGCGGGAGTCAGCATGCCGGAATAGAGCGGCGCGAGACCTTTGATGTCCAGTCGTAACGCACCGTTGCCGCCGGGTTCGACATGGGCCGTACCTTCGTGGATGGAAACGATGAATCGTCCGTTGTTCTCTTGAATGATGTCGTCCGTCACCTCGAGATGCAGTTCCGCTGAGACATGGCGAGGATAGCCGCGCGCTTCGAGAGCCTTGCGCACGTCGACAACGCGTAACATCCAGCGATGCCAGTCGGCAACCTTGATGTACCGCGACTCATCGGGCAGGCAGAGGAGTGAATCGTTTGACGGACCGCTCCAGACGACGCTTGGCACGACCGAGCGATGACCTGCCAGAAAACTCCAGAGTGTCTCCGCCGCAGCCGGAGTTTGCACGACATGGTCTCGGACCACGAGTTTGTGAATCACGTTCTCGACAGATTCCTGTCTGAGAATGACGTAGCCTTCCGGCTGATCGCGATCACCGATGAGATAGCCATACTGCGGTGCTTCCGGGTCGATGTTGTACCTGAGGATGCGGTTCCACAATCCCCACGATCGCTCGAGCAAACCAGTGGTTTGTCGACAGTGCCATTCGTAGAGCGATTCGAACGGCTGGCTGTCATCGAGCGAGACCGGGTGCATCTCCAATCGCTTC
The DNA here is from genome assembly GCA_942492405.1 of uncultured Planctomycetaceae bacterium. Classification (GTDB taxonomy): domain Bacteria; phylum Planctomycetota; class Planctomycetia; order Planctomycetales; family Planctomycetaceae; genus JANNSB01. The sequence continues at coordinate 773 of CALOES010000016.1, forward strand.
TCGCTGTTTCCGATGTGTTGGAGTTCGAACTCGTACAGCAGCCGGTGTCCCGCCTGCTCGAAACCGACGCTACGGTAAACGCGCTGACTCGAAGCATACAGCGACGCCAGAGGCGTACCCTGTTGGTGAGCCTCGCGCAATAGCTCGGTGAGCAGTTCTTTGGCAACTCCTGTTCCGCGGCAGTCGGGAGCGACGCCGACGAGAGTGACGCCGGCGGACGGGACGATCTTGCCGCCGAACCATTGCCCCATCGGATAGATGCCACATCCGGCGACGACTCGGTCGTTGCGGCAGAGTACTCGCAGGTTCTCGCGTCCGACATTGGCGAGGATGGTCGGCCAGGCCTTGGACGGGATGTTCAGCGACTGGTTGATGACATCTCGCAACGCGATTTCATCATTCGACAGGACGTCCGACGACTCTCTGGGCTGCAGGGGACGATAGTTTGCGACTGTCATCATGCCCCCGCCGGTTTGAACCGCCCATTTGATCAGCAGTTACACGCTGTAGGCTCCGTAGGCGGCGTTCATCACGTAGATCACGACGCCCGTTACCGAGACATAGAGCCAGATCGGGAACGTGAGGTTCGCCCAGCGGCGATGAGATTCCCATTTTTTCCTGAGAGCCAGTGTGATCGTTGTCAGGGCCAGCACAGGGACGGTGATCGCGAGGATGATGTGCGTCACCAGAATCGACAGGTAGATGCTGCGAACGGCCCCCGTCCCAGGAAACGTGGCCGATGCCGACCCCAGATAATGATGCCTGCCGAAGTGATACGTGAGATAGCATGCCAGGAACGCGATCGAGACCGCGAACGCGGTGAGCATGAGGTTTCGATGCAGGTCTTTCGCCTTGGCCTTGATCGCCACGTAACCCGCGAGCAGCAACACGGTGGCCAGCGAATTGAGACCGGCATTTATTAGCGGCAATCGAGCCAACCAGGATGGCAGCGTCCCCTGCTCTGCTCTCGCTTCAACAGACGGAGCGTCGCTGGCATCATCGGTTTGTGGAGGCACGTCGCCTCCCTCGGGAATGACGACCCGCTTGACGAGGTATTCATCAGGCGTCTCAATCGCTCCTGTCAACACTCGTCTCAGGGTGGTCACCTCGTCCGGGTTGCGGACTGTCGTAGTGGCCGATCATGCGACCCTCTTCGTCGACGTGCACCCAGCCGACGGTGTGTGCAAACTCAAACCCGGGGAGGCGGTCTACGCCATAGTTCTCTTGCGCGGCACCTCGAAACCATTGAGGATCAGGTTGTAGATCTCCTCCTTGTCGCCTGTGAGGAGCCACCAGTCGTCATTGTTGGCCCCAAATATTTCGCCCCACTCCCGCAACCGGGCGGGCGTGTCGCGATCGGGATCCACCGTAATCGACACAAATCGCACGTCGGCGTCGCCCAGCAGCACTCGCTCGTCGTGCAATACTTTCATCAACATCGGACAGGCACCAGCACACCGCGAAAAGATAAAGCTCGCTACCCACGGTCGTCCCTTGAGATCCTCCAGAGTCACCGTTTCGCCGAATTGATTCGTCAGTTCAAAGTCCGGCAACGGGATCTGCGTGATGACTTCGGCTCCTGCTGGAGCGGTGCTGACGCGCTGGCCATCGACGGTCGGTCTCAGTTCGATCGGCTGGTTGTCGTTTGTTGCGACGGGAGGCGGGGCATCGTCAGCCGTCGACGACTTCCACAGCGTGTAGCCTCCCACGAGCAGCACCAGTCCCCACAGGAGAATGGCGGCGAACCTCTGCAGTTGCCGAGGGGTTCGATTCGCGGAGGAGTTGACTGCGTTCATGATCGTCGGGTGGCCTGCACGTCGATCCACACCATCGCGAGGCAAAAGAGGATCGACACACTCAGGCAGAGGGGCCATTCGGGCAGGCCTTCCAGGGCCGGCGAACCTTTATCGTACATCAGCCTGCGAAGGCCCGCGACACCATAGGTTAGTGGATTGAGTCGGATGACCCATTGCATCCATACGCTTCCTGATGCCGGAAAAAAGGCCCCCGACATCAGCCACATCGGGAAGAGCAATACGCTCATCAACGAGTGGAAGCCCTGCACCGAATCGGTTCGCCATGCGAGCATATAGCCCAGCCCAGTGAGTCCCAACCCCACTAATGTCAGCCAGAGAATGATGAGGATGCCCGACACAATATTGATGCTCCAGCTTGGCTGCGGCGCGAGACCTAGCTTGGGCAAGATGATCGCCAGAGCGAGAAACACGCCCGCCTGCAGCACCGAAAGGATCGTTCCACCCAGCAGCTTGCCGACAACGATGGCCAGCCGACTCGCTGGCGAAACAAGCACGCCTTGCAGAAAACCTTCGTGGCGGTCCTCGATGATCGAGATCGTCGAGAAGATCGCGGTGAAGAGCACGATCATCGCGGCAACACCAGGAACGAAGTACTCCTGATATCCGACCGATGCACCCGAATCGTTCTGCAGCGCGAACGATCCCGAGAATCCGACGCCGAAGAGAATCCAGAAGATGATGGGCTGACCGAGAGCACCGATCAGTCGTGAACGTTGACGCAGAAACCGCGTGACCTCGCGTTCGGCCAGTGTCCAGGCGGGCCACAGAAACCGTGAACCCGATGCGGGAAGAGGAGTTGCCTGACTCATGACTCGGTCCCCTCGTCCCAGAAGTGGTGCCCCGTGTGGTGGATGAACACATCCTCCAGGCTTGGCTTGCCGAATGTGACCGACCGCACATCGTCGGGGAAAGCGGCGATCAAATCCCTAAGCAGTTCATGCCCGCGCGGGTGTTCCATCCGCAACTTGCCTTCGATGAGTTTAGGGGTTACCGCGAATTGGTGAGTGATCTTGTCGATCAGGCCCTCGGCATCGTCGGTCGAAATCAACAGCGAGTCGCCGCCCACGGTGGCACGCAGTTCGTCGGGAGTTCCCTGAATGACCAGCTTGCCACGATCGAGGATGCCGAGACGATCGCAATGCTCGGCTTCTTCCATGAGGTGGGTCGTCACCAGGATCGTGACGTTCGAGTCGTCGCGCAGTCGACGAAGGTAGATCCAGAGATCATGGCGCGCGCCGGGATCGAGACCCGTGCTCGGCTCGTCCAGCAGCAGAATACGAGGCGCGTGGAGCAAGCCCTTGGCGATTTCCACGCGACGTTTGAGGCCGCCGGAGAGTGTCTCGACCGTGTCCCTTGCCCGATCGGCAACTCCCAGTCGCGTGAGTTGATCGTCGATTCGTCTGGTGAGTTCGGCACCCGAGAGGCCGTACAGTCGGCCGTGGTGACGCATGTTCTCGATGACACGTAGCTTCTTATCGAGACTGGGAGCCTGAAACGTGACTCCGATGAGGCTGCGAACCTCGGCAGGTTCGCGGGTGACATCGTGTCCGCCGATCAATGCGCTGCCCGACTGAATCGGCATCAATGTCGAGAGAAGATGAAACAGCGTCGTCTTACCGCCACCGTTCGGGCCCAGGAGACCGAAGATCTCACCCTGAGCAACATCGAACGTCACGTTGTCCAGCGCCTGCCGGTCACCGTAGTGATGGCTGATGTTCGTGGCCGAGATGGCGGGGGCCGGAGAGGACATTTGTAGTTTGGGGATTGAGGATTCGGGACTTGGCGGTTTGAAGCGGTTGTCGCTACCGACAATCACCAATGATCATTCCCAATCCCAAACGGCAAATGCTGCGTCTCGATGCCGAGAGGCCGATCAATGTGAGTGCGTGGACTGTGTTCCCGCGTCGGCCCCTTCAGCTCCCTGCGGTGCATGCTCGGCCTGTGCTGCCTCGATGGCCTTCGTTTGAGGCACCTGCTGCGGGTAATAATGCAGTCCCACATCGGGAGCCAAAGCCAACGGCAGACCGCAGGCGAGAATAAATGTCGGCATCAGCAGCACAAACTTCCAGTTTCCCTCGAACTTGAGGTGCATGAAGAATGCCATCACGCACATCGCCTTGGCCGCGGCGACCGCCAGCACAAGAACCGCAGTCACGGGCTTGGAGAGATGAATGAGGTCGAATGCGACCGACAACAGCGTAAACACGCACAGCGCGCCGAAGATCAACAGATAGTTGACGTGCGGAGTCGCGTGCCCATGTGATGCTGCGGCGGAATCAGTGGAATGAGACATAGTCGTGACGCTCGATCGGTTCGTTAAATGCCGGGGATGATGTAGATCAGCGGGAAGAGCAGAATCCACACCAGGTCGACGAAGTGCCAGTAGAGGCCGCTGTTCTCGACGAAGTCGGTTGAGCGTTCGTCGAGCTTACTCCCCTCCTTCAGCACGCACAGGAACAGAATGATTCCCACGATGACGTGGACCGCGTGGAAACCCGTCATCAGAAAATAGGTCGAGGCGAAAATGTTGCCGTAAACGATCGGATGCGGCACATGGATACCTCCCACTAGCGGCTTGTAGCTGTCGTTCTGCTGCAGTGCGAAGACGGTTTCCGACAGCTTATGGTCCTCCGGAACGTTCTCGAGCTCTGCATGGGCGTTGCCGAAGCCATGCCCCTCCTTTTCGGTTTCCCCGTGTCCTTCTTCTCCGGAGTGATCGCTAAAGAGGTCGGTGTTCCCCAGGACAAGCAGGTTGGCGGAATGGAGATCCCGCATGCGCTCGTACTCGCGAGTGACCGCAATCCACGCTTCGACTTCCGCCTGATGATCGACCAGCGACTGGTAGACCAGTTCATCCTCTTGTAGCTGCGTTCGGCGTGTGCGATCGTCGTCGGAAGTCGCACTCGCGAGCCCTTCGAGGGCCTGCTGTGTTTGCAAGAGGCGGTCCCGTGCGTCGGCCACACCCTCGGCACGTGTTCGCTTTTCGTGAATCGGCATGTCGCCGGGGACGTACAATTCGACATGTTCGTCGAGTGATTGTTCCAGCATCCCCAGACCCGCCGTCATCGCCTGGTTGTCATCCTCGGGAATGAGACCTGGCAAGATGCGATTGCTGATCTTCCCGTAGTATTCGTAGCCCTTGATGCCCATGAAGACCACGGCACACAACAGTGTCGCAATCAGATAGAGCCGGGCCTTGCCGAAGTTCCGTTGAGCCATTGCTTCGTGAGCCACGACAACGAAGAAACTCGACGTGAGCAGCACGAACGTGTTCGTCGCTCCCGCCCAGAGCACGATGTGCGTGTCGTGCGTCGACGTCGGCCACAGGCCCGACGAACCGAAGTACAGCACGATGTACGTGCCGATAAATGCCGTAAAGAACATGATCTCCGTGCCGAGGAACAGCCACAACCCCAACTTCGAGTTGGGAATGGGGATGCCCATCTTCAGGGCGGGAGGTTGATGCGAATGTGACATGGACTTAAGTAACGGTTCCGACAGAGTGACTTGTTTTTGTGTTTAACGCGACGCGCTTGTACCTAACTCAATAACCGCAGGTGATCCCACGTGAGGACGCCCAGGACGCAGGGTAGATAAACGAGCGAGGTCCATAACAACCGCCTCGCTTGTGCGCGACCGGGGGTTCTCCAAAACATGATCGAAGCCGCCAAGTACGCCGCGCCCAGCACCACCGCCGCAACTGCATACGTGGTTCCCGACATTCCGAGGAACCTGGGCCAGAGACTGACCACCAACAGTGCAGCTGCATGGCTGACGGCGATCGCGCCGACGATGCCCCCCTTGCCCCCTGCCGGCAGCATCTTCATGCCGGCGCGGTGATACTGTTCCTGATGCAACCAGGCGATCGCCAGGAAATGCGGGAACTGCCACAGGAACAACAGTCCGAACAAAGCGAGCGCCTCGGTATTCAATGCACCCCCGGCAGCCGTCCAGCCCAACACCGGAGGAAGCGCACCAGGAATAGCACCTACCGTGGTACACAAAGCCGACCGCCGTTTGAGTGGCGTGTAACAACCGACATACAACAACAGTGTGAGAGTGGTCAGTCCGCAAGTAAGCGGATTGACCCAGTTCCACAGAATAAACATTCCCATGCCGGCGGTGAGGATGCCGAACATCCAACCTTCCTGCACCGTCAAGCGCCCGCTGGGCAAGGGACGGCCGGCGGTACGGGGCATCAGCTTGTCGTCGTGATGTTCGATCACCTGATTGATCGTATTGGAAGCCGTTCCGAGCGCGCCGACGCCGAGCAGCGTCCAGCACAAGAGTGTGAAATCGGTATGCATCGCCGGGGCGAGCAGAAAGCCGACCGCGACGGTTACCAGCACCAGCACCGAGATGCGGGGCTTCGCCAACTCGAAGAAATCTCGCGTCTTCGACAGCACCGATGATCGCTCGACGCTCAACCAGCCTGGATCGAGTGGTGATGCGTGCGGTTGCCGCGTGACGGTCGTTGCGGGAGAGGTGGCCGTGCTCATGAGGCCCCTCCCATGGTCGCCAGCATTCTCGATGATGCCGTTGATGCCGATTTGAGAGGGTGTTGCTCACGTCCCTGGCTGTTGACAGACATCGTCCGCCAGACTCGCACCAAGTGCATTACGGCTATGGCGAAGGTAGCCACGCCGACCAACATATGCGTGGTGCGGGCGAAAACCTGTGCCACGGAGTCGGCCACTGCCACGTAGCCGACAGAGGCCAGCCCGAACTTGAGTATCCAGGTCGCGAGCCCCAGCAGCACTTGCGACAGGGCGACGATTTGCAGAATCCAACCCGATCGGCGGATCCAACGTGATGAACTGCGGTGAGCGGCAATTGTATTGAAGACAACAAGCGCGAGGACGGCGATCCCCATGCCGAGATGCTCGAACAGGCCGAGTCCGTGATGCCGAATCATCCCGCCGAGCAGGTATTGCCCGCCCAGAGCAATGACGCACAACCACGCCATGGCGAACACCATCGTGAACTCACTTGGCTCCATGGGATCTCGTTGTGGTCGCGTTTCCGCTTCTTCCTCTGCTTGACTCCAGCCTCGGCTGAGAAATGTCGCGAGACAGACCATCCACGAAACGACGAGGGCCGCGAAGGCACCATGCACCATGGCGAGGCCGCGTTCGTCGAGTTTCACGCGAAAGCCTCCCAGCAGCCCCTGCATGATGACCATGAGCAGCACGGCCAACGCGCTGAACTTGACCCAGCGTCGGGCATCCACCCGCCACGCCCAGACCGCCAGCACGATCGACCAGACTCCGATGACCATGCCGGCAAGGCGATGGCCATGCTCAAGAAACTTGTCCCAGTTGCGGGCGAAGTCGGCCAGCCAGGGATAGGTGAGCATGTTGACCCCGTCGGAGGTCGGCCAGTCGCGAAAGGCCATCCCAGCGTTCTTCGAAGTCACCAGCGCGCCACTGACCAGCGTGATCATCGCAACCAAAGGGGTCGCGACAGCCATGCGATGGAGCCAGCGGTGGTGAGCTTCGCTCGTCATTTGTCATTTGGTCATTGGTGACTTGGAATTCAAGTCACCAATGCGCTTATGCATGTGCGGGTTCGTGTTTGGGTGCAGGCGCGCCGTTGGAAGGGAGTTGCGTCTGCATCCAGTAGTCCTGACCTTCGGGGGCGTTCGGGTCGGCGTACTCGTAAGGGCCGCGATAGACGACAGGAACAGTCAAGAAGTTGCCGTGCCCGGGAGGCGAAGGAGCCGACCATTCAAGGCCGTTGGCGTTCCAGGGGTTCTCGCCACATTCCTTCCCAATGAACATGCTGGAAATGAAGTTGTAGATCAGGATGAATTGGGCAAACCCCATCAGGATGGCGGAGATCGTCATGAACTGATTCATCGGCAACAGATGCGACAGGTACGGATGCAGATACGGGTCGGCATACCGCCGCGGCATGCCCGCCACGCCCAGCAGGTGCATGGGGAAAAAGGTGCCGTTGAAGCCGATAAACGTCAGGAAGAAATGCCACTTGCCGAGCGATTCGCTCATCATTCGCCCGAACATCTTCGGGAACCAGAACTGAATGCCGGCGAAGACACCGAACAGCGTTGCCCCGAAGAGTACATAGTGGAAGTGTGCCACGATGAAGTAGGTATCGTGGATGTAGATATCAACCGGCACGGCCGCCATGAAGATGCCCGACAAGCCGCCGACGATGAACATCGACACGAAAGCGATGCAGTTCAGCATGACTGTATTAAAGTGGAGTTTGCCGCCCCACATCGTGCCGATCCAGTTGAAGACCTTCACCGCGGAGGGGAGCGCGATCATGATGGTCGACACCATGAACGTCATGCCGAGCGCGGGATTCATTCCCGAGGTAAACATGTGGTGACCCCAGACGATGAATCCCAGACCCGCGATTGCCGCCATCGAATATACCATCGGCTTGTAGCCGAAGATCGGCTTGCGGCTCATACAGGCCAGCATGTCGGAGACCATCCCCATTGCGGGAAGCAGCATGATGTACACCGCTGGGTGGCTATAGAACCAGAACAAGTGCTGCCACAACAGTGGCTGACCACCACCGACGGTCGGGGCGGCATTGTTGACGACCAGTCCGGCAGGCACGAAGAAGCAGGAATGGACCCCCTCGAAGAAGCCGGGAACCATCCAACTCATCCAGCCAGGCAGCGCGTTCAGTCGGTCGAAGACCAGCATGAAGCCGGCCGCGGTCAAAACCGGCAACGCGAACGCCTGCAGGATCGCGGTGATGAACATGGCCCAAATAGTGAGCGGCATGCGGAACAGCGTCATGCCGGGTGCCCGCATGTTGATAATGGTCGTCATGTAGTTGATCGATCCCATCATCGATGAGAAGCCGATAAACGTGACCGCGATCAACCAATACGTCTGAGCATCTCCCGAACCCGGCGCGGCCTGGGGCAGCGCACTCAACACGGGATACGACGTCCATCCCGATGCCGCCCCGGCATGAATGGCCAGGCCAAAAAAGACGATCGCCGGCCACATAAACCAGTAGCTGAGCATGTTGAGCGTGGGGAAGGCCATATCGTCGGCCCCAATCATCAGCGGGATCAGGAAGTTTCCGAACGCTCCGGCCAATACGGGGATGATCACCAGAAAGATCATCACCGTGGCGTGCATGGTGAACAGCATCGTGTAGGTCTCGGGCGCAATCTGTCCCCCCTCGGCACCCGCGAAGGCACCGAAGATCGGCATCGACTCCCACGGGAAAGCGAGTTGCCAGCGGACCCCCAAGGCCAGCGCGCCGCCGACGAGCAGCATGAACATCGTGGTCAACAAGAACTGGACGCCGATGACCTTGTGGTCGGTCGAAAACGAAACCAGTTGCTTGACGAGCGCGAGCTTATCCTGCGGATGGCCGTGGCCGTGATCATCCGGGTGGGCATGCGCTCCAGCGTTATGTGCAATCGTACTCATGGTATTACCTGATATAGCCCCGCAGCCGAGCCAGGGGCCGGCGTGTCGTTATTCATCCTCGGTTTCGGTGTCTGCATCGGTCACGCCATCGTCGTTCTGCTCGACATGAAGTTGACGCAGGTACTGCATGAATTCTTCTTCTGTCTCGGCGACGAACTGGGCCTTCATCTTGTAGTGACCCCAGCCGCACAACTCGGCGCACAGCAGCGAATATTCGGCACTTGCATTTGCTTCAAACCAGACCGGGATGACGAGTCCGGGGACCGCGTCCTGCTTGACCCGCAGTTCCGGCAGGAAGAACGAGTGCTGCACATCGCCGCTGCGAAGCTGAATCATCACCGGATTACCGACCGGCAGATGCAAATCGTTCACCGCATAGAGATCGGTTGGTTGAGGTTCGGGCATCAGCGGCAACAAGTTCCCTTCCGCATCGAAGCCCGGATAACGAATTCGCCACTCGAACTGCCGGGCAGTCACTTCCGCCAGGGCCAGGCGTCGCACCGGTTCGCCAGCTCCAGTCAACTGGCTTTCGTCGATGAAGTCGATCCCCAGTCGAGTGAGAACTCCCTCCATCCGCTCTCGGGGGAAATTCTCCTTGATGCGATATTCGGCCCAGACATCCATCTGGTAGAGAGCGATGAACAGCAGGATGCCGGCGGGAACGATCGTCCACATCACTTCCAAGTTGTGGCTGCCGTGCGAAAACCAACTCTTGGCAGTGTCGTCTGTTGCACGCGAGGCACCGGTCCAAAGCGCGTAGCCAAGAGCTGCCTGCGTGAGGATGAACACAATCGAGGTGATGACGAGGATCATGTAGAACAGATCGTCGATCCGCTGGCCGAGTGGAGACGCGGCCGTACCCTGGCTGGGTCCGGTGCTCCCAGGGAACCACCAGTTCATCGACGGGGCCATCCAACAGACGAGGACCGCGACGATCGGCCAGAAGATGAAGAACAAGCACCAGAAACGATTCACGAGTCAGCCTCCCGACAGGTGTCGGACTTTTGTATCACTGAAGTCGAACGGGACAAATGCATTATTGTGTATTCGCAGGAGACTCCGTCGTCTCGGACGGTGCCGACTCGACGGGATCCGTTGTTGAAGCCGATGGTTCCGTCCCCTCGGCCTGTGGGTCACCGGGAGCAGCTTCCTCAACGGGGAGCATCGCACGCAGTTCCGCGGTCCCTGGAGGGTCGGCCCCATGCCCTGGCTCAAATTCCTCGTAGGGCATCTGCATCACATAGTTGACGATATCCCAGATTTGCTGGTCACTCAGTGAGTTGCCGAACGCCGGCATCGGCGTTCCCTTAATGCTCGAATGAATGCGACGGTAAATGTCGAGTGGACGACGACCCCCACGATAGATGTTGGTACGGAGGTTTCGCGGCAGAATCGGGTGGCCCCAAGTGTCGTACAATCCCGGATCGGTATGTACGTCCCCGGTCATCGGATCGGGAGGTTGCACGGCCAAAGTCTGCGGCCCGTCTCCCAGACCGGAATCCCCATGGCAACTCGCGCACTTCGCGTCGGCCCCCAGGTAGAGAATGCGTCCGCGAGCAATCGACTCAGCGTCGGCAGTCAGCATGGCTTCCCTGGGAAAAACTTCCGCTGAATCTTCCTGAGCCGCCTCCCACGACCCAGAAATGAGTTCGACGCGCAAGGCCCATTCTTCGCCGATCTCGCCATCCTCGGCGATCGCCTCTTGAAACTCCTCTTGAATTTCGGAATTGGTTTCGCCATCGGCGGTCCGCTCGCTGACGGTCTCGATGCTGTAATCGGTGGAGAGGTATTGCGTCATCCGCCATTCGAGTTCGCCGCGGATCGACAGGTAGAGGACATATTCGATGATGTTGTTCATCTCTTCCGGCTCAAGCAGCTTGAACGACGGCATGTACGTGCCGGGAATGCCGTTCTCGACGATTCGCGAAAGATCGTGTCGTGAAGCACGTGCTGGTTGTTGTGTCGACGTGAACTTGAAGACACCCATCCGGTAGTCGCGCGGCAGAGGATTGAGGTATTGGGCCGTCGGCCCATTGCCGTCGCCACTGACGCCGTGACAGTGTTGGCAGTGCTCGGCATAGAGCATGCGTCCCCGCTGAATGACAGCTCCCGGCCCGAAGACAACCCGGTCGCCCTCGGCGGGAGCCGGTCCGGCAAGTTCCGTTTCGAACGTGACGACTCCCGTGGCGGAATCAAACTCTTCGATCCAGCCGCTCTCCTCGCCGAGTCTTTCGCCCGACAGGAACATCACTTCCATTCCCGGTTCGATGTCGAGAGTTTCCTCGGAGACATTGACCGTAAGCGTGCGAATGCCCGCCTGTCCCGAACTCGTTTTGACGACTCGAGCTTCGGCCGCATGCACGGTGAGCGGCAGCTCTTCCCAGATCACGGGTGCGGTCGGTGTGCCGAAATGCTCTGCGATCTGCTCCTCGACGTACTCGCGAGCAAAGGGGGCAAGTTCACTCAACTCGTCGCGACTGGTGAACGAGGCGCGCCCATCACTACAGCCGCTGACGGGCAGCAGCGCTGCGGTGAGCAATAACGCCAGCGCCACATATGGGCCGCGAGTTCTCATGAAGGCGGTTATCGGATTCAAAACACTCATAGCCATAATGGATCAAAGATCCTACAGAATGTCGGTCGTTCAGTCGGCAAGTTCACTCGCCGCGATCTCGTAGTTGCGTTCAATATCGCTCGCGGCGTCGATCTGCAGCTTGAAGGACCGTTCAATGTAACCCTTCTTTTCGTGCCAGGCGACGAACTCCAATTCCCCTTCCGGCAAACCGGAAATCTCGAAGTTTCCATTCTCATCCGTGATGGCGCACCACGGATGATCAAAGATCGCCTGGTACGCAGTCATAAAGACGTGAATATCGCATTTGATCTGCATTGGGCGGGTCTCCGCCTGTGTGTAGGATTGTTCCAGTTCGCCGCCGGGACCAGTCGTGATACTGAACGCTTCGTTGCGAAATGGAGCAGACCGCACGTTGTGGGCGAAATCGTCAGAGTTGCGGTAGATGAATAACTGCCCGACTCGGCCGAACGAGACATGCGGCGAGAACTGACAACCTTTCTGGTCGACAACCAGCGGTTCTTCCGGGAGCGGCGGAATCTCAACACCGTCCGGCACCGCCTTGAGATAGATGATGCAATTCGCCAGCCCTCCGTCGGGACCAACCACGATGGCTTCGTTGGGAATGGCCGCGACATTGCAATTCGCCGCCAAGGCTCCCGCGGCAATCGGCGGCAACTCGGGAGGAGTGCCGGTGACCGTAATTCGACCATACAGCCTGGGAAGCTCGACCTCCGTGTCCGGCTCTACGGACGTATCTGTCTCGGCGGTCGCGGGTGTGTCTCCCGTGGCGGTTGCAGGCGCCGCGGAGGACTCCATCGGTTCCGGCGACGTCATCTCAGGATCGGATTCCGGCGTCGCAGCGACCACTGTCGATGGCGGTGCCACAGCGACTTCGACGACAGCAGGTTCTTCGGATTCGGCCACGACCACCCGCGACGGGACGCGTTCGTTCCCTCTTCCGCAGCCCAGGCAGGCAGCGGCGGCGAACACGGCAAAGATCGGCAGGCGGTGGATGATGCTCATTACGGAAGCGAGGACAGAATGATCGTGCGAAAATTGCCCAGTTCGGCGACGTTGATCGTCGACAGGGGGATCGAAATCGTTTCGTCCTTCTCCTCGTCCACGCCGATTGTGAGTTCGTAGTCCATCAACTTGCGACCCTCGTGATACACGACGAATGAATGCGTTCCTGCGGGAACATTCTCCATGCGGAAAGCCCCCGTTTCGTCGGTAACGGCCCCCCAGGGATGATCCAAGGGGAGATGCCAGGCGGTCATCCAGGCATGTATGTCGCACTTCACCTGGACGGGTTCGCGCTCGGGTTGACTGTAGGTCAGCGCCACTCCCACGGTTTCATTGGGTTTGACGCCACTGTTGAACACGTCGTTTCTTGAAGGAAAGGTGTGTGTATTGTGCAGCACCTGATCGCTGTTCAGCACCAGCAACGTCTGGTCGGTATGCACAAACACCGCATGAGGGATGAACGTGCAAGACTTCTGATCGAACATGACCGGCTCGTCGGGCGCGGCCAGGTATTGCGGGTCGACTCCGCGCGGCACACGCTGCAAGTAGATGAAGACGTCTCGGATGCCACCGTCGGAACCGACTACCAACTTTTCATTCGGAATGTTCTCTGGAGAACACGAGACACGCTCGGTCGCCGGGACGCTTGTCACGAGCGGACCCAATACGGGAGGCGCACCCTCCAGAACGATACGACCCGTGAACGTGCCGTACCCTTCCACGGTGATTTCGCCGCCGCCACCACCTCCGCCAGCGTCTGCACCGGTGTCAACTCTGGGGATGACGGAGACTTCGGGAGTCTGACCCGCTCCCCCCCCCAAGCCCTTGTCGCACCCGGGCAACACCGCCAGCGCGAGCATTGCCAATCCGTAAGCGAATGGCGTTACAGGTCGAACTCGGAATTGAGTTTGTGTGATTTGAATCGTCTTCATAGTCTTTTCAGTCACCTCCCGCAGAGGTTGTCTCCGTTGTGTCGGCAGCATTACCTTCCGCAGGTTCGGCCGGCACCTCGCCCTCCGCACCTTCCGCAGGCGCGGGAGCAAAGGGATCGACGTAGGCGATCACGCCGTGATGCTCCATTAAGTTGAGATAGTCCATCAGGGCATAGCGAATGGCCTGAGTTTGTTCCGTGGCATCACCTCCGAACAATTCAGGCTTTGAAGTCTGGTTGTGCGCGAAATTGATGGGCATCGACGTATAGGTGGTGATCAGTTTCGGGTTGTAGAGCCAGAGTTGCACCCAGTCAGGCCGCAGACGGTTCGCGACACGATCGAGGTTCGGCCCTCGAACCTGTGGAGGCGCACCAGGCTGCTGCTCGGCTGCCTGATAGGGATGACCACCGACCGAGTGACACTTCGAACAGACATCCGCGTTCAGCAGTTGCCAGGCACGTGTCTCGTAGGTTTCGGTCGCATCGGGGAATTCGGCAACGAACTCCTGCTCCATTTCCTCGCGATACTCGGGAAGCCGCTCGGGAACGCTTTGATACGGGAACGGCTCATCGTCGACGGCTGCAAAGTAGTTGGCCAGAATCTGTGCTTCTTCTTCACTCATGTTGAATCGCGGCATGCGAAGGACCGTCGTATAACGCAGTTGCACCGGGTTCTTGAGGAACTCGTAGAGCCACGGAGTCTGAACCTTGAGTCCTTCGAGATAGAGAGGCGGCGGCGAGGCTTGCCAAGCCATGCTCATCTGTCCCTGAACTTCGGGCGACGTCGCCTGAAGATGTGACGACAACCACAGGGCATAGTCGCCGCCACGATTCGGAATCGCGTCGACGATGTCGGTGGCGACAATCGTGGCCCGCGATCCAGGAATGCGATAACGGCCTTCAACTTCCAGCGTCTGCCAGATATCGAACGAATACTCCTGCTCGTCGGCGGGAGCCTCCATGTCGGGGAACTGGTTCACCAGCCCACGGACGTCGATTGTCGCACTGCCATCCTCATGCAACGCGCCGAACGTGGTCGCCGGCTTCAACTCGAACAGTAACGGGAACGAGGCAGGATGATCGGCGGCAGGCGTGATCGGAGAACTGATCTCATTCACGATTAACGATTGCGGATTGGTGTCGAACCATTGTTGCAACGCCCGGCCCGGCCCGTCGGCCGCTAGACCCGCCAGATGGGATAAGTAGTCAGACTGGACATCGATATCTGCCAGAATGTCCTGAAACAGGAATTCGCCATTCGAGACAAACGGCCGGAGATTCTCCAGTAGATGCGCCTGTTGCTCTTCGGATGTTCCCGGCACTCCAGGGACCGACCAGTCGAGTCCCGCGATGACCGAAGACTTGATTTCGTCAGTGATCTCCGTTCCATCGGCCGCCATGGCACGGCGCATGATCACATCCTGGACATGTTCGAGCGACTGCAGCGCTTCGGAGTTCCTCAACAGCCAGATCGTAATCTGGTCGCGCGTCAGTCCGACTGTCCAGAACGGATCGTCGTAGAAGTCGATCTGGTACTCGAAGCCCGGCATCTCGAGCATGTGACAACTGGTGCAGTTGTACTTCTGCAGCAGACGCTCCCCTTCGAGACGCACGAGTGTCGCTTCATCGGGTCGATAGAGATACGGTTCCGGAGGCGGGTCAGCCACCAGCCCCAGTACGAAGGTTGCGATCGACTCGATCTGCGATTCGGTGAGATTGAACTCCGGCATTCGCAGCCGCTCGTCCCATCCCTTCGTGTCGAGTTTCTCGAAGTCGTAGCTTCGCGGGTCGCGAAGCTTCTGCCAGAGGAATCCCGCACGGCCATGATGCATCAGGCTTTCGTAGAAATATGCCTGAGTCAGTTCTTCCTCGCTGACATTGCCGTCGAAGAATTGTCGATCGATGACCTCCTCCATCTGCTGGGCCGTTGTGACGCCCCCTTCTTCATGATGGTGATGCAGGAACTCCTCGATGTGCTCGAGTGCCAGCTTCGAGGTGTCCTTACGTCCCCAATCCTGCAGTGCAGTACCGATCGGGCGTGCGGTTTCAAAGCCGGGAATGTCGTGGCAACCGTAGCAGCCGTAGCGTGAAATCGTGCGACGCCCGACATAGATCAGAAGCCTCTCATCCCATTCTTCCTCGGAGTAGCTGCCGTCCGCGGTATAGACACCGTCCTCATTCTTATGCACGAGTTCGATTTCGTCGCCACGAATGAAGTTTCGCATTTCAACGAGATGCCCGTTCTCATCAGCGACGTAGGCATCCGAATCGACCAGCATGCGACGATTGGTGATGACTTGCTGAGCAGGTTCGGCATCCAGCGCCTTGCCGAGAAACAGACCTGCCAGATCATGCAATGCATCGGAGGCGGTCAGAATGACGGTCGACGTCGAGTTTCCACGCGAGAACTCGATCGTCACTTCTTGATTCAGTTGCAGCGAGTCGTTCAACGCTGTCCAAGCGGCATTGGATGCCTGCGCGCCGTTAATAGTCAGAATGACATCGTCGGCCAGCAATGTGATGGGCCGTAGCGGGTCGCGAGTTTCGGCATCAATCGCTCTCGTCCCAGGCATGCCCTGCAGCACTTCGGTGATCATCACTCCCTGCTCTTCGCCACCGGCGACGATCAGCCCCAGAGTGGGACCGGGAAGCACAATCTCCGGGAAATCTCGCGGAGCTTCACGCAGCAGAAATGACGCAATATCGGCAGCCACATCGACGTGCTGATCCCCTTCACCAGTCGGCTCGAGGAACTGATACGGCATGCGGGTTCGTGGATGGTATCGCTCCGGATCCCTCAACCACGTGTACAACCATTGGAAGCCATCGGCTCCCGGCAACATCTTCTCATGAATGTTACTGAGGTCCGGGCCGAAGTCGGGATTGAAACCGGCATACTCGTCGTCGTTGTAACTATGGCACGCCAGACAGCGGCGGAATTCGACGCGACCGCGATCGGCATCGGGTGTGTAACCCTCCTGCGGCAACAGCATCTCCATCGGTTCCGACTTCTCGATGAGATACGCCGCGATGCCCGCCAGTTCCACCGGTTGCAATTGTGCGGCAAGTTCGTCGTGGTGGTCTTCGAGGTCGAGATGGTCGAACTGATCGAAGAATTGTGGCATGCGAGTCGTCGGACGGAACGCCTGAGGATCACGCGTCCAGAACGCGATGAACTCGGGAGTGGTCTTCTCGGCGATGTGCCTCAGCGAGGGGCCGACCTTTCGCATGTTGCCGGCCGTCTGGTTCGGATCGTTGGCGATCATGATCGCCTCGGCCTCGGTTTGAGGCTCCAGCCGCAGATCGGGTCCGATGCGCCCGTTGGCATCGTAGCCGTTGATCTCGTGGCAGCCGAAACACCCCAACTGCGTGATGAGTTGAAAGCCTTCGTAGGCATGAGGAGCGGTCGCACCAAACTCGGGATCGTTACCCAACTCGGTCACATTGTGATGGCAACGAATACAACTCGACTCGACAAACGAGCCTGGCTGCATCGGGTATTCCCAGAAGTGATTGGAGTGCCAGCCATACTCTTCTTCCCACAAGTGCGCCATCGCAGGGTCGGTCGGCGTATGCTCGGCGGTCTGGAAGCTGGTGCCCGAGCCGTCCCCTTCGTGACAGATCGTGCAGCCGAACTCCTCGATGGGGTGCGGGCTTGCCGATGTCAGGAACAGTTCCGGATGCGGATGCGAAGCGTAAGGCAGCGGATACCCACCCTCTTCTTCTGTCCCTTGCGGATAGGTCGGCACACCTCCGGCCTGAAACTCGTTGATGTTGAAATGGCAGGTACGACAGCGATCGACACGGTCGACTCGGGCCATTCCCAACTGAATCGGAATCCGCTGGACCGTGTTGAGCATCTCCCGCCCCGGCCAGTCGTATTCGATTGTGAGGTTCGGGTTGAAGGCGTTGATAATCGGCCATTCCTTGATCGATCGCGTCCACGAGGGGTGGAGTTCGTCGACTACTTCCTCAATGCGTGTCAGGTCGGCACGGTAATTGGCCAGGGCCGCCTGGGCGTCGTCGTAGTCTGCGGTCAATGCTCGCAGTTGTGACTGCTTAGCCGAAAGTGTGGCTTCGAGTTCCTGCAGTTCCAGCGAATACTGCTGGGCAAGTTCTTCGTGTGCCTCGAAGCGGTGGAGCAGATCTTGTTGAACGTCGGCAGGACGCGCATCACGCACCGCAAGGTCGTAGTCTGCCCGGGCTTTTCCGACTTCCGCTAATTGAAACTTGACCGTTCGCGCGGCGAGCTCAATGCGGCCCTGCAGCGTAGCGATCGCCGCTTCGAGTTCGTCTTTCTCGCCTTGCCGTGCGGCAACGGACTCTTCGGCGTCTGCTACTGCGTTTTTCAATTCCTTTAGTCGCTCGATGAACTCGTCGGTCTTTAGCTCGTCCGCCATCTGGGCGAACCGTTCCTCTCGCAGCCGCAAGGCCTCGGTCTGGTAATATCTCCAGTCACGTTGCTGGTCCTTGACCATCATCAGGATGATCGCAGCCAGCAGCGCGATACTGCTGACCGCGAACACCTTGTGCATGGTGCTCAGTTTACGCCAAAACTGTTCTGTCGCAGGCATAGGATGCTGTCGGGCATTTGGAGGCGTGTAGCAAATAGGGGGTGGACAATTCCCCTTCCGCTTCCCGCTACCATTTCCCCACTAAATATTGAAGAACCACTCCGGAATGGCGACGATGTATTTCAGATTGAAAGCCCAACGCAGCGCCATCTTGATCGGCAACGCCGCCATGAAGAGCGCCAAATTCGCCAGGACCATGTAACGCAAGAAGCCCATCTTTACGAAGAACTTGCGGAAGAAGGTGGCGGCCATCAACGGGGGCAACAGCAGCAAATAGGCCAGCACCGCCACGATCCCGACCGATTCCCTGAGGAAGATTATCCCCATCGTGGCCATCGCCCCATCTTCGGCACCGGGTCGCGGCAGGCCCATGCCGAGGCCGTCGAGCCAAATTTTTTCCGACAGGTTCACGTTGTTCAAAACTTCCAACTTATGCACGTCCCAATACTCGTAGGGGCCGAACATGTTCCAGTTGGGGCCGCGAAGAAATGTTCCCAGGATGATCATCGCCACCCACAACGGGAGGAAGCCGAACAGGAACGTCATGATCGAGAACTTACGCTCGTTGAATGAGTAATACCCATTCCCCTTCGTATTGAAGTCGATATACGGCAGGGCCATCAGCCCCACCACGATCAGGCTCGGCAGCACCACGCCCGCCATCCAGGGGTCGTAGTAGACGAGCATTTCCTGCAACCCGAGGAAGTACCAAGGGGCCTTTGATGGGTTGGGCGTTTTGACCGATGAGGCCGCTTCTTCCAGCGGAGCTTGCAACAACACGCCCCACACCACGAGGACTGCCGTCAACACGATCATGCAGATCAGTTCGGTGTAGACCAAGTCGGGCCACACGAGTACCTGCTCACTCTGTTCGTCCTCGATCTTAGGCAGCCCCTGCTCGATGCGGCGGTCGTTTTCCACCGCCTTCTTGAAGTAGAGCCAGGTGAAGAAGCCGACGATGTAGAGCATGCCGACGATCGGCACGTTGTCGGGCTTGCCGACGATCTGCCGAAAGTCGTAGTCGGTCATACTCAGCGTGAGGAACAAGATCGACAGGTTGAGAATCACCCAGCCGACAGTGGGCTTCACAAGGAACTCGCGAGCCCAGATCACGCCGAAGAAGAGGACAATTGAAATCAAGAAGTAGTTCAACGGATCGGCGACAATGCCGTCGACGAAGTCCTTGAACCAGCCAGGGAGTCGGATCCAGAAACTCCCGGCATCACTTCCACCTGTCAGATGAGCGATCGCGACGATCACCAGGAGTGCGCTGTAAAACGCCCATCCCGACGCCTTGGGGATGTGACCGAACCCTAAGACCGACTCGTATTCGCCATCCTGCTTGAAGCTCCGCACGGTCCAGGCGATGTTCATCGCCGCCAGGATCAGATAGAGCCAGCCCAGGCCGACGACCACGCCGGATGTCAGATCGGGATGCAATTCCGCAGCCCCGAGCAGATGCGACGCGGAGAACGTCATGCCTGAGAGATTGAGATCCATGTCGGACGGAAGAATTCAGGGGTCAGGGGTTGGGAATCAGGGGTCAGGAGAGATTGTCCTGGTGGTTCCTGGCTCCTCTTCATCACAACGGCTGGCTGATGCCGCCGTCTTTACGCACACGCCAGAAGTGAACTGCGATCAACGTCGCCACAACCAAGGGGATGGCGACGCAATGCATAATGTAAAACCGGTTGAGCGTATCTTCTCCCACCACGCGGGCACCCAGTAACAGGAACCGGGCATCGCTATGGTCGGTAATCAAATCGAAGCCGCCGACGTTAAGTAACTGGAATCCAGGCCCTTCATGCCCCAGGAACGGCGTCGCACGGGCCATGTTCGAGCCGACCGTAATGGCCCAGATCGCCAATTGATCCCAAGGCAACAGATAGCCCGTAAACGACAGCAACAGGGTTAACACGAGCAGCAGCACGCCGATGACCCAGTTGAACTCACGCGGAGGTTTGTAACTTCCCGTGAGAAACACGCGGTACATGTGGAGCCACACCGTGATTACCATGGCATGCGCGCCCCAGCGATGGATCTCGCGCATCACGCCGAGCGTCGTCACATCCCTCAACGCCCGAATATCGGTGAACGCCCACTCAAGAGTGGGACGGTAGTAGAACATCAGCAGCACGCCCGTCAGTGTTTCCACCAGGAACAGGAAGAAGGTGACCCCTCCCATGCACCAGGTGTACGACAGTGCGATGCCCCCCTTCTTCACCGACACAGGGTGCAGGTGCAGAAAGAAGTTCGTGAGCATCACCACGGCACGATTTCGGCGATCGTAAGGCGCCGGGTGCCGAAAGATGCTCCGCCAGATTTGCGATTTGCGTATGTAATCCCCGACAGACATGCCTGATCCGAAATGATGATGACTCGTCGCGGTGACAATCGATTTCGTAACGGAAGCCGCCGGACTTCCGCTGAACCATCAAACGGGAAAATAGGACTTCCCGTCTGACCACTGCCCTAACTCTTCTTGAAACTTCTGACTCTTATCAACCTGCAGCATCCCGTCGGCCGCCACACTGATTCCGACTCGCTCCAGCGGCCGAGGTGCCGGCCCTTCGAAGTTGATTCCTGTGATATAGAACCCGGAACCGTGGCAGGGACACTTGAACTTCTGCTCCCCTTCCAACCAGTTCGGCGTGCATCCCAAGTGAGTGCAGACCGACGCGAGAGCGTAGATCAACTGATTGCCGTTGTAGGCGGCTGTGTTGACGATCCACACGCCACGAGAAGCCTTGAACTTCTCCGAGACCGACTCGGGCGGAAAATCCGTTGGAGGACCGATCTTGAACCGTGACGGCAACTCCAGCACTGTGTTCGGCATCATAAATCGCGCGAACAACAGCACCGACAAACCACCGATGAAGGCGAACACGCTCCAACCAATCACAAATGGCTGCAGCATTGTGTCCAGGAAGGCCACGACGAAACTTCGCCGCGGAACTTCGGGGGCCGCAGCCATGGACGGCTTTGCCCCAGGAAGCTTCAGCTTTTTCGGAGCCGCAGCCACCGCGGTCGTTGCTCCTTCAGTTGTCTTCCCGCTCCTGAGCGCTTGAACCAGATCCTTGGGATCGCGACCGCTCACCTCCGCCTTGGCCTTCGCCGCCGGCTTGGCTGCCGCAGACTCTTTCGAAGCAGGGGCCGATGTGCCGGCCTTACCACGTGCCGCCGCCAGAATGTCGGCCGGGCCTTTGGGGGCATCACCGCCTGCAGGTGCCTTGGCACGAGCTGCCGCAAGAATGTCCGAAGTCCCCGCAGGCTTTGTGGGAGCTTCTGATTTAGGCGCGCCACCAGAACGAATGGCCGCCATGATGTCTGCTGGCTTTCCCGCAGGCTTGGGAGTCTCACTGGCGGGCTTGGCAGCCTCTGGAGGAGATTCCGATGCGGGTTCAGCCGGAGGCTGCGCTGCGGGAGCCTGTTCCGACTTCTCACTCCCCCCCGACTTTCGAAGGAGGTTCAGAATGTCGTCGGTGGATGGTTTGTTGGAATCAGACATGCCCATGACCCGTTGTGGGTTGGGTGAAGAAACAAGAATAGAATGCGTGAGATTGTCGAATAATGCCACGTTCCCCCGGAGGTGACAACCGATCTAGACTCGCGTGCAAACTCATTCCCACATACAGGAAGGCCCGCACGCTGCGCTTCCCGCCGCCAGGAAGCGATCGCCAACCGCTTCTCAAATCGGAACAATGTGGCAAGAGTCTCGGCCGCCGGGAAATCGACCGATTCGGCGAAAGCCGGTGATTCTCGATAATTCGATCACTCGACTTGCGTTCTGCTTCCGATAGAATACGTTACGCTGATGAGGGCAACTTCTCATCCACCATAGCGCGGGGTGGAGCAGCCCGGTAGCTCGCGAGGCTCATAACCTCGAGGTCGCAGGTTCGAATCCTGTCCCCGCCACTTTCTGATTTGGGTCGGAAACTGTCCGACCCTACTGTGAACGAACAGAGCCGAGGCAATTGCCTCGGCTTTTATCGTTGGTACACCAGAACTCGCAAGCAGGTAAGATGGGTGTCAAACCTGCCCGCCCTGAGACATCGGCCAGTCGGCCGTTGGAAATCCAGGCAGCATGATGGTCTTGCTCAAGATGCTGGATAGCGCGTCAGGCCTTCGTGTCGCTTCGCATTGGTCGCCTCCCGATGGCTGGTGAGCGCGAACTGCTGTAACGGCGGCAAACTGGTAAGATGGCAGTCGGCGGACTTCAGTCTTGGTAGGATTGCGTCATGAAATCACGTTGCCACGGAATAAGAACCTCCTGGGCTTGGGGAAAAGCAATCCGTGGGACTGATTCTGTCTATGGATTCGTGACGATTGTCTGCATCGTCGCCAGCGGTTGTTCGTCGGAGGATCCCGTGTTCACTCGCGATGTCGATCAGGCGTTGGCGGATGCCGTCGAACAGGGCGATCTGGAGGGGATCGATTCGGCGATCGCCGAAGGCGCTGACATCAACGCGGTTGGCGAGAGAGGCTATACCCCCTTGTTTCTGGCTTACTACGAATACCGAAACAAGGCCAGCTTCAAATACCTCCTCGAATTGGGTGCCGACCCACATTTGACGACTGACAACGGCGAATGCGTCGTGAACTGGGTGGCGCGTGATCGTGACGATTCCGACTGGTTGCGAATCACGTTGGAACATGGCGGAGATCCGAATGTCAGATGGCAGCGAGAAGACGGATTTGGAGCACTTGGGTCCACACCGATGTGGGATGCAGTCCTCTCCAACAATACAACTAATCTCGATTTGATGGTTGCATACGGCGGAGAGGTCAATGTTGTAGATGATGACGTAAAAGCCGATTCTCCGGCGATATTTGCATCCGCATCACGTCAACCGGTCATGGCTCAGTGGCTGCTTGAGCATGGCGCCGATTGGACGATTCAAAATACCGAGGGGGTGAGTGTCGCTGAAGCCGAACTCGCGCAGCGGTATGATGCAACTGAGTTCTCGGAAGATGCGGCGGCTCACGAGTGGATCCTGAACTTCCTCGAAGAACAGGGAGTCGACATGGTCGCCGCGGAAGCGCGGTCGCGAGAAATCTACGGTCAGAACTTTCGTCGATAACAGTGGAGTGAGTGTTGACTGACCCAAGCAGTGGCATCGCGCTGGGTGCCTGCGGCCAAGATGCCTTGAGTTGGGTCGCCTGTCGACCAAAGAGCATCGCCAATCTGCCCCCGCCGTTGACGTCATTGAGCGGGGGCTAAGTGCGACTTGCGTCAATTGCGAGGAGAAGGGCGCACGATAAGCTGTCGGGAGCATGTGTCTCCATCGAATCTCGCGAACCCAAAGTCGTGCTTAAGCACCTCATCAACCACTGTACATTCATAAGTATTGCTCTCGTCGTATTTTCGCTGCTGATTCCACCCTTGGAATCGTCGAGCGAGGCTATGGTTATGAGGGCGTATCGCGAAGTTCAAACGCTGCAAGTCGAGTATGTGGGTGAAGCTTCGCGCGAACCGTCGGAACTCGAACAAATCGATCCTTGGGGCAGTGTCTACGTCGTTCAGACGATGAACGATGGCCTGGTTCGAGTCACTTCTGCCGGCCGCAATGGCGTGTTCGACTCTTTAGACGCCGACACCGACGACATCTGGTCAGACATGCCCACGTCTCCTGCTGAGCCGTTTCGCCTTCAACGCAAGTGGGGATGGATCCGCGCGTTTTCAGTCGGCTCGACGGTGCTCTGTCTGTTCGTGGCGGCGTACTGGTGGAGTGAGCGCTCCCCACCGAAAGGACAACAACCGGACTCCGTTGATTGAGGCACGCCCGACCCCTTTGAAGGGAGGGTGCTACTTAAGCTGAATTGCGAACAGGACGTGGCCGTCGCTTCGATCTCGCCATGACATTTCGGGCAATAGGCCCACTACATGCACTGCCGCGCCATTGAATACGCCGGTCAATCAGTCGGCACGTTCCAAGACGTCGTAATCGAGATACACAACCTCCGTCCCCTGGTTGCTCCGCACCGTGCAGAGAAATCGAGAGGATACGATGCAGGCCGAACCGACTTGGGGGAAGAACCTTTGGGTGCCGCGATTCGTCGAGATCAGTTCGCATACGATTTCATCAATTACGCGATCACCCTCCGCCGACGGCAGAGCGTGTTCGATTGCTTGCCGTGTGGGGAGTGCAAACGAAAAGCGATAGTTCACGTCGTCCATTTGGATGCTCATTCGACTGGAAGATTCGACCTGAGTAACGGTTTCGTCGCCAGTTGCCGGAAGGGCAAACGTCAGGGCAAAAATTGCCGCCAGTGAGATGTGTGACTTCGTGCGCATCGTAAACTCCATGACTTGTGTGGTGTGAAATCCTCTCTCGACCCGGCTACTAAGGTGCCATCCAGCATTTGCGCAGTCAAGATGACTTTGATCTGCAGTGAAGATTGATGCTCGTCTTGTGTAAAGCCGTACATCACAAGAATACCAAACGCTGTGCCGCGCATTAACAGCACTCCGGAATGCCACGGCGTGCGTTCCCTACACGGGGCCGGTCGGTACCTTGAGCAATGGAAACTCGCGCAGCACGTCTTCGACTGTCACCGGTTTGAGCGGCGTGAAGCCGTCGCGGGCGGTGGTTGCGGAGCGCGTGGCGCATTCCTTCTCGAGCACGTAGTAGCGGTTGTAGGCGTCGCGAAGCTCGTTGATGTGATCGAGATCAAGCTCCTGGATGAACTTCAGCCAACGGACGTTGAAACGCTCGAAGCTTGCCGCCAGTTCGTTGATCGCTCTGATGATTTGCGAACACTGCTTCGTCTCGGCAACCGGCAGCTTGAGCTTCGGAGACCATTCGTTGTGCAGAACCTGCAGAGCGTCGGCTTCCTCAAAGGTGCAGAAGCCCGCCGTCAGCCGCGACCAGTTCCCTGCGAGAGCCAGCAGTCGGCCCAGACGCATCGCGGGGAGTCCGGCCAGTTTTCGGCGTTGATGGCGACACAGATCGAGTAGCGTGCGCCACGCTCCTTCGACATGTTGACCACGCCGCAGGAAGGCGGGTGTATCGAATGCCTGCATCATCCGCTGAAACAGTTGTAGTTCGTCGTCGCCAGCCATGTCGCTCTCGAGACCCTTTGCTATCGTCGCGCATCGAGCACTTGATGCAGGGCAGCATCGAGCGTCCCTCCCGTTTCGAGCGAAATGAAGTTGACGCCCAGCTGCCTGCAAGTCGCACGCAGCGACTCCTGGTGCTGATGGAGTTCGTCCAGGTAAGCATGTTTCAGCGACCCGGGTTGAATCAAGAGGCTTCCCTCCCCTTCCATGCCGCGAAACAGCGTCGTCTCGGAAAAGGGAAAACGAGTCTCCGCGGGATCGAGTACCTGCACGACGCTAATCTCGTGATTGCCGTAGGCCAATCGCTTGAGTCCCAGGGAGAGCGTCTCGATGTCGCCAATCATGTCGCTGATCACGAACACCAGGCTCGTTCGTTTCAGTCGGCTGGCGATCTCACCGTGTACTCCGGTGCCGTCGGCCACGCGCGGAGCCGGCGTCGATTTCTGACTGATCGACACACCATCCATCGTGCCCCACAGTTGCTGCCTGGCCGACGGTCGACTCGTCGGAGGAATGAACGACTGAATCCCCGAGCCGGAATAGAGCGTCAATCCGACTGCGTCTCCCTGATTGAGCACCATCCAGATGAGGGCCGCCGCCAGCAGACGGGCCTGATCGAACTTCGAACACGGAGACTCTTCCGAGCGATACATCATCGATGGGCTGGTATCGACCGCCACCAGACATTGGAGTTGGGCTTCCTCTTCATACTGACGCACGTACAACCGGTCGCGCTTGCCGTAGATTTTCCAGTCGATGTGACGCGGGTCGTCTCCGGGCGTGTACTGCCGATGTTCGGCGAACTCGACCGAGAAGCCTTTGCGCGACCCGCGATGGAGGCCGGCAAGATAACCTTCGACGATCTTGCGGGCGCGAATCTCCCACGAACCAAGAGCCAGCAGGGCCTGGGGTGCAAGATCGGCCTGCCAGTTGTGTTCGGTCATGGTCGCCTTTCGCTCCGTGAAAGAGCGAAGGAGTTCAACGGGAGCGAAGAATTGTGCATCGGCCAGTAGGCATCACTCGTGCAACCTGCGCTCTTTCGCGGAGCGAAAGGCGACTAGGAAGGCTGGGTGCCGAGTTCAACGTTGAAGTAGTCAAGCAGATGCGACGTCCGGAGGATCTGTTCGAGTTCGCCCTGCACGCCCGTCAGCCGCAGTTGGCCTTCGTAGCGGGCGGCCTTGCGGTGCAGCGTGATCAACTTTCCCAGCACCGAACTGGTCACGAAGTTCACGGCACTGAAGTCGACGACGACATCCTTCATGCGGAACTGCTCGACGAGCGCGAAGAGTTCTTCACCCAGTTGCTCGACATTGTCGTCTTCGGTGATCCTCCGCTGCGGGAAAACAACGCGGATATTCTCTCCCTGACTCTCGCAGGAGAAGTTGACCGGACGGTATTTGGTGACGTCACTCATCGACCCGCTTGCAGATAGTCGCGATGGACATGCTCACCCCGGGCAACCACGATCGTGCCGACGTCGTCGGTCGATCCTGGTAATTGCACCGGAATGTACCTTGCATCCGTGCCACGGACCCAACCGGGAGCGTCGTAGCAAACTTGCTCGACGAGAACCTCCAGGGGGTGTTCGACGTACCGGGCATAATACTGCATCGCCAGCTTGCGTTCCACACCCGACAGCATTTCGCAGCGAAGTTTACGCGTCTCGGACGGGACTTGGCCCGGAAACTCTGCTGCCGGCGTCCCCTTTCGCGGACTGAAGGGGAAGATGTGAATCTTCATGAATTCCGCCTGCCGACAGGTCTCCACGGTCTCCTCGAACTCCTCATCCGATTCGCCGGGGAAGCCGACGATAACGTCGGTTGTCAGCGCGACGTCGGGAATCATCTCGCGAAACCGCTGCACCTGATCGAGAAATCTGCCGATGCGGTAACGTCGGCGCATGCGCTTGAGGACCGTATCCGAACCGCTCTGTAATGCCGGGTGAAACTGTGGGCACAGATGTTCGCAGTCGGCCGCCGCCTTCATGAAATCTTCATCGATCTCGTTGGCCTCGATGCTGGAGAGGCGCATCCGCCACTGGCCGGGAATGCGATCGAGCTGTTTCAGCAGATGCCAAAGCCGAAATGGTGCGCGCCCCGTCCTCCCGCGCGTCGTGTCGACCCCGTAGTGGCCGACGTGAATGCCGCAGATGACGATTTCGCGATGCCCGTTGTCGACCAACCGCCTGACTTCTTCCTCGATCTCCTCCGGAGGTCTACTTCTGAGCCCGGGCCGCACCGACGGGATGATGCAGTAGGTGCACTTGAGGATGCAGCCATCCTGCACTTTGACGAACGCCCGCTGGTGGCCTTCGAATCGACTGATGCCGCTGGGCATTTCGTGCACGCCGAATCGCCACAGCACATCGGGCAATTCGCGCTTGTCGGTGACGACTTCGGCCACTCCCGGCAACTGGGCGACCGCATCGGGATCACGCGTGGCGTAGCAGCCCATCACGATTGTCTTCGTGCCGGGATTGTGCGTCGCGAGATGCCGAATCGTCTTGCGCGACTTGCGGTCTCCCTCGGACGTCACCGTGCAGGTGTTGACGACACACAGGTCGGCCGACTCGTCAGCGCCGGCTTCGCGAAAGCCGCCGCGTTCAAGGGCCTCCTGCACAAGCTGCGTCTCGTACTGATTGACCTTGCACCCCAAGGTCACGAGTCGCATGGTGGGTTGGTGGGACATGGATCCAACTTAGTCCCCGGTCAATGACCGGGGGAAACAGGTATTTGAGTTTGCGTAATGGTAAAGAACGCTTTCGCGGCGATCACTCCGTGGTCAACAACGTCGCAGGATCCACATCCTCCAGCACGAATTCTGAGATGTGTTGTCGAATGTAACTCGCGAGCCCAATCGTGATCTCGCCGCGACCGATGTCGCTGGCCTTCCAAAACGTCTGATTCAATTCGTCTCGTTGGTCCTGTGAGACAGAGTTGTAGAAACGCATACGTTCCTCGACGTCTTCGATGATCTGCCCGTCGGGGAACAATGCAATCACACTTCGCAAGGCGGCGGAGGCGGCCTCACTCCCAATCTGGTCGAACGCATCGACGGTGTAGCTGAGATTGGGGTCACCGGGAGTATCGTATGACAGCAGGTATTCGAACCCTCCATTGCCGACGATCCCAACTGCATGCCACGTCAACAGCACGACACGATGGGCTTCTGGAAGCTCGTCGACATCATCGTAGAGATACTCGTTGCTGATCGCGACGTAGCACCGGTTGCAGAGCTCAAAGTCAGCGTCAGATGCTTGTGAGGAGTTTACCACTGGCAGGTTCTCGTCAATCAGTTCGTCGTCGGTTCGGCCGACCGCGTTCTCCAAATCGTCACTGATAGGACCGGGTGTTGATTGAACACTCTCCACTCCAGTGGGCAATTGTGATTCCCCTTCGTTGCATCCGACTAACAGAACGGAGATGACAATCAAAACAACGTGATTCCACATTCGGCACCTGACGATCGACTACAGCTTCCTACCCTCATGCTCCAGAATCCCCGTCACCACCGCCCTGAGCTTCGGCTCCGCTGCGTTCGCGATGGCGATGATCTTGGGGACGTCGGCGGCTTCGAGGGCGTCGGGGAGGCACATGTCGGTGACGACCGAAATACCGAACGTTCTGAGTCCCGCGTGTACGGCCGTGATGACCTCAGGCACCGTCGACATCCCCACGACATCGGCACCGATCGTTCGTAAGAAGCGATACTCTGCCCGTGTCTCCAGGTTCGGTCCCGTGACTCCGACGAGGACGCCGCGTTGCACTTGGAAGTCGTGCTTGCGACCGATGGCAAGCGCGACATCGCCGAGCGACTGATCGTACGGGGCGCTCATGTCGGGGAACCTGGGGCCGAGTCGTTCGTCATTGATGCCGACGAGCGGGTTGCCTCCCATCAGGTTGATGTGATCGTCGATCACCATCAGGTCGCCCAGGTTGTAGTACGGGTTCATCGCCCCGACGGCGTTCGACACGATCAGCAGTTCGGCCCCGAGGGCCTTGAAGATCCGCACCGGCAGCGTGACGTCCTTCAGCGAGTACCCTTCGTACATGTGGAAGCGGCCTTCCATCACGACTGTCGGCACTCCTTCAAGTTTGCCGCACACAAGCCGGCCGCGATGGCTGGTGGCAGTCGACTTGAGGAAGTGCGGAATCGTGTCGTAGTCGAGCGTGGCCGCTACGTCGATCTGCTCGACGAGGTGGCCAAGGCCGGTGCCGAGAATAATCCCCGCATGCGGCTTCTCGCCCCACTTGTCCTGAATGGCTTTCGAAGCGTCTTTAATCTTGTCGTAGAGGTCTAGCATTTGGGATCTGGAAGAAGATATGGCGATAGGTTTTCAGGGATTGTCATTAGTCACTGGTCATTTGTCATTTGGGATCTTCGTCGTGTCCCAGCAATGGGGTGTGAATACCGTCTCAAGGTTTCAATGTGAAAACGACAAGGAACGCAACGAAAATCAACGAGCTGGCAATCGACGCGATTCGCACGAATCCAGTGAAGGAGGTCGCTGCGTACCATATGATCCCCAATTCCAGGAGAAGGAACATAGCAAGCACAATTCGTTTTGTACTCATTCCGCCAACTCCGGAAGACTGGATCGCAACCCCCAAATGACAAATGACCAGTGACAAATGACCTCACAAACACCACGTTTCAATCATCCTCGCATACAAATCAACCGCCTTGTCGAGCTGATCGAGTTCGACCCATTCGTCGTGGGTGTGGGCTTGTGAGATGCTGCCGGGGCCGATGACCACTTTCTTCTTGAGGTTCGTGAACTTCAAACCATCGGTGCCGTAACCGACGGTTCGCGGTTTCTCGCGGCTGGCCAGCTTCAGCACTTCATGAATGAACGGCGATTTCGGATCGACATAGAGAGGCGGCCCGCCGATCTGCTCGCGGAATTCGAGTCCCAGCTCATCGGCCAGCTTGCGGGCGCGATCGAGCAGCAACTGTGGGTTCTGTCCCGGCATCGGTCGGAAGTAAACGGTACACACACTCTGCGGCGGCGTAATGTTGATCGCCCGCGTGTGGTCGTTGATGCCGATATTCCAGCAGATGTGTGGCGGCGAGAACTCGTTGTTCAGCCACTGCGGGTCGTTGAGAGTCTCCTGGTGCATCTTGTACATCTCATACACAAACGGAATCATCGCCATGTTGGCGTTGATCCCTTCCCCGGTGCTCGAGTGGGCCGCCCTGCCTCGCGCTGTCGCGAAGAATCCGTAGGCCCCCTTATGAGCGTACACGACATCGAGTGATGTCGGCTCTCCCACGATGCCCCGAGCATCGCCTTCAACCATCTCAGCGTACATGGCCGAGCGTTCGACCAGTTCGAGCGCGCCCCGGCCGCCGGTCTCTTCATCAGCCGTGCAGGTGATGTAGATCGGGTGAGCCAGCTTCTTCGCCTGGTACTTCGCGGCCGCCGCGATGAAGCAAGCGACCGAACCCTTCATGTCGCAGGTGCCGCGACCATAGAGCTTGTCTTCGACGACAGTCGCCGCGTAGGGACCATGTTCTTTGAAGTACCAGTTGTCGGCCGGCACGACATCGGTGTGGCCGAAGTAAGCAACTCCGCCTGTGCCGCTGCCGAGTTTGCCGACAATGTTTGCCTTGCGCACACCCTGCGGGTCGTCGTACTCGAACCGCTCGATCTCGCAGCCGAGCGATTTGAGTTGCTCCTCGACGCAGTCAGTCACATCGACATTGCTGTAGCAACTCGTGGAGTCGAAGGAGACGAATTCTCGCGTGAGATCGAGGGCGTTCATGAAAAACGATCGGTTCGCTGGAGTGGATCAGGTAATTCGCTCAGGTCAACAAATAAAGTGAGAGGCCGCCGCAGGTCGCGTCCCCCCAGATGCAGTATCATCCTGCAGAGATCGCTGAATCACAACCTCTCGCAGGCTCCATCACAATCTGGCGGAAATCGGCACGAGGGCGATGTGATCGCCTCAATGAGGAGGCGGCGTATTCACGGGCGGCGAATTCCAACGGGCTGTCCCCAATGTTAACCTCTGAAGCATCTCCTATCGAACACATCACTCGCTCATTCAGGTGACTGTATGTCCACTTCACGTTTTCTTGCTGTCCTATGCCTGATCGCTTTCGCAGGGAATGCTACCTCTGCAGCCGACGATCGTCCGAACATTATTTTCATCCTGGCCGACGATCTCGGCTGGGGGGATCTCGGTTGCTATGGGCATCCACATATTCGCACGCCTCATCTCGATCGGCTGGCAGACGAGGGGACGCTCTTTACGCAGTTCTACGTGAATGGCTCCGTCTGCTCGCCCTCACGGACTGCCTTCATGACGGGGCAATACCCCGCGCGACATCGCGTGCATGGGCACTTTGCCGCAGACAACCAGAACGAGGCGCGGGGCATGCCGAACTGGCTCGACCCGCAGGCACCGCTCATCACTCGGATGTTGAATGAGGCTGGCTACGCCACCGCACACTTCGGCAAATGGCATCTCGGCAGCGGTGAAGAGGCTCCCGGTCCTGGCGAGTATGCGATCGACGACCATCGCACTGCCAACAGCAGCGGCCCCAGTTATGTCGAAAGCGATCCTTACTTTCGCGCCCGTTCGACAGGACTGTTCGTGGACGACACGATTCGCTTCGTCGAAGCCTGCGGCGACCAGCCTTTCTACGTCAACCTTTGGACTCTGGTTCCCCATGCGACGCTGCATCCGACCGATGAGCAAATGGAATCTTACGCCCGCTTCGCCCCGGGAGGCGTGCCTTACCATGGGGCCGCTCAGATCTATTATTCCACCGTCACCAACCTCGATGCCGAACTTGGGAGGCTCTTCGCGTATCTGCAGGAAGCCGGTCTCGCGGAGAATACGATCATTCTCTTCACCAGCGACAACGGTCCCGAAGATATCGATGTTCGCAATGCCGCCCACAGCGGCATCGGTTCGCCGGGGCCGTTTCGCGGACGCAAACGAAGTCTGTATGAAGGAGGTGTGCGAGTTCCCTTCATTATTCGCTGGCCGGGGCATGTTCCCACCGGCCGGATTGATGAGACATCGATTGTCACCGCCGTCGACTTCGTGCCGACGCTGTGCCACATCGCGGGGATCGCGCTTCCCGAGGGCTACGAGGGAGATGGTGAGAACGTAGCCGACATGCTTCGCGGCGAGTCGCGCCCGCGCACCACGCCGCTGTTGTGGGAGTGGCGGTTTCGTGTCGCGGGTTATCCCTATCACCACAGTCCCATGCTTGCCGTTCGTGATGGCGACTGGAAGCTGCTTCTCAACCCCGATGGCAGTCGAGCGGAGTTGTACAATGTCCCAGCCGATCCGATGGAATTGACAAATCTCGCCGCCCAGCATCCCGAAGTCGTCGAGCGGCTGTCGCAACAGGCCATCCACTGGCAAGGCGAACTCCCCACAGGACCGATCGACAACAACGCCGGACAAATCAACTATGGCTGGCCACGATGACACTCACAACCACTGACTCTTAGAATGCTGTTTGTACGAGCGTATCGACCGCGAGCGTTGTTCGGATGCAGAACGAAAGTCATCTCCAATGAATCATAAACCAACTCACTTCACCCGTCGCGGCGTCCTGCAGTCGGGAGCCATCGGACTCGGCCTGGCACTTCCAAAAGCCCTGCAGGGTGATGATGCCGATGCACCTCCGCCTCTCAGGGCCGGGGCGGCGAAGGTCGACATCACGAACTATGACGTGCCGGTGGTGAACGACCCACTCTATGTGAAGGCACTCGTCATTCAGAGTGATGACGCCACGGCCGTCATCATCACCGTCGATGCCGTCGCCATTGGTGAGATCGGGTACATCACGGGTGATTACTTGCCAGCGGTGCGAAGTCAAATCGAATCTGAACTCGGCATTTCGCCGCAGCATGTGATGGTCAACGCCAGTCACTGTCACGGTGTTGTGTGTGCCGATGTGGCCGAGCGGACCGTGCAGGCTGTACGTGAAGCAGTGGCGAATGTCGTTCCGGTGAAGGTTGGTGTCGGCGTCGGTCACGAAGACCGCATCATGGAGAATCGTCGGCTGAAGATGAAAGACGGCACCGAGGTCGATGTGCGGCATGCCTATTCACTCCCTGCTGATGAAGATGTGGCCGAGGTGGGGCCGATTGATCCGCAGATCGGAGTCCTCAGGCTCGATGCGGCCGACGGCAAAACGGTAGCCGTGGTCTACAACTTCGCGTGTCATCCGATTCAGGGTGTTCCCAATGGAGGCAACACAGCCGACATCACGGGGTTCGCCTCACAGGTCATCGAAGACAACCTCGATGAAGACACAATCGCCCTCTTCGTGCAGGGTTGCGGCGGAGACATCAATCCCATCGGTTACAAAGATGTCGATCATCCACGAGACGCCGAGCCACTCGGCAACAAGCTGGGACTCAGCGCACTGAAGGCCGTTCGAGACGTGGAGACGCGCGCCGATGACAGGCTGACCGTTATCAACGAAGTGATCGAGTTACCCCGGGCCGATCTGGCGCAGCGAATTGCCGACATGGAAGCCGAGGAGCGTCGGCTGCTGGCGTCTCTCACGGGAACGAGCCTCAACCTGAAGACGTTCCTGCCGCTGGTTGTGAAGTATGGTCTCTCGAATGAGTTCCCATCGTACTACTCACATCAATACTTGCACGAGGCCGCAATCGGTCGCGATGACCTGGCCCGACTCGATGCTGAGAACCGGCGCAACATCGAAAGC
The DNA here is from genome assembly GCA_942492405.1 of uncultured Planctomycetaceae bacterium. Classification (GTDB taxonomy): domain Bacteria; phylum Planctomycetota; class Planctomycetia; order Planctomycetales; family Planctomycetaceae; genus JANNSB01. The sequence goes on from CALOES010000016.1 coordinate 34,877, forward strand.
TACATCGCGAACATTCACACGATGGAGAATCTCACCCGCACGCAGATCAACCTCGCACTGCTGAGAAAGCATCAGGCTCAGAACATCGCGGCCGGCAAGCGGACGGTCGATGTCGAATTGGTCGGCCTGCGTGTGGGAGGTTTTGTCTTGGTGACGTTTCCCGGCGAACTCACTGTGCCGATCGGGCTGAACATCAAGGCCGCTTCACCACACGCACACACATTCGTGGCGGGTTACACAAACGGATACATTTACTACGCTCCCACAGCCGACCAACTGCAAAACGTCGGCCGGGCGCAAGAAGACAGCGACTGCATCCTGGCCCCGGAGTGGCATGCGATGTTTGAGGAGCATGTCACGGGGATGCTGGGGAGACTGTGAGTTTTCCGATTCATTCCCAGTGACTCGCAGAAACGCAATAGTGAATGTCCACAATGACATGAATAAGAAGGAACAGTGATGAGCATCTCTTGGTCGTTCGTCTCAATATCGCCTGACGCTGCAGCGAAGGTGTTCGGACCAGGTGATCGAGACATGATTGACGCGATAAGAGACGCGTTATCCTGGGAGCACCTCTATGACGCCAAACTCGTTGAACAATATGCGAACGCGATCTGCAGTCGAGAATTGTCTGAAACTCCTCTGGATGGAATGGACTTCGAAACGTATGGGGATGTGATGTGCGCACTTCTTTCGCCTGAAGGCTTGGAGCAGTTGTTGCAGTTAGAATCCGAATCACCCGACTTCATCTCGCGCCGCACATTTGAGGAGCTGGCGAGTCAATGTCAAAGTGAAGGTCGTGAGTCTCAATTGCAACGATTCGTTTCCAACAAGCTGGTTCTGATTCTATCCAAAGATGATATGGAAACACTGAAAGACGAGGCACAACAGGCAATCGATTCTGATAAAGAATGGTCAGACGACGTAAATCTGTCTTCGGTAAAGGAAGACCTCATCGATGTTATGGATGGTATCTTGAAAAAGGAAAAGATTGCCGTCGCAATATACTCCTAGGTCGCACTGCTGGAAGAGCATTCGCGGGGATGTGGGGAAGGTTGGCGTAGCGGAACTCGTGAGAGTTCCGACGCGTTCGATGTTCGGAAGTCTCACGACTTCCGCTACCAGGCTTGCGATAAGAGGAACAACACCATGACATCATTCACACGACGCATGGCCCTCAAGCTGATGGGCGTCGGCACCACGCTGCTGGGCTGGGGACGTAGTTCCCGTGGCGACGATGCAGCCGACGGCTATGCAACATCGACTCTCCCGCAGGTCGACCGCTGGGGCAAGACTCACAACCGCGTCTGGCTCGGCGAGAGTTTCTGGGCCAATCCGATGGAGGACTGGCGGATCGTTGATGGTGCCGCCGAGTGTCAGACAACGGGAGGTGATCGCAACATTCAGTTGCTCACGCATCAACTCACCAACCCCGCAGGCTCGTTCGAGATGTCGGTCCATGTGAGTCAGGTCGAAGTGCATGAGATCGACGGAGGCGCGGGGTTTCGCATCGGCACGAAGAGCGACATCAACGAGCATCGCAGCAACTGCTTCGCCAAGAATGGCCTCAACGCCGGCATCGTCGAAGGCCAACTGGCCCTGGCGGGAATGCGCACGCCATTGCCCGCCGGCTTTGACCTGTCGAACGTTGTACTGCATTTGAGCGGCCGTCCCTCTGGCGGGCAGTACGAACTCACGTTAACAGCCACTTCGTTTCATTCATCAGAGACACTCACTCGCACCGTTCCCAAGCAGCAGATTCTTGGCAATGTCGCCGTCACCTGTAACTACGACGCGATGATCCAGAAGGGAAAGGGAGCGCGATACCGTTTCAGTGACTGGTATGTGGCCGGCGATGCCTTCACGGTCACCCCCTCCCGGAAGTTCGGCCCCATCCTGTGGTCGATGTACACGCTGAGCGATTCACGCGGTGATGAGGGCTTTGTGCTGAAGATCAGCGCTCTCACGGGTCCGCTGGGTGAGGAAGATAACCATGCGGTCGAACTTCAAGTGCAGAAGAACGGCCAGTGGCAATCGCTGGAAACAACCGACCTCAACACCGATGCCTGGGTGGCGACGTTTCGCGTTCCGAACTGGGATGAGAGTGTCGACACTCCGTATCGCCTTGTTTATCGCGAGAGCTTTACCGATGGGAGCGAGTCGTTCTCCGACTGGAGCGGGGTCATCAGAGCGAATCCGACCGGCAGGCCGCTCAGGCTGGGAGCACTCACCTGCCAGAACGATTACGCCTTCCCCTATGAGCCGGTGGCGAACAATCTGCTCAAACTCGATCCCGACATGCTCTACTTCTCGGGGGATCAGATCTACGAGAACCACGGCGGGTATGGTTTGATTCGCAATCCCGCTGAGCCAGCGATTCTCAACTATCTGCGCAAGTTCTATCAGTTCGGCTGGTCGTTTCGCGAAACGATGAAGGATCGGCCCACCGTCTGCATCCCCGATGATCACGATGTCTTTCAAGGCAACATCTGGGGCGAAGGGGGAGCGAAGATGGATGTCGACGATGGAGGAGCTTCTTCCAATGGCGGCTACATCGAACCGGCACGAATGGTCAACGTCGTGCATAAGACCTGCGCGGGGCACCATCCCGATTACTACGATCCGACTCCGTGTCTGCAGGACATCAGCGTTTATTATGGCGACATGGTCTACGGCGGCGTGAGCTTCGCCATTCTGGGAGATCGCCAGTTCAAGAGTGGCCCGCAGCATGTCGATACCGGATCAGGACGAGCCGACCATGTGCTTGATCCCGACTTCGATTGCTCGGTTCTCGACCCGCCGGGATTGCAGTTGCTGGGGGAACGACAGGAAGAGTTTTTGCGTCACTGGTCGGCAGACTGGCGTGGGCATGCAATGAAGGTGCTTCTCAGTCAGACGGTCTTCGCGGGCGTGGCGACACATCACGGTAGCTACGATGGCTATCTGAAGGCCGACCTCGACGCTAGTGGCTGGCCGCACACAGCGCGCAACAACGCCGTGCGAATCATTCGCGAATCAAAGGCACTGCACATCAATGGCGATCAGCATCTCACGACGCTTTGCCAGTATGGCGTCGATCGGCAGCGCGACAGCAACTGGTCGTTCTGCACTCCGGCGATTGCCGTTGGTTACCCGCGCTGGTGGCGGCCCGACGAACTCGGCATTCCGCACGAGCATCGCCCCTCACATGGCCTCGCAGACACCGGCGAGTTTGTCGACAGCTTCGGCAACAACGTTTACGTCTATGCCGTCGGCAATCCCGAAGTGCCTGGAGATGGCACCCGCTACGAGAAGGCCCATCAGAAAGGGAGCGGTTTCGGCCTGGTGACGATCGACACCGAAGCGAAGACGTATCACGTGGAATCGTTCCGCTTCCTCGTTGATGCCACCGATGGAGCGGCAAACAATCAATTCCCCGGCTGGCCGGTGACGATACATCAGGAGGAGAACGCGGGGGAGAATCGCATCGGTTAGTTTCGACGCGTTCCGCCTTCACTCGCGGCTAACTCCGGTCGATGACGGGAGGCCGTTGCAACTGGCATTGACCACCGTTGACGTTTCCGGCTTCAATGCGCCTGGACTTTCCGTCGTCGTACCAGCCATTGGATCGAATGCGAATTGCTCACGTTGTCTGCCTGCTGTCACTCTTGGTCCTGTTTCCGGCCTGCGACAGTCCCGGCAGCGGATCGACCCGTTCAGACGTCTCGGCGGATCCAGTTCCCACGGAAGACGCTCTTTCCGTTGTCGGCTATCTCCCTGATTATCGCGTTCGTGAGTTCGAGCCACGCAGGACGCACGGGATCGATCAACTCATCTACTTTTCGATCGAGGTCGAGCCGGATGGTGCGTTGAACACCCGCCGACTGCGCGAGGGAGCGCTCGAGAAGATTGCCGACATTCAACTGGTCACGGAATGCGATGCGCTGATCTGCGTCGGAGGCTGGGATCGCTCCGAGGGCTTCTCCGAGATGAGCGCGAACCGAGCGACGCGAGATCGGTTTGCCAACGAACTGATCGCCTTCTGTCAGCAGCATGGTTTTTCCGGAGTCGATCTCGACTGGGAACATCCGACGACTCCCGAGGAACGGCACCAGTTGACGGTGTTGCTCCAGGAACTTCGTGAGCATCTGCATGCCGAGGAACTGTTGCTGACGGTCGCGTGCGCTCCGTGGCAGCCGCTCAACGATCAGGCCGCCGGCGCGGTCGATCGTATTCATCTCATGTCTTACGACGACGAGGGTCGCCACAGCACGCTGGAGCAGGCGACGGCCAACCTCGACAAGTGGATCGATGCCGGCATCCCGGCGGAGAAGATTGTGCTCGGCGTCCCGTTCTATGGTCGCAGGTTTTCGGCGAGCGACCGCTCGTCGGCGACCTATGGCGAGATTGTCGCGAGGTTCACTCCCGATGCTGATGCCGACGAGGTCGATGGGTACTACTTCAATGGACCTGAAACGATGCAGGCCAAAGTCGAACTGGCGATGGAGCGCGGTCTCGGAGGAATCATGGTCTGGGAACTCGCCCAGGACTCACAGGATGAAGAGACCTCGCTGTTGCGGGTAATTCGCCGAACGCTGGATGGTGAGGACTGACAGAAGAACAGACAGGAATGTCTGTTCCACCTGAGAATGTGGGTGGCACCTGAATGAGAAAGCGTGGCATAGAATCAAGAAGGTGGCACAGACATTCCTGTCTGTGCGCGTGGCGAGTTGACCATGCCTGATCAATCCAACACAGATGGCCTCGTTCGCAAACGCCGCAACCTGCCACATTGGACATTGCAGGGGAGTATCTACTTCATCACCTTTCGCGTCCACAAGGGATTCCTCAGCGAACCAGACCAAGGCATCGTGCTGGCACACCTTGTTTCCGGTGACCAATGCTTTTACGTCCTGCTGGCGGCAGTGGTGATGCCCGATCATGTCCACTTGCTTCTCAAGCCCATGGACGGCTTCGACCTGTCGCGGATCATGAAAGGAATCAAGGGAGTATCAGCCCGCAAGATCAACGCGCATCGTCAGACGAAAGGAACGATATGGCAGAATGAATCTTGGGATCGCATTGTTCGAGACGCAGACGAGTTCGAGGAAAAGCTCAACTACATGGCTGACAATCCCGTTAAGGCTGGACATGCGCGCCAGATAGAAGACTATCGTTACTGGTATTGTCAGAAAGAACTTGTCTGACAGAGTTGGCTGATTGTATTGCTGAGTCCAACTGCCATTCGCACAGACAGGAATGTCTGTGCCACCTGAGCTAGACTGTTTGGGTATTATCAAATCAGAATGAAATGCCGCACCGTACTTCAGACATCTCGATCGTCGTTCCTGTCCTCAACGAGGCGGAGAGCCTTAAGGAATTGCAGCGTCAGGTCGGCGAAAGTTGTCGGTCGCTGTCCCTCCATTGGGAACTCATTCTGATTGATGACGGCTCGACCGACTCATCATGGCAAGTCATCACGCAGATGGCGGCGGATGATGCTCATGTGAAGGGGCTGCGGTTTCGACGCAATTTCGGCAAGGCCGCCGCCCAGTCGGCAGGCTTCAAGGTGGCAACCGGAAGACTGATCCTCACGATGGATGCCGACCTGCAGGACGACCCCGCCGAGATTGGCGCGCTCATCGCAAAGCTCGACGAAGGTTACGACCTCGTCAACGGCTGGAAGAAGAAGCGTCTCGACCCGTGGCACAAAACGATCCCCAGTAAGTTCTTCAACTGGTTCGTCGGCTTTCTCACCGGAGTCAAACTGCACGACCACAATTGCGGCCTCAAACTGATGCGCAGCGAAGTCGCCCACGAAATTCGCTTGTACGGCGAACGTCACCGCTTCATTCCCGTGCTGGCCGATGCTCGCGGTTTTCGTGTGACGGAGATGGCCGTCAACCATCGTCCGCGCGAGCATGGTCACTCGAAGTACGGCATGCGGCGGTTCGTGCGGGGCTTTCTCGATCTGCTGACGATCAAGTTTCTCACCGGTTACGGACAACGCCCGCAACACCTGCTCGGCGGGCTGGGACTGCTCTTCTTTGGATTGGGGGCCATCGGACTGTCGTATCTGGCTGTCCTGTGGTGCTTGATGAACGTCTTTCATGCCATGCCCGTCGAACCGATCGGCGGCAGGCCACTGTTGCTCTACTCGCTCGGCGCGCTGTTGCTGGGGGCGCAGGGGATCTCGCTGGGGCTGATCGCGGAACTCGTCGTGTCGTACTCCAGTCGGGATTCCGACGGTCCGCCGCTTCATACAGGTGATGCCAATCAGGGCGAGTCGTCGACCAAACCGCGTCGGGAGCTTGCGCCGTTCGCCGATTCTGCTTACAGTGTGTCTGAGGAAACGCCGCTCCACACGCGTGTTCGCGAGTGAGCGGAAACCGTTTCGATTCGACTCCGTAGCGGAACTCGTGAGAGTTCCGAACATGCCATCGCAACTCTCACGAGTTCCGCGACGTTAGCGAGGAATCAGATGCATCGCTTTACACTGCTGCTCGTCTGCTGCTTGAGTTTGTTTCCCTGGCCACTCCTGGCCCAGGATGAGCCGATGCCTCCCGAAGGGGTCACACAGGCGGCTCAACTGAGAGGATTGCCCGACTGGGTGATGGGCGTCGCCTTCGCCCCAGACGATCGTCTTGCCGCGGGGACTTATGAACTTGCTCGTATCTGGCAGGTTGCGCGAAGTGACGGAGGTGTGACCACTCAATCGTTGGGAGATGTGCCCACCAACGGCTACGCCCGCTCCGTCGCTTTCTCACCCGATGGAGAACTCCTGGCGATCGGTGCCTATCAGCAAATACAACTCGTCGATCGGGAGCTGAACGTCGTTGGCGAACTGCGAGGGCATCGCGGATACGTCAATGACGTCGTCTTCAGTCCGGATGGTTCCAAACTCATCTCGTGCAGCGAAGACAAATCGATTCGCGTCTGGGACGTGGCCGAGCGGACGGAATTGATGTCACTCACTGGGCACACGCATCCCGTGTGGGGTGTGGCGATTCATCCCGAAGGCGTGATGATCGCCTCGGCAGCCGGCGACGACACGCGGCTCACGGCTCGCGGCGAAGTGTTCTTGTGGTCGCTCGAAAGCGGAAGCATCCTGCACCGTCTGGCGGCACCCGAACGCTGTGCCACCGGTGTCGAGTTCTCGCCCGATGGACTGCTGCTGTTGTCGACGGCGTATGATGAGCGCGTCAACGTGTACGACGCCGAAGCGGGGGAGCCGCATGGGTTCTTCGGGCAACATTCGCGCCCGACGAACTGTGTGCTGGTGACAGCCGACACGTTTGTCGCCATCAGCGGATCGGGGGGGCGCTTCGCGGGGAAGAACGAAATCAAGTTCTTCAATCCGATCGATGGCGAGGAATATGGCACGCTCGACGTTCACGAAGGGAAGGTCAACTCCATCGCACTTACTGCCGATGGCATGCTGCTGGCGAGTGCCTCGCACGACCGCACGATCGCCCTGTGGGATATTTCGGAGTTCATCACGACGGTGCTGGGCAGTGCCGAGGGCGAAGAACCAGCAACAGAGTGAGACGCCGACTGATGAGACACCAACCGATGAACCAGGTTGCGGTGAAGAACTGCAGCTATTGCCCCTCACCCCGGCCCTCTCCCCCACGATCGATGCGGTTGGGGAGTTGGAGAGTCAACTGCGGGGGAGAGGGAGTGAAGGTTGTGACGATACCGTCGTTGTGCCCAGCGAAGTTGTGCGGGTCGGCATCATTGGTCTCGACACATCGCACTCGACCGCGTTTGTGAATGCACTCAATGCCGATTCGCCTCCCGAGTCATTGGCAGGCTTTCGAATTGTTGCCGCCTATCCGTATGGGAGTCGCGATATCGAGTCATCCACCAGCCGCATTCCTGACTACATCGAGCAAGTAGAAGCCAAAGGGGTCGTCGTGGTTGACTCGATTGAGGATCTCTTGAGTCAGGTCGACTGCGTGATGCTCGAAACCAACGACGGTCGGCCCCATCTGGAGCAGGCGTTGCTGGTCTTCGAGGCGGGCAAGCCGGTCTTCATCGACAAGCCGGTGGCTGGGTCGATTGCCGATGCCGTCGCGATCTATCGGGCGGCGGAACATTTTGGGGTGCCGGTCTTTTCATCGTCGTCACTGCGCTGGATCGGCCAGGCGGCTGAAGTGCGTGGAGGGAGTCAGGGGCGCGTTCTGGGCTGTGAGACGTATAGCCCCTGTTCGCTGGAGGCGACGCATCCCGATCTCTACTGGTACGGCATCCACGGCGTCGAGGCTCTGTATGCGGTGATGGGTCCGGGTTGTGAGACCGTCACTCGCGCCAGCACCGACGATTTTGAACTGGCCGTCGGAGTCTGGGGCGATGGCCGCATCGCCACGTTCCGCGGCATTCGCGCCGGCAGGGCAGGCTACGGCGGCAATGCCTTCTGCGAGAATGCCATCGTCCCCCTGGGGCCGTTTGAAGGTTACGGACCCTTGATTGAACGCATCGTTCACATGTTCCGCACCGGCGAAACGCCCGTCACTGCTGACGAGACGATCGAGATCTACGCCTTTATGGAAGCAGCCGACGAAAGCAAACGCCGAGGGGGCGTGCCTGTTTCGATTGCCGAGATCATGGAGCAGGCCGAGATCGCAGCGAGCGCCCGCCTGCACGAACTGCGACCCGAAGTCTTCCCGTAGCGGCGGGTCTCCGAGACGCCTCAGTGACGTGTACTGATTGCCGGGGAACTTCCGAAGAGCAGATCCACCGCTTCGGTCCGCCGAGTCTCGGAGAGCCTCAACTACTGGACGATCTTTCCATCCCGGATTTCCAGGATGTGATCGTCCTCCTTGAGGTACCGCTGGTCGTGGGTCACCGTCACCACGGTCACGCCGTGCGCGGCCTGGAGGGTGCGGAGGTACTCGAAAATCTGCGCCCCGTTCTGGCTGTCGAGTTCGCCCGTTGGCTCATCAGCCAGGAGCAGTCGCGGTTGCTTGAGCAGCGCCCGCGCGATTGCCACGCGCTGCTGCTCGCCGCCGGAAAGTTGCGACGGACGATGGTTCAATCGATGCCCGAGTCCGACCTGCTTGAGGAGATCGACGGCCGCCGGGCGTTTCGCGCTCGCTTGGCCGTTGGGAAGATACGGCACAAGCACGTTGTCGACGGCGTCGAGATTCGACAACAGGTTAAAGCTCTGAAAGATGAACCCGACCTGATTCCGGCGGAACTCATCCCGCTGCTTGTCGTCGAGTGATGAGAGCGACTTGCCGTCGATCACGATCTCTCCCGACGTCGGCTGATCGAGAGCGCCGATCAAATAGAGCAGTGTACTCTTCCCGCTTCCCGATGGCCCTACGATAAACGTGAATGTCCCCGAGGGAATCTCGCACGAAAGCCCGCGCAGCACTTCGACCTGCTCCTCCCCCTGCTTATGGGCCTTCGTGACGTTTTGGACAGAAATCATGCGGGGCTGACGGCTAGTGGCTTCTGGATGATGGCCAGAACGCGGATGCGGGCTGCATGATAGGAGGTACGCCGATCCACGTCGCGTCTTAACAATCCGAGGCTTGATGGACGGATAAAGGCCCGTTCATCAATAATGGAGTTTCCGTCAATCCCAGTAAGGGATCTGCAACGCGACTCCACCTCGTTGCTGGAGGTTCCGCTCGGCAAGCGGAACCTGTTGATTCGTCAAACTGACCCACCTCTGAATCGTCTCGTGGTTATGCAGCCCGGTAAATGGATTAAGGATCTCGCTCCCGGCATGGCGGTGGACGCCGCCGCCAGGCGCGTGCTGACGATCCGCTTCGACACGGTCCGTCAGGCGCTTGCCGAAGTGCTCGTAGAAACCGATGACCCGGAAAGCGTGCATCAACTGCGCGTCGCGTCCCGCCGAGCGGGGGCGGCCGTCTGGCTCTTTCGCGAACTCGTCCCCGCGAAAGTTGCAAAGAAGGCCAAGCAGGGACTGAAAGCGATCCGACAGTCGGCTGGCGAAGTACGCGACGGCGACGTCTTGTTGGGACGACTGAGAACCGCCGCGAAGGAACTTGACGAACAGGATCGACCCGCGATTGACTTCCTCATCGGCTACCTGGTCGCGAAACGCCTGCCAGTGAGTGGTGGCTTTGTGGAGCTGGTGGCCAGGTTCCTTAAAAAGCTCGACAAGCTCAGTTCCAAGGCCGTTGAGTCGATTACGTCTGTGGAGCCCGGCCAACGAATGATCGAACTCGCCCGCGACAACCTCGCATCGCAGCTCAAGAAGTTCGATCGTGTGCTGGCGGAGGAGTCGCACGAGTTGTCTGCTCTGCACGAGGCACGCATCATCGGCAAGCGGCTGCGGTACACGATGGAGATCGTCGCCGACTGCTATCCCGACGAGTTCCGAAAGGAGCATTATTCCGTCGTCGAGGAGTTGCAGGAAATCCTCGGCGAGATCCACGACCACGATGTGACGGTGCAGCTTTACACGCAACTCAACGAACAGCTTCCCGCAGTTGTCAAGAAGCGGGCGAAGCGCTACCGCCCCACGCTCGATCGACTGATCGACCATCACCAGTCCGCGATCGCCGCCGCGCTGCCGCGATTCGACATCTGGAAGAACGCCTGGCCACCCCACCGCACCGCGCTGCAGTCCATGATTGTGGAAAGACAGCCGACAGCGAACACCGACGAATCGTCGACGAACGACGCCGAAACGAGCGTCTCGTCCGATTCCGACGTCCATTGAGCTTGTCGGCAACGAGACTCTGTCGGCTGTTGACCTTATCACCGTCTTATCTCATCAACATGCTCGATCATTTCATTCTCATGTTCCGCGAACTCTGGATGGCGGATGGCCGACGAACGTCCCGAAGCGCGTCGCTTTACCATCGGCTGCTGGCGTTTGACGGGTAAGCGTCCAAGAGCACAAGAATAGAGACACACACTTCGGATACTCTTGCGATACTCTTGTCCATACTCTTGAACTCCGGCTGCCGGCCCGCGTGAACGACGATTCGTCCGTGTTCACGTTCCGCCTACCCTAAGGCGCGTGGTTGCGCCAGGCGCGCCGCTGTGATGGCGTCACTGAGTGTGCCGGGTGCCCGGGTGAGGGGCATATACAACTTCAACCCGGGCACCCGGCGGAATCGAACCTGTTTGAGTGCCATCCCGCTGGCAAGCCGTCCTGTGGCACTCAATTCAACTATGCCACGCGCCGCGCTCCAGGGATTCTGTTTCACGGTGCGCTCCTACATGCCGCCGCTCCCGCGCAACCGGGACGGTAGGGGGTAGAAAGTCTGAGTCGATGTGTGAATGCTGACGGGTGGTGATCATGAGGAAGACCGCCCGTTGGAGTGTTGACGGCCCGCCCGCGGCGGATGGGGTGGCAGATTGTCCCTCCGCTGGAATTGTGTGCGCACACGTATTGGCCCCCATCTTCAACGAGCAGTCGTGCCCCTCCTTCATGCGACCCAGACTCTCGAACCCAGGACCGGCCGGTCCGTCTTTTGAGTCACGAGAGAAGACCGAAAATAAGAAACGAGGCCGCACACGATCGTCGATCCCACGTGGCCCCTAGACATCCGCGCAAAAAACCACCCCGCATGTTGCCATGCGGGGTGGCCGCGCTGCTTCCTTGCGCTGAATCGCTGCGTCATGCGCCAAGAACTGTTTCTTCTTGAGTCGTATCAGCCGGTGCGGATTCTTCGATTGATGACTGATCGTTGTCGTCGTCATCGTCGTCGTTGGAATCGCGATCGAACGGAGGAAGTCCCCCGCCAAAGCCGCCGCGTCCACCACCGCCGAAGCCGGCACCGCCGCGACCTTCAAAGCTGGGGCGATCGCGACGCGACGGGGATTCGTCGCTGTCGCCGTCATCGTTGTCGGAATCGCCGTCGCCGCGCGGGCCGCGACCGAATCCGCCAAACTGGCCTGGGCCTCGACCATTGGGACCGCCACCGAAGCCCCCTCTCGCGCCGAAGGCCTGAGGTCCGCCGCCGCCAAAGCCGCGCGGGCCGCCAGCCGACGGACGATCGTCGTCGTCTCCATCTTCATCATCATTGTTGTCGGCGTCGCGACCGCGTTCACGATCACCGTCGTCGCCATCAGGCCGTTGGCCCCATGATCCGCGTCGACCGCTGTCGTTGTCATCATCATTGTTCGCATCGTGATCGCGACCGGAGTCACGGCGGAAATCATGTCCCGGCATCGAGCGTTCCCCATCGGAGCGACCGCCGCGACCATACGCCATCTGCGGACCGAACTGATGGCCGCGTCCGAATTGCGGACCGCCCCAGCCAGAGCCGCCGAAACGCGAATGACCGAAGCGACCGAAACCACTCATGTGACCGAATTGCGAATGACCGAAGCCTCCGCCGCGCCCCCAGCCTGCGTGTCCTCTGCCGCCGCCGCGACCGAATCCATGGGCCATGCCGGGCCCGCGACCGAATTGGTTCCATCCGCCGCGACCGAATGCCATTCCGCGTCCATTTCCAAAGCCATGACCTCGACCGAACCCGAAGCGTGCGAATCGCGGGTTGTGCATTTGGCCGAATGCGAAGTGACCGTGTCGTTCGAATCGGCCCGGTCCATGACCACGCCCGCCATCGCGATCGGCGTGTTCATCCCCGTCGTGTTCACGGCGGGCGTGGTCATCTCCGCGATCGTGCTGAGGGGGGCCGAATCCACGCTGCGGGCCATCGCCGCGCCCTCGTCCTGGACCCATGGGTGGTCCCATCGGGCCTCCACGTCCGGGACCGCGATCTGTTTCATGATCATCATCACCCGCGTCGGGACGCGATCGTCCTTCGCCACGACCACCGCGACGGCCTTCGCCGCGATCGTTGTCGGCATCATCATCGTCCGTATAGACAAGGTCTTCCGCGGGAGGGATGGTCGAATCCGGGGTGATGTTCGACACATCGACATCAGCGGGCATCGATTCATCGACCGCGATCGTGTCGGAGGCGGGTGCTTCAACAGCATCGTCCAAAACGAGAATGATGCCGCCGAAATCGAGTTCGTCAGATTGAGCCTGTGCCGACGGGACGCCCGTCAGCAGAGCGGCCAAAGCCAGGCTGCTCAACGATAAACGCATCTTCCCTGATAGCATGAGACATACCTTTCGCATGAGAACTCCTCCCAGAGTTAACAGAGTGAGAGTGGGGGGCATGGGAGTTTTTGCGGCGTGAGACTGCCAACGCCGATCGACTCCCTTCGGCTGGAGCGTTGCCCGCTCCAGCGAATTGTGCGGCCCATTTGAATAGGGGCCGATACCCATCAAACCGATTGGAGGCGGGAACGTTTCGGGAAAATGTTCTTGAATTTGAAGACCGGTAGCTGGGTGAGAGGTGATTTCGCTACTGTTTGCGACGTTGAGACGAGGGATGAGCGTCCAGGGAAGGAACCAGCCGTGACCAATCATGCAACACATAGACCGTTAGACTCTCCCCCCATGATGCCTCTGCCACGACCTCTCGTCCCTCGACGCTAGACCCTCGTCCCGCCATGTTCGGTCCCGTTCGACCCACGCCTTACGATGTCGAGTTCCGGATGTTCCGCATCCCGGTGCGCGTGCTGCCGTGGTTCTGGCTGATGGCGGCGATTCTGGGATTCGACCTGCTGCACGACGGCCCGTTATACCTCTTTATCTGGATGGTTGTCGTTTTTGTCTCGATCCTGGTCCACGAACTGGGACATGCGTTGACGGCCGAGGCTCTCGGATGCCCGTCATCAATCGTACTGTATCACTTCGGCGGATTGGCGTTTCATAATCCAGGATGGAAATACACGCGGCGGACTCGCATGCTCATCACGATCGCCGGCCCCATGGCGGGGCTCGCGTTGTTCGGCATCGTCTATGCGGTTCTGTATGCGGATTCTCGTTTCAGTTTTATTCCCATCGATGTGGTCACGTCACAGCCGTTTCGCGTGGCTGTCATCTCTTTGATCTGGGTGAACCTTTTCTGGAGTCTGTTCAATCTGCTGCCGATCTATCCGCTCGACGGGGGTCATCTTTCGCGGGAGATCTGTCTGCACTTCAACCGCATCAACGGCGATCGCGTGGCCGCGTTCATTTCGATGGCAGTGGGGATCGCCGCCGCGGCCGGCATGGCGATCTACTTCCATCAACCCTATGCCGCTCTGATGCTGGCCTTCATGGCGTTTCAAAGTTATCAGCAACTGCAACAACGATGAGAACGTGTGAATGGAGGAGGTGTGAACGTCGTCGTTCTCGAAATCCCTGTTCATATCTTCTCCGTTCACAACTTCTCAATTATCACTTCACATGTCTTACCTCGACGCCATTCTGCTTGGACTCGTTCAGGGGGTGGCGGAGTTTCTGCCGATCAGTTCGTCGGGGCATCTCGTCATCCTCGAACACTTGCTTGGCCTGGGACCGGAAGGAGTCGCGGGAGACGCGACCGCCGGCCCGCCGACCGATCTGACGGCTCTCAACGTCGCGCTGCATTTCGGCTCGCTCATGTCGATTCTGGTCGTGTTTCGCCACGACCTGCTCAAGGTGCTTCGCGATCGGCAACTGATGACAGCCATCGTCGTCGCCACACTGCCCCTCATTCCCATCGGACTCTTTCTGAAGGACTTCGTCGACACACAACTCAACACGCCGCTGGTGGCAGGCTGCGCCCTGTGTGTGACAGCCGCCTTGCTGCTAATCTCGCAACGCTTCACGCCGCACGAATCAGGCACGAGTTCGCCGGCGATCGCGGCCGGCAAGGCGTCGCAGGAATCGCGAACGACGGAGCCCGACCCGGGGCGCGTCACCTGGATCGATGCCCTGATCGTGGGGCTCTTTCAAGCCGTGGCGCTCACGCCGGGGATTTCGCGCTCGGGATCGACGATCGTTGCTGGGCTGATGCGCGGCAAGAGTCGTGAGACGGCGGCAAAGTTCGCGTTCTTAATCGCCATCCCCGCCATCGGCGGCGCGATGGTCCTCAAAGCGAAAGACTTATTGGACGCCGACATGAGCAACGACCTCGGCCCCATCGCCGTCGGCACGCTCGTGTCGTTCGTCGTCGGCATTGCCAGCCTGAGCTGGCTGCTCAAGCTCATCACCCAGCGCCGCCTCCACTGGTTCGGCTGGTACTGTCTCGTCGCCGGCGTGGCAGTGATCGCGTGGAGCATCGCCACACCTGCATAGCCGTGGCTCTCTGACACACGGAGGCGGGGCAAGTCGAGACCAATTGGTTCGATTGGATGCAACAGAAGGGAAGGCATTGGATTTGGCGACCGCTGGTTACAAGGTCATTACCACAACGCGGCTCCACTCCTCCTTTCCGCCGAGTTTCGGAGAACCTCGGATATTGGGGTTAGTCCGACGCCCATGGGCGATGGATCATCAGGAATTCGCGAGCTTGCTCGCTCACATGTATGTCGGTGTGATTGGCGAGAATCTCGATCGTATCGATGAGATTCTCGGAAGGCGATTCGATGCGTCCGGCAATCGCAATGGCCTGTTGCACGACTTGCGGTTCTGGGCTGCCGAGGAATTCTCGCGAGATATCGATGCACTGTTCGTGACTAAGTGCAGACACAATCTGCTTGAGGACTTCGGTCACAGGCAGTTCGGGCCATTGACAGTCATCACCAACGGACTGCGCACGGAGTGACAGCATCGGTATTGCGTCTCGCGCGCTGGCTCCGCAGTCCCCGAGAAACAGGTAGAGGAAGCCGATCCAGAATTGGTGGCCGTACTCGCTGGCCCAGTCGTCGGGTGTCCCTCCCGACTCGAGATGTTCGATGGCCGTCGCCAGTTCGATCGCGATCGGATGCAACACGGCATCGGGAAGTTTGGCGATGGCTGGCCGGACTTCGTTCAACAACTTCCAGGGAGTCGTGACAAACACGATCCGCACGATCTGCTGCATCTCGGCCAACGTCTGCGGATCCTCTGGGCGCGTGAGCATGACGGCGTTCGCCAATTGCGCCCGCACGGGTCCGTCTCGCTCTGCCACGAACGATTCCATCAACTGATGCCACTGCTCGACCGAGAGCCGACCCCCGATGGCAATTGTTCTGCCCGCGACTTCTCGCACGTTCGGATCTTCATCGGTCAGTAATGCTTCGAGCGACGAGAAGGCGCGCTCTGCTGGGATGTTGAAGTCCATCAGGATGTAGCAACATCCCATTTGCACCGCCGAGTTCTCATGTTCAAGGCCCTCCAGGCAAAGGGGAATCACCGTTTCGCCGATGGCACGCAGACCGTGTGCGGCTCTGGCGGCAACCGACCAGCGTACGGGGCAAATCGTGTGTATGAGTGGTTCGAACGGGTCGCCGAAGTAATCGGTGTTGTCCTCGGTCGCCAACAACTCGATTAGTCGGGAAGCTAATGGGGCGGCAGCAGGACCCAGCTTGATGATGCGTTGGATGGCTTCTTCCGTCATCGGGCTGCCAAGTTGTCCGCGAATCTCGGCGAGTTCGCGTTCCAATTCTTCCGGCGAAAGTATTGAAGCGACAGATGGCACTTGTGGCGGGGCATCGCGGGCGACAGCGTCATCACCGGCCGATGGGCGCGCGGCCCACAGGCAACAGAGCGAGAGCAACAAAATCGGGAGTCTGCCGTTCATCATCAATCCTGCATCGCTTTAGCGGATTCTATCATGATGAATGGCGATCTGGCGACTCATTTCTCCCCACGTCGGCTGCTCCCCGGGCGTATGCAGTTAGTGAAGCATCTGATATGAAGGGAGCCGGAGGTGTTCCATGAATCGCTCGCTCGGAAACTCGCATTGGCCCGTCGTTTCTTGCGCGCTCGCGATAGGCGCGGTCCCTGCGGTCGCACAGGCGGGAATGCCGAGTTACACGCTGACTGACCTCGCCCGCATGCGGCTGGAGACGATCTCGTTCTTTCTGCTCGCCGTTCTCCTCTCGGCGTGGGCCATTCAAGGGTTGTGGAATGGGCTGCGGAAGGACATCACCAAGCTGCCGCGTCTGTCGTATCGCGGAGCCTTGTTCGGCACGATCTTGTGGGGGCTATTGTGCCTGTGCGTGTTGACGATGATTTCGGGGGCGCGCGAACTCCTCACTCCCGGTGCTTGGGAGAAGACGGGTGCCACGTATCAATTGGGAGACTCCGAGGACGACGCGACCGATGACGAACTAGAAGTCACACTGGCTGACCGTGAACTCCAACTGGTGCGATTGCAACTCGCCCTCTGGGAGTTCGCTCATCAGCATGCAGGAGCGTTTCCCGAATCGATCGAGTCATCAGAGTTCGAAGAGTCACTCTGGATTCAACCGGGTCAGCCGCCGGTTCGGTATCTCTATCATGGTGGACACACGGTTGAAGAGGGCCAGGCTCCCATCGTCATCGAATACGCGATCTATAACGATGACCGACAATTGATACTGCGTGCCGATGGCGAAGTCACGATGCGGGATTTGACGTCCCGCGAAGTTCCTCCCGCGACGGAAGATTAAATCATGTCGCAAGCCGACGATGCCAATGTTGAGAGCACCTTGCCGCAGCCAACGGTTGCGGCCGGTGGTTCCGGCAAGAGGTGTCTGATTGCGGCCGGACTGCTGGTCTGTGTCGGGTACGTTCTCCTGGGAGGTGTCTATCTCGTTGCGATCCCGTTCGCGGTGATGCTGGGCTGGGCGTTCTATCTCTTTCGCATCGTGCCTCAGATTACCTTCTCGGTCGATGGCATCGTGATGTTCGCGATGTCGCTCGTATTGTTCGCGATCGGTACACACATAGCCGCCCGATGGTGGATTGGTCGCAGCGGCATTAATGACGACGCCCCTAACTGGTCGAAGCGTCAAACCGCTCGCCTCGTCGCACTCGTGTGTCTGGCATTCGTGGCCGGCATCGGCATCACGGGAGTCGTCCATCAGACTGGCTGGCTCGTTACGTCGCCGGAGCCGATGCTGGAATCGAGCAGTCGCGCCTTTGATCGAGTTGAGTCATTGCAGTCTCTGCACTTGATGGGCAGAGCGCAGCTCGATTTCCACGATGAGCACGGCCATATCGCAAACGGGTCTGCCTCATCGGACGGACACGTGCTGCATAGCTGGCAAACGGCGATATTGCCCTATTTGGGCCTGAACGCATTGCATTTGCACATCGACCTCGATCGCAGTTGGCGTGATCCCGCGAATCGTCACTTATTTGAAATGAAGGTGGATGACTTTCTGAATCGTGGGATCCACGGAGACGATCAAACCGAGGAGGGATACGCGGCTTCACACTATGCAGCGAATCAGCGTGTCATCAGCATTGATCGAATCCTCAGTGCTGACGACATAAACGATGGAACGTCTGAGACGATTCTGGCGGGAGAATTGGTGAGCCGATTTCGCGCCTGGGGAGATCCGCTCAATGTGCGCGATCCGGCGCTTGGCGTCAATCAAGATCCCGATGGTTTCGGTGGACCGTGGGAGGGACGCGGTGCGCAGTTCGTGTTCGCGGATGGACGCGTTCAGTTCGTCAACGCAAAGATCGATCCCGCAGTCCTGCGCGCATTGGCCACACCCGATGCCGGAGACCAAGTGTCGGAGTTCTGACGGACAACATGTCGAACATCAATGACCCATCGCCGATTCGACGACGCCCGCGGCGTCATGAAGAGAATCCCGCAGGGGAGGCGATCGGCTTCTACATCGCAACCGCTGTATTGGCCGCAGGCGTGCTTGCGATGTTCGGGGGATGGCAAATCGCCATTCTGCTGACACCGGTCGTCGCAGCCATCTTTGTTTTCTGCCTTACGAAGCGGCGTTGGCTGAAGGTGCTGCTCGGAGGTCTGGTCGCGGCTGGGTTCCTCACTCTGTTCCTGCCTGCCGCAGGCGCGATCTATATCGGAGAATCGTTGATCTCCATCCTCGTCGGCTGGGGTTACTTCCTCAATCGCACACTCAGACACGTCACCGTATCGGGTGTGAGCATTGCCACGTTTTTCGCTCTATTGGTCTTGATGACCGTCGCAGTCCATATGGCGATGAAGTGGGCGATGCGAAGGAGTCCCACCGAATCGGCCACCAAAAACAGGTGGTCAACGAGCCAGTCGGTGCGGGTCGTCTGTCTGTTCGCCATCACATTCGTGTCCGGTCTCGGCTTCGTGGGAGTGGTGCATCAGTCGGGGTGGTTGATGAGTTCGATGGTGCCGACTCTCGACTATCAGGACGGCGGCATGTTCAACAGGGAGAGACTCCATGACATCGGCGGCGCGCTCTACGACGCTCGCGATCCCGAGGGGCGTTTCTCATTCGGAGTGATGGATGAAGAGGACCAGCCGCTGCATAGCTGGCAGACAATGCTGTTGCCTTACCTGGATCAACAGCAACTCTTCCATCAGATCGACCTGCGATCAAGCTGGCGCGCGCCTGGCAATCGAGAGCCGTTCGTGCAACCGATCGATGTCTTTCAAAGCCGGAAGTTCGACAGGGAGGAAGTCATTTCCGATGGCTACTCGGTCTCGCACTTCTCAGCCAATAGTCGTGTCATCCGGTTGGGGCGAGGGATGACGGTCGACGAGATGACAGATGGGGCCGCGAACACGATCCTGGCAGGCGAAGTTGGCAGCCGGTTCCGCGCGTGGGGCGACCCGTTCAACATTCGCGACCCGGCGGTGGGGCTGAATCACCCCGATGGGTTCGCCACGCCGTGGGATTCTGGAAACTCGCGGCTCGGCATCTTCCTGATGGCAGACGGTCGTGTTCAGTCGATCCATGACGACATCGACGCCGATGTCTTTCGCGCACTGGCGACGCCGGATGCCGGGGATGATGCAGGCGAGTTTTGAACGGAGAACGCCGTCCACCACTTGCTTGCCACGTCCTGAGATCCATCGGCCGGCGCCTGCGGCGGGGCGTTAAACGAGTTGCTTCGGTCACTTGCCAAGAGTCATTCCTGTCCGCATTGGCCGAGCCACCTCAGGTAGTGGTCGGCGAGCACGATGGCGACCATCGCCTCGCCCATCGGGATGAACCTCGGGAGCAGGCAGGGGTCGTGTCGGCCCTTCGTGCGGATGGATGTCGACTGGCCATGTCGCGTGACCGTGCGTTGTTCGATCGGCAAGCTGCTCGTCGGCTTGACGGCCGCCCTGAGCACAATTGGCATCCCGGTCGTGATGCCTCCCAGCATTCCGCCGTGGCGATTGGTCTGCGTGACGATCTGAGGGATCTCGTTCTTGGCGGATTGCGAAATGAAAATGTCATTGTGCTGACTGCCGCGCATCGTCACACAGCCGAAGCCGATGCCGTATTCGACTCCCAGGACTGCGGGCAGACTGAAGAGAGCCTTCGCGAGGTCGGCCTTCACCTTGTCGAAGACCGGCTCACCGAGGCCGGCAGGGACTTCGGTGGCGACGATCTCGGCGGCACCACCGATCGAGTCGCCGTCTTTGCGACATTCTTCGATAAGGGCGATCATCTTGTCGGCGGCCGCGATGTCGGGGCAGCGCACGATGTTGGGCGTGCCATCAGGGCGCGACTCGACCGCTCCAAGCGTGATTGCCGCGGGATCGGCGATCGACGCCTTGATCTCACCAACCTGTGTGACATAGCCGACGATGCGCGTGCCGCACTTCTCGGCGAGAAGTTTCTTGGCGATTGATCCGGCCGCCACGCGGACATTGGTCTCGCGGGCGCTCGATCGGCCTCCGCCGCGATAGTCGCGAAAGCCATACTTGGCATCGAACGAAAAGTCGGCATGCCCAGGTCTGTAGAGGTCTTTGATGTCGCTGTAATCTTTGCTGCGCTGATCCTTGTTGCGGATGAGGATCGCCAGACTGGTCCCCGTAGTGCGGCCTTCAAAGACGCCGGAGAGAATCTCGGGTTCATCCGGCTCATCGCGCTGCGTGACGATGCTACTCTGCCCCGGACGTCTGCGATTGAGGTCGACCATCAGGTCGTCGACGGTGACCGGAATGCCGGGGGGCACGCCGTCGATAATGACGACATTCCCAGGACCATGGCTTTCACCTGCCGTGGTGATGCGAAACGACTGACCGAAGGAATTACCGGGCATTGACGAGTTGAGGGACTAGGGACGAGGGTCGAGGGAAGAAACGTCATGAACGATCCTCTCCGCACGAGTAAATGCTTCCTGATACGGCAAGCCCATGGCGGCCTTGGTGCGCAACTCTTCGGAGCGATTCGCCCCGATCCCCGCCCAGTAGCGATCGATCTCGACGTGATCCACGCGGTCCGCGAGTCGCTCGCACGCTTCCGGCCGCAGCATCGGCGGCAGGGTGAGGAGTTTCTTCAAGGCCCGCTCCGCTTTCGGGCGCAGTACTGTTGATTCACTCATGACGTTCTCAAAATTCGGTACTGGCCAGGATCAGTTTCGATATCCGTTTCAAGGTTTCCCTAGACTCTAGTCGCTTGACCCTCGACCACATTCTCACGTCCCCGCCCGCATCTTCACGACGGCCAGCCGTTCGGTGGCGGCTTCGACGTGTTCGCTTTCGGGGAATTCCTCGATCAGCTTCTCGTACGAAGCCGCCGCATCGGTCCAGCGTTCGAGGGAGGCATCGCACTCCGCCGCCTGAAACAACGCATGCGATTGCCACGCCGGAAAATCGTAGTTCACATAGACATTGTAGTAGTTTCTGAGGGCCGATTCATAATCCTTTTGAGTGAGATACGACTCGGCGATGTAGAACTGTGCCTTGGCGGCTGTCTCCGTGCGTCGGCCGACCTCTGATTCGACGACCTGTGTCAACACTTCACGGGCCTCATCGAATCGAGCTTGGCGTAGTAAAGCCCGTCCACGAATTTCATCGGCTTGATACCCCAATTGAGAATCGGGAATTGCGACGGAAAACTCAGTCAGCGTGGCCTCGACCCCCTCGTAGTCTCGTTGACGGAACTGAGTCTCCGCCAGCAGCAGCCACACACTGGGGAGCCAGGGCTGATCGGCCAGTGCGGGTTCGTCACGCCGGTCGGCGAGCGATCTCAAGATCTGAGCAGCGGCATCAAGTTCGTCGCGCTGCAGTTGAGACTCTGCCAGCCGATACTCGGCGTAATCGATCGCGGCGCTCTGCGGGAACAACCGGGCCAGATCACTGGCGGTCGTGGCGGCGAGATCCCAATCCTGCAGCCGCGCGGCCACGTCGAGCAGCAGTTCGAGACTGCGATGGCGGACGAAGTCGTCCGATGTGTCGGAACTTGCCAATTCCGCAAGCGCCAATTCGGCCCCGGGCATGTCGTCTGCAAAGAACAGACTCTCGGCAAGGTAGAGCTTGGCATCATCGGTCAATTCGCTGTCGGGACATTCCACCACGAGAATCGTGAAGACCTCATCAGCGCGTGCGAAGTCTTCGGCGTCGTAATGCAGGAGGGCCCATTCGTGAATGAGGTGTGGCATGTCCCCCTTCAGTTCTTCACCAAAGCCCATGAGCATCTCGTGCGCCGCGGAATACATCTGGTCGGCAGCGACACGATCTCCCAGCACACGCGACGACCGGGCGGCTCCCTTGGCACAGCGATAGGCGTTGTAAGCGATTTCTTGAGCCGATTCGACGAGCGTACCCGGATTACGGTTTTGTTCGTAACCGACACGGTAGGCAGTGACAGCACCTTGATGGTCACCTGCCTCGGCCAGGGCAAGTCCATGCATGTAGGCGGCGGCTGATAGGAGGAGCGTGTCATCTGAATCAGACGTGAGGACTTGATCGAAAGCTTCCGCGGACTCGTTGAGCCATGCGATGGCGAGATTCCCGTCTCCGTCTTCAGCAAGTTGCCTCCCCCATTCGAAGGCTGAGTATGCCTTCCCCGCGAGGGCGGCGATGGGCACAGTGCCGACCGGGGCCGCCGCGACCGACCGCTCGTAGCTTTCCATCGCCCATTCCCATTGGGCGCGATCGTAGGTGATCTCACCAATCGCGAACGCCGTCGACTGCACCAGGCTCTGTGCTCCGACGGTCGACAGTTGCGCGACCGCCGCGTCGCTGGAGGCCTTGTCATCCTGATGAGCAGCCGCCAATGCCTGATACGAGAGGGCCTCCCCCGCCTGGGTGCCATTCAAGGTGATGTACAAGCTTGCGAGAGGTGATACTTCTTCGTAGCGGCCCAAGTCGATCAACACTTTCGATTGCACGAGCAGAGCTTCGACGAATTCCGAGTTGGGAGTCTCTCCCTGCAGTTCCTCGACAACAGGCTGTAACGTCGCGACAACTTGTTCCGGCTGCTGGAGCCGCTCGTAACAACGGGCCAGTTGAATCCGCGCCAGCGTCGCCGTTCGTGGAATCTCGGTCCCATCGATCACGCCTTGCAATGTCTCGCGGGCGGCCGTGAAGTCTTGGCTCGCTGCATTGGGATTGATCGCGGTTTGTGAGTCGCCGCGGCTGATCAGAACTCGGCCATGCAGAATGTCTTCCAGCATGCGGAGACCGCTCTGTGAGTAATCAGCCTTGAACCGTTCATGCAGTGCGACGGCCTGGTCAAACTCCTTGGCCTGCAGCGAGCATTCGATCGCGGAATAGAGTCCATCATCGGCGTAGTCACCTGCGGGCCAGCGCTCGACGACAGTAAGAAAGCGGTCGCGGGCCGGTGCGAAGCGTTGCAATCGGTACTCGCAGTCGGCTGCATGGAAGATGGCCTTCTCGGCAGTCACCTGATCAGCACCGGCAGCGTCGGCCGTGGCAATGAGCGTGGTGATGGCTTGTTCGTATTCGCCCAGCCCTTTCTCGCACAGCCCCTTCCAGAAATTTGCCTCTGTGGCATACTGCGGATCACCTGCCGCCCGCGTGAAGTGTGCCAGAGCTTCGGAATAGCGTTGCACATGATATCGCGACGACCCCGCGTTGAGTTCCGCGAGCAACGCCAGTCGATGTTGCGGGAATTGTGTGTTGACTTGAGCAAATGCGTTTGCAGCGGCATCGTGATCGCCGGCCTCGAAGTGATATCTGCCGATGCGAAACCATGCATCGGGCGCGCGACCGTGGGTCCGGTCGTCGGCCATCTCCTGATACAGAGTTAATGCGTCGTTCCCGCGACTTTGCAGTTCGCGTGCCTGGGCCAGTCCAAACTCGGCTTCGTCTCGCATGCGGCTCTCTTCAAAGCGAGCGAGGAAGGCTTCGAACGTCGCGGCCGCCTCGTCTCCCTTCTGAAGTCGCAACTGCGACTCACCCAGATACTCGAGCCCCCACTCGGCGAGATCGTTGTCGGAGTGATCGTCCACGAAGGCCGACAATTCCTCCTCGGCGGCCTCCCAGTCACGCAGGAAGTAGCTGCACTCACCCGCGCGGTACATCGCGAGCGGCACATCCTGATGGGTTGCATGACGCTGAAGAAAATCGCGAAAGACATCTCGCGCCCGTTGATACCCTCCCTGATGAATCAGCGACTGACCAAGGTAGAGCTTGACCAACGGGATGCGCTCGTCGTTGGCATACGCCGCGAGAAACGCGTCGGACGAAGTGACCGCCTGTTCCCATCGCTGGAGTCTGTAGAAGTTGACCAGCACGTTGAAGTCGTCGGTCGCGTCGGCGCGTCCGATGGCAGGACTCAGCAACATCGCGACGAAAAACACCAAAATCATCGGTTGTGACAGGCAGTGCTGTCGATGGAACGCAATCAGGCAACGCTCACTTCTCGCTCGGGCCGACGGCCTTTGGCGAGAAACAAACGTGGAGCAACTCTTAAACTCAGGCATCACAGCACCATCTTCCGCCAGACCGCATCGTTGAAACTCGCTTCCGACCAAGTACCGGTCAGCATGATCGACGATCAGCCAACCCCACGGCAACCTTAGACGCAAGCCGGATTTGAACCTCCTACGGCGCAATTGCCGTTTCCCCTATGTATCATACAGAATGACTTGCCTGCTCAAGTATGGTCAGCGGACGAATCTCGCAACAGTTTGAGGTGGGTTGATGGGCGAGGGGCCTCGACGCGAGTCGACTTATCAGGTCGGCATCTTGAACTCGCTCACGGGCGTCATGGCTGGTAGCGAAAAGCTGGTCGTTGAAGCGACACGCCTGGCCATACATGAAATCAATGCCTCCGGGGGCGTTCTCGGGCACGAAATCGTGCCAATTGTGCGCGACGGAGAGTCCAAGGCAGCTCGCTTCGCGGTCCAAGCCGAACGATTGCTGGAAGAGGACACCGTCAACGTCATCTTCGGTTGCTGGACGTCCGCTTCGCGGAAAGCGTTGTTGCCCGTGTTGCAGCAGTGGAATGGAATGCTGTTCTATCCCCTGCAATATGAAGGTCTCGAAGAGAATCCTCAGGTGATCTACACCGGCAGCACGCTCAATCAACAGATCGAACCGGCCGTCGACTGGGTGATGAACAAAGGTTGGCACCGAGTCGCGATTGTCGGTTCCGACTATGTCTATCCGCGTACTGCTAACACTTTGATGTACGGCATTCTCGAGAATCGTGGCGGCTCGGTCCTTGAGGAATGCTACTTGCCCTTGGAAAACTACGACGTTGACCCCGTCATTCGGAAGATGCTCGATGCGCAACCCGATGTCATCCTGAGCACGATCAATGGTTCGGCAAACACCGAGTTCTTCCGGTTGCTGTCCCGCTTGGGTCCGGGAGCAGAACACCTCCCGGTGGTGTCTTTCAGCTTCTCCGAGACGGAGCTGTCGATCACGCCCGAGGCCGTCGGGCATTATGCCTGCTGGGACTACTTCTCCACCTGCAAGGCACCGGTCAATCGTCATTTTCTGCCGAGACTGCGTGAGTTTGTCGGATGGGACTGTCCTGTTTCGTCACCGATGGCGAACGCCTACACGCAGGTCTTCCTCTGGAAAGCAATCGTGGAAGATGTCGGCAGTTTCGATGTCGAAGCGTTGAAACGCTACAGCTTCATCATGGTCGACGGCCCTTGCGGCATCATGGAGTTGAGACAGAACCATCACGTCCGCAAACGCGCGATGATCGGCAAGGCACGGGAGAACGGCGAGTTCGAGATCGTCTGGCAGTATCCGGAAATGATCGATCCCGAACCGTGGTTCGGAGTCGAGACGCTGATGCGCGGACGGATCATTCACCAGGCACTGGAAGCGTTTCCGATGGTGGTCGACTTACATGCCACATTGCGGCGAGAAAAAGAGATTCAGGAAGAGTTGATTCAACAACTGAACGCCCAGCAGAAGGAACTCGAGAAGGCACGCGATGCGGCCGAGGCCGCGGATCGGGCCAAGTCGGATTTCCTCGCCGCGATGAGTCACGAAATTCGCACTCCCATGAATGGCATCCTCGGCATGGCTCAACTCCTGGGCGATGGGAACTTGTCTTCTGGTCAGGCAGAAAAACTGGAGATTATCCTATCGTCGGGCGAGTCGCTGCTGACGATTATCAACGACATTCTCGACTTCTCGAAGATCAAGGCCGGCCGAATCGATCTGGAGTCGGTGGGATTCTCTCTTCACGACCTGATGAGCGAATCCCTGCAATTGCTCGCATCCAAAGCTCACGCCAAAGGCATGGAGATCGAATTGGATATCGATCTCGACATGCCCGATGTTCGTCGTGGAGATCCGACGCGTGTGCGTCAGGTGCTGACGAATCTGGTCAGCAACGCCATCAAGTTCACGGAGAACGGTCGCATTATCGTCGGCGTGCGCCCGAATCCCGATGTCGTGGACGGGATCGTGATACAAGTTCAAGACACAGGGATCGGCATCTCGATCGAGGCCCAACAGCGACTGTTTCAGCCGTTTGTTCAAGCCGACTCCGGGACCACTCGAAAGTACGGAGGAACCGGCTTGGGATTGGTGATCTGCCAACGGCTGGTGGAGCTCATGGGAGGAACGTTATCGCTTGAGAGCAGGCTGGGAGAGGGGACAACCTTCACCGTTGCTTTCCCTTTGCCCCCGACCGGTACATTGGAAGTGGGGCAGATGGCCCCGCACATGATGCCTCCAGCCGATCTGCTAGACGGAAAACGTGTGCTGCTCGTCGACGACAATCCTGTCAACTTGCGTGTGGGAAGCGGAATGCTGCAAGCGATGGGAATCGATGTCGTCGAAGCGACAGATGTCGACTGTGTTCAGGAGTTGCTGAAATCGAGCTTGGATGAACCTGACTTCGGCTTCGACGGTATGGTCTTCGATGCGATGATGCCCGGAGTCGATGGTTGGGAGTTGGCGAGATGGGTGAGAAGCTTGCCGGGGGGAACACGCATTCCCATCATTCTCGCGTCCTCGGCGATCGGACATGACAACGACCATTCGGAAGCGGATTGCGAGTTGTTCGCAGCGACATTGCCGAAACCACTAAGGCGTAGCGCGCTGGCACGTTCGTTGGCGACGGCGATTGCCAACTGGCATCCCGCAAGACCTCCTCAGCCGGCCAACGACGTCAATCCCAGACGCGTCCTGGTCGTTGAAGACAGCCCGGTCAACCAGAAGATCGCGCTGGCGATGTTGGAGAAAGGCGGCCACAGGGTCACCGTCGTTGAAAATGGACAGGAAGCCCTGGACCTGCTCTCCGGCCCGAATGCGTTCGACATGATTCTGATGGACGTGCAGATGCCCGTCCTAGACGGTCTGGAAACGACCCGCCGAATTCGCGATCTCGAAAAGGTCAACGGCTGGCCACGCTGGCCGGTCATTGCACTCACCGGGAACGCCATGGAGGAAGAACAGGAGGAATGCCTGGCCGCGGGGATGGATCACTGTATGACCAAACCACTCAACATGAAGGCGGCACTCGCCCTCGTCGCGGAAACTCCGTTAAGGGAATAGCTCGAACACAGCAGAACTCAGCCGCGCGTCCCCGCCACCATCTCTGCCGCGAAATCTCCGATTCTTCCGAGCACCGCCTGACGGTCGTTCCCATCGGCCAACGACTCGAAGTGCTTGACGATTCCCGAGCCGACGATGGCTCCGTCCGCGACGGCCTTCAAGGGGGCCAGGTGTTCGACCTTGCTGATGCCGAAGCCCACGGCAAGCGGAAGATTCGTTTCGTTTCGGAGCCATTTGAGTTGTTGCGTCAGCTCATCCCGTACTTGTTCGCGAACGCCGGTCGTTCCGGAGACGGCGATGCAATACAGGAACCCCGAGCAAGTTCGCACGATCTGCCTCGCTCGCTCAGGAGGAGTCGTTGGGGCGATGAGTTGAATGAGATCGAGCCCCGCTTCGCGGACGAGTTGAAACGTCTCCTGAGCTTCGTCTCCCGGCAGGTCGGGAATGATGAGTCCCGACAGACCCGACTCCTTGCAACGTTTCACAAAGTTGGCAGCCGATCGACGATTGACAATCGCAAACGACACCATCCCAATCAACGGCGGCGTGCCAGGTCTGGCGGCAGCCGTCTTGAGGGCGGCCAGAATGTCATCCACCTTCACCTTGTGATTGAGCGCCCGTGTATACGACGCCTGAATCACCGGCCCATCGGCAATCGGATCGCTGTACGGAAAGCCGACTTCTATCAGATCGACTTTGCGCTTCGACAACTCGCCGATGACATCAACCGTCATCTCAAGATCGGGATCCCCCGCCGTGATGAAGGGCATGAAGGCGAGACGTTTCTCGGCCTTGGTAGCTTGAAAGGTTGCAGATATAGACATGAATGATCGTTCGAGTTGTCATGGTCATTAGTCAAACGTCATTAGTCATTTGGCTCTGATCGATACCCCAAATGGCTAATGACTTTAAATGACTCTCTTCTCCTACTGCAACTCTCTACTCCTTATCCCGTCAATCTCGCCACCTCCTGCACATCCTTATCGCCACGGCCGGATAGGCAGATAAGAATAATGTCGTCGGCTGATCGCTTGGCGGCGATCTCCATTGCCTTGGCGACTGCGTGCGAGCTTTCGAGGGCTGGCAAGATACCTTCCAGCTTGGCGACGAGTTGGAATGTCTTGAGGGCGTCGTCGTCTTCGCAGGTTGTGTACTTCACTCGGCCAGTGTCTTTCCAGTAGCTATGCTCGGGGCCGACACCGGGGTAGTCGAGGCCGGCTGAGATTGAATGGACATCGAGCGTCTGGCCATCTTCATCCTGAAGGACGTAGCTGTAGCTGCCGTGAAGAACGCCCTTCACTCCATAGGTCAACGGGCTGGCATTGTCGCCGACCCCGGCACCGCGTCCGCCGGCTTCAACACCCGTCAGGGCGACCGATTCATCCTCAACAAAGGGATAGAACATGCCGGCTGAGTTGGAACCGCCGCCGACACAGGCGACCACTTCGTCCGGCAGGCGTCCCGTGATTTCGAGACACTGTTGCCTGGCTTCGGTGCCGATGATCGATTGAAAGTCCCGCACGATCATCGGAAACGGATGCGGCCCCACCACTGAACCGATGATGTAATGCGTGTTTTCGACCGAGGCCATCCAGTCTCGCATCGCTTCGTTGATGGCGTCCCGCAGCGTTCTCGAGCCGGTGGTGACGGGTCGCACCTCGGCCCCCATCGTCCGCATGTTGAAGACATTCAGCTTCTGACGGCGAATGTCTTCCTCACCCATGTAGACCACACAGTCGAGGCCGAAGCGGGCACAGGCGGTCGCAGTCGCCACGCCGTGCTGGCCGGCCCCGGTTTCTGCGATGACTCGCTTCTTTCCCATCCGCAGGGTCAACAGAGCCTGTCCGATCGTGTTGTTGATCTTGTGGGCTCCGGTGTGGTTCAGGTCTTCCCGTTTGAGATAGATCTTCGCTCCGCCGCAATGCTCGGTGAGCCGTTGTGCGAAATAGAGCGGGCTGGGTCGCCCGACGAACGTCGACAGATATCCATCGAGTTCCCGCTGAAACTCCGGGTCTTTGCGGGCGGTTTCGTATTCTCGGGTCAGTTCTTCAAGGGCGTGCATCAGCGTTTCGGGGACGAAACGCCGCCCAAACTCACCAAACCTCCCCGATGCGTCAGGGACAGACTTCAATGCCGTTGTCATGGGAATCAACCGGTAATGCCTCGAAAGTGGAATCGTGGACAAGTATAGTCGTCGTTGGAAGGCAGCATAACTCAGCAGGCGTCACCAATCTCTGGTTGGACGCCCAGCCGTAAACGACGGCTTCGTTGTGACGGCTCGCCCCTTTTGCCAATAGCCGGCACCCGTGCCTGGGCGCTCAATAAACCAGTGGATGTTATGACTCAAGACGCTTCTCAAGATCCCGGCAAGTCGGAAGCCGACACTCCCGCGGCACCGAAAACTCCCCCGCCGGCCCCCTCTATTCGTCTGCAGCGGTATCTGGCCCAGTGCGGTCTCGGAGCCCGCCGGGAATGCGAAGTACTGATCACCAGCGGGCGCATCACCATCGATGGCAAGGCGGTCAAGGAATTGGGAACCAAGGTTGATCCCAAACAAAACGACATCCGGCTCGATGGCGAACGGCTCAAGACTCAGCAACGGCAGACGTTTCTCTTCAACAAGCCCCCGGGCGTGCTCTGCACGGCGAAAGATCCCAAAGGGCGGCCGCGGGTGATCGACTTCTTTCCGGAGAGCGGTCCCCGGCTCTTTACCGTAGGCCGGCTCGATGAAAACAGCACAGGGTTGTTGATCGTCACGAACGATGGCGACCTGGCGCAGAAACTGGCGCATCCCAAGTACCGCATCTATCGCACGTACCATATTCATGTGAAGGGTATCCCCGGTCGCGATGCATTGACGGCCGTCAAACAGGGACTGTGGTTCGAGGAAGGAAAGTTCCGCGTCCAGAGCGCCAAGATTCTCAAGCGGCAGGGAAAGAGTTCGATCCTCGAAGTGATGTTGCGAGAAGGACAGAACCGCGAGGTTCGCCGGCTGTTCGACCGCGCGGGTCACAAGGTGATGAAACTGAAACGCGTGGCCTTCGGTCCGATTCGTCTCGGCAGCCTGTCGATGGGCAAGTTCCGCCCCATTTCGAAAGATGAGATGGGAGCCATTCGGGTGATCCTCGAACGTAACACGAATCCTGGATCCGAAGACGGATCCGAAGACGGTCCGAAGCGTGCACGAAGAAAGAAGAGTGGCAAGAGGCCGGGTCGTCCACAGTCCCGCCCAGCCGCCGAAGCCCCTGCCCGCACTCGCGGCGAGGAACGACATCCTGCCAGCGGTCGACCGGCCACGGGCAAGACTTCAAGTGGC
Source organism: uncultured Planctomycetaceae bacterium (assembly GCA_942492405.1). Classification (GTDB taxonomy): domain Bacteria; phylum Planctomycetota; class Planctomycetia; order Planctomycetales; family Planctomycetaceae; genus JANNSB01. The sequence goes on from CALOES010000016.1 coordinate 65,786, forward strand.
CGCTCATCGAGTGGAAGGCCGGCGACCGGACGTCCCAGCACTGGCAAGTCAACCAGTCGTACCACCGGGGGGAAACCAGCGAGCGGCCGACCTTCGACGGGCCGACCCACAACAGGCAGGGGGAAGGCCCAAGACCGAGTTCAATCGAAGGAACGCCGCCACAGAAGTAACGACGATTCCTCCTCAGCCGAAGGCCAAACCTCCCGCCCCCGCCGCCCCGGCAAGCCACGTCGTCCCGGACCGCCGCGCAGGCCCGGCAAAGGTGGTCGTGGTTGATGGCAGCGCGCATCCGACCTTCTCAGAGTTGAAGTCACCATGCACACCCACGACACGATCGTCATCGGCATCGGCGGCGTGGGGAGTGGCGTTGTCGATGCACTGAGCCGACGCGGGGTGAGTGTGCTGGGGTTGGAACAGTTCGGTCCTGCTCACGATCACGGATCGTCGCATGGCGAGACCCGCATTATTCGCAAGGCCTATTTCGAGCATCCTGATTATGTGCCGCTGCTCCATCGCGCTTTCGACGGCTGGCGCGAGCTGGAAGCCGAGGCCGGATACGAACTGCTGAGGCCGACCGGCTTGTTTCTTTGCGGACCAGCTGATGGCGAGGCCATCGGTGGAACCATTCGAGCAGCCGACGCGCATCGATTGCCGCTGGACCGGCTCACTCCTCAGGAAGCCCGACAGCGATTTCCCGGTTTCGTTTTTCCGGATGAGAACGTCATCCTCTGCGAACAGCAGGCAGGTTATCTGCATGTTGAACGCTGTGTGCAGACTCAGATCGAAACGGCTATTCAACACGGGGCCGACTTGCGATTTGGTGAACGAGTCATCGATTGGAAGGCCGACGCTGCCGGCGTGACTGTCACGACTGACCGAGAGACCTACTCAGCCGGTTCACTGGTGATTGCTGCTGGTCCTTGGGCGGGCCAACTGCTGAGTCAACTCGGCATGGCGTTGCGAGTGTTGCGAAAGGTGCAATTCTGGTTCGGCATCCCGGCGAACTCTTATCAGCGCTCCCCCTGTTTCTATTTCGAACATGAGGATGGGGCGTACTACGGCATCCCTTCCCCCGATGGCGAGACGATCAAGGTTGCGGAACACTCGGGCGAAGAAGTCGTCGACGATCCGTTGCATGTCGACCGCGAATGTCATGCCCGCGATGTCGCCCGCGTTGAGTCATTCGTGAAGACCGAATTGCCGATGGTGCGACCTGGCCCGGTGCGGCACAGCGTCTGCATGTATACGATGAGTCCCGATAGGCACTTCATCGTCGATCGGCATCCGGAGTTATCCAACGTCCATTTCGCCGCCGGCCTGTCGGGCCACGGCTTCAAGTTCACCCGCGTGCTCGGTGAGGCTCTCGCCGATTGCGTCATCGACGGTACCACGAAGCTCCCCGTGGGCTTCTTGCAATTGGGACGGTTCGCTAGTGTCGATGAACACGAAATGAGCTAAGACATCGTGTTCGATGAAACCTGAAGCGATGCCCCAGGGTTAATGACTACAGCTCTCGTGAGGTCAGTCCATTTCTTGAGGCGAGAATCATGCACCGTTGTGAATTCCGATGGATGTTGATGCTGTTCGTTTTACCTGCCTGCGTTGCGCCAGTATTCGCTGACTACGATCCACTCGCGGTCGAAGCCGCGACAAATCGCACTGGGCGCGTGATCGACTTGGCCATCACCGATTCCGATCGGGATCGCGAGATACCTGTCCGCGTCTTCTTACCTGTCGGCACCGAGGCTGCTCCGATCGTGCTGTTCAGTCATGGACTCGGTGGCAACCGCGAGGGGAATGCCTACATGGGGGAACATTGGAGCGATCGGGGTTATGTGTGCGTCTTCCTGCAGCATCCCGGCAGCGATGATTCGGTCTGGCGCGGCATCGGGATTCGTGAACGCATGCAGGCGTTGAATGCCGCGGCGAATCTGGAGAACTTCATGCTGCGCGTGGAAGATGTCCACGCGGTGATTGACCAGCTTGAGATCTGGAATGAACAAACCGGACATGCCCTTCACGGCCGGTTGGATGTCGCGCACATCGGTATGTCGGGACATTCGTTCGGAGCGCATACGACGCAGGGTGTCAGCGGCCAGAACTTTCCGATCGTCGGGCAGCGTTATACCGATGATCGCATCGATGCCGCCGCCGCCTTCAGTCCGAGCGCGCCGGCCCGTGGAGATGCCGGCAACGCATTTGGCTCCGTCTCGATCCCCTGGCTGCTGATGACGGGCACCGATGACACTTCACCCATTGGAAACGCCACGGTCGAAACGCGACTCGACGTCTATCCGCATCTGCCGCGAAACATCGCCCACTACGAACTGGTGCTGAACGAAGCCGAGCATTCGGCGTTCACCGATCGCGCGCTCCCGGGTGATCGACTCACCCGCAATGCGAATCATCATCGGTCGATTCTGGCAATCTCGACGGCGTTCTGGGACGCCTACCTCCGTGAGGATGCAGAGGCGGTGCAATGGCTCCAGGGTAACGGCCCACGCAGCATTCTCGAGCCGGAAGATCGCTGGCAGATCGAACGGGGGCGTTAGGAGTTGAGAATTCGCTGCGAGTCGGAATACTCGATGTAACTGGCAAAATCCCGCTCGGTTACGCAATGTGTCCGGAAGGCAGGCCAGATGCCGCACGTTGATTCCACCCAATTGTGTAATGAGTAGGTTGACTATCGCGACACCCTCTGGTGTAATCGATTGTGTGTGATGCAGCCGATGCATCACCTGCGAAAACTGGGGGATGATTTGCGGGCATGGCAATTCTTCGGGCGTTTCCATCTTTGAACGGCAACAATTCGGCGTCGACCGCGCTGATTGTTGCGACGTTGCTGCTCTTGGCCGGGTGTCATTCCGCGCCGAGTGAGTCTGTCACTTCCACTCAGACCGACATCACTGCTGGTGATTCGACAACTGCTGGTCCCTCGCCGATTGCCCAAACCGAAGCGCCGGCAGTTCACGATTCTGGTGCAAGATCAACGGGGCAATCCCCTCAATCTGCATCAGGTGAGCGCGGGATCGAGATCATCGAAGAACCTCCCCGTCGGCATGCATTGCTGGTGGGGGTCAATACGTTCGAAGACCTGCCTCAGTTGCGATTCTGCGTGCAGGACATGCGTGAGCTGCGCGATGTGCTCGTTGATCAAGGAGGCTATGACGCCGAGAATGTCACTCTGCTCGTGCAAGACGATCCGATTGCGAATGGCGAACCGACACGCGAGACGATACTCGATGCCCTGCATCAGTTATGTGACGATGCAGGTCGCAGTGACACGGTGCTGTTCGCTTTCGCCGGTCACGGTCTCGAAGAAGGGGGAGCTGGCTTTCTGATGCCGCAGGATGGGCACGCCGACGACCCTGTGAACTCCGCCGTCCCCATGAGCGAGATTCGCGGGCAACTTAGTTCCTGCGTCGCCGAGTCGAAGTTCCTGATCGTCGACGCCTGTCACAGCGGCGGGACGCGCGACGCCGGCCTGAATCAGGAACGACTGCTGGAACCGGGAACGGGCATCTTCGGGTTGTTCTCCTGTGGAGCGAACCAGAAAAGCTACGAGGACGAAGCACTTGGGCATGGCGTCTTTACCTATTATCTTGCCGACGCCTTGCGAGGGAGTGCCGACCTGCCCAACGCCGATGGACAGTTCGACAATCAAGTGACGATCGACGAGGCCTTTCGCTTTGTATCGGCCCGAGTGGGAGAACACGTCATTAACGGCCGCTCGATCGAGCAGACGCCGTTTCGACACATTGAAGGGAGTGGTGAGCCTGTGCTGTCGGTGTACACCGTGGCTCCGATCGCTCCCGACGTCGAAATGCTGACACTCCCCGGACTGACAGGTCAGTGGTGGTTTAAAGAGACTCCATGGCTGTTGCCCGATGTGCGACTGGAATTGGCACGCATCCAGCGCCAGGAAACGAACCGGTTGACTTCCGATGGCACCATCCTGGAGAACGAAGACGACGGCTTGCGATCGTCTTCGGTAGCCATTGTGCAAGACGAACTCCGTTCGGAATTCGACTTTGTTCTTTCGCAGATCGACAATAATCGCCGCAAAACCGCTCTGGGTCTGATCGCGGAATGGGGCGAATCGCCACCGACCACGGCGACACAAGAACAAGTTTTGGCGATGCTCGAAGGGGACGATGCCCCTTATTCGCTGGCGATTGTGCAGCATTATCTCGGCATGCCCGAAGCCGAAGCCTCGTTCGAGGCGGCCGTCGACAGGCAGGAGCAAGATCATGCAATGCCCAGTGGACTCTACGCCCGCCTGCTGGCTGACTATGGTCAGTTTCTGTTGGAAACGGACCGGCCTGAAATCGCGAACCTTCAGTTTCAGCATGCCCTGATGCAAGTGCCCCGGGTGGAAGAGGCACCGCTGTTTTCGATCGAATGCGAGTTGGGACGCGCCAGTTGCTTCAGGCAGTTGACCCGCTGGGTCAACGCGGAAGTGGCTTTACGATCTGCACTGGCAATTGCGTCGGAGCATGTCCCTGTCGACCATCCGATGACGGCTCTCATCCACAAGAGTTTCGGTTGGCTGTACATGGATCAGTGGCGATTGAGCGAGGCACGCGACTCATTTCTGGCTTCCGACGCCGTCATCCTGCAGGGGATGATCGCGCCTTCGGAGCTTTCGGTTCGTGATCAGGTCTTTCTGATGCATAACGCTCATGGTCAGGCAATGGCCGCAAGATACGCTGGGGACCGCGAGCAGGCATTTGTCCTCTACAATGAACTGCTTGACGAAATCAATGACGCTATTCTGAGCACGAGGCGCACCAGCGACCGCATCGCGCTCATCGAACGGCAGATCAACACTCAAGAACGTGTTTCCGACACGTACCTGTTCGCTCCTGACATTGGTGGTTGGGAAGCTGAGGCAGCCGAGTTCGTTTTGCTGGAGGCGGCCAGCAGTCTCAACGATCTGCCGGGTTCGGTGTCGTCCGTTACCCGGGCGCGACTGGAATGCAAAATGGCATTGGCATCGGTACTGGCTGGTAATCCCGCTGGTGCGCTTGATCGACTGGCCGAGTTCGATTCCATGACCGCGGACTTGTCGGAAGAAAGTGCCGAGCGGCTCGTCGTCTATCGACAAGCAGCCGAGGGACTCGCTCTGCTGCACCAATCACAAACCCACGAAGCAGGTGTGGCGCTGCTGGTGGACTTGCTTCAAGCCGCTCAGCGGGACGATGTCCGCGCCCAATACAAACGCGACGAATTCGATGTGCTCTTGTTGGTGGGGACACAGCTCGTTCAAGCGGCGGCCGGGGAGGGATTGTTCGCGGCTCTCGATGACGAAGTCGATTCGCTCATTTCATTCCTGCCAGCCGAGATACTGCAGCAGACGGCTCAGGCGGGAGTCGACACCGTCGTCGATACAGGGGCAGGCTTGATTGACGATCCCGAGTCCCGCGCGGAATTGTTGTTCAGTCATATTGATCTGCTCTTTAAGGCGCTTCCCGGCGAATACCGTCAAGGTGATGCCTTCCGATACTTGCGGGGCTTTTACGACGCGGCTCTTTCGGTCGCGTTCAATACGTGTTCCGAGGTTCCTGTTGAGGCCCGCATTCGACTTGCGGAAGCCAAGACGGGTATTTCGACCTTGCGTGGCACGCGACCGACCGAACCATTGCTGATTTTCTACGTGCCGAATGGTGCGACATCGGGATGGGCGGTCTTGTTTCCGCAACGTGCCGTTTTCCCATTCGACTTGCCGACGGAAGGCGAGTCGAGTCTCCCGCCGGATCTGCAGCAGGCGATTAGCGCTCTGCCTCGTGTGCAGATCCATTGGAGCGATGCGATCCACGGATGGACGGAAGCGGATCTTCCGTTTGTTGTCCCCAGTCCTCAGCCTTCAAACTAGCGAATCCCCTCGTTCGCGATGACTCGGCCTGATGACTCGGCGGTTTATTGTGTGAACGGCATCGAACCGGTCGTGCCGGCGCTCATGTTCGAATCTACAACTTGAATCCTGGAGAATCTCGATGAAGACGCGATGGATGTTGACTTTGACTTGTTTGTTGGGTGTTGGAGTCGCTGGCTGGCTGACGGCCGACGATGCCACCGAGGGAGACGCCGACGCGGCGAAGCCTGATTCGCTTTGTGCCGACCTGAGCATGGCGATGGACCTTGTCGCCTACGGTCGTGAGAACAATGCCCCCGAGGCGCTGATCTGTGCGGCGCGGATCATCGGCACGACCCCGACCACCGAAGACACCGATAACTTCGTGTGCGAAACGGAGAACGCGGAAGAACCTCAAGGATCGGCGACCGCAGAGTCGTTGCTGGCCGAGGCGGCTGCGATGAGCGACGCTCCTCACATTCAGACCTTGGTGGCCCAGGTCACCGACGCCATTTCGGAAGCTGCACGCGGCGAAGTTGGCGGGCCGGGCAGCGTCCGTGGCTGCGTGGGTGACCACCAGACCCAGGAATGGCACGGCGACTTCTACGGCGGTGAATGGGCCGAGGTCACCATCAATGGCGACGGCTATTCGGATCTCGATGTTCGCGTCTACGACGACCGCGGTTACCTGATTGCCGAGGACAACTCGACTTCGCCGAACTGCCACGTGCATTGGTATCAGCGGTACACCGGCCACGTCCACATCGAAGTGAATTGCTACGAGAGCTATGGCCGTCATGTGCACTACACGCTCTATCACAACTAAGAGCGTGAATCTGTAGGCGAGAGCGAGTTCATCAATCTGAATTCGCATGTAAGACTTGACGGCAGGTCCACCACCTTTCTCGGTGAATGGGCCTGCCGTTTCATTTGGTGTTCTCGTTCGCTGGATTGCGTCAGGAGATTGCGATGAGGTCGCACGCATTGATCGGCATCCTTCTTGATGGAGTTGGAACATCGCGATTCGTCGCCAAGGCGGCAGTGCTGATTCTGCTGTTCATACCGTCAGTCGCGACCGCTGTTGACGGGCCTCAGCAGTATGCGCTGTTGGTCGGCGTCACCGAGTACGACCATCTCAGTCAGAGTTATTGGCTGGACGGGCCGGAGAACGACGCTCTGCTTTTGCGAGACCTTCTCATCGAACGCTTCGCCCTCCCGGCGGAGCAGATTTCGTTGCTCACGCATTCGCTGGGTTTGGAAAACGCTGATTTACAGCCGACTCGTGGAAACATTGAACGCGAGTTTCGACGGCTGGCCGACATCGCCCGGCTGAATCCACAGGCCACTTTTGTCATCTTTCTGGCGGGGCATGGCAGCCAACAACCCAACACCGGCGATGATGTCGAGACCGACGGCTACGACGAGATTTTTCTCCCGCAAGATGTGGCGGGCTGGGGCGGAACGACGGCTGCTCCCACCATTCAGAACGCCATTACGGACGATGATTTGGCCGACTGGCTGGATGACATTACCGATACGGGGGCTTTCGTATGCGTCGTCATCGACGCCTGTCATTCCGGAACGATGACCCGCAGCGTCGAACGGTCCCGCGCCGTCCCCTGGCAGGCGCTCACTTCATCTTCCGCTTGGGAGGGCGTTGCCGTCTCCAGCGCCGATCCGCCCCGTCCGTTGTCGTCGCGGGGTTCCGAGTTGCCGGCAACTCTGTTGGATGGCGAGGATGACTCCCCCCGGTTGGTTGCGATCTATGCCGCGCAGTCGACCGAGCCCACCGTCGAGCGGCTGATGCCTTACGGACGCTATGACATCTCTGACCGCCGAGTCCATGGATTGCTCACGTTCACGATCAACGAAGTGCTGCGCAACGCCAATGGCTCGCTCAGTTACCGTGAACTCATGGAGGCCGTGCAGGCGAGCTACGACGGCTGGGGACGACGGGGACCGACTCCTGCGATCGAGGGCCCGCTCGACCGCGTCGTCTTCGATACGACTGCCGTCGCGCGATCTTCCATCCGATTGCAGAACGATCCTGCGGCACCACTTTCGATCAACCAGGGAGGAGTGCAGGGACTGACAACCGGGTCTGTTCTGGCCGTGTATCCTCCTGCTGGAGAAGAACAAACGGACGAGCCGATGGGGCACGTGACGGTCACCGAATGCCGTACACTCGATGCTTTCGTCGCGCCAACGACGTTCGCAGGCGGAATTCTCGTCGATCGGGCGAACCTGCCCGACGGGGCGCGTTGCGAGATCGTTCTGCTGCATTATGACGACCAATTGCGAACCAGCGTGGCTATCGACCGCCTCGACAGTTCAGGTGCCGCGGTACCTGCGGAGATCGTCGCTCGACTCGAATCAAATCTGACAAGACTGGCCAACGAACCAGGCTCCTGGATTCGTCTTGTCACGATGCAGGATGATCCCGAATGGGTGCTCAACTGGAACGCGGATGAGCTACGAATCGTTTCCGCGTTTGTTGCGGATCTGGCGGAAGAGGTCGAATCGACACCAGCCATCGTGTTTGGACCGCATGCCGCCGACACAGGGTCGGAGGCGTGGCTGGCATCGGTGCTGCATCGCATTGTGCATGTCCGCAATCTGCGGCGTATCGCGTCCCTGGAAAGTGGCGAAGGACTGGCCGGCGTTCCTTTCGCATTTGACGTCACTCGAGGAGACGACGATTCCGCAAGCGAAGCCGCCACACGGCCCAGGCTGGGTCCGGGACAGAGGCTCACCATTCGAATGTCGAATCCCAACGACTATCCGATCGATATCACCCTGCTCTACATCGACGCGACCTACGGCGTCAATTCGTTGTTCCCGACGCGGAGTCAGAACAACCGGCTGCAGCCGGGGGATCACCATTCGATCCAGGTGCGACTGACAGCCGAACCCGTCGGCGTCGAAAGCTTTCTGGCCATCGCGGTACGCGGCCAGGGACAGTCGGTCGCGTTCAATATGTTGACTCAGCCATCGATTGCCGACATCTCGGCGGTAACGTCGATGACCCGCGACGCCGAGCGGATCTTTCAGTCACCGTTGGGCGCGCTGCTGCGGGATGCGACCTATCAGTCGGCCCGCGGCGAGGCGGTCACTCCGCCTGGCGAATCTTATTACGCAATGCGACTCTACACTTGGGAAGTGTTGAACGACGATTGATTCCAACGACAGATGGATGGCAGCGACGTTCGACCGTTCTAACTCACCCGATCGACGGCCTCGACGACATCCTGGTGACCGGACGGATAGCGAACGGCTTGCACGCGGCTTGAAGACACATCCGCCTGCCATTCCCATTGCCAAGGCTGAAGGATAAGAATCAAATTGAGGTCGGGGCCAGGATGGTCACCCATCAGATCCACGAATTCCAACCATTGCTTTCGGTTCATCGAAGTGGCGTTCACGATCAGAGTGTCGCAAGTTCTCACCGCCAGCGATTGGGCTGCCTGGCTTGGGTCAACGGCCACGCGGCATTGATAGCCCTCCTTCAGCAGAGCCTCCTGAAGTTGAAGTCCACGCTGCATCCGCGGCTCGATCAACAGCACGCGGGGCAGAGAAGCGGTTTCGGCGGCGTCTTCGTCCGCGGCAACGATCGTCTCTTCCGATGACACAATTCGAGCATCCGCCTCGACTTTGCGGCGATTCTTCTTGGACAACCGCGACGATGCGGTACCGGTAGTCACGGTTTCTGGTTTTCGCGGAGTGACAACCATTGGTTCGTTCACACGCGTCGTTGGTGCTTTAGTTTCCGGAGTGACCGACGCAATGTACGTTTCAATGTAGGACTGCAATCGCGACTGCCAGGCATCGGTTGTCGAGTCGGCAGATGATGAGTCAGATGTGGGAGGTGCCGCTTTGATTCGCCGCGTGAACCATTCCGGCGGGATAAAGCTGGCGTACGCAAAGATCATAGCCAGGCCGAACGTCCACATGCCGAGGAACGCGCCGATTCCCAAATGCATGCCGATCCCGACCGCCAGCACGATCGGCCTCAACCGCGGATGCCAGACCAGCGACCAGAAACTGAGTTCCCAGGCAATCGTCACGTGAGTGACAAAATTGTACAGGTAAGGGTAATTCGCCATCCACAACATACTGCCGGACTGGTATTCGTAGTTGGCGGCGGCCAGCCAGCCCGCGTACCCGTTCCACCAAAATGTTCCGCCGAGCTTCGCGATCCCGGCGTAGCTGTAGATGATGCACAAATGCAATTGGATCAGTCTCAACGAAATGTTGGCCGTCACCGACTTGGGTAACTCCCCTCCGCCTCGCCATTTTCGGATCAAGGCGTCGATCGACCAGCAGCGTCCGCAAGGGCCGACTGCCAGATACATCGCCAAGAGGGCGTTCACCTGGTCGAGGCCGAAGTTCGCATTCATTGTGCGGTAGGCATACGACACGACGATAGCGAAGGTGAGCACCGAGGTCACCCGTGTCGCCAGTCCCAGCATGAAGGCGGCCAGAATCGCCAGGCACAAGTAGTGCACGGGAAAGAGCCACGCATCGGGAACATGCCACCAGAAGCTGGGACAAAGCATGTTCTCTTGCACCTTGCTGAGGAGTGCCTTGCTTTGCCAGCCTTCGGAGCCGAAGAAATCCTGCAGCCCCTTTGTCCAGACGAGGTGGGTATAGAAGATCATCCCGCCCGCAAGGATGCGAATGATCCCCAACAGCGAAGGATTGACCGGAGTGAACCAGAAGCGGTCCCACTCACTCCACACCCAACGAAACCAGTCTTGAATTGCCCTGAACATTGTAGGATTGATTGAATGCCGATTGCGAAATCATTTCGTGTGACTTGTCGTCATGCGGAAGGCGCATCATTGCTTGCCGTCCACTCGGAAGGCGACACGGACTCACCGACTGCAGAGGGTGGCGGCGCGGGCATGCTGTCGATGCTCGCGGTCCCGTCGATCCTGATTGCAGTCTGTGATGCAGGATCCCAGCGAAATGTCCCCAAGGTTTGCCGAGCGTAGTTCGATTCGTGAAGCAAGTCGCCTCCAGCGAGAATGAACTCGGGGGGAGGCAAGACATGGACCACATGCACGAGCGTGACCTCCGCGACTTCGGGATGGGTCCGCAGGTACTGCGAAGCGTAGGTGATGAGCACCAGTTCGAGAGTTTGAGGCCGATCCGTGGAGGCTGCCAGAAACTCGGTGAGCATGAAATGGCGGTGGTAGAACACGCGCGGCCACTGGCCCCCAGGGCCTCGGTTGGGAATCGTCTCGGTCTGGCGCGTTCCGTCAAAACGCAGGGCTTCAAACTCGACCAGATTCCCGGGGCCTGGTTCGGGTGAGAAGAACCGGTACCCATGGTTGACGTACATCACCTGAGCGTAGGGTCCACAGACGCTGTAGGCGGCGTACGCGAGTTCGGAAGCCGGTCCGGCGCAATAGCTCGCGACCACCATCGAAACCAGATGGAATGACAGCAGCAGGCTGGCAAACACTTTCCAGGCGACATGCCAGGGGGGCGGTGCCTGAACAAAAGGGGGCGTGCCGTCGAGGGGGCTGGCAGACTCGGTCATGGGAGGGCGGAACAGAGGGTGGAACATATTGTCCGTTGCCCAGATTCTGCCTCACCTTGACGCAATGCAACGGTCGGTTCGGGTCGAATCCGGAAATTGCATGATGAAAAAAAGAAACCGGCAGGGCAAACAGACCCCACCGGTTTCGTCGTTCAGCCTTTTTCGCGACTAGCGGTTGGCCAGCGCGATTTCGTTCGATTGCTCGACAAACTCGAGTTCGAGATTGTCGCCGGCACGAACGACCTGCTGGTGTTCAACCGCGATCGTCTCGCCATTGCGGACGAGTTCGATTCGGATGGGGTAAACATAACTTTGGCCTGACTGCAACTCGGGAGACTCGAAAGTTCGAGTGTCGCCAGTCATCGTCATCTTCTGACCGACCAGGTAGACATCAGCGTCTTCTGGAACATGCAGCGTCAGCCGCATGCGTGCATCCGTCGTTGCATCCTGTTGGACCACGGCGGTGGTTCCATAGGCTGCGGAAGAACTGTAGGAAGAGACGTATCCTCCTCCATACGATCCTGAGCTGCCATAAGAACCGTAGCTGCCCGATGAACCATGCGAGCCGTAGCTGCCCGATGAACCATAAGAGCCGTAGCTGCCTGAAGAACCCGACGAGCCGTAACTGCCAGACGAGCCGTAACTGCCGTACGAGCCCGAGGAACCGCGACTTCCATATGACCCATGGCTTCCGTGCGATCCATAGCTACCCGAAGAACCGTAGCTGCCATGACTGCCATACGAGCCGTGACTTCCATGCGAGCCATGGCTGCCATGGAACAACGCACGCAATAGGCAACCTGCATCAGCCGTGCCCGCGAATCCAAACATGGCTGCCAATGCCAGGACGCAGGTCGAATTCACTTTCATGTTTAGACCTCAAAGGAATCGAAAAAGGTAGAATTGACCGCATCAGCAGCCGCAGCTGGATCCACCATGGCTGCCGTGTGAACCATGGCTGCCGTGTGAACCATGGCTGCCGTGTGAACCGTGGCTGCCGTGTGAACCGTGGCCGCCGCGTGAACCGTGGCCGCCGCGTGAACCGCGGCTGCCGTGCGAGCCATGGTCGCCGTGGCTGCCGTGCGAGCCATGGTCGCCGTGTGATCCGTATGAGCCACTGTCGCCGTGCGAGCCGTGGCTTCCATGCGAACCGTGCGAGCCGAAGCTGCCCCAGCCTGCCTCTGTAATGTTACCCATCGAGAACAATGCGATGGCCAACGACGCAATTCCGACATTCATCAAACGCTTCATCCAACCCTCCAAACAATGTTGTCAAACCCAGAGCCACAGAATTCAATGGCGAACGGGCTGCTGTGGCTAGCAGCCCAGCCAACCAAGTCCCCCTCCCTGAGACGTTTTGGCAAAATCGGCAATTCGTAACGAATGCAGATTCTGGTCAATTGAGGTGGAGTGTATCTATGGGTTTAAGGCCGGGCAATCCTCTTTATCACAAAATGGGCAATTTGGGTTGTTTCGCAAGACGCGTCATTACTCGAAGGCCAGCCAGCCCACTCCAAATGTGTCCGCTACCGCACGGTTTGTGAGTTTTCCAGCGTGGATATTGACAGCTTCCACTAATCCAAGGTCGCTAAGACAAGCGGCCCGAAGGCCTTCTGACGCAAGTCGAAACACATAGGGAAATGTCACATTACAAAGTGCATATGTGCTCGTGCGTCCCACTGCGCCTGGCATGTTTGTGACGCAGTAATGGACGATGTCGTCCACAACATACGTTGGTGCGCCGTGCGATGTCGGTCGGCTGGTTTCAAAACAGCCTCCCTGGTCAATACAGACGTCAATGACAACCGCTCCGGGCTTCATCGTCTTCAGGTCATTCGCGCTCACCAGATGGGGTGCCTTCGCGCCCGGAATCAATACGGCACCGATCACAAGATCCGCCAATTTGAGTTGCTCACGAATCATGTGTCGGTCGCTGTAGAGCGTGTTGACGTTGGACGGCATCACGTCTTCCAAGTGACGCAACCGATCGACATTCACATCAAGAATCGCGATGTCAGCCTGAAAGCCCGCGGCGATCCGCGCGGCGTTCTTTCCCACGATTCCACCACCCAGAACAACGATGTGTGCCGGGGGAACGCCGGGCACACCGCCGAGCAAGATTCCGCGCCCCTCTTGAGGCCGTTCGAGAAACTTGGCGCCTTCCTGAATGCTCATTCTGCCGGCGACTTCGCTCATGGGGATCAGGCAGGGCAAACTCCCTCCTGGCCCGCGGAGCGTTTCGTACGCAATCGCCGTGATGCCTGTCTGCAGCAGGTTTTTCGTCAGTTCTTCGTCTGCCGCCAGGTGAAAGTAGGTAAAGACCATCTGGCCCGAGCGCAGCAGCGGCAACTCTTCGGGCATCGGTTCCTTCACTTTGACGATCAGTTCCGCTTCCTGAAAAACAGCTTTGGCGTGAGGGACGATCTCCGCGCCATGCATGGCGTACTGTTCATCCGGGATGCCACTCCCCGCACCCGCGTTTTTCTCCACAAGAACGCGATGCCCGTGCCTGGTAAGTTCCTCGACACCCACGGGCAGCATGCCGACGCGGTATTCGTGTGACTTCACTTCTTTGGGAATCCCGATGATCATGCCTGTCTCCATGGGCGCGGGTGCGGTCTTTACGGGAAAACTCGATTCCGCAACAGTATGACCGCTGCGCAGCGGCGAATCCAATGCGCGTCATTCGCGAGACGAATGCCTGACGGGTGTTTGGGCTACAGTTCACGGAATGTTCAAGAGTCGTCTACGAATTCGTTTTCACCACTCCTTATCACCATGGACAGGATTGCCATTACCGGGTGCTCGGGATTTTATGGACGGGCGCTGATCCCCGCCCTCCGGGCGCGATGGCCGAAAGTCAAGATCCTGGGTCTGGACGTTGTCGAACCAAGTGTCGCGCCCCCCGACGAGTTCATTCGGTGTGACATCACCAGCGAGCAAGTGGTTGACGAGTTCAAGCGATTTCGTCCCGAGGGGGTCGCGCATCTGGCATTTGTCGTCAATCCCATTCGCGACGATGCGAAAATGCATCACATCAATGTTGGAGGCACTCGCAATGTGATGCAGGCAACTGCGGCCAGCAAAGCCAAGAGATTGCTGGTCGCGTCAAGTGCCACTGCTTATGGGGCATGGCCGAATAATCCGATTCCCATCCACGAAGACCGCGAGTTGGTCGCGCGCGACTACCGGTACGCGAAGGACAAGGTCGAAATCGAACAGCTTTTGTCTGAATTCCAACAGGCTCATCCGGACATCGTCGTCAATTGGACAAGGCCCTGCATGATCTACGGTGCAGGCGTCAGTAACTATTTGACGACGCTCTTCCTTTATCCACCCCTGATTCCGTTGCCTGGTGGCAACGATACCGAGTTTCAGTTCGTGCATCTGGAAGACTTAGGCCGAGCCACCGCCGAGATTCTGGCAGCGGGAGGGAATGGTCCATTTAACATCGCACCCGATGACTGGTTCACGCTCCGGACGCTTGCGAAACTCAGTGGACGCTGGGCGTTGCCGTTGCCTTTCTTCGCATGCTTGGGGATGGGGCATGCCTGGTGGCACTGCCGACTGCCCGTGTTTCATTTCCCCGGCAACTTGTGGTATTTCCTACGGTACCCGTGGGTCATCGCTCCGAAGCGACTCAAGGAGGAACTCGGTTTCACTTTTACGTATTCGTCTCTCGATGTGCTCCGCATGCTGCTGGCGGATCATGGAAAGCTCGTGAAGTCCGAACGTCAGCCGGATATCAGCTCGGCTTGAATGGAGCGCGCCGCGGGCTTCAGCACGAACTGTGAAAACTTGGGCTTGCGCGCCGCCCAGCGGTATTCGATCGCGGCTCCATACCAGTTGTTGGTGATGCTGCCATCGGCCTTCTTGTACCAGCTTGTGCAGTTGCCGGACCAGACGGTTCCTTTGAGTTTCTTCTGCACACGGTGATCGAACGCTTCAACCGCCTCGGGCCGGACTTCGATCTCTCCATAGCCGTGGGACTGCATGTGTCGCAGACACTTGAGGATGTACGCTACCTGCGATTCAACCATGTAGATGATCGAGTTGTGTCCCAGGTTGGTGTTGGGCCCGTAGAGCATGAACATGTTGGGAAACCCGGGCGTCACCAACCCCAACAGCGTCTTGGGACGCTCTTTCCACGAGGCATCCAAAGGTGCACCCCCGCGACCGAAGACTTCCATCGGTTGCAGGAATTCAGTTGATTCGAAACCCGTCGCGAAGATGACGGCGTCAACAGGAGTGGCACCCGCCGCGGTCGCGATGCCGTCCGCGGTGAACCTTTCGATCGGTTCGCTGATCAATTCGACGTCGTCGCGCTGCAGTGTTTTCAGAAAGTCGTTCGACAACAGAATTCGTTTGCAGCCGGGCGTGTAGTCGGGAATGAGTTGGGGCCGCATGTCCTTTCGGACTTGCCGACCCATCCGCCACTTGATCCACGCATGATAAATCGGATTCGCGACCCAGGGATCGACGATCGCGCGAATCCGCCATTCACACATGATGAATATCCACATGCGATGCAGCTTCGCCATCCAAGGCATTGCCTGGAACAGCTTCTTCGAAAACTCGCTGTACCGATAGTTATTGAAACGTTGGATCCAGCTCGGCGATCGTTGATAGACGAATGTTCGTTCGGCCTGTTCGGCGACGGTGGGGACGAACTGAATCGCACTCGCCCCGTTTCCCACGACGGCCACGCGTTTGCCGTTCAGTTGATAGTCATGTTTCCACTGAGCCGAATGCCATTTCTCACCTTGAAACGCATCGAGTTCCGGGAAGTCGGGGATCTTCGGTCGATTCAATTGGCCGACCGCGCTCACGAAGAATTCGGCCTCATGTGTCTCGCCGTCACTCGTGGTCACCTGCCACAACGAACGCACTTCGTCGAAACGGGCACTCGTAACCGACGTGCCAAAACGAATGTGCTCGTTGATTCCGAAGCGATCGGCGCAGTCGCGGAAGTACTGCAGAATCTCCGGCTGGCGGGCATACTTCATCGACCAGTCGAGCTTGGGAGCGAACGAAAAGCTGTAGAGGTACGAAGGAACGTCGCAGCCAGAGTTGGGATAAGAATTCTCCAACCAAGTGCCGCCGACACGATCGGACTTCTCGATGATCGTAAACGTTTGAATCCCCGACCGCTTGAGCTGAATCGCCAGACACAGCCCACTCATTCCGGCTCCGACGATCAAGACTCGTGGGGTTGAAGGCATCAGCGATGTGACAAACTCGGTGGATGTTTCGAGGGCGGGAACAATGCAAGCATCGACCAATCACACTTTTAATGGGAATACCGAGACGGGTCAATTTCAATGGTTCGTTCGCGACCCGATGCACGATCCTCGTTTCAACACAACGGCTCGATTCTATTTTCGAATGCTGAGTCCTGGTACAAACTTGCGACCCGAAGTGAGACAATGACGCACACTGTCCCCGTTTCGATTCTTCAAGATGTTCATTACATGATTCATTCTCCCCTGCGCGGAATGATCGCCGCTACGTTTTCTCCATTCAAGGAAGACGGCTCGCTTGATCTCGATCGCGTCGGTCCCATGACCGATCGGCTGATCGATGCCGGCATCGCCGGTCTCTATGTCTGCGGCAGCACCGGTGAAGGGATGTCGCTGACGACGGGTGAACGACAACAGTTGACGGCGGCTTTCGTGGAAGCGGCAGCGAAACGTGTCCCAGTCATCGTGCAGGTCGGTCACAACAGTCTTGCCGAGGCGCGAGCGCTGGCGGCTCATGCAGCCAATGTCGGGGCTGATATCATCTCGGCGACCTGTCCTTCGTACTACAAAGTGAACGATGTCGCCACGCTCGTCGACTGCATGGGCGAAGTGGCTGCCGGCGCGCCGGAACTCCCCTTCTACTACTATCACATCCCGTCACTCACCGGCTCCGCGATCGACATGGTCGAGTTTCTCCGTCGCGGTGGGGAACACGTCCCGAACCTCAAAGGTCTCAAGTACACCGACACGAAACTGCACGAGTACTTGAGTTGCCTGAGACTCGATGATGGCCGCTTCGATGTGGTCTGGGGCTGCGACGAAATGCTGCTCGGAGCCTTGGCAACTGGCGCGCAGGGTGCCATCGGCAGTACTTACAACATCGCCCCGCGTCTCTATCGCCGACTGATCGACGCCTTCGAGGCGGGAAACCAGCAGCAGGCCCGTGAACTGCAAGCCCTGAGTGTCGACATGATTCAGATCATCGTCGGCTACCCGTTTCACGCCGCGATGAAGGCCATCCTCAACTGGCTCGGCTCCCCCTGCGGCCCCTGTCGATTGCCGCAGCGCGCTCTCTCGGCCCAGGAATCGAGCCAACTCCGCGAGAAACTGAACGCCATCGGCTTCTTCGACTGGGCGTGAGCGTCAGCCATCCCCCATTAAACCCGGCACCGCGGTCAGCACGCTACGCAGGCGATTGAGTGCCCGGACATATCTCACACTCGCGGCTTGTTCAGTAATGCCGAGCACGCGGGCGGTTTCGCCGTTCGTTAGTTCTTCAAAGTGACGCAAAGCCAGAACTTCGCGGTCGAGGTCGCTCATCGTCTTGAGGGCCAAGTCAAGTTGCTCGGCCAATTCGGCTTTGACCATTGCCTGGCTCGGCGAAGTGAGATGTCCCAGCAGATGGAACGACAACGAGAACGATGTCGATTCCGAACTCCACGCTTGTGTTCTCCGCTCGCGGCTGGCATCTCTTGCTTTCGTGCCGAGGTGGCGACGATGCAGGTCGACCAGCGTCTGATTGACGATGAGCCTCAGCCAGATGAAGAATCCTTGCGGTGAGTCGGCCAGAAAGTGTTCGAGACGTTGCTCAGCCGCAAGATAGGCCTCCTGCAAAACATCATCGGCATCGATACGACCGATCAGCCGATGATCGAGACGAAACTTCACGATCCGCCACAAGCGGTCGCGGTGCTGGTCAAACAGGATGCCGAGCGCTTCGCGATCGCCATGAATCACGCGGTTGACGAGTTCTTCCGCAGGATCAGATTGCTCGTTCGACATCGCTCCTCGCCCCGCGAATAGAACACGGTCAGACAATGCGATGATCGCATCGTCACTCGATGAAGTCCAGTGCGCGAAGCATTCAACGCTGCAATCTCGGCGAAAGTTCGTGGCGGTTGCGCGTCCCGGGCATTGGCCATCGGACATAAGTACACGCGTTACGCGATCGCGTTCTCATTATTGGTCCAGACGCAATTGTCTCGGGTCTGGTGCCAAGCTCCCAGGTCGCTCGGACAATTACGGACTGTTATTGGGGAATCCGTGCCGAAACTGATATCCTTTTCCCGGCTGCAACAGCCGTAGGAACCTCATGACATGAAAAGGAGTTGGCTTTGATGACTCGTTTGCTCTCTCGATACCTCTATTGTGCATCGTTGCTTTACGTCGTTGCATTTACCGTCGTCGGGGACGCACGTGCTGATGACGATCGCACCTGGCCGCAATATGGCGGGCCGAATCGGGACAACATCTCTCCAGAGACGGGACTGATGCCAACCTGGCCCGAAGGGGGACCGCGACTGCTCTGGACGGCTGACAATCTCGGCGAAGGGTATTCGTCGGTGTCCTTGGCCGATGGCAAGATCCTTACGATGGGAGGGATCGGCGACGGGGAGTTCATCATCTGTCTCGATGAGACCGATGGCAGCGAACTGTGGCGGGTCCGCAACGGCAGCAACCGCGGCGACGGAATGGGCGGGGGACCACGTGGCACGCCCACCATCGTCGACGACCGTTTCTACGCCCTCGGGGCCAACGGCGATATGGGCTGTTACGAATTGAGCAACGGTGACCAGAACTGGGGCGGCAACATTCTGCAACGCTTCAATGCCAACAATATCGGCTGGGGCATCAGTGAGTCGATCCTCGTCGACGGCAACAACGTCGTCTTCACGCCGGGTGGTGATCAGGCGACGATGGTTTGCATCGACCGTATCAGCGGCGAGATTAAATGGCAGGCCGCTGTTCCCAACAATCCGCAAGCCGGATACTCGTCAGCCATCGTGGCCGAGGTGGGTGGGGTGCGTCAGTACGTCAATTTTACTCACACCTCGGTTGTGGCCGTTCGGGCCGACAATGGAGAGTTTCTGTGGAGCAACGCGGCTTCGGCCAACGGCACCGCCAACTGTTCGTCACCACTGTTCCACGACAATATGGTCTTCTCGGCCTCGGGATACGGCACAGGAGGAGCTTGCGTGCGTCTGAGTGCTTCTGGCCGCGGCGTCACCGCTGAACAGCTCTACCACACCCCGGACATGAAGAGTCATCACGGAGGCATGGTCGAAATCGACGGCTATGTTTACGGCACCGACGAAGGTGTGCTCAAGTGCCTCAACATGGCGACGGGCGAAGTGATGTGGCAAGACCGCTCGGTCGGTAAAGGATCTGTCGTGTATGCCGACGGCAAGATCATCCTTCGTAGTGAAGGAGGAGATGTCGCCATGTTCGAAGCGACACCCGAAGAGTACCGTGAACTGGGACGGTTCTCGCAACCCGAACGAGCCGAGCGGCCGGCCTGGGCACATCCCGTTGTCGCTGGTGGAAGACTCTATCTGCGTGACTGGGACAAACTGCTCTGCTTCGACCTGCGTGGCGATGCCGGTTGAGGTCGGCACTTCGATTTCGACAATTCTTCGGTGGAACTTCATTCAGCCCCCGGTCAGCGGCGTCACTGGCCCGGGGCTGTTTGCGTTGAGCCATCACGTCGTCGCAGGACGCCTTGATATCCGCTAGATTCTCCAGGGTCGATCCACGAATCATGACTTTGAGGAGTCGAAATGCTGACGTCGCTCAATCGTGTCTCTACTTACCTGGGATTCTCCCTGGGCCTGCTCTTCGCTCAGTCGTCGTTCGCCGACCTCCCTGGCTTCGAGGCCGTCGTCGTGGACGATGCCGTCTGCGAGGTGGCCTGTTATGCGGTGGCTGTCGCCGACGTGAATGAAGACGGACTCGACGACATCGTGGCCGTCAACGAACGGCAGGTGTTGTGGTATCAGAACCCCGACTGGTCGAAGCACGTCATCATCGAGGACCAGACCGAACGGGACAATGTCTGCATTGCTCCGTATGACATCGATGGCGATGGGCATCTCGACTTCGCCCTCGGCGCGGGATGGACGATGAAGGGGACCATTCAATGGCTCTCACGCGGCGACTCACTCGATGAACCCTGGGACGTGCATTTCATCGGCGAAGAACCGTGGCTGCATCGTATGCGGTTCGCCAACGTCCTCGGCCTTGAACAGTCGCAGCTTGTCGTCTCTCCCTTGAATGCCACGCATGGCGAAGGCGTGCGCCTGATGGCCTTCACCATTCCAAACAACCCCCGCGAAGATCGCTGGCCGATGACGCTGCTCGATGACGGTCTCAATCGCATGCACAACCATTGGCATGTCGATGTCAACGGCGATGGCGTTGCTGCTACGCTCACCGCCAGCCAGGAGGGCATCAATTTACTCCGGCACGAAGGCGATGGTACGTTCTCTCGGCAACTCGTCGGCAGCGGCATCGATGGCGACACTCCCGAAGCCTCGGGGGCGGGTGAAGTGAAAGCCGGTCGACTGCCCAACGGTCGACAGTTCATGGCGACGATCGAACCGATGCATGGCCACTCGGTCGTCGTCTATTCGACATCGTCCGAACAACTCGCTCCGGGCGAGTTGGCGGATCGGTATGTATTGGATGAATCACTCGCACAAGGTCATGCCGTCTGGCTGGTTGATCTTAACGGAGAGCCGGGAGACGAAATCGTTGTCGGTCATCGTGAACCAGGGACAGGCGAAGTCGTCGGCCCCGGCATCTACATCTACGAATCAGACGACGACGCGGGAACATCCTGGACGAAGCACATCCTCGACGATGGCGGCATCGCCGTCGAAGACCTCATCTGCAGCGATCTCGATGGCGACGGCGACACCGACATCATCGCCGGCGGCCGAGCCACGCGAAACCTGAAGGTGTATTGGAATCAGAGGGAGTAGCGAGCCATGATCTCAGTTACCTGTCCGAAGTGTTTGAAGTCGTACAGCGTCGGAGACGACAAGGCGGGACGCGTCTTTCGTTGTCAGGAATGTCAGGGAAAGATTACGGTTCCTGCTCCGGCCCAACAGAATGATCCTTTCGCTCCGGAAGGCGAATACGGAATCCCCGATGCACTGCCGTACGAAGCGGCAGAGATTCCCGAGGCGGTTCCGATTGGGAGATCTCGCAGGCCGCAGACCCGCAAGAAATCCGGAGGCGGAAGCACAGGAATCTTGATCGGCATCGGTGCTGGCGTGGCGATGTTCGCGATCGCGGCAGTTGTAATCCTCGTGATCCTGGACAGGCAAAACGGGTCCAACCAACCGGACATCGCCGCCGATCTCCGGAGTGCCGAATCTGCTTCGGAGTTCCTGCCGCATGGCGCTCCTATGATGATCGCGATGCAAGGGCAAGCGGTCTGGAGGGATCCTCTCTTCAAGCAGTTGTTCGGTGTGGATCATACCAACAACGCGTTTGCCGGAATGACCATCGACCATTTTGGATTTCATCCCGATGAATTCATCAAGATTTCGATCGCCATACAACCCGATGACGACTTGAGTGCCGAGGGGACACGATGGATCGCCGCGATCGATCTGAGAGAACCCATCAACTGGGGATCGCGTTCGCAATCACAATTCAGCCGACGAACCGATGTCGACCAAAGCGTCTACGATCTCGCAGGCGTCTTCGACCGCGACTACGCCGTGTGGCAGCCACAAGACAACGTGCTCGTCTTTGGTGACGTCGCGCTCGTGGACGAAGCGATCGCTCGGGGCCCGCAACAGCCGACGCCGACTCTCCTGGAACTGGTGGATGATAACGCGCTGGTCAGCATTGCCGCAGACCTGCAGACTTGTGATTGGTTGCAAAACATTTTCGAGAGTTGGGGCATCAACCCGTTGGGTTCGTTGAACTGCCGATACATGGTCTTTTCTCCTTCGTTCATGTGGAATTCATCGAACAATCGATACGACTTTCACTGTGACGTCGACCTGCAAACAACAAATGCCCGATCGGAACGGATCTTGCGGCCCGTCGTCGAACGCGCCCTCAACAGTTTGCAATGGGAAAATGCGACCGTCGAGTTTCACTTGGAGCAGATATGTCCGCGCGTCAGCGTGACGATGACGCCCATTGTGCCACCCGCTGTCGTGGATTTCGTGACAACACAGATCGAAATGGTGAAACGGAGTGCCTATCAGGTGGCAGGATGGAATCCGCCGAATCCCATCACCGGCGCGGGGCCGATCGACACCGGTCGCCCGGAAAGGAACCCCGTTCGCAATCCCGTTCGCATTCCATCGCCGCAGACGCCTCCGCCTGCTGTTGTGGTCAACATCGTGCGTCCCCCTGCATTGGCTCTCGACTTGGAGCAAGTACAATCCACGGTCGATGCCGGTGATCTGGCGGCATTCATCGAGATGTTCTACCCACCGGGCGTTCTGGAGGACGAGAGCCAACGGCAAGCCGAGATCGACAGACTCGAAGATCTGTCCGCCAATGGCGATGTCGACGCACTCATCAGTGGGTTGATTCGTGCGACGCCAACGTTTTCGAGCGACGGGCGTGAAGCAACGTTTCGTGTTGCGCTCGATAACGCCGTCGGCGCTTCGATGGCGTCTGCCAACTTGCCCGGATTCGGGAGCGATCTGGAAACCGCGTTGCGTTCCAGCCTCGACGCCCTCAATGCCGAGGAGTTTGAAACGTTCATGCTCAACATGTTTCCCGCGAGCGAGGTGACCCGATTGCAGTCGAACCCCGACGCGCTCGCGCATCTGCAGACACGCCTGACCGTATTTCCGTCGATGGTTGAGGCGATGACGTCGGAATTGCAGGAATGTCTCGATGTCGGCATCGAGACCGGGGATGCCGTCGCGGAAGTCATTCTCACGGAAAACCGCCGACATGCCCGGGTCGTGCGTTTTCAACTCGTCGATGGGAACTGGAGGTTTTTCGATCCCGGTGCCGTCCCCGAGGCTGATGCCGACGTGGAGTTTGAGACAGTCACGCTGATTCACGACGGGCAGTCGTGGAGGCTAAAGGCACTTCCTGAATGTCTGGAGAGGTGAAGCATGAAACACATCGCAACGATCCGCCGGCGTGGATTCACACAGGTCGAACTGGCCGTGCTGCTGGGCATCACCAGCTTGTTCGGCGTGCAGATCATCCCCGCCATCAACGATGCCAGGGAGGCGGCGCGACGCACACAGTGCAAGGACAATCTGCATAACATCGGCCTCGCGATGCACAATTACGCGGAAACATACAACCTACGGTTTCCCAATGGATGGGTGCAGTACACAACGGCGGCCAATGAAGGTGTTTCGCATGGCTGGGCGGCTCGCGCTCTCCCTTATTTTGACGAGGCTGAACTCTACCTTCGAGTTTTTGACCGTGGGCCGAGCGATCCCAATAGGCCCTCGGATCTCTTTCAGACGACTTTGGAGGTTCTGAGATGTCCCAGCGACGACAGTGAGGATCTCAATCCTGCCCGCGACGGCTGGGCGACTTCGAACTACGTCGGTAACTATGGTTCCAAGCCGCCGCCACGTTGGAATCTCACACCCAGCGAAGGATTTTGGCCGGGCGAAGCCGACACACGAATGGAAACCGATGGACTGTTCATGTGCAACGCGTGCATTCGTCTGGGGCAGATCACGGATGGCACGTCCAATACCTTCATGGTTGGCGAACGTTCGAGTTCCGGTCATGCCGCGATTTGGATGGGCGTCCGCGGCAATCGCTTTGAATCTGATGTCGTCGCTCCCTGCAGTTGGGACGCTCCGTTGAATCAGAGTACCCACGGCTTCAGCAGCCAGCACCCTGGCGGCGCACAGTTTGTAATGGCCGACGGTGCCGTTCGCATGATCTCGAACGAAATGAGCCAATTGACCTACGAGCGTGTCGCCTGTCGCAACGACGGCCAGCGAATTGACTTCTCTGAATTCTGAATTTCAGGGCCTAACCCCGGCGAATCGCATCCATCGGCACCATCCTCCCCGCCAGCCAGGCGGGGTAGAGGCCGCCGACGAGGCCGAGGGCGGTGGCGAAGACGATCGAGAATGTCAGCAGCGACGCCGAGGCATGGAGTTGTAATCGGTCGGGCCAGATTTGGTTGAGGACCAGTGTCGCGACCCAGCCGAAAAATGCTCCCAGCAATCCGCCGCTGACGCCGATCAGACCGCTTTCGGCGGTAATGAGTTTCAGCAGATCGCCGCGGCTCCAGCCGTTGGCCCGCAGGATGCCGAATTCGATCGTCCTTTCGGAAACGCTCATCAGCATGGTGTTGATGATGCTGATCACCGCGATCACGACTCCGATGGCCGTCATGATCCCCAGGAAGAGATCGAGGTCGGCCGACATCTCCTGAAACTTCTCGGTCCAGTCATCAGCCGAGCGGACTTCGATCGGGCCGGGTTCTTCTTCGTCCTCTGCCGTCTCATCAGGCGCTGAAGTGTCGCCGTCTTCATCTTCCTGCGACGGATTGGCGACGTCTGAAAGCTGTGGATCGGTCCCCATCATGCCGGTCAACGTGCTCGCCATCTCCAGCATCTGAAATAACCCTTGAGCCGACGTCGGGAGGAGCGGCGACATTCCAGGCGACATCAGTTGCGACAGATCGATCCTGGGAGCATCCAGCAGGCGGTCCTTGAATCGTCGTTCGATATCGCGAGCCAGGATGCGATCGTCAACCGTTCCATCCTGTTCGATGTAAAAGACCGATACCGAATTGGGGTCGTAGCGAGTCATCTGTCGGACGGTGCCGATGTCGCACAGGACGTTGACATCCAACAGCAGCGATCCGCTCTCGTAGATGCCCACCACTTCGAGCGTGGTGCCGTTCACGACGAGCGTCTCTTCAAGTCCGATCTCGAATTCCTCCGCGATCTGCTGACTGATAATCGTATGATTGGTGCCGACATCTCTGAGATCGAGAAACCGACCGGCTTTGACGAATTCGGAATAGACGCCGTTCTGCAGTCTCAGACGGCTTTCAATCTCCAGCCCCACGAGAAACCGCGGGGGCGTGATGATCGTCTTGCCATTGATGACGTTCACACGGGCGATGATCTCCGGATTGACGACCGCCACGCCCGGCATCTGTTCGAGTTCCGCCTCCCAGTCGGCTGGTAAACTGGAGAAAATAGGGACCGGCGCACCACGCTGCTGGACGAGCAAACCGGGGATCAACCGAAAGGTCGACGTGACGACGGTCTCAATGCCACCCGCGATTGAATAGAGTCCCACCATGCCGGCGATGGCGACGGTCAGACTGAGGACCGACAAGATGGTGCGGACCGGACGCGAGAGAATGTTCTGAATCGCGAATTGCCACATGATGAATGCGCGTGACCTCGTTCAAACTGGGAACAGAGCAGTCTGTGGATCGCGACGGCGACGTGCAAGCGCGAGATTCAAACGGTCACCGATCATTTGAACTTCGTTCTTTCCCGAATGACGAATGACAAGTGACCAATGACTTCTCCAACTCCCAGCCTTCTCCCCCGCGCTTCCACCATGCACCTTCCATTACTGACATCCGATCTACCCGGCATCAGCGGGCGCATCAAAACGTCTCCGACGAGTTTCGAGGTTGAGGAAATCGCCGCCTATGAACCATCAGGAGAGGGTGATCACGTTTTTCTCTGGATTGAGAAAGTGGGTCTCTCCGCCGAGCAACTGCTGCAACACCTCTCTCGGACGCTCGATGTCGCGCAGCGCGACATCGGCATGGCCGGGCTGAAGGACCGCAACGCGATCACGCGACAATGGGTCTCGGTCCCCAAAGGATGTGAATCAAAACTGAAGCAGGTCAATGGCGAACGAGTGAAGGTTCTCAAGACCTCGCGGCATGGCAACAAGTTGCGGACAGGCCACCTCCGCGGCAATCGCTTTCGCATCACTGTCGAAGGGACGAACACCGACGACCTCATCAGAGCGGAACAGATTCGCGATCGACTGCGGTCTCTGGGAGTTCCTAATTACTATGGCGAGCAGCGATTCGGACACGACGACGAGACTCTGCGACTGGGGTTGGCGCTGTTGAAGGGAGAGTCGTCGGAGCGCGACATCCCGATCAAGCGGCGCCGATTTCTGACCCGTCTGGCGATTTCTGCCGCACAATCTTCGCTTTTTAATCAGGTTTTGGCCGAGCGATTGAACGACGGACTGCTGCCGACCGTGCTGGCCGGAGACGTGCTGCAGGTGTGCGCGAGCGGCGGCGTGTTCGTGTGCGAAGACCCGGTTGTTGATCAGGCGCGGTTCGATCAACGCGAGGTTGTCACCACCGGTCCGATGTTCGGAGCCAAGATGAAAGCCCCGATGCACGTAGCACTCGCGCGCGAACAACGCGTGCTTGAGGGTTCGGGAATCATCGAGGAAATGTGGAGAAACTGGATCAAGTTCGCTCCGGGCGCGCGTCGTGCGTTGTTGATTCCGATGAACGACATTGCCATCGAGCAGCGCGCATCGGATGCAATCGAGGTGTCGTTCGCGCTGCCGAGCGGCGCTTACGCAACGTGCGTGCTGCGTGAGTTCGCGCGCGAAAAAGCTGTCGCGCAGCGTTCGGAGCGCGCCGATTGATGGAGAGAGTCGTCCGCATCTTGTCCAGAGACAATCGCGCGAGAAGTCACCAACTCGTCGAATCGGAACAAATCAGGGTTGAAACAACAATTCAATTTCGTACCATGCTCCGAATGTTAAGTGTGTTGTGTTGCACGCACTGATGGATGACTCAAGAAGAGCAGACAACGGAAGCAACAACACGACACGAGTGATCACGATGGTAGTGATCACAAAGTTTCCGATCGTGGTGCTCCACCGAGATTTGCCCGGTAGCAACGGATGGACGCCACACACACTTTTTTAAGGAGAAGTCTCGTGGCGAAGAAAGCAGCAAAGAAGGCAGCCAAGAAGGCAGCACCCAAGAAGAAGGCCACAAAGAAGAAGGCCACCAAGAAGAAGTAAGGCACTTGCCGAGAAGGGCGGTTGAGAAATCAGCCGCCCTTCTTTTTTTGCGCGATGGTCATTCGTCCTTCGTCACTGGTCATTTGGAAACAGAGATGAACGCGTGGCAGCATCCTAATGACTAATGAATGACCTCTTGCACAACCCGCGAGGGCTCGACGCCGGTGAGCCTCTGATCGAGTCCCTGGAAGCGGTAAGTCAACTGAGTGTGGTCGAATCCCAGCAGGTGCAGAATCGTCGCGTGCAGGTCGTGAACATGCACCTTGTCTTCGGTCACGTTAAAGCCGAAATCGTCGCTGGCGCCTAGACTTACGCCTCCTTTGATTCCGCCACCCGCCAGCCACATCGTGAAGGCGTTCGGGTGATGATCGCGGCCATCGTTCCCCCCTCCCTGCACCATCGGCGTGCGTCCGAATTCGCCCCCCCAGATCACCAGCGTGTCCTCCAGCAGACCGCGCGCCTTAAGGTCTTTAATGAGTGCAGCCGACGCCTGATCGGTGTTCGCGCAGTTCTCGCGCAGACCACCCACGAGGTTGCCATGCTGGTCCCAGGCTTCGTGAAACAGTTCGACGAAGCGCACGCCGCGCTCAACCAGTCGGCGGGCAAGCAAACAGTTGTTCGCGAACGACGATTTGCCCGGCTCGGCTCCATACATATCGAGCACGTGTTGCGGCTCGCCGGAGAGGTCCATCAGTTCGGGCGCGCTCGACTGCATGCGGTAGGCCATCTCGAACGAATTGATCCGCGTCGCGATCTCCGGATCACCCATCGATTCGAGATGCAACCGGTTGAGATCGTTGATCGCATCGACACTCCGCCGCTGTAACTGGTCACTCACCCCGGCCGGATTGGAAAGGTACAAAACCGGATCTCCCGCCCCGCGAAACGGCACTCCCTGGTAGACGCTGGGTAAAAATCCGCTCCCCCAATTGGAATTTCCTCCGCTCGGCCCCTTCGACCCGGAACTGAAAACGACAAATCCGGGCAGGTCACGGGACTCGCTCCCCAGGCCATAGAGGGTCCAGGCCCCCATGCTCGGTTTGCCAAATTGTTGTGACCCGGTGCTCATCAGTATCTGACCGGGGGCATGGTTGAAGGCATCGGTCACCATCGACTTGATGATGGCAATGTCATCGACCACCTCCGCGAGATGCGGGAGCAGCTCCGAGAGTTCGGCTCCGCACTCTCCATACCGTGCGAATGGGAATCGTGGGCCGAGCAGCGTCGAGTTCGGGTTGATGAAGGCCGCCCGGTACCCTTCGATCAGTTCCGCTGGCGGCAGCGTGCCATCGAACTTGGTCAGCTCGGGCTTGTTGTCGAACAGTTCGAGGTGGCTCGGCGCGCCAGCCATGAACAGAAAGATGACCGACTTCGCCTTAGCCGGATGGTGGGGCTGCCGAGTCGCGAGAGGTTCGACCCCCAGGCCGTCTGCCGAGGCCGACTCTGCGAGCAGGTCGGCCAAAGCGACCGACCCCAGCCCGACTCCACACTGCTGCAAGAACCAGCGGCGAGAAAGGACGGAAGCCGGGAGGCGTTGGGCGTTGATGGAATGATTCATGATGGGTCGACCACGGGGAGCGCTAGTTGCAGGCGGGACTCTGCTATTATTGTAGTTGGTCACTCGTCATTGGTCATTGGTCACTGGTCATTGGTCATTGGTCACTGGTTCAAACACCCCAAATGACCAGTGACAAGTGACAAGTGACGTTCCCCAATTCATTACCTGCGTCCTGAGCCGTATGTCCTCCGCTCCCCTCGCCTGTTGGAATGGCCGAATCGTTCCCGCGACGGAACTCAGCCTGTCGGTGGCCGACATCGGCTTCCTGCAGGGGGTGACGGTCACCGAAATGCTGCGAACATTTCGCGGCGAACTGTTCGAGGTCGATGCTCATCTGTCACGGCTGTCGCATTCGCTCACGGCGTGCGGCATCGAACTTCCCGAAAGTGATGATGACCTTCGGCGACTGCTCAAGAGCGTGGCCGACCACAATTCCCGACTGCTCGAAGACGGCAGAGAACTGGCGGTATGTCTGTTCGCGACCCCCGGAGTCAATGCCGCATACGCACCTTCGCCGGTTGCCGAACTGCGACCGACGCTGTGCATCTATAGCTTCGAGATCTCACCCGACCGGTGGGGTAATGCGTACAAGGATGGTCTCAGTCTTGCGACCTCCACGGTTCGGCAGATTCCCAGGGAGATTATCGATCCGACGCTCAAGGTTCGCAGCAGGTTGCATTGGCATCTGGCTGATCTGGAAGTGAAGACTCGCGACCCTGCCGCGATTGCACTACTGCTGGATGAAGACGGCCACATCACCGAGACTTCCGTCGGCAACATTCTTGTCCTGACGGGCACTGGGCTGTTTACCCCGCTGCGAACCAAAACGCTCCAGGGGGTCAGTCAGCAGTACGTCATCCGACTGGCAGCCGATCTCGGCATGACAAGTACCGAACGCGACCTGACGACCGACGATATGCGACAGGCCCGCGAAGTCTGGATGACCTGCACGACCGGCTGCATCGTGCCTGTCACCCGTTTTAACGGCCAACCGATCGCCGACGGCAAGCCGGGACCGAAGTTTCGGGAGATGCTCGCGGCGTGGTCGCAGAAAGTGGGTGTGGCGATCGATGAGCGGCGGGGTTGAACCCCGCCAATCGTGGTGCAAGCCACGATCGCCCATTCTTCGATGCTCATTCGCGTTCTCGGCGTTACGCGTACGTGAATTGCTACGGGCCGAACAGGGCTTCTTCGAGTTCCTCCTGGCCGAAGTGCAGTGCATCGACGCGGCGGCGCGTCACTTCGTCTTCCCGCCAGTAATCGCTGTCTTGACCGTTCAACCAGTACGCGCGTTCATCGAGGATCGCCCGCACTGCGGGGTCGATCACTTCACCGTAATAAAAATGGCGCGACATATGGCGCGAGTCATCGACTCGCTCGATGCTCTCCGGACTGAGCAGCTCCGCCGCGATCTGAAAGACCGACGCCTTGCTGTCAGCCGGCAGGTTGGCCACGTCATCCGCTGACAGATAGCGGGCGTCAGACAGGTCCAGGCTGCATTGAAAGCCGCAGCCGCCGAGCAGCCTTAGCGATGTCGGTGTGAGCGCCGCGCCGCGCAACATCAGGTGTTGCACCTTCGGCATGTCGCACAGCAGGCGGATCCCCTCATCAGTCACGCTCGAGCGACGCAGGTACACGATGTGGACTGGTGACGATCGGCTCAGCCAGTCGGCCCCGATATCCCCCAGCCCATCGACATCGAAATAGATCAGGTTGGGCAGCGCCGGCAGATCGCGAAAGTCGTCATCAGTGATGGTCTCGCTGATGATCGTCAGGTTTCTGATCGTGGGGATGCGCGACAGAGACTGCAGCGTCTCGCGGCCGGCCCCGGTATGAACGAGCACCACCGTCCGCAGCGGCTGCTGCGAGGCGAAGATTCGCGCCAGCCCCTCATC
This sequence comes from uncultured Planctomycetaceae bacterium, assembly GCA_942492405.1. GTDB lineage: Bacteria > Planctomycetota > Planctomycetia > Planctomycetales > Planctomycetaceae > JANNSB01. The sequence continues at coordinate 96,648 of CALOES010000016.1, forward strand.
GGTGAAGCCTTCGCCGAAGAGCCACACATCGAGGAGATCGCGCAGGCCTTCCAGCGAGGCCAGTCCGTCATCGGTGATGGGCGAACCATTGCGCTCCTCGATCCAAAGCGAGCGCACTTCGGGCAGGCGGCCGATGCGATGCAGTGTCGCATCTTCGGCCTCTCTGCACCGCAGCAACTCATACTCGCGCAGGGCGATTGACCAGTTGCCGAGGTCCCTCGCCCATTCCGGTGCCTCGCTGCGGTAGTCGATCTCGGCATGCGTCTCGAAGTGCCTGATGGCCCGCCAGCGAAGCAGCAGCGGAAAGATCAGCGACAGCCCGATGGCCGCGAAAGACAGAAACAGCGCGACGAGCCACAGCTTCCACGACGTGAGGACTCGCTGCATCTGCGTCGGCGGATTCACCGGCAGCGGACCAGACTGAGTCGTTCTTTGATCTGCGGTCATGTGCGATGCCATGAGGCAACACGAAGGGATGTCGGCGTGATGCCCGATCATACCATGATGCGCGGCGAGCGCCATCAGGAGATCACGGGCGGACCAGCCCCTCTGATACTTGAACACACTGGATAGTATCAATCGGTCAGCGGAGAGTTGCGGACTTGTTTGATGTCGTTGATGATCATGCCTCAGACTCCAAGCTTAAAGCCGACCGATGCCCTCGACTGGGTGGTCGACGAAATCCGGTCAAGTGGCGCGGAGTAAGCGAACACCGTGTCTGCATCGCCCCCTGCAAGCGTCTACCACGTCAGCCCGATGCGGCAGGGGGTATTCCTGATGCCGTGGGTGTTGATCGCGCTGCCGATGTTCATCGGCGGCATCGTTTCGGGCGAAGCGGGACTGTTCGTCGCGGCGATGATGATGAGTCTCATTTATGCACCATTGGTCTACGGCGTTTGCGTTTACACGCGCTTGATCATATCGCCCGAAGGGGTCGATTTGCGACAGATGGGCTTCCGGCTGCAGTCGAGTTGGGACAACATCGAAGCTCTCGATCGCACACCCGGCCAGGAAGGTTTCGTCCTTCGCGAACCGATGGAGGGGAAGGGAGCCGTGCGTCTGGCCAACACCAGCGGCGTGCGAATCGTCGTGAGTGGAGCCGCGATGCCGGCCTACACGGGAGGGAGGCAGGATCTCGTCGCACAGTTGCGATTCATCCCAATCGAGCCGTTCGCGTATTGGATGAAGAAGGGTGACCTGGGAGACGTGATTTCTCACTTCGCGCCACGACTGATTGATGGACAACCGATTCCCCCGCGCATTGTGGCTCCGCCAATGCCGCTCAAGGCAAAGATACTTACCGGCGTGCTGATTGGCGGCAGCTTGACCCTTGGCGTTTTATTGGCGGGACACCACCTAAGCCCTGCCGCGGAACTCTGGGCCTACCGCATCCTGAATGGGGCCATTATCGTTGCTCTCGCAGGCTATTCATTTGTGAATCTGGCATACGTCTGGCTGCATGTACGTCAGCGAAAGTGGGGCTGGGCCTGCATGTCGCTTATCTTCGCGCTCCTCGCCATCGGCGGCTTCTTCGCCGCCGTTGGTTCGATGCCGTGAGACATTGCCCGATGGCAGATGCTTGGAAAAACTGAGAACGAGATGACTGACGGGCCGTGATTCACACGATCCGCATTCCCATTGCTGGTGGCAACCTTTATCATCGTATTCATCAGTCACAACCGATGAATGGTGTAGTATAGATTAGCGAATTACAGAGCGGTGCGATCGATTGCGTTCCCAAGTAGCCCTCCTCACCTCCCCCACAATGCTCCTGCCTGCTTTCCTCAAAGTGAACGGCAATCGTTCCCGCTTCTGCGACGGCGTTTCGCGTCGCTCGTTTCTGCAGATCGGCGGGTTGGCCGTCGGCGGATTGTCGCTGCCGTCGTTGCTGAGGGCTGAGGCGACGCAGCCAACCGGCCGCACGCAGAAGTCGATCATCATGGTTTATCTGTCGGGGGGGATTGCGCATCAGGATACGTTCGACCTTAAGCCCGAGGCGCCGAGTGAGGTGCGCGGCGAGTACTCGCCGATCCCGACCAATGTCCCCGGCATCGAAGTCTGCGAGCTTCTCTCGAGGCTTGCGGAGTGTGCCGACAAGTGGTCGGTGATTCGCAGTGTGACCGGTCAGCGGGATGAACATTCGAGCTTTCAGAACCTCACCGGCTACACGATGGGAGAGGTACAGCGGGACCGCATCCCCAACTTCGGCTCGGTCGTCGCCAGGGTGCAAGGGGCAACCGATCCGGTGACGCCGCCATTCGTCGATCTCTTCCCGACGATGCAGCATCGCCCCTACAACAGCACGGGGGCGGGGTATCTCGGCAGCCAGTTTCATCAAGTGCGTGCCGATGGCGAAGACCTCGCCAGCATGAAGCTGCGATACATCGAGTCTCAGCAGTTCGATTCGCGGCAGGACCTGCTGGGTCAGTTGGATTGCCTCCGCAGGTCGGCTGACCACACGGGAATCGATGACGTCGACGAAAGTTACCGCCGAGCGTTCGAAGTCCTCACATCATCCCGGCTCGTCGACGCTCTCGATGTCGAGCAGGAAGACCCTGTCCTTCGCGATCGCTACGGGAAGGGATCGTCGGACCATCTCGGTGACGGTGCTCCGCTGTGGAACGACCAACTTCTTGTTGCTCGCCGTCTGGTGGAAGCCGGTGTGCGCGTGGTGACCGTGGCCTACGGATTCTGGGACACGCACGGCAACAACTTCAGCCATCTCAACACCCACCTGCCGACCGTCGATGCGGGCTTGTCGGCATTGATCACCGACCTGGCTGACCGTGGACTCGATCAGGATGTCTCGGTCGTCGTCTGGGGGGAGTTTGGCCGGACGCCGAAGATTAACGACAATGCTGGCCGCGACCATTGGGCTCCCGTGCAGTCGGCTCTGCTGGCCGGCGGCGGCATGCGAATGGGCCAGGTGATCGGCAGCACAGATGAACAGGCAGGGTATGTGGCCGAACGCCCGGTCCATTACCGCGATGTGCTGGCGACGATATACCACAACCTCGGCATCGACCCGCATAGCTTCGTCCGCGACGAAAGCGAACGCCCGGTGATGATCCTGCCGGAAGATGCTCGGCCGGTCGAGGAACTGATCGCATAGCGCATCTGCGCTCCTCACGGCGGCTCGGAATAATGCGAGTTTGCGTGCCGGCCGAATCCTCAAACGTGCCGGAGCGCTTCGATCGGGTCGAGGCGAGCGGCGGAGCGGGCGGGGTAGACGCCGAAGATCAGTCCGGTCGCCAGCGAGAAGCCGAACGCGACGGGGAGGCTCCAGAGGGCGACCTGCGGCTCCATGTTGGTGAAGAGGGCGGCAAAGTCGGAAGTGGCCTCGTCGGGACTCAGAATGTAATTGTTGACGACCGACTTGATTCCCTGGAAGGCGTAGGGTGTCGACAATCCCATCGCCACGCCGATCAACCCTCCGGTGGCGGAGAGCACAACCGTCTCCGCGAGGAACTGCAGCGTGATGTCGTTCTGCCGCGCGCCCAGGGCGCGACGAACGCCGATCTCGCGCGTTCGCTCGGTGACGGTGGCCAGCATGATGTTCATTATGCCGATGCCTCCCACGATCAGACTGATGCCCGCGATCGACCCGAGAACGATGTTGAAGATGCCCTTCAACTGATCCGCTTGCTTGAGCAGTTCGAGTGGGACGACGACGGCATAGTCCTCGCCTTTGGGGTGCGTGGTTTCCATCGATTCGCGGATGACTTCGGCGGTTCTCAGGACATCTTCGCGGTCTTCCACGCGAATCGTGATCTGGTCGTAGACGACCGACTTCGCGCTGAAGTTGCCGGCGGTGAATACGATATAAATGTCGTTGGTGTTGATCTGGTTCTGCATCGTGTTCAGCGGGATGTAGATATCCTTGTTGAACTCCTGCGCGGAAAGACTGCCTCCGATACCCGCGGAGGCCGTCCTGGGGTTGGTGACACCGATCACGCGGTATGCCTTACCCGCGATCTGAAAGATCTGGCCGATCGGATTCTCCGTCGGGAAAAGCGTCGCTGCGACTTCACTTCCCAGGACGGCCACGTTTCTCATGTTCCGCTGGTCTTCGTCGGAGAGAAACTCACCCATCGCCATGCCCAGGTGATTCATGTCGTAATACTCAGGGCTGCAGCCCACGACACGTGGGTTCATTTCCCGGCTGAGAAAACGCGCGGGGAGGTTGATTTCTCGAATCGGAACGAACCCGATGTGATCGATTGTTCGGCGGAGGATCTCTTCATCCCGGCGCGTGAGTCCGTAGCGTAATACCGACTGGCGTTCCCCTGAATCGGAAGCCGACATGTCGAGCGGAGGTTCGACGCTGCGGACGATGATGTTCGTGGCCCCCAGTTCGAGCACCTGCTTCTGCGCCTGATTGCTGGCCCCTTCGCCAATCGCGAGCATGGCGATGACCGAAAAGACGCCGAACACAATCCCCAACATCGTCAGCCCGGAGCGCAGCTTATGGAGCAGCACGCTCTTGAGCGCCAGGCGAACAGTGTGATAGATGCGGAAGGGAGACATTGTCAGGAGTCAGGAGTCAGGAGTCAGGAGTCAGGAGTCAGGAGTCAGGAGTCAGGAAGCGACATCGATAATATCAATTGTGTTCGCTGGTCGTTGAAGTGTTTACGAATTTCATCGTGCCTCATTGCTCGCCCTTAGAAAATACTCTCATCCTTCACGACCGGTTCATCTTTGCCGGGGAAGATTCCTTCGCCGGCGATCAGGCCGTCTTTCATGTAGACCTGCCGATGCGCCTCGCGCGCGATGTCGTTTTCGTGTGTGACCATAATGATCGTACGGCCTTCCTGGTTGAGCCGCCGGAGTACCTGCATGATCTCTTCGCCGGTCTTGGAATCGAGATTACCCGTCGGTTCGTCGGCTAGAATGATATTGGGATCGTTGATAAGCGCCCGAGCAATGGCCACGCGCTGTTGCTGTCCACCTGATAACTGGAATGGCCGGTGATCGAGCCGATCTCCCAATCCCACGCGTTCGGCCAGTTCGATGCAGTGCTTGCGGTCGGCTGCCGAGATTGAGCCGAACGTGCGTCGATAGAGCAACGGCACTTCGAGGTTTTCGAGGACCGTGTACTGCTGGATGAGATTGAACGATTGAAAGATGAACCCGATCCGCTCGTTGCGGATCGAGGAAAGCTCGTCGTCGCTCATCGCCGCGACATCCTTGCCACCGAGGAAGTAACTGCCGTGAGTGGGGCGATCGAGCGCGCCCAGCAGATTGAGCAGCGTACTCTTGCCGCTCCCTGACGACCCCATGATGGCGATGTAGTCCCCCTCGGGGATTTCGAGCGTCACGCCGCGCAGCGCCTTCACCACGACCGCCCCGAGGTCGTAGTACTTATGCAGGTCGACGACGTGGGCGGCAAGTGGCATGGAGACTCAATCGCGATCTTCTAAGAGTTGGAGTCTTCCGTGACCTCGGTCATGGGGTCGTATGCGGCTTACTCTTCTTCCGTCGCGCTGTCGCCAGCAGGTGGGCCCCCGCCTCCGGGGCGTCCGCCGCCTTGGCTACGGAAGAAATTCCCCATCTCCTCCTGATCAATGCCCCCGTCGCCGTTGGCATCGATAGTGGCGAAGTTGGGTTTCATGCGTTCATCGACTTCTGATTCGGAGAGCTTGCCGTCGCCATCGGCGTCGGCCTGCGTGAACATTTCGGCCAATCGATTTCCGCCGCTCGGTCCACCACCTCCAGACCCGCTATCAGCAGGTGTTTCCGTTTCCGTTCCAGAAACCTCTGGTACGGGAATGACTCCGTCGGTCGCCTCGGCCGTGTTCTCTTCTGCTTCGGCAGCCAATTCCCCTTCTCGATCGGAAATCTCCCTGGCGAAGTGGGTGCGGGGATTCTGGACGACCAGTTCTCCCTCGGCGACACCGTCCAGGATTTCGATATGTGATGTGTTGGCTGACCCAACTTCCAGCAGGCGGCGTTCGGGACCATCGTCCGTCATCACCCACGCGAGTCGTTCGTTACCAACAGCGACGACACACTGGACTGGGATTTGAAGCACGTTCTGGCGACTCTCGACGATGATTTTCACGTTGGCTGTCAGGCCGGGTTTGAGGTCCACAATCACATCGGGAGGATCGGTGAGATGAATCTCCGTGGCGTAAAGCCGGAGATCGGTATTCGGCCAGTCACCCGTCGAAGCAACCGACGCGATCGAGTGGACCGTGCCGTTGAATACTCGGTTGGCGATCGCGTTGAGCGAAATCTGGACCGGAAGCCCGACGCGAATGTCTCCCACCAGTGCTTCGTGAATGCGACATCCCACCTTCAATCGTGTCACATCGGGGAGATTGACGATCGCCTGTCTTTCATAGACGGTGGCGCGCTCTCGAATTTCTTCTCCTTCACGTCGTCCGCCCCGGCCACCAAGATTTGCATAGACGACGACGCCCGCTTCTGGCGCAACCATCGTACAGGCTTCGATCTGTTGATTGATTCGCTCCAGTTCTTCCTCTTGCAAGTCGAGCTTCGTCTGCAGCGAACTCAGTTCGGTCTGCATCTGCGCAATGATGGCTTCGCACTGCAATTCGACTCGCTGCAACTCCCGCACGAACTCTTCCGCATTGGCTCTCAGCTCGGCCATTTGACGCTCGTAGGTGAATTCCTGCAGCACCTCCAATTCTCCAAAAGCGGAGTTTCGATTCTGTTCCGCTTGCTGGACGGCCAGACGACTGGCGGCGAGATCGTTTTGCGTCCGCAAGCCCTTGTTGACCAAACGGCGCGTGAACTCGAAATTCTCTAGGGCTCGAATCAGCTCCTCTTCACGAAGAGCCACCTGGCCGGAAAGCTGACTCTCGGTCTGCAGAAAAGTGCCGAGTTCATAGCTGTTCAAATCCAATTCGGCCAGTTGGACCGCGAGTTCGCCGGCAGCAATGTTGCTTTCGTTCGTTGCGAGCTGAATTTCGATCGATTTCAGTTGTTGTTCGACGGCAGACCTCGCGTCGTTGACGCTGATCTCCTGGGTCTTCTGTCGATCGATCAGAGATGAGGAATCGAGTTCACAAATCAGCTCTCCCTTCGCAACCTGAGTTCCCTCGGGAACGATGGAGATGATGGTGGTCTGCCCCTCGACCTTACAACTCAGAGTGATGTTCTGCTGGGAGTCGATGTAGCCCGATGAAGCCACACTGGCCAGAAACGGCGCTCTAATGCAGCGGGTCGTCTCCAGGTGCGAAAAGTCTCGAGACGCCGACGCTCCCCTCAGGGTCTGCAACCACTGCGGGTTCACCCAGACGACCGTCCCCGCGACCCCCAGGATCACGAAGAGAGACAACCCCAGCTTCATGGGGAGACTGCCCCCGGATTTCGACGGTCCCGATGTCATTCGATTCGCTCCGATAAACAGGATCATTCCACAAGCCGTCCGGCCCTATCTCCATGATACCCATGTCACGATAGATGTTAAGTCGGGCTCTTTCGTAATTGATCCAGTCTCCAATGAGTCCATTTTGAGCATCAAGGACCGATTGTAACGCAGTTAACAGAACTACGCCTTGTGCACCTGTGCTGGCGACGTCGCCCCGAGCGGCTTCCGTTTGCGGAGCATTCGACTCTTCGATCGCTAAGTCGAGTTGCAGTGCGGCGATACGTACGGCTTGACGCGAGGTTTCGACGTTCTGACGCAGGACTTCGAGCGATCTCCAGGACCGGCGAACCTGCAGCTTGACGTTGTCCTCGAAGGCCATGTATTCGCGACGCCGACGGTCGTAGGCAATTTGGGCCGCACGATAAATGTTACGCTCTGATACTTGATCGATCGGAGCTGTGACACGCACTCCGGCACGCAAAGTCGCTCGATCGGCCTGGAAGTCGAAGGGACGGTTGCCTCCCGAGTTGCCGATGTCCCCCTCGACGACGACATCGACGGGCGTCTGCAATCGATTGGCGGCAATCTCAACTTGACGGTACGTGTCGACCACGCGGGCCTGGGCGTTCATCAGGTCGACGCGATTTTCGAGTGCGATCTGAGTCACTTCTTCGATCGACAATTCGAAGTCGGCGATCGTGATGAGTTCGACGCGCAGTCCGATCTGTACCACTTGCAGGTTCTGAGCCACGCGCAGCAGATTCTCCTGCAGGCGCTTGATGGCCCGCTTGAACGGCTTAGCTTCGTTTTCTTCAATCGATTCTCCAATCAGAATCTGTTCGAAGAGCGAGACCTGTTCGTCAATCGGAACGTCTCCTGTGCTGAGAATCTGAATCAGCTGCGCCGTCTGGTTGCGAACGGTTTCGTACTCTTGCGCGATGAATCCATAGAGTCGCTCATCTCTCGCCAAGTCGCGTTCGACACGCAGCCGGCTCGATTCGGCGTCGAGTGCTGCCAACCGATCGGGAAGCGCGGCGTCCATCCGCGCGAAGTCGTTCTCGATGACGACAAACCCCTGTTCATCGGTTAAGTCGACAAGTCGCTGCAGTTCCTGTGCAGTCGCCAGCAACGACTCACCCGACGGGTTGTCGTCATCCAATTGGGCCCAGGTCGGGATCAGGGTCCGAATCTGACCATCGAGTCCCAGAACTCGAGGATCGATGAAGATAAACGGATCGAGCAGTTCGTCGTCGATACTCATCGGCAAGTCTGTCGGCAGCCCCAACTGTATCTTGAAGCTGTCAAGGCTGTCCTGGAATTCCCGCTCTTGATCCCTCAGTCGATTGATCGACGACGCGAGTTGTGTTTCAAGCTGTAAGACCGGTAACGTCGTCGCCGTCGTCCGGATTTGCTGAACGATTCGACTGGCAGCTTCCTGGTAATCCGGGTCGGCGCTCGCACTCAGGAGAATCTCCTCCTGCTGGGGAGACATCTCTCCAATCCACGTCAGGAAGAGATTCACGTTTCCTTCCAAGTCCGGTATCTCCCGGACAATCAATTGTCCATTCAACAGTTCGGGAATTCTTGGTGGGTCGCCCCCGACGATCGGCGCGATCTCCTGTGGCAGTTCGTCGATCTGCACACGGGCACTTTGCAACGACGTAATGGCCCGCGACTCGGTCAATTGCTGCTCCAGGCGGAAGATGTTGGACTCCTGGTTGCGGATACCCTGCGCTTGCAACAGCAGTCCCAAGTATCCCGCTCCGCCGGATCCGACGACATCGGTGAAGAACAACTGTCGGAAACGCGCCAGGTCGCGGGTGGCATAGAGCAGTTCGCGCTCTCCTTGAGTCAATCCTTCCAGCACAACTTTGCGCCCCGCTCCCATGATGAGTGGTTGCACGAGCGAGAATGACAACAAACTCGCCGAGTTCGTCTGACCTGGACCTGAGAAGAGCCAGATCGTGTTGTTCGTCAATTCCGCCGCCCATTGCGCACCGGTCGGCAACATCTGACTGACGCCAAACCGACCGGATTGCCGCAAATTGTCCCCCGGACGGCGCGGCAAGACGGTAAAGTCCTCCGCGATTGAAGGCTCTCCGCCGCCGATTCCGAGATACCGTACAGCGAATTGAAAGCGGTCGAGCGTCAATCCCAGAGCCGCCAGATAGAGGTCTTCGATCTCGAACTGATACTCGCGACTGTGAATCAGCGACAACTCGATGAGTTGATCGAGTTTCAATTCTTCCAGCGGAGGCGGCGGCTCGACATACTCACCCGTCGACGGGTCGATCATCGTGGCAGACAGTCCAAACTGCGACAACCATTGCGGGTTTTCGACTGACATCGCGGTGCCGAAGTCGTGCCAACCTTTGTAGCTTTCCCAGCCGTCAACCTGTTCGAGGTAGACACTGGCGGCAGGATCGTCCGGCGGCAAGGGTTGGTAGTCGGGATCGTAGGGACTGTAGAATCGACTGCGCGTATCCGGCGAAACATCGACCCGCGGCACCACCCAGCGGTGGTCATTCATCCGCTCGGCGACGGCATCGTAGACATCGAGGTCGGCCTGATTCCTCCAGAAGAATCGTGAACAGCCACTCGACAGACTCGTCGCGACGAGCGCGCACGCCAGCAGCGCGGTGCTGACGCGCGCTTTCCGGCGTTCGATCGATTGTTGAGGAAGTTGACTGTTCAATTGTTGCTCATGTGATTACTCGTTGGCGGATTGCCATTCCGCGAAGGGGGTCGGGCCAAAGACGTCGTTGGCCGTCCGCGTGGCCGGAGCCGTCGTCGGTTGCGCCTCCCACCATTGTGCGCGTTGTTCCTGGTGTGAATCTTCGGAACTTTGCGTTCCCGATGTGGGATGAACTTCAGGGGCTCGAACAGCATTCTCGCTCACATGCTGAGATGCCGCCCAAGGGGGCGACGTATCAGCAGGCGTGGAGGCAGTCGTCGGCCCATCTGGTTCGCGACCGGAAGCTGTTTCCACTGTGTCGCTTCCCGGCGTCTCGTCACTCAACCATGATTCAACGGTGATCGGCACGAATTCTGTGCGATCGTATTGATGGATTGTGATGCCCGATGCGGACGTCGCTGTGTTGTCCTCATCGAACAGTCGGACCACGCCTGAGTTTCGCATCCAGTCGCCAGGGCGATGCGAACCGGCATCGATCTCCGAAGAGACCGGCAACCGTGGCGCGGCAGGCGTTGGTTCACGTCTCCGAGAATCCGACGATTCCATGGGGGGCAATTGCGGCTCGATACTCCTCGTCGGAGCTGGTGGCAGTGATTCAGGGATGTATGGTTCCGGAGCAGGGGGCGGAACGACTTGTGGTTCGAACAATGGTCCCAGTGGGGCGACGCCGACATCATCTGCGTTCATTCCCGATTCGGGTGATGGCCAGAGTTCGTCGGGCATGAGTGGAGGGGGTGCGATCGTCGACGGCGGAGCATATTGATCCTGTTGCCATTGCGTCCGCGACATCACTTCATTGGTCACCGGTGTGCGGTACACGAAGCCAGGTGACGGCCGACGATGTCGAAACCACCTCCAAGGCCAGTTGGCTCTGTTGATGCGTGTTAAATCGTACCAGGGACGGTAGAGGACTTGGGCATTGCCTTCATGATCACAAACGTTATCGACGCAGTCCTGATAGCGTTCGGTCACGGCGCAGCATTGGCATCCGGTGCTCGAAAGGGCCAGCAGTGCGGCCAGTCCGATCAGCGTTGCAAGTCGCGCTGAGTAGGAAGTCAAACGCTTCATCAATATCCACTAGTCGCCAGATTTGCCGTCGTCACGTAGCGAGAGCACTTGCGATCGGTTCGCGTGCTCACCAATTCATCGGCCCTTGGCGATGGGGGAGTTTGCCGGTTTTTCAAACTTTGACGGTTAAGTAGAGATTACGGAGGGATGTCGGGCGGCAGTTCGGGGTCGCGTGGTGAACTGCGTTGTCGCGCGAAGCTGCGGCGACTCCGCAATCCGCTGCGCGATGCGAATTCCGTGATCAAGTCACTCACATTGACTTTGCCGATTGCAGCGATGGTAAGCAGCGTGGCGAAGCGGACGGGCGTTGACGTTCTGATGAAATCGATGGCAGTGAAGGCGTCGATTGTGTTCGGACGATTCAGAAATGCCGGACCTGACGATCTCGCAGGTTTCGGCGAATACTGCTGGTATTCGCATGACGCGGGGAATGCGAGCACCGGCGAATGAAAGGGTGAAGGCCGGGGGAAAGCCGCGAGCTTCGATGAAGGGCTGATCGGCGTTCTTCCGACCAAACGAAGGTGACGGATTGTCACGACGCCACTCCGTCATTCTCTCCATGGAACCGCACACAACAGGGTAGGACGGGGAGCACGAACAGGCTCGGTTGCCCGACAAGGACTCGAATCATGAAACGTACACTGTGGTTGATGCTGCTTACCGCCGCCGCGATGTTGGTCGGCAGTAGTTCGGCCGACGCGGGACTGTTCTGCGGGATCGGTCGTTACCGTTTCTGCCCGCCGGCGGTCTGTGGACCGTGTGGTGACTATTGCGAAGCCCGCCACCATTGCGGTCCCTGCTACCGCACGGTGCGGGAAACCGTGTGGTGCAACGAAGAGTACACCGACACGATGACGGTCTACGATACCTGCGTCGAGCGGGTTCCAGTCCAATGCCATCGCACGGTCTACGACACCTGTTATCGCAACGAGTGTTACACGGTTTGCCGACCGTGTTATCAGACGTGCTACCGCGACGTCTGCTACACGGTGCGTCGACCGCACTATCAAACCTGCTACCGCACCGTCTGCTGCCGCGTTCGCCGACCTTGTTACCAGACGTGCTATCGCGATGTCTGCGTAACGGTCTGCCGTCCGGTCTATCACACTTGTTACCGCGACGTCTGCTACACGGTACGAAAGCCTTGCTACCAGACGTGCTATCGCGATGTCTGCCGGACGGTCACCCGCATGGTTCCCGAAACTTGCTATCGCGACGTCTGCTACACGGTTTGTCGTCCCGTCACCGAAACGCGGACCGTCGACGTGTGCTGCGGTGAATGGAAAACCGTCACGAGGACAATTCCCGGACCGGTCATTCAACGCACCGTGCAGGATCCAGGTCGTTGCGTGTGGGATCCGAATGACTGCTGCTGCCGATACGAACCCGGTTGCTGCTACACCGATCCCGTCCAGTGCGCTCCGCAAACCGTCTGCGAACGCGTTTGGTGTCCGCGAGTCGAGCAACGCACGGTTTGCTGCACTCGCATGGTTCCTGAAGTGTGCCATCGCCGCGTCCCGTACACGACGTGTCGCTGCGTGCAATGTCCTGTCACCTGTCGGGTGCCTTACACGACCTGCACTTGGACTTGTGAAACCTGCACCCGTCGCGTTCCCTACGTCACCTGCCAGATGGTTCGCGAGTGCTGCACTCGCCGCGTGCCATACACGACCTGCACCTGGCGTGAAGAATGCATCTCTCGACAGGTTCCCTACACGACCTGCACCTGGACCTGCGAGACCTGCACTCGCCGCGTGCCTTACACGACCTGCACCTATCGTCAAGAGTGCTGCACTCGCCGAGTTCCCTATTGCGTGCCCCGCACGGTTTGTGAAACGCGTTACGTCTGCCAGACACGTTGCGTGCCAAGAACAGTCTGCGTCACCCGAACTCGCTGCGTGCCACACACCGTTTGCCGCCAGATTCCCTATGATCCAGGCTGCTGCTGTGATCCGGGATGCTGCGACACGGCTTGCGTCGATCCGGGTTGTTGCCCCACAGACCCTGGCTGCGTCGTTCCCGACGGCGGAGCCGCCTGCGGATGCAACAACTGATCTCCGCATGCTGAAGTAGAAACGAACCGAGAGGCCGACCAAAGTGGTCGGCCTCTCGTTGTTGATAGCGAAAGGGATGTCGAATTCATTCGTCGTCGACAGTGCCTGACTCTCCGCCGTCATCGGCGTCGAGGGGAGTCCGGCGTCGATTGAGCCACCAGCCCAATCCACAGCACGCGAGACCGATGCCCAAGCTGCCGGCGGCGATCAAGGCAAACCCGCCGGGTTGAGCTGCCCTATTGATGGGGCGACCGTTGAAATTCACACGGCCAAGAGCAAGGACTACGACGAGCCAGATCAACGTCCACAACCCAACAAACCAGGCCATGCAGCCCATGGCGCGGGATGACATGTCGTCGAGATCTTCAAACGGCGTTCGAGGCGTCGGGCTCATTGCCTTGTGGGCGTGCCGCTCGTCCAAATGCAACACGACTTGGGCAACCGATGCAAATCACGGCCGTCAGTCTCCGACGACCTCACGCCGAAAGCCGGTCGTTGGAACTGGTGATCGTGATCGCCGGCAATTCGTCGGCTGCGGCGGCGATCTGTGGTTCGGCCGTGGCTCGGTTCTCGAGCTGCGCGACCGTGGGGGACTTGAGATTCGACGCCAGTCCCACGAACGCCAGACAACGGAGGGCCGTCCAGCCGACATCGATCTGCCACCACTTCAGGCCAAACTTTGCCGACCAGGGGAATGCATGGTGGTTGTTGTGCCAGCCTTCACCAAATGCCGGCAAGGCCAGCAGCAAGTTGTTTGTCGAACTGTCAGAAGTGTCATAAACGTGCGACCCGTGGGCATGACACACCGAGTTGATGGCCCAGATGATCTGGTTGCCGACAAGAATCCGCAGCAGCCCACCGAAGATACATCCACGCAGAAAGCCGTGAATCGTGGGATCGACGATCAGCATCAGCGCCCCGGGGACGACTACCCCCGCGACGACCCAGCGCCAGTAAGTCTTGTCGAAAAATCGGACGACGGGGCTCTTCATCAGATCACGGGCGAAGACGATCGGACTGGGAACATCGTGCTTCACGACCCATCCCATGTGCCCATGAAAGAAGGCCGAGATTCTGCTCCACAGCGTGGCGTTCTCGGTCATCACGGCTGGTGAATGGGGATCGTGTTCCGCATCGCTGTGCTTGTGATGGCAGCGATGGACCGAAACCCAATAAGTGACAGGCCCTTGCGCTGCAAGGGAGCCCGCCGCCGCCATCGCCGTCTGCAGAATCGGATGCGCCTGAAACGCCCCGTGTGTGTAATAACGGTGATATCCAATGGAGATGCCGAGTCCCCCGGTCAAAGTCCACATGCCGATCAGCAACAGCGCGTCGATCGGAGTGACCACCGGATACATCACGAACCAGACGACGCATGCCAGGAATGGCAACACGGTCCAGAAGATAAAGTGGGTTCGCTGTTTTGCCGCGACACGCGCGGCGGAGATGAATCGCCGATCATTTTTGACTGCCGCAGCGACTGTCTCGACCTGAACCGACTCTTCGGTTGCCAACATTGCCGATCACCATGATTCTCGAAAGGATACTGCGGCCCGCGATACGTTTCCGCGGACACTGAGTCTTTCCATGTCTCCAGCAGCCTGAATTCTTCCCTGAACCTTCGCTGACGCAGGAATCAGCCAGCGTTGCCAATTCCACTCGATGACCCCGCCAGGCAGCGTGGTCGTAAGCAGTCTGCCCGGGAATACTAACGGCAAAGCCGCAATATCAGAAGACAGGTTTGTAAATATGGGAAATGAAGGCCATACACAGATTCAAATCGACGAGTTTTGTCTGGAGTTTTTCTCGATTGCGTCGCAAGTTGTTTGAGGGTGAGATCTTTCGTCGATCCTCTCCGGATCGCAACTCGCTCACGGCTACCGCCGCGACTTCTTCTTTGTTCGCTTGGCCCGTTCCATTGCCTCGCGACGTTCCTTGCCGAGTCTGGCGGCAAAGGGGAGCCAAATGGCGCCGAGGCCGATGCCTGCCAGCGTTCCCATTCCAACACCCAACTTCGTCCCGCGTTCCTCCATACTCACACCGGGAATGGGATTCCCCTGTATGAAGAAATAGCCAATCGCAAAGGCAACAACGAAAATCAGCACCATCCAGATCGCGGTGGCAATGAGTGAGAATTTGAGAGACATGCGAGTTGAGCTTTCTCAGTGAAGATGTTTGCAACGAGCGCTGCGGGCTACCGCCGCTCCACATACGCATAATACGCCCCGCAGATTTCTTTGCCGTCGGTGTCGAGGAAGACCGTCATCAATTCGATCGGGCCGGGGGTGAGGGGGACGGAGAACGTCACGCTCTCGGCGTCACTGTCGATCACAACGACTTCATCAAACTCGCCGATCTGTAGACGTGCGGAGGCGATATTCAGTTCGCGACCTTCCGCCAGCCGACCGTCGGTAACGGGCGTGGCTTCGACGCCGGCGTTGATGGCGAGGCTCGCCTCACGCGGATAGCGCCGCAACTCGATCGTGTAATCGCCCGGTTGATCGACTTCAAGATGCCAGACGCCGACCTTCTCGTCAGCGACACGGACTTGGCGTTGCTGATCGATGAAGACATCGAACCATTCGCAGGCCGTGAGCATCATTGGGTTCTCGGCCTCTGAGCCGATGACGACTCGGGAAGGCTCGTTGACCCTCTCCTTCACGCCGTCCCACCACACATCGAGATGTGCCCGCATGGCCGCGACGACTTCGGGATGCTGATCAATGACGTTGTTCTGCTGCATGGGATCAATCTCTAAATTGAACAGCATACGGTCCTCGAGCAATCGCCAGCGCCGCCACATCACTGCCGCCCCTTCGCGCCGAGGCATACCGTTGTGATCGGTCGATGGCCGCGTCGTTTCAAACGGCATCCGGCTGTAATTGACGACCAGCATGCGATCGGGGAATGGCTCCGTATGTCCGAGCAATAACCCGGCGAGTGAGACTCCATCGAACTCGGGGGCCAAATCGATGCGTTCCAAATCACACAGTTCGATGAGCGTCGGCAACAGATCCTGCACGTGAGTCAATTGAGCGACATCACGCGCTTCGCCGAACTGGCCATTCGGCCAGCGAACGAACAACGGCACGCGATGGCCTCCTTCCCAGAGAGTCACTTTGCCCCCCTGCATCCCGGCGTTGTAGTAGCGGGGCCCGAATGTGCTGCCGTTGTCGGTGAGGAAGATCAGGATCGTGTTCTCGCGCAAGCCGGCATCAGAGAGAAATGCATCGATTCGGCCCATGTTCTCGTCGATGTTCTCGATCATCGCCAGATAACTGATGAGCGACCGCCGCTGGCCTGGCTCGAGTTCTGGAAGCATGTCGCTTGCTGCCTCGAATCGCTCGGCCACGGACGGACGATATTCATCCGGGACAAAGAGCGGACCATGCGGCGCGTTGAGTGGAATGTAGGCAAAGAATGGCTGATCGGCGTCGGCCTGCGACTTCATCCAACGAATCGCCTGCGAGAAAAAGATGTCGGTGCAATACCCTTCGTAGGCTTCTCGCTCGCCATTGTGATAATACGTGTCGTCGAAGTAATCGTTCTCCCAGTAGTCGGGCGTCGAGCTGATGTGCGACGAAGGGAACCAGAGCGATTCGTCAAACCCACGATCTTGCGGTCGGTACGGATAGTTGTCCCCGAGATGCCACTTGCCGAAGATGCCCGTCGCGTAGCCGGAGCCTGAGAAGTAGTCGGCCATCGTCGGCAGCCCGCGCCGCAAGAGCGTGCGGCCACTGCTGACATTCATCGCCCCGTTGCGAAAGGCATCAATCCCCGTCATCAACTGCCCCCGCGTCGGCGTGCACATCGGAGCGACATGAAAGTCGGTGAACCGCACACTCTCACCATGCAGCTGATCGAGAGAGGGAGTCTCGATCACAGGATTCCCGTGCACCGACAGTTCGCCGTACCCCTGGTCATCGGTCATGACGATGATGACGTTGGGCCGCTGGGCGAGGGCGACGTTGCATGCGAGTCCGAAGAGGCACAGGAGGGCGATCGAGCGAAGCACGGGCATCGGTGAGTTCCTCTCGTGAGCGGGAGGTGAGGTGAGTTCACCGAGCATGGTGAGGGGATGGGCAAGCGGCGTCAACGTAGCCGCGTCTGTCCTCAGACGCGGGGACCGGAGGAGTGGATCTGGCGCGTTGTTGTGGCGTGGTGAGCAGATGACGTTGACGCGCGTTGCTTCTGAGTCTGGGACAGACTCAGCGACGATCGGCTGTGTTCTCAGACGAGCCGAACGCAGTGGTTGCGCAGAGATCAGAATCCCAACAATTCGCGATCGTCGGGGTCGGCCAAGCGGCGGAGGATCTGGCTGTCGACGTTCTTGTTGATGAACCGCACTTCGCCGTCCACCATCACGAACTGGCAGCCCTCCGAGCCGCTGTTGCCGAACTGCGTGGCCGACACGCCGATCCCTGCGGCGGGGTCGCGGAAGTTGTCGGTTCCCCCCCAGGGTCGAAAGCCGGCTCCGACTTCACCCAGCAGGATAACGTTGCTCTGGCCGTCAATGATGTCGCGGAATTTGAGCCCGCGATTGTCGTAAAGAATCTGAGAGTTGGCCGCGAAGTGCGAAATCGCGAATCCGTCCACGGGTTCACGGTCGAATTCGTTGGGGCTGAGGTAGACGTCGATATCATTTTGAAAATGAGGGGCATTGTCGGGATGGTTCCACGCGACATGGAAGTCGATCTGATTGAAAACGTGCTTCTGGTCGACATAGGGCAACAGCATGGTCTGCCAACCGTGTCGACGTTCGTCGGCGTTGATGTCGACGATGGCCCCCGGAGGAAAGACATTGCTGACGTCGTGATATTCGTGCAGCGCGAGTCCCATTTGACGCAGGTTTACTCCCGCCTGAAGATGCCGCTCTCGCTGAACCTTGGGGATCCACCAAAAGACGACGACGATCGCCAGCAAAAAACCGACAGCGGCCGCTATGAAGGTAATCTCCGTCGAGTTCGGCATTCTGCGTTTGCGAGTCACGCTACCCGTTGTGTTCATGGAATGCGCCCGGGAGTTGGTTGAGTGTTAGGAAATTGCGAAATGGTCTGACCGTTGGCATATTGCAAAGGTGACCGCTGGTCGTCAATTCTCATCCATCATCTTGGACTGCCTCGCTTCGAGCATCCGGGATGATAGGCGTGCCGGGAGGTCATGAAGTGGCGGAGCATCAAGGCCACAAGATGATGCGCGTCGGCGTCCTCTGGTCATCACGCCTTCACGACGCGGTGGATCCGATGACGCGATGCCGTTGCCGACGTGAGGGCGATTTGATGCGCGAAAGCCGACTACATGCCGATGCCGAGCTTCGCTTCGACCGCCTGGCTGAGAGTTTCTCGCACTAGCTCGATCGGGATTCGATCGTAGACGCCGGCGAAGAAGCCTTCGACGATGATGTGCATCGCCTCGTAACGCGACAAGCCTCGGCACATCGCGTAGAAGACTTGCTCTTCATCGACGCGGCCGGCGGTCGCTCCGTGAGTGCAACGAACATCGTCGGCTTCGATCTCGAGGCCGGGGATCGCATCGACCCGGGCGTCGCGGCTCAGCATCAGGGCGTCGTTCCGCTGGTAGCCGTCGGTCTTCTGGGCTTCCTTGTCGACCTTGATCATGCCACGCCAGATGACGCGAGCTTCATCGCGGCAGACCTCTTTATAGAGCAGGTCGCTGCGAGTATCGGGGGCATGATGCGTCTGCTGCGTGTAAAACGACAAGAGCTGTCGAGCGGTGGCGAAGGTGACGCCGTTGACTTCCGCCGAGGCCCCGCGCCCATCGAGATGCACATCCTGATGAATGTGCGAGAGTCGTGCCCCAAGGGCCCCGACGGTCCATTGCAGCATCGCATCGCGACCGACTCGGCCCGATTGATGGGCGAAGTGACGCACCTTTCCGTTCCAGTTCTGGAGTTGGACGTACCTCAGTCGCGCACCGGCACCGACAATCAGTTCGACCGCACCGACATGCAGCCCATCGGCCTCTTCGGTTGATGATGAAGTCTCTTCGAGCAGTGTGGCGGATGCACCATCTTCCAGGATGATGAGTGTATGACTGAAGTCCGCCGCCCCTGCCGACTGCAGGCCGATCAGACTGTAAAGGGGGGCCTTGATCTCGACGTTGCGTGGAACGTACAGAACCGTGCCACCGGTCCAACAGGCGGCGTGCCAGGCCGAGAAGCGATCGCGGTCGACTTGAATGGCTTTGAGGAAGTGAGGCTCGAGCTTCTCGCGATGTTCTGGAAGGAGCGTGGCCAGGTCGCCGAGCAAGACGCCTTGTTTCACCAGGTCTTCGCTGAGTTGCGAGGCGACGCAGCGTCCATCGACATGCACGACCGAGCCTGCGAACTCGGCACGGTCCTGCATCAGCGTCGAGAAGGAGGCTGATGCACTGGCGGCTTCGTCCACCAGATGAAACTTCTCCGGTTTGAACGTCCGCAAGTCGAGACGCTTATACTCTTCCGGATCGAGCGGCGTCGCGAGTTTCTCGGAGTATTGATCGAAGGCCACCTTGCGACCATCGCGCACCCACTGGGGTTCGCTACGCTGAGGGACAGTTTGTTCAAAGACGATGGACACGGTGCTTTCGTTGGTGACTGTCGGCAAAAGTGAGGACTCTGGTTGGTCATCTGTCACTGGTCATTCGTCATTATGGGACAGGAATGCGTGCACTCCCCAAATGACGAATGACCAGTGACGAATGACACCTTCTTATGACCAGAATTTATCGCCGTGCATGTTGATCGGCGGGTGGGTCTCGACCTTGCAGTCTCCCTCGACGTGGGTCTTGCATGCAAGCCGCAGCGTCTTTTCATTTCCCAATCGGGCGAAAAACGTCATGGGGCCGAGCAGTAGACGGAGTCTTTCGAAGAGTCCCTGCGGGCTGACCTTCTCCTGTCCATCGACGATCTTGACGCGGCAACTGGCGCATTGGCCGAAGCCCCGGCAGTTCAAGTAGCGATGGGGGCCGCTGTAGAGTTCGACGCCGTTTTTGAGGGCTTCTTTGCGAAGATTCGCCCCCTGCGGGACTTCGACTTCGCGCTTCTCGTTGACAAATGTCACTTTCGGCATGACGTCCTCACGTCGGGATGACCCGTTCGATGGCTGCAGTTGGGGGATGTAAGAGATGGGAACGTGCCCATTATATCGGAGGCGGAAACGATTGGTACGTTGCCGCACGGAGTGCATCGGCTGTCTCAGATGTGAGAGGCCAGGCTGGAGTCTGAAGGCCGCAGGCGAAAGGGATTTGCATTCGCCTGCCACTTTGAATTCCTGCCTGTCGCCACAGCCCTCCAGTCTCAAGCCTGATATCGATTGTGCGGCATGTTGCAAAAGATCGACATGCTCCGAGGGGGCAACGCGAGAGTTTGCTCAGCCTCCCCGGCTTGCCAGCGCTATGCTTCTTAGCCAGACCGCAAGAGCGGCACCAAGTGCAGATAATCCGCACGACAAGCGCTCCGATACGTTGTGTTCTGGCGTGTTTCATGCACCATGAGATGGAGTATTGCCGGTCATGTTGGATGAACGTGTTGCGATCATCGCGACAAAGACTCCATGAATGACTCGGGAAGGGATGATCGAGTCACCGGATTAGTTGTAGACACCCTTGAATCACACCACGACGGCTTGGTCACCCTGCCAGGAGAAGTCCCATGAAATCGATGAAGTTTTTGGCCTTGATCCTCTCGGCCACGATGGCGATCGGCTCGTCCGCCGACGCCGGCTGGTTCTGCGGAGCGGCACGCTACCGCTGTTGCCCTCCTCCGTGCTGGCAACCGACATGTAACTACACGGCCTGCTGCGTCGAGCGGCAGACGTGCTATCGCACCGTCTACGAGAACGTGTGCGAACCGGTTCAGCGTACCTGTTGCCGTACCGTGTATGACACGGTGTACGAAGACGTCGAACAGACCTGCTATCGCAACGAAACCGTTCAACTGGAGCGGGAGGTCGAGTACCAGGTCTGTCACCGCGTTGTTGAGACCAGCAACGTGCAACAGACCTACACGGTACAGCGCCCTGTTTACGAGACGCAGTATCGCGAATGCAGCCGACAGGTTTGCCGTCCCGTGTACGAGACGGTGAATCAGGAAGTGTGTCGCACGGTCTGCCGACCGGTGACGGAAACAGTTGAACGTCAAGTGTGCCGTACCGTGATGCGTCAGGTGACGGAAACGATCAACCAGGAACGCTGCTACACGGTGATGCGTCCCGTCACGACTTGTCAGACGGTGCGTCGCGATTGCGGCCGCTGGATGTCGGAGCGAGTCTGCTCTCCCGGCCCCAGTGTTCCGTATCTGACCTACGACAGTTGTGGCTGCCCGCAGTGGTGCCAGCGACAGATTCCGATCATCAGTTATCGCCGGGTCTGGTGCCCGAACATTCAGGAACGTCAAATTTCCTGCACCACGTACCAGCCCGAAGTGGTTCGCGAAGTCTGCCCGGTGCAGGTAACGCGCTGCGTGCCGGAGACTGTTAACGAGACAATTCAGGTTCAAGTCTGCAGGATGGTTTCCGAGCAGATCACCGAAACGGTCCCTGTGCAAACGTGCCGCTGGGTCAACGAAACCGTGACCAATCAGATTCCCTACCAGGTCTGCCGCATGGTGAGTGAAGAGCGCACTTGCGAAGTGCCTGTGCAGACATGTCGACTCGTCACCGAGACGCGTACCTGTCGCGTTCCTTACTGCGAGACTCGTCAGGTTCCCTATACCACGACCCATCGCGTGGCTCGCTGCGTGCCGCGACAGGAAGAGTACACGGTGACTCAGATGGTCACGCGCTGTGTTCCTCGGCAGGTCGAGTACGAAGTCTGCAGGATCGTGCCGAACTGCGGTTGCAGTTCTTGTGGTTGTGGAAGCGGCGGCGGGTGCGGCAGCGCGGGATGCCCTGGCTGCAGCGATTGTGGAACGACTCCGCAAACGCCCGGAACGTATGATTCCGGTACGAACCCGAGCCCGGCCACTCCCGAACAAGGGAGCCCGGCGAACAACTCGATCTAGTTCGAGCGAACAAGGCCGCACCAACGGCCTGATTGATTCCGATTGTTGTGCGGCGACCATTCACATGAATGGTCGCCGCTTTTCTGTTGAGCGATGCGGGTGTCGCCCTCGCGATCACAAACCGCACAGCATCAACACGAGATTGAATACGTTGAACAGTGCGTGAGCCGTCACAACGCCGAGGTAGCTGCCTCGGTGGTGATAGAGCCAGCCCAGCATCAGCGCCAGCGGGACGAGAGCGAACGCATCGGGGAATCGATGCACCGAGCAGAAGAGCAAGGCGGGAACACAGAGCGCCACGCCGATTGGCAAGCGGTCGGCCAGCCAGCCCTGAAGGATCACACGGAACTGCAACTCTTCGAGCAGCGGTGCCATCACGATCGCATTCGCCGCGACGAGTAGCACGAGCAGTGGCGACTGATCCTGCTCAATGGTTTCCAACAGCGGATGGAGCGTATCGTCTTGAGTCAATGCGCGGATTGCGATATTTGCCAGCAGCACGAGCGGCAACGACAGTAGAAACGCCAGCGCTCCTTGCTCGATTTCCTTTGCCGGGCGAAAGCGCGGCACGACAGGGGGAGGAGTCGCCTCCAATTCTGAGTCCGGTGGCAATGGCTGCGGAAGCGGCTCCAGCGATATCCACCAGATCAGGACCAGAAAGGCGTAAATGACGATCTCAATCAGCAGGATGTTGACGAGTCCCGCCAACTGCGATTCGACCGGTTCGAGTGCTGCGTCGAGTTCGTCCGATTCTGCTCCCTCCGTGGCAGTCTCCACATCGGTCGCAGCCACATCCGAAGGCTCCGCGTCGCCGGGAGCAGTTACATCGGGCTCAAGGTCCACGGGCTCTGTTTCGGAAAAAAACATGGGGAATACGAATAGCGACACCAGCAACCAGCAGACCGAAACGAATGCGAAGGCCGACACAGGCCGGCGCGGCCCGGGGGCGAAGTCGAACACTCCCTGATGTCTCGCGATCCGCGGTATAGCCAGACCCCAAGCTGTCAGGCTGCCCACCGTCGCCAGAAGAAACAGAGCTATGCCGAGATCCTGCACCAAGTCTCCAAAAGTAGACGAAAACCATCTCAGTCGACGCGGATATTCGCGAGCCTGCGGCCCGTCTCGCGATCCACATGAGTCGGTCATTCAAGCAGGCGGCAGATTTCGATCGCCGCTAAGATCGAATGCCGTTCAAATTAGCGAATGTGTGCTCAACATCACAACATGCCGACATGACCGTTGATCGATCACGACATGAGGATTGAAGACGTCATTGTCGGCAGCATCGCATTGGCGATTCAATGCTGTTGTATCGACTCGCAACCGACGGATCTGCGTTGAATCATTGCCATCGCTTGTGTCTCACCACTGATCGGGTGGCAGTCGTCCCGCGAAGACGTAGGGGAAGGTTCCCGTGCAGGCTCGCATGAATTCGACCAGATCGCCCTTCTCCTGAGCAGTGAGATTCAGCCGGCGCATCTTCTCGCTGAGATGCTCATTCGGCGTACCACCGATACTGTAGTGCTCGACGACCTCTTCCAATGTTCGCAGGCTGCCGTCATGCATGTAAGGGGCGGAGAGAGCGACGTTGCGAATCGTCGGCGTCTTGAAGGCTCCTCTATCTGCCTCTTCTCCGGTCACGATGTAGCGCCCCAGATCGGGTTGCTCAGAGTTCATGCCGATGCCGAGGTTGTGGTACTTCTCGTCGGCAAGGTTCGCTCCCACATGGCAGGCGGCACAATTTACTCGCTCGCTGAAGAACAACTCACGTCCGCGAATCGCGCTTTCCGACATCGGATGCTGCTCCACACCCGCGCGGGCTGATTCGTATGCAGCCGCGAAGTCGGGATCATCGGCCAGCAGGTCTTCGAGATCGAGCGGATCGAGTTCTTCGTATCTCACAAACGATTCGTAGTAGTCAAAGGGAGTCGGTCCCGTCACCAAGGCGCGTTCAAAGGAGGCGATCGCCTTGCCAACATTGTCGATGTTGAGCGAGTCGGCTCCGAAGATCGCGTCGAACTGTTGCACATAACCTGGGATCCTCTGCAATGTCGTAACGCAGAGTTCGTGAGTGTTTGCCATTTCGATCGGATTCGCGATCGGACCCACTGCCTGCTCTTCCAGCGATGCGGCACGTCCGTCCCAGAACTGCAGGTCGCTCAAGATACGGTTGTAGGAGACCGGTGAATTGCGGCCCCCTTCCTGGTTACCGACACCGATGCCGAACTGTGTGTGACGCGCGTAACCTTCATCGGGATGATGACAGGTTGCACAACTCACCGTGTTGTCGGCTGACAACCGCGTATCGAAATAAAGTTGTCGGCCCAACTCGATCTTCGCCCGCGTGAGAGGATTCTCTTCCAGGCCACGCATTTGCGACTGTCCCGCCGCCATGCCGAGCGGCAACGACACATCGAGCACTTCGTGGTTCGCAGGTTCCTCCAGCCAAGCCGTTAGCTCTTCTGCAGTGAGTGGCCCCAATCCAGGGATGCCGGAAGTGAGGGGGTCGATCCCGAGCGTCACTTCTTCGGCATCGAGACTCAGTGAAAACATTAAGCTCGCCAGGATCGCGAGATTCCGCACACTTATCCATTGTTGTCGAATCATCTGTTCATTCCTCGGTTATTCGGGCATTATTGCTGCCAATCGCTTGGTGGCGAATCGTTGTCTCCCGTCATCATTTCCGTCACTCAAATGAAAAGCACATCGCATGCCATGCATTCAATCGAAGCTGCCGCGACGGTGTGAGATCTTAGGCAGCCCAATCAGTGCGGCTACCTCCGGCGTCTGAAGAGTTAATCTCGCCTGCGGAAGGCAGCGAGTCTGTGCTCAATCGTGCGGTTTCGGCACAACTGGGCGGTTTCGCAGGGGCCGCAAGCAGGCGTGTGACGCTTTCGTCTTTCCGACGTGCAACCTAGACTCACGTGCCCCGCCTGAACGCTTTATTCGTGAGTTTCTCACCTTATGTCTCTGACGCTCCGCGATTCTTTCGCACCCTGGTCGCTCACACCCGAAGCCGTCGTCCACGAACTCAAGAGTGACGCCAAGCAGGGGTTGTCGAGCAGCGAGGCGGCTGCCCGGCTGGCCCAATTCGGCCGCAACGAGCTTCCCGAAGCCCCTCCCGATCCGTTCTGGCTGCGGTACTGGCGGCAACTCACCGGTGATGCCGTCGTCCGGCTGTTGTTGATCGGCGCATTCGTCAGTCTGCTTGTGGGACATTTTTTGCCTGAGGGTGGTCATCCTTCATTTCGAGACTACCTCGAAGGCTTGGCGATCCTGGTGATGCTCAACATCATGGCCGGTTTCGGTCTCTGGCAGGAAGGAAAGGCCACCGACGCCGCCCGCTCCCTCCGCAGCACTGATGAACCACTGAAGCTCGTCATTCGCGATAGTGTGCGAAAAGAGATTCCCGTCGCCGAGGTCGTTCCGGGAGACATCGTCTATCTGCCGACGGGAGCGATTCCACCCGCCGACGGAAGGGCGATCGCCGCCGTCAATGCCGAGAAGGCCGATGCCGCGCTCACTGGCGAGGGGCCGAAGAGTGTCAAGCTGCCGATCGTCGATGCGAACACGGTCGTCAACAGTCAGGACAATATGCTGTTTCGCGGCTGTCCGATCGTGGCCGGCAATGTGACGATGGTCGTGACCTCGACTGGCTCCAAGACCCGCATCGGCCGCATCGCGGAAGGCCTGGCCGGTGCGAAGGAGATGCGGACTCCGCTGGACGATCAACTCGACGACCTGGGCGACACGATGGCCCGACTCTTTATCTGGGTCGCGGCGGCTGTGATCGCTGTCGGACTGGGTTGGAAGATCAAGGGCTACTTCGAGCCGGATGCAGTCGTCGGCGTGCAGACTGTGCTGGAGGATCTCAAGGAGTCGTTCATCACGGCGGTCGCGCTCATCATTGCGGCGATTCCCGAAGGCCTACCCGCGGTTCTGACGATCACGCTGGCGATCGCCACGAAGGTAATGGTCAAACGGCAGGCATTGGTCCGCAGGCCCAAGGCGGTCGAAGGGGGCGGGAGCATGACGGTGTTGCTGACCGACAAGACCGGCACGCTCACTGCGAATCAAATGGAATCGAAGTATCTTTACATCAACGGCGAAATCCACGAGGTGGGCAACGGCAAGGCTCCTCCAGAGGGGGGAGAGGCTCTGCAGCGGGCCATGCAAGTGGCCGCGTTCTGCAACAACACCAGCGGCTCGACGGAATTGGCCCTGGCCCGCTGGGTCGAGCAGGTCGGCTTCTCGGGACACGGCGATGTGCAAAGTAGAGAGGTCGAGCATGTATTCGATCAGGGACTGAAGCGGATGACGACGGTCCACCAGACGCTCAGCGGAAAGGATCTGGCGTTCACCAAGGGCGCACCCGAACTGGTACTCGATCTCTGCACGTCGATTCATGACGATGGCCACGACCGGTTGATCACCGACGCCGACCGAAGTTCGGTGGAGTCTGCCATCAAGGAACTGGCCAGCCGAGGACTGCGAGTCCTGGCTCTTGCCGACCGCCGGGCGACCGACATGCTCGATCTGTCGCGCGAGGAAGTCGAAACCAACCTCACCTTCGTGGGGCTGATAGGCATCATGGACCCGCCGCGAGACGACGTGCCAGGAGCCGTGCGCGAACTTACTCAGGCAGGCATTCGCACCGTGATGGTCACCGGCGACAATCCTTTAACCGCGTATCATGTTGCGAAGATGGTGGGCATCATCGAGCACGACATGCCCTTTGGCGATGCCGTCATCACCGGGGAAGAACTGCATCAACTCGATGCTCCGACGCCGGCCTTCCTGGAGAGGCTGCACACCGTGCGCGTCTTCGCGCGAGTGACTCCCGAACATAAAGAGAAGATCGTTCATGCCATGCAGGAGGCAGGCTTTATCGTCGGCATGACCGGTGACGGAGTGAACGATGCACTGGCTCTCAAGGCGAGCGATGTCGGCTTCGCCATGGGGAACGGCACCGACGTCGCCCGCGAAGCCGGCGATGTCGTCCTGATGGACAGTCGCTTCGGCACCATCCCGCATGCGGTCGAAGAAGGTCGCAACGTCCTTTATCGCATTCGGCTCTATCTGTCATACATCCTCTCGGGGAATGGCTGCGAAGTGGGCGCGCTGCTCGTGGCCAGTTTGCTGCATTGGCCTCTGCCGCTGACGGCGATCGTGTTGCTCGTGATTAACTTCGCGACCGACAGTTTTCCCGCCCTGGCGATGGCCTTCGAGCCAGGAGAGAAAGATGTAATGCTGCAGCCTCCACGACAGCGAGGTTTGCCCTTCATCAATCGCGAAATGTGGATGCATATCACGGTGCAATCGGTCGTCGCCACGATCGCGATTATTGCCGTGTATGGATATCTGCTGAAAGTCGTGGGAGTGGAGGCCGATGTCGCGCGATCGGCGGCCTTCATGACGTATATCTTCCAAAAGTTGATTCGAGCCTTCACCGCAAGATCGATGACGAGGCAAGTCTGGGAGATCGGTTTCTTTGCCAACCGCTGGTCGATCGGAGCCGTGGCGATCAGCCTTTCGATCGCGTTGATCTCGGTCTACACGCCGATCCTGAATGCATCGATGGGCCTGGCGTTTCTTCCCATGAACTGGCTGCTCCTCTGCCTGGCCGTCGGGTTCGCCCCGCCGATTGCTGAGGAAGTGACGAAGGCGTATCTGAAGTCCCAACACACCGTGTAGGGACAGTGCCTGTGTGCCGTTCTCTACAAGAGGCGATCGGCAATGGCCGCGACGTTCTCGCGTGGCCAGACGGGGCAGACGACTTCAACAGGATCGTCACTGACGACGGCGACAATCTCGGGATCGCTCGCTGCATAGGGAGGTTCTGTCAACACGCCGCGCCAGACTTCGATGCGGATGCCACTCGCTTGCAGGTCACCTTCCACCAGCACAATGTCGCAGCTTTCGATGAAAGGTTCAAAGGCCGCGTAGCGGTCCTCGGTCTCTCGATCGATCGGGAGAAAGATGGCCGTCATGCCGGGTGAAAGGATTCCAACAGCAGCCGCACCAGCCTCGCGGTGACTGTGTGAATCCTTCCCTGGAGTATCGAGTTCGTGCTGATGATGCGTGTGCTTGATCGTCGCCACTTTCAAACCGCGACGGGTCAGTTCACTCACGAGGTCGCAGACCAGCGTCGTCTTCCCGGCATTCTTACGTCCCACGATGTGGACTCTGCGACAGGGCGTCAACTCGCTCACAGTCCACTTTCGGGTTCGATGGTGACAATGACCGACTTGAAGCCCGGCGTCTTCGACAAGGGATCGACATCACCCGGCACGAGATCGTTCGCTTCGGGGTAGTACATCGCGACATTGCCAGCCCTGATATCGAACGCTCGCACGAGAATGGCCCGCATCTCGCCGGCATTGCTTCTCAACCTGACTCGCTGGTCGACCTTGAGACCCAATCGGCCAATGTCATCGGCATTCATCAGCACGACATCGCGGCGTTCCTGGCCGCGATAGTAATCCTCTTCATCGTAGACGACGCTGTTGAACTGCCCTTCGGAGCGAATCGTCATCAGCCGCAAGTGTCCGTTGCCCGCGGATGACTTTGGGATCGACGACACATGGAACTTCGCCCGACCACTGGGGGTGAGGAACTTGTATTCATCGACCGCCCGTCCAGGGACGTGGAACTCTTCCTTCGTGCGATCGAGATTGCTCAAACCTTCGTAGCCCGGGATCAGTTCGCTGATAAGCTGCCTGATCGCGCTGTGACTGTTGAGTTGATCCCAGCGCATGCGTCTTTCTTCCGCCAGCAGCTGCCTGCCGATGGTCGAGAGGATCGACACTTCACTGCGTGGCCCCTCGAAGCGGGCTTTGCCTCCATCACTGAGACGGACATAACTGAACATCGATTCCTGCGAAGTCGGTTCAGGTTCTTCATCTCGCGGCAGCACGGGGAGAATGAGTGTTGTATCTCCTGTTCCCCATGCGTGACCGGTGTTGAGCGTGGTCGACATGTAGACCACGGTCTTCAGTTTCTGAAATGCTTCGAACGCCCGACGGGGAGCGGGGTTGCTGCCATAGAGGTTGCCGCCAAGACAGAGGGCGATGTCCATCTCACCCCGATGAGCGGCTTCCATGCACGCCATCGTATCGAGGCCGGGAGATGTCGGCGGTTCGATGCCGAGCGACTTTTGAAAGCGTTCCAGCACCGCCTGCTTGAGGGCGGGAGTCACGCCGACGGTCCCTAGACCCTGCACGTTGCTGTGACCGCGAATCGGCATCAGTCCGGCATGCGACCTTCCGACCATGCCTCGCAACAGGGCGAGGTTGGCGATCATGTGGACGTTGTTCGTCCCATGCAAATGATGCGTGATCCCCATGCACCAGCCGATAACGACGTTCTTTGCGGCCAGATACTGATCGGCAATGCGGGTGATCGATTCTCGATCGACTCCTGATTGATCGACGATGTCATCCCACGATGTCGCATCGACCGACGTCTTGAACTCTTCAAATCCCTCGGTGTGCTGGGTGATGAAGCCATCGTCCTGCGCGTGACGTTCGAGGATGACCTTGGAGATGCCAGTGATGAGGGCCAGGTCGCCGCCGATGTGGGGTTGGATATAGTCGCTGGCGATTTCAGAGCCAAACAACAGACTCCGCACATCGCTGGGGACGTTGAACCGCATCAGTCCGCGTTCCTTGAGCGGGTTGATGACAATCACCTTGCCACCACGGCGGCGGACGTGCATCAGCGATCGCATCAGCCGCGGATGGTTCGATGACGGGTTCGCGCCGATCAGAATGTAGAGATCGACATGATCGAGGTCTTCGAGCTTGATCGTCCCCGCTCCGGTTCCCAGGGCCATGCCGAGTCCGACGCCGCTCGCCTGATGGCAATAATACGAACAGTTGTTGACGTAATTGGTGCCGAATAAGCGTGCCAGCAGTTGCAACAGAAAGCCTGCTTCGTTCGACGACCTTCCGCTGGCATAGAAGAAGCTGCGCGTCGGTCCTGCTGCCGCGAGTTGCTCACAGATGAGATCAAGCGACTCTTCCCAACTGATGGGGCGATAGTGCGTATCGCCTTTCCGCAGCACCAACGGTTCGACGAGACGGCCAGAGTGTTCGAGTTGCCGGCTCGTCATTCCCCGCCACTGCGAGATCGTCGTCTGTTCGATGAACTCACGACGAATGGCCCCCTGCATGTCGGAAGCCATCGCCTGGAACGACTTCTTGCAGACCTCGGGGAAGTAGCCGGCTTCGTTGACCATGCCCCCCAACTGGCCCCCCATGCCGACGGCACAGGTCTTACAGGCGTTCTTCGAACGCATCGCCTTCCACATGCGCAGCCAGCCGACGCGGCTGGCCAGCTTCAAGCTGTAGCCGATCGCCTTCCAACCTCCTCCTGCCGAGGGTGCTTTCATCTGTTGTTGTCGTTCCTGAAAGTTTAGTGCGTTTCTATTCGTGTTCGATGATTTGCAATAGCGAATTGAGTTTCGGCGACGCAACCGTTTGTTCGATGCCCGATGGCCAGGTGATCTTGACGGAGTCGATCTGCTCCGCGATTCCCAGCCCAAAGAACAGACGTCGCGAGTTCGTCGACGCGTAACTCCCCCCCCCCTTCCAGTGCCTGACGAATTCTCCGTTGGGAGTGATCACGCGCACCACGGCACCGACGGCATCTCGTGGGGAAGTCGTGCCGATCAGATCGACGTTCAGCCACCCCCCCTCGGACGGAGTTTCATTCGAGAGCAACGCCACCGGCTCGTTCGTATGACTGACGGCAAGGTCCACATCGCCGTCGTTGTCGAAGTCGGCCGCCGCCGCCCCGCGACCCATGTGAGGTTCCGACAAATACCCCTCGACGGCCGGTGCCACGTTTGCAAACGCTCCCCCCGGCGAATTGCGAAACAACAAGGGGGTCTGACGCAATGGGGCGTTTACCGGATAGCGAATCACATGGCCGTTCGACACGAACATGTCTTCATCGCCGTCGCGCTCGACGTCGAAGCAGCAGGTGCCCCAGCCAACGAAAAGCGAACCAACCGCATTGATCCCCATCGGCTGACTGACGTGCCTGAAGAACAGATTCCCCTCGTTCTCATAAAGTGCGGCGCTCTCGCTCTCGTAGTTCACAACCCACAAGTCGGGCAGGCCGTCAAGATTGTGATCGTACAAATCGACCCCCATGCTCCCCTCGGGCATCCCTCGGTCGTTGCGGCCCGTGCCACTGTTGAGCGAGCAATCGGTGATCGTTCCATCTCCATTGTTGCCGTACAGAAAGTTCGCCACCGTATCGTTGGTAACATACACCTCCAGGTCGCCATCGAGATCAAGGTCGGCAACGACGACTCCGAGACCCTTGCCGTCGGTATTCAGCCCTGCCTCGCTCGATACATCACGAAACGTGCCGTCGCCATTGCTGAAGTAGAGCGTGTCGGGGAGCCCATCAAAGCTCTTCGGCGGGCAGACTTCGCGTTGATCGGGTACGCCGGTCCCACAAAAGGGATCGTTCTCAAACGACCAATTCACATAGTGAGCCAGATAGAGATCGAGGTGACCGTCGCCATTGAGATCACCCCAGGCGGCGCTGCTGCTCCATAGTTCATCGGTGAGGCCCGCCATTTCGGCCATCGACTCGAAGGTGCCGTCTCCAAGATTGTGCAGCAGTTCCACGCCGCCGTAGCCGGTCACCAGCAGATCGGGAAACCCATCGTTGTCGTAGTCGCCGCGGCAGATGCCGTGGCTGTAATGCGATCCCCCCTCGGCATGGGCCTGTGAAGTGACTTCGTCAAACTCCCATTTCCTGCGATTGCGATATAGTCCGCACGGGAGACCGAGAACCTCTTTCTCTGGCCCGAACTCGCCTCCGCCGGCGATGTACAAATCGTCCCGTCCATCGAGGTCGTAATCGACGGCGGCCAATCCTCCCCCAAGCGACTCGAGGATGGAAAAATGTCCCGCCTCTTCTCCGTTGTGATAAGTGAAATCGACCCCGCTCTGCTTCGCGATTTCGACGAAATGCGGTGGATCAACGTTGATGTCACGAGTTGTGCCCGTCGAGGACGATGATGTGTGACCAGCCGCGGAATGACCCGTCGGATCCGACTCCCCTCCGTTGCAACCGACGCCGACGGCTGCCAGACAGCCGACAACGATCATCAACGGGTAAGAACGAGTGGCGATCATGCAGGAAAGGTTGTCTCGAATTGCAAAGGCTACGCGGCCATCGTATCACAAACGTCGTGCCTCGGAAAAACAAGCCGCACCTCGCTGAGTCACTCTGCAACCGATAGACTCGTTCGCGAGGGATAAACCTGCAGGCACGGTTCCACCAACTCCCAATGACGCAAAACGTTGACTGATCAGACAAGACCCCTGAATCTTCGCGTTGCGGTCCTGGGGGCATTCCTGTTGATCGCCGCGGCCATCGTCGTATTCATGGCGCGAAGGTCGGCGACGTCGTTCGAGGCATTGTCCGGTGCCGCCCAAGTCGCAGAAGACCAGGAGGACTGGACCGAATTGAAGCGACTGTCGGAGCAATTGATTCAGTTACAGCCGGAAGATGTTCAAGCGAACTTCTGGCTGGCGGCCGCCGACTGGCATTTGGGGCTACAGGAGGAAGCTGTCGCCCGCTGGTCGACGTTGCAATCCGAAGAGGACGGCGACGTTGTGAGAGCCCGGTTTCTCGCAGGCACCGAATTATGGGAACTCGGCCAGCCCGCCCGTGCCGAAGCGGTGCTGCGCGAAGGACTGGGACATGATCCCGAGCACCTCTCATCGCTGGAATTGCTGCTCGACATCTATTTGCAGCAACTGCGTCGTGACGAACTGCTCGATACCTTGAGTCGCATCAGGTCGATTCGACCCCTCAGCGTGCGCGAACTGGCGACCGAGTTGTTGGCGGGACGGTCGATCATTTCGCCCGATCGTGGATTGGCTACGACCGAACGCTGGCTCGAGGCGGACCCCGGAGACGTTTCCAGTGCCATCGCTCGTGTGCGCTATCTGCTCGAATTAGACCAGGCTTCCGAAGCATTCAAACTGACTGACAGCTTGACAAGTGATGCGACCGAGAACTCCCAGGGGCGAGTCCAGGCCGCTCGGGCGATCGCTGCATTGTCCATCGGCGATGTGTCGGCAGCCGTCGATGCGGCGAATGCGTTGATTCTTACGACAGCGTCGACGTCGGTAGAATGGGAAGCCTATGGCCGCGTCGCCCTTCGACTGGGGGAAGACACCGTCGCCGCGCTCGCTCTGCAACGAGCGGCGCAAGTGGCTCCCTTCGATGTCGAGATTCAGTTTCAATGGGCGACCGCGTTGGAACGCTCTGGCGACTCTCAATCCGCAGACATCTGGCAACACTCTCGCGACATCGATGAGCTGGAACGCGAAGCCTTCATGTTGCTCGACAGCGATCGATACGCGCCACAACTCGTTGCCGACACGATTGCCGTGGTTGTCCAGCGGCTGATGCGGATTGGCCAGCCTCTCGCCGCGTCGGACTGGGTGCGGGCGGGGTTGCAACTTGTCCCGGGGCATCGCGAACTCAGTACTCTCGACGGTCCGGTGAGTGAAATGCTGGCGATCGCCGACGCTGATCTCACAGACATCGAGCCCATCCCGGAACTTCCCCGACTGACGTTTTCCGCAACCGCAAACGATGCCACCGCGGCTGTCGGTGCTGCTCGGAGTATTCAGTTCGTCGATGTTGCCCAGCAGAGCGGCATTCAATTTCAGTACGACAATGGAGCGGCCGGTCTCAAACGGATTATCGAAACGATCGGTGGCGGAGTCGCGGTCCTCGATTACGACAACGACGGCTGGCCCGATCTTTACTTTCCTCAAGGAGGCCCGCTTCCCGACGAGCCGCGAAACGCCGATGCGTTCGATCGTCTCTACCGGAATCTTGGCGATGGCACGTTTCGCGACGTTACGCGACAGGCGGGGCTTGAGGAACTCAACTACAGTCAGGGATGCGCCGTCGGAGACTTCGACAACGACGGCGATCCCGATCTGCTGGTCGCCAACGTGGGGCGCAACACGTTCCACGAAAACCTGGGAGATGGAACGTTTCGCAGTGTTCACATCGCCGGCGTGACGGAAGACGAAGACCCCAGTTCCAGCGTCGCTTTCGGCGACCTCAACGGAGACGGACTGCTCGACATCTACGTCGTCAACTACATCTCGGATTGGACGCGCGTCTGTTACAACTCTCAAGGCATCGTCGCCACCTGCAATCCCCATTCGCTGGCGGCTGCGCAAGACCGCGTCTATTGCAATCGGGGGGATGGCACCTTTGCCGACGTCACCCGCGAAGCGGGCTTTATCGCCGCGGAGGGAAAGGGGCTGGGCATCGTCATCTCGGACTTCGATGCCGATGGCCGACAGGACGTCTATGTGGCCAACGATGGGACGCCCAACTTTCTGTTCCAGAACATCGGCGAGGGGCTGGAGTTCGCCTTTCGCGAATCGGGTCTACTCGCCGGCGTCGCCGTGAGTGGTGAAGGCCGCGCCGAAGCCGGAATGGGTATCGCGGCTGCCGATCTCAATCAGGATCTCAAGCTCGATCTGTTTGTCACGAACTTCTTTCAGGAACCGAATCGACTCTACCTGAACCAAGGGGACGGCGTCTTTGGAGACGCAACGCGACAATCGTCGCTCGATCAATCGAGCCGAGATGTGCTGGGCTTCGGAACGCAGGCAGCCGACTTCGATGGCGATGGAGATGCCGATCTGATTGTGGCCAACGGCGACATCGACGATTACTCCGCCGTCGGTCGCCCCTGGAAAATGCCTCCGCAAGTCTTCGAGAATCTGGGGAATGGGCGATTCGCTGATATCAGCGACTCTGCAGGGGCCTATTTCGAGGATCTCTATCTGGGGCGTGGAGTCGCCCGGCTCGACTTCAATCGCGATGGCCGCATCGATGTGGCCATCGTGCATCAAGACCGCCCCGTAGCCCTGCTCGAGAACACGACTTCGACAGTGCCCAGGACGCTTCCAACGATTGTCACACTTGTGGGTACCGATTCGAACCGCGACGCGGTCGGTTCTCGCCTGATCTGGTCGACGGGCGAATTGCGAATACTGCAGCAGATTGAGGGTGGTAACGGTTTTATGGCCTCGAACGAGCGAACGATTTTTCTGCCAAACGTATCGTCTGAAATTCCGGGGACATTGGTCGTTGAGTGGTCCAGTGGGATCAGTGAACGGTTCGACAGTCTCCCAGCAGGGTACTGGTTGCTCCAGGAAGGGTGTAAGCCATTACGTCTCTTGCGATAAATGCGCTCGACGTCGATTGACTTGGCTTGTTCCCACAGCTATTCTCGATAGTAGGGAACTTCATTCCTTCACCGAAATTTCTTGTTGATTTAGCGGGCCGATTCGTCGAGTTTTTTACGGGTGCGTCTCGTTTGCACTTCTATTCTTCATTCTCTTCTAAAGGAGAAGTCCATGCGCCGGGGGTTAGCTCGTTCGCGTCGATCAGCGTTTACGTTGATTGAATTGCTGGTGGTCATTGCCATTATTGCCATTTTGATTGCATTGCTGCTGCCCGCTGTGCAGCAGGCGCGCGAGGCCGCTCGCCGAACTCAATGCCGCAACAACATGCATCAGCTCGGCCTGGCGATGCATAACTATCACGAAATTCACGACGTTTTCCCGCCCACGCAGATCATGGTGTACTACTCGGGGGGTGGGTTCTCGGCTCCGCGTCCGCGAAATCACACCTGGATTTCGATGATCCTGCCTCAGCTCGATCAAGGCCCCTTGTACAACCAGATCAATTTCGATGCTCCGATCTGGAACGACGGTGGTGCCGACCCGAACTTCCCCACTGGTCCGCAGATGGTGGGCGGCCAGCCGGCTGTGGCTCAGATCATTCCTGCATTGATTTGTCCTTCGGACCCGGGATTCAATGGCGGATTGCCGCACGGCGGTATCGCCCAAACCAACTACGCGGGTAACATGGGTTGGGACTGGTGGTGGCGTGGTTCGCACGACGCTCAGGGACCAATGCAGAATGCCAGTGCCGGCACAACGCTGACCGACATCAAGGACGGCACCTCCCAGACGATCTTGCTGGGTGAATGTTCGACTGCCGGTTTCGAAACGTTGCCCGGTTTTGCGTCTCATACCGCGATGGGGCACGGTCGGTTACGGGGCAATCCCGCCGAGAACGCGGTCTTTCGCGCGGCATTGATCGCTCCACAGACAAACTCCGACTCGATGAGCTTCGGCGGTATCGGGCTCGGTGCATTTCGTGCCGGCCAAAGCTGGGTTCGTCCTGACGGCAACGCCGGTGGATTCTGGTGGCGAGGTGGACCCCACGTCTGCCAGCCAACTTACTTGAGCTGTTTCGGCTTGAATAACAACTGGCCGGGAGCCAGCAGCGTCCATGAGGGAGGCGGCTTCTTCCTGATGGCTGACGGTGCTGTCAAGTTCATCAACGAGAGTATGGACGGTGCCCACCGCGACATTCCGAACATCAACGGTCTGGTCGGCACAACCTGGAATTCGCTCAATACGTTTAACGGCGGCCAACGTGAGCGTCTGGTCGGCGAATTCTAGAGTTCGTCCTGAGAGTTCACTTTCAGATTAAGGTATTTTCGGCAGGCCGCAGTCGTGTGATTGCGGCCTGTCGATCGTTACAGTTACATTGATCCAACGACAGGGTGTCGTGGATCGCATCGATTCGCTCCTCGAACTTGTGTGAGGTTGTACGTGAAAGACTGTTTTGCAATTGTGACCGCACTGGCGTTGTGCACCTGCACATTGGGATGCAGTGGGGGAAGTGACGAGCTCGACACTGTCAGCGTATCGGGCAAGGTCTATGTCGATGGAGCCGTCCATAGCTCCGGCAGCCTGCAACTCTATCCGATCACCGGACCTGATGAAGTTAAACCGTCGGTTGCCGGCGTGATCGGTTCCGATGGATCCTTCACGCTGACGACCTACTCCGAAGGAGACGGTGCCCCTCCTGGAGAGTATACGGCGAGCCTTGCCGCCGGCGGGACCGGAGGCTCCACCGACCCGAGTGCGATGATGTCGAGCATGGGTGGGGCTCCCCAGGTTGACTCCGTCACAATCACGATCCCCGAAGATGGAAGTGACAGTTTGGACATCAATTTCGTGAGTGCCTCTG
Organism: uncultured Planctomycetaceae bacterium; assembly: GCA_942492405.1. Classification (GTDB taxonomy): domain Bacteria; phylum Planctomycetota; class Planctomycetia; order Planctomycetales; family Planctomycetaceae; genus JANNSB01. The sequence continues at coordinate 133,916 of CALOES010000016.1, forward strand.
GTGGGGCTGGTGGTTCTGGTGATGGAACCGGCGGTGGAGAATCCAACACATTGCTGGGATCACCCTGAGCATCGCCGTTGGAAGAATTGTGGATGCGCTGCGGGATCACGTGTCGGCACCTTTGGTTTGTCGAGCCCTGCTGGTCGTTGTCTGCGCATGTGTTCTTGTAGCGGGATGTCGATCTGAGACAGAAGAGGCTGCGGAGCCCGGCGAGGCTCCGCGGCCTCGTTTGTTTGCAGAGGTGACCGAAAGCTGGGGCCTGCAGGCCATCCACGACCCCGGTTCGCTCGACGACTACGAGATGCCTCAGATCATGGCCGGAGGCGGTGCCGTGCTCGACTTCGATCGTGACGGCGCGCTCGACTTCTTTCTGGTCGATTCTGTTTCACCCGAGACGGGTGAGCCTGCGCAGTTCTTCCGCTCGCGGCACCATCCAGACATCGCGCTGGAAGATGTGACGGCTTTCACCCACGTTGAGCGCTTGCACGGCGGCATGGGAGCGGCGGTCGGCGATGCCGACAACGACGGCTTCCCCGATCTCTATCTCACTTGCTACGACGGCGACCGCTTGTACATCAACAACGGCGACGGGACGTTTTTCGACGCGACGTCGGCAGCCGGCATCGAGTGCCCGGCCTGGAGTGGCGCGGCCAGCTTCACCGACTACGACGGCGACGGCGACCTCGACCTGTTCGTGGTGCACTACGTGCAGTATCGCATGGGGGAAACCTGCCACGATGCACGCGGGCTGCGTGACTACTGCGGCCCGAGCGCGTTTCCTGGTACCATCGACCGGTTGTTCGAGAATACCGGCCAGACCGATGCCGGCGTCCCTCGATTCATCGAAGTCACGGGTGAGGCGGGTCTCTTAAGCAATGTCGGCAAAGGGTTGGGCGTCGCTTGCGAAGACTTCACCGGCGACAACTTGATCGACTTCTACATCGCCAACGACATGGAAGCCAATCACTTCTGGGTCCAGCAGCCCGGCGGAGACTTTCAAGACGCAGCCCTGCTGCAGGGAGTTGCGCTCAACCGACTGGGGGAAGCCGAGGCCAGCATGGGTGTCTGCACCGCCGATTTGACCGGCGATGGGACATCGGATCTCTTCCTGACCCATCTGACCGGGCAGACCAACACACTCTACGCACGGCGACCTGACGGAACCTGGGTCGATCAATCGGCGGAGTCGGGCCTGGGAGTCCCCTCACTGCAATCGACGGGATTCGGTGTGTGTGCCATCGACATCGAACACGACGGCGACCTCGATCTGCTGATCGCCAACGGTGCCGTCAAAAGAGAGGACTCACACAGTGGCCGCACTGACGGCGACATCGCTTCCGCCTTCGCTCAGGTGAATCAGATCATGACGAGTACCGCTCCAGGAGCCTATGAGGAGATGATCTCTACGTCAGACGACTTCCTGAGCCGACGCGAAATCTCGCGCGGCCTGGCCGGTGGCGACTTCGACGGCGACGGCGATGTCGACGTCTTGTTGACCAATTGTGCCGGCCCTGCCCGGATTTTTCTCAACGAGGCTCCGAAGTCGGGGCATTGGCTGCAGGTGCAACTCGTCGGGCGCGGCAACAGCCGCGACGGACTGGCCGCCCATGTGACCGTCACGCTTGATGGTACTCGGCAGACGCGAACCCTGAATCCTTATCAAGGCTACTTCACCAGCAGCGATTTCAAGTTGCACTTCGGACTCGCGGCCGATCACTTCGATCAGATCGACATCACCTGGTCCGATGGAACGACTCAGGTTATCGACGGGGGGCCGGCCGATCGCGTGCTCGCGGTGATTGAAGGATTTCCTCATCCCGTCGAACTTCCGCACTCCACACCATGACCGCCAGTTCCGGACGAATGCGGACGATCGCGCTCATCCTCGGCGTGGCCTTGAGTGTCGGTGCCATCGCGCTGGTCGTCTTCCTGCGTCGTCCCCCCTCCCCTCCCGAGTTGGCGCTGCCCGACCTGACGCACTTCGATGGCGAAGTGGCGGCCGCGATCGAGGCGGCGTATCAGCAAACGCAAGCGGAACCCTATTCGATCAATGCCTGGTCCACATTGGCAATGACGTTTCAGGCACATTTCCTGGTTCCGCAGGCCGAGATGTGTTTTGAATACCTCTGCCTCCGCGAACCGGAGGCAGGAAAGTGGTGGCATCTGCGCGGCTATTTGCACGAGACTATCGATCTGGAGTTCGCCAGGACATGTTATCAGCGGGCGGTGCATGACGATCCCGATTATCTGGCCTCACACATGCGTCTGGCGCGCGTGCTCGTTCGCCTGGGTGAGGTCGACGCCAGCATCGCCGAATTGAGGGAAGCACTCGCGCAGTCGCCCAGAAACCCACATGTCAGTCTGGAACTGGCCCGGATGCTGATCGAACGCGGCGAACTCGAGGAGGCCCGGCAATTGCTAACGACGGCTTGTGATCAGCCCGGCTGGTACGCACGGCCGGCTTATGTGGCGCTGGCACAAGTCTGCACGCGGCTGGAGGATCTCGACGCGGCGACGGCCGCTTATCAGCAGGCAATGAGCATGCCCGAAGCGACCGATGCGATGGCCGATCCGTATCTCAGCGAGGTTCAGCAGCACGAGGCGCTCGGCCGGGGCTTCTCCGAACAAGCGGACTTGTACGCGGCGCAAGGGAGATGGCAACAGGCCGCCAGTGCCTACGAACGCATTATCGCACGTTCGCCGGATCTCGTGGGACCGCGGCTGAATCTGGCCCACGCCTATTTGATGCTCGGCCAGTACGACGGTGCCATCACCACGGCCCGGGAGGCGGGAGAGCGGTTTCCCGGAAATCCTAACGCGGCCTTTATGCTCGCCACGATCTACCACACTGTTGGCGAAGTCCAACTCGCGCTCGAAGCGTATGAGAAGTGCTGTGAACTCGGTCCGACCAACGCCGTCCCCTGGTTCAACAAAGGTTTGCTGCTGGAATCAACCGACGAGTTGGACCTTGCGCTCGAAGCCTATCGCCAAGCGGTGCTGTTGGAACCCAGCCACGCTCCCTCGCAACTGGCGCTTGGCGTCCTGCTGCGAAAACTGGGACGGCCCGCGGAGGCACTCCCCTACTTAAGGAATGCCGTCATCCTCGTCCCCGGTGATCCCGTTCCCGAGGCGGAACTGCAAGCGGGCCTGGAAGCCGCTGAGGCCGTCGGTCCCTGACCGCATCAGGAAGGCATGGCTTTGTCGAACACTTCGTTCGCGATGTCGTCGATGCTCCGCGTCGCGCCTGACTCCTCGACGGCAATTGACTGCCAACTCTCGCTCCGCGCTGCCAGTCGCAAATAGACCGAGCGCACGCGCTGCAGGTATCCCAGATCGGCTTCCTGCAGGTCCGCCGACCGATCGGTATAACTGCGTTGAGACTTCTTCGCGATCAACTCTTGGGCCGCAGCGGCCGGCAGGTCAAACAGCAAAGTCACATCGGGGCGCGGCAACTTGTTCTGGCCGAACTCAATCTGTTCGATCCAGCCCTCCAGTTCCGCCTGATCTTCTTCGGCGAGCTTCGCGCATTGGTGGGCGATGTTCGAAGCGACATAGCGGTCGAGGATCACGACTTCGTGATTGTCGAGTTCCCGGAGGAGCGTCTCCCGCGATTCCAGTCGGTCGCCGGCATACAGGAGCGAAACCAGAAACGGATGAATCTCGTTCAGCCCGCCGTATCGGCCATTGAGAAACTCGCCGATCCGCCGGCCGAAGAACGTGGACTCGTAGCGGGGAAAACTGAGCAGCGCGACACGCCTTCCATCGGCATGCAGCCGATCGCGCAATAGTGCGGCTTGAGTCCCTTTTCCGGAACCATCAATGCCTTCGATGGCAATCAGTCGCGACACGTTGCCTTCATTGAAGTGTTCGTCCTTTTAGCCCCCGGTCAGCGACCGGGGGAGCGCAACCGTAGCGCGCTCAGCATGAATTACGTCCCGATTCCCCCCGGTCATTGACCGGGGGCTAAGTGGGGGTTCCTTCAACATCAAGTGGAGCCGAAGGGATTCGAACCCTCGACCTCTGCATTGCGAACGCAGCGCTCTCCCAACTGAGCTACGGCCCCGATTGCGGGAAGGAGATTCTAAAGCGCAACACGGATGATGGGAAGCCGCGACATCGCGGGAATCGCGGGAATCGGTAGGGGTATTGGAGTGGCTTTCGGCATTTCGTCGGACGCTCAGCCGGAGAGCCGCCGGCCGCAGGGTTCGTAGGCGAGCTAATCGAACTTCACTCCGGTCCCCTCTCCCCCACAGTTCCGCGGCGGTTGAATCGCAGAACTTCTCAGTGGGGGAAAGGGGGAAGATTTGTTGCGCCGCTGGGAACCGCTGCGGGCGCAACCGCGCACCTGAGGGTAGACGGAACGTGTACACGGACGAGTCTTCGTCCGCGCGGGCCGGCAATCGGAGAGCAACAGTATTTCAAGAGTACAAGCAAGAGTATCGCAAGAGTATCACCAAGTGCGTGTCTCTACGGTTGTACTCTTGGACTCTTGACCGCCAAAACGGCAGGATCGCAACAATGCGATGGGATGGACATGTCGACGGCCAAAACGACACCGAAGGGCACGCGCAACTCGATCGGCTGTTCGATTGGGAATTCCGCCGAAATCTCCGATTGCTGTGCTCTCGGAGCGACGGCCTATCTCTGGTATGTCACTCTGAAACTTTCATTCAATTACCCGCCAAGTCGTCGCGGCCGCGAATGTGCAGCAGCACCGGCTGCGATGTCTGCCCACCTTCCGCGCCGGCGTTAATAAAGAACAGTCGGCTCTGGGGCTCGACCCACGGAGAGGCGGTCACGAAGAACTCTCGCTCGGTTTGGCCGTCGAGCAGCAGCAGGCCGTTAAGTCCCAGGTTGTCGATGTAGACGCCGAACGGCAGATTGCGGCCGGCCCCCGCGGTTCCAAAACCGACAACTCCGTCGAAGCCATTGCGTTCGAGGACCACACCCAGCGTAATCGTCTCACCAGGATGCATTTCAAACTCGAGCAAACCATTTTCGTGCGTGGCGATTGGGATCGCTCCCCCATCACGAGCGACAATGCGGGCCAGGAGCTTGGGTGCCTCGGCCAGTTTGATCTCGCCCAGATTGCCTGCATCCTGCGTGACCTCTTGACCAAGGATCGTTGCCGTCGCAGTGACGGTGGTCGTCGATGCATTCTCAGGCGTCGGCATCGGTGCGTCGGCTGTCGCGGTGATGACGCCGAACGCCTCGATCTGACCTTCTTCAATCACAATCGGTGTCGTGACCGCGAAACCCGGTGGCAAGCCGGAGATATCGACGCGAATCGGCCCCTCGAAGTGATCGATTCGTTGGGCGGTGATGCGGAACTCTTTCCCGCTTCCCGCGTTGACGGTCGGGCCGCCGTTATGGACCGTCACTCGAAAGTCGGGTTGTCTCGGTCGAATGGTGAGCGAATAGGTATGCTCGGCTCCTTCGAAGCCGCGCACGTCGCGAATCCTCACGAGGTAATCGCCATCAGCAGGCGCGGTGAAGTACAAACGCGAGTCGGCTCCCAACTCACGACGGGCATCGTCGTCGTTCTCAAAGTAGATCGGAAAGACGGGCAAACCATTCGGGACGAGTTCTGTTCCCGGCGGATAGGGTTCGACGATGTAACACGGTTCGCCGAGTGCGTGGGCCAGCGGAGTCGTATCGAACCAGCCCCAGCGATTCCCCTGGCCGGGATAGACCATGTATCCCGAATCAGGTCCGCGCGGGTAAAGCCAGAGCTTCACGACTTCGCCATTGGAGTAGAGAAACTGGTTGAGGTCCATCTCTTCCCAGTTGAAGACGCGAAAGTCGTCGACGGTGGTGTTGTCCTTTCCGCGAAACGTGAAGTACGAATCACGCACTGCCTGCAGCAGCACGCGCTCGATGGGATTCCCTTCGAGGTCGAGGACTTCAATCAGTGAGTCGAGCTTCGATCCCGCGCGGGCGGCGTTGACTTCGATCACCCATTCCTCACCCGCCTTCGCGGTGAAGCGGAACAAGTCGCTGTCGATGACTCCATCAACATTCCCTTCGATGATTCCTGTTATCGTCGCGGGGATCGCGACTGCGTTCGCCTGTTCGGGCATCTGATTCGGCTCGGCCTCCGCCACCTGCGCCATGTCACCGGACGGAATCACGGTCGGCATGTCGGCCACTGTGCCAGCGCCTGCCTCGTTTGAGGCTGTTACGGTCAGCAGGCTCAAGCTGCCATCCATGCGGCCCACGAGAAAGCGGTCGCCAGAGGAGAGTGGCGCGAGTGCCATCGCGACAGCAGGCTCACCTTCCCAGAGTTGACGTTCGCTGTAGCCGGCGGTTTCCCATGCCTTCAGAGTGCGATCTTCGGCAGAGGAATAAAGCGTCGAACCACCGGCGTTAAAAGCGATCTCGAGAATCGGCCCTTCATGTGCAAACCGGGCATGCAGCAGCGGATTGATCCTCGGTCCCTCTGTTGAAATGAATCTCCACACGCGAATGCGGTTGTCGGCTCCGGCTGCCACGATGTACTGACCATCGGGGCTGAAGGCGCACGCATACTGTTCCTTCAGAGGTTGACCCAGCGTATCGAGCCGTTCGCCATCGCTCACGCGCCAGACTTTGCAGGTATCATCCGCACTGGCGCTCACCAGGAAGCGGCTGTCGGGACTGTAGGCCACGTCGTACACAGCGCCGTTGTGACCTTCGAGCACTCGTAACTCGGCACCCGTTGCAACATCCCAGATACGGATCGTGCGATCGTAACTGCATGTCGCCAGCGTGGCTCCATCAGGAGAAAGTTCGGCATCGTAGAGCGTGTCGCGATGTCCCTCGAATTGTTGAATCAGACTTCCATCGACGACATTCCAGATTGCCGCGATGCCGCCCAACCCGGAGACTCCCGACGCCGTGATGAGTTTGCTCCCATCGGAACTGAAGTGAATGCCGTTGACCTTGCCCGGGAACGAATCCAGCGAGAGCAACGGCTGTTCGAGATTCTCATCCATCGACTGCGTGTGATGAAATGTGAATACCTCGACGCTGCCGAACCTGCCGACGGCAATGCTTTCATCAGTCGGCGACACCGCCAACGCGGTAATGGGGCTGATGTCGTTTCCACTGGCGATATCGGGGACGATCAACATCAACGGGTTGATCGCGGCCCCTTCCGGTCCTTTGGCACCGGCATCAATCCAGGCGGCGATCAATGCAATCTCTTCCTCAGTCGGACGCGGCTCACCTTCCGGAGGCATGACTGTCTCGGATTCGCCCGTCAGTACGCGAACGATCTGGCTCCCCTCGGCATCCCCTGCCAGCAAAGCCGGCCCCTCTTCAAGGCCCTGTTGCAGCGACTCGAAACTCGCCAGCGACAGACCCCCATCGCGACCATCATCATCATGACACCCCGCGCAATACTTATTGAACAGCGGAGCGATCTGGGTTTGATAATCGGGAGTTGGAGCATCGTCCGCCTGTGATGAGGTTATAGACGCAGCTATCACGCACACGATGCCGAGCACTCTCAGAGACTTCATGACAATGACCTCAGCCGGTATAGAAAAGGAATCACCGCCCGCAATGGTATCACGCCGGGAGACGGATCCCCACCGAATTCGCTTCAGGGTCAGTTGCTCGTTTTCTTCCGCTTTCTACGATACTCGCCGATCCGAGCGTGGCGTTCATCTTCGCATGAGACCGCACAATGGGATACCAGCCGGCATGTCTCGCAGCGAAAATGAAACTTGAAAAAGACTTCCGTCTTTTCGACGCCCATGTTCTCCGGCACAGCCCACTTCCTGCCGCAGCCTGGACAGCGGCGTTTCTCTTCAATGCCCGCCCTGCCCCAGTATCGCATCAGGTAGTAGTAAGTCGGCTTGCTGGTCCATGATTCGATACCGGCGCAAATCTCACGGCCAGACTCGGACAATTCGCTCATCGGGTCGGCCAACTGCCGGTAGGCTTTCATTTCCAGTTCTCCCGAACTCAACCAGATAGAATCGTGCGCGCGATAGGATCTGCACCAGGAAACGACATGATCCCGTAAGAAAACTCCATCCGGCGTTGGGTCGGCCAGCTTCAAAAGATAGAGCGGGATCGGGCTGCCTGTATCACCCGAGCGGATTGGATGGTCAACGGTCAAGAAGTGTGTGAACAAGTATAGGGATGTCGATCGCTTCAATACGTTGGGACGATAGTCTCGCAAACTCGTGTCCTCGATGATGGTGATAGAGGGTTCGCACCCGAACGCTTCTCGAACTTCTTCAAGGGTCGTATTGCCCCATTTGGAATTGTGTTTCTTGGCCAGTGAATCGCGAAACGACATTTCCACATGCGCAACGAGTCCATCGTTGGTCCATGCCGCCATGAAGTTCTGGTAGATCTGTCCATTACGTTCGAGATCCCCGAGATACCAGAGAGCCTTGTCCCGCAACTGATCTTCATCGAGTTGACTCGTGTTTCCCGTGCCAAAGTTGATCGTTGCGAGATGCATCTAATCGACCTATGCGAGGATGAAGGTGGTCCAACGTCGTTGCGACATGCCGCTCGACTCCAGGCTCTTTTGACAATGCCAATTGTAACTCTTGCTCAGCTCAATGAGTGTGTGATCGTCTCGATGTCATTGTGTCACCAATTCGACAATGAGGGCGGCAGGTCTTCAATTCAAGGCTGATGACAATGTTCAGAGACATCGCGAGTGGAATTGACTGCGCTCGCCTCGACTGGCACGGCGAGTGCATTTGATTCTGACGCGAGTCAAGCCGACTCGCTCACCAGGGGCCGGACGCCTGTCACACACTCTCTCTTGAAGGAAGGACGTCTCATGTTTCGCACACTCAAATTTACCGCCGCTGTTCTCACCACTGCATTCCTGTTGCCCGGCCTGGCGTCGGCACAGGGTTTCTTTTCACCCTTCGGATGTGCCAACGGACGCTGTGGCACGACCAACTATCGAGCCAATCCTTATTCCAGCGCGCAATATGGCAATCAGACTTATGTCAATCAGGGCATTGCGGCCGGCGGGTGCTATGGAGGTTCGTGCCCCGTGAACTACGGTACAAACGCCCCATGCGCACAACATGGTATCGTCGGTTGCCAGCAGTGTCAGAATGGCGTCTGCCAACAAGTGCCCTGTGCGCAGCATGGAGTTGTGAACTGTCCGCAGTGCCAGGGTGGCCTCAATCAACAACGTCCGTTGCAGTACAACTTCAGCGGTTTCACGGGCCAGGCGTATCAGCCGACTCAGTATCAACCCGCACAAGTTCCACCGACGTCCAACCCTTACCTTCAGCCTTTGGGATCGTCGTACGGGACCGGCCGTGTTCAGACGACGCCAACCTACGGCAATAGTACGGTCACTCTTTACTAGGTCACTCAAGCCAATACCAAAGAGAGGCTTACGCTTCATTGAGTTGATTCCTGACTCGTAGCCGGCATGCACCGCGGTGCATGCCGGTTCTTTTTTTGGAGGACGCACTTTGTGGTGCGGAGTTCGCATCCGAATTGGTGGCGGCAGTGGTAGCTGCCTATGTACCATCGTCGTTCAATGGAACAGCGCACGATGTGTGTCCCAGTCAGATCAGAGAGAATGGGCTAATGATGCGTCCCGACGACGGCGGAGCGGATTGATGCGGGTCATGAGCTATAACATTCACCGCGGCGTCGGTGGCCGGGATGGTAGGTATCGACCACAGCGCGTGATCGACGTGATCGAGGCCCAGAATCCCGACATCATCTGCCTGCAGGAGATCGCGCATAAAACGAAACAGGTTCGACACGACGATCAGCCTGATATGTTCACGAAGGCGCTCCACTTCGAGCATGTGCTATTTCAGGGGAATCGCCACCTCACGGAAGGGGTGTGGGGCAACATGATTCTGTCGCGCTGGCCGATCATTCAGTCCCATCGGATCTCGCTAACGTGGCAATGGCGAAAGGCGCGCGGGGCGATTCTGGTCGTCATCGACACGCCTGAGGGACCGCTGCATGTGATCAACTGGCATCTGGGACTCTCGGCTCGTGAGCGAATATGGCAGACGCGACATTTGTTGCAGCACGCGTTGTATCGTGAGTCGATTCATCTGCCGACATTGCTGATCGGAGATTCGAACGATTGGCGGAATCGACTCTGGAAGAAGGAACTTGAGGTTCGTGACTACCAACTCGTGACACGCCCCATTTCTCGCTATCGCACCTACCCGGCGACACTCCCGATGGGCGCGCTCGACAAGGCGTATTGTCTGGGGAACATCAAGGTGCGCGCCTGTACCATCGTTCGCGACAAGTCGACCAGAACGGCCTCAGACCACCTTCCGTTGTTGGTCGACTTGCACCTTGAAGCGGATTCCACAGCGAACGCGGTCGGTGATGCCCCTCAGGATTCCGCATGACACTGGTAATCGCCGGACAAATCCTGACCGTCTTGGCATTCGTCGCGGCGTTCTTTGCCTCGCTGCATGCCGTGCTGAATAAGCGCGACGCGCGCTCGGCGGTCTATTGGGTGGTGCTGAGTTGGTTTTCGCCTTTCGTGGGTCCGCTGCTGTACCTCTTTTTCGGCATCAATCGCGTCGAACGGCGCGCCCGTCGATTGAAAGCCGCGCGATCACCCCGTCGCCTCAAAACGCAGGTCGACTCCAGTGAACAAGTCTCGCACTCCGACATTCCCACGGGATTGGCCTCGCTGGCACGCCTGATCGATTCGCTGACCGCGGACTCGTTGATCTCGGGCAATAGCGTCGAACCCCTCCTGGATGGTGAACAGGCCTATCCGGCGATGATCGAGGCGATTGATCGCGCTCAAGCGTCGATCACGATGTGTACCTACATTTTTGAGTGCGATGAAGCGGGAGAGATGTTTGTGGAGGCTCTCGGCCGCGCTCGTGCTCGCGGCGTTCAATGTCGCGTGCTCGTTGACGATGTCGGGGCCCTCTACGGTTTGCGCGGCATTTGCAGCCGGATGGAACGCGAAGGTGTGCAGGTCGCCACATTCCTGCCGACGCGTCTTCCCGGACGATTCTGGCATTGGAACATGCGGAATCATCGCAAGTTGCTGGTGGTCGACGGCCAGTTGGCGTTCACGGGAGGGATGAATGTCCGTCATCGACATCTCGCCATGTCAGGAGATCAAAGTGCCGTTTCCGATATTCAGTTTCGCATTCGTGGTCCGGTGGTGCACTCCATGCAGCAAGTCTTTGCGGATGATTGGGAGTTCACCACACAGGAGGAGCTTTCCGGCGAGCCTTGGTTTCTAGACGAGATCGAACCGCGGGGGGACGTCTGGGCGCGCGCGATTCCAGCGGGCCCCGATGAAAGTATCGACAAGCAACGGCTGACGTTTCACGGAGCCATCTCGTGTGCCCGACAGTCGCTGCGGATCGTCACTCCGTTCTTCCTCCCAGATCCAGGGCTTGTGACGGCACTCAATGTCGCCGCGATGCGGGGTATCGAAGTCGACATCGTGGTTCCCGCGCGTAATCACACGCGGTTCGTGCAATGGGCTTCGACTCCCACACTGCGTCAACTCGTGTCCGGAGGTTGTCGTGTCTGGCTCAGCCCTCCGCCGTTCGATCACTCGAAGCTTCTGATCGTTGATGATCAATGGGCTCACATCGGCTCGGGGAATTGGGATCCTCGCAGCCTCAGGCTTAACTTCGAGTTCAATCTCGAATGCTACAGTCATGAACTGGCGAATCGCCTGATCGAAATCACTCGCTCGAAGATTGATGCCGCGGAACTAATGACGATCGAAGCGATCGACAGCCGTTCCCATTGGATCAAGGTTCGTGACGGCGTGGCCAGACTCTGGTCGCCCATGTTGTAAGAGACGTCGGTCACGCACCATCTTGCAGGCGCTAGCTCTTTGTGATGTCTGCAATCCGCTCGCGAATGTCCTGATGGATCCGTTGGTCCCACTCTGCCGCGATGTGTGCCGAGATGTCGAAGATCGAATCGTATGCCGGCCCACCCGGGAACAGGTAACCGTTGGCGGAATCACCCAGATCGATGTTCTCAATGCGTGGCTCGTCATCCCAGGCTCCCCATCCTCCAGCGTTGTGAGTGAAGTACGTCACTGCCGACTCGATGCAATCCGGCAACGATTCAGGCCGCAGCGTGTCGTGGCGACCAAGGGATGAAGGGTCGAGGAATACGACCAGGTCGACCTCGACCATCGGTTCGGCAGAGAGAAGTTCGCACACCTCCCACGCCGTGTGCCCTCCCCAGCTATTGCCGACAATAATGACCAGTGTCTCGGGATGGGTCGTGAATTCACTCCGAATGCATTCCGCGATCGCGTGCGCGGCGGGTGGCTCTTCGGCATCAATGTCTCCCGCCCGCGTGCCGTTCCAATTGAAGTACTCGGCTCGGTATCCCTCTGTCAGCAGGTCTCCACACAACTGAAAGGGACCACAGTTGCCCGCGCCCCGCACGGCTGTCCCTGCAATCTGTTCCGGCGAAGGATCGGAATCAATTCCTCCAATGAGGATAACGAGCGGAGGTGTGGGGTTGGCCGACTCCGATGTTGCGACCGGGGCGGAAGGCTCCTCGCCCAGACAACTGGTCGAAAGCAGCAGCAAGAACACGCCCAGTGAAGGCCACCGTCTCATGCGGATCATGTCAATGCGGCTTCGGGCTGCCGCAGCATATGGGGGAAGATATCGACTTCGCCGGTCGAGACATTGTAGATGCCTCCCGCGATTGCGATGCGGCCCTTCTCGGCCATTTCGCGGAGAATGTCGCTGCGATCGAGAATCGACTCCAGCACCAGTGTCACATTCAGCCGGGAAACCTCGTCGACGAGTTCTTCCCGCTTGATCCCTGTCGCCGATTGCAATCGCTTCCGCAGGTCGTCGTCGACGGCCTGCTGGATGTCCTCGACGATGTGCGTGAGATGCTTGCAGACGGCGGTCGTCGCCGAGATGGGGGCCGTCAGCCGATTGACTGCCTCGGTCACCGCGCCGCACCGGGTATGCCCCATCACGAGGACAAGCTTCGCGCCGGCGACGGCACAACCGTACTCCAGGCTGCCTAGAATCTGTGGGTTGACGGTATTCCCGGCGATGCGCGTGCTGAAAATGTCACCGAGTCCCAGATCGAAAACGATCTCGACGGGATTACGGGAATCGATGCAGCTCAATACGACTGCCAGCGGGTGCTGCCCATCGGAGGTCGCCGTCATCTGGCGATTGAGATCCCGCGTCAGTTGGCGCCCTGTGCGAAACCGTTCGTTCCCGTCTTGCAGAATCTCGATGGCCTGTTGGGGCGTCATCGTCTCCTGCAGTTCTCGGCTGCAATAGTCGACATAGAGGACACGGTCGTCGAGGACATAGCTGTCGCGAAACCCGACGAGGCTCACATGTATACCACGGGCTGGTGCGACGTTCTTGACAAAGTCACGAATGAAGTACGTCGCATCCGGATCCATGAACACCGTATTGCGACCGTCAAGCAGAACGTTGCCGCCGCGAGGGACATCCATCAACACGTTCTCCAGGGCAACGCGATTGAGAAAGCTCACCTGACTGGCGAGTTCGATTCGCATCACGTCTCCCGAAATATGCTTTTCGACGATCTTGCGGATCGGTCGTTTCAGATTGCTGTAGAGAATGAAGCTAACGCTGATGACCAATCCAATCACGATACCGATCAGCAGGTCGGTAAACACAATGGCCAAGACCGTCGCGATGAATGGCAGGAACTGGAATTTCCCTTCCCGGTACATCTCGACGAAAATCTGCGGATTGGCGAGTTTGAAGCCCGTCACAATCAAGATCGCCGCCAGAGCCGACAGCGGGATCATGTTGATCACCGTGGGAAAGAAGACGACGGCCAGCACGAGTAGCACGCCGTGTGCAATCGCCGAGAGCTTCGTCTTGCCACCGGCATTGACGTTCACCGAACTGCGCACGACGACCGATGTCACGGGCAGCGCGCCGATCAGCCCAGCGACCACGTTTCCGATGCCTTGCGCAACCAGCTCGCGGCTGGGAGGTGAATTCCGTTTGAGTTTGTCGAGCTTGTCGACGGCCTCGAGGTTCAAAAGAGTCTCAAGCGACGCCACGATGGCGATCGTCATCCCTCCCACCCAGACTGCTGAGTTGGTGAACTGAGTGAAGTCGGGAAAAGTCAGAAACTTCGTGAGTCCCGCGAGCGAGTTGGCGACGGGTACCGACACGAGATGCGATCCGCTGACGACCCACTCCCCACCCCAACTGCGGAACATCTCCGCCATCGCGACTCCAAATACGACCACGACGAGCGGCCCCGGAATGCTCAACTTTTTCAGCCACTTTGACTTGTCCCACCAGACGAGCAACACGACCGATGCGAGTCCGACAATAATCGCGCCGGAATGCACCTCTCCAGTAAACAGTTTGCCGATTTCAGAGAACGTCGTTTCGTGATCGGGTTGCACGTACGACATCTCTCCTTCGGGATCGGTGTCGTGTCCCAGCAGGTGAGGGATCTGTTTCAGAATCAGAATGACGCCAATCGCCGCCAGCAGCCCCTTGATGACACTGCCCGGAAAGAACGCCGACAGGAATCCGGCCCGGATCGCTCCAAGTATGATCTGAATCACACCGGCAATCAGAACTGCCAGTAAGAATGCCTGGAATCGTTCGTCGGGAGTGTCACCGAAAGCGGGATTCTTCAATTGCACCAGCACAACGGCCGTCAAGCCCGCCGCCGGACCGCTGACACTGGTGTGGGACGCGCTTAGCACTCCGATCACCAGGCCGCCGATAATGCCCGACAGAATGCCCGAGATTGGCGAAGCCCCCGAGGCGACAGCGATCCCCAGACAGAGGGGGAGTGCCACCAGAAAGACGACCAGACCCGCTGTCAGGTCGGAGCGCAGTGTCTCTGCACGGGAAGAAATGGAGGGAACGTCGGTCATGGCATCCTTGAAGTTTGAACCTTCGTCTTGCGCCCCATAAGTTTTGGGCATTGACCTCGAAATGGCAACCCTGATCTCGGAGCCAATCCGGCTGGCCGTTTGACCCGTTTGAATCGATTGCGCGGACAATCCGACGGCCAAGAAGCGAGAAGATGGGCATTCTGCTTGTCGCTGGACTCCATTGCGTCCCATGCTGGAGGAACCATTCTCCCCCCTGCCAAGATGAATCCGCTGAATCTTCTCCGTAAATCACGCTCCGGTCAGCACCCCAAGGCGCACATGACCTTCGCGAAGTCGCGCGTCGGCAAATCAATGACGCGCGCCGGGGCTTTCATGAAGCGGGAACTCTGGATTTGGCCCATCATCGCCGTCCTGCTGCTTTCGATACTCGGCCTGTTCGTGCGGAGCGCGATTCGCAGGACGATGGAAGCCAACATCTCCTCGGTGCTCAACACACTGCTCAATGTCGAAGTCGGCATGCTCGACACCTGGTTCGACGTGCAGCTCGCGACCGCGGAAGCAGCCGCCAACAATCAGAACGTGCGGCGACATGTCTATCAGCTTCTCGCCGAACGGGAAGGCGTCGCCGACGATGCAGCCGAACCTGTCAATGCCGAGGATCTGCGTCGACAGCTCGCCCGGGAACTTGGTCCGGTGATTACGTCGCACGACTATGTCGGATTCATCATTGCCGACAAGTCGCAGGCGATCATTGCCAGTTCCGCGCCGGACCTTCTCGGGCTCGAAGAACTTCCCGATTTCCGATCCTGGTTGACCATGGCACTCGATGGTCAGTCGACTGTATCGCCCCCCTTCCCCAGTGTGCGCGCCATCAAAGACGAAGCGGGTCGCATGCATACCGAGCTGCCGACGATGTACGTGGTTGCTCCGATACGGGATGAGAGTTTTCAGATCGTGGCCGCACTTGGATTGCAGATTCGGCCTGAGCAGGACTTCACCGACATTCTGCAGATCGGCCGCATTGGTCAATCGGGAGAAACGTTTGCCTTCAATCACGAAGGCGTAATGGTCTCCAACAGCCGTTTCGACGAGGACTTGATTTTGCTGGGTCTGCTCCCCGATCGTCCGGATGCTCGATCGATGCTCACGATTCAGATTCGTGATCCCGGTGGAAACATGACCGAGGGATACCGTCCGACATCGCGACTGGCACAACGCCCTCTCACTCGCATGGCCGAGTCAGCCATTGCAGGCAATCGCAGCATCGACGTCACGGGCTACAACGATTATCGCGGCGTGCCTGTCGTTGGAGCCTGGGAATGGCTCGACAAGTATGGCATCGGTGTGACGACCGAAGTCGATTACGTCGAGGCTTACGGAACACTCATTCTACTGGAATGGACGTTTTGGGGCCTGTTCATCCTGCTGGCGCTGAGTTCCGTGGCGATCTTCATGTTCACCGTGGTGGTGTCGCGACTCCGCAGGGAAGCGCAGAAAGCCGCCATCGAGGCGCAGCAACTCGGCCAATATGCACTCGAAGAGAAAATCGGCGCTGGTGCGATGGGCGTGGTCTATAAGGCACGGCATGCGATGCTACGTCGACAGACGGCAGTCAAACTGCTCGATGTCGAAAAGGTGAACGACGCGTCGATCGCCCGCTTCGAGCGCGAAGTGCAGATCACCTGTTCGCTCGAGCATCCGAACACCATCGCCATCTACGATTACGGACGAACGCCGGAAGGTGTCTTCTATTACGCGATGGAGTTCCTCGACGGCATCGACCTGCAGCAACTCATCACGAAGTACGGACCACAATCCGAAAGTCGAGTCATTCACATTCTGCAGCAGGTTTGCGGATCACTTTATGAAGCGCATTCGAAAGGTCTGGTGCATCGCGACATCAAACCGGCGAACATCATGCTCAATCGTCGTGGTGCGCAGCCCGATGTCGTGAAAGTGCTTGACTTTGGACTCGTCAAGGCCCTCGATGAGGCCCATGCCGCAGCCGCGACATCCTCCGGAGGGTTGACGGGAACGCCACTCTACATGTCACCCGAGGCGATCCAGACTCCGATCAGCGTTGACCATCGCAGCGACCTGTATGCTGTCGGCGCGGTCGGCTACTGGCTGCTGACTGGGACACCAGTCTTCGATGCCGACAATCTCATGGAACTCTGCCGGTTGCATGTCGATCAAGTACCCGAGACTCCCTCAAAACGGCTGGGCAAGGATGTTTTCCCCGAACTCGAGAACGCGTTGCTCGCCTGTCTGGAGAAGTCTCGCGCCAAGCGGCCGCAGACGGCCCGCGACTTGGCGCAAATGCTGAGCCGATCCCCTTCCGCCGGCCAATGGACCGTTGATGCCGCCGATGAATGGTGGAACCGCCACGAGCGCGGACAGACTGGACCCATCTCGACCGACTCCCCGCAGACCTCCAGCCCAGCGGTTGACCGGACGATCATTGGAGGCGGAGAAGAAGCTTAACGCCCGTCGACATGATTCGCTCTGGCACACGCTGAAACGAGCAGTCTCATGACCGGGAAAACGGAGTGCGTGCTGGAACTCTTGATGCGCGGAATCGTGCGATGCGTTAGGCTCGAATCAGTGTAAGTCACACGCAGCGTCCACTCTTTCGGAATGCCACCGTGTCCGTGCCATCGAACGCCATCATCCGCCAACCATCTCTCGACGAACTGGGTCACGATCTCACTCGCGTTTCGCCGTTTCGCCGATGTCTCTCACTCGTCAGTCCATTTGTCTGGTGCGTCGCTTACTTCGTGGCCGCCGCGCTAGGCTTCTGGTTGATCGGAGTGTTTTACCTCGTCGCGCTCAGCTTTGTCACTTATGGTTCGGTCTCGCACGATCTCGTCCATCGCAATCTGGGATTGCCGCGAAGGATGAATGATCGGCTGCTGATCATCATTGAACTGCTCGCATTCCGAAGCGGCACGGCCTATCGGCTGGCGCACCTGCATCATCATCAACGGTTTCCTGCTGACGACGATATCGAGGGAGCGGCTGCGAAAATGAAGTTGTCTGCCGTCCTCTTGGAAGGCGTGCGGTTTCAGTTCAAGATCTTTCACTGGGCGTGGGGACATGCTCCCGCTCTGCGATCGCAACTCGCCCTTGAGGCGATCGCCATCATGACCAGCTACGCGACATGCATCGCGTTGATTCCGTGGACGATGTCTCCCATCGTTTATGCGATACTGATGACGATGGGGGCTTGGACCATTCCACTTATTACATCGTATCTCCCGCATGATCCCTCAGCCGACGGTGAATTGCGGCAGACCCGAGCGTTTCGCGGTCGCGTTCTCTCGGCCGTGGCGTTCGAGCATCTCTACCATCTGGAGCATCACCTGTATCCGGCGGTGCCGCATCACAACTGGCCCCGACTTGCCCGACGGCTCGAACCCTACTTGGACTCGCAAGGCATACGACCCGTTCGCCTGTGGTTCTGAACACGATCGTCAATTGGCACGGACACTGGCCACAATCACAATGGACGAAATCCCCGGATTCGTCCACGAATCGTGAGTCGAAACTCGCTGTGCCGTCATAGCGGCTGCAGTGTCACGCGATAGAACCGATATCGGCAGTCGTACGCACCGAGAAACAGTACCGCGTTCGGCGTGTTCCAGTAATCAGAGAGAGTTAGCCGCGACGGATCGCCGTGCCAATTGATGATCTCGACGCCGTCGACGATCACGCGCACCCCCTCTTCGTGGACTTCGCAGACAATCTGTGAAAGCCGATCCTTCTGGAACAAGTTCGCTGAAACCGTTGTTGGATTGTTGCCGACGTTGCCGCCATCGACGTTTTCCAGCGCGCTGAGTCCCACATCGCCGGGCGTGAAGTTCAGCATCGAGACAAATCGGTTCCCCGCGATCACTTGTCCCAGATTCAAGGCGTCGGGTTCATCGAGCGGTTCGCAGATCACGGTCATGCGATAGCTCCCCTCGGGTGTGAATGGTATCTCGATGCGTGCGCCGAACTGCTTGGGCGATGTGAGCCGACCATCTTCGAGAGTCCACTCTCCCGCAACGGCATCTCGATCCACATCGATCAAGCTGAGCAGGTTGACTTCTTTCGTCAGATCGCCTGGAGTCGACTCGCCATCTGCCGACGTGTCTGCAGTCACCAGATCGTTTGGCACGATTGCAGGCTGCGGAGGCGTGTTGCGTTCGCCCCTTACCTGGAAGTACCCCCACAACTCGGTCGACTGGCCATCTTCAAGTTCGACATCGATGCGATAACTCACTGGCGTCGGACGATCAAATGTGCCGAGCGAGACTGTCATAGGGAGTGAACCTCCCGAAGCCACGGGAACAGTGGTCCACGGCCCACGCAGGTCGGTCTGCATCCGCACTTTCAGCGACTTCACCGAAGCCGACGCCGGCCAATCGAATGTGAGTGATACTTCTTCGCCCGGACTCGGCACCGTCGGCGAAGGAATCGCGAGAAAATGAGTGAAGAGATCACTCGCGAGATCGACGGCTTCCTCCGGTGGCGACCAGCCGAGTCTCGCCTTCTGATCGTTGTCGAGCCACGATTCGCTGATCCAGCCGTTGTATTGACCCATGCTCATCACCGAAGCGTTGCCCGGCTCCGGATGGGGCAGCCCCACCGTATGCCCGCACCCTTCGTGATAAACGACGCAGTCGCTTCCCCGGTAAGGCACCCGCCAGCCGTCGGCACTCACCAGCCCCCAGCCCTTCCCCTGGTCAGAAAGATACGTCGCTCGCGCCCCGCCTGAAGTCGCACCGGGAAAGTGCTGTCCGTTGTTGTAGTTTCCTTCAAACTCCAGTCCCGACTCGCCGGGATGCAGCCGATAGAAGTCGTCGAGCGGCCGCCAGTTGGTGTCACTCAAGACCAGCAGGATGGGGAAGGCATCACCTCTCTCTTCACCAAACTCCAGTCGGCGGTCGGCCTCTCGCAGGGTTTGAAAGAAGATGAAGTCGCCGTCGCCGTTTCTGAGTTGAGCCGTCGTACTCTCGGAAATCATCGGCTCGTTGATGACGTTAGTCGTCAACGTCGACTGCCCATGAAACTCGCGAGCATGAAACTGCTCGATCCGCCGGCAGAAGTAATCAACGCGGTCCCGCCAGTCGACCAGCGGCGTTCCATCGCTCGGCACGAAGTAGACGACAGTCACTTCGATCGCCTCGGTCGAGTGTCGACCGTCCCAGGTGACGGTGCCGGCAATAGCGCCCGAGGCCGCGAGTGATAATGATGTGAATGCCGCCAAAGCGACCAACGATGGTGAGAACGGTTTTGCAGTCGTCATGTGGCGTATTACATCGAACTGCCAGGAGTGTTGCCAGCATCAGCCAGTCGCCCGCCCATCAGCCGAAAGTTGCCATTGGCTCCGCAATCAACAATCTGCACGAACCCACCGAATGTGACGCTTGTCTCGATATCCGTCCGTTGATGTCGTTTGTCCAGCGGCGTGCAAGCCACTCGATGGAGTTTGGCGCTGTATGTCCCGCGAATGGGATCTAACCGAACGATATCGACGTCGGTTAGCTCAGATGGCAGAGCACCAGAGTCACACTCTGGCTGTCACAGGTTCGACTCCTGTACCGACCACCAACCCGTCGGCTGGTAACCGACCAACCCCCTTGGGTCGTACGACGCTAAAACGAGCGTCTCACGAAGCCGGAAGGAGGCAGACGTTTGTTAGATCAGCCAAGGCATGTCACCTGGATTCGCTGATGCATTGCGAGTGCGATGCGACAGCAAAGAATTCGGGACCATGCCAAGGCAGCATGAAGCGACGCTTTGTAGTACATGGTGATCGCGACGAAAGAGGCTGGCTGGAGACCGGAGGCAGGAGGATGGGCTGACCAGTTCGAGCAATCGACTGCAAGCCATCCCATCGCGCCGGCCGATGGCCTTCCAATTCGTCCCGACCCCGCACTCCGCGATTCGCCCGTGTGATTTGCAGACGTTCTGCCTTCGGATGGTGCCTCACGGCTCGAAACTGGGAGGAATTGGAACGGAATCGCCGTAGCGGAACTCGTGAGAGTTTCGACTGCGTTGCATGGCCGGAAGTCTCACGACTTCCGCTACTGCGTCGCAAGCCGGTACACCTGATGAACCGTATGCCTTACAGCTCGAAATAGCCGACAAGGTGATACGACAGCGTCATGGTTCTTGGAACGACAACGTCTTCAGAGAGTTCGTAAACCGCCATTGAAGGCTCGCTACCGTCAAATTCGAACCGGTCTCGATTCCGCACTTTGAGGAATGCACCTTCCAAGGGAGGAGTATCCACAATCAACGAGAGGACTCGCACGTTGTTCTGCGGGTCAAGCCGCGCGACCAGGTACCATTTGTTTTCGTCAATCACAAGGTCTGAGGCTGGAAACTTTACCAGTTCATCGTCGACCTTGGTCAGGACAGTTGGCGTGGAGACAAGGACATCACTGCCCGGCACCAGGAAGACGGACAGACTGAGAAGACCCTCTTGAACGTCACGAGCGAATCGTCGCTGAAGCCCATGATGAATGTGCGTTCGCGTCTGTGGCCCAAACATTGCGCCATAATCCGGCTCGGCGTCCTCCGCCGGTGCATCGTCGCAGCCGGCAGTATGCGAGGTAGAACTGAACGCAGCACCAACAAGCAGTGCGAGCGTGAAAGGCATGGCCACAAGCTGCCAGCGACCAGTCATGCTAACCTCCATCGGTTTCTGAACATGGCTTGAAAACTCCAGGCAGACCCTACTCAATCTCATCCGGCTCGGCGAGAACTTCGTCGAGCAGTGCGGTCAGCTCCAGCCTCTTTGCAAACTCTCGAACTTGAGTCACTTCGTCGTCACTTGCTCCCAGCATCAACTGTCGAATATCGCGCCGGCTCTTGTGGCTTCCTTTGCTGATCCACACCAGCTTGGAAGCGACCACATCTGGCCGCGAAGCGATTGGGAACTTCAATCCCGATATAAGCTCCACCCAAACTGATCGATCGAGTGCTCCCTCAACGAGTTCGCGCGGGTAGAGATCAACCTTGAGACATTCCTGCGAATCGATGATCTGGAACATCCGGCCTCGACTTGCCGCGTCTCGGATCGTCGCCTCGTTTGCAACGTATTTGAGTTCTTGTACGCCTTCGATGAATTGGTCGAGGTTTGACCGAAGCTGATCGGGATCGATGACAAGATCGGCATCCTGCGTCAACCGCGGCTCTGCGTAGAAGATGGCGACGAGTCCTCCGGTCAACTGATAGCGAATCCCGCATTGCTCCAGCAGTTCCGCCACTTGCTTCAAGACCGGAAAGAACACTTCAGGATTGAACATCGCGGAGCTTTCCTTCGATCAATTCCCGCGTTCTTCGATCACCGCCATACTGCCGCAAAGCCACTTCCCACTTGAGCCGTTCCTCGGAAATGTCTCCCAGCTTCTCTCGAAGCTGCCGGGCGTACAAATCACGCACCCAAAACAACATCTCATGCATCCGCCGGAACTTCTCCGCCGGCGTCATGGCCGCGATACGTTGTTGATAGACTTCTTCCACCAGTGACATGGAGTGCTCCTGCAGGGCATCATACCAGTCTCTTGAGGTCGGAGAAACGAGGTGAGTCAGAAGATGGGAATCACGTGAATGAATACGAAAAGATGATGGATTCAGACTCTCCCTCTCCCCCACTGAGAATTGTCATTCGCGACAATGCATTGCCGTGGGGGAGAGGGCGGGGTGAGGGGCGCAAGTTCGACGCCGTCCTCCAGACCCCTCACCCCATCCCTCTCCCCCGCTGGAGACCTCAGATTGAATCGGCAGTAATCAGCGGGGGAGAGGGAGAGGGGGTAAGAATGCTTGACGCATACGTGAAGATCACATGAGGATGATCCCTCCAAATCGTTGGCAAACTGCTCACGAACGCTCCATTTGCGGCGTACAACGTGCATGAGAGATTCCGACTCCAACCAGATCGACCGACACCAGGCAGTTCTCGGTTGTCTGATTGGCACCGCAGTCGGGGATGCGCTGGGACTCCCCTACGAAGGGTTGTCACCAAGGCGGGCCGAGCGGCTGCTGGGGCCGTCGGTTCGACATCGCCTTCTGTTCGGACGCGGCATGCTCTCCGACGACACCGAACACACCTGCATGGTGCTGCAGAGTCTTCTGGTTGCTGATGGAGATGTCGATCTCTTTCAACGGGATCTGTGTTCGCGGCTCCGATGGTGGCTCTTGTCGCTGCCGGCGGGAACGGGGCTGGCGACTGCACGAGCCATCTTTAAGTTGTGGTTCGGGTTCTCTCCTCCCTCCAGCGGCGTGTTCTCTGCGGGAAACGGACCCGCGATGAGGTCGGCGATTCTCGGTGTGATGCTGCCACTCGATCGGATCAAGGAGTTCGTTACGGCCAGCACGGAGATCACACATTCCGATCCCAAGGCACGCTGGGGCGCAATGGCGGTCGCACTCGCAGCCCATGTTGCCTCGCTCGGTCGGCCGGTCGTTGCAAGTGAATACCTCTTATTGCTGAAGGCTCAATTGGAGTCGGAACCGGTGGAAGAGTTTCTGGAGTTGATGAGGCGTGCCGTTGCGAGTATCGACCAGTTTGAATCGACATCAACATTCAGCGCGAGCACATTGTCAGCGCGCGGTGTCTCCGGCTACGTCTATCAGACTGTGCCAATTGCTATTCATGCGTGGTTGCGGCATCAACACGATTATCGAGCGGCGATTGAGGATGTCATTCGCTGCGGCGGTGATACAGATACGACGGCAGCCATCGTCGGTGGAATCATCGGTGCGGCAACTGGTCCATCGGGTATCCCTGAAGCATGGCGGCGGGGAATTTGCGATTGGCCGCTGACGATGGGATGGCTTGAGAAACTTGCCGTCGTTGCCACACACGACTTGCCTCTGGAGTGGAAGAACGTACCCAGGCTTCCCTTCTTTAGAAGGTTGCTGAGGAACCTCATCTTCCTGCCGATCGTGTTGGCCCACGGGTTTGGCCGACTCGCACCGCCCTATTGAAGTGACTTTGCAAACCACGCGAAGGCTTTCAGTCCGGAGTGACGTCGATAATGCCGCGAGGGATGGCGAACGCCTGTCAGCGAACCGTCACTCTGACTCGAATCGGACCAGCCCGACGTATGCAGGCAAGCGGCCTTGTCTCCTGAGTTCTGCGGACGTCATCGACTCATATCGAAGAGGAACAGCGACCGTGCCGTACCCATCTGCGGAAACGAGCAACCAGTACCACCGTGTATGCGCATGGGTCTGCGGCCTTTCATAATTGGCACCTGTCCGGAACTCATGATCAATCGTCGCCATGCCTGAGTCATTCGTCGTTGCCGCGATGCCGTCCATCGCCTGCAGCCCTGGCGAGATTCTCTCCGTATACTCGTGAAGCTGAAACTCACCAGTCGCGGGTGGTGCCCAGACGATCGCGACATCGGCGCCCTCGATCGGCGCGGCGGTCATCGCATCGAACACCACGATATCAACAGGAATGGTCACCGATCCGCTCGATGCCCACTTAACGGGTGGTAGAAGCAACGCGACCAGAATGGCAACGATGGCGATGAGAATCAGCCATTCAATCAAAGTCTTGGGCCAAACTTTCTGCAGGAAAGTCCTCATCCTCGCCTTCTCCCAAGAATTCCTCTGAACCAAATCAGCATCTTCCTGGTCATTGTACCAGCAGTTAATACGAGAGGTGAGCAATGTTCATGAAGCGTTACAAGATTCGCAGTTACGAAATGGGTCTGCTGTTCCGGGATGGTGAGTTCCGTGGACTGGTCGAGGCCGGCACGCGGTGGTTCTTCGATCCGTTGAACAAGATTCGCGTCGACATTTTGTCTCAGCGTGATCCGTGGATCGCTCACGAGAAGCTCGACCTGATCGTCAAGTCGGGTGCGCTCGCCGAGCGCGCTGTTGTTCTGGACCTCAAGGACCACGAGCGGGCGCTGGTCTGGATCGAGAATCGGTTCAGTCATGTTTTGCCGGCGGGTCTGTATGCCTGGTGGACGGGCCAGAAGAATGTTCGCGTCGAAGTGATCGATGCCCGCAATGTGCGGTTCGAGCACGATGAGCTGAAGGTCATCACGCGGTCGCCGACGGCTCAGCGGGTCCTCGATGTCTACGCGGTCAATCGCGACCGTGTCGGCGTGTTGTTCATCGATGGTCGGTACATCGACACACTGACTCCCGGTCTGTACGCCTTCTGGAAGGGTCAGTCGGATGCCAAGGTGGTCGAGATCGACCTGCGGGAGACGATGGTCGATGTCGGCGGTCAGGAAATCATGACGGCCGACAAGGTGACGCTGCGGCTGAATGCCGTCGTCACCTACAAGATCGACGACGCCCGTAAGGCCGTCAGTCAGACCGACGATGTGCGGCAGGCACTCTATCGCGAGACGCAGCTTGTGCTGCGAGGCGTGATCGGTGCCCGCGAACTCGATGCCTTCCTGACGGAGAAGGATGCTGTCGCGAAGGAGATCGAGGACAACGTGCGTCGTCGGGCGAGTGAACTGGGTCTTTCGATCGCTTCGGTCGGTATTCGCGATGTCATCCTGCCGGGCGATATGAAGGACTTGATGAACAAGGTGACCGAGGCCAAGAAGGCGGCCGAGGCCAACCTGATCGCCCGACGTGAGGAGACGGCGGCCATGCGGTCGCAGGCCAACACGGCCAAGCTGCTGGCGGACAACCCGGTCCTGATGCGGCTGCGCGAGCTGGAAGTTGTCGAAAAGATCGCCGCCACCGGCAAGCTCAACATCGTTCTGGGCGAGAAGTCGCCCGGCGAGAAGGGCATCGTCGACAAGGTGGTCAACCTGGTGTGATCGCCACGGCAGGTCAAGCATGCACCCCTGGTTCGAGTGATCGGACCAGGGGTGTTTTTCGTCAAGAGCCGCGCCCAATGGAAGCGGAATACGCGTAGATCGCTCAGAAACCACTTCCTTCGCTCGCGGCTCCTTGAGAGCAACAAACCGCTCTCTGACTCACCGATCACCCATTCGCACTACTCACAGGGAGGTAATTCGCCATACATCGCTTCAAAGTGGTGCGCGCGACAGAAGACTGCATACTGGATGCGATCCTCGTGGCACTTCTCTCTACGGCACATCTCTCCGGGAACAGTCTCGAACTTCTGGCACGTTTCCCAAACTTCCTCCAGAATCGCTCGATGGTGTGAGTCATGATCGACTTCAAAGGCGACCGGGCCTGTTGGACTGCGCAAGTAGTCTTCAACGATTCTCAATGTACGTTTCGCGCGGGAGTCGAGGGTGTCCAAGTCATGTTGCTCCCTGGGGAACATCGGTGCATAGACAGAATACTTTCCTGGGTGTGGCTGCGATCGAACTTCGTCGATTTGCCGAAGTAGTTGAGGTCCGAGTCGATACGGCAGAACAGCGATGCACTGTTGCACGCCATCGTCAGTGCAACCGTCCAAATAGCTCATCACCCTTGGGAAAACTTCCGCGTCGAGAATCAGCCCTTTCTCCCAGCACGTCGCCAGCTTGCGACATGCTTCAACCGATCTGGCGTCCTTGAGAGGCAGATTCATGTGCAGCGCGCCCAGAGTCTTCACCGTTAACGGTACCGGTTCGCTCTCTATCATGGACTGGTAACGCTGCCGACGCAATACTCGAAAACGATCTGCCAGCGTTTCAAGAACACGTTGGCCAACTTGAACCATCAACTACTGAATTGAAGACACGTTTCTCTCCTCCCCTTCCATGCCCAGTTCGCTCTTTGATGACGATGACGCGCCCACGGAGTGGGAAATCGCCGCCGAAGCCGACCGCACGATTGCGAAGATCGTCTTCAGTCAGCCGCCGGATGATGTGTTCGAGTATGTTGTCCCCGAGCCGCTGCGGGAGCTGATTCAGCCCGGTCAGCGCGTGAAGGTTCCGCTGGGGCGCGGGAATCGCATGGTCACCGGATACTGCGTCGATGTCACATCGCAACCCGAGACGAGTCGCAGGCTGAAGGAGGTTGCCGAGGTTCGCGACCGCAGACCTCTGCTGACGCGGGAGATGCTCGATCTCACCCGCTGGATCGCGGACCGCTATCTGTGTACCTGGGGGCAAGTGCTGGAAAGCGTTATCCCTGCAGGCGTCAAGAAGCAGGCGGGGACACGAGAGATCGTCTGCTATCAACTCATTCAAACGGCGAACGGAGCGGCCACAAAGAAGTTGCCGAAGAAACAACAGGCCGTGATTGACGTACTGTCGGGCGAGACAGAGCCGATGCCCGTCGGCGAGTTGACCGAGAAGGCCGATTGCGGGACGGCACCGATACAGGCACTGGTCGAGAAGCAGCTCATCCGCGCGATGCGAGTTCGCAAGGACTGGTTCAATATTGACGACGCTCCCGTCGCGAAGCAGGTCGACCTCACTCTCAATCCCGAACAGCGCGGGGCGGTAGATGAGATCGTTCGCTCTCTCCGCAACAGCGAGCATCGCACTCTGCTGTTGCACGGCGTCACCGGGAGCGGCAAGACCGAGGTCTACATACAGGCGATTCGTGAAGTTGTCAGTTACGGAAAACAGGCGATCGTGTTGGTGCCTGAGATCAGCCTTACTCCACAAACGATCCGCCGGTTCCGCTGCCGGTTCGATTCGGTCGCAGTGTTGCACAGTCATCTGAGCGACTCTGAGCGTCACTACCACTGGCAACAGATTCAGAATGGTGATGTGCAGGTAATCGTCGGTGCCCGCAGCGCCATCTTTGCTCCCACGAAGCGTTTGGGACTGATCGTGATCGATGAAGAACACGAAACGACGTTCAAGCAACAGACGAACCCGCGCTACCATGCGCGAGATGTCGCCCGCGAACGCGCCCGCAGAGAATCGATCCCACTCGTGCTCGGTTCCGCGACGCCGACATTGGAGTCGCTGCAGCGTTCGAAGGACGGTCATGATGTGCTGCTCAGGCTCACTCACCGGGTCGAACATCGACCGCTGCCGCCGGTCGTGCTGGTCGATGTGCGGAATGATCCAGTGGTGACGAAGGGGCATTCCATCGGCAGGGCCTTGCAGTCATCAATGAGTCTCGCCCTCAAAGAAGGGGGACAAGTCATTCTGTTCCTCAATCTGCGTGGCTATTCGACCGTGCTGTGGTGCGCGAAGTGCGGTCAGGGAGTGCGGTGTCCGCAGTGCGACATCACCCTCACCTGGCATCGGGACCGCAAGAAGGTGCTGTGTCATAGCTGCGAGCATGAAGCCGACCCTTACACAGCCTGTCCCCATTGTGCTCAACCCGGCTTGCGCTACTTCGGAGCCGGGACGCAGCGTCTCGAAGATGAAGTCAAAGCGAAGTTCGCCGACTATCGAGTGCTGCGGATGGACAGCGACTCGATGAAAAAGCCCGGCAGCCATGATGAGGCTCTTTCAAAGTTTCGCGATGGCGAGGTCGATATTCTGCTTGGCACGCAGATGATCGCCAAGGGACTCGACTTTCCCAACGTTACGTTGGTCGGCGTCGTCGATGCCGACACGATTCTGCATCAACCTGATCTGCGTGCTTCCGAGCGAACCTTTCAACTCATCGCCCAAGTGGCGGGTCGTACGGGGCGCGGAGACCGTGTGGGGCGTGTCTTCGTGCAGACTTGCTGTCCCGATGAGCCCGTCATCAAGCTGGCGGCGCAGCATGACTACTTCACATTCGCCGAGATGGAACTCAAACACCGCAAGGAACGAACCGCTCCGCCCTTCGCCGCCCTGGCCCGTGTGATTGTCCGTTCCCCATCCGAACAGCAGGCCCATCAGGAGGCCGCCAACCTCGCCGATCGGTTTCGTGCAGAGATTGCTGGCCTGTCGCTCCCGATCAAACTCATCGGCCCTGCCCCCTGCCCCATCACAAGACTTCGAGGGCAGCACCGGTTTCATTTTCAGATGTCGACGACATCAGCCGAGACGTTTCAGATCCTGTGGCGCGAAGCGTCGCGAAAGATCAAACTTCCCGAAGGAGTGGAGTTTATGATTGATGTCGATCCGCTGGACATGCGGTGACACGATTGATGAGGCCCCTTGATCACGGATTTTCCGGCCACTCGCCATTCACAACTCGCAACGCGCTCACATGCTCGACCTCTTCAAACACACGATCACTCAGCAATACACCGCGTCGCTCTGCACACTCGGAATGTGCATCGATCGCTGCCCCGATCAGTTGTGGCAGGCGAAGGTAGCGCGGTTTCCGTTTTCTCAGGCGGCCTTCCATACGTTGTTCTTTGCCGATCTGTACCTGTGCGAGAGCATCGAGGCCCAGAGACTGCTGCCGTTTCATATCGAACATGCCGCATGGTTCGCGGACTACGAACAGTTGGAACGGCGTGATCCAACATCGCTATACGAGCGAATCGACATTCAGCGTTACCTGCAACATTGCCGTCGTCGAGCCGAAGAAGTGATGGCGGCCGAAACCGCCGAGTCGCTCGCGGCCGTCGCCAGCTTCTCGTGGCGACCGATCCCACGTGCAGAACTGCACGTCTACAACATTCGCCACATACAACACCACGCGGCTCAGCTCATTTTGAAGTTGAGGCTGGAGTCGGGCCTCGAATTCCCATGGATCGGCAGCGGGTGGCGGGAGTTTTGTTGAATGCTGTCCAACAAGGGGCAATGGATTCTTGACTAGATCTCGAAAAAAGTTCGCACGCCCTTGATCGCTCCGACGATCATGAAAGCCAGGACGGCGAAACGAAGCACGATCAACCAGAAGTCGATCACTCTCTCCTTTGAGGCGTAGAACCACTTCAGAGCTGCGGGACGCCACCAGACGAACACCAGAAGCGTCACGTAAAAGACGCCGATCGTTTTCACGGCGTACTCGACGATCCATTGAGTTGGCTGCTGATTGATGCGTTTCATTCCGACCCACAGCAAGGGGCCGACGACCGCCCCGAACAACAATAGCTTGAACGTCAGCCAGAGCTTCTCCCAGAAACTCATCGGCGTGTTCAGTTCGTCGAGCGAATGCCGTTGCATGATGGAAACGTCACCAGAATCAATCTCTCGCTACATTCCGACGATTCTACGACTCTCGACTCCCAAATGCCTGCTCCTTCGCCGCTCACCTCACCTCTCCACCTTGAGATTTCCGGCCTGACTCTCCACACTTGGCATGGGCCTGGAATCACGCTTCTTGTTAAGGATGCTTCGCGAATGGAACAGTCACGAACTTTTCTGGTTTCGACTCTCGCCGCAGGGATTGCCATCATGCTTTCAGCGACCGCCAAGGCTGACCCCGAGTTCGTCACCTCTGTCGAGGGAATCACCGAGTATCGGCTCGAAAACGGGCTGAAAATCCTCCTGTTTGAAGACCCGTCGAAGCCACAGGTCACGGTCAACCTCACTCTGTTCGTCGGCTCCCGCCATGAAGGGTACGGCGAGGCTGGCATGGCCCACCTGTTGGAGCACATGCTTTTCAAGGGGACTCCCGACCATCCCAACATTCCGAAGTCTCTGCAGGACCATGGGGCCGATTTTAATGGCACGACCTGGCTCGACCGCACCAATTACTACGAGACGCTGCCGGCCACCGACGAGAATCTCGAGTTCGCCATTCGTCTCGAAGCCGACCGGATGATTAACAGTCTGATTCGTGGCGAGGATCTCGCATCGGAGATGACGGTCGTCCGCAACGAATTCGAGCGCGGCGAGAACAGCCCGACGTCGATCCTCAATCAACGTATGATGGCCGCCGCCTATGAATGGCACAATTACGGCAAGTCAACGATTGGCAATCGAGCCGACATCGAGCGCGTGCCGGTGGCGAACCTGCGCGATTTCTATCGTCGATTCTATCAACCCGACAATGCGATGGTCGTGGTGTCGGGGATGTTCGAGACCGATCGGGCCTTGGAGCTGATTGACCAATACTTCGGTCCCATCCCCGCACCGGAGCGGGAACTCCCGAGCACCTACACCGAGGAGCCTGCCCAGGATGGCGAACGCGAAGTGACCTTACGGCGGGTCGGCGATGTCGCCGTGGCTGGCGTCGTCTATCACATCTGCTCAGGAGCCCATCCCGACTACGCCTCGATGGATGTGTTGCAGCACATCCTCACAGGAACGCCTTCCGGCAGACTGTACAAGTCGCTCGTGGAAACGCATCGTGCCGCCCGCGTTTCGGGAACAGCCTTCGCACTGCACGATCCCGGAGTGCTGCGAATCTATGCGGAAGTATCGCCTGGGAACGATCCTCAAGATGTGCTGACAAACATTCTCGAAGTGACCGAGTTGGTCTCGGAAGATGGCGTCACGCTCGAAGAAGTACAGCGTGCCCAGACCTACTGGCTGAGAACGTGGGAGCAGTCTCTTTCCGATAGTCAGCAATTGGCGATTCAATTGAGTGAATGGGCCTCGCAGGGTGACTGGCGATTGTACTTCCTCTATCGCGATCGACTGGAACAGGTCACACCCGAAAGTGTGCAGGCCGTCGCCCAGACTTACCTGCGTCGCAACAACCGCACGGTGGGACTCTTCCTGCCGACGCAGCAGGCGGAACGAGTTTCCGTCCCCGCCACGCCCGAACTGGCTGAGATGATCGGCGAATACGAAGGCCGTGAACCTGTTCAGCAGGGCGAAGCATTTGACATCTCTCCCGAGAACATCGATGCCCGAACGACGTTCAAGCAGTTTGGCAATGTGCAAACGGCGTTGTTGCCCAAGCTCACGCGGTGGCGCAGCGTGCAGATTCGACTCACGTTGCGGTATGGCAGCCTCGAATCGCTGGAGAATCTCTCGACCGCTTGTACCCTGCTCCCGACGCTGATGGCTCGCGGAACCGAGCAAATGACGCGGCAACAGTTGCAGGATGCCCTCGACATGTATCGCGCCCGTCTTACTCCTTCGTCGACCAACTCGGGCGAAGCGACGTTCTCGATCGAGACGCGCAGAGAATATCTCCCCGAAGTGCTGGAGATTCTGAGGCAGGTATTGAGGGAGCCTTCGTTCCCGAATTCAGAGATGGAAACGATTCGCAACCAACGGCTGACGTCGCTGACGCAGGATCTCACCGACCCCACCGCCCGCGCACGAGCGGCTCTCAATCAAATGCTCAGCGACTATCAACTCGGCGACCCGCGCTACACGCCCGACATCGAAGAAGAAATCGAACTCTGGAGGAGCGTCACTCGCGAAGACGTTATCAAACTCCATTCCGAATACCTCGGAGCACAGGGGCAGTTGTCGATCGTCGGCGACTTCGACATTGCCGAGTTGTCTCCGATCCTGGACGACATGTTCAGCGATTGGACCGCCGCGGTCCCCTACGAACGCATCCCGCGTCCGGGAGATGTGCAGGTCGAGATCGCCCGAACGCAGATCGATATTCCCGACAAAGAGAACGCCACGTACTTCGCGGGGATGGTCATCCCCATCAGCGATACGCATCCCGATTATCCTGCCGTGCTGATCGGCAACTGGATTCTCGGCAGCAGCGGCTTGTCCTCCCGTCTAGGAGATCGAGTACGTCAGCAGGAAGGACTCTCTTACGGCGTCGGTTCGATTCTGCAGGCCAGTTCCATCGACGATCGCACAGTGTTTGCGATGTACGCGATCGCCAATCCGCAGAACATGCCGCGAGCCGAGACGGCCATTCACGAAGAAGTCGTCCGCTGGATCGAGGAGGGAGTGACCTCGTCCGAACTCGCGGCTGCCCAGATCGGCTACATCGAGTCAGAGAAGATCGAACGATCTGACGATTCGCAACTCGCCAGTGATCTGAACGCCGCCATGTACGCGGGACGCACAATGCAGCACGATGCCCAACTGGAACAGGCCATCATGCTCCTCACTCCCGGCGACGTTGTCGAAGTCTTGCAGCGTCACATCGATGCCGACGACATCGGCGTCATCGTCTCGGGGGACTTCAGCAAGGTGACTCCCCCGGCGGAAACTCCCAGTGAAGGACAATAGGCTCGAGTGGTTGAAGTGACTTTGAACATCGCCACCATCGACTGCTCTCAAGGGGACGCACAGCGGCTGTTTGCCGAGCTGCGCGACAAACTCAGCCCGCGCGGAGATGTCGTATCGGAAGCAGGCAGGCAGCGAACGATCGAACTCTTCGGTCAGCCCCTCTCGCCTCAGCAAGTGGTGGAGCGTATTTGCGAAGACGTAAGGACGCGCGGCATCGATGCTGTCTTGGAGTACACCTCGAAGCTTGATCGCAAGTCGCTGACGCCCGAGACAATGAAAGTGAGTGTCGCCGAGCTGTCGACGGCACATGCCAAGGCTGATCCTGAATTCCTCAAAACGATCCAGGAGATCAAGGGCAACATCGCCGAGTTTCAGTCGGCGGTGTTGCCACAGGATTCCGAGATCGTTCGCCCGCGTGGCGGCGGGACCGTCACGCTCAGGCAGCGTCACCTGCCGCTCAAGCGTGTGGGCGTCTGCATTCCGGGTGGAGCCGCCGCCTATCCTTCGACGCTGTTGATGACCGTCGTTCCGGCGCGTACGGCCGGCGTCAAACAGATCGCCGTCGTCGTCCCCCCGACCGACTTCGGCGGTTACAACGTCGACATTCTCGCGACGTGCCACGAACTCGGCGTGACCGAGGTCTACCGCATCGGTGGCGCTCAGGCAGTCGCCGCCCTTGCGTATGGCATCGAAGGTATTGACAAGGTCGACAAGATCGTCGGTCCGGGGAACCTGTTTGTCGCACTCGCCAAGCAGTACGTCTTCGGTGAAGTCGACATCGACAGCATCGCGGGTCCGAGTGAAGTGATCGTGCTCGCCGACGAGACGGCTCATGCCGCGTTCGTGGCAGCCGATCTCATCTCGCAGGCCGAACACAGTCCCGGCTCGGGGGTGCTCATCACCTGGCATCCACCACTCATCGATCAGGTGAAGCAGGAACTCGACAAACAACTCGCCACTTTGGAACGCGGCGACCTCGCCCGGAAGTGTCTTGAGGACTATGGAGCCCTCATCCTTGCCCGCGATGCCGACGAAGCCGCCCTGCTGACGAATCTGCTGGCGACCGAGCATCTCCACATCTCGATGGACCAGCCCGACGAAATGCTCTCGCGCGTGCAGAACGCCGGCGCGATTTTTGTCGGCCACTACACTCCCGTCGCGTTGGGCGACTACGTCGCCGGCCCCTCTCACGTCCTCCCCACGGGCGGCACGGCCCGGTTCGCCAACGGCCTGTGTGCCACCGACTTCCTCAAGCGGTCGTCGATCATCCAGTACGACCAGCAAGCGCTTGCCGCCGACGCTCCTGCGGTCAAAACGCTGGCCGACAAAGAGGGCCTCACCGCCCACAAGGCGAGCGTCGAGATTCGCCTGCCGTGAAGCGCGGAACCAACGCCCGTTTCCGAAATGGCACCGTGGACGTTCCATTTAGATCAACTAAGTCGCGTATATCACAAGGGGCATGATTGTCGCGGATGTGTGTCTGCGGAAGCCAGCGGGCGCGGCGTCAGTTGACAGCCGGTCCTTCGGCGCGACGGTTGGTCCGGAGCGCGTTGGGGAAGAGGTCTTCGCCGAAGAGCGTTGGCATCGGTGGCATGGGCATGGGAATCGGCGCGGGCGCGATCACTGTCGGAGTGATGGCCGTCGGCGTCGTTGCCGACGGTGGCTGGTTGGTTTCGAGGTGGGCCAGCGCTCGTAACTGTGAGCGGGATTCATCACTCACACCTTCCACCTGCGTCGAGAGCGAATGGACCCATTCGGGTCGGCGGGTCATGCCGACATCCATCAGCCTTACGAAGAGAGTGATCTCTTCGAAGTTCTGGTCGCAGATGCGGTTGCTGACCGGCGAGATCATGCGGGCGATCGTTTCGACGGTCGTGGACGGAAACTTGACGAACATGTCGGCATGATGCGTCAACCAGGTCTTGCCGGAGCTGTCGCGTTGGAAGTGCGTCACCAAATGGAACAAAGCTTGTGCACTGATCGTGCGATTGGTGACGGGGTTGAGAAACTCACCCGAGCAGAGCATCAGCAAGTTGTTCGACGAGCGCAGCAGGACTTGGATAGTGCCGTGCGTGCCATCGCCGGTGGCCATCTCATATGAGTAAGGCGACCGCTGGATTAGGTTCATGTTCGAGATCCCCATGGCGTGCCAGATGCCGACGGCCATGTCGGGGTTCGAGCGAAAGTAGCTGTAGACTTCGGGCGTCATTTCGCAGCGAACGGTGGGCAGTCTGCGAAAGATGGCGATGTCGTCGAGGATTTCGTCGGCCGCCTCGCGGCTGGCGGGACGCAGATTGCCGAGCGGCAAGGCGTCGATGGCGGCGTCGCGAATCTGGCGAGACGACGTCCCTTCCGACAGTGTCTGCAGTTGCAGCAGACTCTGGATCTCGGCCGCCTGCTGCTCTAGCGTCGTTTGTTGTGCGTGGCAGGTCGATGGCAGATCTCCCTGAGAGATCGCCAGACTGCAAAGGATCAATGCGCACCTGTAGCGCTGGGTGTTTCGCACGCCCATCTCCCCCGATACTCCCCCGATGAATGCGAGCGAACTCGCTTCCCCCCACATTGGCCGTCCGCGGTGGTGCCGCAAAGACCGCCTAATCGTTATCATCGACACCGTGGAGAGAGGTTCCCCAATCGAATCTTTGTGATTCGGGAGACCATCGAAATGGGAGTCTGGATAAGGCAACAAATGCCGATCGCGCGATTGCTACCACAGTCGATTCCCCTGGCCTGCGCCTTGGTTGCGTTGACGGTCGGGGCGATGGCCCGTTCGGCTGACGACATCGAAGAGGCACGCGGCCTGTTCCTTTCGGGTGAGTACGCCGAGTGCGCGACCTATGCCGAGACAGCCATCGCCGGCGGAGCCTACGGCGAGGCGTGGTACCACCTTCAGGCGGAATCGCTATGGACACTGGGCCGTTACGACGAATCGCTGGCGACGATTCAGGCAGGACTGGAAAAATACACCTGGAGCATTCGACTGCGTTGGCTGGGTCAAGTGGTGGCGAAGTTCGCGGGTCAGGAGGATCTGGCTCTCGGATACTACGACGACATTTCACGGCTCGCTCAGGCGTACCCGTGGAGGTACACCGATGCCGACAACCTCGTCGTGCTGGGACACCTGGCACTTTCGCTCGGAGGGGACGCCCGCGATGTGCAGGATTCGTTCTTTATGCGAGCCCGGCGCAACAATCCCAACCATCGCGAACCACGGCTCGCGCTGGGTGAACTAGCCCTCGACAAACACGACCTGACTCTGGCGGAAGAGATCTTTCGCGAGGGAGTCGAGATTCATCCGACCGACCCCGATCTCCACTTCGGACTTGGTCGGTCGCTGCTGCAAAGTAATCTGGCGGAGGCAGCCGAGCAATTTGCGAAGACGTTGGAACTCAACCCGAGACATCTTCCAACGTGGTTGCTGAAGGCCGACCGTGCGATCGATGCCGAAGACTACGAGACCGCCGAAGAGTCGATTGCGGAGGTACTGTCGATCAACCCGCAGCATGCCGAGGCGTTGGCGTATCAGGCGGCGCTGGCATTCATTCGTAACGACGAAGAGACGGCCCACTCGCTGCGAAACGACGCACTGGCCCACTGGGAAGAGAATCCCGAGGTGGACTACATCATCGGTCGTGAGCTGTCGCAGAAGTATCGCTTTGCCGAGGGAGCAGAGCATCAACGGCTGTCGCTCGAGTTTGATCCAACCTATCTCGACGCTCACAAACAACTGGCCGAGGATCTGTTGCGGCTAGGTGAGGAGGAGGAAGGCTGGCAACTGGTCGAGTCTGCCTTCGCCGAGGATGCCTACGACGTTCCGCTTTTCAATCTGGTCCAGCTTCGCGACGACCTGGAGCGGTTTACGACGATCGAGGATGAACACTTTCTGCTGCGCATGGAGTCGCGTGAGGCGGCAATCTATGGCCAGTCGGTGCTCGATTTGCTGAACGCCGCCCGGCAAACTCTGGGCGACAAATATGGCTGGCAACCTGAACAGCCCGTCATCGTTGAGATCTTCCCAGACTCCGATGATTTCGCCGTCCGCACGTTCGGACTCCCTGGGGCGGGGGGATACCTCGGCGTCTGTTTTGGGCGAGTCATCACGGCGCAGAGTCCGGCGACACTTACCATGCAGGGGACGAACTGGCAGTCGGTCTTGTGGCATGAATACGCCCATGTCGTGACGCTCAATATCACGCGCCATCGCATGCCGCGCTGGCTCAGTGAGGGGATTTCGGTTCACGAAGAACGGCAACGTCATCCGGGATGCGGAGAGCGGATGAATCGCCAATACCGTGAACTCATTCTCGGCGGCCAGTTGACGCCGATTGGAGACTTGAGCGAAGCATTCCTCAGCCCCGAAAGCGCGGTCCATCTGCAGTTCGCGTATTACGAATCGAGTCTCGTCGTCGATTACGTCATCGACACCTACGGCATCGAGACACTGCATCAGATCTTGAAAGATCTGGGCGAAGGCGTGTTTATCAACGACAGTCTCGAGTTGCAGTTGGGGCCATTGGAGTTTGTGGAAGGAGAGTTTCGCGACTACGTGATGGCTCAAACCTTCAGCTATGCCCCATTGGTCGACTGGAGCACGCCGCCGTTACTGGCAACGTCGACGCTCGACGAATGGGTAACTTGGCAACGCAGCCATCCGTTCAATCTCGAAGGAGCCTTGCAGACGGCTGAAATGCTGATGAACGCGGGTCGTCTCGAAGAGGCTGCCGACATTCTGGAGCAAGTTCACCAAGTGAGCAGCGACGTGTGCGGCCGCGACGCCCCTGCCATCAAGCTCTCCGAGGTTTATCGATTGATGGACGACACCGAGCGCGAACGCGAAGTTCTCGCCGACTACGCCGTGCGAGACGGATCGGCATTAGCGGTCTATCGTCGCATGGCGGAAATCGATTCTGCTCGCGACAACTGGGAAGCCGTCCTGGACGATTCACGTCGGGCACTGGCGGTCAACCCGTTGGATGCCGCCACGCATCGCGCCGCTGCCCGATCCGCCGAGCAATTGGAGTTGTGGAATGAATCGTCGATCTCGTACGCCGCTCTCGTCGAACTCGACCCCACCGACCCAGCCGAGTGGTATTACCGATTGGCGCGCTGCTATTGGGAGCAAGGGCAATCGGAACAGGCACGTCGGCAGGTTCTCAAGTCGCTCGAAATCGCCCCGCGGTTTCGCAATGCACAACAGCTCCTGTTGGCGATTCATCGGAAGCCCGTGGAGCCGGAAAGTGACCCCATCCCCCCTCCTCCCCCGCTTCCGGAGGTTTTCCAAACTCCCGCTTCACCTTAGAAAACCAAGTGCAGGCCACGGATTCGACGGTTGGGGCATGACAATGGAGAGTAAGTCGGGGTACAATTCGGCACCTCGATTCCGAGGATTGTGCGATTCCGCGCAGAGTTCATTTCACGAATGAGGCTGATCATGTCCGACAGTTTTCTGGACGAAGAAGCAAGGATCGCGAACGAGCAGGATGAATTCGACCTTCTCGACGGACACGCTCTCAGGCGTCCGCTGCGAGACCTTCCAGAGCTACAGCCGATCGTCAAACTCAGCCCGCATGCGAGTGTCCGCTCGGCCATCGACGGCATGGTCGACCACGGCGTGGGAATTGTGCTCGTCGTCGAGAATCGCAAACTGTTGGGAGTCTTCAGCGAACGGGACGTGCTTAGAAAAGTGGCTGCCAGCGGCCTCGACATCGACTCGACGCTTGTCAGCGATGTGATGACCGAACGCCCCGCCACGCTCGATTTCGACGCCGAACTCGTCTACGCCCTGAACAAGATGACGGTCGGCGGTTATCGCCATCTGCCGCTCTTGAGGAACGGCGAGCCGGTGGCCGTAGTTTCGATGCGCGACATCGTGGGCTATATCGTCTCGCTCCATCAGGATTACGTCCTCAAATCGGGGGACGATCCGAGTCGAACGCACACGCAGGATCGCGAAGGGGCATGAACGCGTCGCGATAGTCGTAAGACCTTTGAACATCCGTCGCGGTGGAACTCCTGCGAGTTCCGCAACACGAATCGAATAGAGACTGGCTTTACCAGTCCTTCTCGCCATCACCGAGTTGAGCCTGCAGAGCGTCTCGCTCCTTGCGGGTGGCATCGAGATCGAAGATCAAGTACTTGACATCCAGCTTCAATTGCGCCAACGCTTCTTGCACCAAGGAAAGGATGCGACGTCGACGAGCGACGGCTTCCAGGGCTTGCCGGTACGCGTCAGTCAGTTGTGCCGCGTAAGGTCCAGGCAAACTCGCAATCTGGCGGCCGAGTTCGACGAATTCCTTGGGCAGGTCGTCGGTTTCCGGCAGTGGTGTGTGAGGAAAGTTCGCCATGAGACACCGAGTTCATCGAATTAGGGAACATTGGTCACTCCCTTGACCTTGAATGCCGTGCAAGAAACCTCATACATCGGTTGAAACGACGACAGCGATTGTGTGGAGCGTGTTGACGAAAATCAACACGTCGAAACGAGAATTGAACCGGAATCTCGACAACGACCGCGATTCTTGCGGAGTTTTCTGAGGTCGCGAGCCAGGTGCACTGGGCAATTCGGGCCATTGTCACGAAACTTGGAGGCGGAATCTGTTGGTGCCAGATTGCCAATTGCGTAGAATTTATCGATTACGTGGATTGGGTGAGATCTTTCCATTCGCGTTGGCGACGGTATTCCAGAGTCAACCGCGGTTGAATGGGAGCCGCCGGTAGGATGAACGGCAGCGCGGCGATCTCACCACACGCCTTTGGTCAGTTATTACTGGAGTCTTGAATGCGACGTGCTCACGCCTGTTTTGTTGCGGTTCTCGCCGCGCTGTTCCTTGGAGGTTCCTTTGCTCAAGCCGACGACGAGAACAAGTACCAGGAACTGACGGAAGGAAAGACGAAGATCGAAGGGTTGTGGACACTGTGGCATAAGGATGGAACCGTCCTTGCCGAACTGCGTCCCAATCAGCTCGATAAGGAATACATCATCATCGCCTCGATCGCCCGGGGCGTTAGTCACGGAGACGTAATCGGCGGGATGAGTTGGAACTTCGGCGACGACGCCATCTGGACATTCCGCAAGGAAGGGGATCGCATCTTCGTGATCCGACGCAACATGCGGTTTCGTGCCGATCGCAACAGCCCGGAAGCTGCCGCCGTCGAACTGGCCTACACCGACAGCATTCTCTACTCGCTGAAGATCGAGGCGACCTCGCCTTCAGGCAACTATCTGTTGAACCTGACACCCATCTTCATGAGTGACGACCAGCAGATCGGACAGGCACTCGGACCGAGATTCCGCTTTATGTCCGATCGCTCGACTTGGGCATCGGTCAAGGCCTTTGACCGCAATGTGGAACTCGAAGTCGCAGCCGTCTATTCCGGCGACACCTCCATTGAGACCGTCGTCGATACTCGCGGCGTGCAAGTGACCGTGCATTACAGCATCAGCCAGTTGCCGGCTGTCGGCGCGAACGGTTACACGCCGCGAATGGCCGACGATCGCGTGGGCTACTTCCTCACGGTGCTCAAGGATTTTTCGGATCGAGACGATCCCGAACACTTCGTGCGATACATCAA
This sequence comes from uncultured Planctomycetaceae bacterium, assembly GCA_942492405.1. Lineage (GTDB taxonomy): Bacteria > Planctomycetota > Planctomycetia > Planctomycetales > Planctomycetaceae > JANNSB01. Next base: position 174,188 of record CALOES010000016.1, read on the forward strand.
CCGTTGGAATCTTCAACCGCTGAACGCCGATCTCGAGCTGTCTCCTCCCAAGGAGCCGATCATCTTTATCATCGAGAAGACGACGCCGGTATTTTTGCGGCCGACGGTCGAGGCGGCCATCCTGGAATGGAACCGCGCGTTCGAGGAGTGCGGCCTCAGCGGAGCCGTTCAGGTGATGCACGAAGAAGTGGCCGAAGCCCGCTTCAACGTCGACATCCAGCCTGAAGACGTGAACTACAACTTCTTTCGCTGGATCACCGCCGAGGCCGGCTTCGCGATGGGGCCATCCCGTGTCGACCCGCGAACAGGCCAGATCCTCGATGCCGACATCATCTTCGATGCAGGTTTCCTCGACTCCTGGAAACGTTCGTACGAGACGCTGACTGAAGAAGAGGCGATGTTCCTGATCCCAAACTGGTCACCGACGGAATCGACTGCGAACAATCCATTAGGTCTCCCCTGTTGTGCTTCGTGCTGCTACAGCAATCAGATGCAGCAGCAGATGGGATTCGCGGCCGCCGCGATGATGGGGGCCGGCACGATTTCGGCCGACGGCGATCTGCCGCTCGATTTCGTGCATCAGGGACTTAAGGAAGTGGTGATGCACGAAGTAGGCCATACGCTGGGACTGCGACACAACTTCCGCGCCAGCGGATGGAAAACCATGGAAGAGATCAACAACCTCGAACTGGGGCGCGAAGAGGGAACCATCGCCAGCGTGATGGATTACGCTCCAGCCAATATCTCTCCCCCAGGCACGACTCAGGGATTGTATTACTCGCAGACGCTCGGCCCCTACGACTTCTGGGCCATCGAGTACGGCTACAAACCGTTCAAATCGAATGAAGCGACCGAGTTGGCCACCATCGCCGGGCGTTCTCACGAGCCCGGGCTCGACTATTCGACGGATGAAGACACCGAGACATACGATCCCGATCCCATGAGCAATCGCTTTGACAACGGAGCCGACTCGCTGACATGGGTGCAAATGCGCGTCGACCATGTCAATCAATTGATTCCCAACGTGATCGACTCGACGACTTCCGACGGTGAAGGGTATCAGCAGGCTCGGCAGGCGTTCGGGGTGCTCTTCAACGAATACTGGCGCGCTCTCGGATTCGCGGCTCGCTTCCCCGGTGGAATTCACGTGCATCGCGATCACCGTGGTGAAGGGGCACGGCCTCCGTTTGAAGTCGTCGACCCCGCGACTCAGCGAGAAGCGATGATGCTGGTCACGAATGCCGGCTTCGCTTCACCCGACTTCGACGGCCCGATGTTCCAGTATCTGGCCTCCTCCCGCTGGAGCCATTGGGGAACAAGTGAATCGAGTCGCGTCGAGTATCCCGTTCACGAAACGGTGTTGCGCGTGCAACTGCAACTGTTGCAGCAAGTGCTGAGAGGTCGCACGCTCGAAAGGATTCTCGACAACGAGTTCACCACACCGGCCGATCAGGATGCCTACACGCTCGCCGAGCATCTCGATGCGATCGTCGACGGCATCTTTTCCGAGTGGCTGAACGACCCGGAAGCGGGGGCGGAGTATTCCAATCGCACTCCCTTCATTGATAGTTTCCGTCGCAATTTGCAGCGAGAGACCATCAAGCAACTGGCGGCATTGGTCACCTCGGGACTGGGGACGCCGGAAGATGCGCGAACTCTCGCACGCATACAGTTGTCTCGCCTGCAGCGGCAGGCGACGACGTTGCTGCGAAACCCCGAATTGCAACTGGATGACTACAGTCGAGCCCATCTGCTGGATTCACAAGAACGGATCCTGCAGGTACTCAATGCCGAACTGGCGTTGCCGAGTGTCAACTAGCTCCATAGGCCACCGAACTTCGTGAGAGGGCTCGACGTGAGATGGTTCAAGCGGCTGGTGGGACTTGGCCTGCTGGCCGGGATCATCGTGTTGATCTATCTGGGATTACAGCCTCAGCCTGTGACGGTCGATATCGTGCAGGTGGGGCTGGGGCCGCTGCAGGTGACAATCAACGACGATGGCCAGACGCGCATTCGCGAAAAGTTCGTGATCTCCGCACCCCTGGCAGGACAACTCTTGCGGATCGACCTCGACGTCGGCGACGAGGTGGTCTCCGGCGAAACCGTCATTGCCCGAATGGAGCCGACTGACCCTTCGTTGCTCGATCCGCGGGCCGTGGCGCAGGCGGAACTACGGGTCGAGGCGGCCGCACGCCGCGTCGCACAGGCGCAAGCCAATCTCAATCAGGCTGTGATTGCCCTCGACTATGCAGAAGATGAAAAGGAACGGTACGCGCGGCTGGCGGCGGAAGGGGGTTCCACCGATGTCCGCCGCGCGGAAACGGAGTTGCTGTTCCATTCCCGGACGGAGGAACGTCGTGCCGCTCAGTCGGCGCTCGAGATCGCCCAATTCGAACACGAGCTGGAACAGGCTGCATTGTTGCGGACACAATCGACCGACGGCGGGGACGGCAACCCCCAGGATTTCGTGATCCATGCACCGATCTCGGGGCGAGTGCTGCGGCTGATGCAGGAGAGTACCGCCGTCGTGCTGGCGGGGGCACCCATCATCGAAATTGGCGACCCGAGGGAACTGGAGGTCGTGGTCGACGTTCTGTCGAGCGACGCGGTCGGCATCCCTTCCCTTGCCGATGTGCGCATCGAGCAATGGGGGGGCGACGAGGCGTTGGGAGGGCGTGTACGGCTGGTCGAGCCGGCAGGCTTCACGAAGTTTTCCGCATTGGGAGTCGAGGAGCAGCGAGTGAACGTCATTATCGACTTCACCACGCCCATCAGCGAGCGGTGGAATGTCGGCGACGGGTATCGTGTCGAGGCCGCGATCGTCGTCTGGGAGAACGACGAGTGTCTCAAAGTTCCTTCCAGCGCTCTGTTTCGCAACGGAGAAGCTTGGGTCGTGTTCGTCGTCGAGGAGGGCGTCGCCCGGACTCGCGAAGTAAAGGTGGGCCAGACGAACGGGTTGGAATCGCAGATCACCGGGGGGCTTGAGGCAGGAGAGACCGTGATCATCCATCCGAGCGATCAGGTGGCGGACGGCAGCCAGATCGTCGTGCGTGGCGAGTGACCGCGGGTTTCACGACCGAGCGCACTGATCGTGTTCATACGATCATCAGTCCCAGCGGCGATGCAGATTCAGTTTGCTGCATCCTCAAGTGGCTGGTATAGTCTATCCTTCGCACTCATCTCTCTCGCCGGTCTTGGCGAGATGCGATTTCGACCCGTCAATGGAGGGAGTGTTTCATGGAAGAACGTCAGCTTGAACTCGTCGTGGGAGAGTCGTTCGAAATCGCGGGCATCGTGGTCACTCTCTTGGAAATCGAGGGGGACGAGATTCATCTGAGGTTCGACGCCGACGACGGACTTCCGCTTGCCGACGATGAAATCCATGCCGCGGAACGTGCCGCACAACGCTAAGTCGCCATTCATCGTCCACCGCCATCGTGCAGACTTTCTCGACTCTGGTCACCGGCGGTGGTGGATTTCTTGGACGCTACATCGTCGAGCAACTCCAGGACGCAGGGCATCGGGTGCGTGTGCTGGCTCGCGGTGACTATCCGGAACTGAACGCGCGAGGCACTGAAGTTCTCCAAGGCGATGTTCGAAATCCCTCGGACGTGAAGCGAGCCACCGCCGGCATCGACACCGTGTTTCACGTCGCCTCCGTCCCGGGAATCTGGGGTTCCTGGAAGCACTTTTATTCCATCAACGTCGTTGGGACCGAGAACGTGTTGTCGGCCTCCACCCGGGCGGGCGTCCGCAGGTTCATTTACACCAGCAGCCCGAGCGTCGTGTACGACGGCCGTCCTCACGAGAACGCCGACGAGTCACTCCCCTACCCTGCCCGCTATCTCTGCCACTATCCGCATTCGAAGGCGATTGCGGAACGACTGGTGCTCGAGGCACATGGGATGGGTGGCATGGCCACCGTCTCGCTGAGGCCCCATCTCATCTGGGGACCTCGCGACAACCATCTAGTCCCACGGCTCATCGCGCGCGCCAGGAGCGGCAAGCTGAGGCAAGTTGGCGACGGCGGCAATCTCATATCGATGAGCTATGTCGAAAATGCAGCCGCCGCGCATCTACAGGCGGCAGCGACACTCGCCGTCGACGCCCCGCACGGCGGGAAAGCGTATTTCATCAACGAGCCGGAGCCGGTCAAACTTTGGGACTGGGTGGACGATCTGCTGGCCTTGGTGGAATTGCCGCCGCTGAAGAAACGCGTCTCATACTCCATCGCCTACTCGGCCGGTGCACTTCTCGAAGCGACATACCGCCTGCTGAGAAAAGAGAGCGAACCAGTCATGACGCGTTTCCTTGCCGCACAACTCAGCCAGTCGCACTACTACAACATCGCCGCCGCTCAACGCGATTTGGGATATCAACCCTTGGTCAACGTCGATAACGGAATGGATCGGCTGCGCAATTGGCTGCGATCAAGAGCTGCTGACTAAGCGTGGTCATTCCGTCAGTTCGTCGCCTGTCGGGACTTCGGCGGGCATCGGCTGTCCGCGCAGCAGGGCGATGCGGCCGCTGCGGACCATCTCCAGCACGCCGAAGGGACGCACCAGATCGATGAACGATTCGATCTTCGACTCGGTGCCGGAGATCTCGATCATCACATGGCTGGGGCTGACGTCAACGATCTTGCCGCGAAAGATCTCGGCGAGCTCCTTGAGCTGACTGCGCTGACCATTCTCGGATTTGACCTTAATCAGCATGAGGTCGCGTTCGACGAATTCCTCGCCGGAGTAGTCGAGCACCCGCACCACGGTGACCAGCTTCTCGAGCTGCTTGCGGACCTGCTGCAGCATCTTGCCGTCGCCACTGACGACGAACGTCATCCGTGATAATTCGGGATTCTCGGTCTCACCGACCGCCAGACTGTCGATGTTGTATGCGCGCGATGCCAGCATGCCGGCGATCTGCTGCAGCACGCCGGGCCGGTTCATTACCAGTGCCGAAAGAATATGCCTCATCGAATCGATTGCCTCTGAAAACTCAGCCTCGTGGCGGCGACCGGGTTCGAGCATTCGCGCCGCGGGTGCAGTGTATGCGTGCCATTAGCCATCAACAAGTCGTCGCCCAGCCGACCATCGAGACGCAACATTCGCACAACACGTCAGCACGACGCAGTTTCCCAGACCTGAAACATCCGCATGAAGGAAAGGGGACGATTCACTGGAATTCTCTGCGGGAAAACGCCGCCCTAATGAGTTCAAATCGAATTGCGGGGGGACCACGATCGACCGTGCAGCCGATGCAAAGCAGGATGGAAACGATCCGCGATGCGAAACCCATCGCATATTCCGCATGGAAAGCAAGGCCGGTATCCCGTGAACAACTCACCAATTCACCATTGTCCGAACGATCGCACCCTGTTGCACGTCGTTCGGTTCCCCATCGCAGCGGCTTTGGTCGCGGTTTTCTGCGGATGCCATTACTGCCCGCATAACAGGTACACGCCTTGTACAGGCTATGGGTACGCGTTCGGCGGCCTTGGGCGGCCTTACGCCTGCAATCCCGGTGGCCGTCGTGAGTCTCGCTACTACGGGGGGGGGCATTACGATCAGTATGGATGCCTTGCGAACGAGGGATGCAGCGATTGCGACGCACTCAGCTACTATCCTCAGCCGCAACCCGTGATCGAGACACCCGAACTGGAAGTTCCGGTTGAACCGCCGGTCGAAGCTCCTGTTGCGGTGCCAAGCGAAACTCAGCAGGCCGAAACGTCTCCACTGACGCCCTTCGTTCCAACGGAAAACTTCCCGCCACCTCCATCCGCGTCGATCGAGCCGCCGGAGTCCAATTCACCTTCGAGTGTAATTCTGTCGCCGGAAGACGCACACACTCCCACTCCGTTGTTCGAGGGACGAGTGAACGTCGAGGAGTTCGAGCCGACCCCGGCCGAAGACTTGACCTTGCCGGAGGCACCAACGCCCAGTGCCTCTCCCGCGCTGCCACTGCTTCTGAAGCCCGAGGAGGAAGAGTTGGAAGTCGAGGAAGAGTCTGCCTCCTTGTTCCCGTTAAGATTCCCGCCACGATTGTTCCGACTGCGTCGAGACGCGGAGGAAGTTGAGATTCCCGTTCCTCCCATTGCCGAGGCAGCGACTGCTCAAGGCGCGCGAGTCATTGGAGGACACTCTCACACGGTGCCGTTACGTGCCGCGAGACCGACATCGGGGCCCAGTCGGGTCACTCCCGCGGCGGCACCTTCCGCCAGCGAACCTTCGGTCGGATCCGGAATGAATCGCTTCGGACACTCGCTGTAACGATGGGCGCAGACGCAAGCCAAGCTACGAATCGGCACCGAATCGGCAGCCTGCCGTCAGCGAATGCCCACGTAGAAAGTCTGCGTCGGACATGGGCTTTTTACCCGCTGGTTGCACACGTGTGACGCGAACCATCCCGTCACCGGTCTTCACATAGAGCGCATCGCGTCGATCGGTGAGTGGTTCGCCCGGCACGACGGCTGTCGCGATCACCGTTTCGTCGTTGGCGATTTCAGCAGGCTCGACTGCGAGAACCAGCAGTCGAATGGTCGGACGCTCGGGATGATGCAAGAACGTGAACGGTTGCGGCCAAGGCTGCATCGCCCGCACGTGGCAATCGATTTCAAACGAAGTCCTCGCCCAGTCGACGAGCCCCTGTTCTTTGGCGAGCTTCGGAGCCAGTGTGACTTCGTCAGCCGTCTGCAATCGCGGTTGAGTCGTCCCTTGCTCGATCTCCTCGATCACGTTTAACAAGGTAAGTGGTGCGGCTTTGGCCAGTCTGGTCTCCAACTCACCCGCGGTCTCTCGAGCATCGATCTCGACGGCGACCTGGCCTAGCATGGGGCCGGAATCGAGAGCCGGTTCAATCTGAAAAATCGTAACGCCCGTCATGGACTCTCCCTGCCAGAGGGCGTAGTTGATCGGTGCGGCTCCTCGATACTTGGGAAGCAGCGAGGCATGCACATTGATAGCTCCGAATCTCGGAAGGCCGAGCAGCTTGGCCGACAGAATCTGCCCGTAGGCGGCCACGACAAAGAGGTCGGCTCCGAACAGCTTAAGACGTTCAAGTGACTCGGCCCGACTGGCTCGTTCAGGCTGGAAGACCGGCAGACCGCGTTCTTCCGCGAGCACTTTCATCGGATTGACGTGATGATGATGGCCGCGCCCTACGCGATCGGGCTGCGTGACCAACCCCATCACCTCGTGCGGCGAATCGAGCAGCGCGCGAAACGACGGCAAGGCAAATTCGCCCGTCCCAAACATGAGTAACTTCAGCGTCACCGCGTCCTCCTCATGGAAACATCTCCAGTCCAGCAGGGAATGTCGTGGTTTTGTCGTCGTCAATCAACGACAGTCCCCGTGGAAACCAAATCCGTTATCATGGCGGTTTGTACCCACACAGGAACGATCATGCTGACGGACGACACGCGGAGGCAATTGATCCAATCGGCCCTCCATGTCAGGCAGATGGCGTATGCGCCCTATTCACAGTTCCAGGTCGGGGCAGCGCTACTGGGATGCTCGGGCAAGCTGTTTACCGGCGTTAACGTCGAGAATGCGTCCTATGGGCTGACGGTTTGCGCCGAACGCACGGCGGTCTTCAACGCCCTGTCCTGGGGTGAGCGAGACTTCGCCGCCATCGCGATCGCGACACCGGGCGGAGCCACCCCCTGCGGAGCGTGCCGACAAGTGCTGGCCGAGTTTGCCGAAGAACTCGAGGTGCTGATTGTTGATGCCGATCATGTGGACACGGTGATCGAGACGAGTTTGAAGGAACTCCTCCCCCAACAGTTTCGGCTGTCATGACCAGCGAACAGATTGACCAGTTGCAACAGTCGATCGAAACCGCCTGCCGATGGGAGGCCAGTGCCCCGAAGCCCGGAAACGTTCATCCAGGCGCGGCCTTCGATGACCTGACGTACGACGACTTTATTCACGCGGCGCAGGTCGCCGCGCCACACCTGGCGCGATCGGCTGAACTGGGAGTCGGCCCCGCGGTGCTGGAGGCTGTCCGCGCGACGCGCGCGCACTGCGGCTCCAATGTCAACCTGGGGATTTGTCTGCTCATCGCTCCGCTGGCAGCCGTGCCGATGGAGGTGCGCTTGAACGAAGGGATCGCCTTGGTCCTGGCAGGCATGACGGACAACGATGCCCGGTGCGTCTACAAAGCCATTCAGATTGCCAACCCGGGCGGCTTGGGACGTGTCTCGGAACAGGATGTTTCCCAGCCGCCGACATGCGGATTGATGGAGGCGATGCAACTGGCCGAGGATCGCGACCGCATTGCCTGGAACTATGGGCATGCGTTTGAGGATGTCTTGGTGACCGTTCCTGCACCACTGAAACAATGGCGGGGCAACCCCAAACGAAACGAATTGATCGTCGGACTTCAACTTGAGCTACTGGCCAGAGTCCCTGATTCACTGATAGCGCGAAAGTGCGGCCTGGAAACGGCATACGAGGCGAGTCGTCGAGCGCGGGAAATCCTCGAAGCAGATTGGCCAGCTTCACCGAAGTCGATCCGACAAATTCAGGAATTCGACCGCTGGCTGCGCGCTGACGGCAATCACCGGAATCCGGGAACGACCGCTGATCTTCTCGCAGCTTCGTTGTTCGCCATCCTGCGCGAGAATCAGCCGTTGGCGCAATACCTGCAGGCGGCAGAAGACGAGCCATCGGCGACGTAACGCATCAACATTTCGCACCGACGCTTACCAGCCGCGAGACATATTGGTCTCGATCACACGGCGGGCCTCGTTCAGGTCGGAACCCGTGTCGAGGCAGTACAGTCGGATGGCGTGCAGTTTGTCGCCTGCCGCCCGGGACAGACAGTCGCGGGCGATTTCGCACGGCTCGTTATGCGAATTGAGTCCCAAGAACGCCTTGGAGATGACCCAAGTGTCGCGGGGCCGCTTGCTGACACGGATGATTTCGTCGGTGGGGTACTCGGTGCGAGCCACCTCTTCCGCCTGTTCCGGCGCTTCGGCCCAGGCGATGACGATATGTGCTGTCGTTTCAATCTCAAACAATGGCATGCCTGGACTCCCTGTCGCTAATAAAGAAACTCTCCGATGCGGCCCCATCGACCGTGGAAGCTATCGTGGAGAAACTCAGATTGAAAGAGATCAGAACCTGGGGATACGAGCCTGAAACTCCGGAGTGAAGTAACGAGGATCGTAAAAATCACTGACGAACGTGATCCCGAAGCCGAGCGACTTTTCGTACGCGGCACGCTGAGCCCAAGGGGTGCCGGAATGTTGCTGCATCACGTATTCGTACATCTCGACGGCCCGCGCCCGCTGCTTTTCCAACTCCGCCAAGTCGACGCGGGTTTGGGCAACGACTTGTTCATCAGGTTCGATCATTTCGCTCACATGACGAACATTCCAGACGTTGTGCATGATATCGCTCGGTGGTGGTTGGTCCTTCTGTTGTCGATCGAGCGCCAGCAGGAATTGAAACTGTCGGACGCGGTACGCTAGACATTGCGCCAGCGCCAGATCGTACGCCGCCCGCCAACGCATCTCTTCCTCGGTGGCACGCATGGGCTCGACGCGCTCGAGTAACTCGACAGCCTGATTGAGCAAGGTCAATGACCGCACGGCCCGCTGGAACTGAATTCGTCCCACCTCCGCAAACTCTTCGGTATCGACAGGATAGTAGAGCCGCTGCAGGTTGAGTTCCGGATCGAATCCTTGATGGGGATTGAGCCGAACGATCACATCCCACACCGTGCTGCGAAAATCACTCTGATTGCGGCTGGCCTCGTATTCCCGGCGGGGAACCAGCGAGGGTTCGTATTCCTTCATCGCCAGATCGTCGAAATTCCGCTCCATGCGGGCTTGTGCCCCCAGGAGGTCGGCTTCCTCACGAGCGAGTACGAAGTAGATCCCTCCCGTCTCTTTCACCAGCCGCACTTGGGCATAGGGGCCGAATCCACTTGATGCAGAGTCCCAGCGGCCATGGAAGCCGTCGTATTGCAGACATTCGGGCATCGCGGTTTCGGGACCACGTTCGACGCGGACCCAATGATGGAGCCCCGTGACTTCATCTTCCCAATCGACATGGGTGTACGGGTAGCCAAAGATGGCTTCCCGTCCCAGAATGTAGACCGGGCTGCTGAAGGTCTGGGCAGCGGCAATCGTTTCCTCGACGCGGCCTTCGTCGTTGCCCGTTTCATCGGTCAGCACGATGACGACCAGCTTGCGGTCGCTGCGTCCGGCGGCCCGGCCGTAGCGCTCGATCATGGTTCCGATGGCCGTGAAAGTCTGCTCTTCACCACTCGCGTCATCCTCCACTTGGTCGATGGCGTTGCGAATGGCCTCTAGATCGGAGGTGGGACCGTTGGTGAGTTCCGTCATGGTACCGCCAAATTGAGCGACGACGGTTTCGAGCGCGTTGTAGCGCTGGCCGTCCAATGTCGCCCGTTCGTTGGCGATGCCGAGTTCCTCGTAGATCTTTTGAAAGTTGTCGCGTATTTCGTCGCGGTCGTCGGTCAAACTGCCCGAGGCATCGAACAGCCAGACAGCGAGGACTGGCTGTTGGCGCATCATGCGGGTCAATTCCAGAGTGAGGCGATGCATGGCCGCCCCGTATCCGGGAACACGGGCTCCTGTTTCACCCACCACCTGCGCTTCGCCAAGGTCCATGCCGAGCTCGTCGGCACCGGGAATTGTGATGTTACCGACGGAGGCGATGCGGATTTCCGGGTCGCGCACGATTTCGGATGTCTCGATCCGCGTCTGATTGATCGCTGTGGTCGAAGCCGCTCCGATGTTGGCCGAGGGAGTGCCACCGGCTGTCACCGCCAGGTTCTCGGAGGTCGTCGTATCGACTTCGAGTTCCTGGCTGAATTCCTGCTGCACGCGCTCGTCATCAATGACCGTCTCGATCACCAGATCGGGCTCCTGCTCCATCAGGTTGTACCGAAAGGCGGCCAACCCCACGAGGACGCCCATGTGGACGATCAGCGAAATCACCAGGGGTGGGGCATTTTTGAGCATCTTTCGACCTGCGAATTTACCGTAAGGGAATGATGGCGGAGTATGCGCGGGGAGATCGGACGGAACCGACTCTGTATCGTAACTCCCCGAACTGGCAAAGAGAAGCGCCCAAATGCCCTGCGTGGCCCAATCCGGGGATCAACATCGGTTCCCCTCCCAACCGTCATCTTCTGTCCGTTCCACGGATGATCCGCCGACGGGTGTTCTGATCAATACTCGCCGTTGCTTGCGGGGAAAGTGTGGAATAGACTCATCACTGGCGAAATCTCGTGCCAGTCTCAAATGTCGGGCGACATCAGCCGCCCCTCGGAGGAATTGTATGTCGCTGCGAACCCTGAAATCTCGATCTTTGCGTATCGGCTTTGCCTGCGTCGCGGTGACAGTGCTCCTTCCTCTGGCACAAGCGGAAGTGACTCCTGAACAGCGAGCCGAGGTACTCTCGTTGAAGCGAGAACTCGGCGGCGCGACGGCCATGATTCGCCGTCAGGAGTTGGAGGAAGTCGAGGCGCTTCTTGACCGCATCGAATCTCGAGTCACGGAGATTGCCGATGAAGCCGAAGTCGAACTCACCGACCGGGCCATGCTCGGAATCGCTCCATTGCTCGAAAGGCACCGCACCGCGCTCGAAGCAGCACTGGCCCGAGCCGAGGGACGTCCCGCCAACATGGGCATCAGTTTCTCCGGTGAAGTGGCGCCTCTCATCGCGGAAAAATGTCTGGGCTGCCACGGGGCCAACAACCCTCGCGGCAACCTCAACCTCTCCACATTCGCCGGTTGGAGACAGGGGGGAGTCACCGGCCCGTTGCTGGCACCGGGCAATGCGAACAACAGCCTCATCCTGGCGCGCGTCGCGGATCCGAACGCTCAGACGCGCATGCCGCGCGGACAGGCGGCCCTCACGCAAGAAGAACTTCAGCTTCTCGCCAACTGGGTGAACCAAGGGGCGAACTACGATGGCGAACGCGAGAACATCGCACTGGCCGATCTCGCCGCGGCTGCCATGGCGATGGAGGAAGACGACCCGTCGATCGTCATCCCTGCGCCGGAGGGGGATGAGACGGTCTCCTTCACGGAAGACATCGCTCCCTTCGTGGCCAACCTCTGTGTCGGTTGTCACTCGGGAGCCACTCCGCGCGGCGGACTCTCGCTCGTCAGCTTCTACGACATGATGAAGGGGGGCGACAGCGGACGAGTCGTCCTCCCCGGCAACCTCGAAGGAAGTCGACTCTTCCGATTGGTTGGTGGACTCGAAGCCCCGCGTATGCCGCAGGGGCAAGCCCGCATCACACGGCAGAACTACGAAGACCTGCGAACTTGGTTTGAAGAAGGCAATACCTTCGACGGCGAGGATCCGAAGACGCCGCTCCGCAATTATGTCCGCACCGAAGAAGAGATGGCGGCGGAGCAGTTCGCCGAGATGTCGCCCGAACAGATGAATGAATATCGGCTCGATCGCTCGCGCACGCAATGGCAGCGAACATTGCCGAACTCCGAGAGTTTCGCCTACATCGAAACGCCCGACTTCCTCATCATGGGGGATGTGCCACAGGATCGGCTGCGAGAAGTCGAGACTTGGGCGGGTGAACATGCCCAGAACTTGAGACGACTATTCGATGCAGGTGCCGACCCACTTTGGCGCGGCCGGCTGTCTGTGTTCGTCTTCAGCGATCGGTTCGGCTACGACGAATTCAATCGCATGGTCGACCGCCGCGAGCCGCTTGCGGAAATGACGGGCCATTCCCTCGTCTCATCGAATTACGAGGACGCCTACATCGCCCTGGAAGACGTGGGCGACATTTCGGACGCAGAAGCCCCATCACTCCGTGTCAATCTCGTCGAACATATGACGTCGGCGTTTCTGTCGCGCGACGGCAGCACGCTTCCCACCTGGCTCAGACGCGGGTTGGGGCTGGTGCTGGCCTCGCGAATCGACCGCAACGACGCCTACATCCGCAATCTGCCGATCGAAGCTGCGCAGATTGTGCGGGCGTTGCAGAGTCCGGAAGACGTCTTCGCCGAGGGGACGTTCTCGCCGGGTGCCGTCGGCCCCGTCGGTTATACGCTGGTGCATTACATTATCGAGGAGGGAAGCGAGCAAAACTTCGTCCGCCTCGTGCAGCAGCTTCAAGGAGGAACCGCGATGGCCGCAGCGGTGCAGGCGGTCTACCAAAGCGATTTGCCGTCTCTGGCTCGGGCGTACTTGGGCAGCTTGTAGTGTTCGCGCACAGCCGGTGACGATGATGAGCGAGACACCCATCGTTCCACGGATGTCGACGTCTGGGACGAAGCTCCCTACGTCATCGCCCTCACGAAGGAAGCACTTTACGTCAAGAAGTTCGATACCGTCGGCGGACGTGAGAACGCCGTTGAGAAACTCGACGCAAGGATCGAACCCAAGTCAGCAATGGGGATGTTGGCCAAGACGGTCCCCTGCAGCGCGCTCCGCACCGCCGCTGTCGTCCCCGACATGGGAGTGCTCGTCGTGCAGGGGAGTCGACTGAAGGATCCCATTCGTGTTCAGTTACTCAACACGACAGCCGCTCTGCAGATCTTCAACCGTTTGCGCGAGCGACTGATCGAGTCGCAGGGCGGGGCGTGGGAAGTGCAGACCGGGAAGGCGAATGCCAACGATGTCCCGTGTGATCCCCAACTCGGCATCGTCATCTTTTTCGGCCTCGTTGCCATCCTGGGACTCGTGATGGGAGCAATGGAAGGCGTGCCCAATCAAGGTTTTATCATCGCCATCGCGCTGGCATGGCTCGGCAACCTGCTGGGCAAGGTCGGCTCGTTCACGTTGGCCGGCGTCGCCATCGCTGCCGCCGCATACTTCTGCATTCGCTGGGTGAAGGCGTTGCCGCCGAAACTCTTCATGCGACGCGACTGATTGTGAGCCGAAAGGCTGTCCGGCAATTGTCGGGTTGGTATGCTGGTCACACTCACATCGAAGCCGACTCGGCCGAAGCATCAGAACCGATTCGATGGCACAACAACCCCATCCTTCGACAACGTCGCTCACTCTGATGGAGCGCGTGCGCGCGTTCGAGGCGGATGCCTGGGAGCGGCTGTGTCACATCTATGGGCCGCTGGTGTTTCAGTGGGCGCGGCGCGCGGGGGCGACTGATGATGAAGCCGCCGACATCATGCAGGAGACTTTCCACACGGTTGCCCAGCGCATCACGTCGTTTCAGCATGATGAACCCGGTTCGACGTTTCGCGGCTGGCTGAGAGTCATCACCCGCAACAAGATTGGCGACCTATACCGCAAGCGCGAATCCGAGCCGCGTGCCCCCGGTGGCACGGCGGCTCATGAGGCATTGCAGGCCGTTGTCAATCCGTTCGACGACGAAGTTGATGGCGCGGGTGCCGAAGATGATGCCCTAGGCATCGCCCAAAGAGCTTTGCAACTCATTCGCAATGAGTTTGAATCGCACACTTGGAACGCCTTCCGCTTGTGCGTCGTCGAGGGCCGCTCGACAGATGCCGTGGCCGACCAACTACAAATGACACCCAAGGCAGTGCGGCAGGCCAAGTATCGCGTCCTCAAGCGACTCCGGCAGGAAGTGATCGATGATTTCGAGTGACGGCACTCTGGGTGCAAGTCATGTAATCGTCGTCTGTTGCAGCCGTTCGCCCTCCCGTCGAGAAAATGGTGTGGCGCGCCTGCAATAGTACTGGTAGCAGAGGCGTTCCGAGTCACCGTGGTGAAAGTGAGTCCCATGCATCCCAGCCCTGAGCAACTGCGAGACTATGCCTGCGGCCAATTGCCGGCCGATGCCGTCCAGGAGATCGAAGACCATTTGCGAGAGTGTCGCGACTGCGAACACCTGCTGAGCCGATGCGAACAGGAGAACGATGCACTGGTTGCTCAGCTGCGACACGCACCCGAGCCCGCGGCAATGGCGATGGAACCCGCGCTCGCTCGCGGACTGGCTGGGATCAAAGGGCTGATGCAGAGTTCAGGCACGCTCGAAGACTCGCGAGTTTCAATCCCGTCGAAGCTGCTCGTCTCGCAAAGTGTTCGCGACTATCAAATCCTCGATGTCCTCGGCAGCGGAGGGATGGGAACGGTCTATCGCGCTTTGCACACGCGGCTCGGCCGCGAGGTGGCCTTGAAGGTGCTTTCCGCAGAACGTGCGCTCGATCGCAAATCGCGCGACCGCTTCGACCGCGAGATGAAGGCGATCGGCAAGCTCTCTCACACCAATATCGTCACCGCGCTGGATGCAGGGGATGCCGACGGCGTGCGATATCTGGTGATGGAACTCGTCGACGGGGCCGATCTCGCCACGATCGTCAGTCAACAACAGCGTCTGCAGGTGGCCGATGCCTGCGAGGTCATTCGTCAGGCGGCATTTGGGCTGCACTACGCTCATCAGCAGGGGATCGTGCATCGCGATCTCAAGCCGTCGAACCTCATGTTGGGGCGAATGCCGACTGGCCGTGTCGTGGTGAAGATCCTGGACCTGGGGCTGGCCCTGTTGCATGGAATTCCTGTTGAAGGAGGCCATGCAATCACTTCGACGGGCCAGATCATGGGGACTCTCGAATACCTGTCTCCCGAACAGGCTTCGGATGCCCATGCCGTCGATGCCAAGAGCGACATCTACAGCCTGGGGTCGACGCTCTACAAGTTGCTTTCCGGACAGACTCCCTTTGAAGGTGTGCATTCCGATTCAACGGTCAAGAAGCTGTTGGCGATCGCTCAGACCGAACCCAAGCCGTTGCAGTCACTGCGTCCCGACTGCCCCGCGAAGCTGTGTGCGATCGTGCATCTGATGCTCGCCAAGCAACCCAAGCGACGCCCCTCCCCTGCCCAACTCACTCGACTGCTCGCCCCCTTCAACGAGGGACACGACCTGAAGGGGATTCTCGACTCGATCGAGAACTATGCCGACCAACTCATCTCGGATGAGAAGCCCGCGCGCCAGCCCGACTCGCCTACCAGTAACAAGGCGCGTGAAGAAACAGCGGCCACTTTCCCTCCTGATGCACCGGCAGATCATGCTTCGCCGCCAACCGCCCCCGTCACGACGCCGCAGTTCGCATCCTTCACTGCGAGTCCCGAAACGGAACTACCTCCCGTCGTTCGACGCTCGAAGAAGAAACGTGCGCCAGCTCGCAATCGCGGATGGCTGCCGATCGGAATTGTTCTGTCCATTCTGTTCATCACCATCGTCAGCGGCGTGACGTACTGGCTGCGGACAAATCAAGGATTGGTGAAAGTCGAGATCCACGATCCCGATCTGGCCGTCGAACTTCGTGAGGCGGGCCTCGTCATCAGAGACGCAGCCGCCAATAGGCAATGGACGATCAACGTCGCCGATGGTTCCGTTACTGGCAGCGAAGAAATTCCGCCGGGGAGTTACGAGGTGGTCACGCCGGACGGAGCGCAGCTCATAATCACTGACGACTCCGGAGCCACCACGACGGGGACCGGGTTTCGACTTTTGCGACAGGGAGAAGTCCGCATCGCCATCACGACTATCGTTGAGGCCGCTCATGACGACATCGACATCGCGCGGGCGCAACCAGTCATTGAGCCTGCTCCACTCGATGTGGCTCAACTCGCGATCAACTCTCCCGCAATCGCTGCGGTTCATCCCCCGGAAGACTCCCCAGAGATGGAGCGTCCCGAACCAGTCGTCGTGGCGGAAGCGCCAGACGATGCACCACCTGTCGAGGGTGTGAATCCGGCTATGCAGGTTCTCAACCTCAGTGAATTCGACCCGGAGGAAGCTGTCTTCGCCGGCACATGGCGCATTCGCGGCGACGAGCTACATGTCCCCGGCGATGCGCTCCCCACGCTGCCGCGCATGACGCTCCCCTTTGACGTTCCGGTCGAATACGAACTTCGCATGACGGTCATGAAGGATGGCCCCGAAGGCGTCCATCTGGGTCTGGTGGTCGGCGGACGACAGGTGTTGCTCCCGATCGACAGCTTCCATTTGCTCGGCGGTCGCTGCGGTCTGCAGCAGGTCGACGGGCTGAACACGCTCAACAACCCCGACACGCTCGTCGGCATGCAACTCCAGCAGGATGGCCACGAGAACGAATTGGCGTGTCGTGTCACTCGCACCAGGGAGCCCGACGAATACCACATCGAACTGATCATCGATGAAGAACTCATTTTCGAGTGGACGGGCCAGGCAACACGCCTCACGAATCATCCGGCCTGGTCCGTGCCTGAGAATGATCGGCTGTTCCTCGGCGGGTCGCTGACGCCCGTCCGACTCAAGGAGATCGAACTTCGAACGCTCAAGAGCGACGCTGGCATTCCAGTCGACTGATCGCCTTATGATGGCACCATTCACTTTGATTTCGGGATCGCGGTACGCGCCGCGAGCTGTAGTTCACGCACCAGCTCAGACAGGATCACGACATGACTCAGCAATGGGAAATCATCGAACCTAAACGCCACACCGTCCGCTTCGAAGTGAGCCACATGACCGGGGCGGCGAAGGTGCTCGTCGACGGCTGTATCATCTGGCAGCGAGGCTGGACGTTTTTCTCCGACGTGCTTGACCATCAGTTTCGCATTGATGATGTCAATTGCCGCATTCGCGTCACCCACCACGCCTTGGGCAGCGCCGAGTTCTGGCACGATGGGAAGATGATGTGACGGCGACTCTGTTCGTTTCGCACCGACTACTCACTCACCTCAAACCGAATTCTTGCCGACGACGCGAAGGCATCGGCATCAATCGCGATGCCTGCCCCCGGTGCATCGGGGAGCGTGGCGACGCCGTCGGCAATCGCGTAGCCGTCCGCGATCAGGATGTCGTTCGACAGGGGATCGTGCTCGGCACGGTAGAAGTTCGAGATCGCCCGGCCCACATGGAGCTGCATGTAGAAGCCGACGAGTGAGCCCCAGTTGTGCGGAGCGACTCGCAATCCGTGTGGCTCGCACCAGCCGGCTTCTTTCAGGATGCCTTCGAAGCCGAAGCGGTTCATGTCGGCCTGATAGACTTCGATCGCCTCGGCCTCGATGAAGGGCGGAAAGACTTCAAGATCCCCCTGCGTCTCCCCGTCGGCCACCCGTGTCTCCCAGCCGTGGTCGGCGAGGAAGGCTTTGAAATCGAGACACTCATCGACCGTCTCTTCGAACATCTCCTCGGCGAAAGTGATGTTGAGTGAGCCGATGTGCTCGAACAACTGTTTCGTTCCGGCGAGGTCGTAACCATTGTTGGCATCGATGCCGATCAGAATGTCGGGGCCGGCGTGCTCGCGGATGACTTCGAGCACGGCAATGTCGCGGGCATCACCCTCTTCACGCGACATCCAGCGGTTGCCGCGTCCGATCTTCACTTTGAAGGCGCGATGGCCACTCGCGAGACCCATGTCGATCTCCTCGCGGAAGCGGTCCTGCCAACGGTCGGCATACTGAGGCAGCAGGTCGGCGAAGTAGATCGAGCCATCGTAAACCGGAACCTGCTCTGTCCCGCGTCCGCCAAGTAATTCGTAGATCGGCTGCTCACGCACTTTGCCCAGCAGATCCCACAACGGCATCGTTCCATTGCCGAGCGGACCGACCATACGATTCTCATCAGCGTCGTAAAGATCGAAGGGATTGCGATCAAGCAGTTGACGCGCCGCCTCTTCGTTCACACCGCAATTGCCAACGCCAGTGATGCCCATGTTCGTTTCAATGAGCAGCATGCGATCAGTCGCCGAATCCCCATGCACATCAAGCCTGGCGTTTCTTCCCGCCACTTTCGACCGTTGACTGACGACGTCGAACCCGATCAGTCGCGTCACACGCAAATCGTCAGGAAGGTCATCCGCCTGAATCACACGGTGCAGCAAAGCGGCCGACGCGGCAGTAAACAGGAATTCGCGGCGGAGCATGATCGGAGCCTCGCGATTCAGTTGATGTGCATATGGTGGCCAGCCTACGTCGCCGCGATTTCGTGTGCAACCACGAGAGAATTGGGGAGGTGTCCCACAACCAGAAAATCGGTCGAATTTCCGTCGAGCTTCCGAATAAGTTGCGCGAGCCTGTTGGGGTCGTCCCGGCCATCCCATTGCATTGTTCGGTTCGTGCCGTTTGAGGGGGTCAAGAGTCCAAGCGTAAAAGCGTAGAGACACATACGTGGTGTGATACTCTTGCGATACTCTTGACGGCCCGCGCGAACGAAGATTCGTCCATTTACACGGTCCGTCTACCCTAGGGTGCGTGGTTGCGCAAAGTCCAGTAGTGGTCGGTCTATCACTCCATGTCAGGTGGCACAGACATTCCTGTCTGTGAATGCGCGTTCATCGATGTCATGTCGTGCGGGCTTCCCAGCCCGCACAGGCGCGGAAATGTTGCCTGACATTGAGCAATGGACCACTACTGGTCGTTGGCATCGTTGTCATGACGATGAAGGATTGATGAACCCGAAGGGTTCCCAGCCGGTAGCCGGGCCGGTAGCCGGTGGTCGAGCGCCAGCGACACCACCGGAATGCATCGACACGAAAACGCATCCTGGAGGGATGCCAGCTCAAGTAGGTTCCGTCTGCCGGACGGAACCTCGATCGCGCGATGACTCTCAACGTCAGCCCCACGCGGTGCGCCAGGTTCCGCTCGGCACGCGGAACCTACCCGGGGATGTGTAAACCCCCATCCGGGTCGCTCTTGAGCGCCCCGGATGGTTGCGCGCACAGACCCACCGTTGGATGGTTCCGCACCGACCGCTACCCGCGCCACCATCCCGGATGCTTGGGAGCAATCCGGGATGGGTCATGCGTCGTGCCTGCCACTCCAATGCTACCCCTGGGCCTCGCACGGCTGGACGCGGTTCACATCAGTTCTCTGACGGCAAGTTCGGAGAGACGCCAATCATCGGCTGGTTTTCGGTCGGCACCGCGGGCAAGTCAATCAGAGGGGCGAGTTCGACGACGGGATCGAGTTCGACCGTCATGAGTGGCAGTAAGTCATCGATGATGCCCGCGACGCTGATGTGCGACTCGCCGACTTGAATCTCGGCGATGCGCATCGTCGGGGGCAAGACCGAGCGCCCGGTTTGCAGCACCGAACCGATCGCGTTGTCGCTTCCCGTTGCGGTCACAGTGTTGCTCCCCAAAGTCAGTTTGATCGTCGTGTTATCAGGATAACGCAGTTGCACGACGAACGGTTTCTGGTCGCTCTGGTTCGTTGTGATGGCTGGCCCCCATTCGATCGGACTGGCGAATCGCAACTGATGCTGGCCGTTGCGCATCGACATCTGTGGTGCGGGCAAGGGTGTGTCGCCGTAGAACAGCGTCATTGTGGCGAGATGGAGTTGCCAGCCCGGACCAGCGGTGAGAACGAATTCATCGGGGCCGAACTGCGCCTGGGGATGGCCTTCCAGCGTTCCCAAAACGCCCGCAAGGACTTCGGTGGGAGTCTCTTCCGGTCCCAGCATGGCGACGCAGCGCAGCAAGACCGGAGCGGGAAGCTCGGCCACGGCAGCCGGGTCGCGCAGCACGCGCGCCAGCTTCGTGCGGTCACCACTATGGTAATAGAGCGATACGAGAAAGACGCGGCTCTGCGCGGTTTCGAGTTTGACGTCGATGTTTCTCAGAATGGCGTCTTCGGCATCCGCGATGCGGCCGTTACGTTCGAGGATGCGGGCACAAATGAGATTCGCCTCCCACGCATCAGGAGAGTAATTCAACGCACGCTCCGCCGTCGCGACTGCGGTGGCATCATGTAACGAATCGAGAATGGCCGCCTGATTCGCCAGGCCCGTAGCCAGCATGTCGTCCCGACGAAAATGTCCGAGGCCCAGAGCTTCGAGTCGGCTGTAAGTCGAGACGGCAGCGTCGAGCTGATCGAGTTCCTGCTGCGTGCGGGCCAGGTAGTACCAATAGGGTGGATACGCTTCCATGAAGGGTTCCATCCGCTTGAGAATTCGCAGCCGGACTTCGGCGTCGGTTTCCTGCAATGCTTGTTCAAGCTGATCGAGATCGTCGCCGCGCACGAGCCAGCGGTCGGGGATGTTGCGCTTTTGGGCGAGATGCCAGAACGTGTCCATGAACTCCGACGACTTGCGGACGACGGCGTTCATACGTTCACGTTCGATGCGCAGCAGATCGGTCTCGCGCCGAAACTCATTGCTACGATAGTCCCACCAACTGTTCGCCCCCGTGCGAATGGCGGAACCGAACTGAGCCGTGGCGAGTTCGGTGCTGAAGGCCAATGCATCCCATGTCACCTCGCGGCGGATATTGGCCGTGTGATGCTGCTGATACATCGTATGTTCGCGTCCCGCCAGTTGAATCTGGTTGATCTCATCCAGCACCGAGGTGTAGAGATCGATGATCTCGGGATCATCGACACGATCGAGGTTCAAATTATTGAGGATCTTTTGTTGCTCTTCGGACATGACCTCGAGGGTGGGGTTCATGCGGATGCGGTGAAACGCCGCCCGGCAATAGTTGAGCGCCACCGCGGTCGCGAGAGCCTGCTCGCGTTCGGCATCTTGTGCGGCGGCCGTCGCGGCGGGATCTGGGACTGTGGCGGTGTCGCTTTGGGCGCGCCCGGCTTGCGGCACCATCAGCAAGGTGCCAAGAACGCAGAAGACTGTCCAGTTTTGCAAACGCGAGTGCATGTCTTGCATGATCGACTCCCTTCGTGACCCATTCTCGAGGGAAAACGTCTGTCCGCGGTCTTGGGAACCGTCAGCCGTTTTCCATTCGGAACCAAATGACAATGCAACCATCATGCCGATTCGATTGAAATTCATGGGAACAGATGCGCAGGCCGCCCGCCGTCGACCCTCAACTCTAGCGAACCGACGGCGTGGCGCGGGTCCGGAATGCCGGACACAGGCCGGTTCGGAGAATCGTTGCCGAGTGATAGCTGTTGGGTAATCTGGGAAGTCACAAGCGGCCTGTTGCATCCCGAAACTCTTTTCGGAGTGGATTCGTAAGAATTCGTGGAATTCTCGACCCATTCACCACAATCGTGCTAACAGAAGAACGGGCTGTGACGTCTTACAGTTGGGTTGCGTCGAAACACCTCACCCCCGATGCCGGACTCGTCCTCTCCACAGCATGATGCTTGGTTCTCCTCGGCTCTTAGCGAGTATGAGGGAGCCCTAATCCGTTATGCGCGCCGCATCGTCGGCGACGATGGCCGAGCGATGGAAGTCGTTCAGGAGACGTTTCTTAAGCTGTACCAGGAAGATGCGTCGCAACTCAACGGAAGGCTGGGGCAGTGGCTCTACACGGTTTGTCGCAATCAGGCCGTCGATGTTCGCCGTAAGGAGTCCCGCGTGGTAACCATGGGAGAGGCTCCGATCGTGGCGGATGGAGCCGGCGATTCGACCTGCGACGTGGAGCTGGCCGACGACATGGTCCAGGTGCTCGACGCCATCAGCCGGTTGCCTGCCAATCAGCAGGAATGCATTCGGCTGAAGTTCCAGCAGGGTCTGAGCTATAAGCAGATCAGCGCGGTCACCGGCCATTCGGCGACCAACGTCGGGTTTCTCATCCACGTTGGGATGAAGACGTTGCGTCATCGGCTGCGTCGCGCGGAAGCCGCCCGGACTTGAGGGATAATTCACAATTCGAGTGCTTGATTGGGTGTAGAGCTTACAAACACCCACGCACTTCGCTGCCGGAGTCGTTGTCGTGCGTTTCGAGAGCGGAATCGTTCGTCTCTGACTTGCCACCGCGATCGGGATTGACGCAATCGCGTGCGGTATGGATGAGGCCAAGTTACGATAGCTGACTCCATGCACATTCCGTCCATTGTTCGAGACGACGCCACATGATTTCTGTCACGCGTTTAACGATTGCCGTCATCTCATTTCTGGTGATGCAGTCGCATCTCTGTGCCCAGCAGCTTCTGACGATTCATATCCCCAGTGAGGCGACGCCCGATGCGCCGCAGGCGTGTCTGTTCTGGGCACCCGATGTTCCCGAGGGGGAAACGCGGCCGCTGCTGGTCAACCTGCATACCTGGAGCAGCGGCTACTCGCAGGACCGCTCCCCGTGGTGGGAACAGGCGACCGCTCGCGGTTGGTTTCTGATTCAGCCCGACTTTCAGGGAGCCAACACGCGACCGGAGGCGGGAGGCTCGGCGCTCGCCCGCAGTCAGATTCTCGAAGCTCGCGATTGGATGATCGAGAACTATCCGATCGACACCGAGTGCGTCTACATCGCCGGCGTGTCGGGGGGAGGACACATGACGATGCTGATGTCGGGCTTTCACGCCGACCAGTTCTCCGCCGCCAGCGCCTGGTGTGGACCGAGTGATCTCGCCGACTGGTACAACTTTCATACGAACGATGGTGTTCCCGAACAGTACGCTCGCATGATCGCCGCCTGTTGCGGCGGCGCACCGGGTTCCTCGAATGCCGTCGACGCACAGTATCTCGATCGTTCGCCGATTCATCACATGCAACATGTGGGAGATCTGTTTCTTGACATCAACACGGGGGTGCTCGACGGCAAGACCGGCTCGGTGCCGATTCATCACAGCCTGCGAGCCTTCAACGTCGTCGCGGATACAAATGGCGATCCACTGATTGCCGAAGCCGAGATGGACCACCTCTGGAACACCGGGCAACTCGCCAACGCACTTCCCAGCGACCTCGCGGGCGACCGCGAGTATCGCAACGATGTCCTCTTGAGACGAGAATCGGGTAACACGCGCGTCACCGTGTTTGACGGCACCCACGAGGCCTTTCCCGAAACGGCCTGCGAATGGCTCTCAAGACAGCGGAGACAGGTGACGCTGCCAGGCGAAGCACAATGAGCCGCACGCCAGTAAGTGGAACACGGGTCGCTTCAAACATCGAGTCATCGCAAGGAAACGATCATGAGAATTACATTCATCACGCTGATCACGCTGCTGTGCATTCCAGCGAATCCGCGATCGTCATCCGCAGATGATGCCACGCCCCTCACGCTTCATTGGGCCGACAACTTCCTCACGATCTCGGGCGAGCATCTCCCCGGCAGCGAGATCAAGGTCCACTACCTCGAAGCCTACTGTCGTGACCGCTCGACCGATGCTGACTGGGGCGAACACACCTACATCGGGCATGAGACCGAACTCATCGAAGCCAGTGACGATGGCACATTCATCAAACTCGAATGCCAAGTTGCCGACGGCCTCGTCGTGACTCACGAGATTCGCTCGACACACGATGAAGTCGACTTTCAGATTCATGCCCACAACCCGACCGACACACGCAGCGAGGCTCATTGGGCGCAGCCCTGCATTCGGCTCGATCGCTTTACCGGCTGCGATCAGGAGAGCTACCTCGCGAAGAGTTTCGTCTTCCTCGACGGCGAACTGACGATGATGCCCACGCCCCGCTGGGCCACTGAAGCACGTTACGTTCCCGGACAAGTCTGGGCCGCACCTGGTGTCGACCGCCGCGACGTCAACCCCCGGCCGCTGCATCCCGATGTGCCGAGCAATGGACTGATCGGCTGCTTTTCGGCCGACGATTCGATGCTCTTCGCGACGGCCTTCGAGCCGTACCAGGAACTCTTTCAAGGCGTGATCGTCTGCCTCCACAGCGACTTTCGCCTGGGAGGACTTGAACCGAGTGAGAGTCTCGACATTCGAGGCAAAATCTACATCCTGCCGAGTGATGTCGATGCATTGCTCACAAGATATGCAGCCGACTTCCCGGAGCATCTTCGCGCTGCTGGCGATGCTGAATGGACAGGCTGGCTCGGACCACAACGAAATGGTTGGGTCGACCGATTCGAGCCCCCTGCCCTGTGGCCGACCGAACTGAGCGAAGTCTGGAAGGTGGAAGTCGGCACCGGTTACGGCACGCCGATCGTGGTCGGAGATCGCGTCTTTCAACACGCGCGACAGGGAGAGAACGAAGTCGTGTGGTGCCTTGATCTTGAAACCGGTGATGTCGTGTGGCGCAAGGAATACGCGGCTCCGTTCCAAGTCGGCGGCGGTGCGGAACGTCACGGCCCGGGACCGAAGTCGTGTCCCGCGTTTGCTGACGGCAGGCTCTTGACGTTGAGTATCGGAGGTTTACTCTCGGCATGGGATGCGGATTCCGGCGCCATTCTTTGGCAGTGCGATTACAGCGATCGTTTCGAGAAAACGAACCCGTACTGGGGGGCCTCAACATCGCCACTCGTAGATGGTAGTCGCGTCGTCGTTCATTTCGGAAACGATGAACAAGGTGCCTTGATCGCCCTTGATGTCGCAACGGGTGACGAAGCCTGGAGCCAGGGGAACGATGGAGCATCGTACGCCTCCCCGATCGTGGTCGAGATCGACGGCGTTCGGCAGATCGTCGAACTCAACATGCGGGCTCTGGTGAGCGTCGACAGCGCGACGGGTGAGTTCCTGTGGGAGTATCCGTATCCGCAAGTCACAACCGATCAGAACATGGTCACGCCCGCGTTTCAGGAAGGGCTGATCATTCAGGGGGGAGAGAACCGAGGCGTGCTGTGTCTCGAACCGCGTCTGGAAGGGGGAGTCTGGACCGTCGAACCACGCTGGCATCAGGAAGAGGTCGCCCTCGACATGAGCACGGCCATCATCAACGATGGCCTGCTGTACGGCTTCTCTCATTTCAACTTTGGTCGGCTGTTCTGTCTCGACCCGATAACGGGCGACATCCAGTGGCTCGGTCCGAGACGAGCCGGCGAAAATATGACGTTTCTGGCCATTCCCAATTACGTGGTGGCGCTCGTGGCCGATGGAGAGTTACAGATCATCGCCACTGGCGGCGACGAACTCGAAACCGTGGCCTCGTATCGTGTCGCGGAAGCCGAGACCTGGGCCCCTCCGGTATTGGTGACGGACGGCATTCTGATCAAGGATCTCGAAACGCTCACGCGATGGTCTTTTGACGCGCCGACTTCGGAAAGCAATTGATACTTCATTCGTGATGTCTCGAGGTATCCGCGAATGATGTCTGAACCCTGCTTCGAGTTTCGGCCCCATCTCTTGTTTCAAGGTGGGCACGCACAGACGCTGGCCGGTGCGTACTGGCCGACGAAGCCCGTCGCGTATCGCGCGACACCACGGCGTGTCGAGTTACCAGATGGCGACGTGTTGATTGTACATGATGATGTCCCCCCCGACTGGAGGCCCGGCGGACGTGTCGCATTGCTGCTGCATGGCTTGGTCGGTTGCCATCTAAGCGGGTACATGGTGCGCATCAGTTCCAAGCTGCAGGCGCGCGGCGTGCGCACGTTTCGACTCGACCTGCGCGGTTGCGGTGCCGGCGCGGGGTTGGCGCGAAAGCCATACTCAGCAGGCTGCTCGGATGACGTGAGTGCCGTGGTGCGGTTTATCGAGGCGCTCTGTCCCGGATCGGCAATCAGCCTGCTCGGCTTCTCGCTCAGCGGCAACGTGCTGCTGAAGTATCTGGGCGAGTCGCCGTCTCTTGTTTCGTCCGCGATCGACCGTTCAGTGGCAGTCAATCCTCCCGTTGATCTGGCAGGTTGTGTCTTGTCGCTGGACCGTTTCTCCAATCGCGTCTACGGGCGATATTTCGTGAAGCAACTGCGTAGGAGCGTCGAGCGATTGCGACTTGGTCATCCCGATGTTGAGATCCCCGCGCTCTATTGCAAGCCGCGAAGGCTCTATGAGTTCGATGATCAGTACACTGCACCCATGGTCGGCTACAAGAACGCCGACGAGTACTACGCCCGTTGCAGCGCGGGACAATTCCTGAAGAACGTCGAAGTGCCGACTTTGATCCTGACGGCACAAGACGATCCGCTCGTTCCGCTGAAGAGTTTCGACGGAGCGCGCATGTCGGAAGCGATCTCGTTTCAAGTCGTCGACGGGGGTGGGCACCTCGGTTACATTGCCCGTCGCGGCGACGATCCTGACCGACGTTGGATGGACTGGCGTGTTGTGGAAGCGGTCTGCGACGCATCGTCAGTCACTCTCCCCCCTGCATCACATACGCCAGCAGGTCGATGATCTCTTCGACGGTAAACGTGTTCAAGAGGTCCGCCGGCATCGGAGATGTCCCTGAAAGTTGCGATATCTCCACATCTTCCTTCGACAACTCGACGATCTCGGACGGACGCAACGGATTGACGGCAATACGCAATGTCGACGATCGATAGTCGCCGGCTGTGACCGCTCGCCCTGTGACGATGCGTCCTTCCGTCGTGATCACCTCGAGGTTGCGGTAGTTCTCCGCGATCACCAGGTTCGGCAACACGATCGACCGCAGAATGTCGTCGCGGGTGAAGCGGCGACGGACGTGCGTCAAATCGGGTCCAACAGCCGGCCCCCTCGCCCCGGCACGATGACACCGCGCACACAATGCCTGCTGAAACATCTCGGCCCCTCGTTCGATCGAGGGAACGTGGTCAGATTCCGACACCGCCGCCACCAACTCGTCAAATGTCCAGTCGTTGACCAGCGGCCGATCGATGACGGCAGGAACTTCGTCAATCGCAGTGCGTTCGAGCAGCGATGCCAGTTGCAAACGCGTCGCGTCATCGAGACGCTCGAGTGCGGCCTCGCGAATCAGATCGAGGAACTTGGGCATCCCCTCGCCCGCGAGGAATCCGTCGGTCTCTTGCAGTGCCGTGAAGTACACGCGATGCGTCTCCTCCGACCAGCCGGTCTCGACATCTCGCAGCAAAAACAGATAGTGCAAACGATCTTCTTGAGCCGTCGACCGCTCCAACTCGTTGACGCAGCGTTCCACGATCCCGGGAGCATCGAGATCAACCAGGAGGCGCGCCAGTTCGCGTTCGACCTCGACACTCGTGCCGTAAGCGCTGACACGCAGTGCATCGGAAGTGTCTGGGAAGTAACTGTCAAACTTCGCCAGCAATGCGTCCCTGTTTTCGTTGAGCAAAGACTCGTCCAACGTCCGACACAGGGCAAGAGTGTGCAGCTGCATGAGTTGGCTACTGACATTCAGCTCCTCGAACTTGAACTCCAGCAGTCTTCGCAGTATTAATCGAGTCAGTTCCGGTTCGCCACTTCGCGCCAGCATCTGCAATTCGACGAGCATTGATCTTGTGACTTCACCATCCAGCACAAGGTTGCGCCAGGCTTCGACGTCCAGATGCTCCAGTGCCGTCTGAGCCGCGAAGCGGAACGAAGGATCAGGGCTGCCAAGATGCTGCATTGCGAAAGCCACGTCCGCGAGCGCGGGTTGTCCATGCCAGTTCTCAAGTTGATGACGAATCGCGGACATCGCTGCCGCGTGTTCCTTCATCGCAGCATCATGAGTGCCCAGAGCCTGCTCACCAGTCGACTCGCCCACATACCGCACGCGATAGAGTGCCGACTTCGTACTGCGTCCGCCTGTGACGAGATACATCGCCCCATCGGGGCCGAAGTCGATGCCGGTGACGTTGAGAGGCGAACCCTGCAGAAACGTCTCGGCCTGAGCGCGGAACGTCCCGCCACGCGGAGTGAGATGTACCGCCAGCACGCGACCGTACGCCCAGTCGAGGATGTAGAGAGCCTCGCGATAGGCCGACGGAAAATGGCTGTCGTAACCGAAGTCAACGGAAGTCGGCGAACCCTTGCCGATGTCGAGAATCGGCTGCGCGTTGTCGGGATGGTCGGCATCGTAAGGGGGCCAGGTTCCGGTGACGCCGCGCCATCCATAGTCGGCCCCCGATTGAAGATGCAGCAAACGCGTCGGACGGTACCAGGGCGTTCCCATGTCGTACTCGGCATCGGCATCATAGGTGAAGGCCTCTCCCTCTCGATTGAACGCGATGCCGAAGGGATTTCTGAGCCCCGCGCAGAACAGTTCCCATTCTTTGGTCTCCAGGTCAAACCTCGCGAGGAAACCTTCACTGGTGGACTGACCTCGCCGTGCCTCGCGGAAAGGGGAAGTGCGATCGAACATGTCATCTGGCACTTCGACGGAGTCGCCGCAAATGCTCCAGAGCGCGCCACCGGCAACAGCCAGTTGATTCCGCCCGTGCCCGACTCCGCCGGGAAATTCGCGGACGACGTCCTTCAGGTCGAACTCAGCATCGCTATAAACATCCTGCAGTCGATAAACCGCTCGCGAGTTGTTCGCGTTGGCGTACAGCGTGTCATCGTCATACACCAGGCCTCGACACTCTTCGAGTTCGTCATCGAACGTCTCGACATGCACGATGTGGCCTCCTGGTTCGTTGAACGAGAACCGCAGCAGTCCGCGATCCTCGCGAGCCACCGTCAGTCTTCCGGATTCGTCGAACGCCAACGCGACCCACGAGCCTTCATCCGCGCCGGCCTCTTTGACGACTTCAATCTCGAAGCCGTCTTTGATCCAGAACCGACCCGAGTCGGAAGTCGCATCGTCTCCCGATGCCCTGCGCCACTGCTCGTAGTCGTCGAACGGGCTGATCTCGATCGACCGCGCGTCAATGCCCCACATCGACGGAGTCACGGTGCCGAGCGACTGTACCACCACGGGCGTCGACGCATTTTGGTCATTGAAGTCTGCCGTCCACGAATCGTCCGAATTCCAACGCGTCACATTCCCGTCGGCATCTGCCACATCGATGGTGAGTGCGACGGCTGTTGGACCCTCATCAGGTGCTGCAATGAAATCGACTCGATTCTCGCCGGCTGCGAAGTACGGGGTGACATCGAGAGTCTGAGTCGGCGCGAAAGACTCCAGCACGATCACACGCTCGCCATTCACTTCGACCACGACATCGCAGAAGTCCGCCGCGATCTGCAGCCTGGCCTCAACTGGAGTCGAATCGAGATGATACGACTTCACAAAATGCACCTCTCGCGCTGTCTCCGGCGTCTCGACCCAAATCCAGTGCGGAGCCTCGAGTGTCGCAACATCATCGGCACCAGCGAACTCGATTCCGCCAGCCAATGAGACGATCAAACAAACCCAGCTGGAAACTCGATGCATGATGTCAGCTCAAGGGACGAGAATTGTTAATCAATCCAGTTCACGATTCCGAATGTGACGGCGCGCGACATCCGAGTTCGACGCTCGTGCCGGATGTGGTACTATGACGCTTGCGAACCTTTGTTATCCAGCCATTTTGCATCCGTTGGCTTTCCTGTATGTCGAAAAGCACGAATGTCAGCCACTGGATCAATTTGGTGAAGGCCGGTGATTCGAGCGCCGCGAATCGCATTTGGCAGCACTACTTCGACCGTCTCGTGCGTTCCGTTCGGCGTCGGTTGTATGGGCAGAACCGAGCCGTCTCAGACGAGGAAGATATCGTGTTGAGTGTCTTCGACAGCTTTTACAACGCGGCTGAAAACGGGCGGTTTCCGGACTTATCTGATCGAGACGATCTTTGGCAACTGTTGCTGCGAATGGCGGCAAGGAAAGTGGTCGACAAACGAAGACACGACCTGCGGCAGCGACGTGGTGGAAACGTCACGCTTCATTCCTTGGACCATGCTGGCGACGATGAAAAGGTCATCGAAGCCATCGGCGACGAGCCGTCCCCGGAAATGGTGCTGATGATGCAGGAATCCGTGGAACAGTTTTTTTCTCATTTAGGTGTCGGGCAGCTCAGGGATTTAGCGGGTGCCAAGTTAGAAGGGTATTCAAACGCGGAACTCGCACAGCGTTTTGGCTGCTCGGAGCGGACGATAGAACGTCGTCTGCACCTGATTCGAGAGAAATGTCAGCAGGAATTGGTCGAACTCAATGAGCATCCGTCAGAAAAAGCTTCCGATTGCAGCCCTGGAACGGATTGACGATCTCTGCGCTGATTTTGAACGCAAGTGGCAATCCGAAGAGCCACCGGCGATCGAATCGGTGCTTTCCGAGGGAGTCTCTCCAATCGAGCGAGACGTCTTGCTTGCTGAACTCATTGTTCTGGACATCGACTATCGGCGGCGGCGGGGTGAAACACCGAACAAGCAGGAATACCTCGACCGATTTCCGGAAGGTTCCAAAGCAATCAACGACGCCCTCAACGAAGGCGGAAAACGGACAGGCGCGTTTGAACCGCCGACCGTAGACCGACTTGCTGAACTCTTCCCGTCGCTGGAAATCATCGAACTCATTGGCGCAGGCGGCATGGGTGCCGTTTACAAGGCCCGCCAATCAGGGCTCGACCGTCTTGTCGCGCTGAAGATTCTGCCTGAGGAATTTGGTCATGATGTGAAATTCGCGCTACGCTTCACGCGAGAAGCTCGGACGCTGGCAAAACTGAGCCATCCCAACATCGTCTCCGTTTATGAATTTGGAAACGTCGAAGACACGTACTACTTTCTTATGGAATTTGTGGATGGTTCAACGCTCCGAGATGTTGTGGAAGCCAGACAACTGGCACCCGAACACGCGCTATCGATCGTGCCTCATCTCTGTGACGCGCTGCAGTACGCACACGACAAAGGCGTTATCCACCGCGACATCAAGCCCGAGAACATCCTGATTTCCTTGGACGGTGCGGTGAAGGTCGCCGATTTTGGCCTTTCACGGATACTTGGAAGCGAGAGCCATCAGGAGACGCTCACAGGAACGCATCAGGTCATGGGGACACCTCGGTACATGGCTCCAGAACAGCTCGAAGGTTCACGCGGCGTCGATCACCGTGCCGACATCTACTCGCTGGGAGTTGTCTTCTACGAAATGCTGACCGGCGAACTTCCGATTGGACGATTCGCAGCGCCTTCGAAGCGAGTTGCAATCGACGTGCGACTCGATGAAGTCGTCTTGCGTACGCTTGAGAAGGAGCCGCAGCGCCGGTACCAGCACGCGAGTCAGATCAAGTCCGACGTTCAATCGATTACTTCGACCAGCAATCCCGCGTTCGCGCGCACTGTGATTGGAGATGAGAAAACTCAGGACATTAAAGAACCCGCACCTGCGAGTCTGGCACAGCAAGAACTCGCCGGACGGATGTTGTTAACACGTCGCCAGCTCATGGAACGTGTCGAAAACTCACTGCGGCCGCTCTTGCGCGGACAGATGCTGCAAGTGCTGATCGGCATTGCATTGATAGTGCTGGGAGCGCAGTGCTGGGCTCGAAATACGCACATTCCGCATCGCGTGGTCAATGGACTCATTGTGCATGTGTACGGCGTTCTCGTGATCTCTCAAGCGTTGCTCGTCTACACGAGAATCCGAAGAATCGACTATTCGAAATCGGTGGTCGACATTCGCGGCAAACTCGACAGCCTGCGTTCGGGCTACTTGAGAGCCGGCGTCATCATCGGGTTCGTGTGGTGGTTGATGTGGATTCCAGTAGCCGTCGCCCTTGGCTTCGACTTCGTGCTGCATCCATATTCATTGATTCTCTCGTTAGTCATCGGGGTCATCGGTTTCGTTGGCTCACTCTGGCTGTATTGGCGCGCTTTGAGATCAGGCAACGAATCCGCGGAATCATGGAGAACACAACTCTCCGGCAAGAGCATCTCCGCCGCGTATCTCGCACTTGAAGAAATCGAAAGCGCCCAGATTCGTTAGAGCATCGGCGCACTAGCCATCGGTCGCCGACACTCGGAGGCGAGGCAATCTGAGACAGCCTCGGCTACGAACAAACATCAAAAAGTGGGTGGCTGGGAGCGACCAACGGAAGCCCTCAGCCACCTTTCACCTTTGGTAGAACTAAGCGAACGAAATCGATCAATCCAGTTCACGAATGCGGATGTGGCGGAACTTCAGGTTGTTGGGTTGGCCGTGGTCTTGGAGGCCGATGTAGCCTTCGAGGGGGCGGTTGCTTAGCGGGCTTTCGTCGAGTTGCATGTCGATGATCTGCTCTCCGTTGAGTTCGACTTGCAGATGGCTGCCGATGCAGGTCACCACCATGCGATTCCATTCGTGCGGCGGCATGGACATGTTGGCTGATGGAGCAGTCGCGCTGATGATGCCGCCATGATCGTGCGGTCCCGGCGCGCCCTCGAGTTCGGAACAATCGAGAATCTGGGCTTCGATCCCCGTGTCGACCGGTTCATCGCGGTCGGCGACGCGAAAGTAGACGCCGCTGTTGCCGCCGGGAGGATAGGCGTACTCGACATCGAGAACGAAATCCTTGTACGTCCGCTCGGACCACAGGTAGGCGTCGTAACGTTGCCAGCCGAGTTCACCTTCTCGCGGCTCGATCAACACGGAACCATCTTCCAACGGCTGCCAGTTGCCTGTGGTTGTCCAGCCGGTCAAGTCTTCTCCGTTGTACAACGATGTGAACTCTGAGAGATCGCGGAGTTCAATGTTCCGCCAGCGCACTTCGAATGGACCCTGTCCTGCGCCGATGCCGTGGACCTGCAGGCCGATGAAGCCTTCGGGATGCGTCTCGTAACGTTCCTGGTGGGTGAGGTCCGAAATCTGATGGCCATTGATCCACGTTTCGATGTGGTTGCCGAACGCCACGATGTGATACGAGTTCCACTCTCCATCGATGAAGTGCTGATGGGGTTCACGATCGGCATCGGGCGTCATCCAGCCTCCCGCCGACTCGCCATAGACGTAGCCGGCCATTCCGTCGAGCGAAATCTCGACCTGCGGGCCGTTGACGCGCCCTTCGGGAACATCATCCACACTCTGCGAGCGAATTTGCACACCGGAGTTCAATGCGGAGTCGACCTTCACGTCAAACTTCAACTCGAAGTCGCCGTACAACTGATCGGTGCAAAGAAACGAATTGGGACTTCCCTCGGAAGTCGTGCCCACGATGCAGTCGTCTTCAACACGATAGGTGGCGGTTCCATTGCGTTGTGACCAACCTTCGAGGTTCTCGCCGTTAAACAGAGCGACGAATCCGGGATCAGCGGCATGGACCTGGGAACTCCAGACGGCAGAGAACGCGAGCAGAAAAAGACAACGTGACATGCTAAGCTCCAAGGTGCGAGTGCGATGAGATTCCGCCAGAATCAGGTCGAATGTCAGTTCCGGTTCCGGGAGTGATCTTCAACGAAATCGAGGAACGGTTCAACAGACTCGCTCAGGCACACGCGGCGCCGCAGGAAAAACGTCGATTTTAGTATGCGATGTAGCAAGACATCGCATTCACCGCGTCCACTTCAGCCATTTCGTGAACAGTGACTTGACGAACGGCGTGAGCCGCGTGCGATTGTACTGATCGCCGAGCTTGCGGATGGCCTCGGCCTGCGTCGGATAGGGATGGATTGTGCTGCCAATCTTGCTCAATCCCAGGCGGTGCTTCATTGCCAGCGTGATCTCGGAAATCAAGTCGCCCGCATGCCGAGCGACGATCGTCGCACCTACTATTCTGTCGGTCCCTTGCTTGACGTGGACTTTGACAAAGCCCTCCTCTTCGCCGTCCAGAATCGCGCGATCGACATCTTGGAACTTCTGGACGTAGGTGTCGACTTCAATCCCCTGTTCTCTGGCCTGACCCTCGTATAGCCCCACGTGAGCGATCTCCGGCGACGTGTAGGTACACCACGGAATAACCAGCGACGTCGACTTCTTGCGCCCCAGGAAGAGCGAGTTCTGGATCACCATTCGTGCCATGAAGTCGGCAGCGTGAGTGAACTGATACACCGAACAGACATCTCCCGCGGCGTATATCATGGGATTCGTTGTCTGCATGCGTGCGTTGACCTTCACTCCTTTCTTGTCGTAATCGACCCCCACGGCTTCGAGATTCAAGTTCTCGACGTTCGGCGCTCGGCCGACCGACACGAGCAGTTTGTCGATCGGCTCGTCGTACCCTGTGCCGTGCGACTCAACCGTCAATCGGGTTCCACCGTCGGACTTGATCGCCAGATTCTTGCCGCAGCACAGCAGCTTGACACCGTCACGTAACATCGACTGTTGCACGATCTCGGCCGCGTCTCGGTCTTCGCGCGGCAGGATGCCGTGTTCCGCTTCGACCAAAAACACTTCGGAGCCGAACCGTGCGAACGCTTGTGCCATTTCGCAGCCGATCGGGCCCGCTCCGATGATGCCGAGTCGTCGCGGAAGTTCCGTCAACGAGAACAGCGTTTCGTTCGTCAGATAGTCGATCGAGTTCAATCCGGGAATGGGCGGGGCGGCGGCTCGCGCGCCGGTCGCAATCACAGCGCGTTTGAACTGCAACCGCGCGCCATCGACGACGATCGAACTAGAATCGACAAAGCTCGCCTGGCCAAAGTAGACGTCCACACCCAAATCGCGGAACCGATGGGCCGAGTCGTTGGGACTGATCCGCGCGCGGAGGCGTCGCATGCGCTGCATCGCTGCGGCGAAGTCCAGCTTGAATCCCTCCGGCACGTCGACGCCGAATTCGTTTGCATCGCGCACCGTGGCCGCGATGCGGGCCGAACTGATGATGCCCTTGGAGGGGACACAGCCGACATTCAGGCAGTCGCCTCCCATCAGGCTGCGTTCGAGCAGGGCCACTTTGGCCCCCATTCCGGCAGCTCCAGCTGCTGTCACCAGGCCGGCCGTTCCCGCACCGATCACAACCAGGTTGTAACGTCCCGCAGGCGTCGGATTCTTCCAGTGGGGTGGATGGACGTTCGCTTCGAGTTGTTCATTGAACTCATCCCTCGGCAGTAACGGATGCAGGTCCGACATGTGTTTCTTCCTGACTGACGACGGGCCGTTCGTGAACGCCGCGAAGTCGTGGCTGCGAATGTTATTCGGCGTTGCCTTCGCCCGTTTCCTGAAGAGTCTGGCGAGGAGTCTTATGCTGGAACAGTTTTAAGACCCGGCGGACGACGAGCGGGAACACTCCCAACACGACGAACGCGATTAGAATCTGAGTGAGTTGTTGTGGCGTGAATGCCGCGCTCACTCCCTTGTCGGCGAGCGTCTGCAGGCTCGGAACACTCGATCCCGCATAGACGTAAACAACCGTTCCCGGCAGCATGCCCAGTTGGCTCACCCACCAGAAGGTTCGCAAACGAATCGGCGTCAAGCCCATCACCGCGTTGATAATGAAGAACGGTACGGCCGGAATCAGCCGCAGGCTAAACAGATAGAACGGCCCTTCTCGTTCAAGCGATTGATTGAAGCTCTGCAGTCGATCGCCAAATCGACGCTGGACGAGATCTCGAAACAGAAAGCGGCTCAGCAGAAACGCCAGCGACGCGCCGGCGGTTGATGAAAAACTGACGACGACCATGCCGCGCACCCAGCCGAAATACCAGCCGTAGATCAACGAGAGGACCGTGGCGCCGGGGAGTGAGAGTCCCGTCACAATCACGTAGATCGAGAATGCCGCGCCGTAAACGAGCACGGGATACTTCTGCTGGAACTCGCGTAATTGCGATTCCTGCCGCGCGAGAGTCTCCAGATTCAGGGCATCACCAAGTTGCCAGTAGGCGATGCCCATTCCGCAAACGACGCAAACCAAGACCAACAGTTTCTTCCGGAACCGGCTGCCGTCCGACAGATTCGATGGATCGCCTTCGTTCGACGGCACTTGTTACACCTCAACGAGAGAAACGGTGGATGTTGGAACCCTCATTCTACGCGAGCACTGCACGACGATGTGTGCCGTCGGACACATTTCCTGTTTCCACGAGAAGCAGTTTCAAAACAGGGAGGGCGCGGCTCCTGCCGAGCCGGAATCCATGAATCACGTCCACTCTCGATCCGGCTCCGTGGGAGCGTCGCCCTCCCAAACCGATTTCGTAACCGCCTCTAGTCAACCACTTCGAAGATCGAGTCAGAACGCCCATCCACTCGCTCGGTCGATGAACTTCGATCCACTCGTGGTTTGACTTTCAATGCAGTGTCTGCAGATACGCAACCAAATCGGCAAGTTGTTCGGGAGTCAGGTTGCCCACGATCCCCTTGGGCATCATCGAGGTCTCCTGCTTGATGCGTTCGTCGATCTCATCCTGCAGCAGTTCGCGCGAAAGGCCGTCGCTCTGACGGATGATGAGCGACTCGGCACTCTCCTGCACGACAAAGCCGGTGTAGATCAGGCCATCGTCCATCGAGAAGACCCAGGTGTCAAAACCTTGTGCGATCTTCTTACCGGGATCGACAATCGACTCAATCAACTCCTGGCGGTTGTAACGGATGCCAATGTCGACCAGATGCGGCCCCTTGGGTTGCTGACCGTTCGCGAATGTGTGACATGCGGCACACGACTGCGTGCGAAAAATCGCCGCCCCGGCCATCGCATCTCCTTCAATGCTTTCGGCCCGGGCGAGAATGTCTTGCACATCGAGATTGGCGATGAGATTGGGATCTCCAGGATCAACCTCAGGAAGCACGATCGCCTCTTGAGGTTCCATGATCGGTGCCGTCGGGCCATCGCTGATCCCTTCCAGTCGGACGACGTGCCGTTCAAGTTGATGGATAATGTGAGCCACCAGCGCTTCGTCGGCTTCGGCCAGTCCCGTGCGAATCGCGGCTTCGATGCGTGCTGATTCGCTCCAGGTCTGTCGATCGTAATAGGGACCGGTGGTGTCGGGGCGCGTCCCCCACCAGTCAGGACTGTCGGCGGTGTATTCCCCTTCGCGGAAGTAGAGACGGATCAATGTCGTCCAGACTTCCTGACGCAACTCGACGTCGCGACTGGTGCTGAGAACGCGAAACAATCCATCGATCGTACGCGGGTCATGCATCGACTTGAGTGCCCATAGCGCTCCATCCCGATCAGGTCCATCGAACGCGGCGAGACAGGCATCGACCGCATGCATGGCAGCCAGAGATTTGACGGCCA
Organism: uncultured Planctomycetaceae bacterium; assembly: GCA_942492405.1. Taxonomy (GTDB): domain Bacteria; phylum Planctomycetota; class Planctomycetia; order Planctomycetales; family Planctomycetaceae; genus JANNSB01. The sequence continues at coordinate 211,668 of CALOES010000016.1, forward strand.
GATGAGGAATGACCCGCTCTGGATGGGGCACGCGCCAATCCTCGAATTCGGTTTGAACTGGTGATACCGATACCGCCGTCAACGGCAAGATGGCGGCCGCGACGGCGTCCCATTCGTTCGCGGCGGGTTCATCATTGGCTGCGGAATCCGCGGTCGATGCCGCCAGACTTCCCATGCGCCCCAGAGCAATCAGAGCAGCGGCTTGAACACGCAGATTCTCATCACTCAATGCTTCAACGATCAGTGCGCCAGGAGCCTTTGCTGCCGTCGCACGTCGGTCGGTGAGGGCGCGAATCGCATGCTCACGAACAGCGGGAAGACTCACGAGGCGTTGCAGTGAGGCAGCCGATTCGTCCGTCAAGACTTGCCCCAACGTGTAGATTGCGGCGACTCGAATCTCCAGAGAAGCCGCGTTATCGCGGGCCAACTGACTCAGCCAGTCGACGAACTGTGTCTCCTTCGAGGCGATGCGACGCAGCATCTCGCGTTGAGCGGTCAGTCGCCACGCGGCACTCGGGTGTTGCAGTTCGCTGAAGAGTTGTTCATCACTCAGCGTGTCGACTGCAGGCACCGGTTTGGGAAGGAAGTCAATCGGCGTGATCTGTGCGACGAAGCCGATGTCGGGTCCGGCGTAGTTGAAGCTGCCGTCCTTCCAACTGCTCACATACATGCGGCCGCTGGCATCGACGTCGATATCGGTCGGACGCGGCACCACAAGAAACGTGTCTTGCTGCGCATCGAACGACGCTCCGTTGGCTGGCAGGTCATGACTGTAAACTTGACTGGTCCCCCAGTCACACGTGAGCAATAGATGACGGTACCCTTCCGGCCAGCGGGCGTCGTCAAAGAACATCGCCCCGCAACCACTTCCGCCGCCGTAGTCGGCCAGTGCTGGCATCGATTCGGAGGTGAAGTTTCTAAAGAGTGAAGGATAGCCGTAGTCGGCCGTCTGCAGGATGTGTGACAGTCGAATATCCCAGCCGCCGCCATCGTTGGTGTTGTCGCGCGTGTAGACATTCATGAAGGGATCGACGGCCACATCCACGATGTTGCGCAGTCCACCGGCAAAGACTTCCATTTCCGAGCCATCGGGTCGAATCCGCACGATGCCTCCGCCGCGACGGGAGAGCGTGGTGCCATCCTTGCCGACCGCGTGTGTGAAACCGAAGTCGCCGACGGCGATGTAGATCCAACCGTCAATCCCCATGCGGATGCCGTTGGTCGTGTGATCGGCTCCTCGGCGTTCGACTTCGTCGGTGCTGACGCCTTCAATCAGAACTTCACTGTCGTCGGCTGTGCCATCTCCATCGCGGTCGTGAAACACACTGAGGTACGGCGGATGCAGCACCCACAGCGAGCCGTTGTCGTAGATCAACCCGCGCGGGTGATCCATCTTTGCAAACTCGTTAATGCGGTCGGCTTCGCCGTCGCCATCGGTGTCGATGCAGCGAATCACGCGACCGCGTCCGGCTTCGGTTCCCAACGAACCTTGCTCATCGACACCAACGAAGACCTCGCCCGTGGCGGCTGCCGTCAGACAAACGGGATAGTTGACGAGCGGCGGGCGTCCGAAGAGCGTGGCGCAAAAACCGTCGGGGACTTTCACATCACTGATCGATGCCGGCATGCCGCCTGTCGATGTGAGGATATTCCCCAAATCGGGCAGTTCGCCAGCGGTTGCTTCCAGCTCCCAAAGGGAACCCCACAAACCGGGGCCTGCACCGAGAAACGTGATCTTGAGATAGCGTGCTTCGGGGATATCGACCTGATGGGCGCGAATGCCTCCGGGTTCTTCGTTGCGCGAGGCATCGACTGCAAGCGTCCAGTTTTCGTTGTCGGTCGAGGTTTCGATCGTGTAGCGATAGGTCGCGTCGCGTTTCTCCCAATGCAGCCGCAATGCCCGCAGATGCTGCGCGGCTTCGAGATCAACGGTGACCCATTCATTCAATTGGGCTCCGTTCGCGCACCAGCGAGTGTTCAATAAACCGTCGGTCAGATGCGCGGTGAAGTTGCCATCCTGTTCGCTCTTCGCGGTGACGGGCTTCCGATATGCGAGGTTGCCTTCACCACAACAGTTCTGAGGCAGATAGTCGCTGCCGGTCGGTCGGACTGGTGCGCTGGCGAGTGCGCGAATCTCGTTGTCGATGGATTCCGTCGTCTCGATGAAATCGGCTTCCGTGTCGCGACCGACCGACCACAATATTCCGCGAGTGACCATGTCGAGATACTTTGGCTCGGCCATCGTTTCGTTGTAATGACCGATCGTGGTTCCAAAGACTCGCGTGCCGTGATAGTCGTTTGTCCAGACGCAGATCTGCGGCGCGCCATCTGATTCACGATTCGCTTGAGCCAACGGCGTTGCCGTCTCAAACACTTCAACCGTGTGATACAGCTCTCCTTTTTCGGCGATGAACATACTGCCGAAGCTCGACATGATTGGATGCTCGGGAAACAGGTTCTCGGCGTTGTAAGCGTAGTGCGGCCCATGTCCCGGCGACCGCAGGCCCACGAATTCGAACCAGCGATCATCCTCGACGCGGTAACAGTGCATGGCGCAATGGATGAGCATGGCGGGAGTCCCCTCGCGATGCGGACGCAGAATGCCATCGACGAAATCGAGATCGGTCACGCCCGCGAAGCATTCGTTGTGAACGACGATGTCGAACCCGGCGGCCCACTCGGGATCGTTGTAGAGCGGAATCAGCGTATCGGTCGTCTCTCCCCCCTGATGCACCACCGTCCAACGCACATCCGCCCGGGCGCTGATTCCGCGCGTCAATATGAGCGTCTGCCGATCGTAGTCGTGGCAACATCCCCCCGTGACAAGCAACGCCTGAATCGGCCGCTCACTCGATGCCGCGACATCCGTCGGCTGCGCCTGTGCGAAATTGCCAGCCATCGACAGAAAGGCTGCCAAGATAATGAATTGAAAGAGAGTCGGCAGCGGACGCGGCATGATGATGAGCATTCAATGATGGAGGACTTTGCGGACCAGCCGACCAAGTATCGAGATGCCCCAGAGACAGGGCAAGGCTGACGATGGCAATTCGGCGATGGGATCGCACAGCAGATGCTCTGGACGCGCTCTCACGACACCTCGAATTCTGACTGATCATTCCGCGCGGCCTTGATACCGCACTGCGATTCGGCCTGCATGGCGAAGACGTGGAAAAGGCCGTCGAACCTTTCACCGTGAAGGATCTTTACGATGCCACTGAGACGAACGCTGAAGGAACGGATCACGAATTCAGCAATCTGATGCATGACGTTGTGCGGCTGATGTGTGACGAAGAACTGTTCACGTTTGTGCTGCATCCCGAGGCACCCGGCACCAACAATGAAGCTGAACGCTCCCTGCGCGGCGCAGCGATGGACCGCCGAACCGGGCGCACCAGCAAGACCATTGGTGGTGCGCGACGACGAACGATTCTGATCAGCGTCCTTGAGTCGCTGAAACTTCACCTTCCCCAGTTCACGCCGGCGAGTGTGCAGTTGGAAATCCAGAATTGGTGGCAAACCGGCGAGAGCCTCTTTCACCGGCTGCTCCGCGAAAACGGTCTCGATCCGCCCGACAAATCCCGGCTCGAAATTCTCGTTCCCCTCGCTGACGCAACCTGACCAAGCCGCGAACAGCTCCGCTGCGCTGAAATGGACAGCTACGCGACAACAGCAATGGAGCGAGTAGAGCCGATGAAGCTGCCAGCACCAGCATCAACCCGACCGCAACAGGGACGTTTCCTTTCGCGATTGCCGTTAATGGAGGGGCGTACGGGGCACCGGGGCAAACCGCGATGATGAGGAATCCAACCGCGACTTCAGGCGCTGCATCGAAGACTCGCAGCAAAACGATGGTGATGGCCGGCACGCAGGCGTAGTTCATCAGGAGCGATCGGGTGATTAGACCGCCGTTCTTCAACACGTTGATCAACTCGCCGCTCGTGACGGTCAAGCCCATCACAAACATCAGATCGATGAGTGCAACCGT
>CALOES010000017.1:0-64701 GCA_942492405.1 uncultured Planctomycetaceae bacterium
GCCGACATCGAAGTCGCCTTCTTCGTGCGAGTCAACAACCTGTCGGAAGACATCAAGCAGGTCGCCCAGTCACTCGGCTGCCGTCGATCGAGCGAGCATCAGTCCCTCGTCGAACTCTTCGACGCCAAGTTCTCCGAAGCGTTGAAGACCGTCGGTAAACGCTTCGACTTCGTTGAACTCTATGAAGAACGGGACAAATTCAAGGAAGCGATCCTCAATGTCATCGGCACCGACCTCAACGGCTACAAGCTCGACGACTGTGCCATCGACTACCTGGAGCAGACGCCGCTCGAACTTCTCAATCAAAACAACATTCTCGATGCCGAGGGCATCAAGAAGATCACCGAACTGACGGCCCGCGAGCACGTGCTGTCGAACGACATTCAGCGGGAAAAAGAGAAGACGATCAAGAAGCAAGACGTCGAGGCTCAGGAAGCGATCCTCGAACTCGAAAAGCAACGGGTGCAGGCTGTCGAGAAGCAGAAGCGGGAGATTGCAGAAATCTCAGCCCGTCAACAGGCCGAGTCGCGCAAGGTCGAACACGAAGAACGCCTCAAGTCCGAAGCGGCCCGCATCACGTCGGATGAACAGATCGCGATCGCGGAAGAGAACAAACAACGGCAGGTGATCGTCGCCTTGAGAAGCAAGGAACGAACCGATGCCGTCGAACGCGAACGTGTCGAAAAGGATCGCCAGATCGAGGTCACCGAACGCGAACGCGTCGTCGGTCTGGCCGTCATCGAAAAAGACAAGGCGATCGAAGTCGAGAAGCGGGCCATTCAAGACGTCATCCGCGAGCGAGTCATCGTCGAACGTTCGGTGGTCGAAGAGCAACAGCGCATCAAAGATACCGAAGAGTTCGCCACCGCCGACCGATCGAAACGGGTCGCCATCACTGCAGCCGAAAAGAATGCCGAAGAGGCACTCGTCAGAGAGATCAAGGCGGCTGAGGCACAGAAGACGGCGGCGACGTTCACTGCCGATCAGGTCTTGATCGAAGCCGAAGCCCAGCGCGGCGCGGCCGAGAAAGAAATGGCAGCCAAGAAGATGCTGGCCGAGGCGCGTCAGGCAGAAGTCGCAGCCGACGGATTGGCCGAGGCCCAGGTACAGATCGCCCGAGCGGGAGCCATCGAGAAGGAAGGGCGTGCTCAGGCGACGGTCATCAAGGAGAAGCTCGTCGCGGAAGCCGAGGGACAAAAGGCCCATGCCGAAGCGATCGAGAAGGAAGGAACCGCCGAAGCATCCGTCATGCAGCAGAAGTTCGCCGCCGAGGCTCAGGGCATCACCGAGAAGGCCGAAGCGATGAAGCTGTTCGACGGCGTCGGTCGCGAACACGAAGAGTTCAAGCTGCGTCTCAACAAGGACAAGGATATCGAACTGGCAGCAATCTCGGCTCAGACCGACATCGCCCGTCAACAGGCCGAAGTGGTCGGGGCCGCCTTGGGGAACGCCCGCATCGACATCGTCGGCGGCGAGACCGAGTTCTTCGACAACATTGTCAACTCGATCAAGGCCGGCAAGTCGGTCGATCGCTGGGTACACAACTCCGAAGTGCTGACAGAAGTGAAGAACACGTTCTTCGATGCCGAGGGGGGAGGTGACTTCCGCGCAAACCTGAAGAAGTTCACCGACCAGTTCGGACTCAGCTTCGAGGATGTGAAAGACATGTCGGTCGCCGCCCTGCTCGGCAAAATGCTGATGGAGAGCGACGACGACGTGACCACGAGCGCCCTCAAGCGGCTGCAACGCTTCCTCAAGTCCAGCGGCCTCATGGATCGCAAGATCGCGTCGCTGGGACTGGGAATGGCTGCCAGCGGTGACGAGAAGAACTAGGTTCACCACTTAGCCCCCGGCGAGTCGCCGGGGGAGAATGACTCGCCGTTGTTATGGTGGACTCACCAAAACTTGATGTCGATTGAAGTGGTCCCAAATGGGTCATCGTTCCCGTCATCACACCGCATGCTCCTCCCGGCGACTCGCCGGGGGCTAAATGTTACAAGTCGCAATGTTACATCATGCCCGATGACGCCCCACAGCTTGAAGGTGGCACTTACGAGATTCTTCGGAACCGTCTGAAGAGTCATGGGGACGAACTCCGCACGCGGCTCACCAAGCTCAACACGCTGCGCAAGGAAGTTTTCGGGTCGATCGACCTCAAGCTGCTGGCGACCGAGCGGGTCACCACCGAGCACAACTGCATTCCCCGCGACATGGTCGCCGTCGGGAAGCGGTTTCTCTTCGGCTACAACGTGCAGTTCGGCCTCAAAGTTGAGCGTCATGTGGCCGACGTGTTTGCGGTGTACTCGTTCGACGCCGAGGCGAACACGCTGCAGCCTTCGGGGCTCGAACTGCTGGCGAATCCGCAGTTCCAGAAGGACTTTCAGGACGTTTATCGCTACTACAAGGATGCTCGCTTCGCGAAGTTCTTCGTCCATGGGCCGTACCTGTACATGGTGTTTCAGGTCGGCAAGTCGACCAGCGACATTAAGACGTTCAAGTGGGCCATTCAGGGCGAGTCGCTCGTCTATGTCGACAACCGGAGTGATCACGAGGTCCGCTTTCCGTCGCAGCACGAGTTCGAGTGGAAGCGCACCACCCGCGACATGCACCATCATGGGGAGCATCCGCATGTCTCGATCGAAGACCGCATCTTTGTCGAAACTGTTGGCGGCGACCTTACGATCAAAATCGAAAACAACACCGCCAGCGGACAGGGCATTTACGAAGAACCGGTCGACGACCCCGATCAGACTCTCGATGACGGCGAGATTCACTATGCCGTCGTCGGCAACGTGATCCTGCTGAAGATCAAACCCTACCAGGAACGCGACTACCGCTACCTGGTCTACAACGACAAGATCAAGCAAGTCAGCCGGATTGATACGATCCGCGATGCCTGCGTGCTGCTGCCTGATGACCATGGTTTGATATTCAACAATGGCTACTACCTGCAGACGGGCGAACGCAAGACATTCGACACGAGTATTCAGGGTCTCATCTTCGAGCGACGTGTTGCCTCACCGAATGGTGAAGACACGTTATACGTCTTCTATCAACCCGACAGTGGCATGTATGTGCTGCTGGGTTACAACGTGATCGCGCAGCGGGTCGATACTCCCGTCGTCTGCAGCGGATTCACGATGTTTCACGGCGGCGAGATGCTGCTATTCAAGGCGCAGGACGACCCGCAGAAACATCATGCCGTCCAGATCTGGCAGACACCCTATGTCGGCAACGACTTCGTTCCCGAGCAGACGACCGATTCGTATCTCTACAAGATCGGCAATCGCGACATCGTGCGGGGCATGGCCGAATGCCACGAAGTGTTGGGCTTGATCGAGAAAGAAGATACCTACGCCGGGCTGTATCTCGATCTGGTCAAGCAGTCGACCGACATTCTCGACAGCTACTTTTGGGTGTCGCATGCCGATGCCGCCAAACTGTCGGAGCCCCTGGCCAGCATCCGCGATGCCGCCCGCTCTGCGGTCGAGGAGTTCGACAAGGTCACGCGGGTTCGCAAGAACACCCTCGAACAATCGACGAAAGTCGCGGCCGAGACGCGAAACATTTTGAACGAAGTCGGACGTCGACGGTTCGACAACATCGACGCCTTCGTGAAGTCGCTGGCGGCTCTGCGGTCCGTTCGTGGCGGTATCATCGCCCTCAAGGATCTGCGCTACATCGATCTGACTCTGGTCGAAGGTTTGGAGAAGGAAGTCACCGAGGCGACCGAGAAGCTTTCGCATCGCTGCGTCGAGTTCCTGCTGCAGCCCGGTTCCCTCAAGGCGTATGAAGACAAAGTTGCCGCCGAGCAATCGGGAATCAACGACCTCTCCAAGGTCACCGATGCGAAACAACTGGATGAACGCATCGGCGAGTCGGCCCGCGAACTCGAAATGCTCATCGAGATCGTCTCGAACCTCAAGATCGATGACGCCACCCAGCGTACGACGATCATCGACAACATTTCAACGATCTTCACACAGGTCAACACCGCCCGCGCCCAGCTCAAACGCAAAACGCAGGAACTGGCCCAGGTCGAAGGGGCGGCCGAGTTCTCCAGCCAGATCAAGCTGCTGGCTCAAGCGGTCGTCAACTACATCGATGTCTGTGACACCCCCGAGAAGTGCGAAGAGTACCTCACCAAGCTGATGGTGCAGGTCGAGGAACTCGAAGGCAAGTTTGCCGAGTTTGATGAGTACATCCTGCAACTCGTCGAGAAGCGCGAAGAGATCGCCGGCGCGTTCGAGACCCGGCGGATGCAGCTCATCGAAAAGCGAAATCAGCGAGCCGGCGCGCTGGCGCAAGCCGCCGACCGCATTCTGAAAGGAATCAAGAGCCGCGTTGATGGGTTCACGACCGTCAACGACATTCACGGCTACTTCGCTTCGGACCTGATGATCGAGAAGGTCCGCGACATCATCTCGCAGCTCGACAAGTTGGGAGACTCGGTCAAGGTTGATGACATCCAAAGCCGGCTGAAGACGATCCGCGAGGATGCCGTCCGCCAGCTCAAGGACCGCCAGGAACTGTACGAAGATGGCGACCACATTATTCGTTTCGGCAAGCATCGATTCAGCGTCAACACGCAAGTGCTCGACCTGACGACGGTGCTCCGCGATAACAAGCTCCACCTGCACCTGACTGGGACCGACTTCTACGAGCCGCTGCGAAACGAGCAGATCGATGCCTGTCGCGGCGTGTGGGACATGGAAGTCATCAGCGAGAACCGGAGCGTCTATCGTGGGGAGTACCTCGCGTATCAGATGCTCCTGGAACTGCGGAAGGATGCCGCGTCCAAAGCGCAGCCGACGACGCCGAAGGCCGAGGAACTTCTCCCGCGAGTGCAGCAGTTCATGGCTCCGCGCTATTCCGAGGGTTATACGAAGGGTGTCCACGATCACGATGCGGCCATCATTCTCGCGGCGTTGCTGGAGATTGATGCCCATTGCGAACTGCTGCGTTACTCCACCGAGGCACGCACGCTTGCGAGTCTCTACTGGTCACGCTTCGGCAATACTCGCGATGCCAAGCAACTTGCATTGAAGCTCGCCGGCGTCGGAGCCGCCTCGCGCGCCTTTCCTGGAGCCGGCACGCGACAGAACTACATCGATGAACTACGCACGATGCTCGCCGCCTTCGTGCAGAACGGCGGCAAGAATCTGCTGCCAGCTAGTGAAGGGGCGGCGACTCCCGATCTCGGCATCCTTGATGAGGCGGCGGAGTATCTCTTCCGCGAATTGACATCAGCCGACCTGCAGCGACGTGGTGGACAGTTCGTTGTGTCGCAAACCGCGATGGAACTGCAGCGTGCGTTCACCGAGCATTTGAAGACTCACGGGGCGACGGAAGCCTTCCAACAGGCGATGCAGGGAGTGAAAAGCGATCCACAGGCCTCGTTCGACGTCGCCCGCGACTGGGTCACGGCCTTCGTCGATTCACGGGTTGCCGATCCGTCACTTGCGGGAAGTGAAGATTACATCAACGAAACCGCGTCCCTTGTTCTCTCGCCCGGCATCGATGAACAATGTGTCATCCATGCGGCACTGCAGCGCGACGTGGAGGGATTCGTCGGCACGCACCCCGTCATTCTCGAAGGGGGTCGTTACACGCTGCAGTTCAACCGCTTTATGACGCGGCTCGCCCGCTTTGCCCGCGACACGGTCCCTGCTTATCGCACCTATCACGATGTCAAGACGCAGACGGTTGATGCCGCCCGCGAAGAGATGAAGCTGGGCGAGTTTCAACCCCGCGTGCTGTCTTCGTTCGTTCGTAACAAGTTGATCGACTCGGTCTATCTCCCCTTGATCGGCGACAACCTCGCCAAACAGATCGGGTCGGCCGGTGACACGAAGCGGACCGACCGACAAGGTTTACTGCTCCTCATCTCTCCGCCTGGCTACGGCAAGACGACATTGATGGAGTACATCGCGAATCGGCTGGGGATCATCTTCATGAAGATCAACGGTCCCGCGATCGGGCATCAGGTAACATCGCTCGATCCCGCAGCCGCCCCGAACGCCGGTGCCCGCGAAGAAGTCGAGAAGCTCAACCTCGCCTTCGAGATGGGTGACAACGTGATGATCTACCTGGACGACATCCAGCATTGTCACACCGAGTTCCTGCAGAAGTTCATCTCGCTGTGCGATGCCCAGCGCAAGATCGAAGGCGTGTACAAAGGGAAGTCGCAGACCTACGACTTCCGCGGCAAGAAAGTGGCCGTCGTGATGGCGGGCAACCCCTACACCGAAAGCGGCGAAAAGTTCCAGATCCCCGACATGCTCGCCAACCGGGCCGACATCTATAACCTCGGCGAAATCATCGGCGACACGCGCGAAGCGTTCGAGATGAGCTATCTCGAAAACGCCCTCACGTCGAACCCGGTGCTGGCCAAGCTCGCCTCACGCAGCCAGAAGGATGTTTACGGCGTCATCAAAATGGCCGACGGAGTGCGTCGCGGCGAGCAGTCGTCCACCGAAGGGATCGACTTCGAGGGAAGTTACTCAGCCGAGGAACTCAACGAGTTCGTGACGACGGTCGTGAAGCTGATGCGCGTGCGGGATGTCGTCCTCACCGTCAATCGCGAGTACATCAACTCCGCCGCCCAGCATGACGACTACCGCACCGAACCTCCCTTCCTGCTGCAGGGTTCGTATCGCAACATGAATCGCATCGCCGAGCGCGTGCTGCCGGTGATGAACGAGGATGAACTGACGACGCTGATCGTTTCGAGCTATCAGAACGATGCCCAGACACTGACATCGGGCACCGAGGCGAACCTGCTCAAGTTCAAGGAGTTGACGAAGCTGATGTCGCCCGAGGATCAGGAACGCTGGGACGACATCAGGCGGACGTTCAAACAGAACGTCAAGATGCGCGGCATCGGCAGCGACGACAAAGTGGGGCAGGTGATCGCGACGTTGTCGACCTTCAGTGATGGCTTGGCCGCGATCCAGAAAGCCGTCTCGCAAGGTGTGATGACGCTCGCTGCCAAGGAAACTCGCGATCAGGAGTCTCCTCAACTGATGGCCGAAGCGGGCAAGTTGAACGCCAGTCTCGAATCACTCGCCGCGCGCTTGAGTGAAAACCTGGCGGCCATGCTGCAACTTGCAGGCAGACCGATTCAGGTCGACATGCCGGAGATCGTGCTGCCGGACATCAAGATTCCGGACTTCACCATCCCGCCCATCGAAATGCAATGGCCGGAGAACATGCCGGCCTCCGTCCCGGCGAAGCCAGCGGGCCTCAAAGTGCGGCAAGTCGATGCCGGCGACGACGGCGATTCAGGTGATGATGCTGATGACCAGCAGATGCCCGATCGCATTACCGTCGTCAACAAATTGCCGCGCACGGTGATGAATGTGATGGAGTCTCAGTTCCGCCTGATGCAGGACTGGATCAAACCCCTCTCCGAAGGCTCGCGCCTGCAGCGTGCCGAGTTTGATGAACTCCGCAAGACCGTGCAGGAATGCCTCCGCAGCTACGAAGCACTGCTGGGTAGGCTTGAAGCGGCGAAGAAGAAGTAGGTGCGAGCCAATCGTCGCAGGCTTTTGACGGTCTTCTCGAATCGTGTTAATCTCGGCTCGTTGATCACTTCGATCAACGTCGTCAGTGTTTGCGAAACGCGGCGACTCGTCCACTCGGCTGTAAGAAGCCAATCTGCCACCTGGTCCGAAGCCTATGTCCCTCGTCCTGCTTTCGATTCCCGGCCTCCGCGACGCGGACCTTTCAAACATGCCACGGCTCTCTGCCGTGCGAGATCGCGGCGGCGCGACGTCGATTGTCCCTTCGTTTCCCGCCGTCACTTGCCCGGTACAGGCGAACATGACGACGGGCGTCGGTCCCGAACAGCATGGCGTCGTCGCAAACGGCTTCTTCTACCGCGACAAAGGCGAAGTCGAGATGTGGACGGCGTGGAACGAGTGCATCCAGGCTCCGCAGATTTGGGAACGGCTTGCTCAACACGATCCATCAATCACGTCGGCTGTCTGGTTTCCACTCCACAGCAAAGGGGCGAAGGCGAAGTATGTCTGCACGCCGGCCCCGATCCACAATCCCGATGGCAGCGAATCGCTCTGGTGCTACACCGTGCCGACGGAGATGTACGGCGAACTGCGCGACGCCCTGGGCCACTTTCCGTTGATGCACTTCTGGGGACCGATGGCCAACATCAAGTCGACCGACTGGATCGTCGATTCGGCCGTCGTCGCGGCCAAGAAGTATCAGCCGAAGTTCAGTTACGTTTATTTGCCGCATCTCGACTATGCTTCGCAGAAGTTCGGCCCCAACAGTCCGCAGGCAATCGCCGCCCTGGGAGAGATGGATGTCGCGATCGGCCGATTGATCGATGGCTACGCAGCGGCTGGCATGAACGAGACGACCTGGCTCGTCGCGAGCGAGTATGTCGTCAACGAAGTGAACGAGGTCGGTTATCCGAATCGCCTGTTGCGAGAGGCGGGCTTGCTGTCACTCGATGTGGATGACGAAGGTCGCGAGCAACTTAATGTTGCCACGTCGAAAGCCTGGGCGATGGTCGATCACCAGTTTGCCCATGTCTTCGTGAAGGATGCCGCCGATATTACCCGTGTCGCCGAAGCGCTCCAGGCCGACCCTGCTGTCGAGCGCGTCTTCGTTGGCAGCGAACGAGCATCAGTCGGTCTCGACCATCCCCGCTCGGGCGAAGTGGTGTTGCTCGCGAAGCCGAATGCCTGGTTCGCTTACTACTGGTGGCTCGACGATGCGAAGGCTCCCTCTTATGCCCGCACGGTCGACATTCATCGCAAGCCGGGCTACGACCCAGTCGAACTTTACATCGAGATGCCTGCTAAGGCGATTCCGCTCGATGCGACATTGGTGAAAGGCTCTCACGGTTACCCGGCCGATGACGTCCAGCGCCACGGCGTTCTCATTTCATCGGATGCCTCAGTGCTGCCGAGCGGTGCGGTTCGCGATGTCGATGTCGCTGCGATCGTCCTCACGCACTTTGGTTGCCCCGTTTCGTGAGCAACGATTCCGAATCGGCGGAACTCACTTGGCATGCCTGCCCGGCGTCTGCAGTCTCCTCTCAAGGCCATTTGGGCGTTTGTGTTGATTGGCGGTCTCGCCTGGGCGACGGCCTTGGTCAGTGAAAGTCCGCTGGCGGGATTGGCAGCCGCGGTTGGATTGATCCTGGTACTGCATCGCTTCTATTTTCCTTCCAAGCACACGATCGATGCTTCCGGCGTGCAGGTCTCGACGCTGCTGGGCAAGAAATCGCTGACCTGGGATCGCATTATGCATGTCAGCCACGATCGCACGCGCGTCTACCTGTCGCCTCGTTCCACATCGGGAGCTGATGGGGGGCGTGGGCTGTTGTTGCTGCTCAAGGACAATCACGACGAAGTTCTCGCCGCCATTAAGGCCCGCAGACAAACATCGGACAGATTCAATACGTGAGGTCGAACGACACCTCATGCGCTGGCTGATTACGCGATGTCAAATCGTCGTGGGGGAATCTGGATCATTTCGTGCGAATATCGTCGCTGGCTCCCACCGATCCTGCCATGTGGCATCGGTGGCATGACCGATTCACCGTTCGCTCGAACCCTCGGGCGGCAGTTCTTGCCGAACATTGGCTGAAAACTCCGAGGTCGATCCCCCGATACACTTGTGTGCGGATTGCCACGCTCCCGGCATGGGGAAGGAGGCTCCGCTGTCCGATGTCGTATGTAACTTACGACCAGGGAGGGACTTGTGAACAAAACTCGACGAACTCCCTGGAGGCACTCACTTGAGTCGCTCGCAACTCGGCCCGAAATTCTTCCTCGATCAGCTCAACAGCGGAGAGCGTGCCTCGAAACCCAAGGCACTTCCCGCGTGGCTCAAGGAATGGCTGCAGCAGGTGGCCGACCTGTTTGAACCCTTCTCCGGCACGGCACGCGCCGGATATGAGTGTTTTCATGCAGGTTCCACTTGGGAAGCATCACTCTTCCTGGGTCAGAACGAAACGCTCGGCGGACGTCACGACGGGCAACTGCTCCCGGTGAATTTTCGCTTCGATGTCTGCAGTCTCTCGGGGTTGTTCGATGAGATCAGCTCCCTGCGATGGAATGCCTTCCCCGACGGCTTCGTTTTTCGCGATGCCGGCTTCCCCATGGAATCGTTCCTTCTCGCGGAAGGGACGGTCAAAACCGAGGGGATTCGACTGCAAATCCAGGCACTTCCTCCCGATGCCATCGGCCCGGGACTCCAATTCCTCCCGAATGGCGAGCATCTGGTGGTCGAGAGGAATTAGGCTTCAGGCTCTCGGCTTAAGGCTTCGGGAAGCGTAGCAAATGCCCGAAGCCCTCGACGCTCATTGACGCGTTCGGCGTGATCGGCTATTTCACGGCAGCCTTTTTAGGGCATGTCGCGTACAATGCCGGGAGTACGGAATCTCGGCCCTGCCGGCCCATGTGAACATCGAGTCTGACCATCGAGGAGTCTGCCAGCGTGATGGATGCTTATTCCCAGGAGGGGGGGCGAGTCAGTCCCCTGGATCTCACCAATCAGGACTATCAGCGGACTCGGCAGCTCACCATTGGTGATCTGCTGCTGGAGAACCGCACTCTCTTTCTGCAAGGCCCGATCGGAGACGGGACGGCCAACCTGATCTCCATGCAGATGCTCTATCTGCAGTACGAGAATCGCCATCAGGATATTCATCTCTATGTGAATTCGCCCGGCGGGTCGGTGACGGCCACGCTCGCCATTTACGATACGATGCAGTTCATCGAATGCGAAGTGGCCACCTACTGCATGGGCATGGCCGCCAGCGGCGCGGCGATTCTTGTTGCCGGTGGGGCGAAGGGCAAACGCCGCATTCTCCCCCACGCCAAGATGATGATCCATCAGCCCTATGGGTCTGTCGGAGGGCAGGTCTCGGACATCGAGATTCAGGCCAAGGAGATCATCGAGACCCGCCAGACCCTCAATCAGATTCTGGCCGATCACACGGGCCAACCCCTGGATCTCATTGCCAGGGACACCGAGCGCGACCGCTATCTCTCGCCGATGCAGGCCAAGGAGTATGGCCTGGTCGACGAGGTAGTGATGTCGAAGAAGAAGTCGAAGGACACCGGCAAATCAGACAAGCCGGCCTAGTCGTTTCTTCGGCGCGGTGCAGTACATCCACAGATAACGGAGTCATTTTCTCGATTGAGGAGTTCGATGAGCACACTTGTTCCATTTGTCATTGAGAAGTCCGGCCGCGAAGAGCGGGCCATGGACATCTACAGCCGGCTCCTGCGGGACCGCATCATTTTCCTGGGTACGCCAGTCACCGATCAGATTGCCAACGCGATCGTCGCGCAGCTCTTGTTCCTGCAATTCGAGGACTCGAAGGCCGACATCCACATGTACATCAACTCTCCGGGTGGTTCAGTCACCGCGGGGTTGGCGATCTATGACACAATGCAATACATCGCCTGCGATGTCTGCACCTATTGCATCGGTCAGGCCAGCAGCATGGGTGCCATCCTGCTGACGGCGGGAGCGAAGGGAAAGCGCGCCGCGCTTCCGAATGCGAGGATCATGATCCATCAGCCCCTGATCGCGGGTTCTTTGCCGGGTACGGCCACTGACCTCGAGATTCATGCTAAGGAACTCATCAAGACCAAGCGCAAGATGAACGAGATCCTGCTCAAGCACTCAGGCAAGACCCTGGAGAAGATTGAACAGGATACCGATCGCGACAACTTCATGGACCCCGCCGAGGCCATGGAATACGGTTTGATCGATCGCGTTCTCGAACGGATTCCCGACATGCCGCCATCCGGCAACGGCAGCTAGCGAGCGACTGATTCCAGTACGTTGCTCGTCATCGACATGGAAGTCGAATGGATCGCCACGACCAGTCTCACAAACGACCACATCGCTTTCGACTGCGACACCTTGTCGCAGTTGCGAGTGTGTGCATGGTGTGCGGATGCTTCGCTCCGGGCGACGTCGAGATGCTGGAATCCCAATTGCGTCGACAGGAAGACGTGATTCGAAACTGTCGTAGCCAGTTGAGTCATGCGCGGCAGGAACTTCAACAGGCGCATCGCGAGAACGATCAGCTTCAGCGGCAGCTCGCGAACATTGATACGGCATCGGGGACACTGCTCCCCGAGCAGATCGGCGCGTTGGCACAGGCCGAGGCCCTGGTGGTCGATACGTGGCGCACCGGGCTGATCGATCAAGACAATCAGGCCGGCGTCGACCACCTGTTGTTCGTACTCTATCCCCGCGATGACGATGGCGAGGTCGTCAAGGTCTTTGGCGAACTCGAAGTCGAGGCTCTTGATCTCGCGCGTTCGGAGTCCGAACAGGTGCTGGGTCATTGGAGTTTCACCACCGCCGAGGCCCGCGATCTGTGGCATGTGGGTTTCGTCAGCACTGGTTTCCATATCAACGTTCCCTTGCCGCAACAGCCTGTCGGGACCGAGCTCCTGCTGCATGCATCGCTGCGAACCGTTGATGGCCGTCTGTTCGAAGTGACGCACTCCCTTTCCGTGCGAGGGCGGGCAGGCAACAGCGCTCCCATGCCGTTGCAGCCATCGAATGAATTCTTCCCCATCGACGTCTCGCATCGCGAAGAACGCCCTGCCCCATTAACGACCACCAGTCGCAGCGTCCTGGTTCCCGAGCCACCCCCAGAGGAGGATGCATTCGGAGAGCAGTGGCCGACGCCTGCAGGTCTCGATAACGGGATAGAAGTCGACTTGATCGGGTCTGAACGCCCCGCAATCTCCCCCAGCTACAACCGCCGTCCGACGACCACGTCCGACAACTGGACGACCGAGTCGATCCCGAGTTGGCGGTGAAAGTGGTTTGACGTGGCTCGCACGATAGCCCGCTGCCGACACGAGCTGTTATGCTGAAGGCTCACTACGGACTGGTCTTGATGCTCAATATCGAGTAGGGCCACACAGGTTGTCTCTGCGGCCTCCGCGACTCTGCGTGAGCTTTTCTTCGGAAATTTCAACGCGACGATGTCTGACCCGACTCCCTTCGACACCCCCGCGCAAGCCGCTCGTCTCTGCGACCTGCTGCACTCGTTTGGCCGTGTCGCAGTCGCGTATTCCGGCGGCGTCGACAGTTCGGTCGTGGCCAAGGCGGCACAAGTAGGCTGTGGCGACGACGCGATCGCCGTCACCGCCGTCAGTCCCAGTCTGGCGCAAGGTGAACTCGAACAGGCCCGCGAACTCGCCGATCGCATCGGTATCAGGCACGTCGTGTTGACGACTCAGGAATTTGCCGACGAGAACTATCTGCGGAATGCTTCCGACCGCTGCTTCTTCTGTAAGACGGAACTCTACACTCGCATCAGCAAGTCACAATCGGATCTTCATTATGACGTCATTGCCAATGGGGCGAATGCCGACGACCTAGGCGACCATCGGCCCGGCATGCAGGCGGCGCAGCAGCACAGCGTTCGCAGTCCGTTGATCGAACTCGGTTTGAGTAAGAGCGATGTTCGCGAACTCGCGAAGTACTGGAATCTCGAAGTCTGGGATAAGCCTGCCTCCCCCTGCTTGTCGAGCCGCATCGCCTACGGTGTCGCGGTGACGCCCGAGCGCGTCCGCCGCGTCGATCAGGCGGAAACGTTCCTCCGCGATCTGTTGTCGATCCGCGAACTCCGCGTGCGGCTGGAAGCGAACGAGCTGGCCCGTATCGAAGTTCCCGTCACCAGTCTCGCCAACGTCGGCGAGAGGCACGCACAGATCGTCGAGAAACTCAAATCACTCGGCTTCAAGTACGTGGCCCTCGATCTCGAAGGCTTTCGTTCGGGAAGCATGAACACCGCGCTGACGGCAGAGTCACTCGTCAACGCGTGGAATCCCGAGTCATCAGGATGAAGTCGATGAACCACCTGCGGAATTCGCTCGCTTTCTGCTGCTTGTCCCTCATGGCAAACTTTGTCGCTCCGCTTGCAGCGGACGACGTGCCGAGCGTGGAGGTCACGGAGACTTCAGAAACGATCGACGTGCATGTCGGCGATAACCTGCTGATGTCCTATCACATCGCGACGTCTCAGCCGCCGGAAGGCATTGATCCGATTTTTGCCCGCAGCGGGCATATTCATCCGATCACAACGCCAAACGGACACGTGGTGACTGCCGAGTTTCCCGAGGATCATGCTCATCAACATGGGCTTTTCGCGGCGTGGGTCAACACTCAGCACGCGGGCCGAAAGATCGATTTCTGGAATCAGGCCGGCGGTACGGGGGATGTCCGGCATGTCGATGTCGTTGGCGTTTCGAGTGGCGATACCTTAGGCGCGTTCGAAGTGCAGTTGGAATACATCACCAAGAATGACGATGGCACGGCGACGCCCGTCCTGTCTGAAGTCTGGCTCGTGCGAACGTACAACCGCGAAGATGTCTATATGTTCGACATCACGTCGACGCAGCAGTGCATTCATGCAGAGCCGTTGCATGTGCTCGAGTACCACTACGGCGGCATGGCCATGCGTGGTCCGACGGAATGGTTGGGAACCGATCCCAATGGGCTTGTCACCAGTGAGGGATTAACTCGCGAACCCGGCAACCACTCGCGGCCGAATTGGGTCGTCATGTCGGGTGAACTCGATGGCGAAACCTGTGGAATCGCCGTGATGCAGCATCCCGACAACTTTCGTTATCCGCAGCCGGTCCGGCTCCATCCTTCGAAGCCGTACTTCGTCTACTCACCCAGCGTGCTCGGCGAATTCACGATCGCCGCCGAGGACGAGCCGATGGTCAATCGGTATCGCTACGTGACATTTGACGGGGAAATGGATGGCGAATCGCTCGATCAACTCTGGCAAGACTTTGCGGAGTCTGACGACGAGACGATCGACTGAGCTTACCCGCCGATCGAGTGCATGGCCCGTGTCGGCTGGATGAACCGCGCCGTGTTGATCTCGTGCCCTTCCCATTTCTGCCAGATGCAGTCGCGGACTGTCTGCTGCAATTCTTCATCGCTGGCACCGCCTCGCAGCAGCGAGCGGACGTCGGCTTCTTCCAGACTGAACAGGCACGCCCGCAGTTTGCCGTCGGCCGTCAGTCGAAAGCGGTTGCAGCTTTCGCAGAAGGGCTGACTGACCGAGGCAATAAAGCCGACCTTGCCCACGCCATCTTCAAACATGTAATCGGTCGCGGGAGCGTGCTCATCGAACTCGCCGCAGGGCAGCAGCGGCATGATCTCTTTCGAGAGCGTGTCGATGATCTCGTGCGCGAACAGCACCTTGTCCCGCTCCCACGCGGCGTCGGCATCGAGAGGCATGTACTCGATGAACCGTAACTCGACTCCGGTCTCGCGAGCGAAATGGCCGAACGGCACGATCTCGGATTCCGAGAATCCACGAATCGAAACGGCATTCACTTTGATCGGATCAAACCCAACTTCGCGAGCCTTTTGAATGCCGGCCACCACTTGTTCGTAACCTTCACGCCGGGTGATCTGGCGGAACTTCTCGGCCGACAACGCATCGAGACTGACATTGAGCCGGCGCAGCCCCGCGTTGTACAACTGCTGCGCCTGGTCAGCCAGCAGGATGCCGTTGGTTGTGATCCCGACATCCTCGATCCCTTCGATGGAGACGATGCGTTCGACAAGCTGATGCAGTTGCTGCCGCACGAGAGGCTCGCCTCCCGTGAGTCGAATCTTGTTGATCCCCAGCGGAACGACGGCTTTGACGAAGCGTTCGATCTCTTCAAACGACAGCACCTCGCTGCGAGGGAGGAACTGCACATTCCCCGCAGGCATGCAGTAAGTGCAGCGGATGTTGCAACGATCGGTGACGCTGATCCGCAGGTTGTTGTGGATGCGTCCAAACTGGTCGACAAGTGGCATGCTTCGATTCTACGCCCCCGCCGATGGGTGGGAAAGGATCTTCGCCCTGCGACACTTGATCCCTGACAGGAAACTACAAGATTAACGGCGGCTGATAACCTGGAGACCAGTCCCCGGCGTACTCCATTTCCCCGTAGAAATCGGCCTCACCCAGCACGTAATCTCGGTCTCTCGCATCTCAATCGCCGTGCAACTGCCGCAGTCGGCCGGAGGTTCGCAGCATCCATTGGATGCGTTCGAACTCGTCGAGCCAGTCTTGAACGACCGACTCTGTCAGCGTTTGCGGCGTCGCCAGGCCGGTCGAGCATGAGGTTCCCGCGACGCTCTTCACGACGGCACGATACTTCGACAGCGTGCGATCGCCATACTTGCCGCAGACGTAGCCATCTTCGCTGAGGAACAGCACGGTCGGAACCCGCGACCCTCCGCAGGTTTGCAGAGCCTGCATCAATTCGGGATTGTCGTCGCGATCGAAGTAACGAATCTGAATACGATCGTTCTGAGCAGCGAAATGATCGAAGATGGGACACTGATTAACGCAGTCCCCACACCAGGCACCGGCCATCACGATGACCTTCATTTCCCGCGTGAAGGACTTCAACAACTCCTGCTGCGCGGAAGTCAACGTGAGCGAAGCATGAAAGTCCCCCCAGCGTTGCCGTTGTTCCGCGTTCGCATACTTCGCCAGGAATTCGGAGTAAGCGAGTCCTTGATTGAATTGGCCGAGGTAGTCCATGGAGGTCTTGTGTCTAGGGTCTCGTGGCGAACACTGCACATCGTAGTCTGGTTCACACGGTAATCAAATGCGATCCAGCACGAGACTGGCGATGGTCGTGGCGGCTTCGAGTCGCTGAGTGGCGTCGGTTCCATTCTGTCGAAATCGAACCTCGACGGCTTTGTTTCCAGAAAGGACGCACAACGTATCGAGTCCCGCGCACCACGTCGCCTGATCGCCAATACCCTCGACGGCCTGCAACTCGGGGAACTGTTGAAACCCATCGTAGACAGATTGGGCATTCGCGAAATGGGCCGTCACGCTCACTTCGGACTGCGTCGAATCCCAATACGAGCAGTGCTTCATGTACGCGAAGTCTCCCTGCGATTCCAGACGCGTATACGTTTCTCCCGTGATCGTATTAAGGTCGTCCTCGGTCACCAGTTCCCACGCCGTGATCGTCGCTGAGCCACCCGAGTGAGAGCTGCCGTTGCTGCTGTCGCCGACTTCTGCATCCGAACTCTCTCCACTCTCTGCGGTCGTGGCGTTGCTCCCGGACGGGCTTCCCTCGGGTGCATCAGTCGAGTCGTCTGATCCGCCACACGAGGCCAGTCCGACCAGCAGCAGACTCGAGACGAACATGGCTGCAATCGATTTCACGCGCGGCATGGTGGTTTCTCCTGTTGACGATGTGATGACGGCATCCGGTGTAACACGATTCCACCCAGCCGACAACCTGATTCGATGCGATCGAAGTTTCGATGCCAAATCCAAAACTCAAAATCATCAATGATTCGCAAACACTTCATAGACAGAAGGGCTGGGGAGCCTGTGCCGTGGAGATCGTTAAAGCTTCGATCCCTTGCGGCCAGAATCCGGTCCACTGGCCTTCGACTTCTGGTCGGCAATGGCCTTCTCGATCTCTTCGATCCGCGTGCAGAGGATTTCGACGGCATCGCGGCGTTCGAGCACCGTGGCGAAGCATTCGACCCCCTTCGTGTCGGTAATCGCCGACAGCAGCGGCGTAAAGAAATGGATCGCCTGCGAACTGATGTAGTTGAGTGGTCGCGACATCTCGAGAAACGCAAGAGCCGGCGTCGTCATCTTTCGCGCCACCACTGCATGACACACGCGGTCGACGACATCCTTCTGCTGTACCGTCAACTCCGCCTGAGCAGGCCCCGTCGCGAAGGCATGTTTGAGCCACTGGAACATGGGAGGCTTCGGGCTCTAGGCTTCAGGGGGTTGTCGTGAGAACCGATGCTTGGTCGCCGATGGCGCTTTCTCTGCAGTTCGACCAATTCACTCGTTGTTCGCTCTTCTCGAAACAGATGTCCAATTTCCAACAGGTCGCCGATTATCTCTGCAGTTCGCCTGATGATCGTACGCCGCCAGCTCCTGGCGGCGAATCTCTTCGAGCTTCGGGCCGATGCGTTGCCAGTGACGTACGAATCCTTCATCCATTGCGATTGCCATTCACCTTTCTGATTCAGTTGTCGTCGGACGTGATCAACTCCACCAGACGCTCCAGGCTCAGCGATTCTTCCGACACGGTCAATCCTTCGGCGTTTCCATAGGCACGGGTTGTGACGAAGAGTTCGTCGTCGCTGGTGCCGAAGAGTCGCAACGTTCGCGGAGCAGCGAGGGCGATCAGGCCGTCGAGGCCACCGTACTTTGTCGCTCCCGGCAGCAACATCGGATCGTTGGCTTCGGTGATGTCGGTAAACGAGAAGTGCTGCAGGTCGGCTGTCGTCGTGCGGATCGAGTCACCTGCCAAGGCCCCAGCCAGCGCCGCCCAGGGTCCTGCTTCCTCCAGGCCGACAAGATGGATGGCCGTTACCTGGTCTTGCGTATGAACCGCCGCAATCACGGTCAGAATGTCTCGAACCCGCTGCGAGAGCAACGGGCGGTTGTAGCAGAACGTGTAAGCAGGAAAGCCTGCATCGACTTCCAACTGATCGCTGCGACCATCGGTGAGATACTCTCCCGTCAAGAAGAGATCCGGAGCGACAACGGCATAGCCCGCGTCAAGCAATTGAGCGACCTCGTCGCGAACGCCTCCCGACTCATCGAGCAGCGACGACTTGCCGTCGGGATGAATCCAGAGAACCGCCTCGCCCGTCGCCCCATTGACGGCATGCAACGCGACGATGGGGATGCTTTCACCCGACCCCAATCGACCGACAGTCGCCTTGAGCAGCGCATATCCATCGAGTGCCGAGACTTCTGTAATACCGCCTTCCAAGTTGTCCTTCACGGGAACACCCTGGTCGAGCATGACACGGGCCGCGGTGCCGACGGCATCGCGATAGGCATCACCGTTACCAATGAGCGATGACATCAGCGTGGCGCGCGATTCGCCGACCATCATAGCCCGCAGATCTTCGACACTCAGTGCGTCATCGGGAACGGGGTGTTCTGCATCGAAGACCGACAGCTCTTCCGGGGTAAGCACCTCGAAATCAGTTTGCACGATCGGGCCTTCGATCCCCAGATCGAGTGCCTCGTTGAAGAAGTTGTACATCATTTCCCGCGAGGGCTGATTGTAGTTGTGCGGGAACTGCGGCAGGCATTGGGCATTCACGTTCGACGCGGCCCCATAGAGGGCGTACACCTGCTTGAGTTCCGGCAGACCTCGGGTTTCGATGTCGATCGTCCAGTCGTCCGCGCCGCTCATCGCCATCGGCTTGGGGGCGAACAATGCCGCGATCGCAACATTGTTGATGCCATTTCGCAGATAGCAGGCGTTCTCGCACACGCAGCCACCCTGCATATTCGTCGAGACCATAACGGCGGGAAACGCGGCAACCGGCCGATCATCGAGTGCACACAGCATGAAAGTCTGAGTCCCTCCTCCGCTGGCACCGGTCACTGCAATGCGCGTGGGATCGACATCGTCCAGCGTCAGCAGGAAATCGAGCGAGCGAATCGAATTCCAGGTCTGCAAGCCCATCAAACATTGCAATTCCAGTTGAGCGGCAATGTCGCCGTACCCTTCACGATGCGGCACGGCCAGACTGTCGGCATACCCCACCATGTCGTAATGAAACACGACGCACCCCATACGTGCGAGTTGCACGAACCGCGCCTGCAACGGCGAATGGGCCCCGGACTCGAACTCCTCGGCAGCGGTTGCGATCTGGTCGGCTGCTCCCCCGTCGCCGGCATCGTAGAAACGTCCATTGGCCCAATGGCCATGCGGACAGAGCACACCCGGGAACGGTCCCTCACCCTTCGGACGATAGAGGTTGCCGCAGACATAATGCCCAAGCCGCGAGGCAAAGTAGACTTTCTCGATCGTGTAATCTCCCTGGTCGATGAGGCCGTGGACGACGGCATTCAGCGGAGTCTTCTCAGGGAGTGGCCACAGGCCGATGCCGACGAGGATCTGCTCACGAAGAATTTGCGCCTCGGCCTCCCAGGCATCTCGGTTCGTCGGGGGTGACCACGGATGGAAATGGTCATTCAAGTTCCTCAACGGCCCCAGCCGTGCATCATTGGGGGCCATCCCTTCCGGCGACACTCGCAGCGGATCGCCCTGAGCCTGGACTTGGCTGGCGTTGTGCAGACAAATAACGGTGATCACGAACAACAGGGACGAGGCAGAGCGCATCGGCGATTCCTTGGGAGAGGCGTAAGGCGATTCGCTCTAGGCTATAGGGAATGCACCGCGGAATCCAGAATCTCCGTACGATTTAGTGTTGTCGCCCTCTCAGCTACCATTCATGTCTGGTGGCCCATTGCTGCCCGAATGCCCCTGTGATGGGGGCAACATTTTGACGTGAGTCGACGACCATGTTTCGTATCCCCACCACTCGCCGAAACTTCTTGAGTGACGCCGTTTGCGGCATTGGCACGATGGCGGTGGCCGATCTGTTTTTGCGAGATGGGCTGCTCAAGGCGGCTGATGGGCCTGCGACCGGGCTGCATCATCCGGCGAAGGCGAAGCATGTCATCAACATTCTCCTCGGCGGCGGGCTGAGCCATGTCGATTCGTTCGACTACAAACCTGAACTCGAACGCTACCACGATCAGGAGATCCCTGAAGCCTTCGGCGAGATCGACGTCTTCTTCGGCAAGGTGGGCCGACTGCATCGTTCGCACTATCCGTTTCATCAGCGGGGCGAGAGCGGGTTGTGGGTCTCCGATCTGTTTCCACAGATCGCGGAGGTCGCGGACGACCTGACGGTCTTCAATTCGATGCTGGCGGAGTCGGCCAATCACATCCCGGCGCTCTTTCAGGCCAACACCGGCTTTCGGCAGATGGGGTTTCCCTGCATGGGAAGCTGGCTGGCCTATGGACTGGGGAGCGAGAACGATGCCTTGCCGAGCTTCGTCGTGCTCCCGGATGTGTCGGGTCCGCCGAACTCTGCGGGGGGAACATTCAACTGGACGAGCGGCTTTCTCCCCGCAGAACATCAGGGAGTGACACTCCGCACCACAGGCGACTCGCCCATTCTCGATCTGCAGCCGGTCGATGGTGTCGATGGAGCGCACGCAGCGTGCCCGGCTCGAACTTCTGGGAAGATTGAACAGCATCCACCTGCGTGAACAGGCACAAACCGATCCACTGGTAGCGAGGATTCACAGTTACGAACTCGCCGCGAGAATGCAGGCGGCGATCCCCGATGCGATGGACCTGGCATCGGAAGAATCGCACATTCAGGAAATGTACGGCCTGAATGATGGCCGCACTCGCGATGTTGGTCGTAATTGCCTCGCCGCCCGCAGGCTGATCGAGCGCGGCGTCCGCATGGTGCAAATCTGGACCGGCGACGGCGTCTCGTGGGATGCCCACGAAAACATCACCGGCGACGGCTACAAGAGTCACACCGGACAGGCGAAGCGGGTCGACCAGCCAATCGCGGGACTCATCAGCGATTTGAAACAGCGCGGTCTGCTCGACTCGACGATCGTGATGGTCACCACCGAGTTCGGCAGAACGCCGTTTGCTCAGGCGAACTCAGGGACGCTGAGCAAGGGACGCGACCATCATCCCAACGGGTTCACCAACATCGTCGCCGGCGGCGGCTTCAAACCCGGCTTCGCCTATGGTGGCACCGATGAACTGGGATACGCCTCGGTTATCGATCCCGTCACGACCTACGACTTCCACGCGACAATCCTGCATCTGCTCGGAATCGACCACGAGCGACTCACGTTCTATCACAACGGCATCGAACGCCGACTGACCAACGTGCACGGACACGTGGTGGAAGGCGTGATTGCATAAGATGGTAACCCGACGCGTGAGCGAGGAATTCGTGAATGTCTGCATTCATCAAGAGAAAGCACGGCTTGCGGAACGTGACTCACTTTGAAAATGCCCAATGATTAACTCCCGCATGGCTGGCTCACAATAACTTGAACCCTGTTTCTCACGCACCCCTCGCTCACGCGTCGGGTTACCATAATCTGTACTACTTGTTCGCTACTTCGCTAACTTTCTTTCATCACTCATCCCTCAACCAACTCGCAATGCCCGACATCGACCTCAAAGACTACATCCGCAGTATTCCCGACTTTCCGAAGCCGGGGATCATGTTTCGCGACATCACTCCGTTGATGGCCAGCCCCAAGGCGTTTGGCGAATCGATCAAGCAGATCGCCGACCACTTTCGTGACAAGGGCGTCACCGTGATTGCGGCGGCCGAGGCGCGGGGCTTTATCTTCGCGGGGCCGTTGGCTCTCGAGCTGAATGCGGCGTTCGTCCCTGTTCGCAAGCCGGGGAAGCTGCCGTTCGACACGCATGCGTTTCATTACGAACTCGAGTACGGCAACGACTCGCTCGAGGTCCACACCGACGCATTTCCCGAAGGAGCGAAGGTGCTGCTGGTCGACGACCTGCTCGCCACCGGCGGCACGATGCAGGCGTGTGTGAAGCTGGCCCATCAATGCGGAGCCGAAGTCGTCGGCTGCGCCTTCGTGATCGAACTCGGCTTCCTCCCCGGCCGCGCCAAGCTGGAGCCGCACGAGGTGTTTAGTTTGATCCGGTATGATGATGAGACCTGAGGGATTGAACCAAGCTCAAACCACAAAGTTGAGACCGATGCTATGGCAAAGCGACAGTCCGAGTTTGTCAAGTGGATGGGACCAATGCTTGATGCGCTACGCGAGTTGGGCGGATCTGGTAAGCCGAGAGAAGTG
The DNA here is from genome assembly GCA_942492405.1 of uncultured Planctomycetaceae bacterium. GTDB lineage: Bacteria > Planctomycetota > Planctomycetia > Planctomycetales > Planctomycetaceae > JANNSB01. Next base: position 22,700 of record CALOES010000017.1, read on the forward strand.
GTGGATCTGATCGCAGAACGGCAGAATGTCACCGAAAAGCGATATGACGAAACGCTTAAGTCTGGGCAGACTCGCTTTTACAACCAAGTTCACTGGGCGCGGCAATACTTGGTCTGGGAAGGCCTGCTCGATAAGTCGACACGGGGAGTCTGGACTTTAACCTCGAAGGGTTACTCGACATCTTTAAGTGACTCGCAGGCCCGTGAGATCTGTTTGAAATGGGTCAAGATTCACTCTGCCGCTCGCAAGAAGGAAGAAGTGGCAGAGTTGCCTCCGGAGTCCGAAGTCGATGCCGACGAAGTGGGTCACGACTACGTACTGCTGGAATTGCTGCAGAAGGTCACTTCAGAAGGCTTCGAACGCATCTGTGCCCGCCTACTTCGTGAATCCGGTTTTGAGAAGGTGACTGTGATCGGTCGGCCGAGAGACGGCGGCATTGATGGTGTTGGGATCTTGCAGATCAATCCGTTCGTTAGCTTCAAAGTCTTGTTTCAATGCAAGCGATACAAGGGGACGGTCTCGCGCGCAGCGGTTGGGGACTTTCGGAATGCGATGATTGGACGTGCGGACAAGGGAATCATGATAACCACCGGAACATTTTCAGCGGACGCGCGTCGTGAAGCCGATCGCGATGGCGCACCGCCAGTGGAATTGGTGGATGCGGAGAAACTGATAGAGCTATTTGAACGCGTCGAACTGGGTTTGAAGCCGAAGACGGTATATGAAGTTGATCACGCATTCTTTGCTGAGTACTTGCCGTCTGTCGGTTGATTACAGTCATCGGATACTGCAGCAATGGTAACTCACAAAGTTGCGCCCCCTTACGCGTGCTTTGCCAGAGTCCGGTACTGGTTCGTCTATCGCTCGATGTCATGTAGTTCGGGCTTCTCAGCCCGCACAGGCACGGGATTATTGCCTGACATCAATCGATGAACGGATTACTACTGGTTGGTCTGACGCGCCGTGCGACGAATTGGGTATGCGGTGCTTTTGAAGGCCGACTGTCATCCGCTTCCTGTCGGGTGCGGCTCTTTACTGGGCAACGCTCACATCAATGCACATGATCACCGCATCGTCTCGCACGTAGAGCTTGCCGTCGGCGAGTGCGGGGGCTTGGCGTGTCTGGTCCAGCACGGTCGCCCGGCTCAACTCCTCGAATCCTTCCGGGCTCGCACGCACGATGATCAATTCGCCATCCATGTTGGTCATCCACAGCTTACCGTCAGCGGCAATCAAGTTTCCCTTCCCGAATCGACGCTCCAGCCAGACCTGTTCCCCGGTTTGAGCGTTAATGCAGGTCAGATTCGTTACCGGTCCCGCGCTGCCGATGTTGTCGAAGCCGTAGAGATAGCCGTCGATCAATATCGACGTCTGCCATTCGTTGCGCAGGACGCTTTGCCCTCCGAACGACGTCCACGATTCGCCGATCGTGCCGCCACCCATTCCTGGCACGCTCAACAGAGCCGAGCCGTGGTTCTCGCCTGAAGAGATGAAGACTTGCCCATCAACCGCCAACGGCGTCGCGGTGTTGCAGTCGTAGTCGGTCTCAAACGGATAGCTCCACAGTTCATCACCCGATGTCGAGAGTCCACAGACTGACGCACCTGTAAAGGCCACGATCTGTTCGACATTGGCGACGTTCAGCAGCGCCGGAGACGAATACCCGCTGCCATTCCCATCAGAATAGGTCCAGGCAATTTCGCCAGACTCGATTTCATACGCCGCCAGCGTGGCTTGCGGCGCGCCGACAGTCACCACGACGGTCTCGCCAACAATCAAAGGTGAGCACGCCATGCCATAGTCAGCCGGTTCGCCGCCAAAGTCGGTTGGCGTGTCGTGGCTCCACAGCACGTCGCCCGAGGCCAAATCGACAGCCGCCAGTATACCTTCCCCCGTGAAGACGAACGCCTTGCCGTCGGCAATCGTCGGCGTGGCCCGTGGTCCATCGCCCATCGTGTTTTCAAAGGCCGGAGCGACGGGCGTCATCCACACGGTTTCGCCGTCGGAAGTGCTCAAAGCCAGCAGGTTTTGCGATCCTTCGCGTTGGACGAGCGTGTACGCCACGTCGTTTGCGACAGCAATCCCCGACATCCCGATTCCCCCCTCGACCGACCACACGACCGTCGGGCCAGAAGCGGGGAAAGCGTCGATTAAGCCTGTCTCGCTCGAAATGCCATTCCGATGCGGACCCAGGAATTGCGGCCAGTCTTCCGCGCTGGACGATTGCAGGGAGATCAGCAAGACCGCGACAATCCCGATGCAGCCCGAAAGTCCCCAACGCATTTCACCTCTCCTGGTCTTGTTGATGAAGTCTGTTATGTGCCGTGTCGCTCAGCATAGTCGCCCGATCTTCCGCGTGCGAGACCATGTGTTGCTCGCCTTGATCGTTGTTTCGTTCTTCAACACGACGGCACACGGTGACGACGCCCCACCGGCTCCGGAGTTCTTCCGGGCGTTTAACCTCAACGGACCGGCTGTCGAGATTGACGGACACTTGTGGGAAGGGAGTGATTCGCCCCTCTACCGCACGCGCGACAGTGCCTTCGACGATCAGTCGGTCCCACTCGTTCCCGCCACCGATGATGCTCGCGCTCTCATGATTCGCAGCAGCCGCTGGGGGAACAACGCCAACATCGAACTGACCAGCATCCCCGCCGACACCTACAGCGTGTTCATCTATCTCTGGGAAGACAACAACTCCGAGACATTCTCGCTTTCTTTGCAAGGTGATGCCGTCGCTCGCGACATTCAAAGTGGGGCAGCAGGCGAATGGCAACGATTGGGACCGTTCGTTGTGGAGTTGAACAATGGAGGCTCGATCACGCTGACCAGTGCCGGCGGACATGCAAACCTGTCGGGCATCGAAGTCTGGAAAGGGACGGGGTCGATTCCCGGCCCAGGGGAAGACCCAGCCGACCTGTTCCCGCCAGTGTCGGCCGAAGTGGCTCAACACTTCCACGAACAGATCGCGCCGCTGCTGTCACGCCATTGCGTCGAATGTCACAACGACTCGATGACGAGTGGGGGACTGAACCTCACCAACTGGAAGGCCGCACAAACTGGCGGCGACAGTGGGCCTGCATTTATCGCAGGAGACGCCGACGGCAGTCTCGCGTTTCAATACGTGATCGCGGGCGAGATGCCCAAGGAACGCGCTCCACTCTCCACCGACGAACAGGAGACACTGCGACAATGGATTGCCGACGGAGCCGTCTGGGGTGAACCGGAAATCGATCCCTTCCTCGCGACGACCGATCAACGAGCCGGCTACGACTGGTGGTCGCTGCAGCCCCTCACCAAACCAGAGCCTCCTACAGTTCAAAACATCGGCTGGTGTCGCAACGACGTCGATCACTTCATTCTCGCTAAGTTGGAAGAAACGCAACTCACTCCCGCCGATGAAGCCGATAAACGCACGCTGTTACGTCGAGTCACATTCGATCTGACCGGTCTTCCTCCCACGCCCGAGGAGTTGGAGGAGTTTCTTTCCGACGACTCTCCCGACGCTTACACACGCGTCGTCGATCGACTGTTGGCTTCACCCCATTATGGCGAACGCTGGGGACGGCATTGGCTCGATGTCATTCGTTTCGGCGAGTCGCAAGGTTACGAACGGAATCTCATCCGCCCCAACGCCTGGAGGTTTCGCGACTGGGTGATCTCGGCCTTCAACCAGAATCTCCCCTACGACGAATTCGTCCGCATGCAGATTGCCGGCGATGTCCTCTATCCCGATGACCTGAGCGCCTTGATCGCCACCGGCTATCACGTCTGCGGCACCTGGGATCAAGTCGGTGACCTTGAGGGAACAGCCGAGATGCAGAAGGCCAATCGTCAGGACCATCTCGAAGACCTCGTCGCCACGCTCGGCCAGGCGTTTCTCGGACTGACAATCAACTGTGCCCGTTGCCACGATCACAAATTCGATCCGATTCCGCAGAGCGACTACTACCAGATGGTGGCCTTCGTGGCCGGTGTGACGCAGGCGAAGGACGAGCGCGGCCAAATCGCACTCCAACCCGACAACTCCGCACCAGCCGAAGTGGGGTTTGAAGGGAACGCGCACGTCATCATCCCCCGTCAGCCCTCGACCGTGTTTGTCTTGTCTCGGGGCGACTATCGACAACCCACCGAAGTGGCACAGCCTCGCGGGTTGATGGCTCTCGAACAGGCCGGACTCTCTGCTGATTTGGGGCTGAACTCTTCTTCCAGCGAATCCGACCGGCGTCGCCGGCTGGCGGAGTGGATCACTGATCCGCGGAATCCCCTCACTCCCAGGGTCTTTGTGAATCGTCTGTGGCACTATCACTTTGGCCAGGGGATCGTCGAAACGCCGAGCGACTTCGGTTTCAACGGCGGCCAGCCGAGCCATCCGGAGTTGCTCGAACATCTGGCGAGTGAATTCGTCGCCAGTGGTTGGGATGTGAAGGCTCTGCACCGCGCGATCGTGATGTCGGCCACCTATCGTCAGCAGTCGCAGATCTCATCGGAGCCAGCCGAGAGTGTCGATGCCAACAATCACCTGTTGTGGCGGGCCAATCGACGGCAACTGGAAGGCGAGGCCGTCCGCGATGCGATTCTGCTGGTGAGTGGTGCCCTCAATCCAAACATCGGCGGCGAGAGTTTTCGCGATGTGCATGTCGATCTCGAAACCAACCACGAATTCACCGACCCCACGAACGAGTTCAGCGAGAACACCTGCCGACGTTCGGTCTATCGGCTGTGGGCCAGATCCGGCAACAACCCACTGATGGAATGTCTCGACTGCCCCGACCCGACCGTGATGTCCCCCATCCGCGCGCACACGATCACGCCGCTGCAGGCGTTGTCGCTCCTCAACAATCCGTTCGTCGACCAATGTGCCGAGGCGTTCGCCGAACGCATCATGCAAACTGCGGGGAGCGACACATCCGCCCAAGTGGCAAAGCTGTACGACCTCGCCCTCTGCCGGGAGCCGACGAGTGAGGAGCTACGCATCTCACGCGAGTTCCTCACCGAGTTCGGCTTGAAGGAACTCTGTCTGGCGATGTTCAATACGAATGAGTTTCTGTTTGTGGATTAGTCGCCTTTCGCTCCGCGAAAGCAGCGTCGGCCGTCTCAACCGTGCTGAAGCCTCAACAAGCAAAGCACGCGGGTGGCCCGGCCACTTGTGGGCTGGGTGCCGAAGGCACCGGAAGCCGCATCGTACGCTTCTACGTCATGACAAGTGTACCCAACGGAGTTGCGGCCACATGATGACGCTTCTTGTCGCCGAGCGACCCGGCCACGACTGGCCGGGTCACCCGCCGAGTGGTGAGTGGGCGATCTGTTCCTGTTGAGCCAGAAGATCTCCGCTCTTATCAAGCCACCTCGTTCGCAGCGCTCAAACTTCTTAGCCTCCGGTCAATGACCGGGGGGAATCGACGCTAAATGGGGTGAGCGTGTGGTTCAGCAGGTCGACGTTTCCGTGATGCCGCACTGGACGGATATCTGACACTCCACGTCGTTCTGCCTCACGACGCCACATTCCTCCGGTCATTGACCGGAGGCTAAAGGGCCATGCATGCGCAACCGCGCGACTTAGGGTAGGCGGAACGTGTACACGGACGAATCTGCGTCCGCGCGGTCCGGCAACCGGAGAGCAAGAGTATCGGAAGAGTATTTCAAGAGTATCGCAAGAGTATCACGAGGTGTGTGTCTCTACGCTTGTACTCTTGGACTCTTACCCGCCAAAACGCCAGGAGCGCAACAATGCGATGGGATGGACATGTCGAGAGCCGGGACGATCCCAAAGGGGACGCGCAACTTGTTCGGTTGTCTGATTGGGGATTCGACCGGTTTCCTGACTGTGGGAACCGCTCACTCCTCAAGCCTCAAATTCCAAACACCGGACCCAGCAGCAGGGACGACATGAGGGTGACGACCGTCACGCCGATGAGATTCAGCCAGAATCCGACCTTGACCATCTGTCCCATCGAGACCTGTCCGGAACTGAAGGCGATCGCGTTCGGCGGCGTCGCGACCGGCAGCATGAAGGCGCAACTGGCCGTCACCGTGGCGGGGATCATCAACAATCGAGGGTCGAGATTGAGTGTGGCCGCCAGTGCCATCAAGATCGGCAAGAGCGTCGTGGTCGTGGCGACGTTGCTCGTGAATTCGGTGAGGAACGTCATCATCAGGCAGACGCAGCCGATGAGGGCGATCGTCGGCAGTCCTCCCAACGGCGTGAGTTGCAGCCCGATCCAATCCGAGAGGCCAGTCGACGAGAACGCGTCGGCCATCGCGAAGCCTCCGCCGAAGAGCAGGATGATGCCCCAGGGGAGTCGCTTCTCAACGGTTTCCCAGTCGAGCAGTCGTTGTCTCGCACCGTTATGTCCGCGCCGCGCTGGGAGAATGAACAACAGAATCGTCGCCCCCATCGCCACCGTGGCATCGGAGATAAACTTGTTGATGAGTGCAGCATCGATTCCCATGCCTTGCACCATCGCAGTCGTTACGGCAGGCCCCCAACCGGGGATGCGGAATACGTCACCAAACTCCAACGGCTGTCTGAGCACCCACAGCAGCGCGGTCGAAAAGAAGATGATGGCGACGCACCATTCCTCGCGAGACATGGGACCGAGTAGCCGCACGCGCTCCTTGAAGAACGCCCTCCCGACGCGTTCGGCTCCGGGAATCGGCCCCAGCTTGAGTGACAACATCAACCAGGAGAACAACGTCATCAGAATGGCGATCGGCATGCAGCACATCATCCACTCGGCCGCGCTCACCAGGTTGCCGGTCTGGCTCCAAAGTCTGCGAAAGACGAGGTTGGTCGGGCTACCCACGAGCGTGCCGATGCCACCGCAGCTTGCGGCATACGCGATGCCAAGCGGTATCGCTGCTCCCAGGCTTGCCAGTCGTTGTTTGACCAATGGTGAATTGGCCGACTCGCGCGAGTCTTGTTCGAGACAGGCTTCGAAGGCCGACATCAACGCCAGGCCGATCGGCAGCATCATCAGCGTTGTGGCCGTATTGCTGATCCACATCGAGATGAGGGCCGTGGCCGTCATGAATCCCAGCAGCAATCGTTTCGGACCCGTCCCCAGCACGCGCACTGTATTGAGAGCCCAGCGACGATGAAGGCCCCAGCGCTCGATGGCGATCGCCAGCATGAAGCCTCCCAGATAGAGGAGGATGCTGTCGTTCATGTAGGACTCAGAGACGGACTCGGCGGACGATATGCCGAGGAAGGGATAGAGCGCGATCGGGATCAGACTCGTCACCGCGATGGGAATCGCCTGTGTGACCCAGAGGATCGTCATCAGTGCCGTTACTGCGAGCAGCCTTTGGGCCGGCACCGGCATCTCTGTCGGCGTGGGCATCACGAGGATGCCGACAAACGCGGCCAGCGCCACCCACAATCCGACCCGTTGCAGCAGGTCGCCGGAAGGTGTTTCGATCGGTTCGGTCACTGGTCGGTCAACGGAAACAGGACGGACGGGCGGACCGACGTTATCGGCTGACGACGCTTGGGGCAATCGGCAGCGTTCACAATCACAAACGTTCTTTGACGGCAACCAGCGTCCAATGGCGGTCCGATGTCATCCGGCAATTGCCGTTGGAGATTCCGCACGCACGCACCATCATCTGCAGTTCCTCGACGGTGAGAGCCGCATGAAACGATTGACGAAACAACTGCTGCTGCCGTGGCGACTCCTCTCCCGCATACGTCTTGACGAGCAATTCGACAGTCTCAGCCGAATCGGGGCGAAAGAGATCGCGGACAAAGAGCAAGCCGCCGGGCTTGAGCACCCGCCACATCTCCCGCAAGCATTCGATGGGCTGGGGGATGTGATGGATAATGCTGTTGGACATCACGAGATCGAAAGTGCCATCGGCGTAGGGGAGACCCTTCGAGTCGACGCGCTCCAAGGAGATGCGATCAGCGAAGCCGGCTTCTCGAACGTTGATCCGCGCCAGCTTGAGCATCTCGTCTGCCAGATCGATCGCGATTACGCTACAAGCTGCATCGTTGGCATGCCGACAGAGTTCAATTGGTATGAGTGCCGTCCCGGTGCCGACATCCAGGATGTTGACGGCCTCTGGTGGACCTGGAATCAGCGAGAACTCGGCACGGTACTGGCAGGATTCCAGCAGATCGACAACGAAGACGCGATTGACTTCGCTGTGATCCATCGCATCGTAGTCAGCCGCCTCATCGGCGGTGTCCATCACTTCGGGTTCGAGCGTGCGCGGGAGCATGGGATGGTATTGCAATCTCGATTAATGTCTTTCGCACGCGTATCTCGCCGCTCCCAGCAACGCCGTCGACGCATTCGTGATCGCGTACACCGGAATCTTCTCGACAACGTGACTGAGCTTTCCCTTATGCGTAAAGCCATAGAGAAAATGGGGCGTGTTGACGATCCAGTCGACGATCTTCGGCACGATCCCGCCGCCGAGCCAGACTCCGCCGGTGGCCATGAGTTTGAGAGCCAGGTTGCCGGATTCCTGACCGAAGATGTCGAGAAAGATCCGCAGCGTCTCGGCACACAACGTCGACTTGCCTGCGATCGCCGCCCGCGAGATGCAGGCCGCCGGATCTTCATGCTTCATCTCCTCGGCGAGCCACGCCGGTTCTTCACCGCGAGCCGTGTCGCGCAGAAAGATGTAGAGATTGACCAGTCCCGGCCCGGAAAGCACATGTTCGTAACTCACTCGGCCAAACCGGCGTTCCAGGTACTGCGCCAATTCGAATTCGAGCCGACCCGTCGGTCCGAATTCAGCGTGTCCTCCCTCCGAGGCGAATGGCATATGCCTCTCGCCCGTCCACATAACTCCTGCCTCACCCAGTCCCGTGCCAGGCGCGATGACGGCCCGGTTCCCCTCGGGATTCGGTGTGCCCGGTTGGATGAGTCGGACTTCGTTCTCACCCAACCAATCAATTCCCCAGGCGTTGGCGACCAAGTCGTTGATCAGAGAGACATCTTCGATGCCCCAGGCCTTTTGCAGCGAAGCGCGATCGACCGTCCAGGGGAGATTGGTGGTGACGCAGCGGCCTGCGGTCACCGGCCCGGCCACACCCAGACACGCCTGAGTCAACGAAGCGGGATGCTCCTTGAGAAACAGAGCGGCGATCTCCTCCAAAGAGGGAAATTCCCGACTGACGTAGGTCTGTTTCGCAAGCAGTCGTGCCCGCGGCTGGGCAGGCTCGAAAATCGCCAGTCGAGTGGACGTACCGCCAACATCACAGGCGAGAATCATGGGATCGTAGTGAAATCAAGTGCCAGGAACGCCATCGCGCGATATCACGATGGAGACGTCGTTTGTATTGGGTCTCTTCAGCCAAGTGCCGATCAGCCGAACACGGACCGCAGTATCCGATTGACGGACCGAGAACGCAAGATGCCACTCCCAACTCGCGCGCCGGCAAGGTAGCATGTCGGTCGAGAGGGTTGATGAGCGGCGACACCCTCGACGGCTGGTTCCACAAGGACTGATAGATGATAACACGCATCGCGATGGCCGGCATGATCGGCCTGCTCTGGGGGTTGACGGCGTTGAATCAGCCCGACTGGCATGCCGAGGTCGGGTACACACAACTCGTCGACGAGTTCGGTGTCGTCGCCGACGGCAGCGGCATCTCCGTGGCACTGGTCGAGGGTTCGGCGGACGGCAAGTTTATGCCCGACGTTGCGAACGGCCAGTTCACTGACAAAGTCATCACACAACAAAGCCCGGGCGACGCGACCCCCTCGGGACATGCGACGGGGATGGCCGCCACATTCTTTGGAAACACGAGCAGTCTGACACCGGGCGTCACCGAGATCTCGTGTTTTAACTTCGCCGATTGGATCGGTCTTCGGCTTGGGTTTGGAACGCAACTCGATCCGGTGGCACTCGACTTCGCCGTCTCGAATCACAGCTACATCGGCGCGGGACTGGGGGAGGCAGAAGCGACGAACATCCTGCAGCGCGTCGACTTCTCCGTCGAGCAATCGGGAATGACGGCGGTTGTTGGAATCAACAATGGCAGCGGCAATCCGCAGCCTCAACTTCTGTCCCACTGCTACAACGTGATTGCGGTCGGAAAAACAGATGGGAATCACTCCAGTGGCACGACAACCTTCTACGGTGAGGGACGCTCCAAACCCGAAATCGTCGCGCCGGCGGGCACCACCAGCGCGGCGACGGCGATGATCAGTTCCGGAGCCACGTTGCTCTATCACGCAGCCGACGACTCGCAGGCCACTCGGCCGGAAGTCTTAAAGGCCATTCTGCTGGCGGGTGCCACGAAGTCGGAGTTCGACGCGTGGGAACGCACGCCCACGCAACCCCTCGACCTGGTCTTCGGCGCGGGAGAACTGAACGTCTATCACAGCTACCGCATTCTGGCAGGCGGCGAGTTCCCCGGGGTCAACGAGGCACCTCCCATCGCCCCCCCCGATGGCTGGCATTACAACGCGGCGGCCGAGGCAGGCGAAGCGATCTATTACGAAATCGATCTGCCGCATGGCGGCTCGGAATTGTCGGTCATCTTGTGCTGGAACATCGATGTGATCGACGCTGACTCGACCGAACGATTCCGTCCCTCGACGATTCTGGCCGACATGGATCTGCGGCTCTACGACTCCACGCACGGATTCCTGGAGACGCCTGTCGATTCCAGCCTCGCCACCGTCGGGAATGTCGAACACCTCTACCAGGCCAGCCTGAATCCGGGACGCTACACGCTCGAAGTGCGATCCGACATCAATCACGACTACGGCATCGCCTGGCGCGTCGAACCGAATTCGGCACCGTCCGAAGTCGATGCGACGTGTCCGTGAGTGCGCGTTCGGAATGGATGAACAGCGAACGCGTTCGGCTTAGTGGCAGCATTGCACATGGAACGCCAACTCGCCGCGCCTCCGCGTCTCGGAGAGACGCGGCTACGACGCCGTCACGCGATGCGTTGGCGTTGGTCTTCCCGGACGGAAGCTTTGGACTTGGGTCACCTTGGCCGAGATGCCAAGTTCTTCACTCACTTCACTCACAGTTCGCTCGACCAACTGCTGCAAGAGCGCGGGGTCGCAGGCGACGCGGGCGTTGACGATCACATTGGCTTGCTTGCATGCCGCGTGCGAGGGGAGAGACAACTCGGGTATCGTGTCGCTGCTGATGAGGTTTGCCACGCCGAAGAAGCCTTCCCAGAGGCCGATCGTCTTGAGGTGCGCCGCCTCGGCCTCGTTCTCGGCCAGCAGCTTCTGGAGTCGTTCGACGATCCCCAGTAGCACGGCATCGAGATCGAACTCGGTCTCCGACGACACGTCGACGCTGCCGTTGAGCCAGCCCAGTTCGGCTTCTCCTTCGGCATAAATGTCGTAATCGATGTCGAGCAGCTTGCGTCCGAAGTCTCCCCGCTGATCGAGAAACTCGAGCAACGATTCGACATTGTCTCCACGCTTGGCTGAGATTCTCAACACCGGCGTGCCGGGGACATGCTCACGAATGAGATACGTCAGTTCATCGACTTCGTCTTCACTCAGTTCATCGATGCGGTTGACGAGCACAACGTCGGCTTCCTCCAACTGCTTCTTGAGGATGTAGGCCGCCTTGGGACTGAAGCCCGCTCCCTTCTCGTTCTTGAGTACCTTGCTGCCGTGGCTCGGCTTGAGGATCACCGCATACGGAGCAATGTCGAAGTCGGTCGCGAAGAGTTGTTTGATCGGCTGGATGACGGTCGCCACGAGATCGGTGCAGCTTCCGACCGGCTCGGTGAGGATGACATCGGGCTTCTCGCCGACTCCCAGCTTACCGACGGTGTCCATCAGCTCGTTGAAGTTGCAGCAGAAGCAGGCCCCGGCCACTTCACCGACATCAAAACCCTGCGAGCGAAGCGACTCGGTATCAACAAGATTGGCCGCCTGATCGTTGGTGACAATCCCGACCCGCAGCCCCTGCTCCATGTAGTGTCGCGCGAGGCGGGCCATGGTGGTGGTCTTACCGGCTCCGAGGAAGCCGCCGATCATGATGAAGCGAATGGACATTGGGAAGGGGGCAGGAATTCGGAGTCAGGAGTCAGGTAGCGGAACTCGTGAGAGTTCCGACGTGCTGCAGTGTTTCTCGTCGGAAGTCTCACGACTTCCGCTACGACAGCGTTCATTCCATCGTTCGTGAGAATGCCAGCCTAGCTTTACGGGTCGGGGACAAACAAGGGTTGGCCGTATTCCTCGACGCCGAACGTCGAGATGATATCGCGGCCGGCTCCCTCGGTGAGAAAATCAGCGAACTGCTCGGCAGCTTCCGTATGGACGTGCGGGTGCCGCTCGCGGCTCACAACAATCACCGAATAATGATTGAGGAGCAGAGGGTCCAATTCGCAAAGAACCACAAGATCGATGTCCCCCTCATAGGTGAGAAATGTCGAGCGGTCGGAGAGGGTATAGGCCTGCTTCTCGAAGGCAATTCGCAGCGTCTGGGCCATGCCGCTTCCCGATTCGAGATACCAGTCACTGGCCAGTTCTTCCGCCTTGGTGGCTTCGTCATCAAATACATTGTCCCAGATCTGCAGTTCGCGGACGTGCGTTCCTGAGTCGTCCCCGCGTGAGATAAATTGCGACTGTGACTCTGCAACCTTGCGAAGTGCCTCAACGATGGATGAGTCGCCGGCAACATGAGCGGAATCACTCGCGGGACCGAGCAACACGAAATCGTTGTGCATCACCGGCCTGCGGTCGGTTCCGAAGCCCTCGGAAATGAACTCTTCCTCGGCCTTGGGAGAATGGGTGAGCAAGACATCGGCATCCCCACGACGGCCCAATTCCAGGGCCTGCCCGCTCCCCACGGCCACGGCTCGCACTTCGATACCCGACTCCGCCTGAAAGGCCGGCAAGAGCACATCGAGGAGGCCACTGTCCTGAGTGCTGGTCGTCGTCGCCAGGAGGAGGACGTTGCCGGCGTTAGGAGTTGGCTCGCCACTGCAACCGAGGAGTGTCAGTATCAGCAAGAGGCCAAGGTCGTGTTTCATGATGTACTCTCCCAATGATTCGAGTAGCGGCCCGGGTGTGACTCGCGAACTCTCTCGTGGACTCAGGTTCCGCTCGGCAAGCGGAACCTACTTCAATAAACCATCCGTCCTTCCACGAATTCGCGTGTCACCGCCTCTCGCGGCTCGTCGAAGAATGTTTCGGTAGGAGCAACCTCAACCAAACGGCCGTCGAGGATGAGGGCCACGCGGTCGGCGACGCGTCGAGCTTGATGGAGGTTATGTGTCGCCCAGACGAGAGTGAGAGGCCGATCGCGTTTGTGTTGTTGTACCACGTTTTCGACGAGCATCACACGGGCTGGGTCGAGATTGGCCGTCGGCTCATCCAGTATCAGAACTTCCGAGCCGGTCGCCAGTCCACGGGCGAGTCCGGTCAGTTGAGCTTGTCCACCAGAGAGGGTTCGCGCATGTTGCTGTCGCAGACGATCAAGTCCCAGTGACGTGAGCAGCATGTTTAACTTCGCTTCATCAACCTGGCCACGCCAGCGCGGTCCGCAGGCAATGTTGTATTGCACGCTTCCGGCGAGCAGATGCGAACGTTGATGAACCATCGCAATCCGTCGCAACTCGTTGATGTCGCAATGCTCATGCAACGGCTGGCCGCGAAAGTTGACGGTGCCAGAGACGTTGAGTTCGTAGCCGGTGAGGATTCTCAACAAAGTCGATTTTCCCGCGCCGGTGGGGCCGACGAGGGCGAGCGTTTCGCCGGTTTGGATCTCCAGATGATCAATCAACAGCGAGAAGTCGGATCCATACTTACGCCCCACGTTGTGAAGTTGATAGAGAGGACTGCGAGCCTTGTCATTCGGAGTGTTCATGCGACGAACCCTCCGCGCCAGCGAATGATCACGATGTTGAGAGCCAGCGTAATCGACAACAGCACGCTCCCCAGCAGCATCGCGGCGTTAAAGTGTCCCTTACTCGTTTCCAGAATGATCGCTGTCGTCAGGACGCGGGTATGCCCTTCGATGTTGCCCCCCACCATCCAGACGGCCCCGACCTCCGACAGACTGCGACCCATCGCGGTGGCCAACGCCAGAAAGACGCCGGGCCGCGCTTCGCGGAGCAGCATCCAGCGCGTCTGCCTGCGGTCGGCTCCGAGTGTCTTCAACTGAAACTCAAGTTCAGAAGGGATCGCGGCGATCGCGGTCGCAGTCACTCCAATAACAAACGGAATCGCCAGCAGCCACTGCGCCACAATCATTGCAGTCGGTGAGTAAAGCCAGCCTAACGACCCCAACGGCCCACTGCGAGACAGCAACAGGTACACAGCCAGTCCGACGATGACAGGGAGGTAATCCCATCCCCGTATAGACCAGAGCCCAGACCCATTGGCGACCCGGCCCCTGCTTGCGACCCAGTGCCACACCCAGACGGCAGCCCGACGACGGCAGCCGCGACGACGGCGGTCCCCGAGACGATGAGCGTCAACCAGAAGATGGGCCACAAGCCGGCAAGCATCGATACGTCAACCTGTCGAGTTCCCTAAGTCAAACTGGCAAGCCAACGCGTCAACCAGACAAGCAGTCCCACACAAACCCAGGCAATGAGAAAGCCCGCCATCCCAACCTTGCTGGGCCAGGGGATTTCGATGTCCTTCAGCGGGATGAGCTTTCGCGTCTCCGCCGGCTCGGGATTCTCCGGCAAAGTGCAGGGTGCCGAGACTTGTTCCCCTTCTCGCACCGGTGTGTGAATCAAGCGGAAGAAGTGGTCGAGTTTTTCCTCTGATGTCCGACGCGATAGCAGACTGGTGGCGATGCCCACGATGGCGCCGCTGCCGAGAATCATGACGTACTGCCACGAGAGGGCGGTGCGGACCGCGCCCGCCACTTCGTAGCGAGTGAGAGGGAAGGTCGCCCAGAGCCATTCGCGAAACATTCGCGGGATGTAGTCGATGTTCAACGTCAGATACTCGACATCGCGAAACTGGAAGACGATCGGCGTGTGTGTCGTCGTCAACAACCAGATGACTGCAGCCGTCATTGTTGAAGCCCAGACGGCGGCAGGTGTGAAGCCTCTCCAAACGATCCCGAACCAGAACGACAACCCGATCAGCGCGGGGAGGATGTTGACGTACTTCGTCAGAATTTGAATGGCGTCCTGGAATTGACTCATGAGTGCCAATGCCAGCGCCACGATTCCCAGTCCCGCGAACCTGCCGACCCAGACGTAATGCCTTTGATCGCCGTGGCGATTGATATACCGCTTGTAAATGTTCTCAGTGAAGAGTCCGCTCCCCACGACCATTTGCGCGTCGCAGGTACTCATGATGGCCGCCAAGAGTCCCGCGAAGAACAACCCCAGAAGGCCATGCGAAATCGTGGGCAGAATGTCGTGTGCCGCGTGGCCGAAAACTTCATCCGCAAACGTCTTCATCGCGCCAGGTTCACTATTGATCTCGGCGAGTCGTTCTGGCGAAATGAAGCCCGATCCCGGCGTGAGATAGATAATGACGCACGCAATGCCCGTAAACGTCCACGCGATCGTACACAGCCGCTTGAGGAAGTTACCGGTCGTGAAGCCGAAGCGGCCTTCCCATTCGGTCTTGCCGGCTCCGCAAACTCCCATGATGTGCGGCTGCGCGACGATGCCGACCAGTCCGACGAGCGAGAGCATCAGAATGTAAAACGGAGTGATTGGTTCCTGGTTGTTGCGGATGGCCACCTCGGGTGTCACCGTCATGCTCAAGAGTTCTTCGCCCGATACGACGCCGGCCACACCCTGATGTAACGCTGCGAATCCATTCGGCGTGCCAGCCACTTGCGCGGCATACGACAGTGCGAAAGGGAGCAGGATGAACGAGAACAACACCGTCAGCACACCTTGCACGAAGTCGGTCGCGACGGCGGCACCGAGACCTCCCGCCATGCCGTAGACGACGAACATCACCGTCATCGCGGCAATCGCCCACTCCATCGGGAACTCTCCGCCGGTCAATCCTGAAACCAGTTTCGCTCCCATGAACAGCGCGGCCGCGATAAACGTAATCGACATCGCGATCCCCAGCACCGAGTAGAGCGTGGCGGTCGAGCGGTCGTAGCGGGCTTCGAAGAAGTCACTGGTGGTGAGAGCCCGCATGCGCCGAAAGACTGGCGCGATAATCCAGTAGAAGGGGGTCGCCCATAGCCAGAGAAACTGATACCAAATCCCTGCCAGCCCGTTGCGAAACGAGCCGGCGGCAACGCTCACCGCCTGCTCGCTGCTCGTTCCCGACCCGAAGGCGAAGAACATCATAAAGACCTTGCCGAACCGCCGGCCCCCCATGAAGTAGTCGTCCTGACTGTTCACCTTACGGGCCGTCCAGACGCCGATCGCCACGATGCCCAGCAGATAAACGCCGAGCACAAGCCAGTCGATCAGGTGGAGTCCGAGCCAGGTCATGGTGACATGGTTGTAACGGACGGCAGCGGCGGCTTCCACTCGCTGGCACGCTACCACTCAACGGGTTCGCCATCCTGGTACTTGAGGATTCGAGTGAGGTTCTCGGGAGTCAGCGATGTCTCCAGGCGATGGACCGAGCCGTCGCCGAAGAGGGCCGACACGATTTCCTGTCCCTCGAACAGCCAGGCATGCAGGTCGGTATTGAAGTCGACCTCCCAGTCGGCGGGTTTCGTCCAGGGGACGGCATGCTCCGCAGGGACCATGGCCACCAGCAGTGTGTTGGATGTCCCATCAGTCAGATCCAAGATTGGGACACCGAGTTCTCCATGGAACGCCGCCTCGTCAGCAACCGGAACCAGCATGCGGGTCATTCCCTGTCGGTTGAGTTCGGAATTCGACGATTCGTAGACGTCAGGCATTAAACTCAACAGAGACATGTTGTGGGGACTGTCCCAAGCTTCATCGAGATGAAACCGTTCATACAGCGGCATCTGATCAAGGTAAGGGAGCAGATAGACCCGCCAGCTCAACAAAGGTTGCCCATCGACATAGCTGGCTGATGGTGGGAAACTGCCGTAGCTATGGTGAAAGTTGTGCATCGCGATGCCGATGCTCATCAGGTGGTCGCGATCGCTCGATGTCCCCGTTGCCGATTCCATCCAACTCTTAACCATCATCTGAATCTGATCGACAGGCGTCTTCGATGCCCAAGTGAGTTGGCAACCGTCGGCATTCGTCGCGCGGGAGAACTCGAACATCCCGAGAAACATGTTTGCCGCGAGTTCATTGCCGCTGGAAGCAACCGCATAGTCGATCCAGCTTTCGACGGCATCCCCCATGCGGGTTGCGGTCTCTTCGTCTCCCGTCACGATCTCCAGTTGCAGGGCGTTGGCTGAAGCGGGAATCGCGATCTGCAGCGAGGCCACATGGTCCGCTAGCATCAGGGCATCGATACCTCCCAGTTCTTCGGGGAGTGTCGGAAACAACTCTCTCACGACACGTCGCTGATCAGGACTCCAGGCAACAATCAACGTGGCCAAGTTGTCCGACGAGGAGGCGAGTGCTTCTGTCAGCCCCAGACGTTCGACCGTTACCTGATGGAGCAGTCGATCATGCTTGGAGACCGATCCCAGATAGACAAACCCTCCGAACGGTTCGCAAACCTCGACAGGCACGTTGAGCAACTCTCCCATCGCCCGTGCGCTGGCTTGCAGATCGTTGATGACGGCATCATCCGCGTCGGCAGGCAACGGAATGAACAAGCTCGGCGTGATGTCCGTCAGATCCATCGTGAGATAAACCGTCTCTACTCGATGCGTCATCAACGCTGTGAGCCAGGGGGCCGCGGTCTCCGCCGATTCGTCCACCCATCCGGTGGCAACCAACGGCTCAACCTGAGCCGCGATGATGAACAGGTCGGAGTTCGTCAAGCAGTCCTCGACCCGCATCGGTTCGCCTGCCCGCAATGGTGGCGGACATACGCTGCACATCAGGGCCATTGTGAATGTTGCAAAGTATCGCATCGTTATCCTCGATCAGTTCTGTAGCGGAAGTCGTGAGACTTCCGCTGCGTGTTCAAGTTAGCGGAACGTGTGAATGCTCCGACGTATGCTCAAGTTGCCACCATCTTCGGAAGTCTCACGACTTCCGCTACGGATTAGCCTCATTCGAGTTCGAGTTCGAGGATCCAGCCGTTCTGCGGGATCGCGGGATCGGGGGACGGAAAAGTGAGCGTCGCACGATTGCCCTCCCGTGTGTACAGGAAGGGTTCACCGTTGATGGGATTGGGCGGAACGGGAACAACGGTGATCTCTGCCAGCGAAACGGGCCACTCGCCGTCGACCGCGGCCTGCATGCGAATCGCTTCGAGAGCCTGCAACAACGAAAGTTTTCCTTCCTCATTGAGCGTGGCACGCCAGCCCGCGTGGACGGCAGGCAACAGCAGGCCGACCAGTGGCAGTGTTTCGTGCGACTGCATCACCGGTCCCAGTAAGCCATCGTCTTTCAGCCGGCGTTCTTCCTCCTTCAGAGCTTCCCAGACCGTTTGCCCATTGGGAAGACTGTCTGCGAGCATCACCCAGCGCTCGATGCGCTCGGAAGTCTTGCGAATCAGCAGTGAACCATGTTCGGCCACGACTTGCCCGACCGGCATGCGTTCGACTTCGTCGGCATCGTAACCCCAGGCGATCAGATCGGCCTTGGCTCGCGAATAGTTGCGAAGCACGAGACCTGTTGAGGCCAGGTCGAGTAGCCATGCGGGCCGCTCGGTGTTGTCAGACTACGCCGATACCGACACCTGTTCCAGACTCCTCAGCGACTCGCGAAACTGCATACGCCATTCTTCGTTGGATCGTATGTTCTCGACGTTGTCCAGCCAGGGAAAGATGCGCGAGCAGATGCGGACTTCGTAGCTCATTGCTTCTTCCATGTTGTGCAAAGGCCGCGGCAGCGTGGCCAATGCCCAGTACATGTTGGGAGAGTTTGGAGCATCAATCAACTGCGTCACGGTTTGATGTCCCATCGTCGTGATCGCGATACCGATCAGACTGTTGATGATGAGTTGCGGCTCCTGCACGTCTTGCGCGAGTCGATAGTTCGTCTGCAGATCGTGGATAGCATCGTCGAAACGTCCATCGGCAATCGCCACGCGGGCATCGAGGATGAGCAGGCGTGAGAGTTGTCGAAATTCCTGAAAATCACTCAACATGAACTGGACCGTCTCTGGTCCGCTCAGCTCCTCGAGATCAAGTTCCCAATTGGTCTCGCGCTGAGATGCCGCGTCGTGGGCCTCGTCAGTAATTTTCTGCAACTGGCTCATGAACGCCCGCACATCTTCCACCGGCATGCCGGATACCGGACCATTGATCCAAGCATCGTAGTTCTCATTAAAGGTATCCAAGTATTCCGGCTTGAAGTCGACCGAATCCCAAAATCGAGCGATACCACCACGGCACCGAATTCCCCGGCTCGCGGAGGTCGAGCGGCAGATGCAGGCGGTACTGACCAATGGCGGATCAGGGGCCGCGGCAGCCGACGCGATCGACAGATGAAACACAGTGGGGACGTCGTTCGCAGATTGCTGCTGCTCGGGATTGACGGGCCCATCTGGGGTCAGTCGCGTCTGTGCCGTTGCCATTGTGGCCAGGCCGAGTACAGACGTCGCGAACGCGACAAGACACCAGCAACGTCGCGGAACTCGTGAGACTTCCGATGCGTGATCCCGTTGTCTCCCCATCTTCGGAAGTCTCACGACTTCCGCTACGTTTTGTGTGCCCTCTTCGGAAGTCTCACGACTTCCAAAGTTATTCGTTTCGATTGAATCATGGACAGGAATGGTTGTGAAAGTTAGGAAGGAAATTATCGAGAGAACCAGTCGGTGCGAATCGGCGTGTTGAATTCCTCACGCAGCGAAGAGTAGGTCGCCGACTCGCGTTCCCTTGAGCGGGAGCCCTGACCGCCCGTGCTGGCGACCACGTCGGCTTGAGCCTGCATGCGGTCCCAGCGATCCTCGGCAGAGTCCACACGAAGTGCCACAACATCGAACCCCAACAGCGACAACCAGATCGGGATAGATTCCGTTACGAGTCGAGATTCCCCTGGTCGTGAAACTGGCGGTTGTGGTGGGGGATCGATGTTGGTCGCCGTCAGCAGCCCACCCAGTTGATTGACGCCGGTCGAGGCACCGTCATCGATCGTTCGCGCGGCATTGCCGATGATCGGTGAAGGTGAAGCTGCTTGACGATCTGCCGTCGGCGAATCGCTCGGCCCGCGAACAGGAGCTGCCGTCCACCAGACGCCGAACGTAATGAGCCACGAAAGGAGAGTGAGCAGCGGCCACGCGAGTTGTCGCGGCGCTCGACGCAACACTTCGTGAGCGACGGGCGCGGGACGTGGAACGGCTTGATCCTCGGCACGTGCCTGCGAGAGGATTGTTTGCGCATCGACAGTGACGCGCGGCCTCAAGGACTTGAGGGCATGTTCGAAGTCTGCTTCGTCTCCTCGATCGATGATCTGGTCGTCTGAATGTGTGGACATGCGGGATTCAATTCTGTTCTTAGCCTCTGCATCGCTTCCTGGTATCTGCGATGGACGGTGCTGGATGCTGTTCCCGTCAATTCGCCGATCTCCTGAAACGTCAACTCGCCCCACAGGTGGGCAATCACCGGCTCCCGCAGTTCGATCGGCAACTCCATAAGCCGACGCGTGACTTCCGCGCCATCGAGTTGTTGCTCAATGTCCTGATGGAACCAGTTGTCACTTGCCAGAGCGTGCGACTCATCACGATCCTTGCGGCGGATGTTCGAACGCATCTGGCTGATCGAAAGATTCCGCACGACGCGAAACAGCCACGCCCGCGTATCGTCCGGAGGGGGACTTTGCCTCCAAAGTCTGAGGCAGGCTTCCTGCACGATGTCTGCCGGCTCGCTCGACCACTGGCGCGCATAAAGCTCCAGGGCCGGCAAGACCTGCTCGATCAATCGGGAGAATTCCTCGTTGGACACGCAACTGTCGGCTGTCGAATCGTGAATGGTCACAGTCGATCTTCACTGTGACGACGCCCGCGACGAGATTCCATCCCATGAAAAACTTCAGATTCGTACAGGGAGTGGCCTTAGTGCCATTCCGTGAGCAAGTCGAACCATCGGCCTCGTTCAAGTTGCGCGAGCGGTTCTGAGAGTCGAGAAATGAGAGACGAGGTTGTGACTCCCCGCCCCCCATTTCTCTTCTCAGCAACCGTTTCCAGCAGTGTCTTGGCTCTGCTTCTGGCCATTAGCCATCTGCCAATAGCCATCAGCGCGCAAATCCACCGCCTGGGCCGATCGACCCTCCGGGGGAGTTCGTGGCAAGGGTGACGCAGTGGCTGATTACACGCGTCGGCAGTGGGACTCTTGTCGTGTGCACACTCTTCGACGGGCAGGGCAATACACCTCCCTCCCGCCGGCTACCACTGACCGACTACGCCTGAAGACACGTTGCCTCCAGGATCGTCACCGGACGAACTCACATTTCTACCCTAACCGTCGCGGTTGCGCATCGTCGGCAAGTCTGTCCACAGACTCGCGGAATCGCGGTGCAAAGATCTGTGAAACTGCAGCCGGCGATCTTGATCGAACTTGCTGAGATGGTCTCACACCATGGATGATGTGCACCGAGATTCAACTACCGGATCAACGAATCGACATGAATGACCAAGACACCATTCCCAGGGGACAGAAGCGAATGCATTGGTTGGGTGGGGTGGTTGTCGTATTGGCTTTGATCGAGGGGGGCTGGCTCGCTTTCGACGGCGGGCGGGCGCTGATAGTGGGAGATTACGTGACTGCCACGACAGGAGAGTACGCCGGGAAACTCGGGCCTTGGGCCAATGTCGTGTCGGCGGTCGGGATAGAACCGCGATCGACTTTGATGAAGTCGATTCACGTCGTCATCGGAGTGGCATGGCTCGGCGCCATCATCTGCTTTGCATTGGGACTGCCGCACGCCTGGTCGGGAATGCTCGTATGTGCCGTACTCGGCCTCTGGTATCTGCCGATGGGGACGCTGCTCAGCATAATTCAGATCGTTCTTCTCTGCTTGCCGACTTTGCGAGTTCCGACAAGCTGAAGACTTCGCGCCGCCGAATAATGAGGCAGGCCGTCACTTCATCGGAATCCCTGGAACCGGTTCGCCGTTGGTGGTCAGGATTTGGAAGTGGTGGGCGTAGTGGCCCGTGTAGCTCCAGACGACTTCTTTGTCGGAAGTCACTTCAAAGATCTTGACGGCGTGGCGGCAGCAGCTGGTCACGAGGTGTTCCCTTCGGCTTGCACGCCGCACGCATCCTTGATGGTTCCCCCAACATCGTCGTTAGTCAGCTCCCAGACGATGTTGCCGTCGGCATCGAACTCGACGACGCGGTTTCCGTAAGTACATCCGACGACGGTGGTTTCAGTTCGAATCGCGGTGAAGGGCTATTCCGTATCGCGACCGACGAGTGTTCGGCATTACACAGTCGGCCACGATCGTCCCACGGGTGAGTATGCGAACGGAAAAGCCCCAGAGATGCGGCGCGATGTAGTTCCCATTGGCCAGCGGCCGGGCCATGCGGGTCTGCATATGATGATTGTCGGTCTGCTCGGGATCGAGCGGGATCGCGCTCGTCAACTCGCCTGCGGTGTTGACTTCGATCAATCGCGGATCGTCGCCCAACACAACGATCATCGTCTCGCCACTGTCGAGCCGCCATGCGCTAACTAACTCGGCATCCGAATCCAGCTTGGGGAACCGCCAGACGATCTCCTTTTCGGCGTCGAACTCGACAACTTCATCGGTGTAGGTGATGAGGATGTGGCCATTCGCCAGGCGGGTCGCATCCTTGGCTCCCCCGCTAGTGCTCCACACCTCGCGTCCCTCTTCGTCGATGATTCCCGTGAATTCCCCCGCAATCAAGACCGCATGACGAATGGGCTGCGGCTGCGCGACCAACAATCGCGGCGAGACCAGCCACGCACAGACCACACTTGCCAGAATTCCCCACCGCAGCGACATGCCGATTCCTTTGAACTGAGTTGCCTCGAGAACAGGTCACTCACGACGGGTGACATTGTCGATTCAGTATCAACGTGATACTCACATCAAACACGATGAAGGCGTGCCATCTTCCGATTACTGTTCGGCGGGTTGCGGGTTGTTTCGACGGGCATCGCCGGTCATGAAGGTGATCCACTCGCCGTCGTCCCCCTGCATCTCGGATGTGATGCGAATCTGATCGTCGGAGACGAACTCGTAGGAATCCCGGAACATCGATACGCCTTCGCCTGCCGCGAAGATGGGGCCTTCCGCATAGAGCGAAAGTTTCTTCCCCGATTCGTCGACGGTTCCCTCGTAGTGCCACATGTGATTCAGTATCGAATCGACCCAAGTGCCGATGTACTTTTCCTGCGTCGAATCGTAGCCAATGGTCTGCAGTCCTCGCATCTGCATACCCGGCATGTCGGACGACATTTCGTTCACGACCCAGTAGCCTCCGATCATGCGCGAGGAAATCGTGCCCGAGCAGTCAAACGTCGGCTGATCCGGTCCCGCCGATCCCTGGGAGGTCGTCGTCCACTCACCAACGAATTGTTCGAGCCACTGATGTTCCGGTTGCGACAGAGGAAGTTCGAACCCACCATCGTCGGCCCGGATTGATGTCGCTGCCAGAGTGACGACGAGGAAGGCAACGGCTGTGAAGTTTCGCATGATGCTCTCCAATGATAAACGAGTGAAGTTTGTCTCGAAGTGAGAGAGTTCAGATTGCCG
Organism: uncultured Planctomycetaceae bacterium; assembly: GCA_942492405.1. Lineage (GTDB taxonomy): Bacteria > Planctomycetota > Planctomycetia > Planctomycetales > Planctomycetaceae > JANNSB01. Next base: position 46,347 of record CALOES010000017.1, read on the forward strand.
AGCGATGGTTTGAGTGTCAATGATGTCGCCGAGTCTATCCCCAGACTCGTGGACCGGAGAGGTCGATCCACTTCACCCTTCCAACGTCTTCTGCCGCACGCGCCCTGGCTCATCAACGTAGAGTGCCACCACCGCCAGGTCGGCGGGGGTGAGGCCGCTGATGCGGGCTGGCTTGGGCGAGGTCGCGGGGGCGGACTCTTGTCAGTTTCTCCTGGGCTTCTTTGCGCAGGTGCGGAATCGCGTGATAGTCGAACGTGTCGGGGATGCGCAGGTCGCGGGCCTTCTCTTGGCGCTCGATGTCGCGCTCTTGCCGACGGATGTAGCCGGCGTACTTCACTTCGACAGTCACCTGCTCACGGGCGCGCTCGCTGATGCCCAGCTCCGCAACCTCAGTTGAGAACTCACACAATTGCGGCCATTCGATATCGGGACGACGGAGCCATTCTTCGAGCGTCGTTCCTTGATGTCGTAACTGACCGAGGAGCAAGATCGCTCGATTCACTTCGTCTGCATAATGATGAAATGCCTCGCACCGTTCGGTCGATGCAAGGCCGATGCGTTCGCCGATCGGCGTAAGCCTACGGTCGGCGTTATCGTGACGGAGCAGCAGTCGATACTCGGCCCGCGATGTGAACATGCGGTAAGGTTCATCGACCCCCTTGGTCACAAGGTCGTCGATCAAGACGCCGATAAAGGCTTGCGAGCGGTCGAGAATCAGCGGGTCGTCGCCGCGAAGTTTGAGGGCGGCGTTTATCCCCGCCATCAGTCCCTGGGCGGCGGCCTCTTCGTAACCTGTCGTGCCGTTGATCTGGCCGGCGAAGTAGAGACCTTCGACGAGCTTCGTCTCCATTGTCGCATCGATCTGCGTCGGAGGTGCGTAGTCGTATTCAACCGCATAGCCATACCGCATGATTTCGGCTCGTTCGAGTCCGCGAATCGAGCGAATCATTTCATCCTGCACATCTCGAGGCAGGCTGGTGGAGATGCCGTTGCAGTAGACTTCGTGCGTGTGGCGTCCTTCGGGTTCGAGAAAGATCTGATGCGAAGACTTGTCACTGAAACGCACGACCTTGTCTTCGATCGACGGACAATAGCGCGGGCCGGTCGAATTGATCTGACCGCTGTACATTGGCGCGCGGTCGAGGTTGGCACGAATGAGATCGTGGACCCCTCCGTTGGTTTCGGTGATCCAGCAGGGAAGCTGGATCTGAGTGATCGAGGGAGTGAGGAACGAAAACGGAACAGGCTCATCATCGCCCGGCTGCTCCTGCAGCGCGGCGAAGTCGATCGTGCGCCCATTCAATCGGCACGGCGTACCGGTTTTGAATCGCTCCAGTTGAAAGCCCAACTGACGGAATGTTTCAGAAAGCCCGCCTGTCGTGCCTTCACCGGCACGTCCACCAGCCGACTTCGCTTCGCCGGTATGCATGATGGCTTGCAGGAAAGTGCCGGTGGTAATGACGACAGCCCGCGCGCGATAGGTCGCACCACCTCGTACTTGAACTCCGGTAATGCGCTGTCGACGAACCGAACCTTCCGACGGAGCAACCGGTTCGACGATCAAGCCTTCAACAACTTCCTGCCGGAGTGTGAGCGACTCTTGCGATTCGACCACCTGCTTCATCAGAAACTGATAGGCCTTTTTGTCGGCCTGCGCGCGGGGGCTGTGCATGGCCGGACCCTTGCTGCGGTTGAGCAGCCGGAACTGGATGCCGGTGGCGTCGATGGCTCGCCCCATTTCGCCGCCGAGGGCGTCGATCTCGCGCACGATCTGTCCCTTGGCGACGCCGCCAATGGCGGGGTTACAGCTCATTTGGCCCACGGTATCGCAGTTCATGGTGAGGAGCGCGGTCCGGGCTCCCATGCGGGCAGAGGCCAAAGCGGCCTCGATTCCCGCGTGTCCCGCGCCGATCACGATGACGTCCAAGTCGTACATTGGTATTCAGATGTCCAAGTGTCCAATGGTGTCGCCGGGGATGCCCTACGCACCAAAGTGTGGAATTTCGATGAATTCTAGGGGCGCGGGAACGATTCGCCCAATGCATCCCGACAATCGCAGTCCTTGTGAGGCATTTCCCGTACAATTACATTTACGTTCGTGGTTGTTCGGTCAGACTCGACACCGTGGTGGATCAAAGGGGGACTGCTAAATCGATGGGCGTCATGCGGTTTCTCATCGATCCCGATCGCGTGCCGGCTGGTTGGCCCGATGCCTCCCAGGCCTGCGTGGTTGGAATTGATGGCCGGATTCATCCCACGCGTCTGGAATGGGAAGGTCGCACCCTCAACTGCCGACGCGCGACATCCGAAAGCGGAAAGGTCCATCTCTCGTGGCCGATTGACGACCATGGAGTGATGGTGGTCTCGACGACTTCGCTTAAGGAACGAGAAACTCCCTACAACCTGTTGATCGAACTCGCACGGGGAAAACTCTCCGAAGTGCGTGACCAGGCGGCGGCTTGGGAACAGGCGCGCATGACGATGCCGACCGAGTACAAGGGGAAGGTCCGCGAGTCATTCCTTCTCTTCTCGCAGGCGACAAGCCGGCAGCCGCTGTTCGACGAAGCCAACACACTGGCGGCGAAGTCGTTGTCGCTGGCATTCGAAGCTTCGCAGTTGTTGACGAATTCCTATATCGCGCAGCGCGAGTCGACGTTGAAGAGCTCCGGGCTCACGTCGAGGACGAGCCTGGGATGCCGCATCGATGCTTCGCTCAAGGATCAGGTCCATCGCGACGCCGTCACATCCATTTGCAACATGGCGTCGATCCCCATCGAATGGAAATCGATCGAGTCGGAGGAAGGGGACTACAACTGGGATCCCGTCGAATCGCTGGTGTCGATCTGCCGTCAGGAAGGGATGTTCATCAAGGCGGGGCCATTGATCAATCTCGGTCCCAACGGATTGCCGCATTGGCTGTCGGCCTGGTCGGGAGATCCCTACAACCTCACGGCGTTCGTGTGCGACTTCGTGGAGACCGCGATTACGCGCTTCCAGGGGTTGGTGCGAATCTGGGAAGTCTCCGCATTTGGCAACACGGGAGGCGCGTTCAATCTCACCGAGGAAGAGCGACTGACGCTGACCGCCCGCACGCTCGACACCGCGGTTCGCACCGACAGCGATTCGCAGTTCTTCATCCGCGTTGATCAGCCCTGGGGAGAGTATCTGCGGAATGGTCAACATCGGCTGACGCCGTTTCAGTTTGTCGACGCAATGATTCGCTCGAACCTCGGCCTGTGCGGAGTCAACCTGGAACTCGCGCTGGGCTACGATCCGCCGGGCGCGGGAGAACGGGATCTGCTCGGAATCTCGCGCCTGATCGACTTGTGGAGCATCTTGGGGATTCCGTTGCATGTGACGCTGGCGGCACCTTCGGCGTCGGGACCAGACCCGCAAGCGACGACTGGTTATCAGGTTGGTGAACGTCCCGGCTTCGAGTGGGATCCCGAGAAGCAGGCGAAATGGCTGGAACAGTTGCTGGCATTGTTGAAGGCCAAGCACTCGGTCGCGGGAATTTTTCTCTCGGCGTACAGCGACCAGTATCCACACCGCTATCCGCATGCCGGTCTGATCGATGCGGATGGCCAGCGCAAACCGGCCTTCCAAAGCATGATCAAACGTTTGGGTTGAACGTGCGTCAACTGGCGGTCGCTTGCTTCTCGACTCGGCTGTATTCGGCCAGCGCAATCTCCTTGATCGCCCGCAGATCGAGTTTTCCGGTCCCCAGAATCGGGATTTCTTCGACCTGAAGGAACGAGTCGGAGCCAGGCACCCACAGATTCGGCAGCCCGGCATCGAACAGGCCTTTGCGAAGCTCGTCCTTCGGCTGTTCGAGTGGAGTGTGCAGTACGATCAATCGTTCCCCTTTCGACGCGTCGGGGACGGCGGTGACGGCCACACGCAACACCGGAGCCTCGGCGGCCGCTGATTCCTCGGAAGAGTTCATCAGCTCCGACAGGATCTGCTCGATGCGAATGTGCGGCACCATTTCGCCGCCGATCTTCGAGAAGCGACTGAGCCTTCCAGTGATCGTGATGAATCCTTCGTCATCGATCTTGGCCATGTCGCCGGTGTTGTACCAACCATCGTGAATGACTTCGGCCGTCTTGTCGGGATGGTTCAGATATCCTTGCATGACATTGGGACCGGAGATCTGGAGTAAGCCTTCCTTGTCGCGTCCGAGTTCGTCACCCGTATCGGGATCGATGACGCGGGCGGCGCATCCGGGGATCGCGCGACCGACCGTGCCGAACTTCGCGCCTGGTTCGGACTCGTGCAGCATTCGGCTTTTCGGGATATTGACCGAAGCCAACGGCGACAGTTCGGTCGTGCCATAGCCTTCGGTGGGCGCGACGCCGAACTTCTCTTCGAATTCGCGAGCCAGGTCGAGGGGCATCTTCTCGGCACCGACCACGACGACATCGAGTTTATGGAACTGTTCCGTCGTGCAACGCCGCATCCAAGAGCGCAGGAAGGTCGGCGTTGTGAGCAGGATCGTCACGCCGTGCTTCTCACTGAGCGCCCCGACCGTCTTGGCATCGAGTGGGTTGAAGTGGTAGACGCCCTTCGGCTCGTAACACATCGGCAACCAGAACGTGACCGTATAGCCGAACGAATGAAAGAACGGCAGCACGCCCAGCAGGCAGTCGTCGCTGCGAAGGTGGATCAAGTCGTCGATGGCCTTCGTGTTTGTCGCGATGTTGTCTTGTGTCAGCACGACTCCCTTCGGCTCACCGGTCGACCCCGAGGTAAAGATGATCGTGCAGGGATCGCTCGGCTTGATGCTCGTCAGCCCCAGTATGCGTTCGACGATCGACACCGGTAGGGCATAAGTGCATGCCGCCGCGAACGCCTTGTCGATACCGCTGATTTGTTCCTTGAGATCCTCAAGATAGATGATCTCGGCTCCCTGGATGTCGATCGGCTTGCGTTCGAGGAACTTGCGGCTGGTAATAACGTGCTTGATGCCCGCTTCCTTGATGCAGTAATTCACGCCTTCGTCGGTGAGCGTATAGTTGAGATTGACGCTCACACGCCGCGCGAGGGCGACGGCCATGTTCGCCAGGCAACCTCCGACTGATGGGGGCAGCAGCAGCCCGACGTGTTGCTCGTTCCTGGCCAACTTGCGATTGAGAGCGCGATAGAATGCGAGGCTGCCAGCCAGAAGTCGCGCGCCGGTCAGTTTCATGCCGGATGAATCAGCGACCTTCTCGCGCGATTTGTTGCGTTTGCAATGTCGGAGGAATCTCCGCACGGGGACCAATCGATCGGATTGACTGTCATTCATCGCGGCCACTCCTAGTCTGGCGACAGCCTGCTGAACATCGCTGGCCTGGCGAGGTTTCGGCATGGGTTTGCCGAAGTGAATCGAGAGGGGATACCTCCAACGCTGGGGCATCTTCCAGAAATACTTCCCCCCCTGGAAGCTGAATATGCTGCCCCAGAGACCATGCAGGAAGACCGGGACAACGACAGCGTCGGTTCCTTCGAGAACCTTCATCATCCCGGGTTGAAACTTGTTGATCTGACCGGATTTTGTGATCTGACCTTCCGCGAAGATCGCGACCACTTCTCCCTTCTTGAGGGTCTCGCGGGCTTCGAGCAGCGACCGTAGAATTGCCTTGGGGCCATCGATGTTGCGAATCGGAATCGCCGACATCACTTTGGCCAGCCAGCGCAAGGCCCACATCTCGGTGTAGTCGCCGTAGACCATGAATCTCGGCATGCGCGGGGACTGAATCAATGTCAGCACTCCGTCGATATACGACACATGGTTCGGAACAAGCAGCACGGCCCCTGTCTCGGGGATATTCTCCTGACCCGTCACTTTGATGCGGTAGAGCATCCGGCAGAGAATCCACCAGACGGCGCGAATCGCAAGCGCGGGTATCAGCCGATAGGACCAGATCGCACCGATGCCGACGATGATGGCCGATCCGCTGAGAATCGCCCACTCGGGAACACCATTCTCGACGAGCAGCCGACCGATCGCAGTTCCCGCAAAGATTCCGAAGATGCTGTAACCGGTCGCCTGATGATGCAGACCATTGCGCGGATAATGTTTCTCCGACCACCATGTCCAGGCTTGAAGTGGCAACAGGATGAACGCGGCCGAGAACCCCACGGCGGCATCGAGCAGCAGCATGACCAGCGAGATTCCTGTAACTCCGTCCAAGCCGCCCCACGAGATGCGAATGAGGCCGAACACAAACAACGCCGCCCCGCCCCAGGGAGCGAGACCCACTTCGACTTTCTTGTCTGACCAGCGGCCCGCCTCCCAGAGGCCGAACGTCAGGCCGACGAGCAGATAGATGGCCTCGATCGGACCATGCAGGCTCGCGGCGGTGCGTGCGGAGGTGATGGCCGCGGCAACGAGACCAAGCATGCCCGCCAGAAGAATCAATCCGATTCCGGCGTTGCGGACCTTCGAAGTCAACCAGAACTCCCGGATACCTCCCACAAACGAAGGCGTCGCAATCGCGGAATCGACGGCTTCGGTGTTCTCCGCCGAGTCTGTGTCGCGTCGTGGTGCGGTGAGGCCGGTGGTGTTCTCAAGATGAATCCCGCCGCGCAGTTGAATGGCTACCAATAATGCAGCGAACGCACCGGGAAGAAGCAGGATGGCATTCATCTCGAGTGCTGAGACGTCGTCCAATTGCCAGACGCTAATGGCCAACAGAGGTAGCACCCACGCCAGATGCCAAGACGCCGACAGTCGCGACATGTGAACGAAAGCACTTTGTTCGAGTGTCTGCTGCGTCAGTACGAGCCAGAACGTCAGCATGGGGATGGACGCCATCGGCAGCCATTCGGCCCAGGCGGGAACGCTCGTCGCCGTCGCGGCGACCGTCCAGGCGGCCACGACCACCAGGTTCCCCAGATGGCCGACGAGCCACCAGGTCGGCCGAATGTCCCTCACCACAAGGCCCGCAAGCAGCGATCCGGCTCCAGCGATCAGGCAACCCCAGACGCAGAGCCCCCCTTCCGGCCAGGTGGTCGCACAAATGCAGACATGCAGGGAAACGGCCAGCAGGCGCAGCCACCAGAGGCCGACAAGCGTTCTGACGCGCTGTCCGTCCGAAGAGGGGCTATTCTGTGTTGCCGACTGATTCATGACGTTTCGCAGGTTCGCCGCCGTAACGCTGATGCGTTTGAGAGTCAGGGCGGAGTCTATCGCACAATATCACGCGAATAAGAGAGGATACAGGCCATCCTTCGTCGTAACCGGTCATCCCTGCCGGTGAATGAGACGAGTCTTTCAGCCCGCCTGGCCTTCAATTGGGATCCCGTCAGCAACTAGGATAAGTGCAGATTTGGCCCCGACGGCCGTAGTCATTGCCAACGATATTCGACGTATGAAAGATAATCCCAGTCCCAGCCAGCCCGACGACGACGACATTGCGGAGACGCGTTACCTGCCGGAATTCAAGGAGGACGCCGAGTCGGCGGATGCCGTAAGTGACACCGCGCGGCTCCAATCGTCGAAAAAGTCGCAGTCGCCATCGGCCAATGATTTTGCCGACGAGCAGATGATCGGTGAGTTCAAGTTGATCCGCCGCCTTGGAAAAGGGGGCATGGCGGAAGTCTGGTTGGCTGAGCAAACGTCGCTGCAGCGCCCCGTTGCCCTCAAGTTGCTGCGCGGCGAACTGCTCGAAGACGAGAGTTACATCAAACGCTTCCAGCGCGAGGCAACCTCCGCCGCCGGGCTGGCGCATCCCAACATCGTCGCCGTCTACGCGGTCGGCGAGGAAAAGGGACAGCATTTCATCGCTCATGAGTACATTCAGGGACAGACGCTCCGGCAAGTGATCACCAAGAAGGGAGCACTCGATCTGCCGCTGGCGCTGCATGTCATCCGACAAGTGGCAGCGGCACTCGAGGCTGCGGGAGAGCAAGGGATCATTCACCGCGACATCAAGCCCGACAACATCATGGTGAACAAGAAGGGCGAGGTGAAGGTTGCCGACTTCGGACTGGCTCAGTTGATTCAGGGGGGAGGCGAGGCTCTGCATCTGACGCAGCCCGGCGAAACGATGGGGACGCCGCTCTACATGAGTCCCGAACAGGTGCGCGGCGACAAGCTCGACCAGCGCAGCGACATCTACTCACTGGGAGTGACCTGTTACCACATGCTGGCCGGCCGACCGCCGTTCCAGGGGGAGACGGCCGTCAGCGTGGCGATGCAACACTTGCAAAGCGAGCCCGTCCCACTTACGAGCGTTCGTGAAGACCTCCCCAGGCCGGCCTGCGACATGGTCCATCGCATGATGGCCAAGGATCCCGTAGAGCGCTACGCGTCGGCGACCGACGTGCTGAACGACGTAAAGACGCTGCTACGCGCCGTGAAGGCCGGCGAGGCCGACAAAGTGCAACTCTCCAAGCTGGCGGCTCCGCAGGTCGACCGCTCGATCGAAGTTCGCCACCCAGTGCTCACGCTGTCGATCCTGTGTCTGCTGATTGCACTGGCCAGCGCAGGCATCGGCTGGGCGATGCGCCCTGGCGATCCGCTCGCGACTCCTGTCCCCGAAGAGATGTTGATCAAGCCCGCGACTTCCGCTCGCGAACAATATCTGCAGGCCATGCTCAGCGGGAACGAGGAAGAGTTCCTGGCCGTCAAAACCTATTGGTCGAACGAACGGGAATGGGTCAATCGTGCCGAAGAGCAGCTCATGCTCATCTATTTGAGCGACCCGTCCCGCCACGACGAGGCGCGCGTGCAAGTCATCACATTGGGATCGTTGGAGAATCAGGACCAGCGATTCAAGCACGAGTCGCGGATCGCGGATGCCTGGCTGGCCGCCCATGGCAACGACGCCGACAAGGCGCGTGCGCGAACGTTGATCAACAACACTCGCCCGTTCGAAGATCAGCTCAACGACACCTGGCGGAACCTGATGGGTGATGCCGAACGAATGGTCGCCCGTGGCTCCACACCACAGCCGACAGAGCCGCCGCCGGGACCGGCACCCGAGACATCCGAAACTCCCGAAGAAACGACGGACGACGCAGCGTCATCCTCTCCCCCGGAATTCGGCGGGATCATTCAACGGTCTTCGGCCAGAGCCTCGTAGTATCTGCGAATCCAGTCGTCGTACTCGGGCAAGAACTCAGCCGAGAAGTCAGCCTGCAACTGCTGCTGAGCGCGCGGAGGGAGGTGGCCCCAGACATCGATCGCGAGATCGCGGTCGTGTGCCCGCTGCACTTCGATGTCGACGGCAGTCGTCGCTGTTTCATCATCATGGGTTGCCGTCGTCGAGCCGCCGTCGGAACTCCCTGCGGTGTTGTCTGTCGATTGTCCATCACCGGAAGTCGTCTGCTGCGAGTCAGCCCCAGTTGCTCCGTCATCCTGGCCGGCCAGCAACGACGCATTCGTTTGTGACTCCTCCAGTATGCGATTGAGCGCCGCAATCACGGAGTCTTGCAAGACGACCGACTCCTGAGTGAATTGCGATTGCTCAAGAGCCTCGGCTGCGGCAGTCAACCCGGCGATCGCGACAGCCGCCGCCTCACGCACGCGTTGTTCCGCTTCGCTTCGTGCGTTGCCACCATCCGTCAGCCACACCTCCAGCAACGGCTCAGCGAGATCCGCCAAGCCTCGCTGACGGTCGGAAATCAGTCGCAAGAGGGACGCATTAACATCTTCAACCGACTGAATGAAGCCGGCTGTCGCATCCCGCAGCTCGGACTGCATATCCCTGAGCAACAATACCTGAGAGAGCCTTGCCGATGCATCGGGTCTGCGTGTCGCATTCTCGTCCTCTGCGTTTCGTGTCGCATTCGAGTGAGACGTCGTACCCGCGGCATGCAGTGAAGCACGAACCTGATCGAGTCGCTGGATGATTTGTTGTTGCAGCTCCTGTGTCGCCAGGCCCGTCTCACGTCGGCTCAGCGTCGTGGCCACTTCATGCATCATCAACATTGAGTCATCGACCGCGAAATGGAATGCGGGCCACTCGGTGAGCGATGTCAGCAGCGTCGCTGCATCCTCGGCCAGCCCTTGTTGCAACTGCTCGGCCTCGCGGATCGACCGCAACAATTCGCGGTTCCATTGCCCGGCCTCGATAAAGCGGCGATCGACTTCGCTCACACTCGCGAGCAACACCGATTGCCTGTCGATCAATTCCTGGATGTGTTCTGGCAGCCGCTGCATCTCGGCAACGACTTCTCCTTGCCGCTGTTCGGCGATGACTGTTTGCAGATGCTCAATCGACTGTTCAAGATCATCGACGGCCTCCTGCTGCTCCTGTCGCACCGCATTCCAGGTTCCACGTGTGATCGCGAGATGCGCTTGACGCATGCGGGCGAGCGCCCGGCGAGCGGCTTGAATCCACGACTCGCGCGACGTCGCGCGGCGTTCGAACAGAGTCTGCTCGGCCTGGGTGACCAGCTCAAACTGCATCTCGGCCCATTGGGACTGCAACCGTGCGTCGACTTCTCCTTCCGCCTGCTGCAGTTGCTCCAGCAAAGTGCGCTGAGCGGCGAGTGCTTCGGCGAGGGCAGCGAGCGTTTGCGACAAATCCCCACGCGTCGTTTCGACGGTCGTTCGCGGCCCCGCAAGTAGTTCTTCGATCGCGATGAACTCCGACAGGATGGCCTGCTGCGTCGGCATCGCCTGGCCAAGATCGTTGCGTCCCAAATGCACTGCGATTTGCTGCATCGCGATCAGCAACTGGGGATCGACGATCCGTCTGCGGACTTCGGAATTCGTCGTGCGCCAGAACTCCGATGCCGGGGAATCACTTTCCAGTTCTTCCACCAGCGCGGCCAGCACTTCGGCCGATTGCGATTGTCGTTCAGCGAGGCGGTTCAATTCGGCCTGTTGTTGAGGCGTGAGATCCCGCCATTCTCGCCCCAGGGTCGACTCGGCGGCTCGCAATGTTGCCTGATTGAGTGTCCCCTGACTTTGCCGCAACTGACTGACCCCCTGCAGGATGCTGCCGAACCTGCGGAACTCACCCAGCGTCTGCAACACAGCGGCGAGTGTTCTCGAAATCTCGTGTTGGGACTGCCAGGCACGGATCACCGACTGGGACAATCCGCGAATGCGTTCTCCATCGTGAGTGACGCCCGATTCGCCAAGAATGGTCGACAACTCCTGCAGGACTTCGGGGAACAACCGGTCCTGGAGGTACGAAAGCTGATGGAACACTGCATCGAGTTGTCCCGCGATCTCGGCCGATTGCAGACCGTTCCAGTCCAGTTCGAGCTGCATCTCCGCCACTTGGGAAAGTATCGACGCGTCCGATTCGTACAAGTCGCGCGCGGCGCTCTGCGTTTCGAACATCAGCTTGCGCGCGATTTCAATGTCGCCAGCCGCCAGGCTTCCGGCCGTCTGAATCTGAATCCGCAGTTCCGCGAGCGCATCCGCCGATTGCGAAGCCACACGTTGAATCCGCTGGAGTTCTTCAATCAACGTGTCGAGTCGCGCGTCGAGCTCCTGCAGCTTGTCGTCTTCCGTCACGATGCTCAACGTGCGCACCGGACTGCGCGTCAGATGCGGCGCACCCAGGTTAAAGCGGTCGGTGGCCTCGGCCCACACGCTCACGCGGTCCCCCACCGTCGCTCCGATCATCAGCGGCTCGATGATGGCCCTCGCCGTCAGCACGCCGTCAGTCAGTCGTTCGACTTCGGTCGACAACCGGTACGATTCCGCTTCGGCGCTCATCGTGAGTGAATAGGCAGCCGCCACTTCGTCGACGGCGAGATCGTCCCTGGCAGTGAACCGCACGGGAACAGACGCCGACTCTGTAATCATGAGCGATACAGGCGGGCTTTGAACCTCGATCGTCGGAAGTGCATCGCTGATGCCCACGACTTCGCACGACCGCGTCCGCGATTCCCGTTCATGCGCCTGACCGATGACCTCGAACTGATACTTGCTCGAGCCTTCGGCTGCGACGGACCAGTTCGCGACGGCGCGCAGGCCTTCGCGGTCTAATGGCAACTCTTGCCTGGGGATTCCGTCCCGAATCAGCCAGGCGCTCGACAAAGGTTGATCAAACGTCGCCTGCACTTCGACTTGAGATCCCACCAGGCATTCGATGCGGCCGCTGATCGATTCTGAATGCGATCGCTCGCGCCCGGCATACTCGGGCGTCGTCGTATCGATTTTGAAACGCGTCACCCGTGGAGGATGGTAGACGTCGATGTGAATCCAAGGCATGTGTCGGTCGTCGCCTCCGACGACTCGCATCTCCACGGATTCATCGATCGACAATTCGATCAATCCGGCTCTTGTTCTCGCCCCGCCGGGAACCACCAGCGATTGAGTTTCCAGTCGCCGCGTTTCGATCTCTTCGTTTCGACGTAACTGCAGCCAGACGACCTCCGGGGGCGACCCACGTTCATCAATCACATACCACTGCAGCGGTTCGTACGCATCGATCACGCGATCCGTCTCGACCGGAGCAAACGACGAGTCGACCAGCACCAGCCAGTCGTATTGAGGCCAGGCGAATTCCGCCCAGGGTGCCGCTATGCGACGAAAGGCCGTCCACGATTCCTGAGCCGCCAACGACGCTGTGAAGCCGACAGCCCCCAGCAAGATGATGAGCCATGCGATCGGCTGCCGACACGCCCTGTCGTTCAACGCCGACTTTGATGGACGCTTGCGAATCTGTTCAGCGGCCCGCCGTGAGGCCGCCACTCGCATGTGATCAGCGGAATCACGATCACCTGTTTGAGTGGCCAGGCTGTGTTCGCCAGAAGCATGTGTCGTCAGATACTCCAGGACTCGAGCCAACCGAGCGGAGTCGATCGTGGTGCGCAGCGGCACCAGCAGCACCCGCCAGATCGTGACCAACGCCGTCCCGAAGACTGCGAGGGTCAGCAACCAGCGATACTTCAAGTCGTGCGGACGGACTAGGAAGTCGATCGATCCCGCAAGCAGCAAAGCCGTCAGGATCGCGGCGGCCACCCAACACGCGCCGCGAATCCAGATCAGTCTACGAAACGACTTCCGCCATTGCAGATAGTCGGCATCGATGAAGGCTTCGTACGACGACATGGCGGAGGATTTCCCTGGACGTGAAACGACTCCTTCATTCTCTCTCTGAGAGGGCGCATCGGAAAGCCGATTTCTCCCATCCGGCGTCGATCAGGCCTTTTCGCCTTCTCCAGAGCGGCCGCGACCTCGACCACGGCCACGTCGCCGGCCTCCCTGGCGTTCTTGTCCTGACTCGGAACTGGAACTCGCGCGTTCTTCGGTTGACGCGGACTGACTGCGTCCTCCTCCGCGAGATTGCGACGATCGCTGACCGCCAGAGCGACCCGTCTTCTTCACCAACAGGCCGATGGCGTCTTCCCAGGAAGGAACGCCCTTGTACTTGTCTTCATCCGGGACGACGCTCGCCTCGCTGCCGGCCTCGGCGTCAGTACGTGGAGGTCGTTCGCGTGGTGTGCGTTCGCGAGATGCACGATCACTTGAAGCACGTTGCTCTGTCGGCTTCGGTTCGCGAGTCGGAGCGGGACGTCGTGTCGGCTGCTTTGCCGAACTCGACGATGATGCCGATCCTCCCGTTACTCCCAAGCCGGCTCCAAAGTCGTCGAAACCAAACTCATCTTCAGCCGGCTCATCGACTGTCGACTCGGTCGTTGCATCGGCCTCTTGAGTCGCCGATGCATCGCGCGGCTTGCCGCGGCGACGGCGACGGCGTTTGGGACGATCCCCTTCGTTGCGTGATGGTGAAGTTGCTTCCCCAGACGTTGCAACGTCGGACACATCGTCGACGACATCGGACTCGATATCTGATTCATCAAGCCCGAATCCGAATTCATCAGGTACCGACTTTGGTTTTGGTTTGTCGGAACGCGGGCCCCTGCTGGTTGTTTCGCTTTGTTCCGATCGCTGTTCGGTTCGTTGCGGTTCCGGCTTCGGCCCCCGCCCGCCGCGATCGCCACCACGTCCGCCGCGGTCACTTCGCTCGCCGCGTCCTCCACGATCACTGCTTCCACTTCCACCACGATCACTTCGCCCGCCGCGTTCGCTTCGGTCTCCTCTTCCGCCGCGTCGACCGCGACGAGGTGGTTCGGAGTCCCTGGATTCCGTCGGCGTCGATGTCGCGGAGTGTGTCGGGGCTTCCCACTCCTTGAGCGGATCCCAGAACAGATCGTCGTCGTCGAGAGCCTCGGCTTCGTTCTCGGCGGATTCGGTCTCAGCGATCACATCATCGTCTTCGATCTCGTCGTCGGCCTCTTCGAACGAAACATCATCTTCCTCCGTCTCCGCGTCGAAGTCGGCATCATCGACGAGGTCTTCGTCGTCCAACTCGGGCAACTCCAGGCTATCGAGACCCAGGTCGTCGAGCGCGGGAGGCTGAAACTCCCCATCGATGCCGAGTAATTCGTTCAGCGCATCGCGGCCTTTGTCGCCGTGCGGAAGGCAGTTGCCATCCCGGTCGTGATCGTGGTCATGATTCATGTGTGACTTTTCCCGTCTCAATCTTTGTTAGCTGCAACCTGCGTTGATGCGGTTGCGTTGACTTCGTTGTCTTTCACGCGTCGTCGAGCAACTCGACCGCGCGGAACTTCTTGCCTTCGAGCATCTCCAGGCTCGCTCCCCCTCCGGTGCTGACGTGCGTGACGCGGTCGGCCAGGCCGAATTGCTGAATCGCCGCCGCACTGTCGCCTCCCCCCACAATCGTCGTCCCTTCACATTCCGCGAGGGCATCGGCGACCATACGCGTGCCTGCATCGAAGGGAGGCTTCTCAAACACGCCCATCGGGCCATTCCAGATCACGGTCTTTGCCTGGCGTACGATATCGGCAAACTGCGTCGCAGATTCGGGTCCGATGTCGAGACCTTGATAGCCCTCAGGAGTCTTACCGAATGCGACAACCTGCTTGTTGCAATCACTGGAGAAATCGTCGCCGCAATGCGTGTCGACCGGCAGCCGCAGCTTGCCTTTCCCTTCTTCGAGCAACGCCTTGGCCAGGTCGACTTTATCGGCTTCGACCTTGCTGTTCCCCATCTCTCCCCCTTGGGCCAAGCCGAACGTGTAGGCCATCGCTCCGCCGATCAAGACAGAATCGCAAATCTTGAGCAGGTTACGAATCACTTCGATCTTGTCCGACACCTTCGCACCCCCCAGGATGGCAACGAATGGCCGCTTGGGAGTGCCGATCGCATCGCTGAGATAGCGTATTTCCTTCTCGACAAGAAACCCGACGACTCGCGGCTTACTCGCCATCGCTTGAGGAACCGCCACCATCGACGCATCCTCCCGATGACACGTTCCGAAGGCATCGTTGCAATAGATATCGCCCAAAGCAGCGAGGCGCTGGGCGAAGTCGACGTTTCCCTTCTTCTCTCCTTTTTCAAAACGAAGGTTCTCCAGAACGAGGACGCCCCCCGCTTTCAGGGCTTTCACTTTGGCGGCGGAATCGTCGCCGCCGACATCTTTGGCGAAGTCGACCGAGGTGCCAAGCAACTCTCCCAGTCGCACTGCCGCCGGACGGAGAGTGTACTTCTCGTCACCCGCCGCTCCCCCACCTTCGGGCCGGCCGAGGTGGCTCATCAGCACGACCTTTCCTCCGCGATCGAGAACCGAGCGAATGGAAGGGAGAGCCATCTCGATACGGCGAGCATCCGTAATATTGCCGTCATCGTCCTGTGGCACATTAAAGTCGACCCTCATCAAGACGGTCTTCCCTTGCACATCAACGTCCGCGATTGTCCTTTTAGCCATGGGAGTTATGTCGATTCTCTGTGATTCAAACTAAAAAACTGGGAGCGCAAATTTCGTGGGACTAACAGCACTCTATCCGGCGGAATGCGCTCCTGCCACTCCAGAACTCCCGAAGGACAGGCTGAAAACGTCGACTTCCAGGCATGCATTACCACTCTTGCGAGGCCCGTGGTTGATCCTTGTTCCTCTCGTTGGCCACCGGTAAAATCGCCGCGCGAGTGCTCGCAAAAAGCAAAGTCTCAAGACAGTCAAGGTACGAATCGAGGACGATCAAATGGCGGTTCCTGTTGCTATCAATGGATTTGGACGAATCGGACGAATCACGCTGCGGGCCATGATGGCTCGAAAAGGGGAGTTCGATGTGCTCGCCATCAACGACCTCGGTGCTCCCAAAGACCTCGCCATGCTGTTCAAGTACGACAGCGTGCAGGGCCGCTTCGACGGTACAGTCGAAGCCGATGGCGACAGCCTCGTCATCAACGGCAAGAAGGTCAAAGTCACCAAAGAGAAAGACCCCAGCAAGCTCCCATGGAAAGATCTGGGTGTCAAAGTCGCCCTCGAATCGACCGGGTTCTTCACCGATGTCACCAATGAGAAGGGTCCAGGTTACGACGCCCACATCGCCGCTGGGGCTCAGAAAGTCGTGCTGTCGGCTCCCGGCAAGGGACCGGCCAAGATGATTGTGCTCGGCGTGAATGACGCGGACCTCACTCCCGAGGATACGATGATTTCGAACGCCAGTTGCACCACCAATTGCCTCGCTCCGATGGCCAAGGTGCTGCATGAGAAGTTCACGATCCTCAAGGGGCTGATGACAACGGTCCATGCCTATACGAACGATCAGCGGGTCTCGGACCAGTTGCACAAGGATCCGCACCGCGCTCGGGCGGCGGCCATCAACATCATCCCCACCACCACCGGAGCAGCGAAAGCCGTCGGTAAGGTCTTGGGTGAACTTGACGGCAAACTCACCGGCATTTCGCTGCGAGTACCTGTCCCGGTCGGCAGTGTGACCGACCTGGTCGCCGTGTTGGAAAAAGATGTGACCGCCGAGGAGGTCAACGCCGCGATGAAAGAGGCAGCCTCGACTCCCCGTTCAAAGGGCGGTCTCGAAGGCATTCTACAATACAATACAGACCCGATTGTGTCCTCCGACATCATCGGCAATACGTACAGCAGCATCTTCGATGCAGGCTGGACGCAGGTCATCGGCGGCAACCTGCTTAAGGTGTTGAGCTGGTACGACAACGAGTTCGGCTACTCGAACCGCACCGCCGACCTGATTGCCATCATCGGCAACATGTAGTTTCGTGATGTCGCGGAACTCGTGAGAGTTCCGAAATGCCGTCGGAAGAATCGAGACTTCCGCTGCCGAATGTCGGCCGTGGAAAGTCTCACGACTTCCGCGACCCCCATATTGCACTTTCGTATTAAGGCAGAGGTTCCCATGAGCGTAGCCATCATCGGTGTTCACGGTCGGCAGATTCTCGACAGCCGAGGTAACCCCACGGTCGAAGTCGATATCGAACTCGAAGACGGCACCGTCGGTCGGGCCGCAGTCCCCAGTGGAGCCAGCACGGGAGCCCACGAGGCCAGCGAACTTCGCGATGGCGATAAAAAGCAGTTTCTCGGCAAGGGAGTGCTGAAGGCCGTCGACAACGTCAACACCGAACTGGCCGACGTGTTGATCGAACAAGACGTGACCGATCAGGCCGCCATCGACTACGCGATGCTTGCATGCGATGGCACCGACAACAAGTCGCGACTCGGCGCCAATGCGATCCTCGCCTGCTCGCTCGCGGCAGCTCATGCAGCAGCGCGGACTTCGTTCCTCCCCCTCTATCGCTATCTCGGCGGCGTCGGGGCGAATCGCCTTCCTGCACCGATGATGAACATCATCAACGGCGGAGCACATGCCAACAACGGCATCGACCTGCAGGAATTCATGGTGTTTCCCGTCGGCTTCGACACGTTCAGCGATGCATTGCGGGCCGGCACCGAAGTCTTTCATCACCTCAAGAGCGTGCTTCACAGCAAGCACATGAGCACAGCCGTCGGCGACGAAGGGGGCTTCGCTCCCGACCTCAAGAACAGCGACGAGGCGATCGAAGTCATCCTGTCGGCCATCGAGAAGGCCGGTTACACGCCGGGCGAGCAGATCAAGCTCGCACTCGACTGTGCCTCGACCGAGTTCTACGACTCCGAAAAGAAAATCTACAAGATGGAAGGCCAGACCTACGACGCAGCCGGCATGGTCGGCGTCCTCGCGGGTTGGGTTGAGAAGTACCCGATCTGCTCGATTGAAGACGGCTGCTCCGAAGATGACTGGGAAGCCTGGAAGCTCCTCACCGATGCCGTCGGCGACAAATGCCAACTCGTCGGCGACGACCTGTTCGTCACCAACGTCAAACGACTGACATCGGGTATCGACCAGGGCATTGCCAACAGCATCCTCGTGAAGGTCAACCAGATCGGCACCCTCACCGAAACGATCGAAACGGTGCAGCTTGCCTACCGCAACGGCTACACCGCCGTGATGAGCCATCGCTCGGGCGAGACCGAAGACACGACGATCGCCGACCTCGCCGTCGCCCTCGGCACCGGCCAGATCAAGACCGGCTCCGCCAGCCGCACCGACCGCATCTGCAAGTACAACCAGCTTCTCCGCA
>CALOES010000018.1:0-75007 GCA_942492405.1 uncultured Planctomycetaceae bacterium
GACTAGTGGTTCGTTTATCGATATATGTCGGGTGTCTCGAACATTCCCGTCAGGACAAATCGCGCGAGAAACGCGTTCAATGTGCATGACGTTCATCATTAGACCAACCACTACACTCACTAAGACGATTGAACGCTGCGAACGGGGTAGGAAGCCGAGAGCGACGATCTTGAGGATCAACAGGAATGGAACGAGCATTCACCACGCGACTGGGGGGAGAGGTGCATCCGTTGATTGGTGGTGGAATTCTCCCTCTCCCCCACTGAGAACCGATGAAGGCGGAGTCAGGTGCATTGTGGGGGAGAGGGCGGGGTGAGGGATCACCAGATCGCTTCCCACGTGCCGTGCTCCATTCGCGCGCCCCCTCATCCGGCCTACGGCCACCTTTTGTATGTTGCATTCTTCGGAAACAGTCCTTGAGATGTTAGTCGCTTCGGCCGAGGTCGCGAAGCGCAGAGACTCACAACTTTCTCGGAGCGTAGCGGTCTCGGACGAAGCGACCGGCGGCAGACCGATCCACCTTGGGTCGCCAAAGACCGTGGGGAGAGCGTGGTCGTCGCCGGTCGTATGTTGTTAGCTCGAACAGCCGCCAGAGCCGGACGCACAACAGGCGTCGATCGAGCTCGCATTCGCAAGGCAGGGACACACACATGACCACTCCTGGTCCGTCTATCGCTGAATGTCAGGTAATGGGTACAGGGATTTGAGTTTGATTCTGGCGTCCTGGGTGGTGAATCGCCAGTTGGTGCCGGCGTGGCGGTGGTTGCGGTCCTGGGTCCAGGCGTGCACCGCCGTGTCGAGTGCGGCGGCACTGCCGAAGCGCTGATTGAGGCATTGGCGCGAGAGGATGCTCAGTTCGATCTCGGCCATGTTGAGCCAACTGCCGCTTTTGGGCGTATGCACCAGTCGCAGCCGACGGCGCAGGCGGCCGGCCGTCTCGGCGTCGAACGTGAAGTACAGACTGGCCACGTCGTGCGTGTTGAGGTTGTCGCTCACCAGCGTCACGACTTCGGCCTGCGGATAGTCTTCCTCCAGCAGACGTTTGACTTCGTGCGCCCAGTCGGCACGGGTGCGGCTCTCGCGGCAGCCTACGCGTCGCCACCCCGTGACAGGATCATAGAACATCAGCAGCGAGCGAACGCCGTGACGCACATACTTGTCGTCCTGCCGTTTGTCTCGGCCGGGTTGCATGGGGAGGGGGTCGACTTTGTCGGCCAGGATCTGCCGCGACGCCTCGTCCATGCAGATCAGCGGGTGCTTTTCGTCGTACGTTTCCTGGTAGACGTCGAGGACGACTTCCATCCGCGCGACGAACCGCGCCCGGTCGTCCTCCGGGATGCAGAACCTTTCTGTCCGCCACGGCTTAAGGCAGTTTTTTTAGGCACTGCCGCACCGTCTCAACGCAGACCGATTCCACCACCTTCAGCCGACCTAGTTCATCGCACAACAGTTGCAGGGTCCAGTGGTCGCGTCCCTCGGGGGGGCGGCTGCAACTGAGCGTCACCAGCGTCGCCTCGGCCTTCGCGTCCAGACGCCTGCGGACACCGGCATCCGCGCGTGATTTGCGTTCCAGCGCGGGATCCCCTTCCCGCACGAACTGCTGACGGATACGGACGACCTGCCGCTCACTGATCCCCACCGCCTCCGCGATCTGCCAGTCGGGCCGTCGGCCGTCGGCATGGTTCTCGTCGGCCAGCAGCAGAATCTTCGCCCGTCGCACCTTGGCGGCCCCCACCGACCGCTGGCGGCACAACGCCACGAGCTCCCCACGCTGCTTGGCCTTCAACCGCACTCGCTGCTTCGCATTCGACTTGGGCATCCCTGCCTCCCCTGGGTACGAGAAACGCTTCCGCAAACCAGACTAGCAATACATGACGTTTAATGATAGATCGACTAGTGCTGGTGCCTGGGGTCAGGTTGCCGTGAGTTGGGGGGACTGTCAATCTGAGGAGAGCGGCAGCCTGCCCCCAGCCGCGTGGGAGTGAGCGTTCGACTCATTTTGAGGCGAATGAGTACCGAAATCCGCTCGTCCACCCGTGTTGAGAGGAACGACTGGCGTCACGTCGCCCTCGCTTGCGCTTCGGGTTACAATCGGTTTTGACCAATTGGCAACGGCGATTCTCATCCAACTGAAGCCACGACATGAAAGCCATCCAACTCACTGAGCCGAAACACTTTCGACGAATCGACATCGAAGAACCTGCCGCCCCTGGACCCGGCGAAGCCCTGGTCGAGACACATTGCATGGGTGTCTGCGGCACCGATCTCAGCGGCTACCTCGGCAAGATGCCGTTCTTCAGTTATCCACG
This sequence comes from uncultured Planctomycetaceae bacterium, assembly GCA_942492405.1. Classification (GTDB taxonomy): domain Bacteria; phylum Planctomycetota; class Planctomycetia; order Planctomycetales; family Planctomycetaceae; genus JANNSB01. Next base: position 2,310 of record CALOES010000018.1, read on the forward strand.
CATCATTGGTCATGAACTGGGCGTCGAAGTTCTGGCCGTTGGTGAGGGTGTTGAACAAGTCAACGTGGGAGACCATTGTTCGGTCGAGCCCTACATCAATCAGCCCGACTCACACGCCAGTCGACGGGGCGCGACGAATTGCTGTCAGCAACTCAAGGTGCTGGGAGTCCACACCGATGGCGGGCTGCGTTCCCGCTGGATCGTCCCTGCCCGCAAACTGCATTCATCAAGCAAACTCAGTGATGAGCAACTCGCACTCGTCGAAACACTTGCGATCGGTTGCCACGCCACCGATCGCGGCGCGCCTGAAAAGGGCGAACACTGCCTCATCATCGGTGCCGGCCCGATTGGTCTGGCGACTCTGGAGTTCACTCGACTCACCGGAGCCGAGATCACGGTGATGGACATGAACGAACAGCGTCTCGAATTCTGCAGAACGAAGTACGGCGTCCCTCACACGATACAGTTTAAGGGAGATGGCTCGGAACTCGACCAGATGAAAGACATCAGCGGTGGTGAACTCTACCGACTGGTGACCGACGCCACCGGCAGCCCGAAGTCGATGTCGCATGCACTTAACTACGTGGCCCATACCGGCACATTGGTCTATGTCGGCATTACCACCGATATTGTGCAGTTCCCGCACCCGCTGCTGCATGCCAGAGAGATGACGATCAAGGGATCGCGCAACGCACTGCCGGGCGACTTCCGCAGGATTATCAGACTGATCGAAGACGGCACGATCGACACCGCGCCGTGGATCACGCATCGCGTCGGCTTCGATGAGATGATCGACGCCTTCGACAGTTTCACACGTCCGGAGACTGGCGTGCTCAAAGCGATGGTTCGAGTCGAATGACGGCGCTCAAACTCGGCATCGTCGGACTCTGCGAAGCCGCGCGGCCTCTTGTAGACGCCGTGCTGCAATGCTCCGACATCGAAGTCGTCGGTTATTGCGCCGCCGATGTGCCGGAGTGGTTCGTTCGAGAGTCGCGACACATCCCACGGCTGGAGAATGCGCTCGATGTCATCAACCTGCCAGGCATTCAATTGTTACTTGTCCTTGGTAAGATGGACGATCTCAAGAGCATGATTGCGTCGGCTCTGTCGAGCCGATTGAAAGTCGTTGTGCTTCCGTTGGCAGAACTGGATTCGACATTTGCCTACGATCTTTCGGTGACGGCCATTGATGATGCCGCGCCACTTGTTCCCTGTTTCTTGCATCGCTTCTCAAGTGAGATTCAACAGGTGCGCGAGCAGTTGTACGACGCCAGTCTGATCGAGATCGAATGCCGATTGAGTTCACCGACCTCGACTGCAGTAACGGGTGAAGTACATTCACTCAACTGGCAGGCGGTGCGGCAATCATTCCTGAACGTGGCCGATTTGGTTTGCTGGATCTGGGGTGACTACCAGCGTGTGACGACAGTCACCGTCGGACAAGATGCCGACAAACCCGACCGCGTTACGATAACGCTCGGCGGAGGCAACTGTCCCGATGTTGTCGTGACCTACCGATCTGCGCCGTCGGCAGGTTGCACGATGCAGGTGCAGCATCCCGGCGGAGCCAAGTCGTTCGATCTGCAATCACAATCAATTGACGCCGCTGCGTTGAGAGCGTGCTGGCAAGGCGACGACGCTGAGTCGCTGGCGGGCGGTGGAACGTGGCCCGATCTGATGCGGACCTTTGACCTGCTCGATGGCTCTCAACGATCGATTCGCCGACGTCGCACGGTGGAGGTGTCGCGAGAGTTTGCCTCGGAACGAAGTCAGTTCAAGACACAAATGACCGCTGCCGGCTGTGGAGTGCTGGCATTCACAATGTGTGCCGTCCTGCTTCTTCTGCTCGTCGGATCATCTCTTGACCCTCGGGACAGCCAGCAACGCGAGAGCGAGGCCCTCGGCTTCGTACTCGCCGCCGATGACTTTGAGAACAACTCGGCAGCCCTCACCACCGAGTCGGCCCAACGAACGCAACAGATGGCGAATGGACTGACAGCCTCAACCGCGGTCATTCTCATCACGGCGACAGAGGATGACGCTCTCAATCAGTCGCGTGCGGATGCCGTTGCCACGGAACTGGCGGCAGCTGGCTTTAGCAACGCAGAGTCCCGCATCGTCGTGCGTCCACTCGCCGGCGGCACGTTTCGCACGATCCTCGTGATCGGCTGGATCCTGGGCTTTCTGCCCCTGGTGAGCTATCTGATGTTGCAGACTCTTATCGTGTTTGCAGCCCCTTCAAGACCACCAAAGTAGCTGAAGCCTCGAAGTTGACAACTTCAACGAATGCGCCCGGGAGGACTCGAACCTCCGACCTCATGCAATGTCAAAAATCACATGCTCGAGGGGTGAAGCACCCAAAACCACTGGGTTTCTCGGACTATAATCGTCATTTTCCACTTTGCAATCTCTCCCATTCCGGTTTAACGAATCTCGGAGAATTGCGGGTAGTCGGCGCGAAAAAGTGGTAGCAATGTGGTAGTCGATGCTGACCACATGGAACACGCCGTCAGGTCACACACGGTGACACTGGAGCCGCTGCAGACGAAATTGCGCTCGATGGAGCCTTCATCGGAGTCCATGCCGCACAAATCATCTCTGGCGAGCGTTAAGCGTTGGCGGTCTGCCTGCAACGCTCGTGTGTGACGCGTGCGTGATCAACTTTCAGGTCGTTCCACGACAGTCATGCGTGCTCCATGGATTGCCACCACTCCCGCCACGCTGTTTCAACCGTAATGGTTCGGGGGGGCGACGCTTACCACCTCAACCCTTCCACACCTCTGCCGACAGCGGCAGTTCATTGAGATCGACGCGAGCTTGCCGCCATGCGGGGTAGTGCTCGTCGAGAATGGCGATGAACCGGTCATTGTGTGTCGGCTCCAGCAAATGGGCCATTTCATGAACAATGACGTATTCGAGGAGGGACTTCGGTTTTTTCACCAGCTCGGTATTCAGCCGGATGCGCCCCGCCCGGTGATTGCAGCTGCCCCATTTGGTCTTCATTCGCTGAAGGAAATAGGCCGTCACCCTCACGCCAAGTTTTGCCTCCCATTTCTGGATCAACAACGGCACCACCTCGTGGAGCAGGGATTTGTGCCAGGCGTGCATGACTTCCGCACGCTTCGCTGCGTCGCTCCCAGGCCGCACGGCCAGCGTGACGCGTTTGTGCCCCAGCGTGACCGATGGCTTGGCGTCCTGTTCGACAACTGTCATCAGATAGCGGCGACCCCAGCCGCGTCTCTACATGGCTCAAGGAACGCCGCGACCTGGACGGCACCGAATTGGAAGGCAGGATGATTCGGTTCGGTCTCGCATCGAGCAACCATCACTTGACCGCCATCAAAGGCTTCACCCGTTGGCTGGTCCGCGACCATCGGTGCGGAGACGACATGCTGTCCCATCTGTCGAGGATGAACGCCAAGACCGATGTTCGCCGGGAACGCCGACATATCACCATTGAGGACTTTTCCAAGCTCATCGACGCCACACGCAGGAACGCCGACCGAGCCGGACTGTCGGGACCAGACCGCGCTGAACTCTATTTCATCGCCGGATACACCGGGTTGCGTGCCAGTGAGTTGGCCAGCCTGTCGGAATCATCGTTCGACCTGGACGCCGGAAACGTGACGGTTGAGGCGGCCTACTCGAAACATCGTGAACGTGATGTTCTTCCCCTGCCGTCGGCTGTCATCACTCGATTGCGGGAATGGTTCCAGGAACGCCGCGACCGGCAAGCCGGGAGTTCTTCGTCCATTCTGACCATGAGCAACAAGACTGACGACACGCAGGAACCATTGTGGCCGGGAACATGGGCATCGAGGCGGCATGGTGCCGATATGCTGCGATTTGATTTGAAGGCAGCCGACATTCCCTATGTTGACGACCGGGGGAAGGTGTTCGACTTCCATGCCCTGCGACATCAGTTCATCTCGATGCTGGCGGCCTCTGGCGGCCATCCGAAGGTAGCTCAACAGTTGGCGCGGCACAGTGACATCAACCTGACCATGAGCCGCTACACCCACGTGCATCTGGCTGACCTGTCGTCGGCTGTTGATACGCTGCCGGCGTTGCGGCCGACAGAGTCGCGAATGGAACTCCAGACCGGGACCGATGGAATTGGAAAATGCGAGCATGGTTTGGCTGCACAAAAAGCTGCACTCGCTGGCGACATTTCATGCGATTCGGTGAGATTGCCTGAGAGTCGAGACCCTCGCGAGCGGCCATCGTCCCGGCAAACCACAAAGCATGCAGAGACCCCTGTTTTGCAGGGGTCTGAGAGCGATTGCGACTCGTTGGGAGTCGCTGAGATTGCATCAATGCGAGAGACAGGAATCGAACCTGCACGGGTTGCCCCACTGGATCCTAAATCCAGCGCGTCTGCCAGTTCCGCCACTCTCGCTGCTATCGGGTCGTTGGTAGCGGAACTCGTGAGAGTTCCGAGGGGAACGCGATTGGTGCATCCCTTCGGAAGTCTTACGACTTCCGCTACGTTTCCTTTCATCATGTTGAGGATGCCGCAAGACTGGCTGAATCCCATTCTCGCCTTGCGTCACGTCCCCCTTGCTTGCGCTGCGGGCTAGTGTAGCACGCGTCCAACGCCTCAACCATCAGTTCCTCGTGACCGATTCGTGCAGGTTGAGAATCACTCGTGTCACGCTTGTCCAGGCGGCGAGGTCGATGGGGTTGATGCCTTCGGGAGCGGGGGAGTTGCCCACCGAGACCAGGGCCGTCGCGGCTGCGGGGTCGGCGGTGTATTCGGCTTGATGCTGCATCAAGAGTGCCGACAGGATTTCCGTCTCGGCTAGTCGAATCGGGCGAGACAACGCTCGCTCGAAGGCGGTGTTCAGTCGCTGTTGGTTCGTGGCTTCTCCTTCCAGGAGATGAGAGGCGAAGACACGGGCCGACTCGATGTAGATGGGGTCGTTCAACAAGACCAGCGATTGCAACGGAGTGTTCGAGCGAGGTCGTTCGGCAGTGCATTCCTCTCGGCTGGGAGCATCGAACGCGGCCAGCGAGGGATGCAGGTACTGCCGTTGCCAATGGGTGTAGAGGCCGCGGCGGTAGAGGCTCTCGCCAGTGCTGTTCTGCCATTCGCGGGTTGGAAAGTTGAGATACGACCAGTAACCCGGAGGTTGATACGGGAAGACACTCGGGCCGCCGACTTCTTCGACGAGCAGTCCGCTGACGGCGAGTGCATTGTCGTGAACCATTTCGGCGTCGAGGCGGAAGGCCGACTGATGCGAGAGCCAGCGGTTGTAGGGGTCGAGTTCTCGAATCGACTCCGAAGTGGTCGAGGCCTGTTGATAGGTGGCCGACATGACCATCAGTTTGACAAGGTGCTTCACATCCCAGTTGGAATTCTGGAACTCGGCGGCCAGCCAATCGAGCAATTCGGGATGACTGGGCCATTCTCCTTGTGCCCCGAGGTCATCAAGCCTGCGAGAGAGACCGGCTCCGAACATCAGTTTCCAGACGCGATTCACGGCGACACGGGCGGTGAGAGGGTTTTCATCAGCGACAACCCAGCGGGCCAGATCGAGGCGGTTGAGTCGCCGTGCGTCTTCATCGGCATCCGAATCGGGAGCGGTGAGAACAACGGGGAAGGCGGGAGTCATCACTTCGCCGCTGTCGTCCATCCAGTTGCCGCGTGCGAGGATGCGAATCATGCGGGGTTCGACCGTCCTCGTGACGAGCGTCGTCGGAATGGCATTGTTGAGAGCGGTGCGGGCCGTCTCCAACTCGGTCATCCGTTGTCGCACGGGGTCGAGCAATGGAGCGATGGAACGATAGTGGGTGGCCAACTGAGATTGCTGCTCGGCGGTACGCTCATCAGCCGATATGGCGAGAAGGGCTTGCAACTCCGGCGTCGGAACATCGGATGCCGCGATGGGTCGCGGATGTTCAGTCACCGAGACGCGAAAGCGTCCCAGGGTGTGCTTGGGGTTATCGAGGTTCTGTTTGAGGACGATTTCGAGCGTCGCTCCAGCGGGAAAGACCAGGTCTTCGGCGGTTTCGAAGACGGCGGTGTTTGCTTTGCCCACTTGCTCCATCACCGCCCATCCCCAGGTGGGGCCTTGAGCGTCGGCATCAATCGCGGCTGCGACGGTCCACTTGCCGTACGGGTTGCTACCCGCCGCACCAGTCTGCTCATACGTAGCCGTGGCGTTTTGCAAAGTGACTGGGATACGTTCGCCCCCTTCTTCACTCGGAACAATAAAGACCTCCAGTTCCGAAAGGACGAAGTTGCCATTCCCCGCGCGGCCCGGTCCGTTTTGAGGGAGCGACTCGTGCGGGAGGACTTCGATGCGAAGAGCGGTGATGCTCCCCGGAAGTTCGTCGGCTAAAGCGAGCGTGTACGTTTCGGTGTCGGGACTCTCTCCGCCGGCGAGGATGGAACCATCTTCCTGCAACGTGAGCGTGGTGCCGTTGAGCGAGGTCAGTGAACCGGGCCGCAGCACTTGCCATGGAAGTTGCGATGCTTCCCACTCAGCCTGAGCGGCATCGAGTTCGGCAGTCTGTGTGTCGAGTGTCGTGCGAACTTCGACCAATTGGGCGTCGAAGTCGGCCAGTTGTTGTTCTTGCTCGGGTGAAGGGACCTGGATCCTCGGACCCCAGTTACCATCGGCGTTGGCACCCGAATAGATGCCCCGCTCTTCGATGTCGGCGAAGAAGGCTTCGAGGCTGTAGAAGTCCCGCATTGTCAGCGGGTCGTACTTGTGGTCGTGGCATTCACAACAACCGGTGGTCAGGCCCAGCCAGGTGCCTCCGAAGTTGCGAACACGTTCGGCGATGTACTTGGCGAGATACTCCTTGTCCTGTCCCCCACCCTCGGCGCTCATCATGCCGAGACGGTTGTAGCCCGAGGCAATGAGTTCTTCTTGAGACGGTTCCGTCAACAAGTCACCCGCGATTTGTTCGATAGTGAACTGGTCGAACCCCTTGTTCTCGTTGAACGAACGAATGACATACTCCCGATAAGGGAAGATGCTGACGTTCTGGTCGCCGTGATAACCAACGGTGTCGGCATACCTCACGAGGTCGAGCCACCACATCGCCATGCGTTCGCCATAACGGGGCGAGGCGAGAAGTTCGTCAACCAATCGTTCGTAGGCTTCGGGACTCTCATCGTTGACAAAGCGTTCGACCTGTTCTGGAGTGGGCGGAAGGCCGGTGAGGTCGAGCGTGAGCCGACGAATCAACGTGCGACGGTCGGCCTGGGGGGAAGGGGTGAGACCTTCACGATGCATCGCCGTCAGTGTGAAGGCATCGATGGGATTGCGCATGAACTGCTCTACGTCGTCGACCTCCGGCGGAACGGTGTCGCGGATCGGCTGAAACGACCAGTGACCTTCCCAGATGGCCCCTTGTTCTATCCAACGGCGGATGAGTTCCATCTGTTCGGCCGACAACGGCTTATGAAACTCGACCGGCGGCATGCGTTCGGCCTCATCTGCCATGATGCGGCGATAGAGTTCGCTTGCATTGAGTTGAAATGGAGTGACGACGCCCTCGTCTTCGTCGGCTCCACGCAGGCCCACCTCGGTGTCGAGCCGCAGGTCGGCCTCACGCTTGTTGGAGTCGGGACCATGGCACGCATAGCAATGGTCGGAGAGTATCGGGCGAATGTCGCGATTGAATTCGACGGATGCGGACGCTGCCGCGTCATCCGCCTGTAGCGACGATGACCAGGCAGCCGCGATGGTGAAGATGGCTGCGAGGACGTTTGTCGTTGGTCGATGAACGTTCATCATTGCTGTTGATGAGTAGCGGAAGTCGTGAGACTTCCGATGGCTTAACGGATGGTCACTCGTCGGAAGTTTCACGACTTCCGCCACGGTATTTGATGTCCTGCAATTACTTGTCCCCCACGAAGGCGACCTTGGTGCCTGTCATGCTGTCGTAGAAAGTCTTCTTGTCTTTGGAGAAGGCGGCTCCCACAGCGAGGAATGGGAGCAGGAAGAACCAGAACCAGCGAAGGGTCGCCTTTCCCAGCGTCAGTTGCTTGTTGTCATCGGTCAGGACAATCAGGCCGAAGACATCTTTGCCGATGGTTGTCTTGGTGGCGGACGATTCCTGAATGGCGAAATACATCCAGTTGTTATACGGAAACCAAATCGGTGCCAGGAACATGGCGGCTGCGACAGGATCCTTGAGCCAGACCAACCACAGGATCAGGTAGAGGGCATTGAGAATCTGCCCGACGATGACGGCCTTCTTCTCTTTCGTCACCAAGAAGCTGGCCAGCAGGTACAAAATGCCATCGACCATAAAGGCGTGGTAGCGAATCCAACAGCCTGCGGGAGTATTCGGTTCGACTTTCTGAATCACGCCCAGTGTGTGACGGTTGTACTTCGCCAGCAGGGCGTTGGCCCGCATCATGAAAATCGCGGGAAAGCCGGCCAGGATAGTTATCGGAGCAATGAGCAACAGGCTGGAGAGAATCATGATCGGCAGTAGCGTCGCACGATAGAAGAAGTCGGTCGGCTGCCAGTTTTCGCCAATGGTGTCGGAAATCCACATCACGGCTTTGTCAGCAAGGGCCGGGTGGTATTCGCCGTTCTCGTACACAATGACGGTACGGACCGCAGGTTCACCCTTGTCGCCAATGATTTGCTCTTCCTGTTCAACACGAACCTTGTCGTGATAGCCAATGAGGTTTCGATTCAAGAACGGGTTTACACCCCCGCCGAAAACCTGAATGGCACCGATCGCCAACGCCAAAGGCAAGAACATGACGAATGCCATGAGATGCCAATAGAGCGTCGGGCCGATGTTCCTGAAGAAGATCTTCGTTAGATCCCAGCCGATCCAGGCGGGATGACGGTATTTGCCGACGAGGTGAACATTCGCCAGCGGCCAGGCGAGGAACGGGAGAGCCACCACGAACCCCATCACCGAAAAGAGCGCAACGCCCGCCAACGGAAACACAAAGCTGATGATTGCGAATACTCCCGCGAATATACCCACGAACTGCCAGAACGGGAGTGCGACGACAAAGGGCCACATAATGGCCCTTAGCCCCGTCGCCACGTTGGCGAAGAAGTCGAAATGGATGCGGTCAGGCTGCAGCTTCTCCCGATACCATTCGGCTTGAACAATTTTGAGTGAGAGGAACCAATACCAACCGGGAATCCCCAAGTAGGTGAGCAAGATCATCGCACCCCAGAACGTCCAGGTTGGAGGCGATTTGCACATCCGCACAAACACGAAGAGGCTCATGCCGCAGAAGAACGCGAAACTCATCCAGATCAGCCCCGTCCGTAGAGCCAAGCCCTTTTGTTCCAGCATGAAGGCCCAGCTTTCGCTCCAGGCATTCTTATAGAACAACGCCGGGTCGAGACCTTTGCGCGTTCGCTTCTTATGCTCCTTGGCATCCATCCGCCCCGTTTCGAGGTTCATCCCGCAACTGGGACAGACGACATCGTCTTCATCGATTTCCTCGGCACAGTAGGGGCAGATTTGCTCTTCGCCATGTTCCATCATGGCATCATCGAGCCGCATGCGGGCCAGCATGTCTTCGGGAGCGGGCCCAGCGGTTGCGGGTCTTTCCGCTGGCTTACGCGGTCGTTGAGCAGGTTTCTTCGCTGACCCTTGTCCCTGCGATGCGCCGCCTGTCGATGCGTCGCCACCGGGGACTCGCAGCTTCGTGCCGCACTTGGGACACTGTATGACCTTCCCTTTCGCCGCGTCGGGGGCGTTCAACACCTTCTCACAACCACGGCAACGAACTTGGATGGGCATCGGGAGAGAAGTGAGGAACCAGGAGTCAGGAATGAGGATTCAGGAGTCAGACCTCTTGCCTTCAGCGATTGGCCCTTCGCTATCTGCGATGGTATTAGACGATATCGAGAGACCTTGTTCCATCGAGCCTTCGTGAAAGTTGCCTTTCGTTTCGTGAAATTGCGGTCTCCCGTGCTCTTTCGCAATGCGAAAGTTGACTTTGGTTGGGAACTCGTGATTGCTCCATTCCGATCCGAAGACTTATCGTGCATCATGGGAATCCGACCAGAATTCTCCCGTTATCAGGCGGCCGCACAACGTACACGGGGGCAGCGGCCACGATCTCGCCAAACGTTCACCTCGCTAACTCTCAACGTTGTCCAGTGACTCCCGGCCACTCCAACTCCGAACCGATCTTCGTCGCCACCTGCAAGGTGTGCGGGACGCGGATTGACGAATTGGCGGAACGGCACCCCAAGCAGGTTCCTTGCCCGGACTGTTTCACGATGGCCACGATTCCGTCGCTGAATGAAGTGAATCAACTGGCTGGCACGGCGGAAGAAGAGGCACAGGCACTCCATCCCGACATCTATCGACTCGTGCTGCAGCCGATGGAAGATGATGGGAATGGAGCGGTCGCGAAGAGAAATCTGAGAGAGTTTCTGGTCGTCTGTCCGATCTGCACGGCACGGCTGCATGTCGAACCACGTTCAGAAGCTGGACAGTTGAAGTGTCCCGACTGCCTTGAATTCATCCGGGTACCCTCTTTGGCAGAGGCACAGGCTCAACGAGCCAAGCAGGCGATACCGAAGCCGCAGCTTCCTGTGCAGGCATTGTCGGTGCCGGCGGCTCCCAAGCAGAAGAGGCTCAAGACCGAGTTCGACAAGGCAAGAGCCGAGATTCGTCGCGTCGAATCGGACCCACCTCCGCGTTGGGTCTTCTTCTCCAACGTGTTCGACTTCCCGTGGTCGGAAGGAGTGATGAGCCGATGGATCTATCTGTCCGTCGGATTGACGGCCATCAGCGTCGTATGCGCGGGCATTCTGCACATCCTCGCCAACGGATCGGGATACCTGTTGATGGCGATTGCGTTCTTCGCGTTGCCACTGATCTGGATTTTCATCTGGACCTATTCGTACGCGACATCCATCTGGATCACGATTCTCGAAGACACGGCCAGCGGGAACCAGCGGATCTATAATTGGCTGCAACAGAACTGGCGGGAATGGGTGATTGAAGCCTGCCGCTTCACGCTGATTCTGGGTTACGCGATGACGATGGCCCATTGTGTGGGCTATGCCGCCCGCATGGCCGGAGGAGATTATGTGTCGGTTGCCTTCGACACGCTGTTTATTGTGTTCCCCGTGATGATGTTGTCTGCGATGCACGCCGGATCAGTCTTCTCCCCCGTGACGTTTCCCATCGTCCGAAGTTTGTACAAGGCGTGGCGCGCGTGGCTGTTGTATTACCTGCTTTCCGGTGCCGTGCTGATCGGATGGGGCGTGCTCTGGTCCGTCGGCATGTCGTTTTCACCCATCGTCGTTTCGGTGCTGGGAGGGCCGGTATGGGCGGCCGTCTGGCTCATTTGGGCGCGACTGCTCGGTCGTCTTGGGTGGGCCATCACACTGAAGGAACAAGACGGGGAACCAGCGACGCGAAAGCGTCGCCGACCAAAGCCGGCGGTCGCGGAATAGTCGCCTGCCGCTCCGCGAAAGAGCGGCAGGCACAAGCAACCGCCTGCATCTCACATATTCAACGTGAAGGGGCGAAGCGGAAGTCATGAGACTTCCGACGAGGGAACTCACGCGTCAGTCGGAACTCTCACGAGTTCCGCTACCGAATCATCACCCGACTTCGCGGTCAGCATCGCAGAGCAGTTGATAGGTCGCTTCGCTGCATTCGGTCTCTCGCAACTGACTCAGCAGCGTCGGATTCTGCAGCATGCGACCGAGACGAGCGAGAACGTACAGATGCGTCTTGAGGTCGCGACATAGAATCAAAAAGAAGAGGTCGCTCAGCGAATTGTCCGACGCCCCAAACGGAATTCCCGACATCGTGCGACCGAACGCGACGACCGACTCTCCCAACGCATCGGGAAGGGGCTGGCGGGGGTGAGGCAGGGCGACGCCGCCAGGCAGGGCGGTCGACATCAGTTCTTCGCGTTCGTTAACGGCCTGCGCGACCGTCTCCAGATTCCAGATGGCCCAGGACCGTCCCGCGACGGTAATCATTTCTTCAATGACGGAGCGCTTAGTGCGCGCATGCAGCGGAACCTCGACGGTATCGGGTTTCAGCAGAAAGCTGAAGGGGAGTTCGTGTTCGTCGTTCTCCGATCGCTGGGCCTGTTCGACGGCAGCCAGTTCCGAATCGGTGAAGCGGTGCATCTCCCGTTCGAGCCAATGAGTAATTTCGGCGGAATGAAACCGCCATTCCCCGTCCCGCTTGCGACCGGGAATCACCTGACGGTCGGCGAGTCGTTCGAGTTCACGCTGGTCGCGGCCGAGGTGCTGCGCAAGTTCCGACAGTGTCAGCCAGTCGTAATTGGTCATGTGTGGGTGGGACCGAAAGTGAGGATTCTAAGGAAGGAGAAAAAAATGGAGGCAAAATGGGGCAAGAGGACGCAGCTACCGCGCCCCGGTGGGAAGTGCGGCAGTATAAGCTCAGCCTATCATTCAGAGAAAGCCAGAACGGGCCAAATTCGAGTGAGAAACGCGGCCAAGTACTTGACAAGTCGCCTCCGCTCACTTAAACAATGAGATGATTCATCGGTAATGCTCGATGGATCTTCCGTGTTCTAACCAATGTTGATGTGGTTCCCACCTGACACGGACTAAACGACCTACCTCCCGAGCAGCGGCTCCACGCCTTTGCCCCACCTTTTACGGAGCAGTTTTCACTATGGCCAAACGGAACAAGAGCGGTCACGGTTGCAATCCTCAGCACTTTGATCGGCTTTCGCGACGTGGATTCCTGTCCGTCGGCATGCTGGCCGGTTCGAGCTTGACGCTCCCCATGCTGCTGCGTGCCAACAAGGCCCGGGCCGAACTCAAGGATTACGCCAACTTCGAAGGAACGGCGAAGTCCATCATTCACATCTACCTTCCCGGTGGAATGGCCCACCAGGAGTCGTTCGACCCGAAGCCCTACGCTCCCATCGAGTACCGTGGTGAGATGGGGCAGGTTCAGACGAACCTCGACGGCGTACTCTTTGGCGAGACGCTCCCCCAGACGGCTCAGTTTGCCAATCGCATGGCAGTCATTCGTTCGATGACTCACGGTGAGGCGGCTCACGAGCGTGGTACGCACAACATGTTCACCGGGTATCGCCCCAGCCCAGCCTTGCAGTATCCCTGTATCGGGTCGGTCGTTAGCCATGAGTTCGGCAGCAGGAACAACTTGCCTCCATATGTCTGCATTCCGAATCAGCCGAACGAATTCGCCGGCAGCGGGTACCTGAGCAGTGCCTTCGCTCCGTTCTCGCTGGGAGCCGACCCTGCCAACGATGGTTTCCAGGTCCGTGATTTGAATCTGCCGGGCGGTGTGGATGATTCCCGCTTCGCCACGCGTCGTTCGGCCCTCGAAGCGGTGAACGCTCACTTCCGCGCTCGTGAAGTGGCCGACAACATCACCGCGATGGACAGCTTCTACGACAGTGCCTACTCACTGATCAGCTCTCCACAAGCTCGCGAAGCCTTCAATCTCGAAGCCGAGACCCCAGAACTTCGTGACCAATATGGTCGCAATACCGCCGGAGCGCGAATGCTGCTGGCTCGCCGACTCGTCGAGGCGGGTGTGCGACTGGTGAACCTGACCTACGGTGGTTGGGACATGCACGACAACATTGTGGCCAGCTTCCGCAATCAGATGCCCGCCTTTGACCAGGCATTCGCTCGATTGCTGGGTGACCTCGAAGAACGGGGACTGCTTGACGAGACGCTCGTCATGGTCTCTTCAGAGTTCGGACGCACGCCGAAGATCAATGGTACCGCCGGTCGCGACCACTGGCCGAAGGTGTTCAGCGTTGTTCTGGCGGGTGGAGGCATCAAGCCTGGCATTGTCTACGGCAAGTCGGACCCGACTGCCACCGAACCCGAAGAGGATCCGGTTGGACCCGAAAACCTCTTCACGACCGTTTACCATTGTCTGGGAATCGTCGCTGACAAGGAATTGATGGCTCCTGGAGACCGCCCGATCGAAATCGTCGACGGCGGCCAGGTCATCACCGACATTCTTGCTTAATGATTGAAACGACGCCGATGTCCTGAATCGATTGATTCAGGACATCGGGGGGTTGTTCGGCTCTACCGTTCGGCCCACACTGAGTAAAAGATTACCCGCCGCCTGAACCACCGGATTCCTACCTCTCTCGGTTCGGGCACAACGACTGACAATTAGATCAACAGGGGGACAGACGATGCGGAGCAATCCTGCCGCTCGCCAGTTCGTATTGCTCAGCCTCTCGCTAGGCTGTCTGGCTGCAACTTCCACACTCCATGCCGCCGCTCCGAGGTTCACTCAGGTGCTGCCGCGTGGCGTGCAACGGGGAACCGAGACCGAACTCACTCTGTCGGGGGCCAACCTCGAAGATGCCGAGGAAGTCATTCTGTATGACACCGGCCTCGAAGTCTTGAACTTCACAATTCCCGAGAACGCCAATGGACGCCAGGTAAAGGTCCAGGTGCGTGTCGCCGCCGATTGTCCCATTGGCACGCAGCGGATGCGAATTCGCACGCGAACCGGCCTCTCGGACCTGCAGACGGTCTACATCGGCCCATTGCCGATCGTGGAAGAGGTCGAGCCGAACACCGACTTCTCGACCCCGCAAGAAATCGCACTCAACACGACGATGCACGGTCGCGTCGACAGCGAAGATGTCGACTATTACGCGGTGGATTGCGTTGCCGGACAACGCCTGACGGTCGAGGTCTTTGCCATGCGACTGGGCGGCCCTTATGCCGGCAATTTCTTCGACCCGTACATTGCGATTCTCAATGCCGACCGGTTTGAACTGGCCGTCAGCGACGATGCCCCATTGGTCTGGAACGACGGCGTCGCCTCCCTCATCATTCCCGAAGATGGTCGTTACGTCGTGCAGATTCGCGACGCTTCGTACCTGGGTGATGGACGAGCTTACTACCTGCTGCACATTGGCGATTTTCCTCGTCCGTTGACCGCCGTCCCTGCGGGTGGGCGTCCTGGCGAGACCCTCTCGGTCACGTTTTATGGTGATGCGAGTGGCACTTTCACGCGCGATGTCACTCTGCCCGCTGAGACAAGAGAGCGATTTGGACTCGATGTTACCGACGACCGTGGCATCACGCCGTCGACGCAGCCATTTCGATTGAACGATTTGGCCAACGTCGTTGAGGCGGAACCCAACTCGTCACTGGCGGAAGCGACTCCTTCAGAGTCGGCCCCTATTGCTTTTAACGGAATCCTAGCCGAAGAAGGGGATGTCGACTGGTTTAAGTTCACGGCCACGGCGGGACAAACGTTCGACTTTGAATGCTATGGACGTCGGATTCGTTCGTCGATTGATGCCGTCGTAACGCTTCACCGCGTTTCGGATGGGGGACAGATTGCCGGCAACGACGACAGCCGTGGCCCCGACAGTTACTTTCGCTTCCAAATCCCCGAAGACGGCGAGTACGCCGTTCTTGTCAGGGACCACTTGCAACGCGGCGGCCCCAGCTTCGGTTACCGCATTGAAATGAATCCCGTTGCTCCGGCGCTGGTAGCCATGCCGATTGAGTTTCAGCGGTACGTGCAACCACAGATTGTAGTCCCCCAGGGAGGCGGCTGCGGCCTGCAGGTCAACATGCAGCGTCAGGACTTCGGTGGCCCGATCAACGTATTTAGCGACGACCTGCCTCCAGGGGTCTCGATTGAATGCCCGGAAGGCTGGCGTAACGACGGCAACATGCCAGTCGTCTTTTACGCGGCAGCCGACGCTCCCATCGGGGGTCGCTGCTGTCGCATTCAGGCACGCTTGGAAGATCCGAATCAGCCAGACACCGTGGTTGTCGGCCCTTTCAAGGAAGACATCATGATGATTCGCGGCCAGAACAATGTCCGTGTCTGGGACGAAGAACAACTTCGCATGCCGGTCGTCGTCACCGACCCGACCCCGTTCCGAGTCTGGATCGAAGCACCCGCAGTGCCGTTGGTACAAGGTGGCGCGATGGAACTTAAAGTGATGTGCGAGCGCAATGAAGGCTTCACCGCGCCGATTCAAGTGCTGGTGTTGCAGAACCCGCCGGGTGTCAACGCGAGTGGATCGGTTTCCATTGCGGAAGGTCAGACCGAAGCGTTGATTCCAATGAATGCCGCCGGCAACGCTGCCGTTCGCACATCAATGATTGCAGTGCGTGCCATCGCCAACATCGGCAATGGCAACGTCGAGACATGTACACAGTTCGTGCCGCTGATTGTCGAAGAGCAATACCTCACATTCGAGTTCGCGCAAGCCGCCGTCGAGCAGGGTGGGCAGACTCAAATGCTCGTTACCGTCACCAAGCGGAAGGACTTCGAAGGCGAAGCACAGGTGACTTTGGTCGGTCTTCCGGCGAACACAACAACCGACCCAATGGTCGTGACCAAAGACACCACGGAACTGGTCTTCACTATCAACGCGGCCGAGAACGCCCCGACCGGCAACAACCAGAACCTGTTCTGTCAGGTCCAGGTGCCGGAAGCTGGAAACCAGATTCTGCACAACCTTGGCACAGGACGTCTGCGGGTCGACGCCCCATTGCCTGTCGCAGTGGCGACCACGCCGGAGCCGATGCCCGAACCCATGCCGATGCCGGAAGCGGCTCCCCCCGCTCGTCCCTTGTCGCGGCTGGAAATGCTCAGGCAACAAGCCGAAGCACGTCGACAAGCCGAACAGGCTGGAGGGACTGCACCCGCCGAGGGGGCCGACCCAGCGACCGGTGCCGAGCAGCAATAGTTCGGCAGCCCTGTCATTCACTTACAGATCATTGCACTCTCAAACTCAGCGATTACCACAACGGACTTTGATTATGAACGTGAATTCCCTCGTCACCTTTGCACTGTTGCTGGTCGCGTCGCCCGCGCTGGCGGCCGACGTGGTCGAACTGCGAATCTTTCCCGACCAGGTGCAGTTGACGACCGCCCGCGACCGTCAGTCGATCGTGGCTCAAGCCGTGTACGACGACGGCATCACTCGTGATGTCACCAGTCAGGTAACATGGGGAGTCGCGGCCGAAGGCTTCGTCCGACAAGAAGGAAACCTCTTCTACCCGGTCGGTGACGGCGAGACACAAATCAATGTCGCCTTCAGCGGGCATTCGGTCGCGGTGCCGGTCACCGTGGCGCGTGCGGCGGAGCATCCTCCGATCAGTTTCCAACTCGACATCATGCCGATTTTCTTGAAGACCGGCTGCAACACCGGAAGTTGCCACGGGGCGGCCCGAGGCAAGGATGGGTTTCGTCTTTCGTTGTTCGGCTACGACCCCACGGGTGACCACTTTCGCATTACGCGAGAACTGCCCGGAAGGCGAATTGATTTGGCTGTTCCAGAACACAGCCTCATCGTGGAGAAGTCGGTCGGCGACGTGCCTCATACTGGGGGACGCCGCTTTGACCGCGACTCGGCATACGCTCAAGACCTGATTTCGTGGATCGATGCCGACTGCCCTTCCGACCCCGCCGACGTCGCCTATTGCACCAGCATCGAACTCTATCCGCGCCAGGCCGTCATGGACGGCGAAGGGGAGACGCAACAAGTCACCGTTCTGGGACATTATTCCGACGGCACGACCCGCGACGTTACCACTCTGGCCTTGTTCCTCACCAGCAACGAAACGTCGGCCGCGATTGATCAAGATGGCCTGGTGACTGCGGGTGCCCGAGGCGAGGCCTTCGTGATGGCCCGTTTCGCCACGCACACCGTGGGTTCGCAGTACATCGTTCTTCCCCGAGGGCTGGAATACCAGCAGCAGCCCTTCGAGGCGGTGAATTACATCGATGAGTTCGTCGCTCAGAAACTGCATCGGCTGCGAATCCATCCGTCGGAGGTTTGCAGCGACGAGGAATTCCTGCGTCGCGCGACGATTGACCTGACGGGCATCCTTCCCACGGCGGAAGAATACGCCGCCTTTATGGCCGATGCCTCGCCCGACAAGCGGACACGCGTCGTCGACGAACTGATGTCCCGCAAAGAGTTCACCGACCTCTGGGTGTCGAAGTGGTCGGAATGGCTGATGATGCGTTCGTCGAACCAGGTCTCGTACAAGTCGATCGTGCTCTACTACCAATGGCTCAGCGAGCAGATCGCCGCCAATCGGCCGTGGAACGAAATGGTCGTCGACCTGCTCTCTTCGAGTGGCGGAACATTCTCGGTGCCCCAGACGAACTTCTATCAGATCGAGCAAGATCGATTGAAAGTGGCCGAGAACGTCGCACAAATGTTCATGGGGATGCGGATTCAGTGCGCTCAGTGCCACAACCATCCCTTCGACCGTTGGACACAGAACGACTACTACAGTTTCGCCGCCTTCTTCTCGCAGGTCGGACGCAAGACGGGCGAAGACAACCGCGAGACCATCATTTTCAATGGCGGCGGCGGCGAAGTGCAGCACCCGGTGACGGGACAAAACGCCATTCCGATCTTTCTGGGAGGCGCCCAGCCCGACATCACCGGTCGGGACCGCCGTGAAGTCGTCGCGGAATGGCTCGCCTCACCCGATAACGAGTTTTTCGCCGAGAACTTTGCCAATCGAATCTGGGCGCAATTCTTCGGTATCGGAATTGTCGAGCAAGTTGACGACGTTCGCGTGAGTAATCCTCCCTCGAATCCCGAACTGCTCGAGGCCCTCGCGCAGAACTTTACCGATTCAAACTACGACTTCCGCCAACTGGTGCGAGACATCGTGCTGTCGAATGCCTACCAGCGTTCGACGATTCGTAACGAAAGCAACATGACCGACGAGTTGAACTTCGCGCATCAACGCGTGCGGCGCATCAAGGCTGAATCGATGCTCGACATCATCTCGCAGATCACCAATACACAGGACAAGTTCCAGGGACTTCCCCTCGGAGCACACGCAGTGCAGATTGCCGACGGAGTGACGTCCAGTTACTTCTTGACCACGTTCGGTCGCGCGACGCGCGAAACCGCCTGTTCTTGCGAGGTCCGCATGGAACCGACGTTGTCACAGGCATTGCATCTGATGAACGGAGATACGGTCAACGGAAAGATTGCCGCCGGTGGCGTGATTCGCCAACTGCAGGAACAAGGGCTCGAACCGATGCAGATCGTCGAACAGTTGTATATTCGATGTCTCACGCGACCTCCCACGGAAGAAGAGGTTCGCAATCTGTCCCCGCTGTTCGCGGAAGGCAACGATGTCAACCTGGCGCTCGAAGACGTCTTCTGGGCGCTATTGAACAGCCGAGAGATTCTGTTCAATCACTGATTCGAAAACACGGAAAAGGGAGTAGGCAATTGGCAGTAGAGGATGGACCTCTCAGCCTACCAACTACCCGCCAACCACTACCCGATATCGCCATGTCACGCTTGATACTTTCCAGCTTGGTTCTGCTCGCGGCGGCCAATGTCACTTGGGCCGACGATGCGGCTGAAGCACCGCAGGTCAACTACACCGACCATGTGCTCCCCATCTTTCGGGCACGTTGCGGCAGTTGCCACAACGCCAACGACCGCAAGGGGGGACTCACTCTCGACTCCTTCGCGGCCACGATGGAAGGTGGTAGCTCGGGCGTCGTTATCGAACCAGGTCAGCCTGATGTCAGCTATCTCTGGAACTTGGTCAATCACGAGTCGGAACCGGCCATGCCGCCGAACGCCGACAAACTGCCTGAAGCCGAACTGATGACCATTCGCGAATGGATTCGTCAGGGAACGCTGGAGAATTCCGGCAGCACGTCGATGGCCCGTGAAGGCCCGCAGATTGCCCGCGTGGAAATCAGTACCGACCGACCCTCCGGTCCACCTCCAATTCCGGAGATGTACTTAGGCGAGCCGGTGACGATTTCTGAACGAGGAAATGCGGTCACTGCGTTGGCCGTCAATCCGTGGTCGTCGGTGGCTGCTGTTTCCGGCTTTCAACAGGTTTCTCTCTACGACACGAACACTTTCGAACTGCTCGGCGTCTTGCCCTTTCCGGAAGGAACGCCCCACATCGCGAAGTTCAGCCGTAACGGAGCCATGCTGCTCGTCGGTGGCGGACGCGGTGGAGCTTCGGGTCGCGTCGTTGTTTTCGATGTTCGCACCGGCGCTCGGATGATGGAAGTTGGCGACGAGTACGACTCTGTTCTCGCAGCCGACATCAGCCCCGACCTGACTCAAATTGCCCTCGGCGGCCCGAAGCGCATGCTCCGGGTCTACTCGACCGAGACCGGCGAGTTGATGTTCGAGATGAAGAAACACACCGACTGGATTACGGCAATTGAATTCAGTCCCGATGGCGTGTTGCTTGCATCGGGCGACCGCAGCAATGGCCTCGTCGTATGGGAGGCATTCACCGGTCGAGAGTTCTACAACCTCACCGGCCACACCGCCGCCATTAACGATGTCACTTGGCGACTCGACAGCAACGCGATGGCGTCGGGCAGCGAAGACGGCACCGTGCGTATCTGGGAAATGGGAGGCGGCAGCCAGGCCGGCCAGTTCGGTGCCCACGGCGGCGTGGCTTCAGTGGAATACACTCGCGACGGCAGGCTCGTCACAACAGGGCGCGACCGGGTTGTCAGTCTTTGGCAAGGAGACGGCAACAAGATTCGCGACTTCGGCGGAATGGCCGACCTCGGTATGGATGTTGCCTTCGATTCCGAAAACGAACGCGTTCTCGGCGGCGACTTCTCGGGTGTTGTTCGCGTCTGGAACGCCGCTGACGCTGTCGAACTCGGACAACTTGCGACGAACCCACCACCATTGACGGTTCGGCTGGAAGCACTCAGCCAACGAGTCACCGAGGCTGTGGCCTTGGCTGATCAGGCGACCGCGCAGTTGACGGCCATTCAACAGGAGATGGCCGCAAAGGTCAAAATGGCCGAGGAAGCTGCTGCTGCCGCAACTGCCGCCGCCACTCAACTCACCGACGCGATGACGGCTCAAACGACAACCGCGGCGACATTGCAGGAAACCCAGCAGGCACTGACAGTGGCTGCTCAAACCCTGGAAGCGGCCCGTGCTGCGTACGAAGCTGCCATGAAGACAAATGAAGAAGCGACGACAGCCGTTGCCACGGCTCAAGAAGCCGCCACCGCTGCGGCGACCGCCGCCCAAACCGCAGCAGACGCCGCTGCCACTTTGAAGACCGCAGCCGAGCAAGCCGCTGCCGCTGCGGTCCCCACCGAGGAGCAACAGGCTCAGTTGGCCCAATTGCAGGCTGCCGCCGAGGCTGCTCAGCAGCACGCGGACGCGTTGCGAGTGCGGGCGGAGTCGCTGCAGCAGGTTCACGCCGCCTTGCAGGCTCCTCAGTAGGTTCAAGAAGTCGTCGCGGCGCAAGGTGGACGAAGGAAGGTCTGGCAGACTCACCTTGACCCTTGAGCCGGATCAGCGTGTAATTCCGCCCTGACGTTCCAGTTCCGGCGATTTTCTGTGCCACGGACGGCACCCTATGCTGACGACCTTCGATCGTTTTTTGCTCCGGCAATACTTCTTCGCCTTCGCGCTGCTGTTCGGCGCGGTGATGGGGTTGTTTACCGTCGTCGACGGATTCACCAACCTCGACGGTTTTCAACGCGCCTCCCAGGACGAAGGAATGGCCGTCATGCTCTGGCGCATGGCGGAGCGTTACTTCTATCAGTCGAGCCTGCTGTTCGACATGGTCACGCCGTTTCTTTCCGTCCTGTCGATGGTCGTCGTACTGTCGTTGATGCTGCGGCATGGGGAGTTCAATCCGATGCTGGCCGCTGGTGTTCCCAGCTATCGCGTTTGCCTGCCCCTGCTGATCGGAATTGTCGGGGCGAATCTACTGGTGGCGGCCAACCAGGAGTTTCTGCTGCCCCAAGTGGCACCCTATCTCCACGGCGGTCACGGAGACGGAAAGGATGCAGCACTTTCGGTGCAACCACGCTTCGACGCCCAGGGCATCTATATCGCCGGGGAGAAGCTCTATTTGCATGAGCAGCGGTTGTCCGATGCCGAGTTTCGCCTGCCTCGCCCGCAATTTGCCCAGGAATACCTGACGATTCGAGCCGCATACGCGACCTATCTCCCTGCCAAAGACGAGCTGGCCGCGGGTTGGGTCATCCAACGCGATGACCTGCAGATGCAATTCGCCGTATCGCAACTGACGGAATTGGGGCGTGAATATGTGTTCGAGGTCGAGTCGACAGGGCAGGTGTTCATCAAGACCGATGTGACGATCGACCAACTGGCGGCGTCGATTGCAGGGCATCGCTACATCAGCACAATGGAACTGTTGCGACGTTTGCGGTCCCCCACGGGTTCCGCTGCCATTGCGCGTTCTCAATTGATGCACTTCCATTGGCGGTTGACGCGCGTGCTGGTCAATGTCATCGGGTTCTTCATTGTGGTCCCGTTCATTGTGCGTCGGGAACACGACAGTCTCGCGGCAAATATCACCGTGTGTTCGCTCGTGCTTTCGGCTGTGTACGGACTCGTGATTACCGGCCATTACCTCGGCCAATCGGGAACTCTCTCACCCGAATTGGCGGTCTGGTCTCCCCTGATTCTCAGCGGAGCCTTCTGTAGCTGGATCTCGAATTCGGTCCGGACGTAGCTGTTTTTGACGCGCAAAGGCCATCTTGAGGCGTTCGGCGGAATCTGCCTATACTTCGCCCCGCAAATTGCGACTGCGGCCTGAGCAGTGTGGTCAAGGGGCAGAATCTTAGAGGGAAGTCTCACCACGCCAGGCCATCATTCGGCTCAATTCATTAACCAAGGAGCGGAGTAATGAAGAAGGGATTCTCGGTCGCCGCCTTGATCTCCATGGCGGTATTCGCATTCGCAAGTTCGGCTGCGGCACAAGGTCTCGACCCCGATCTGCCTGTCTACCGTCCGGCGGATGGAGTCAGCGGTACGATCACGATGACAGGTTCGACAACGATGTCGCAATTAGCGGCGGTCTGGGCGGAGAGCTTTCAAGCCTATCAGCCTCAAGTCGGATTCGAGATTACGGTGACCGGTTCCGCCACCGCGGTCGAAGCTGTCATGAATGGAGAGGCGCAGTTTGGCATGCTGAGCCGGTTCATCACTCCCGAAGAGGTTGCGGCTTTCGAGCAGAAGTTCGGCTACCCGCCAACGATTGTTGTTCCCAGTCTCGAACCAATTGCCATTTATGTGCATGCGGACAATCCCATTCAGGGACTGACAATTCAGCAACTGGACGCCATCTTCTCCTCGACGCATGCTCGTGGTGGAGAGGCTCACACTTGGGGTGACCTTGGATTGGCTGGAGCCTGGGCGAATCGTCCGATCTCGCTGCATGGCCGTGGTGATTCCACCGGTTCGCAGGTCTATTTTCAGACTGCCGTCCTGGCCGGAGGGGAATTTAATCCGGCGATGGCCTCGCATCAGGACAACTTCCGGCTGGTGCGGGCACTCAGCGAGGATCCCGCTGGAATCGGCTTTGCGGGCATGCTCTATCAGTCTCCCCGGGTAAAAACGATTCCGATCGCCCTCAATGCAGAGACTCCCTTCATCTCGGTTGATGGAGATGCCGCGTCTGGGGCCTCGTATCCGCTCACTCGTCCGTTGCAGATTGTGGTCAACCATCGTCCGGGGGGCGAATTGCCGGTCGCGCAGCGGGAGTTCCTGAAGTACATCTTCAGCCGTCTGGGCCAGGAAGACGTCGTTCGCGGAGGATTTCAGCCGATCTCGGCCGCACCTGCGGAAATTTCGCTGGACGCCGTCGGGTTGGGACACGTTAAGTAGCGTGAGGCCAGCGTCGATTCGGCCGATTGTTTTTCGCAACGCTTATTAAGACACAATCCACGGATACATTCGGATCCCCAGGGAAGGAGCAGGTCATGAAGTTCCAGACATGGTGTGCAGCCAGTTTGCTCGCCACAATCGTATTCGCGTCCATTGACCCGGCATGGGCCATTGATCCCGTT
Organism: uncultured Planctomycetaceae bacterium; assembly: GCA_942492405.1. Classification (GTDB taxonomy): domain Bacteria; phylum Planctomycetota; class Planctomycetia; order Planctomycetales; family Planctomycetaceae; genus JANNSB01. The sequence continues at coordinate 26,100 of CALOES010000018.1, forward strand.
CAGCAAGGCATCACCAATCCGTCGGGGAGCGCAGCAGGGTCGTCGATTCCCGTTCGCCCCATCACCACGACCTCCACGCCGACCAATCCTTCGCTGATCAATCCGGCGCTGGTCAATCCGGCCATCATCACATCTCCCCTGCCCGGCACCGGCGTGACCGATCCTGGTCGCACGCGGATCGCTCCGGGAACGCAGTTTCCGACGGGTGCCCCTGGCACGATTGCCAATCCGTTGATTCAGCCGCAACCGGGAACTCCAGTCGTTTCACAGCCTCTCCGTAATCGCTGGCGTTTGGGAGTGTACTCGACTGACACCGATGCCGGCGTCAAGATCGTCGAAGTTGTTCCGAACAGCCCCGCGTTTCGTGTCGGCCTCGAACCCAACGATACGATCGTCACGGTGAATGGCTTTCAGGTCGGCTTCGTCGGCAGTGAGCACTTCGACACCGGCAGCGAATTCGATCGTCTGGCCGACGACAACGGCAATGTGGTCTTGCTTGTTCGCAATCAGCGAAATGGAACGCTCGTGAATGTTCCCATTCAGCTCGAGTCTCGATTCTCGTCGCTGTCAGGCTCGATTGGATATCGCGAACGCGCTCAGTTGCCGCAGGATGCCGTCTGCACGGTCGAGTTGCGGGAGGTCTCGCGACCCAACGCGCCGCCGATCGCCTTGACCACCAAGACGATTGCGATTCGCCAGATTCCGATCCCCTTCCGAATCGATTACGATCCGGCCGACATCGTGCCCCGTCGCAATTACTTCGTGCATGCGACGATCACTTCGGGAAATCGCCAACTCTACACGACAACTCAATCGTATCAGGTGTTGAACACCGCCGGCGGCACGAATCAGACAGTCGCCATCACCGTGGATCCCGTCGTTGTCACCGGAACTCAAGTCACATCGCGTGACCAGCAGCTTGAGGAAATCCTGCGTCTCTATCAGTCGTACTTGCAGCGCGACCCGCGTCAGAACGAATACGACGTGCTGACGTCCCGCATTGATCGCGGCCAGACGATCCGCGACGTGCAACTCGATCTGCTCAGCGGGAACGAGTACTACTTTCAATGCGAAGCCGATAACCGGCAATTCGTCAACCGGCTCCATCAGGAGTTTCTCCAGCGGCCTGCACAACAGGCGGAGATGGACTACTGGCTGAGTCGCATGGATCAGTATGGTGGATTGAGGAGAGAAGTCGCCCGCGAATTCCTGCAGGCGGTTGGTGCCCCTCAGTCCTGACCTTGACCTTGTGTTTCGATGCGAGCCGACGCGCCCCGTCGATCCTCGGTTGAGGACGACGGGGTTCTTGCTTGCCACTGCCTGCAATTTCGAAAGGATTCGAAGATGCCGACCCTCGGGCAGCAGATCCCAAAGTGTCTCGCGCCGTGGATGGCGTATTGCTCGGTGGGGGCGTGCTTGATTGCGTGCTCTGTCGCTCAGGCCCAAAGCCCCAGCGATGTCGAGTGGGCCACAACAAGCCAAGTTGCCGGACTGACCGATGTGTCGGCCGCGCCTGAAGTGGCCATCGAATCGCGAACGCCGATCCAGCGCACTCAATCACGCTCGTCGGACGGCAGTGCCGCGGGAGATGCCCGCACAACATCGTGGGCATGGGCGTGGCTTCCCGTCGTCATCGCATTGGCTCTCTGGTGGATCGTTGGACGGCTGCGAAGCGGCAAGTTGCTTGATCCGGGCGCGCTGCCGGAAGGAGTGATTGTGTCACTCGGTCAACGCTCGATCGGCAGTGGGCGCTACATACAACTGATTCGCATCGGCTCTCGAATTCTGGTCGTGACTCCGACGGCTGACGGATTGCGAACGCTCAGCGAAATCAGCGACGCTCCGGAGGTCGAACGACTGGTCTCGCTCTGTTTGCGCCCCAACCAGGGGACGACGGGCATTGGCTCGCTCTTTGGGGGCCGACCGATTCATTCGCCGACCACGCAGAAGGACGCTGTTCGTGAGCACAGCTTGCCATCGGCAACCGAACTCGATTACGGGGCGAAGTCTGCTCGCACGCGACAAACAACGTCATCGCGGATGGAATACGTCGGTTTGGGTGATTCCATGGAGGACGCACGATGAACGCCACTCTGGTTGCGGGTGCCGCCGCACTCTTGGGGAATGCCGAAATACCCGAGCCAGCGGGCTGGACCGATCCCAACTCATTGGGAACGTCGGTGCAGGTCTTCCTGCTCTTCAGCGTCCTCAGCCTGCTCCCCTCGCTGCTGGTGATGTGTACGTGCTTCGTGCGAATCGTCGTCGTATTGGCGCTGGTCCGACAGGGACTCGGAGCGCAGCAGATACTTCCTCAACAAGTCCTCACGGGCGTCAGTCTGTTGTTGACGCTGTTTGTGATGTGGCCGGTCGGCGAACGCGCCTGGCGCGAAGGCATCGAACCCTATTCGCAGCAGCAGTTCGCGTCGCAGGCAGAGCAACAAGCGGCTCTGCAGACCGCGATTGAGCGCACGGCCGCTCCCTTTCGCAGCTTTATGACGCAACAGATCCAGAACTCACGTAACGAGGCCGCCGTCGACATGTTCCTGGAGTATCAGGCGGCAGTTGAAGAGGTAGAGCCTGTCTATCCCGAATACTACGAAGACATCCCCTGGAAAATCCTGCTGCCGGCTTATGTGCTCAGCGAACTCAAAACCGCATTTCTCATCGGCGTTCAAATCTACTTGCCTTTTCTGGTCGTCGACCTGTTGTGTTCTTCCGTTCTGGTCGGACTGGGATTGAACATGCTGTCGCCGACATTGGTCTCCTTCCCGATGAAACTTCTGGTCTTCGTGTTGATCGACGGCTGGCAACTGACCGTGCAGGCATTGCTCGCCAGCATTCATGTCGGCAGCGGGTAAAACGATTGGAATCGAACTCACATGTTACATACCGACCATGTCGTGGAACTGCTGCAGTCAGCAGCCTGGACAACTCTCGCTATCGGCGGGCCGATTCTGGGAGCGATCGTTGCCATTGCTCTGGTCATGGGGGTGCTGCAGTCCGCCACTCAAATCCATGATCCCACCGTCAACAACGTTCCGCGACTGTTGCTGGGAATCCTCTGCCTGATCTGGCTCCTTCCGTGGATGGCATCACGCATGCTGGAATACACCCAGGAGTCGTTTCAAGGCACAATGCGTTTGTTCTGATCGACGTTAACGCTCATGCAGAACGTCCCTACCCTCCCTGCCGATCTGCTTTGGATGCTGGTGACCCCTGACCAGATCTGGGGTTTCGTGCTGACGGCGTGTCGTCTGTTCGGTTGTCTGCAGTTTGCACCTCTCACGAGCGATGCATCGATACCGATGCGTATGCGGATCGTGCTGTCAGGAGTGATGGCCTGGCTTGTCGTGGCCATTACTCCGTTTCAGCTTTCCGACATCACGCATCCACTGCCGATGGTGATGATTCTAGAACTCGCTATCGGCGCCACGATCGGTTTGTGTGCAACGTTAATCCTGATGGGCCTGCGCGGTGCGGCTGACTTGATTGATCAACAGTCGGGATTGGCGATGGCACGTTTGCTCGATCCGCAGTTAGGAGAAGAGGCGTCTCCACACGCCTCGCTGCTGATGCTGATGGGCGTCGCCGTCTTCGTTCTGCTGGCTCCGATCGGCGGAGACCTGAGGCTGTGCGGCCATCTTCTGGGGACGTTTCAGACGATTCCCATCGGCGTCTGTGAGACCGACGGGATGACCACGCTGTTGACGAATGCCTTGCTCGGCTCCTGCGAATTGGCCATCGGAGTGGCGGCTCCGATCCTTATTCTCTTGAGCTTACTCAACTGGGGCTTCTCGCTCTGGCAACGAGCCGAGCCGTCGATGAATCACACCGCCTGGCTGCTCCCCCTGCGAATCGCGGCGTTGTGGCTGATGTTGTGCTGGACAGCGAGCCAATTACCCTCTTCGCTCGAGCAGACGCTGGAAACGCATGGTCCGTATGCCGCGAACGGTGTGCCAGATGAAGCGAGGTCTCGCTAATGCTGGGGACAGACTTTGAACGTGTGTTACCCCCGACTCGCCGTCGCCGGGAGCAGTCGAGGTTCGAAGGCAACGTCGTCCAGAGCAGAATCTTGACGACTGGAGTGCTGCTGATTCTGTTCGGCGTTACCTGGAATGTCTTTGGGAGTGACACACTGAATGCTGTCAGCGGCTTCTGGAGGCAATCGCTTCGTGAATGGGATGTCGCTGCACAGAGTACGTGGGAAGCGAATGCTGCACTGTCACGACTCAATCGAGTGTTTCACACCGTCGCCCTTTGGGGAGTCGTCATGTTCGTCGGCGTGCTACTGGCTACGCTTTGCCAGACACGCGGGTGGTTCGTTCCTCAGTTTGTGCTTCCCCGCTGGTCACGGGTGTCACCGGCAGGCAACATGTCGCGGACTTTCAAATCCATCGGGCCTCGATTGGTGAATGCGGTTGTTTCCGTCGTCCTCTGCGTGACAATGGGCTGGATCGCATGGATGTTATTTTCTGCGAATCCGTCCGGAACAACGGCGGCGACGAGTCGCAACGTCGCCCGCGCCTGGGCGACTGGTATCGAAAGTCTGACGGTTCAAGTCGGCGCGGCCTGTATCTTCATCGGTCTGCTGGATCTGCATCTCAGATATCGACGCCAGGAGTCGCAATTGCGAATGACTCCCACGGAGTTCGCCGAAGAGCAGCGGGCATCACGCCGAGTTGCGTCATGAAACGGCATCCGCGACCGCAACCATCGGTTAGTGGCATCGCTTCTGGTGATTCCCCATAATCACCTGAGGCGCGGTTCGATGCCATGGACGCCTGCCCGTCATCGCTGACGGTCTTTCCTTATTTATCATGTTTCGAGTCAGGTCACACATGCGCGAACGAGAATACCGATGGACGATTTTCCTCATGATCGTGATGGGGTTCGCCTTCAGTTTGGAGCTTACCGCCGCCGCCGATCCCGCAGACGACGAAACCTGGCAAATCTTCCGCCTCTCGGGGCAGCGAATCGGCTATGGACGGACCACGGAACACACGATTGAAGAAGAGGGCCGTACACTGCTCGTTACCGAGTCGGTGCAGAAAATGACGATTCGTCGCTTCGGCCAGCAGCTTGACATGGAAGTGCAGCAGACGTTCGTCGAGACCGAAACCGGAGAACTCGTGCGGTTTTCGTACATCATGGATAATCCCCCGAACAGCCATCTCGAAACGACGGGCGTTGTTGAAGGAGACGAGATTCACATTTCGACGACAATTCTTGATGGTGTCGCCGATTCGTCGCTGAGTGGGATGGAAGGAGTCCATTCCCCGATTGCCCTCGACCGGTCGTTGGAAGACGATCCGTTGCAAGTGGGACAGACGCGCACCGAACGTGTTTTCTTTCCCGAATTCAACCAGGCCGTCGAGTTGACGGTCACCGCCGAAGGGATGGAAACGATCGAACTCTACGACGGCAGCATGGTCGAAGCGATACGACTCTCGATGCCAAATCCACTGTTGCCGGGTGTGAATGTCGACTCGTACTACGTCGAGGGACAGGGGGTGCTCCTGAGCCGTACGTCGCTGTTCGAGATGGACGCCGAAATCGTGCCTGCCGAGGTGGCATTGGAGGAAGTCGAGGGGGCCGACCTCGATATCGTCACGCAGACGCTAGTGCACGTACAGGGGCTTGAGAATCCACATGCAGCGGGACGCATCGTGTATCGTATCACAACCGTATCTGGTGGCGTCGCGGATGGCTTTGTTGCGGATGGGACTCAGGAGATTCACGAGGTCGACGAGAACACAATCGAATTGACCGTGCGCCGAGCTGTTCCCGATTCCGAAGTGACTCCTGATGCCGATGCCGCTCCAGCAACGGAGTTTCTGGAAGCCAGCAGTTTTCTCGACTGCGAAGATGTCGAGATTCAACAGTTGGCCATCGAAGGAGCGGGCGAACTTCAAGACCCGATCGAGATTGCCATCGCTCTCGAACGATTCGTTCACGACCGCCTGACGGCCAAAAACTTTTCCACGGGGTTGGCCCGCGCTTCCGAAGTCGCTCGCACTTTGTCTGGAGATTGCACCGAGCACGCCGTGTTGCTCGCGGCAATGTTGCGGGTCAAGCAAATTCCTTCAAGGGTCTGCGTGGGGCTGGTCTATGCCGACTCACTGTCGGCGTTTGGCGGTCACATGTGGACCGAAGCCTGGCTCAACGGCGAATGGATTCCACTCGACGCCACGCTCGGAGCGGGCGGAATTGGAGCAGGACATCTGAAACTGGCGCAATCCAGTCTTTCCGAGGACGCCCCTTCACCTTTGTCACTCTTCGGACCCGTCGTGTTGATGACGGGCCAACTTGATATCGAAGTCATTGAGGTGGAGCCTTAGTTCAAACCGGCGTCACCCTCGCTACGGTCACATCGTCACTCAGCTCAATCGACTCTATATCCACCATGAGTTGCACCGTGAGAGTTTTGATCTGTATTACGTTCTCCTCCGCCAACTTGCTGCTGGCGCAGGACAAGGCCGCTCTGAGCGAATCCACCGTGGCTCGCGACGCCGAGTGCTGGGAAGCCGCCCTCGCAATCTGGAACTTCGCGGAGCCGGGCTATCAGGAAGAACAGTCGTCTGCGTTATTGGCAACTATGCTCGAAGAGTCGGGCTTCACCATCGAACGCGGCGTCGCGGGGATTCCTACTGCGTTTGTAGCTGAATACGGTTCAGGCGCGCCCATTATCGGCATCCTGGGTGAGTTCGACGCGCTGCCGGGTTTATCACAGCAGGCGCTCCCATATCGCGAAGCGCGCGAAGATACGACCTGGGGACATGGTTGCGGACATCACCTCTTCGGCGTCGCGTCTGCCTCGGCGGCTATCGCCATCGCACAGCAGATCGAAGCGGGATATCTCTCCGGCACCATCAGATTCTATGGCTGCCCGGCTGAAGAAGGGGGAGCGGCAAGGTCTTCATGGTTCGCGACGGACTTTTCGAAGACGTCGACGCCGTCCTGCATTGGCATCCCAGTGACACGAACGCAGCCGGCGACCGGTCGTCCCTGGCTCGCATCGCCGCCAAGTTTCGTTTTCACGGACGCAGTGCCCATGCGGCAGGAGCTCCAGAGCAAGGACGTTCCTCACTGGATGCCGTCGAACTGACGGCTCACGCCATTGAACTGTTGCGAGAACACACGCCCGAGGAAACTCGAATTCATCACGTCATCACCTTCGGTGGCGAGGCCCCGAATGTGATTCCCGATCTGGCCGAGGTCTACTACTACGTGCGACATCCCAACTCGGCGACCGTGCGCGGACTTTACGAGCGCGTGCTGAAGTGTGCTCAGGCCGGGGCGTTGGCGACCGAGACCGAACTCGAAGTCGTCTATGAAGGAGGCATCGTCGAGATTCTGCCCAACAACGCACTGACTGAAATTACGATGCGCAACCTGCGCGAACTTAACGATCTCACCTACACCGAAAGTGATGTGGAGTTCGCGTTGCGACTTCAGGAATCGATGCTGGTGCCGGAATCGCTCGACAGCATTCAACTCGTCAGGGACCGCAGCGGCACCGTCGGACGCGGTTCAACCGACGTCGGAGATGTTTCGTGGGTGGTGCCAACGACGGGCTTCAACACGGCGTGCTGGGTACCCGGCACGCCCGGACATTCGTGGCAGGCGGTTGCCTGTGGCGGAACCGAGATTGCTCACCGAGGGATGAATCTCGCCGCCCGCGTGCTGGCCGCATCGGCTTGGGACATGTTCACTTCACCGGAAACGCTCGTTGCCGCCAAAGAGGAACTGGCCCGCAGGACTTCAGGCCGCGCCTACGAACCTCTGATCCTGCCCGACCAGCCACCGCCGCTCAACTATCGGATCCCCGTCAGGAGCGCCGGTGATTGAGCGGAATTGCGATGAGAGTGTGCCGTGCGAAATCGCTGACTTCGTTGTGAAGCGAGCCTGCCAGCCATATCATCGGCTACTTCATCTGCATCCATGTCCTTCAATTCAGGAGGTCGAACGTGAGTTCTCGGCGAGTTTGCCACTTGGCGTTGTTTCTCGGCTTCCTGCCCGTCCTGGGAGTGGTGATGGCTCAGGTTCCTCGTGAAGTCCGTGCTGAAGACTATGTCGCCTACGTCGGCACCTACACCGGTGGCGAGAGTGAAGGCATCTATCGCCTCAAAATGAACGGCGAGACGGGCGAACTGTCGTTGCTAGGAGTGACGGGCGAAATCACGAACCCTTCTTTCGTGGCGATTACTCCTGACGGACGGCACTTGTACTCGGTCAGTGAAGTGGCCGATGTCGATGGACGCCGAGGAGGTGCGATTTCTGCATTCGTGATTGATCCCGAAACTCATGAACTGACGTATCTCAATCATCAATCGTCCGGTGGAGCGGGACCGTGTCATGTAACGGTGGCGGGGAACTACGTTCTCTCGGCCAACTACGGTGGCGGAAGCGTATGCGTTCATCCGATTCGCGATGACGGCAGTCTGGGTGAAGCGACCGCCTTCATCCAGCACGAGGGTTCGAGCGTCAACCCGCAACGGCAGGAAGGCCCGCATGCACATTCAATCAATGTTGCCGACAACGGAACTCTGGCCGTGGTTGCCGACCTCGGACTCGACAAGCTGATGCTCTACGACCTGGGTGAAGACGGCTCATTGACGGCGCGGTCTCCCGCCTGGGTGACGGTTGCTCCCGGCGCAGGTCCGAGGCATTTTGATTTTCATCCCAATCGCAATCTCGCGTTCGTCATCAACGAACTCGATTCGACGATCACTTCGTTCGTGCTGGTCGAAGACGAAGGTCTGTTCCATCCGGTGCAGACGATTTCAACGTTGCCCGAACCCGTCACCAACAACTCGACGGCAGATATTCATGTTCATCCCTCTGGCAAGTTCGTGTACGGGTCGAATCGCGTTCACGACAGCATCGCCTGCTTCAGCCTTGATGAAGAGACTGGTATCTTGACCCTTATCGAGTACGAGCCGACACAGGGCCAGATTCCCAGGAACTTCGCCATCTCACCCAACGGCAAGTTTCTCCTCGCGGAAAACCAGGATTCCGGCACTATCGTTGTCCTTGCCATTAACCAGGAGACTGGGGCATTGTCCCCAACCGGCCACTCGATCGACGTGCCAAACCCGGTGTGCGTGCAGTTTTTGCCGGAGTGACTCCCAACCAATAAACATCCCATGAAAACACTACTCACTTCCCTTGCCCTGTTACTTCCTGCCGTCGCCATATGCGACGAAGATCCTGGCTGGATGCGTATTGAACTTGATGCCCGCTTTCGCTCGGAAGGGGTCGCCGTCGCCGACCTCAATCACGACGACAAACTCGACGTGATTGCCGGCGATGTCTGGTATGCGGCTCCCGACTGGACGGTACATGAGTTTCGTACTCCCGGCGAATTCGTGGCAGGCGTCGGATATAGCAACAGCTTCGTCAACTGGGCTTACGACATTAACGCCGACGGCTGGACCGACGTCATTGTCGGCGGTTTTCCGGGCGAGCCATTCCATTGGTACGAGAATCCCAAGAACGAAGAAGGGCATTGGGCCGAGCATCAAATCTGGACCAGCTTCTGCAACGAGTCGCCTCAGTTTCGTGACGTGACGGGAGATGATCGACCCGACATCGTCATCGGTTCACAGCCCGAGTCACAAATGGGTTACCTCGAGATTCCGACGGGGGATGCGGTTTACCAGACTTGGGCATTTCGCCCCATCAGTCGTCCCGGCGATCCGGCCGAGAACGGCACCTTCCGCTACTACCACGGCCTCGGCGTCACCGATGTCGATGGCGACGGCAATAACGACGTCGTCATCCCACACGGTTGGTGGCAGAACCCTGGAACGCGGGAGGGAGGCGAACCCTGGGAGTTCTTCGAGCACCGCTTGTCCGTCGCGCCCGATCAACCTCCGCTGACGGGTGCCGACATCTATGCCGAGGATCTGGACCTCGATGGCGACAACGATCTGATCATGAGTTGTGCCCACGCTTATGGCGTCTGGTGGTTCGAGAACACGGGTGCCGACGACTTTAGCGAATTTGCCTATCACGTAATCGACGAAAGCTACTCGCAGACGCACGCAATGTGGTTTGCCGACATCAACGGCGACGGCCAGGAAGATATGATTACGGGCAAGCGATTCTTTGCTCACAACGGCGCGGACCCCGGTGGCAACGATCCGGTCGTGATGTACTGGTACGAAGTCCATCCCGCCGAGGGGGGGCCGGAGTTTATCGCGCATGAGATCGTCGCCGGCCGTGAGACGGGTGTGGGGACGCAGTTCGAGGTGAACGACCTCGATGGCGACGGACTGCTAGACATCATCTTGTCGAACAAGAAGGGTGTGAACCTTCTGTTGCAGCGGCGCTAGATCGGATTCGAGAGTCGGTATCGCAGGTCAGGCCGCATCGGCCCCAAAGGAACCACTGGTGGACGAGAACACTGTCCGGATAACGACGGGGGCTCGGCTCCACTTCGGTCCACTCACCTATCTTCCGCAAACTGGCCGGCATTTCGGCGGCTTGGGAATGATGGTCGACCATCCCGGCTGCGTTGTTGAATGTCGAAAGTCATCTCACGACGACGTGTCGGTGGTCGAGAATGAGTTGCCCGAGATTTCAAAGCAGCAGATTCACTCTCAAGTGCTCGAAACGCTGGAGGCCTGTCGCAACGCGTGGTCACCTGCGAATCGTCACGCACATTGCCAGGTGAATGTCTGCCGTTTAATACCGCTGCATGCCGGCTTTGGTTCGGGAACGCAATTGCGACTGGCCGTTGCGCGTGGCTGGAGAATCACGCATGATCTCGACGCTGGCACTCCCGAAGAACTTGCGCGAGTTTGCGGTCGTGGAAAACGTTCAACGATCGGACTCTGGGGCTTCGAGTGGGGGGGCTTTCTAGTCGATGCCGGCCAGCGGATGTCTGGCGAGATGGGCGATCTCGCGTTGCGTGTCGAGTTCCCGCCAGAGTGGCACGTCTTGTTGATGACTCCACCGACCGACAAAGCGATCTGCGGCAGCCGCGAGGATTCGTGGATGGCACAACTGGCACCGATGCCGGAGGAACATTCGGGAGAACACTCTCGCATCGTGCTCACCGAGATTCTTCCCGCTCTGCGCGGCCGAGTGATTTTGGACTTTCGCTCCGCCCTGCAAGCGTTTGGTGACAAAGTCGGAGACTTCTTCGCTCAAGTTCAGGGGGGACGGTTTTCGCATTCACAATCGGCGGAGATTGTCGAGCATTTGCAGCAAATTGGCATTAACGGTGTCGTGCAGTCTTCCTGGGGACCGACGCTTTGCGCTTTCTTTGAGGATGCTCAGTCCGCCGAGTCGGCGCACGAGGCAATGCGGAATCAATACAGCAACATGACCATTGCGCTATCGTCCGCCAGAAACTATGGTGCGGACATCGAACTCCGCTAGACGCGACGCGCACTGCTCTAAATTGAATGAGATGACTCCCACGTCCGATACATCCGTAACAGGCCCCAAGCTCGTCGTGGGATTGGGAAATCCCGGCCGAAAGTACGAACGCACGCGGCACAACATCGGATTCGAGATTCTGGCGGAACTTGCCAGGCGACATATGGCTCCGGCCACAAAAGTCCGCTTTGAATGCGAGTTTACCGAGATCGTTCTCGGCAGTTCACGCATCTTTCTCGCCGCGCCGCAGACGTATATGAATCTCAGTGGTCGAGCCGTCCGGCAGATGATCGACTTCTTTAAAATTCCCATCAGCCAACTGCTCGTGGTTTGCGACGACATCAATCTCAATACGGGTCGATTGCGACTGCGGGGATCGGGAACGGCGGGAGGACAAAGGGGGCTTGATAACATCATCAATCAGCTCGGCACCAACGAGTTCGCGCGATTACGGATCGGCGTGGGTCGCCCGCCCGAACGGATGGACGCCGCCGACTACGTCCTGTCTAAGTTCTCCAAGGCCGATCAGGAACCGATTGAGCACGCGATCATTAAGGCGGCCGACGGCGTCGAGTTATGGGCTAGAGAAGGCGTGAACACGGCGATGAATGAACTTAACAGTTCTCCCGCGGACAGGAACACGGACAAAAAGAAGACCGAACAAGCCAACGACATCGCTCCGTCCGATTAAGGCCGTGTCTCAAATTCTCTTCATCGCGCTCCGCATTCTGCTCTATGTTGCCTGGAGTTGCGTGCTGACGTGGCCGTTGGCGAGTGCGTTTTCCAGCAAGTTTCCACTTGGCATCGAGTTCACACGAGCCGTCCCGCAACTCAACATGTGGACGATCTGGTGGAACGCCGACCGTCTGCAGCACGGTTGGTCCGGTTACTGGGCGGCTCCGATTTTTCACCCCTACCCCGACGCGTTCGCGCTGTCGGAACCGCAACCGATTACGATGTTGCTTGCCCCACTGGTCTGGCTCTTCCCAGCGTCGGCAGTCCCGTACAACGTCTACTTCCTGATCTCGCTGACGCTGAACGGCCTGCTTGCGGAACTCGTTCTGCGGGAAATGAAGGTCGCCGCTGTTCCCGCCATCTTCGGTGGCTTGCTGATGGCGGCGTTGCCATTCGTGCATTGGCAGCGCGATGCGATTCAACTCGTTCCGATCTGGGGCATTCTCTGGTTTTGGCTCGCACTCGCTCGATTCGCAGTCAAGCCAATACTGGGAAGGTCACTCGTGGTAGGGTTGGCATTTTCGAGCGTTGTCCTCAGTTGCCTGCATTACTCACTCTTTCTGGCAATGCTCTCATGCGCCGCCTGCTGGTGGCTAGTGAGCGACAGGCTCACGAATTGGCGGTTTTGGGCCGGCCTCTTCGCCGCAGCTCTGGTCGCACTCCTGCTCAGCGGACCTTTCGTCTTGAGACAGGTCCAGGTGCTGCGCAGTGACGAATGGCATCGTGATACCAATCTCGTCGAATCACTTTCTGCCTGGCCACGAGACTATCTCTGGGTCTGGAATGCCTCATGGCATGGCGCTCCGCCGATCGATGCTCCCGAACGTGGCTATTGGAACATGTCTCCCGGTTGGATGGCATTGGCCCTGGCATTTACGGGCCTTGGTATTCATTGCGGTCGATGGTTTCGCTTCCGCTACCTGATACCGTTCGCCGAAATTATAGATGAAGAGTCGATCCCACCGGCCGCCGAGACGGCATTCGCGGTCGATGAGCAGGAGGATCGTGCGCATGACGATAAACCCCGAAGTGCTACGCGCTGGCTCGGACTACTGACCACCGTCGCCGTGGTCTCGCTGATCCTCTCGTGCGGGACGCACCTCCGCTGGGATGGAGTCGACTTACAAAAAGCCCCTTCCACGCTGTTGCGCTGCGTGTGTGCGCACTTCCAATGCGGAGCGTTCGACCTGCATCAGGCATTCGTTGACATTCTGCCCGGCTACCGACAACTACGAAGCCCATTTCGCTTCGGATTGTTTGTGCAATTGGCTGTTTTGCTCCTCGCCGCCGTGGGCGCGGACTTCCTCTGGAAATGGTGCGTCGGCTCCTGGCGTCAAGTCGGCTCCGAGATGCGCTCGATTCCCAGATGGCACATCATTCGTGAACTGATGTGGGGCGTTTCGCTCACTGCCATCATCTTCATGCTCTCCAAGGGACTGCTTGCTTGGGAGCATTATTTGATGACGGATCTCTACGTTTTGGCGGCGTTCGCATTAATCGCCGCCGTCGGCATCGACATGGTTCGCATGCTGTGCGTCGACGGTTGGCGGCGCTATCGCGCCATTCGATCTACATCGACAATCACTCCGATTCGTATCGCTCTCTGGGTTTCAGTCGCCGCTCTGTGCATCGTTGAAATGACTCTCTTTGAAGTCGGCCCACGGGCCGTGCCGCTCCATGCGATTCCCGACTCCGGAAACAAGTCGCGTCTGCAGCCACTCTGGGTCGATTGGCTGAATGCGAATGCCGGCTCGAACGATGTCGTGGCCCATCTCCCGTTTCCAGACGGTGCCAGCGTTTACGCCTACGAGCCGACGACCGACGCGATGTTCTGGCAAACCCGCTATCGTCGACCGATGGTGAATGGCTACTCAGGGTTCTTTCCGCAGAAGTTCATCGACCTGCGAGACGCTTGCATCGACTTCCCGTCACCGGCGAGTCTGGAAGCCCTCAAGTCGAGTGACGTCCGGTGGTGCCTCATCCAACGAAGCGGTTACGAATGGCAAGTCCCCCAGCCATTTAACGTTTCCGGACTGAAATGGGTCTATTTCGACGAACCTGCGGGGATCGATGTGTATCTCCTGGAATGATTGCAGGTATGTCACCTGGAAGCAGTCACCGTTCGCCCCACATCAAAGTTTCATCACGGCTTGAAAGGCGTCGACCGACCCGCGATAATCCCGCCGCCTCTTCAAGCGGCTGACTGGCCAAATCGAGGTTCCAATCCGTTGGTTGATGACGCAAAAGAGACGACCGGAGAGATGGCAGAGTGGCCGAATGCGCCGGATTGCTAATCCGGTCTACGGGGTTTACCCGTAGCGAGGGTTCGAATCCCTCTCTCTCCGCTCCTTGAGTGACCTGCAAGTCGCAACTCGTTGCCTTGCAGGTTTTTATGTGTTTTGGCCCTCGGCCAAAACACCCCCGTTTGTGGCGTTTTGTGGCGTTTTGTAGCGCCCGACTTCTCTGACCCACCTTCGGGGGACCCCCATGACCACCTCGCACCGTCGAGACCGGGGCGCCGCGCGCTCCACTCCCACGCCGCGCAAGAAGCGCGCCTCTTCCTTTCGCGTCGGCCGGGTCCGCGTCGATCAACGCGGCGACAACTGGTATCTGACCTACCACGAAGCGGGACGCCGCTACCGGCCGCGGATCGGTCCCGACCGCGACGCAGCCGAGCGGTATGCGGCGCAGATCAACGCGCAACTCACGACCCATCTGCCGGGGCCCTTCAGCTTTCATCCGATCGCGATCACCGAACTCCGCGAGCGCTGGCTGGAGCAGCATGAATACGTGTTGCGCTCCTCGGTCGCCACGATCCGCCGCTATCGTTCCGCCACCCAGCATCTGGTGACGTTCGTCGGTCAGGACCGCGTGCCGTCGTCGACGGGCAAGTTCGGCGGCGAGCACGCGGCCCAGTTCGTGAAGTACCTGCGGTCGCTCCGCGTCGCGGCGAATGGTCACCCCCATACGGCGCCGCGGCCGTTGCTCGACGGCGGCGTGCACTACATCCTCAACTGTTGCCGCACGCTGTTCCGTTACGCGCTGCAGTGCCGCCATCTCCCCCCCTACTCCGAGAACCCGTTCTCGATGCTGCGGCTGCGGCGCACGACCCACGAATCCGCGCGGCCGATTGTGTTGCTCACGCCGCCGCAGGAACGCGCGTTCCTGGAGTGCTGCGACGACTGGCAGTTCCCGGTCTTTCTCACACTGATGCTCACCGGTCTGCGACCGGGCGAGTTGACGCACCTGCTGTTGCCGGAGGACATCGATTGGGAGGCGCAGGTCTTGCGGATCACGAACAAGCCGGCGCTGGGCTGGCAAGTCAAGACCCGTCACGCGCGGGTCATCCCGCTCGTCGCGCCCCTGGTCGACGTCCTCCGCCAGGCCGTGGGGGAGCGCGCGACCGGTCCCCTCTTCCGGCGACGCCGCGTCGCACAGGGCGCGCCGACGCTGCTGGCCGGAGTCCCGGCGCGCGACCTCGAGCAGGAAGTCCTGCGGCGCGTGGCGCGTCGTGAAAGGGAGCAGGCCACCCCCCTCACGCGCGCCGAGCGGCTGCAGGTCTGCCGGCAGGTGTGGCGGGATGCCGGCTGGCTCGGGGTCTCGTGCGTCCGCACCGAGTTCATGCGCGTCTGCCAAAGCCTCGGCCTGAAGGAAATGACTTCCCCCAAGATGCTGCGGCATCTGTTTGCGACATGTCTCCAGGATGCCAACGTCGATCCGCTGGTGCGGAACGAACTGATGGGACACGTGGCCGCCGGACAGGCCGGAGGCGGGTTGGCGATGACGGCCGTCTACACGCACACGCGCCCCGAGACGAAGCGGCAACAGTTGACGCATGCGTTGCAACAGCGTCCGGCGTGGGAAGTGGCCCACGCCTGGCTCGCGCGGCGCCGCGCTGAGCCGCTCGGCTGAACGCTTACGGCGTCTTCGGCAACACGACCGCGAGCACGTCCGAGAATGCCACCTTGATGGCGCGTGCGTACTGCTCACGCAACTGGTTGAGGTGGGTATAGGTCACGATCGCGGAACGGCCGTTCGAGTGACCCATCAGGTAGCGGCGGTAGAACTCCGGCATGCCGGAGTTCTCCAGCGACGTCGCGAACAGATGACGAAAGCCTTTCATCGTGGCTGTCGCCGGCCAGTCGAGTTGTCTGGTCACTTGGCGAAACTCCCGTTCGAGAACGTCATAGTCGACACCCCCCGCGGCGCGCTGCAGGCGATCGCGAATCCGTTGCCGCTCGGCCGCGCTCTTGATGTCGCGGCTTTGCTCGCGAAACGTCGCGACGCATTGCGGCAACGCAGCCCTCGTCGACGCGGCCGCGTTGCGGCGTTGGAACAGAAGGCCGCACGGTTTCGCATCACCGTCCGCTGGCCACAGGCTCTGGAGTTCGGCGAGGAGCGGAATGCGTTTGTCGCGTCGGCCCTTGGTCAGGTACTGCAGGTCGGGCAGACTCTTGATGGCGATGAACTCCGTCGTGCAGTTCTCGCGAAAGATCCATCCGAGCTCCGACGGCCGCAGGCCCCACAACAACAGGGCGGCAAAGACCGGCCGCTGCCAGTCGTCGCAGGCCCTGAGAAACGCGACGGCCATGCGTTGGGTGATCGCCGGTTCCTCCAACGGGTCGCGCTCCGCGCGGCGCGGGCGATGGCCGACGAAGGGGTCGAGGAAACCGTCCCCCAACAGGTTGCCGCGTTGCGGGTCGGTCGCCCAACGGTACATGCCGCGGACGACGTCGAGGACATAGTCGCCGCGGGTCAGGGGCTGCCGTGGGCCCTGAGGATGCCCATTGCGACTGACGGAGACCGATCGCAGGTAGGCCGCCAGCCGCAGTTGGAACTCACGATTGATCTGATGAATGCCTTGCGACTCGGCGAGTCCGGCGGAACGCACGAAGCCGAGATAATGCTGCAGGGCGCTGCCGTAACGGGCAACGGTCTGCGGGCTGATCTCGCCGGCATCGGCCCGCTGCTGGAGCTCGGCCAGATACCGCGCGACGAGTTCGCCATGATTTGATCTTCCGCGCGAGATCCCGCTTCTGCGATAATTGATGATGCGGTCGTCGATCTGTCGGGCGCGGGTCAACGCGTCCAACAGATCGCCGTCGACACGATCGGAAATCGTACGTCGCTGGGACGGATCCCACGCCTGCAACACATAATGATCGCGACGTTGATAGAGCCGGACCTTCTGCGGCGGATCGATGCCGTGGGGGAATTCGGTAATGCGGTGCTGGCGATGACGTTCGCCATATCGCTGGGACCATGATGGGGAGTTTGAAGTAACCATGTTTGCAGACCTTGGGTTGTCGTACCGTGCTTCCCGGCAGAACCACTCCGCGAGAACTTTGCACGCGACATAGGCATTTGCGCAGCGAGACGTGACGTGATGGAAAAGCAAACGATTTCGATCGAGGCCTTTGGGAACAGTTACCCCCTGATCCTGTTCCAAAAGGCACGGCAAACGTATGGTCCGGCCGAAGTGGACCATTGGTGGACCGACGTGACCGCTCTCTATTCCCAGCGCGCCGCGGCGGCGAATCCAGCACCGGCAACTACGCAATCATGCTGCGTTACTTCTGGGATGCCGTCCGCGCTACGGGCTCGACGGGGTTCCGCAATTCCCAGGAGAAATATTTACTGGGAACATTACTTCCCGTGGTGCGATCCAGCGGTGGCCGGCAGGCGTTCGAGGACGCGCGGCCGCGCAAACCCCAATCCGCAATGCGCTCCCGAGCCACGGAGGATCTGCCGCACATGCGCCTGGAGCAACTGCTGCAAGCTTCCGCGCAAGAACGCATGACGCCCAACGCGTTTCATGACTTCACGGGCGGAATCCTGTTGATGCCGGATCCGCCGCCGGGGTTTGAGAAGCGCTACGACGAACTCACGTCGGAACTGTTGGATGCGGCCTGCAACCTGCTCGGGCAAGGCGACGTCGACGGAGCGGGCGCGAGTGTCGCTCAACAGTGGGACACGCTCAACGCGCGGTTCGGCCGGCATGCCGGCCACGAATTGGAGAAGGCCGTCCTCAACGCCCTCTCCTACGAAGCGCGGGCCGCCATGCATCACGTCTACTCTCTCGCCTGGGTGGCCGTCATCGAACATCTGATGAACCGCGACAACATCGACGCGGTCACGCAGCGGTTTCTGCAACTGTGGCACACCGATGGCATCCAGATTGAACACGAGGTGTCGATGTTTCACAGCCATGTGTTCGCCCTGCATCCGGCCGCGAGTCTCTTCATGCAGACCACAACGGGTCCGGTGCTGCTCGGCGACCTGCTTGTCGCGCCCGACAGCGTCGAAGCCTTCGAACGCTTCCTGCACGGCCTGTCCCTGGCGATCCACAGCTATAAGGACGCCATCGATGAGGAACGCCGTGAGCGGAAGGTCAAGGCAGTGACCGGCGTTGATCTCGAACCGTCGGACGAGCCCGGAGACCTCCAATTCGAGTCCGATTGGTCGGACTGACGCGTCCAGCCGCGACCGCCGACTTCTTCCTGCATGCCCACGCCTCGCAGCGCGTGGGCATTTTTCTTGGCACGACTCTCGGAATCTGCCGTGCGCAAATGCCTAGGGGGTGCTGATCGATCGATCAGCTGCGAGGCAGTTGCGTTCGGCTCATCCCTCAGGAGGCCTGGCGTTGCCCCGCATTCCACGACAACGAATTCAACGACGGCGACTGATCGACCAACGCGTTTCAGCGCGGCAAGGAATGCCGCGCCACGTTGGCGGACGGGGCCTCAAGGAACTCAATCATGATACCTCAGAATGCACTGATCCCTAAGAATCGTGATGGCGTGTTGCGCGTCCTGGCCATTGGACGCGTCTCGACGATCCATCAAAACGAATCCAACATCCAAGCCGGCTACGACTACGTGCAACGCCATCTGGCGACCATGTACTCGGGGCCTCTCGAAGTGAAAGAGATCGGAGCCCGCGAGTCGGGCATGCTGGTCGATCGTGATACGATCCTCGAAGCCTATGCCGAGTTGAAGAACGGCCGCTGGGACGCGGTCCTCATGGAAGACTGTTCGAAGTCGTACCGCAATCCGCGGTGGATGATGGCCTTCGTCCAGGACTGCGTCGACCTGGAAGTCCGCGTCATCGCCCCCGGCGACAGCCTCGATACGGTCGACGAGAACTGGGAACTCATGCTCAATGCCGCGGCGATACGGCATGGCATGCATATCCCTGATACGCGCCGTCGGATCCGGCGGACGGCGGACCACGCCTTTCGGAACGGCGGCATGGTGCTTAAGGTGCCGTACGGTTACCGCAAACTCAATCGCGAGGAGTCACTCTCGGGAGAGTTCGGCCCGCAAGGGTTGCGAGTCGTCGCCGTCCCCGAGGCAACGTCCGTCATCAATCAGATGGCCGATCGGTTGATTCGCGGCGATGCCCCGGCGGCGATTGCCGCGTGGCTCAATGATGAGGGAGTCCCGAGTGGCCCCTACGTGCAGGGGGACTGGACCGCGCGTCTCGTCCTCGGACTGCTGCGGCATCCGCTCCTGGTCGGTCGCCGCCGCTTTCGTCATTGGATTCATCGGCCGATCTTCGCGACCGGCAAACATCGCCGCGAGCAGAACCCCAATCCCGAAATGGAGCATCGCCCCGAACTGGCCCATCTCTCCGACGAGAAATTCGAGGCGGTGCAAGTCGCGATCGCCCGTCGGTCGCGAGGTGGTCACCAGCCCAGCGGCGACGAGAATCCGCGCCACAACGTTCCGCGTTCGCGTGCGACGTTTCCGCATCAGCATGCCCGTTGCGGCGCCTGTGGCCGCGTGATGCATGCGTATGGCGGCGGACAGCTGAAGTGTGGAGCCTTGCGTGACGGGGGTGACAAATGCTGGAACCACCTCCAGGTCAAGTGTGAGTTGGCGCGACAGCGGATCATTCCCTGGGTCATCGCGGAGTTGTCGGCTCGGCCCCACTTCCGGAAACGCGTGGTCGATGCGGCCTGGGAGGACTATCGTCGGCGACACCAGCGGCAGGGGCGGCAGAGCGACGCCCTGGCGGGGCAACTGCGAGACGTCGGGCGACAACTGGAACATGTCGCCGCCGCCATCGCTGAGACGGGTGGCTCGGCAACGCTGATTGCCAAGCTCCAGGAGTTGGAGCAACGTCAGCGGGAACTCAACGAGCAGTGGACTTCGAAACAGAAGTCGATCGAAAGTCCGTCGTCGTTCCAGTCGCGCGACGCGATCGATGAGCGTCTCGAATCGGCTCTGATGGGACTGGCGGCGAGTTCGTTCGATCTGGCCGATCTCCTGCGGCGGATCCTGATTCGCTTCGAGATCATTCCGGTGCGGCGATTCGATCAGAACTTTCTCCGGCCCCGCGCCCGCCTGACGTTGTTGATCCCGTCCGGCGACGAGGACGTGACTGACGAGGAAGTGCAGACGGAGATTGATCTGTTCGATCCGCCCGTCGAGATCCAGCACCTGTCGGCAGTCCGGCAGTGGAAGACCGAGCATCCCGAGATGTCGCTAGAGCAGATCAGTCAGGCACTCGGCATCCACCATATGACGGCGAAACGGGCATCCCAGATCGCCCGCGCGATGCAGACACGAGGACTGACGACACCCTATGTCGAGGTGACGTCCCCGCCCGCATCGGCGTCGCGTTGGAAGCAGCGGAGTGCCTGAAGTCTGTTTCTTTTTACCGGCCCGAGGTGATGCGTGCGAGCCTCCCTCGGGCTGGTTCTCATTCCTTCTCCCTGAAACCCTCTCTCTGAAAGGAGCCTCATGTCGCTCCCTCCGACACAACAGACAGACACTGCGCGAGAGACAACTCCCGCGGCAGATCGCACAACGCGCGCCCCCAGCCCGCGCTGGCAGGAGATCGCCACGGAACTCGGCGCGCTCGTCGGTCAACACCTCTACCATCAAGACGTAATGAGTCAACTGCCTCGCGGACTCGCGTGCGATGCACCGCAGACGCGACGACGGCGGCGTGAGCGGTGAATGCGCCGTCGCGAAGACGACGCACGGCAGAGACCACCGCGCCCAATGCGACGCATGCCTGGCCAATTGCACTGCCGACCGTCAACCACATCACATCACATCAATTTCACTCCAAGGAACCCACAGATGCAGCACGCTGTAGTCATGATCCCTAACAACAATGGAGGCGCCCATGAGCGCGAAGACGACGATTGAATGGACCGATGCCACCTGGAACCCTGTTCGCGGTTGCGACAAGATCAGCCCCGGTTGCGCTCATTGCTATGCCTGGATGTTTGCCGAACGCTTTCGCGGCGTCCCCGGACATCCCTACGAGCAAGGGTTCGATCTGCGACTGGTGCCGGAGAAACTCGCGGAACCCCTCACGTGGACGAAGCCCAAGGTGGTGTTCGTGAACAGCATGAGCGACCTGTTCCACAAGGACGTGCCTGATGACTACATCGTGCTGGTGGCCGAGGTCATGGCCGCCGCGAACTGGCACACGTTTCAGATCCTGACAAAGCGTTCCGAGCGGATGCGCGACCTGCTACAGACTCAGCTCGCGTTCGCCGCGCGGCGCGATCACATCTGGTGGGGCGTCAGCGTCGAGAATCGCCAGCACGGCGTCCCACGCATCGCTCATCTACAGGAGGCGGACTCGGCGATGGCGTTCCTGTCGATCGAACCACTGCTCGAAGATGTCGGCGATCTCAACCTGACCGGCATCGACTGGGTGATCGTGGGGGGCGAGAGCGGAGCCGGTGCTCGCCCGGTACAGAAGACATGGGTCCGCGACATTCGTCGTCAGTGCCGGCGCTCGCGCGTTCCATTCTTCTTCAAGCAGTGGGGCGGATTCCAGAAGAGTAAGACCGGGCGTGAACTCGACGGTCGGACCTACGACGCAATGCCCCCTGTCTCTCGGCATCCGGTGCTGCCGACACGCCCACGCCGTGAACTCGTCGATCAGTTCTCTCGTGCCTGGTGCGGTGGGAAACCCGAGGAGAGAGCGGACATCGCAGGTTGAGCAGCGCGTGACGCCTGACACCGACAGCGTCGAGCACGCGGCGACTGTGGGGGGAGGACAGGGTTCCGCATCGGAACCCTGTCATTCCCTGCCAGGTCGCCTGGAGCGCGCTTTGCAGTGGACCGACTTCTCAATCGGAACATCCTGGCCACGAAGAAAGCGTTTTCCATGAATACGCCGATCGAGCTCGCCGCGCTGGCGGGCGATGTCGCAACCGCCAGTTTGCAAGGACTGCGCGTGACGATGGCAGTGACCAACTTCGGACACAATGCACCGCTCAAAGAGGCCCGGGCGGTTGCGGCCGTGGGACTCAATTCCGACCGCGGCGGCGGCCCCCACCCGATTGCGGGAACTGGCGCGCGGTTCCCGTCGGTTCGGCGACCTGCTGACGCGAAGGGTTATTCACCTGAACACTCCGTATCTCGGTCTCCTCCCCGTCTTGTTCCAGCGACTGAGCCACTGCACTCGCCTGCGAATGCGTATCGAAACGCTCGACAAACTCTTCGTTGATCTTCACATTCTCGGCGATCGGACCTTCGATCGACGCGGGTGGGTTGTAGTGGTCGACCGATCCGGTCAACTCGTACCACGACTCGTAGCCGGCCTCCCAGGCCGAGATCGTGTTGTAGTACTGCACATGAGTCTGCCCATTTCCCATGTGCACGATCATCTTGTACTTGAGCTGCCATTCGTACGTATACAGATCGTAGTCGAACATCCAGTCGTGCGGACTGAGGTTCGTCGTCGGCTGCTGACGAACCTCTGCCATCGGAATGTTCGTTGGAGTTCCCGGCCTGCGATCGGGGCCTTCGGCCAGAACGAAACTTGGCGCGGACATCGCCGCCACAATCAGGGCACACGTCTTGAAGTTCATGATCGTTTCTTCTCGTTGAGGGCTGAGTGCGAATGAAGCCAAGCAAAGGGAAATCACCTTCGCGCCTAATGAGCTTGAGCGCAGGAAGTCGTCCACTGTTACGCGCAAAGCCGTCAATCCCGTGAACTGGCGTCCGTGTCATCCCTATGTTCGCTGAGGTCGATCCGACCGCCGAAGGATTCAGTGGAGAATGTCACTACTGCCGCCAACTGTTAGCGGAATGACGAAGAATCCGATTCGGTGGTACGTCCGGCAGCAACGCAGCTTCCGCACAATCTGCTCCGGCGTATGCCGGCGTCGCCTGTTCGTCGTCATCGGAAGTCTCCTTCCGCCCGTCATGGGCGCTGAGACCTTCATAGCACATGGAGCAGGTTTTCAAAGGCAGATCAATCAGCCGAAAGGAATTGCGAGCGATCAACGAAGAGTTAAGCCAGTCCTCCTGGGCTGGACGAGATCGACGTCCCGACCGTTTCGTGAAAGGCTTAACAGTTGAGTCCTTAGAAGCATCGGGCCAGTCTCTGCCTGATTCGCCCAAAACTCGCATGACCGGAACACGGTGACCCGCCGGCAGTTACTGAGGACCGTCCCTCGGTCTCGCAACAAGGAACGCCACTCTCGAATGGGTGGCGTTCCTTCGTGTGGAGGCAAACGCTACGCAGCGGCTCGTGCGTTCTTCGCCTTCCGCCGCTGACGCCACCGCAGTCCGATGCCGCCGAGACTGGCCAAGCCAAGCAGAGCCATGCTGGTCGGTTCGGAAACGGCGTTGACATCACCAAAGTTGACGATTGATGAGGTTTGTTGAGCAGACAACCCATCAAGGAATGGGCTGGTCTTGAGGCTCTGCCCCATCGCCAATGCCGCCGCCAACGGCAGCGGCCTCCCATACCTTGCAGATCTGCTGAAGCTGCGGCGTATCACTCTGCGGGAGTGCCAGCGAATCAACGACGACTCGATGGTCTTCCTGAAAGAGCTTCAGCAATTGCGAGACATATCGTTCACTGGGGTCACGAATGTCGGGCAGGCCGACACAGGTTGGGCGGTCGAAATCGCCTGGAGCTCGGATCAACACGAAACACGGCTGGATGAGGAATACTGCGGCGGAATTACCGACGCAGGATTGGCTCATCTGTGTGAGATGCCGAAGCTCGAGTCGTTGTCCTTAGCAAAGACGAGAGTCACAGATGCAGGCTTGGAGAATCTGTCGCAATTGCATGAACTGCGCAGACTCGACCTGAGAGCCTGCGAGGATTTGTGGTACTGATGATTTTCTCGGCAGTGGCGTGCACGTGGGTCACGGGCATGGCCATCATGGTCGTGCCGGGCCTCGTTGCTACCGTCGTCGTGTCGATCATGGTGAAGTGTCTCAAGTGACAGACTGACGATGCTGCGGACGGGAACGTCGACGTGTGTCGGCGTTCTCGGTCCGTAGCATCGTGGAGGCCCGTTCACGGGCTTCCTTTTTAACTATCAGGCCTGTCGCAGTGTTCCCGTCGACGACTTCACTGCAACCCGAGTCGACTTGAGCGAACGTAACCCATTTTTTCGTGGCGATTGCGAATCATGAATCGTCGAGCAATCGTTCCTGAATCAATATCGGTGAGGGGTCCCTCACCGGGAGCGATTCGGGAAGCGTTGCTGGTTCACTCCGGTTGAATCGTTCGGGCTCGATTCCCATGATGGGGGTTTGAGTGCTTCGGAGCTAACCGCAGGACGTCAACCAGGAACCAACGGAATGCCTTCACGAAAACCAAAGTCCAAGCCGTCTGTTCGAAATGCAGATCAACGGCGTCTCGACGAAGCACGATTGCTGATCGACCAAGCGTTCGACGAGGACGATCCCGAGCGGCAAGTCGCGCTGGCACGGGCGGCACTGGAGTTGTCGCCGGATTGTGTTGATGCGTATCAGATTCTGGGGGACGACGCTTCCAGCGATGAGGAAGCGATTCGCCTCTATCAAGCCGGCGTTGACGCGGCCAGGCGACAGATCGGTGAGTCCGATTATCGTCGCTTGGCCGGCCATTTCTGGGAGTTCCTGGAGACACGCCCCTACATGAGCGCACGCTTGGAATTGGCGGAACGCCTGTGGGACGTTGGACGCATCGATGACGCGATCAGCCATTTCCAGGAGCTGCTGAGACTGAATCCGAACGACAACCAGGGCTGCCGGCAACGGCTGGCGTCCGCGCTGTTGCATGCCGGGCGGAAAAAAGAACTGCACGCCCTGCTGGCGCAATACCCGGACGATTTTCTGGCTGATCTGCATTACACGCGCGCCCTGTTGGCGTTTCAAGAGCAGGGGGATACTGAGGAAGCCCGTCGGTATCTGCACAAAGCGGAAGAAAAGAACCCCCATGTTCCAGCTTTCCTCACCGGAGCGAATCAACTGCCTTTGGAATCTCCCGATTTCATTTCCCCCGGTGACGAACGTGAAGCTGTCGGCTATGCCCGTGAATTCCTGCGTTACTGGCGCGAGACGCCGGGTGCCATCCCGTGGGTACGCACAACGCTGAAAGTTGCACGGCCGAGCCCGGCCCCGAGGCGGTCCCCGCCGTGGTCGCGCGTTAAACAGGCCCTGCAACAGCTGCCGCAGTCGGACGCTGTTTGGGAAGTCGATCTCGTCCCGTTGTCGGCCGGCGCGAATGAGCAAGCCTGGGTGTTTCTGATTATTGAAGCCTCGACGGCGAAACCGCTCTGTCTCGAATCTTGGGACGAGCGTCCAAGCGACGGAGAGCTCTGGCAGGAACTCATTTCCGTGATGCGACAGCCGAAGGGCGACGAACCTGCCCGCCCGCGGGAGATTCGGCTCACCCGTAAGACGTGGCACAAGAACTGGGGAGCGAAACTCGCACAAGTCGACACCGACTGCTCGCGGGTCGAGGAACTCGTGCAGATCCCCGCTGTCGTCAACGATATTCGTCCCACTGTTGGAGGCAACAATCGATCAGGCGAAGAACATCTGCCAGCGAATGACGAGGAACTGGCGTCCATCCCGCAGCAGATCGGAGACGTGTGGCTCGCGGCGATCCGAAAACTTCCGGCGTGGATTGAGGTCGGCGACGAGGTGTGCCGACCCAATGTCCTGCTGGTTGTCGACGAGACCAACGACTTGATCTTGGCGTCCGAACTGAACGAGGCAGAACCGCCTGCCGACTGGTTGTGGACTGGCATTCGCTTCGCCATCTACCGCCCCGGAGCCGGCGAGCCACGTCGGCCGGGAGTTGTGCAAGTCTCGGCCGATCAAGACCGCGCTTCGATCGGCAAACAACTCGAATCCATCGGCATTCGTTGCGTTGTGATCGATGACTGCGAGAAAATCGACGAACTCATCTCCGAACTGGCCGAACGGGTCGGGGGTACGCAAGTGAAATCACTGCTGCGTTCCCCCGGCATCACGTCGGAAGCCCTTGCCGGTTTCTTTGCGGCAGCCGATGAGTTCTATCGCCGCGCTCCGTGGCGACGGATTCCCGGCGACACCATCATTCGGATCGAGGCCGACGCCTTCAGCAGCAGTGTCTGGTACGGAGTGGTCATGGGCCAGATGGGAGTGCAGTTGGGGCTGGCCCTCTACGAAGATCTGGAGTTTGTGCGGGGAATGATGCAGGGACGACTGTCTGATGAGGAAAACGCCCGGCGCACTTCTGCGTTGTCGTTGACGTTTGGAGAGGCCTTTGACATCTCCCCGGTGGATTACGACGCGATTCAGGAACACGATTGGCCCGTCGCTTCGGATGAGGCGTATCCGTGCGTGATGCGCGTCAATCCTGGACTCGCACTACGGACTCCCTTGGCCTGGGAGATCGAATTACTGGAGAGCTGCTTACGCTCCATACCCCAGTTTCTCGAAGCGGGAATCGCCTCGGCCACGCAGCATCACCGAACATCAACGCGGGAAATGGCAATCCGGCTGTCGTTGGTGGAGTAACTTAATCCTGACGACTCTGGGGCGATGCCCGCACGCTGGGCGAAGTCATGCGGGTGTCGACCGCCACGGAAGCGCAGGGTCGTAGGCATTAACGGAAATTCCAATCGTTCGGAGACCGAAATGAGGCAGCCTTGCCTGCGGCCAGAGATCGCAAGTCTTGCAAGTGCCTGTTTTAACAGGAGTTGCAACGGTATCTGCGAACATCAACTACAGTCGCGTGCCGTCCGGCACGCGAAGGCACACGTGGCCCCAACGAATCCGTAGTCCCTCGCCGGGTGGATTTCGGATGTGAACCGGAGACCGGAGATGCAGCCGTTGCAGCCAGCACCGTACGATTCGACCGCGACTGAAGGCGGTCATATCGAATGGTGTGGACGTTTTCCATCCGCGCGCGATTCAGACCCGTTGAGTGGAGGATTCGGGATCGATTAGCGGCTGCTTTGAATCCCCAGGCTGCCACGTCGGTTTTGCACCCAGGGCCGCTCGAAGAGCGTGTCGGTCTGAATCGTGACCTGCAGTCCGTAGCTGATGGAACGAAATGTGTGCCACTCGTCATGAATGACGTTGGTACGCGTGGCTCCATAGCCCACGATTCCGGTGAGCGATACGCCCGAACGGCTGTTGAGGCCGATACCGGTCTCGAATCTGCCGCCCACGTAGGTGCCGTTCTCCTTCACGCGGTCCGAATCCAAGACCACGATTGGGTTGGCGGGATTGAAAGCTCCCACCTCCACGTCTTGATGTGCTCTGCCCGCATCGGCCTGCGCGGCCATGAAGAAGAATGCTTCGATGTCACTCAGGAAAGCGCTGCCGAGGTTGGCACCTTCGTTTGCGTTGAAGCCGCCAAACAACGGAACTTCGACTCCCCCGCGGAGCACTCCGCCCCACATATCGAGGTCGCCATTGGGCACGAAGTTCTGCATGGGGCCGTTGAAGTTCGCGCCACGGTTGTTGATCTGTTGAAACTGACCGCCGACACCCACGAACGGCATGATTCCGTCGTCGTAGTCCCCCAGCGGGACATCATAAATCACATCGACTCCCACGCCCTGCTTGTACACCGGCCCCAGGCCCGCACCGAAGTCGTTCGATGTGCCGCGCGGCGTCACCGAGACGGCATCCGAGACATCGAAATCAAAGTCGACGCCGATCCGCTCGTAGAAGTTATCGTTGACGGTGGTGAATCGCACTTCAATCGTGACTTGCAGATCCTGTAGACGCCGCAACTGCTCCAGCAGATCCATGATGTCATTGTGGGCTTGTAGGACGGCACGCAGGTCGATTGTGCACTGGTCTGCCCGTGCTCCAAGTCCATCTTCGGGGATCATTTCTTGAATGAGTTCGAGGAGCGCATCGAAGTCGGCCTGAGGTTGTCCACCTGCCATGCCGCCGCCGAATCCTCCGAATCCGCCACCATCCGGATCATCAAGGCTCAGTCCGCCGCCGCCACCGGGGCCGCCGAGCGGGGAATCATCGAATGTCGTGAGCCGAAGGAAGTCTTGATCCACGCCATCCGAGATCGCTCGCAGCTCATTCGGGCTTGAGATCGCGGGAGTGAATATGCTGTTGTCGGCGATCAACTTGGCACGGCGGAGTTGCGAGCGCATGTCACCCACCAGCCGCTCCACTTCCGGAGTCGAATCGGGCCGCAGCAGCACCAGTGGCAGCGACGGAATGGCGGCCAGTTCCTGATCGATTGCGAGGTGCACCTGTTGTGTCTGCTGCGCCGCTCGGAGCAATTTCAGCAGTCGTTCGCGGACGGGTTGCCTTTCCGCCTGCTGCAGGGCCTGCCGAATGCAGGCCGACTGGTTACACAGCGCGAGGTGGATCTGGTCCAGATGGCGATCGAACTCCCGCCGGGCGGATTCGAGTTCCCGCTGGTCTTGAGCGCTCACGCTATCCCCAACTGCGAAGGTGACGACGGCTATCCCCAGTACGATCAGTATGGTCCGCATGAGCGCTCCTCTCGCGAAAACTGTCAGACTCGACAGTATCGACATCGTCTCAAGGGCCAGCATTCATCAGATGGAATCGATTGTGCACAACAGTCCGACGATTCCGGGTACGATGATGTCGGCTGGTACGAACACGCGCATCAATCCGACCAGTTAAACTGCGTTGAGTTTGCGGACTGGCTGTCAGTTTCAAGAAGGCATCCGACTCGCTGACCGTGCCACGGAAGCACACACGAAAAACGCCACCCTCGAAAGGATGGCGTTCGGTCGTTCGTGTTAAAGTCAGTCGTTACGCAGCAGCCTCAGCGTTCTTCGCCTTCCGACGATTTCGCCACCGCACACCCAACCCGCCGAGGCTGGCCAGGCCGAGCAGGGCCATGCTGGTCGGTTCGGGGACGCCGGTGAGGGAGTCGCTCTCACCAATCTTCAGCGTGAAGTTGCCTTCCCCCGTCGCCGCGTTGGCGCTGTAGTCGCCGCTGTAGTCGTAGGAGTGGATGTAGGCCTCGAAATAGAATTGATACTGGTTCCCGGAGATCAGCGAGCCCGTCAGACTGCCTGTCAGGTAGTTGCCAGCATCTCCCCCGGTCTGGCCGAGTGTGAACGATTCGTTCAACGTGCTGTACGACAGCTGGTAGTTTTCGAACAGCACTTGGTTTGCCGTATTGTCGTACAGGTAGGCGTAGTACCACACATAGTCATCTCCCGTCAGGTCGTACGTGCCACTCAGGTCGTAGACGGTGTTGGACAACGCGGTGAATAGCAGCGATGACTCGTAGGTCTGCGCGTAGGAGTAGGCTCCCCCGGCCCGCGCGTGGCTCATGTCGAAGCCGAAGATCGTCTGGCTCCCCACCTCGTTGTAACCGATCGTTGTGGAAGAACTGGCCCCGCCAGCCGAGGCCGAGATCGTCGTGTTCGTGGGGATCGCCGTGCTGGTGTTCGTCTCGTAGTCGTAGTAGGTGCCGCCGGGATACTCGTTATCGTCCTGCGCATAGGACACGGTGTAGCTGCTGTCGATCGTGACCATGCCAGCCTGCAGCGGCCCTGCGACCGCGCACAGCACGACGGCCACGGCGGTGAGAGATGTCAATGATTTCATGTCGTGATCCTGTTGGTGTTGTGAATGGGTGCGCGAGATTCGCTTGTGCGAAGTCAGTCGTTACGCAGCGGCCTCGGCGTTCTTCGCCTTCCGACGATTTCGCCATCGCACTCCGAGCCCGCCCAGGCTGGCGAGGCCCAACAACGCCATGCTGGTCGGCTCGGGGGCACTGGTGACGGCGTCACCGATCGTCAGCGTGAAATTGCCGGCACCCGACGCCGCGTTGGGGCTATAGTCACCGATGTTGCCGTCGTAGGACCAGACGTAGGCATCGAAACGAAACTCGTATTGGTGCCCGGAAATCAGCGATCCCGTCAGACTGCCGGATAAGGAGTCGGCGTGGTCACCCCCGGTTTGGCCCAGCGTGAACGACTCATTGAACGTACTCCGCGATTGCTGGTAGCTGTAGAACAACTGATTGTTGTCGGTCACATCGTTGAGGAAGATGTAGTTATAAACGGCGCCATCTCCCATCAGGTCGTATGTGCCACTCAGTTCATAGATCGTGTTGGCCAACGCGGTAAAATAGAGCGACGACACGTAGGTCCGTCCATAGGAGGCAGCTCCCCCCGCCCGGGTGTGGGCCATGTCAAACCCGAAGATTGTCTGGCTGCCGACTTCGTTGTAACCGATCGTCGTTGCAGAACTCGCCCCGCCGATGGAGGTCGAGATCATCGTGTTCGTCGGGATCGCTGTACTGATGTTCGACGCGGACCAGATACCGGGGTGCACGTTCTCGTCAACCAAAGTGGACCGGGTGACGCTGCTGTCGATCGTCACCATGCCCGCCTGGACCTGACCGGCCGTAGCGATGAGCGCTACGGCGATGGCGATGAGAGAGAATATGTTCTTCATGAGTTGGTTCCGGTGGAAAATGTGGCTGGAGTGTTGAGTCCAGCGTTACGCAGCAGCCTGCGAGTTCTTCGCCTTCCGACGATTTCGCCACCGCACACCCAACCCGCCCAAGCTGGCCAGGCCGAGCAGGGCCATGCTGGTCGGTTCGGGAACGCCGTTGATGTTGTCGCTCTCGCCGATCTTCAGCGTGAAGTTGCCTTCCCCCGTCGCCGCGTTGGCGCTGTAGCCGCCGATATTGCCGTCATAGGAGTAGACGTAGGCGTCGAAATAGAAGCTGTACTGGTTCCCGGAGATCAGCGAGCCCGTCAGACTGCCTTCCAGATAGTTGGCATCATCTCCACCGGTCTGGCCGAGTGTGAACGATTCGTTCAATGTGCTGTTCGACTCCTGGTAGTTGTTGGAACAACATCTGGTTGTTTGCCGTAATGTCGTACAGGTAGGCGTAGTACCACACAGTGCCATCCCCCGTCAGGTCGTACGTGCCACTCAGGTCGTAGACGGTGTTGGCCAACGCGGTGAAATAGCAGCGATGACTCGTAGGTCAGCCCGTAGGAGTAGTTTCCCCCGGCCCGCGCGTGGCTCATGTCGAAGCCGAAGATCGTCTGGCCACCCACCTCGTTGTAGCCGATCGTCGTCGAAGAACTGGCCCCACCCACTGAGGCCGAGATCGTCGTGTTCGTGGGGATCGCCGTGCTGGTATTCGTCTCGGAGTCATAGGAGGTGCCGGGGTACAAGTTGTCGTCGTCTGCAGCGGACACGGTGTTGCTGCTGTCGATCGTGACAATACCCGCCTGCAGCGGCTCTGCGGCCGCGAACAGCACCACGGCCATGGCGGTGAGAGAGGTGAGTGTTTTCATGTCGTGATCCTGTTGGTGTTGTGATGTGAATGAGTTCGCGAGATTCGCTCGTGCGAAGTCAGTCGTTACGCAGCGGCTTGAGCGTTCTTCGCCTTCCGACGATTTCGCCACCGCACACCGAGTCCGCCCAGGCTGGCTAGGCCCAACAACGCCATGCTGGTCGGTTCGGGGACGCCGTTGATGGAGTCGGTTTCAGTGACCAGAATGAGTTGGTACTGACGGGGAGCCGTATCCCACCGGAATCCGTCATGTCCGCTTACTAGTACATCAATCGTGGTCGATCGCATCCCGATTGCAAAAGACGACACGCTCGCTGTGATGGCGTTCGGTCGTGCGTGCTGAAGTCAGTGTTACGCAGCGGCCTCGGCGTTCTTTGCCTTCGCGACGGTTTCGCCGCCACACACCGAACCCGTCCACAGAGCTGGACGTGGAGGCCGAGCAGGGCCACTGTGCTGGTCGGTTAAAACGGAATTGTTGTCGCCGACACGTGGCAAGTTAGGTCCATAACGATCGCACGTATAGAATCCATGCGATGTCAAATGAAAGTCGCAGTGTCGCAGAGGTCCCGCGTAGACCCTTCACATACTGGAATCTCACACTGCCATGGCCCAGTCCTCAGAGCTAGTGACCACAACGATATGCAACGGGCGACCGTATAGAAATCGATCGTTCCACCTCCCCCATACCGTCAGAGACCACGAGTAATGGAGTCGTCGATTAGTGGACTTCAGCTCGGCTAAAAAGAATCCGCCAGTCTGCGATAAATGCAGCCTCATTGTTCCTGGCTGGTACGCTGTGGGCCAGGCACATTCGAGCGCACGGCACCTTCGATGTAGATGGCACCGATTGACGGATATCGTTCGCCGTCTGACTCAGCTGGGCCGACGGATCCGCGGCACCAAAGCCACCGCCGCCATCGGCCACCATACCGAGATTCGTGAATCCCGAAACCGCCGCCCACGTGTCGAGAGCCAGACCGATCGTCGTGAGCTCGTCGACCCCACCCGCATATAAGGCAGTCAACGACGTGGTCATATGACCTCCATGTGCGTCACCACTGGCATCAATCAGTCCGGCACCCATCGCACTCCATGTCGCGCCGCCAGGTGCGGGAAAACCTCCCACCCGTGCCGTCCCCGGACCTGGATTCCAAGCGGTTGGAAATGAAAAGAATGTGTACTCGTCCGAGTGGAGCGACCCAGGAGTGACGTAACCAGCACCAGCCTGCGTGGCCGGGACAATGCAGATGGCGATCAACGCCACGACTGCCAGCATTTTCGTTTTCCAACTCAACATTGGAGCCCTTTCGATTGCGATTTCCGTGGACGATTGCTCAAGCCAAAGTCCCAAACCATCGTGAAAGTAGCAGCCGACGATATCATCATCAACCTTCGCTGTTGTTAAAATGAGAGGAATACGCAAAGTTGTGATTCGAGTCCGACTGGCCGATTATGACCGCTGCTCAATGACTGCCATCCCTGGTGGGTTCGGACGTTCCGGACCAGTCAGCAGGGGGGAATGCCAATGTCAGTATTGGTGATGAGCATTCGGGGTTGAACTCGGCTGGCGAATGCGTTGGCTGGCAGCGCAACGAAGAAACGCCACCCTCGAAAGGATGGCGTTCGGTCGTTCGTGTTGAAGTCAGTCGTTACGCAGCGGCCTCGGCGTTCTTCGCATTGCGACGATTGCGCCACCGCACACCCAACCCGCCCAGGCTGGCGAGGCCGAGCAGGGCCATGCTGGTCGGTTCGGGGGCACTGGTGACGGCGTCACCGATCGTCAGCGTGAAATTGCCGGCACCCGACGCCGCGTTGGGGCTATAGTCACCGATGTTGCCGTCGTAGGACCAGACGTAGGCATCGAAACGAAACTCATATTGGTGCCCGGAAATCAGCGATCCCGTCAGACTGCCGGATAAGGAGTCGGCATGATCACCCCCGGTTTGGCCCAGCGTGAACGACTCATTGAACGTACTCCGCGATTGCTGGTAGCTGTAGAATAACTGATTGTTGTCGGTCACATCCTTGAGGAAGATGTAGTTGTAAACGGCGCCATCTCCCATCAGGTCGTATGTGCCACTCAGTTCATAGATCGTGTTGGCCAACGCGGTGAAATAGAGCGAAGACTCGTAGGTCCGTCCATAGGAGGCAGCTCCCCCCGCTCGGGTGTGGGCCATGTCGAAACCCGAAGATTGTCTGGCTGCCGACTTCGTTGTAACCGATCGTCGTTGCGGAACTCGCCCCGCCGATGGAGGTCGAGATCGTCGTGTTCGTCGGGATCGCTGTACTGATGTTCGACGCAGACCAGATACCGGGGTGCAGGTTCTCGTCAACCGAAGTGGACCGGGTGACGCTGCTGTTGATCGTGACCATGCCGGCCTGCAGCGGCCCTGCGGCCGCGAACAGCGCCACGGCCACGGCAATCAGAGATCT
The DNA here is from genome assembly GCA_942492405.1 of uncultured Planctomycetaceae bacterium. GTDB lineage: Bacteria > Planctomycetota > Planctomycetia > Planctomycetales > Planctomycetaceae > JANNSB01. The sequence continues at coordinate 60,183 of CALOES010000018.1, forward strand.
CTGTGTTCTCATTGCATATTCCTGTTGGTGTTGTGTTTGTGAATGGGTTCGCCAGATTCGCGCCAGATTCGTTCGTGTTGACGTCAGTCGTTACGCAGCGGCTTGTGCGTGCTTCGCCTTCCGACGATTTCGCCACCGCACACCCAACCCTCCGAGACTGGCGAGGCCGAGCAGGGCCAGGCTGGTCGGTTCGGGAACGGCGGTTCACTTGGACCTGCCCATTGCGGACCGGGAACAAATAGCGGTCGTCGAATCACATGTTCAGGCTGTACTGTGGGTCAATCCCGTCACCGCGTTGCCATCCAGGAAGGCACCGTTAGCGGCGGAACCGCCAGCTCAACACAAGGTTCCAGAGGTCGTTGGTGCCGTTCAGAAAACCGGCCTCGCGGTTGAACGACCTTAAGTCCACCTGCGTCAGCCGCCAGCCTCGCTTACTGGGTGGTTTGAATCTGATGTAGTTGAACCGATGAAACGACAAGTTCCCCCCGTATCGAATCGCTCGTCATTCCAGTTGCCAGATCGTTGAATAGCTGTGAGAGTGGAGAGGACCGCACAGCGTACCATGTACGTTTGGGGATGACCGACGGATGCCGCGAGTGGCCATTCGAGCGGTACGCGGTCAAACGCCAGGCTGGGGGGTGGCCGGGTGCAAGATCGCACGTCGGCGAAGAAGGGAGCGATGATCGGCGTTAGTCGTGAGCGTTCGTCGTATCGATCGAGAATGTGAAGGCCGACGAAGCACCGGTTGAGAGGTCACGCTTGCCGTTGCCTGACGTAGAGTCGGCTACATCGCAATCCGAAATAGCTTGACGCAGTGAATCCAATCCGCTACCAGCCCCGTCGAGTTTACTCGTTCTTCATCATTGCCTGTTAGCGTTTGTCGGTGAAATCCCCGAGGCGATTCGCAGTCCCGCTTCGGCCTGCACGCTCCAATAGCGATGAACGAATCACGGACTTGCTGAAAATGAGTTCATAATGAGTTGGAACGATGTGGAGGCCGGAGCGACTCGGCAAAGCGAGACTGCTTGTCAGTCGCTGACCGCAACCTCTCGAACAGCAGGGTTCACGCCACAACCCGCGGCGGGCGGAAGATGCGGTCGAGATGGGAGAGGGGAATCTCCAGCTGCGATTCGCTCAGCCGCCAAGTCAAGAGCGGCCTTTGCGGCCTCCTCGAAATCGATGGCCGCCACCGAGAATCCGGAGCTACCCGGGCCGACGACCGGAACCTGTCCACCCGACATACTGGAAGGTGGCGCCTCGGCTGGCGGTGGCAATGGCGGCTCCGGCTCCGCCTCGTCTTCCGGTTCGGGACTTTCGCTCGAAACGGATAGCGAGGCGCAGAAGCGAAACGCTTCGTTCAAATCGATTGAATCCGATTCTTCGACCGCGAAACCGTCGAGGATGAAGCTCGCCTGGGCCTGCGAAGAGAAACAGACGACAACGATGAAGAGCAGCACCCGAAACACCAAGCTCGCCTCACGACAGACGCCGTGCGTCCGTCGGTTGGAGACTCGCGTCGATGTGTTCGTGCCCGTCATCTGCTCGGTAACTGACCCCGGTCAACCTCGCGCCGCGCGAAGCCACGTTGCCCCGCGCAGCAACATCAATCACTTCCAATGCATGCTGAAAGTAGCCGCCGGCACGACCGGCAGCAACCTTCCCAGCGTTAAACTGGGAAGAATGTGCAGATTCGCCATGCGAGCCGGAGGAGTCATCGGAAGCCTTTTTTCACTCCCTGGCTCCGCTGTGCAGCGGCACACACGAAGAAACGCCACCCTCGAAAGGATGGCGTTCGGTCGTTCGTGTTGAAGTCAGTCGTTACGCAGCGGCTTGGGCGTTCTTCGCCTTCCGACGATTTCGCCATCGCACTCCCAACCCGCCGAGACTGGCCAGGCCGAGCAGAGCCATGCTGGTCGGCTCGGGAACCGAAACCGGATTCACACTTGACCCGTAACTAGCAACTGACGGGCTTGTCGCCGCCACCAGAGTTCCTGCACCGGTCACAGTGTCGATGGTCAGCAACTGTCCCGACAGGGTCGTTCCATACAGCGTGCTGCCAATGAAGTCGATACCATAGACATTGGCAAAACCAATGGCACCGATATCGGTCCCTGCTCCCGTGCCTGTATTCACTTTGACAAGCCGATTAGTAGTCGTCGTCATAAACAGGGAGCCGTCGCTGGCGAAGGCCAAGTCTCCGCCCGATGCAAAGCCGATGTTTCCGACAACTGTTGTCGAACCAGTCGATGTGTTGATTGTGAAGAGAGTGCTACCCCCTGAACCGTAGAGGATCCCGGCTGAGCTAAAATCCAATCCATTGACAACCGCACCCAGACTCCCGATGAGCGACGAAGCGGCAGAATTAGCGTTGATGCTATAGAGGCTGCTCCCGGTCACGCCATAGAGCTGGCCGAAAGGGTTGAAAGCGATGTCGAATTGCGTGGATCCCATCGATCCGATCAGAGTCGAAGACCCGTTCGCCGAATTGGTGGTCCAAAGCCCCCCAGTACTGTCGCCCGTGTAGATGAAGCTGGCAGAGCAGATTTGAGCTGATCCGACCAATGCGAAGAACAGCACAGCAACTCGAAGCGGCAATTTCATGAGATCTCCTCACTGCATTACGAGTGGAAAGTTCGCCCGCCAGAATCCCTCCGAAACGTCTGGCCCCAACGCAGTTTGAATCTTGATGCATTAAGCCCAAGCCTTGTTCTGCGACAGTCTTTCAAAGACTAATCGGGCCAGATCTCGAAATCAAGTCTCGACCCCGAAATATCGGCAGAATGGGAAGAATGTGCAAAGTCGTTACCCGAGCCTAATCTGTCATCCGAAATTCCATTCGGCCGCTGAAAAGGATAAGTCTGAGCCTCCCCTGGCACTCAGGACGGCAGAAGTACGACCGACAAGCCTGTCAACACGACGGCGACCACTGCGAGGATTGAATTCCGCCAGACTCGCTGGCGCGCTGCTCGCGTGATCGGGCCGCCCAGGATCACGCCGCTGACGACTCCCGTGACGAAGCCGCCGATGTGGGCCGCTTGATCGATCCAGGCGATGCCCCAGGCAATGGCGACGTTGAGCACCAGGAACGTCAAGGCACTGAAGCGGTGTTCGCGGACGACTTCCATCGGGATCGCTCCGCGCTGAAAGGTGACGTATCCCAGCAGCATGCCGAAGACCCCGAATACTGCTCCCGACGCACCTGCCCCGATCTGCGTTTGGTTCCAGACGATGCTGGCCACACTTCCCATGACACCCGCGAACAGATAGCTGATCAGGAAGCCGACATTGCCCAGCAGTCGTTCGGCTTCGCGGCCAATGTCGCGCAGGATCCAGAGATTGATCAGCAGGTGGAACAGGCCGAAGTGAAGAAATGTGCAAGTCAGGAGCCGCCACCATTCACCGCCGGCCGTCAGTGGAGTGCTGTTCGCCCCCCAGGCGAGCATCGTTGCGGCACGGGGCTGCAACGGATCGGCACCCGCGGCGAGCATCGCCAGAAAGACCGCGAGGTTGATCAGGATGAGCAGTGGCGTGACCCAGACATGGGGAGTCAGTCTTTGCAGTGTCTGTTCGAATTCGGCGAACCGATCGTGCGGCTGGTGTGGCAACCCGAGGGCGGCCTGCAACTGCTGGGCCTGTTTGAGCGAATACGCACCGCGAAACGTCAACAGATCGCAACCATACTGCTTGCCGCGCTTCTTACGGGATCGACGCTGTGTCCAGTGTTGCGCGAGACTGAGATCCTGAAACGTCACCACAAGCTTGCCCGACTCAAGGGCGACGGCCGCAACATTTGTGGCAGGCGTCGTCCACGAACGGATGGCCCGCAGCGAGAAAACACCCTCTCGGATGCGAATGCGGGGTGCCAGCACAAAGACGCTGGCCACCAGCCACAGATTGAGCAGGGCAATCCCCAGCAACACGAAGTGCATGAGATCGACATGCCCTCCGACGAGCACCCATGTGACGACGGCCAGGAACAGGACCGCGCTCACCAAATGCATAAAACCGGGACGGCGTCCGTAGAGCGTGATGTCGTGAAACTCGCGCTGGGGAGTCTCCGGTTCGGCGCGGGGGCGCGGACTGCTCACATCGCCGTCGGAGCCCGGTCCCGCGTTGTCGGTCATCACAGGGGGACTCCCTCCATCCTCATGAGCCTGTTCATTCCTCGTTGGCCCAGAATCCTGCGAGTGCCTCGATCGCATCCTTCCCACCGTCCGTTCAAGAATGAGCACGGCGGAGAGAACGTCTTGGCGAAAAGCCTTGATTCATCAGAGATTATCGCAGGCAGACAAAGAGTGCGAGCGCAGCGGTTCGATCGTTTCTTCGACCAGCTCGCGGCTGGATCGTTGATCGACACGGGACAGGCTCACTCGCCCCGATGTCAGTGAGGCTTGCCGCTGAACCTGCAAGCGATCACCAGCGGGATGCCGAGGACCAATGCCACGGCGATGGGAATCAGGGCCACCCACTTGAGAACCGTACCGATAGTCCGCGCAACACCACTCGGATTGGGAGACGTGAAAACGAGCGCCGCGAGGATGCACGCGGCGAGAACTCCCAAGTAGACGGCAATCGTCAGGCAAGTCTGAAAAGTTGCAAGATCGCTGATTTGCCGGTCTTGCCGACTCGGTTCTGGCGTCAGCCGGCTGGGAACGCGCGCACCGTGAGACGAAGGGGATTCCTCCGTCATGGGATGGGTCTTACGCACAACCTGATTCCGGCAGATTACTTCGAAACGTTGTTGACCCGTCCAATTTGATTGTACCACCGAATCGTGCAGTGAATACGGCAATTTGCCGATCAGGCAAGTCGAAGTACAACGCTACAACGCTACCTCGTCAATCGCTATTCGGTTGGAAAAGCGCGCGCGGAATCTTTGAAATTCTTTTGTGGCTGCGAGAAGTGCGCCCAGCATCAGCCCTGAGCACAAATAACGGGCATTTCAGAGAGCTCAGGCCGCCGTCGTTTGGCTCTTTTCGAGGCGGCGTCGACGTCGGCGAAGCACGATCCCCAATCCACCCACAATGCCCGCTAGCAAAAGGCCCGACGGTTCGGGAACACTCTGCAGGTCGAGGTTGGGGTTGCTGAACTGGCTCAGTTGAGCATTCGCGAGAATATCGACTGCTGAGGGAAGTCTGCGAATGCCGGAGCTGAAAGTTGGGTAGAGCAGTGTGGTGCTGAGGTTGATGTGAGGGTCTGAAGTCCCAATATCGGCGGGTACTGCGGAGTTGTTCGTGGGAATCGCGATCCCGGCAAACGGCAGCAATTCAGACACATCAATGTCGTTGTCGGGCCACGACTCGTCCTGGTAGGACAAGTTGTCAGTATCCATTCCGAGAGCGTGGCCGATTTCATGCAGGGCGATCGAAAATGCGTCGAATCTTCCTACTGCTGCATCGTCTTTGGCACCTGAAAACGTGCGTTTGACGTTTAGCAGTCCGCCTCCGAGATTCGACTCGGAATAGCCGGAAAACTCGCTCGACGAGGCGATCAGTGCCGCCAGATTACTGGTATCGAGCGAGCCGTCTAGAAAGAACGCGCTACTGCCATCGTTGTCGAAATTGATCAGTCCAAAGGTCTCACGCCCACCAGTCTGTTCGAACAAGACATGGTTCGCCAGAGTGTTGCCGCTCTTGGCCGTCCAGCGGAACGATAGATTTAAGGTGTGATCGAAATCGGAGCTATTGAAGGCCAATTCCCAAACGTCCGCAGCCGCACGCATGACGGAGGACAAGCTGCCCGTGCCCGTGGTGGTCGGAGCCGTTCCACCCTGCTGTGCGAGGTTGATAATCAGTCCCGCATCGGTGTCGACAGGACACGACACCAACAACGCGGTAGCAATCAAGCAAATGCCTGCGCGACGCATGGCAGAGAAGTTGGGAGATTCAGGGGGAAATGAGTCCGTACACTCTGCTTTTACCGTTGGCAACAACCACCCGCAAGCCTTCGCCGCTAAGCTATTGAAGATTTGCCGGACTCACCAACCAGTAGAAGGCTCTGTGTGTAGAGATGCGGCAACTGGGTGGCGCGGCTGCCCAGCACCTGAAACAGGTTTACCTAGACGCCAGTGCGATCGTGTCGGCAAAGGCCGATACCGACTCATGCCTTATTGGCCGGATCTATACCATTGGCCACGCGCCGTCGACGGAATCGAAATGCGATCCCCATTCCGCCGACGATACTTGCCAGCAGCATTGCCGAAGGTTCCGGAACGCCAGTCGCGGCAGACGCCAGTTCATAATTGGGGTCGGTGAACTGGCTGAGTTGAGCGTTCGCGAGAATGTCGACCGCAGAAGGTAGCTTGCGGGTGCCGGAGCTGAAATTTGAGTAGAGCAGTGTGGTGCTGAGGCTGGTATGCATGTGAGGGTTTGACGTCCCGAAATCGGCGGGTACTGCGGAGTTGTTCGTGGGGATCACGGTCCCGGCAAACGGCAGCAAGCCAGTCACATCAACATCGTTATCCGGCCATGACTCTGCCTGGTAGGACAAGTTGTCAGTATCCATTCCGAGAGCGTGGCCGATTTCGTGCAAGGCGATCGAAAATGCGTCAATTCTTCCCGCTGCGGCACCAGTGGCACCTGAAAATGTGCGTTGGACGTTGAGCAGTCCGCCTCCGAGATTAGAGGAGGATTCGTTGTAGGTGGAAAACTCGCTCGACGAGGCGATCAGTGCCGCCAGATTGGTGGTGTCGAGCGTGCCGTCGAGAAAGAACGCGCTACTGCCGTCGTTGTCAAAATTGATCAGTCCCGAGGTCTCACGCCCCCCAGTCTGTCCGAACAAAACATGGTTCGCCAGAGTGCTGCCGCTCTTGGCTGTCCAGCGGAACGCAAGATCCAGCGTGTGGTTGAATTCCGTGCCATTATAGGCCAATTCCCAGACGTCGGAGGCAGCGCGCATCACCGAATACAAGCTGCCGGTGCCTGTGGTGGTCGGAGCCGTTCCGCCAATGTCATTGAGATTGATGACCAAGCCGGCAGAGATCGAGGTCGGCCAGCAACTGACCGCAATCAAAATCAATGGGTACAAGAATCGACGCATGCTGTTCCGATCGGAGGCGTCGAGGAATCGATAGGGACCGCCACTGGGATTCCTATCGTCAGAAACCGCAGCGGGCGGAGGTTTTTCACCCAGAGATCGCCGTTTTCGGCGAAGCGGCGAAGCGGTAGATGGTACGACCCATCTCGAGGCCAGATTTGCCATCCCTGAGATATGAACACAAGTTCACTGCTTGTTGTCGGCAGGGACTGGGTTTGACCCGTGGAAACCCAAGCGGAACTCGCCGGGCTATCATTCCGGCTCAGACGGTTCCACGATCATGTCAGAAGCGTAATCGGAGCGCGACGGCTGCCGAATCAGCGACAGCCCATCTCACGACCTGAATGCGTGTCGGATGAGGGAAGACTGAGACCCACAAAGCTGCCACAACAAAGATTGTGAGTCGGGTGCTTCGCAGCAATCTGCACAAAAAATGCTGGACACGGCATCGTGTCCGCACCCAGCAGCTATGGCAATCTAAGCTCAGGCGTTCTGTTTTCGCTGGTGCCGACGACATCGTAGGCCCAACCCACCCCCGACAAAGGTCAACCCGAACAGCAACATGCTGGCTGGCTCAGGGACGCTCGAAGTGATGGAGTCTTCATAGATGGTTTGCGACTCACGGACGATGGAGCCGTCGGTGTTGAATCGGAAGAGGACACCGTTCGCGATACGAGAATTCTCCGTCAAGTCTCCAAACCCGCTGAGGGTCCACGACGCAACGATAGCCAGGTGAGGGTTGTGGGAACCGCCAGTTACAGAGGGATTGGCGTTGTTGTACAGGTCGCCTGTACCTGCTGGTCCGATGATTTGCCGCGATGCTCGCTCTTGGGGTATCCCTGTGTTATCCAAGCCGTTCAGCAAGAAACCACCTGCCCCTGAGTCGTAGGAAAACCCCCAGCCTAATTCATTCGTCGAGCCCCCATCGCTCCAGGTGCCATTGCTGTTCACAGTTCGCAGAGTGCCAATTTGGCTGACGATCGTATTCGCTCCTGCCGGATCGCCCAAGTCGACGCCGTTTTCGCGAATGTTAAACACTGCACCGGTCAAAAGTTGCCCGGCAGCCGTTGGGTCTGCCTGAAGATTCCACAATGTGACCTGAATCGTGTCAGCGTCTGCGTCGATTGCAAATTGTGCGTTGGCTGAGAGTGGATGCCCTCCGCTGGCACTCGTACTACCATTCACGAAAAAGGATCCGACCCAGCCTGCCGACGCGGAGCTCGCAGAAAACATGCAAGCCACCAGGGCGACGCACGAGGCCGCAGCAAAACGAATGATTGAAGTGGTAGGCAATCTCATCGGGCCCTTTCGAAGCAATAAATCCTGTTTTTTGCGCTTTACGAAATCCAACTGCGTGAAACCGTAGACTGATCAGAAATTAGTCGTACGACATAGATTTCTCAAGATATCAAGCTGCAAAAACTGCCCAGATTGTCAAATATAGGGTTCTGGGGGTTTGCAAGAGCTTCGGCTATCGCGTCTCTGCGGATGAAGTCTCGCCACAGAGTGCTGCATAATTGAGCAATACTTACGAGCAATTGCCACAACTGATGAGACGGTGCGAAGCTGTGCTCGGGTGTTGCGGGAAGCATCCATTCCTGCATATCCCGAACGTGTTCCCAAATCCGACCCCGAAACCACTCGAATCCGAAATACAATTCGCCGACCGCGAAAATGCGTTGCCGGGGCGTCAACAAACCGACAAACTCGGCTTGCCGGATTCAGAAAGGACGCCAAATGGTTGAAAATGCATGCGACCTCAGCGTAGCGTAAGACGGAGTACAGGACGGTTGATTAGGTCTTGTTGCGGGTCGACTCAAGCGATTCTCTTTGAACCAGGATCAACCTCGCTGTGGCGTGCCAGCTTCACACAACTTCAATCTCCCATGCCGATACTGCAGTCCGAGCCTGATATCTACCCCAAAGGGCTTTTCGAGGGGGAATCCCCGTCGGAAACTTGGTGGGCGCTGTACACGTTGTCCCGCCGGGAAAAGGAACTCATGCGGCGACTACGCCAGATGGAGATTCCACACTACGGTCCGGTGATCCCCTGCTCTTACAAATCCCCCACCGGACGTCGGCGGACGAGCCATTTGCCCCTGTTCTCGAACTACGTGTTTCTGTGTGGCGATGACGAGCGTCGCTATCAGGCGCTCACCACCAATTGCATCTCACGGGTTATCGAGGTTCCCGATCCGACACAGCTGTTTACGGACCTCCGGGAATTGCGCGAGCTGATCCAAGTGGGTGCCCCCCTGGCTCCCGAGGCCCGAATCGAGGCTGGCGATCGCGTGATCGTCAAGACCGGAGCCTTTTCGGGCAAAGTGGGGACGGTGGTCCGTCGGCAGGGTCGAGTGCGTCTGATTGTGATGGTCAACTTTCTGCAGCAAGGGGCCTCGGTCGATATCGACGACTGCGACGTGGAACGGATCGGGTGATTTGCCGCGATCAAACGCGGTGACCCATCTATTTGGTAGTGCAAAAAGGGAAGGCGGCCTGTTGTCACGCCGAGCATTGATCACCGGTATTTCCGGGCAGGATGGGTACTATCTCGCCAAATTACTGCTCGGGAAAGGCTACCACGTCGTGGGAGTCGACCGCTGTTCGGGCGGCAAGGGAGCGTGGCGGCTGGCGCAGTTGGACTCGGAACTTGCCCCCGAAGTCCGCCAGAGATTGAAGCTGGAACATGGGGACGTGACTGACGCCTCCGGGATGATGCGGCTGCTGCTCGAGACGCGACCGGACGAAGTCTATCACTTGGCGGCACAGAGCCATGTCCAAGTGTCGTTTGAGAATCCCAGTTACACGCATCACGTCAACGCCGAAGGGACCGTCAACCTGCTGGAGGCGGTGCGGCAGCTGAATGCGCGGCAGGCGGTCCGATTCTTCAACGCCGCGTCGAGCGAAATGTTCGGTGGGAAACCTGGAACGGCACCACAAACAGAAGAGACGCCGTTCCATCCCATGAGTCCTTACGGGAGTGCCAAGGCGGCAGCATTTCACCATACCGTCAATTATCGCGAAGCGTTCGGCGTCTTTACCTGCAATGGGATCCTGTACAATCACGAGTCACCGCTGCGCGGCCCCGATTTCGTGACGCGTAAGATCACACTGGCCGCAGCACGCATTTCCGCGGGCCTGCAACACGAACTTTCTCTGGGGAGTCTGTCAGCACAGCGAGATTGGGGCTTTGCGGGCGACTACGTCGAAGCGATGTGGCTGATGCTGAACCATGAGCAGCCGGACGACTATGTCGTGGCCACCGGAGAATGCCATTCCGTCCAGGAATTCGTCGACCTGGCGTTCAATGCCCTCGGACTGGATGCGGCGGAATTCGTCCACGTTGATCGCCAGTTCTTCCGTCCCAGTGAGGCCAAGGAACTGCGGGGAGATGCCTCCAAGGCCCGCGACAAACTCGGTTGGCAGCCAAAAACGACGTTTGGCGACCTAGTCACGATGATGGTGACCTGCGACTTGCAGCGCGCGGAGCGTGAACGGAGAGTCCATGATCTCGATCACGACGTGTCGTGAACTGGATCTGATTAAAGTGTGAATCGCGACCCGCTACCGTCGTTTCCCACTTCCTTTGGGCTGTGGCGTGGCGATCCGTACATGACCTGAGGATGTGTTCACGTGATACTGGGTACTGAACGGGAAGCTACTACTCCCCTCGTTGGTCACTGACGACGAGTGCAACCGCAGGCTGGTCAAGGACTAGAGACATTTCTTGAACGTTCTTGTTGACATCCGCATTCGCTGCGGGTAGCTTCTGATCTCCTACCGACAACCCACCTAAAAGCAGTACGGGTCTCACCAACGACGAAAAAAATGAACTTTGTTGATTTTGGTTGTCGGCAACGACTCCAACATCTTCTGGTTGCTGCGCTGGATGGACAACAGGACGACGTGCATCCGCGATGCGGAGACGCACGGAAGTGATTCGATGACGACTGAAGGAGGCGGTCGTCGCCAAGGGGCCAACGAGTGCTCAAATCAAACGATGATTCGGTGGTCTGTCTGACACACCCATTTGAGTCATTATCTCTCGACGCAGGTGATCAAAGCCGGTCGCCAGTGCGTCGATGCTTTGTCGTTCTCTTTGGCTGCCAAGCGTCGTGGCATCAACAGGTTGCGATGCAAGAGACTTCAGAAATTCAGCCGGATTTCATCGAACACTCCAGTGCACTTCTGCGGTACCTGCAAGCATGCAGACGGCTCATCGCGTCGATGGTAGCGATCAATGTCAGTCAGTTGAAACTGTTGCGATCAAACACGGTCGCGAAATGTTGACAGGGGTATGACGCCCTTGAAGTATCGGTCCTGGATTGGCCAACACTCACTCATGGATGAGCGAATGGATTACTCATTGAACTCGTTTGGGTTGTCACCCAGAGGAACGGAGTGCGCGCGGGCCGTGGATAACGCAGTTCATCACTCCCGTCTTGTTCTCCCCTGCTGCCACGGCAGTGACCAATCCTCTATTTCGGATGATTCGTTTTCAGTTGCTCCTCTATTGATGCGAAGGCGCGCATCAATCACTCATCTGGCCGTTCACTCGCGTGCTTGTTCCGTAGAGCATTGTTGGACGGCGAATCAGGAAGCTTGAATGTCACTCCCATCGGTTTATGAAACCGAAATTCTTCCGGTAGCCGGCCCTCCCAACGGACAAGGTTCGCAACCGCAGAAGTCCGGATTCGTGACCGCGTTTACGCGGCACAAGCTGCTCGTTTTCTGCACGCTGGCCTGCGGACTGGGGCTCGGCTACTTGCAGTTCACCAGGACTCAGGTTCTGTATCGGTCGTCAACACGAATCTTAATGATTCAACAGCAGCTACCGATGACGCATATGGCGTCCGGAATTGGTTACGAGAACCGGTTGTCGACGCAAATGCGGATCGTCACCAGTCCGCAAATCGTCGCACGGGCTGTTAACCCCGAATTGTTCTTTCCGTCGACCGATGAGGTTGTTCCCGATCCTGAAGTGGTCGAGACCGATCCCGAAGTGTCGATGTTGGTCGAGCCAGAACAGGTCGACAGATTTGAACTGCGGACGCTCGACACATTTCGGTTGACCGCAAGAGGGACTCCAGAGATCGTCTCTCAGATTGTCGATGGGCTGGCTGTCAACGCGATCAATGACGACATGTTCGAACTGACTTTCACCGGGCCCGTTTCCCACGACTGCCCGACAATTGTCGAAGCCGTTGCCGTTACTTATGAGAGATTTCTGGCGGAACAATACGCCTCGACAGCCGAAGAGCTGCTGACTTTACTGGAGAAGGCTCAAGGGAAACTCAAGGTAGAGTTGGATGATCGGCAAGAGGAGTATCGCCGGTTCGTGGCCACGTCGACATTGATCCCGCTCGGTGAGGACGTTCCCGTCAACCTGCATTCACGGCGACTTGAGACAATCATCAGCCAGCGAATGGCACTTCAGGACGAAATCCGAAACATCGATAATAGCATTGACGCCGTGGAGGGCTTCCTGGCAAATGGCGGCAACATCGAGGCGTTCAAACTGGCGATGTCCCGCATGCCGCTGGGAGAGCTCGCGAATCAAGATGCTGCTATCGAGGCACGCAGAACCCAATTGGAGTTCTTGATCGAGGACTTGGAGTTTGAAGATCAGCAGCTCAGTTTTCGCTTGGGAGCTGATCATCCCGATCGACAGCGCAACCAGGCGCAAATCGAGCTCTACTCGCAACGGCTTGCCAGTCTTGACGAGTTTGAATCGGCTCCTCCTGAAGAGCAGCTGCAACTCTGGATCGATGCATTACAAGGGCAGCGAGAGATTGCAAATCATCAGCTGGAGACTCTCGATCAGGAGTTTGAATTGGAAAGCGTTGGTGCTACCGCACTCAAGGTTGAAGAACTCAGGAGATGCAGAATTGCGAGCGGGTATTGAGCGAGCGCAACAACTCTACGACTCGGTGTTGCGTCAGATCGACGAAATCGAACTGATGGACGACATCGATCGGATTCGCGTGGAGGTGATGGCATATCCCGAGACAGGCGAACAAGTTCAGCCGGTGTTCAGCAGCATCATGACGATTGCTGGAGCCTTGGGAGCACTGGTGGGGCTCGTGATCGGATACCTGCTGGAGCAAGCGGATTCGAGCTTCCGCAATCCGGAAGACATTCGCGAGAATCTCAAGATCCCCGTCTTGGGACACATCCCCACGTTTCCGGATCGCGTGCGACTGAAGCACGAAGATTCAAAACTGGATAAAAACGTTTGGTGCCACCATCGACCGGGAGGCAGCATTGCGGAGGCTTTCAAGGGAATTCGCACGAGTCTGCAATTCAATCGACACGAGGAGCGTCACCAGGTTCTGATGGTCACCAGTCCGTCCCCAGGAGAGGGTAAATCGACGGTGGTGGCCAATCTTGCTGTCTCGTTGGCACATCTGGGGAAACGGGTACTGGTACTCGACGCCGACTTGCGTCGAGCGATGCAACCACGGCTGTTTGCCTTGCTGGAACAACCGGGACTCACGGATGTCCTCATGGACGATGTCGAACCGTTTGATGTCATCCAACAAACCGAGGTCACGGGACTGTCGGTGCTTGCCGGAGGAAAGAAAGTACGGAACCCCTCTGAGGTTCTGAGTTCTCCCAAAATGGCGGAGCTCGTGAAGGTGCTGCGCGAAAAGTTTGACTACGTTCTGATCGACACGCCCCCGGTGCTAGTCGTCACCGATCCATTGACCGTGGCACCATGGGCCGACGCCGTGATCGGTGTCATTAAACTTTCGAGTCGTACACGACGCGAGGCGACAGCCACCGTCGAGCGTATTCAGGAAGTCGGCGGGGAAATGCTGGGGGTTGTTGTGAATGAATTGGATGTCGGTGTGGGCCCCGGGTCGGGCTATGGCTACGGTGGGTACCGATACACCTATGGATACGGTTATGGATACGGTCATTACTACTCCCATAACGAGGAAAACGGTATCCCTCCCGAAGAGGAACCAAAACGGATTGCAGTCTCATGATCGGCGACGGCTATCGATGAACGAAGTCCGTAGACCGATCGAAACTTGGACGGAGAGAGTCGCAGACGTGCTTGGTGGTGCCACATGATGTCAGCAGCAACCAACAAACTCGATTTCGCTTCAATCTCCTCATCGCTCCGGCGAATGGCTCAATGTACCACGTTGTAATCACCGCAATACTTTCCGCGATTGTCAGTTTGATTCTGACACCCTGCGTCATTGCCATCAGTCGACGCATCGGTCTGATGGATGGCGCCGATGGTCACCGCAAGTTGCAGGCTCGCGCCGTCCCGCTGGGGGGCGGGCTGGTGGTGTTTCTGTCGTTTGTCATCGGCGTTGCCGGATTGTTCCTGATTCCGCACGAATACAGTCAGGTTCTCCTATCGCAATGGAAGTTCTTGGCGGGCCTGATGGGGGCGGGGCTTATCATCTGTGCCGTCGGACTGATCGACGACTATTACGGTCTCAGGGGACGGCAGAAGTTTCTCGGCCAAGTCGTTGCCGTCAGTGTGCTTCTTCCCTTTGATATCGTGATCGACAAGATTGTGGTTTTCGGCTTCTCGATGGAGCTTGGCCTGCTGGCCTTGCCGTTCACCTACTTTTGGATGCTGGGAGCAATTAACGCACTGAATCTGATTGATGGAGCAGATGGCCTCGCGACAACGATCGGCTCTGTCGTCTGCCTGACGCTATGCGTCCTCGGTTTCCTCACGCTGCACGTCCCTGAAGCCATTGTCGCGATGGTCTTTCTCGGGAGTCTCCTCGGATTCTTGGTTTACAATCTGCCTCCGGCCAGAA
>CALOES010000019.1:0-312280 GCA_942492405.1 uncultured Planctomycetaceae bacterium
CCGACTTCCGTGTCGATCTTTCTGTACTCGCAGCCCTGCGACATGCGAAAGAGTTTTGACGGCCTGTCCGGAATTGTGCGTGGCGAACTCGGTCGTGAGCCGGACGGTCAGAGTCTGTTCCTGTTCATCAACCGACGTCGCGACCGCATCAAGGCGCTGTGGTGGGACACGGACGGACTCGTTCTGTTCTACAAGCGACTGGAGTCGGGAACGTTCCAGCATCTTCGGGCCGACGCACAGTCCGACATCCCTGCGGTACGGATCGACTCGACGGAACTGGCCATGATTCTGGGCGGCGTGGCTCTGGAATCAGCGCGGCGGCGTAAGCGGTTCACGCGTGGATCGTGACGGGTGCGTTTCGCGTTTTGAGATTCCTGAAGAATCCTCGAATTTGCACTTGCGCATTCTGGCGAGGGCATTAACGTGGCCCGCATGACGACGCCGGACGCCCTGCAGCGAAAGATTCACGAGCTTGAGGCACGCCTTGAGCAGCAGGACGCGTTGCTGCAGCAGAAAGACGCGGTCCTCGAAACACAGGAGGCAGAGCTTCGGCAACAGAATGCAGCACTCGAACAACAGGACGCGCTGTTGACCGAACTGCAGCAGAAGTCCGCAGCGCAGCAGCTTGAAATCGCGATGCTGCTGAAGGAACTGTTTGGTCGCAAGAGCGAGCGTTACATTGAGGATCCGAAACAGCTGAAGCTGGACTTTGGCGTGGATGATGAACAGGTCGATGATGCCGTCGACGGTCTTGTGCAGGCCGTCGAGGAATCCGGCCGTGAGATTGCGGTTCCTGCGCACACACGGCGGAGGAAGAAGCCTCGCAACGAACAACTCCCGGAGAATCTGCCACGTTACGAAGTCACGGCAGATGTTCCCGAATCCGAACGGCAGTGTGATGAACACGGTGTGAAAACGATCATCGGTTATGACACGACGGAAACACTTGAGTACGAGCGGCCGAAGCTTCGCGTCCGCGTGACGAAGTATCCGAAGTATGCCTGCCGTCAGTCGCCGGAGTGCGGCGTCACGCAGCCGGCACGGCCGCCGGGTCTCGTGGAGGGCAACCGTTACGACAGCAGTGTGGCGGCCGAGATCGTGACGGCAAAGTATGGCTATCACCTGCCGGTCTACCGCCAGCAGGATCTCTTCGCGGGCTCCGGCTGGACACCCTCCCGCAGCACCCTGCTGAATGTGATGACGGCGACGGCAGCACTCGTCCGCCCGCTGGTCGCGTTCTTTGCCGCTGAAGTCCGCCAGGATGCGGTGATCGGAACCGATGATACGGGCGTGAAGCTCATCATTCCGCAAACGATTCCCGGGATCGATCCGGATGATCCGGCGAGTGCACGTGTTCATGAGGTGTTCTCGAAAGCCATTGCCGAAGGGAAGTCGGTGGTGGATGCGAAAATGTGGGCGTATCGCGGCGTGCAGGTGCCGCTGAACGTGTTCGACTTTTCCGTGAGTCGTCATCGCGACGGACCCGACCGTTTTCTGATCGACAACGACTATGAAGGCACGCTTCTCGGCGACTGTTATGCGGGCTACACAGGCATTGCCCTGCGCAGCGATCAGGCGGTCACGCATGCCGCGTGTGCGGCGCATGCGCGGCGCAAGGTGTTTGAAGCCCGGCTCAATCACCCGGCGCACGCCGCACGTCTGCTGGCCATGTTTCAGGAGCTGTACGCCATTGAAGCCGAAGGCAGGGGCAACCTGCGTCTGCTCGGTCAGCTGCGTGACGAGAAGTCGAGACCGGTGTGGTCGCGTCTGCGAACGTATCTGGAGGAATCGATGGCCGCACTGCTGCCGAAGGAAGGGATGACTCAGGCGAAGGGCTACCTGCTCAATCAGTGGACGGCACTGACGCGTCATCTCGACGATGCCCGCATCCCCATCGACAACAACGAGTGCGAGCAGCTGATGAAACAGGTGGCCGTGGGAAGGAAGAACTGGCTGTTCGTCGGAAGCGTCCCGGCCGGTCATCGAGCGGCATCGCTGATGACTCTGGTGAGCAGCGCCCTGCGGAATCACCTGGACGTCTGGGCCTACGTGAAAGGCGTCATCGATGCACTGCTGACCGGCGAAACGAATTACCAGGCCCTGCGTCCCGACGCCTGGGCCGCCAGCCACCCCGACCAGATTCGCCACTACCGCATCGAAGAACGCCGCGACCGAGCCGACCGCAAGCAACGCCACCGAGCAGCGCGTCGACAACCTGCCGCGCCGCAAGGCTGACCAGACACCTATGGTCCTGATGTCGACGGGACGAGAGGCAGACTCGCAGGGCCCAATCCGCGCAGACCAGTAGTGGTGCGTCTATCGCTCAATGTCAGGCAACATTTCCGCGCCTGTGCGGGCTGAGAAGCCCGCACTACATGACATCGATCAATGGACGGAGCACTACACTTGCTCGTCCCTCATCCCTCATCGATGCCACCAGACCGATCTATGGTCGGGTAACTAACGACGGCCTCGCTCCTCATTCCTCACTCCTCACCCGTGTCTTGCGGGTAGACCAGAATTCGGTCGTGAGCCAGCAGGATGAGGTCGTCGGCTCCATCGCCCGTCACGTCGGCAATCAGCACTTCGCGCGGTTGACGTCCCGTGGATCCTGCACCGGAGAAACTCTTTTCCTCGAAGACGCGAAACGTCAGACCCCATTCGAGATGCCAGTCGGGGCGCGACGCAACAATCTCGATCGAATGCCTGAGCGAATCGATCAGGATCGATTCGGGAAGTCCGTCGCCGTTGATGTCTCCCACGACGACATCGCCAAAGAGAACTTCGTCGGGTTCGGCGTTCTCGTAACTGGCGACTTCCTGAAACTCACCGCGCTGCACACCCGTGAGCGACACCGCGAACTGCGATGTTCCGACCAGCATCAGATCGTCGACGCCATCGCGGTTGATATCGGTCGTCAGCATGTTGACCAAGGGAAACTCGCCGATCTCGATCTGGTCGTATTGCCGTGAGACGCCCTCTTCGTTGCGGAACAGTCGCAGCGCGTCGGTCGCGTCGTCCCACAGCACGATTTCCTCGCCTGCTGCCGGGTCGATGTCGAGCGTCACGACTCCCGTTACGCGCGGCGTTCCTCCGACCGCATTGAACTGTTCGACGATCGTCCAGCCGGAGGCATTGTCCCAGACCAGGCGACGTGCATAGCGTTCGTTTGCCGTCAGTAGCGAAGCGGCCGAATCCTCCGATTGGTCCACGAACATTGCCGAGATCTCGATTTCGCCGATCCCCGTGCCGCTGGACGAGGTGACCTCCGAGACGGCCAGTTCTTCGTCGAAACGAAAGACTTGCGGCTCGCGGCTCCCTTCGTACGTCACGATGATTTCGTCGCGTCCGTCGTGGTCGAAGTCGCCGTGCGTCAGACGATGCGGGTCGCCACGCAGTTCCAGTTCACTCGCGTCGGCGTCGTTGAGGGGTTCCCAGACGTTGTCGACAATTCGGCCCGCGACGAGCGTTGTCGCCCGCCTTCCACCGGGTGCCTGACACAGCGTCACGACTTCGGCAGCTCCGTCGCCATCGATGTCGGCCAGATCCATCACGGCCGGCTCCATTCCCAGGGGAAGGGGCGTCGGAAACGTGAGTCGGTCGTCGACAAATCGGCAAACGCCCAGCACATGTTCCTTCGGACTGAGAACCAGCAGATCGTCGATGCCATCGCCGTCGGCATCAGACAAAGACAGGTGATTCACTCCTTCGAGACAAGGAAACGTGGTCCCCTGATCGATCCCCGACGCGCCGCCGAGATAGACGACGAGTTCCGCACTCGCGGCATCGCTGACGATCACGTCGATCCAGCCATTGCCGTCGATGTCGCCGACGACGAGGCCCCCTTCGTCGTTGCTGCCGGGACGCCCGTAGCCATAGACCAACGGAGAGGACAACGGCTTGGTCGTTTCCGGAGTCGGCTGCCAGCGATAAACCTGCAGGCGTTCGGTTTGGCTGTTGATCAACAGGATTTCGGACTGCGTGTCCCCCGACAAGTCGCCCGCGCTCGCCACGCGAATGTTCTTCGCGGGAAAGGTCAGTTCAGGGCCAAGTCCGCCCGTCGCCGATTGAAAGCGCATTCCCAAATGAACGTGATCGCCATGATTCCCTGCGTAAAGCAAATCGGCGCGGCCGTCGCCGTTGAGGTCATCGATCATCGCGCCCCGGACATTCGTCGACGTGTTACGGAGCGTGATCGGCGCGGCCATGCCACCGCCGGCTTCCTGCAGGCAGAGGTATGTAACATTGGTTCCCAGCGCGACAATATCGGCGAGACCATCGCCGTTGAGATCTCCCGTCGCAAGCGCCTGCCCAGTCGTCGACAGGTCGGGGAGACGAAACTCGTCCAGCGCTTCCCATTCTCCTTCGGGAGTTTGTCGTTTGAGCGTCAGTCGGTCCGGCCCGCCGAGCCACGCCAGATCGTCGCGGCCATCGCCGTCGAAGTCGGCGGCGACAATGCCGAGGATCTGACGCTCGACCGGCAGTCGCTCCAGTCGAAATCGCCAGTCGCTGCTGATCGCGTTGACCTGCTCGGAAACGGTTTCCGGCTCATCACTGGGGGAAAAACGCTGCAGCAATAATGCGATCCGGCTGTGGGCATCGTCGGCGACGGCGATATCGATGAGTCCATCATCATCGAAGTCGCCGACCACCATCGCGTGAGAGCGGTCGTCGACCTTGTACACCTCAACAGGCATAAAGCCGAAAAACGATGCCAACGGCGGCGGGCCAATCTCGTTGTCGACATCGGGTACGACAGTCGTTGTGATCGACTCGCCGGGAGCCTCCTGTTGTCCCCAGGCGGAGTGGCTACCGAACATCAACACCAAGCAGACGGTCGCGAAGACGTAGCCGCGAAGAGAACGAAGCGATGAAAGCATCATGCGTGATTCCGAAAGTCGGGGAGAATGAGTGATCTGTCTGGATACTGTAACCCGACGCGGCCAAGAGGAAAGCTCTGAAGCGAACTTCCTCCGACGGGACCGGGTGAACCTATCATACCAAGGGGGAGCGCACCCCTTGCCACCCCTTTGTTTCGCGTTCGAAACCGGCGGCGACACTAAGCAGCCGTGCTTCCTCGAACGGGGCGGCCATCAATTGCAGTCCGATCGGAAGGCCCGCCGACGACAACCCACAAGGGAGCGAAATCGCCGGTAAACCCGCGAGATTGGCGCTCACCGTGTAGATATCGAGCAGATACATCGAAAGGGGATCGTCGACAAATTCCCCCAGCTTGAAGGCCGTTGAGGGCGTGACAGGGCCGGCGATCACATCGACCGATTCGAACGCCCGATCGAAATCCTCGCGGATCAATCGGCGAACCTTGAGAGCCTTGTTGTAGTAGGCGTCGTAGTAACCAGCCGAGAGCGCGTACGTGCCGAGCATGATTCGGCGTTGCACTTCTTCGCCGAAGCCTTCAGCCCGCGAGGCGGCGTACATGTCGATCAGATCGTGTTCGCCAGCCGACCGATGCCCGTAGTGGACGCCGTCGTAACGCGACAAGTTGCTGGAGGCCTCGGATGGGGCGACGATGTAATAGACTGCCACGCAATACTTGCTGTGAGGCAATACGATCTCGCGAATCTCCGCCCCCTGTTGCTTGAGGACATCGATCCCCTCGCGCACGGAAGCCTCCACTTCGCTGTCGAGTCCCTCGGCGAAATGTTCTTTGGCGACTCCGACCCGTAAGCCTTTGAGAGGTTGATCCAGTCCCTCGGCGTACCTGGGCACTGGACGATCGACGCTGGTGGTATCGCGGCGGTCATGTCCGGCCAGCGATTCGAGCATCAAGGCGGTGCCGTAAACATCGGGAGCCATCGGCCCGATCTGATCGAGCGAACTGGCATAGGCGATCAACCCGTAACGTGAGACGCGTCCATAGGTCGGCTTGAGTCCCACGATGCCACAGAACGCGGCCGGCTGACGAATCGAGCCACCCGTATCCGATCCCAAAGCCAGCGGAGCGAGTCGCCCCCCCACCGCGGCGGCAGAACCTCCACTGGAACCACCTGGCGTGCGCGCGGCGTCCCACGGATTACGCGTGACCTGAAACGCAGAGTTCTCGCACGAACTCCCCATCGCGAACTCGTCCATGTTCGTGCGCCCCAGCAGCACGGCACCGTCGGCTCGCAAACCTGAGATGGCACCGGCGTCGTACGGAGCAACGAAGTCCTTGAGCATGCGGCTGGCACACGTGGCCGGAACTCCCTTCTCGCAGACCACATCCTTGATCGCGATCGGCAACCCTTCGAGGCGACCGAAGGGAACTCCCGAACTGCGACGCTTGTCCGACGCTTCCGCCTGCCGCAACACCGCCTCGCGATCGACGTGCAGGAATGCTCCCAGCTCATCGTCATGAGTGGCGATGCGATCGAGATAGGTCTCCGCCAGTTGGACGGCGGTCACTTCCCCCGAACTCAACAGTTCGCACAGTCGTTGTGTCGACTCTTCCCAAAGCGGCATCTCACCCACCCTCCAGAATCGGAGGGACGAGGAAGTACTTGCCGTCGGTCTTCGGAGCATTCGCGAGAGCGGCGTCCCGCGTGAGGCCCGGCGTGACGGCATCTTCCCGCAACACGTTCGTCAGCTCGATCGCATGTGCCATCGGCTCGACGTTCTCGGTATCGACCTCAGAGAGCGTGGCCACGTAGTTGAGCACTTCGGCCAGCTTGGGCGTGAGCTGCTGAAGTTGATCGTCCGAGAGCTTCAGCCGCGCCAACGCGGCCACTTTGCGGACATCATTGATGGAGAGTGCGTGAGAAGGCATGGGAAGCGATCAGTTTCAAACATCAAGGATGAGGTGTCAAACAAGCATCACTTCTCACCCGCCACTTCTCCGCGCGGTGGTGGATCGGGCACGAGTACCTGGATCTCGTCGCCGACAATGCGAACTTCGTAGGTGTCGGTCTTGACCTTCGACTTCGGGCTGTCGAGCCAGGTTCCTTCCTTGATGCAGAACCGCCAGGCATGCCAGGGGCACGAGACGGCATTCCCTTCGAGATACCCTTCGGCCAGCGATGCTCCCATGTGGGGGCAGATGTCGTTGATCGCGAAATACTCGCCACCGCTGCAGAAGACGGCGACGATCTTTCCGTTAGCACGAAACGATCGTCCTTCCCCCTCAGGGATCTCTCCAAGTTTGGCGACAGTTTCGAAATCGGGCATGGCACGTCGTGCGTCGGGAAACGTTGATCAAAAGTGGAACCGGTCTCCTCATTCAGGAAACCAAGCCCATCCCTACACGTCGAGATCCTTCACTTCGAGCGCGTGCTTCTCGATGAACTCACGCCGGGGTTCGACGTGTTCACCCATCAGCACGCGGAAAATCTCTTCGGCACCGGCGGCGTCTTCGAGTGTCACTCGTTTGAGAATGCGCGTTTCGGGGTCCATCGCGGTCTCGAAGAGTTCCTCGGGATTCATTTCACCCAGCCCCTTGAAGCGGGTGCGGTTGAAGCCCTTGTCGCCGATGTCGCGGAGCTTCGGCACCAGTTCCCGCAGCGTCTGCATGCGCCGGGGCGTGTCGGGTCCGACGATCTCGTAGGGATAGACGACTTCCGCGTTTCGCGGTGGAGGCGGAAGCAGGTCGTTCAGCGTCAAGCCAAACTCCTGCATCTGACGCAGCGTATCGTTGATCGTGCGCACTTCGTGCAGATCGGTGACGGTGATGGTCGTGCCGCCATTCCCTTCGACCGGAGCCTGTTCTCCGGCGGCCGGAGGCAGTGCATCGGATGTTCCGCCCAGCGAATCGTCCGCAGTCTTGAGTTCCTTGCCCGTCGTCTGCTGACGCTCGGCGAGGAAGGCATCGACATCGACCTTGCTGGCGAGCCAATGCTCTTCGCCGGAATGCAGCACGCGAAACCTCGGCAGCATGCCGTCGGCGGTCGCATGATCCATCGCGAGCCGACGGAGCGAGATGCCGCGACGCTCGAGGGCTTCCAACGATTCATCGAGCCGCGACAGGATGTCGGAGAGCTTTCGCAACATGTCTCCCGACATTTCGCGTTGTTCGCCGACGGGATCGGGATTGAGTTCGGAGCCATCGCGTTTCGAGAGGATGTTCACCCGTGGCTTCAGCACAAGTGTGGTTCCATCGAGACCCAGATTGAGGAGTTCCCCCATCATCTCTTCGTGTGTCTGCACATAGCGCGGCTTCGCATTCTTCTTTCCCTTGGGAACCACGCGGTACAGCGGAGGCTGGGCAATATAGACACAGCCCGTGCGGACCAGTTCCCGCATGTGACGGAAGAAAAACGTCAACAGCAGCGTGCGAATGTGCGAACCGTCGACGTCGGCGTCGGTCATCAGAATGACCTTGCCGTAGCGACGCTTGTTGATGTCGACCTCTTCCGCCAGCGGCGGAATGCCGAGGGCGCGGAAGATGGCCGCCACTTCCTTGTTCGCCAGCACCTTGACGGCCTGGGCCTTTTCGACGTTCAGAATCTTACCACGTAGCGGCAGGATCGCCTGATTGGCCGAGTCGCGACCGGTGTCGGCCGACCCGCCTGCCGAGTCTCCTTCCACCAGGTAGATCTCGGAGACTTCGAGGGCATGATTGCGGCAGTCGCGCAGCTTCTCTGGGAGGCCGCCGCCGGAGACCTTGTTCTGAGAGCGAATCATATCCCGCGCCTTGCGGGCGGCCTCGCGAGCCTCGGCGGAACGGAGTCCCTTCTGACAAATGTTCTTCGCAGTCGTGGGATTTTCTTCGAAGTACTTAGCCAGCATTTCGCCGACGACCGAGTTCATCGCGCCATCGACTTCGGCGTTGACGAGCTTGATCTTCGTTTGCGACTCGAACTGCGGATTGGGGATTCGCACGGTGACGACAGCCGTCAGACCTTCGCGAAAGTCTTCACCCTGCGGAGCCATGTCCTTGAAGAAATTGGCCTGCTTGCCGTAGTTGTTGAGGGTACGCGTGAGAGCGGTGCGGAAGCCCGAAAGGTGCGTGCCACCTTCGCTGTTCGAGATGCCGTTGGCGAAACAGCGAATGTTCTCGCTGCTGTAGCCATCAGTCCATTGCAGAGCGACATCGACCACGGTCGTATCGAGTTCGCCGACGATGCGAATCACATCGGGATGCAACGCGGTTTCGGTACGGTTGATCCATTTAACAAACTCAGTGAGGCCATCTTCGTAGCAGAACGTATCCGACTGGCCGCTGCGCTCATCGATGATATGAACCTTGATCCCCGCATTGAGGAAAGCGGCATCCTGCAACTTCTTATGAATCGTGTCGTAGTTGAATGTGCAGTTCGGGAAGATTTGCGGGTCGGGTTTGAACGTCACCTTCGTCCCCGTCTGGTCGGTCGCCGCTCCCTTGACGAGCGGCTCAGTCACTAGCCCTCGCGAGAACTCCATCGTCCAGACAAAGCCTTCGCGGCGGACTTCGACTTCCAGCCATTCGCTGCAGGCGTTGACGGCCGTAATGCCCACGCCGTGCAACCCGCCGGTCCCGACGGCATACGCCTTGCGGTCGAACTTGCCGCCGGCATGAATCTCCGTGAAGACGACTTCGACGGCCGGCTTATTGTGATCCTTCATGATGCCGACGGGGATACCGCGACCATCGTCGGTGATCGTGATCGACCCGTCGCCGTGAATCTGCACGTTGAGCGTCGTGGCGTGCTTGTTCGAGAACTCGTCCAACACGTTGTCGGTCGTCTCGAAGACGAGGTGATGCAGACCGACAAGATCGGTGCCGCCAATGTACATGGCGGGTCGATGCCGGATCCCCTCGATCCCCTTCAAGTGCTGAATCTGGTCGGCCCCATAATCATCGGGCTTGGGAAGCGGGTCGTTTCCTTCGGTCGTCACTGTCGTCCTTTGAGAGGCGGTAGGCTTGAGACTTGAGTCTGGAGGAGGTGAGTCGTAGCGGAATTCGTGAGAAATCCGATCTGGGCGCGATCACTCCGGTTCGACGTGTCGGAACTCTCACGAATTCCGCTACGGTGGTTTTCAACTCATTCCGGCAGGGGTTGGTCCTTGGTCTCAGGGAGGAATGGGAGGGCGAACAATCCGATGGCAAAAATGCTGCACATGGTCAGTCCCGCCCACCGCAAGGGCTGGTCGGTATGGGCATAAACATTGGTCGTCATCAGGCCCAACGCGGCCGGCCCCAGGGCCGCCACGAATCGTCCCACATTGTAGCAAAAACTGGTGCCGGTACTGCGTAAATGCGTGGGAAAAAGTTCCGGGAAATAGATGGCATATCCCGCGAAAAGCGAGAGCTGGCAAAAGCCCATGATCGGCACCAGCAAGAAGATTTGCCAGAAGGAGTTGAGGAAGTAGAACACTGCGGCCGTCGAGATTCCGGCCGCGACAAGGGCAATCGCGAAAGCTGGCTTTCGCCCGATTCTGCCGGTCAACAGTCCGAAGCCATACATGCCCAAAAATGCCCCAAAGTTGATCATCAGCGAGGTGTAACCTTTCCACGTCTGAACGCTGCCACCGACGCTATCCGCGAATGCCTGCTCCTCAGTGGTCCTTTCGGCACCTTCCAGAATCTGCTGCTTGCGAGTCGGCCAGGCGTCGAAGTCGATTCCATTCTCCTCCGCCAGGGTTTCCTCAAAGTGCGGAGTCAGCACATTGCCCACCAGGTCCATCGTGAAGAATCCAACGCCCCACAGGCCAACGACACCCGAAAAGGCCAACGTCAGCCCCAGCAACGCGTGCTTTCTCAACATCGGATTGCCAAAGAGCTCGCGATACGAGCCAAGCTTCTTCGCGACGGCATCTTCGTGCGCGGCCTGCTGCCATTGTTCGGGTTCTTTCAAGTGCCTGCGGATCACTAATGCCAACAGCGCTGGTATCGCTCCCACAACAAACAAGGGGCGCCAACTGCCCCAACTGTCAGGCAACAGTTGTGCCTTATCAAGCTGGCCGAAAGAGATGACGACCAATGCCGCCGTCACATTGCCGACGGCAGACAACGCCTGCAGCAGACCCAATGTGTAGGGCCGTGCGCGATGCGGCATCACTTCGGCCACTAATGCCACTCCGACCGCGAACTCTCCGCCGACCCCCAATCCGGTCAGGAATCGATACAAGCAGAAATCCCAGAAGGTGACGCTCAATGCGCTAAGACCGGTGAAGAGCGAATAGAGCAGGATCGTCAGCATCATCGTCTTCGCGCGGCCAATCCGATCGCCCAGGATCCCGAAGAACAATCCACCCGCGGCCCAGCCCATCAAAAAGATCGAGGTGGCGTAAGCGGCGCGCGAGTTAATCATCTCCTTGTCCGGAGCAACTGATTTAACGACGGTTTCCCCTGTTTCTTCATCCACCACTGGTTTGTCTTCCGTCAACAACTCCGTCATCGCGGGCTGACGCGCGAGAATGAACAACTGCTGATCGAGGCAGTCAAACATCCAGCCCAGCACGGCCACCACGAAAACGAACCAGTGATACCGATTCAGCAGCTTGTACCAGGGGACGTCATTCGGAACAGTGCCATCGCTTGATCGGGGCAGCGCGGGGAGGTCGGGCATTGGGTGTTTCTCTCGGCGGCGGTGTCACGGACAGAGGAAGCCGGACGCATCTTCACGTACTGATCGATGAGGATCCAGCGTGGGAGGGAGAAGTACGTCAATGTCCTCATGGAAACCCGACGCGTGAGCGAGGGGGCCGTGAATGACGATGCCGTCTTGGGGATGAACTCTCCTGCGGAGAACGAGGTCGTGGACTTCATTTATCGCCGGTCTCGGTTTCCAGATGACTACGAAGGCACTGTTCCGCAAGCCAGCCCGAACGCTTCCAACGTCGCGCGTCACGCCCCCCTCGCTCACGCGTCGGGTTTCCGGGGAGTGATGAATCGGCCTCAACTCACGAACAAACTACACGCCAGCCACGAGCCGCAAGATCACCGGATCGACCAGACTCTCGGCCACGTGGTAGGCGACAGTAAAGTCGTGATGAGCGCTATGTTCGTGAGGGACGGAGATCACCACCGCGCCGGCAGCAGCGGCGGCATGCGTGCCGTTCTGGCTGTCCTCAAGCACCAGCATCCGCGATGGTTCGATTCCCAGCCGACGGGCCGCCGTCTCGTAGATCTCCGGATGAGGTTTGCCGTGCGTCACATCCTCGGCGGTCAACAGGGCGTCGAATCGCGCGACGATGTCGAACGTCGACAGCATTTCGTGCATGTACTTGCGTTCGGACGATGTCGCGACCGCCTTCGGGAGGCCGCGACCCTCGATCGTTTGTAACAACTCGAACAGGCCGGGCATGGGGGCGAGCCGATCGACCATCAGTTCGCGAAAGATGATCTCGGACTCGAACTTGAGATCGTCAATCGAATCGCTGATTCGCGCGATGTCGATCATCGCCTGAAAGGCTTCGTTGGCACGACGGCCCATCATGCCGGCAAAGATCTCGGGCGTCGCGTCGATCCCTCGCCGGCGCAGCAGTTCATGCCCCGTGAGGTGGAAGATCTCCTCGGTATTGAACATCAGGCCGTCGAGATCGAACACGACGGCCTGAATGTCCGGTAATACCTTGTGGCCTGCTTTCGCAAGGTCACTCATCGTCATCCTGATCCTCGTCGTCGTCAGCGTCGGCGCCCTCAGGCTTGTTGGCGGCGAGGACAGCCTTGCGGGAGAGCTTCACGCGGTTCTGTTCGTCGACCGCGATCACCTTCACCTCGATCTTGTCGCCGACCTTGCACACATCGTTGACCGACTTGACGAAACCATCGGCCAGTTCGCTGATGTGACACAGTCCATCCTTGCCCGGAGCGATTTCGATAAAGGCACCGAAGTCCTTGATCGAAGCCACGGTGCCGAGATAGACGCGGCCAACCTTGATTTCTTCCGTCATCGCTTCGATGCGGGCGATGGCGTTCTCGCACGCCTCGGCCGACTGGCCCGAAACGGTGATGCGACCATCTTCCTCGATGTCGACCTGCACGCCACCCTTCTTCCTGAATGGCACGCACATTCTTACCACCCGGGCCGATGACGAGGCCGATCTTCTCGGGATCGATCTTGGTCGTGTAAATCTTCGGAGCCGACACGGCCACTTCCGATCGCGGACGGCGAATCGTCGTGAGCATCTTCTTCAGAATCTCGAGCCGGGCCACGCGAGCCTGATCCAGAGTCTTGCGGATGATCTCTTCGTTGATGCCGTCGATCTTGAGGTCGAGCTGAATGCCCGTGATCCCCTTCTGCGAGCCGGCCACCTTGAAGTCCATGTCGCCGAAGTGATCTTCGTCACCCATGATGTCGGTGAGAAGCTCGTAACGACCATCATCCTTCACGAGGCCGATTGAAATGCCGGCCACGGGCTGAGTAATGGGGACGCCGGCATCCATCAACGACAACGTGCCGCTGCAGACCGAAGCCATCGAACTGCTGCCGTTCGACTCGGTGATGTCCGAGATCAGACGAATCGTGTAAGGAAACGCCTCGGCTGTCGGCAGCACCGGAGCCAATGAACGTTCGGCCAATGCACCGTGGCCGATTTCACGTCGGCCCGGCCCGCGAATGGGACGCACTTCACCCACCGAGTACGAGGGGAAGTTGTAGTCGAGCATAAAGGGCTTCGAGAGTTCTTCGAACAGGCCATCGACCCGTTGACGGTCCCGCACTGTTCCCAGGGCGATCGTCGCGACCGACTGAGTCTCACCACGAGTGAATATCGCCGACCCGTGAACGCGAGGGATGATGCCCACTTCGGAGTCGATCTCCCGCAGGTCGTTCATGCCGCGTCCATCGAGACGCTTCCCTTCGAGGATGAGGTCGCGACAGACCCGCTTGTCGAGAGACGACCAGGCTGCGTTGAACTGCTCGAGTGTGCGGCCATCGTCGAGCGATGTCGCACCATTGAAGATTCGCGAAACGATCTCTTCTTTGGCGGCTTTGGCGGCTGCCGATCGTTCCTGCTTCTTCGGATTCTGGCGAGCTTCCTTCAGCTTGTTGTAGCCTTCTTCGCGAACTTGCGCGGCGAAGGGATTATCGGGAGCCGGCTGGTAATCGGCCTTCGGGCGATTCGCCTTACTGACCAGTTCGTTCTGCATGTCGCAGATTTCGCGAATGGCCTTATGCCCGAACATCAGGGCGTCGACCATCTGCGCTTCGGGAATCTGCTTGCCGAAGCCTTCGATCATCAGGATCGATTCCTGACTCCCCGCCAGCACCAAGTCGAGCGAGCTTTCCTTGATCTGCTCATACGTGGGAAGCAGGATGAATTCGCCATCAATCAGTCCCACGCGGACAGCCGAGATCGGACCATTGAAGGGCACCGGTGCCAGCGACAATGCCGCCGATGCGCCAGTGATCGCCCAGACGTCGGGATCGTTGACCAGATCGCAGGAGAGGACGTTCGCCATCACCTGGACTTCGTCGTGATAGTCCTTCGGGAACAGCGGGCGAATCGGACGGTCGGTCAGGCGGGAGGTCAAAACCTCCTTCATCGTCGGTCGGCCTTCACGCTTCAGAAAGCCGCCGGGGTACTTGCCGGCGGCCACCATGCGTTCGCGGTAGTCGACGGTCAAGGGAAAGAAGTCGATGCCGG
This sequence comes from uncultured Planctomycetaceae bacterium, assembly GCA_942492405.1. Classification (GTDB taxonomy): domain Bacteria; phylum Planctomycetota; class Planctomycetia; order Planctomycetales; family Planctomycetaceae; genus JANNSB01. The sequence goes on from CALOES010000019.1 coordinate 14,506, forward strand.
GACGGCCGGGGCCATCCTGAGCGGCGACAAAAACGCAGGTTTCACCATATTGCACCATCACCGCGCCGGCGGCCTGTTTGGCGATTTGTCCCGTGGTCAGCGTGAGGGTCTGGCCGGCGATTTCCTTGCTTACTGATACTTTCACAATCGACTCTTTCTGCAGCAATGTTTCGAGAAGCATCCTCGCCCCGATAGCGTGGGCGATGCAGGATGCGCGTCAACGTTTTCCAACCGATACTTCCGAAGCGTGGAAGGCTGGAGAGCGAATGGCCCGTCATGCCCTGGCCCCGATGTGGAGCCGAAAACGCGTAGACGGACCCTGTGTTCCACCATCAGGAACAAACGAGATGGGCGGCACCAGACCCGCTGAGGGCTGGCCATGTCCTCCGTGACTGCCGGAGATTACTTGCGAATGCCCAACCGCCCGATCAATTCGAGATAACGGTTGCCATCGTCCTTGCGGATGTAGTCCAACAATCGACGTCGTCGGCTCACCAGCATCAGAAGGCCGCGACGACTCGCGTGATCCTTCTGGTGTTCGCGCAAGTGCCCTGTCAGCATGTTGATCCGTTCCGTAAGGACGGCAACCTGCACATCAGGAGACCCCGTGTCGTTCCCGGAACGACGGTACTCCTCGATCAATTTCGTCTTGCGTTCAACAGTGAGTGACATGCCTCAGCTTTCCCAACCAGTCGCGAACCGCGACCTTCCGTTTCATCCTTTTCCAGTAATTCAACGCTTCATATGTCCGCGTACTCTACCAGAAACCCCCCGGCCTGCAACGCTGGTTAAAAGGGATTTTTTCGGGGTGACTTAGGACCTCAGCCCTGTTTCCAGGCAGAACGGGTGACTAAGTGGGTCGAAAGAGGGCGATCGGGGGGAATCGACGCCGAGATCGCAACGAAAGGCAGAGATTCCAAGACACCCCGAAGATTCTTCTGGCTCAACAGGAACGAATCGCCCACACACCACTCGGCTGGGGACTCCCGTTGGTCGACCACCAGCCACCCCGATCCGGGACGGAAAACTGGGGGGCCCGGCAAATGCCAGTCCTCGGGCCGACACGGTCGTTATCACGAGATCGCCCGCCGCCGCGCCTCGAGGCGGGCCGGTGGGCAGGGGGGGGCCCCCCACCTGGGGGGTGTGGCGACCACATCGGGGCGCCGCGCGGGGGCAGCCGGCCGCCGCGCGCCGCAGGGCAGGGGCGCCCCGGCCGATCCAGCAGCTTGGCGAGATGTCCACTATATGGCACGGTTTCTGGGAAACACCTTTTACCCCGAGCTCCGGGGGGGGGTGTCCCACGGGATACGGGCGGGGGACGGGCCCCCTCCGGGGCCAAGGGGGCCGGGGGGGCGGACCCAAGTATGCGGCGCGTTATGCCGCCCGGGATCTGGTCCTCTGTGAGGAGAACCTCCCTGTGCGGAACTTGATCGAACGCCAGGTAACACAGTGCCAACTGCCGAGCAGATGGCACCATGCATCACATCGAGTTCTTCCTGGAGCTGCTCGATGGATCTAAGCCAAACCAGCGAGCGACATTCAGTGCACTGACCACACCTCCTTCATGGATTCCATTGACCCAACTTGCGAACCGCAAAAATGCAGGGGCGATCCCGACCACTCACTTCCGAATGTCGAGCTTGTGCTTGCAAACAGAGATGGTTGAAACAGAGGAAAAACCGCGGTGTTGAGAAGTGCACTCTGGCGTGTTCAAGTTCGGGCCGTGGAGGGAGCATCTGGAACTGGTGACCACATGTATAATTGGGGTGGCGGTCGGAAAACTGATATCCGCACATTCGCGTGAGATTAGCAAAGCCGATTTGAAACATTGCGGAATTCATGACCTGATTCTTGTGAACGGTTACCAATACTCGAAGCCGCAAACAGTGTTGATTCTGACTCCGTCCACGAACGCGCCAGTTCAACGTCGGAAGTGAAGACAACCGTATGACTCTGACTGGAAAACGCGTCTAACACTTCCTGTTCGGTGGTGGTGGGATCGACAATCAAGGCCAGTGCCTGCCGGGGCGGGATCGCGAAAACCACGTGGTCGAAGTCTTCACTCGAATTGCCGCTCGCCACAGTTACGGATTGGCGATTCCGCTCGACGCGTTCGACGGTGCATTCGAATCGTATGCGATCGTGCAGTGGCGCACTCAGAGCGTCGAGGTAACGACCCACAGAACCGGGAATGTGATGCCACACACCATGCCGAATTGTCGGCAAGAAGCCCAGCTCCCACATCGTCCTCGCGACAAACTCGAACGACAATTCACTGACCCCTTGTTGTAGCGACATCCAGAAACCCGGGACGTGGGGCGTGGCCAGGTAGACGCGAGCGGAGACGGCGGACCTCGGAAAAATGTTCGTGATAAAATCGAAGCAGAACTCCGTCGGGCTGTGGCGAATCATCACGAAGTTCGTGTATGAGCCGCTCAGCATTTCGTCTGGCAGGCGGAACTCGTCGTAGATGTCCTGCACGCCGGGGGGTGTCGCGACGACCGGTTGATTCTCGGGATGATTGGCGAACGTGGGAGTGCCTGCCGACGACGATCCCATGACGATGGTCTCGGTGATCGACGGATCGGGCGGGGGAGCAGGTTGAGCCGGCCGCTGCTCAGTTGACGCCGGCGGAGGCGGGGCCGTTTCACCCGCGCGTGGCGGAGCGATCGCGGCGATGCGGCCGTAACGCGATTCGTAGATCTTCAGATTCTCGTGGAGGGCTTTCGTCAGTTGTCGCGCCACGACATGGGGCATCACCACACGGGCCACGATGCGATGCGGCTCGCCCAGTCGCTGAATGAAGTCGAGCACGCACTCGTGAAGCCCCATCAGAATCAGCACGCCGTTGGCGAACACGCCGCTGCCGACATGAGCGGGCACGCGGGCGCTCAATTGCGAGAATCGCACCTGCCCCTGAATCGGCTCGGGGGTGTTTGGGTCGTTTTCGGGAGAAGGTTCGTCGTGTTCGCTCATGGGTGAATCGCGTGTTGATGCCCCTTCACCCTATCAAGGAGAGGCCGTAACTGCACGCGGACGGCGTTTCCAGTTGGGGAGTCGCGGAAGTCGTGAGACTTCCCTGCGCGCGACGCAGACAGAACTCTCACGAGTTCCGCTACGATAATCAGTCACCCTGCTCTTCGCTTGGCCGAACGGGCAACGATGACTACCGTGAGCGTTGTCGCACCATCACACACCATTTTCTCAAGCCGCAGCATGCACGTCCCACACCCCCCTGCCCTGTCCCGTCGTGAATGCTTGAGCGTCGCCCTGGCAGGCGCGACGCTTGGGACATTGGCCGTTCCCCGTCCGGCGGCGTGCGACGACTCGCAGGCGGCCAACGATTCGCCGACGGGCTTTCGCTTCTGCCTTAACACCAGCACGATTCGCGAACAGCAACTGTCGCTGAGCGACGAAGTCGACCTCGTCGCGCGTGTTGGCTACGACGGCATCGAACCCTGGATTCGCGAGATCGAGAAGCATGTCACCGACGGCGGCTCGCTGAGTGACCTTCGCAAACAGATCGAGGATGCAGGGATCACGGTCGAAAGCGCCATCGGCTTCGCCAACTGGATCACCGATGACGACACCCAGCGCGCTGCCGGCGTCGAACAACTCAAACGCGATATGGACCTCGTGCGACAGATTGGAGGGACGCGCATCGCCGCACCGCCCATCGGGGCGCATCAGGGAGACGCACCGCGACTCGACCTGCATGTGATGGCCGAGCGGTATCGTCACATTCTTGAAGTCGGTCACGACATCGGCGTCACGCCGCAACTCGAAGTGTGGGGCTTCTCACCCAATCTCTCCCGCCTGGGCGAATCGTCGTGCGTGGCGATCGAGTCGGGCCATCCCGATGCCTGTCTGCTTCCCGATGTCTATCACATCTTTCGTGGCGGCTCGCTCTTCACCGGTTTGGAGATGCTGTCGGGACAGGCGATTCACGTGTTCCATCTGAATGACTACCCCGGCGGCAAGGAGCGCGTCGACTACAACGACGCCGACCGCGTCTACCCCGGCGACGGCATCGCCCCCATCGGCGACATCCTGAACACGCTCCGCGTCAACGGCTGCCATTGTGTCCTATCCCTCGAACTCTTCAACCGCGACTACTGGCAACAACCGGCGGAAGATGTGGCGCGAACGGGCTTGGAGAAGATGCAGGCCGTGGCAGAAAGTGCGTGACGGCAATCAAACAAGCACTCGTCATTTCGGCCATTTGGATCACACTCGCCATTGCGAGTGGTGTATCCGTCGTGCGGCATCTCGTCGACCAGAAACTTCCTCAGGCTGAGTTGCAAGAGCGTTGCGAATTACTCTTCGGCATCGGGACCGTCATTACATGCATCGGCGTTTCTGCCATATGGCTTCCAGTTGCAGCCCGTTTCCGAAGGGCTCGCCAAGGACACCGCTAGACAATCGGACGCGTTTGGCTTTGTCAGCCAGTCGGTCGTCTCACGCACTCTTCCAGCGAAATACCGGGTTCCTGCCGGCTGTCACTTCGTCGGGCCGGCTGATCGAGGTCGTGTGGGGGGCGTGCTTCAGGTGATCGGGATCTTCGGTAAGGATCGCGCGAATCGCGGTGGCGAAGGCTTCGAGCGTGGTGAGCGATTCGGTTTCCGTCGGTTCGATCATTACTGCTTCGGGGACCACCAACGGGAAGTAGACCGTCGGGGCATGGAAGCCGTAATCGAGCAGTCGCTTGGCGAGGTCCATCGCCGTGATGCCTTTCTCCTCCTTGATCGTTTTGCATGATGCGACGAACTCGTGCATGCAATGCTTGCCGTGCGGCACGGGGAGAATGTCGGCGAGGAGATGCTTGAGGTAGTTCGCATTGAGAACCGCCTGCTCCGACATCTTGCGGACTCCATCGGGGCCGAGGGTTCGCAGGTAGTAGTAGCCTCTCAGCAAAATGCCGACGTTGCCGAAGAAACTCCGCACGCGGCCGATCGACTTCTCCGGCGTGGTCAGTCGATAGCGCGGTCCTTGCTCGGTCTCTTCTCGAGTGACGACCGGTCCAGGGAGATAGTCGGCGAGAAAATCGCGGACGGCGATTGGACCTGCTCCGGGCCCACCGGCTCCGTGCGGTCCGGTGAATGTTTTATGCACGTTGTAGTGCATCATGTCGCCGCCGAAGTCGCCGGGACGGGTGATGCCGCAGATGGCGTTCATGTTCGCGCCATCGATGTAGACGAGTCCGCCGACGTCGTGCAGGATCTGGGCGATCTCATCAATCTGATGTTCGAACAATCCGAGCGTATTGGGATTCGTAATCATAAAGACCGCGGTCGAGGCATCGACCCGCTTCTTCAGTTCTTCGAGGTTGACGAATCCATTTTGCGATGGAGGCAACTGAATACAGTCGAACCCCGCAAGGGCGGCACTCGCGGGATTGGTGCCGTGGGCACTGCTGGGAAAGAGCACCTTGGTGCGCTGCTCGCCTCGTTCGCGAAAGTAAGCGGCAGCGACCAGCAGGGCTGTGAACTCACCCTGAGCGCCGGCGGCCGGCTGCAGCGAGACGCCTGGCAACCCGGCGATCTCACCGAGCATCTGCTGCATCTCGTAGAGAATCGACAACAGCCCCTGGATCGAGTCTTCGCTCTGATAGGGATGCACATCTCCCATTCCCGGCAGCTTCGCCAGACGCTCGTGCCGTTTGGGGTTGTACTTCATCGTACAACTTCCCAAAGGATAGAAATGGCTGTCGACCGACATGTTGAGGGTCGAAAGATTCACGAAATGCCGCACGACATCGGGCTCCGACAGTTCGGGCAACTGCGGCGGCTCGTCAGCCAGAAACGCGGCGGGAATCAGCTCGTCCACCGGCCGCGAAGGCGTATCGGAAGGAGGAAACATCACTCCCCGCCGGCCGGGAGCATGCTGTTCAAACAGGAGTCGTGTGGCAACCAGGTTTCGCATGTCGGCACGTTAGCGGAAAGATGGGGGAGTTCAAATGAAAGGGAGACATTAGTCACTGGTCATTCGTCATTTGGGGATTCGATCCAGGTCAAATGACGAATGACCAGTGACTAATGACCAACAACGGTGTCTCAAGTCGTTCCATGTCGGTAACATCCGATTCGGCCTCCAGTTGTCTGTCTCAACCTGAAACACAATGACCACTATTGATCTGTCGAACCTGTCGATTACCGTCAAGGAGATTTTCCGAAACTTGCCGCCATCGGCGTTGTACGAAGAGGCGATTCGTCACGAACCGGGAACTACCATTTCCAGCCGAGGGGCGTTGATTGCCTACTCGGGTGAGAAGACAGGTCGGTCTCCGAAGGACAAAAGGGTCGTACGGAACGAAGTCTCGCAGGACGATGTCTGGTGGGGGCCGGTGAATTCCGCGCTCGATGAACTCACGTTCATGATCAATCGCGAGCGGGCACTCGACTTCCTCAACACCTGCCCGCGATTGTATGTCGTCGATGGCTTCGCCGGTTGGGATCCCGAGTACCGCATCAAGGTGCGTGTGGTTTGCTCGCGTCCGTATCATGCGCTCTTCATGCACGACATGCTGATGCGTCCCAGCGAAGAAGAACTCGCCAACTACGGCGAACCCGATTGCGTGATCCTGAATGCAGGCACCTTCCCCGCCAATCGCTACACCACGGGCATGACCTCGCGAACAAGCGTCGACCTGAGTCTCGAACGCCGCGAAGTCGTGATCCTCGGCACCGAGTACGCCGGCGAAATGAAGAAGGCCGTCTTTACCTACATGAACTACTTCATGCCGAAACGCGGCATCCTGTCGATGCACTGCTCCGCGACGGCAGACCGCGAGACCGAAACGTCGGCCATATTGTTCGGTCTGTCGGGAACGGGAAAGACAACACTCTCGGCCGATCCCAATCGTCTGTTGATCGGCGACGATGAACACTGCTGGACCGATCGCGGCATCTTCAACATCGAAGGAGGCTGCTACGCGAAGGCTGTGTACCTGACGCGAGAGGCCGAGCCGCAGATCTTCGATGCGTTGCGATTCGGTGCCGTGCTGGAAAACGTCGTTTACGATCAGGCCGACCGGCATGTTGACTTTACGAACATCAGCATCACCGAGAACACGCGCGGGGCGTATCCGATCGACTTTATCGAAAATGCAAAGATCCCCTGTGTGGCCGGGCATCCCGAGCATGTCATCTTCCTGACCTGCGATGCCTTCGGCGTCCTTCCTCCCGTCAGCAAGCTGACTCCCGAACAGGCTGAGTACCACTTCATCAGTGGTTACACGGCCAAGGTGCCTGGGACCGAGATGGGTGTGCGCGAACCTCAGGCGACGTTCAGCCCCTGCTTTGGTGGGCCGTTCCTGGTGTGGCATCCCGGCAAGTATTCGGAACTGCTTTCGGCCAAGCTGAAGAAGCATGGCTCACAAGTCTGGCTGGTGAACACCGGCTGGACCGGTGGCAGCTACGGCGCGGGGAAACGCATTCCCCTCCAGCACACGCGATCGATCGTGGCCGCGATCTACTCCGGAGCCTTGGCCGACGCTCCGACGCAACTCGATCCCGTCTTCGGTCTCGAAGTGATCACTGCGTGCCCCGGCGTGCCCAGCGAACTCATGTGGCCCCGCGACACCTGGGAAGACACAGCCGCCTACGACCGCACGTCGGCCAAACTCTCCGGACTGTTCAACGCCAACTTCTCGAAGTATGCCGAAGGAATCCGCGCAGAAGTGCAAGCTGCAGGTCCGAAGCAATAGGGGAAGCGAGTTTCAATTGGCAGTCGTCATGGTGAAATCTCGTGAGCAACGGCAGGCAATGATCTACGCAGTCTCTCCGATCGCCTACATTCCCTTCGCTCATTGGGTGTCAACGACTCGCGTCGGTACTGATTTTCTGATCCATTTGGAAATCATCTATCTGTTTACGCTGGTCGTCTCCGTATTCGCGGTTCCCGTATTGCTGATTCAGCTCTGCGAACCAAAAACTCGGCCCAAAGCGAAAATCTATCTGCTGTTCGCCACAGTATTCATCCCGTGCTGCATCGGCGGGCTTATTCTTGGTGACCGTGTGCGCATGGCAAGGATGCGGTCATTCACCGTTCGCAGCCAACCGTTGATCGCAGCCATTGAAGCATATATTGCCGACCACTCGAATCCGCCGAGGACATTGCAGGACTTGGTTCCTGAGTATCTCGATGAAGTACCCTCGACAGGCATGATGGCCTATCCCGAATACCGTTACATCGCAGACGGCGATTCCCTGCAATGGTATGAAGACAATCCCTGGGTGCTCATGGTCGATACGAACGCAGGGTTCAACTTCGACTCAATGTTGTACTTCCCACTTCAGAACTATCCCGAACAGAATGAAGACGGTTGGCTCGAACCGATTGGAGATTGGGCCTATGTGCATGAATAGCGATGTAGCGGAAGTCGTGAGACTTCCGACAAGCGACGTGTGACAACGAATTCGAGTTGAGTGAATCCGAAACATGTTGCAGAGCGTTGAAACCAGGAGCAGAATCACACTCGCGATCAATCGGAACTCTCACGAGTTCCGCTACGAGGCCGTGACGAATCCAACCATGCCGGACGAACCATTCGAACCGAAAAGTTTTCTGCGACGCCTCCCCGCAGAGTACTACCGTGGACGTGCATATGTCCATTGGTCGATGACCATCGAAGAGCGTAAGACGGGGTGGCTCATCCCAACTCTCTACTACAAGTTTCGAGAAGTATTGACTCATACCGCATTTCGATACGGGCTTGCCTGTCCCATGTATTGTTGCATGCCCGATCACTTGCACCTGCTGTGGACGGGCGTCTCCGAATCCTGTGATCAACGGAATGCCTCGAAGTTTTTGCGCACTCAGTTGAACATTCCTTTGGCCCGACTGGGAGTCGAATTGCAGAAGCAACCGTACGACCATGTGTTGAGGGACGACGATCGGCAGGAATCGGCTTTTCAGAACATTGCGGAGTACATCGCCCGCAATCCAGAACGAGGAGAACTCGTCCTGCAAGACTGTTATCGCGAATACAAGTATACGGGTTGCCTCGTTCCCGGTTACCCTGACCTCAGCCCTTGGCAAGATGATTACTGGGAACGGTTCTGGAAACTCTATTCACGTCTGTGCCATCATGGGCTGTTGGTTACGGATATCGAAGGTTCGTAGCGGAAGTCGTGAGACTTCCGATGGAGCGTGAACAAATCTTCAATTCGGAGACTTTCGATCACCGAGGTTGGGACCGTTGTTAGGCTCAACGATCGCCCGTTTCGGAACTCTCACGAGTTCCGCTACGGAGTTGTTTCGGAAACCGTGAGACTTCTGACTTCTACTCATAATGTCGCCGAACCCTCACTTCACACCCTTCGGAACTCTCACGAGTTCCGCTACGAAATATGATCAACCGCTTTGAAATCGTTGGCAGCAGTTCTTCGCGTCCGGAGGCGGACGGGATTCTCTTCTGCGATGGCACCGGCGGATCGCTCTATCAGCCGGAGACCGATCTCGAACTCTCTCACTGGCGGCCCAACCATACTCCTCCTGAGTATCTGGCGGGGACATCGGCCGAAGTCTGTTTCAAGTTCCTCGACAAGCCGCGTGATGGTCATTGGACGGTCGCCGTCAATAATCATCTCGACATCGACGGCATCTTGTCGGTTTATGTGTTGCTGCATCCCGAGCAGGCGCAGTCGCAACGCAAGACGATCATCCAGGCGGCCGAGATGGGCGACTTCTGGGGCTGGGGAGAAGCCGAGGCGCAGCGGGTCTTTCAGGGTTTGACATTGCAGATGAACGCCGGCCGCAAGTCGGGACTCGGCGCTCGGGATATCTACATGGAAGCCTTCGATCTGCTCCCCATGTTGATCGATGGCACCGCGCCTCAGATGGAAGATGTCGATACCTCTCTCGAACGGCTGAGACAAGGCGTCTCATGGGTCGAAGAGGGAACCATCGTTCGCAAACAGATCAATGAACACTTCGCGGCCTACGTCATTCCGAACAGTCTGGCGGAGGGGCGCGTGGACGAGGTCGCGTACACGCCGGAGTTCAACGAAGCCATCTCGAAAGAGGCTCTGTTGTGGCCGCAGGTTCGTGCGAAATGGGATGCCCAGCGCGTGTGCCTGGTCTCCGCGCAACACGGGGAAGGGAGTTGGCTGCACGACCTCTGGTTTCCCGGCTACCTCTGGGCACACACCGCCGGCCTGTGGCAGGTTCCGGGCATGAACTACGGCGACAACATGGAAGGCTACGAACTCACTCATCCGCCGCTATTGGCCGCGTTCGAGAAACTGCAACAACTCGAAACCGGAAAGGGACATTGGCTTCTCGGCGGCAGTGCGTCGCCATTGCATGAACATCTGCGCGACAAGTTCCCGCTCGTCGGCCGATTCGCCGATCATGAAGGAGGAGCCGCAACAAGCGGGTTGACGCCGGAGGTGGTCGCGAACGAATTGAATGGAGTGTTTGAATCCAAGGAGGCGTAGCGGCGTCAGCATGTAGCCGCTTCGCGGCTTAGTCGTCACTCCGCTCCCAGCGCATGCAGCGCGTCCGCGAACTGCATCCCCAGATCGATGTACCCAGCGGAGTCGTAGTGATACGGGTCGGAATAACCGTACTCATCGGTCGACGTGACGAGTGCTGCCGCCGCGTCGTGCTCGCAGAAGTCGGCTTGTGCCTGACGGACGATGTCGCCATGTGTCCAGATCGCCGCGCCGTCGGCACCCATGTGTGAATCCGAAATGCGGCCGATCACTACGGGCAAGTCATCGGTACGAAAGGCGGCCCGGATCAGGTCCATCAGACGTTTGAGGTTCGCCTCGTACTTCATCGCGATCTCTGTGCCATACATGGCATCACTTTCCCCTTGCATCCAGACGATGCCGGCCGGGATCAGGGTGTCCTCGGTTCCATCGCCGTCGATGTCATGCACGGCATGAGCAAATCGAATCGCGGCCAGGAAGTGGTCGTACTGATTGACCCCCTCCCCTGCCCCGTCTCCGCCGGCGAAGTCGGGCTCCCAGCAGCCGAAGTTGCCCGCCGCTGCCTGGTCGATCGAGGTGCCGCCGCGTGAATACTTGATGATCGCGATCGGCTGATCGGGATAGAGTTCACGCAATCTCTGAGCCAGCGTCAGTTCCACACCGAAGCGATCGGAGTACGTGTTCGTCTCACCATCCGACGAAAACCCCCAGCCATGCCCGGGCCGCAGCGTGGTCCATGTGCCTCGTCCATCGACCGGCGTCGCATCGGGCATCGGGTTGCCATGAAAGATCGGCACGCCGTCCATCGGCTGATTGAGTTCTTCTGAGAGTTCGGAATTGTACCCAAAGCCGTCCATGTTGGACTGACCGCCGAGGTAGTAGACTTGGTAGTCGGTGGCGGAGGCCGTGCCGGCGAGACCAGCGATGACGCCGACGGCCAGCAGACGGGAGACGCAATGATTCAGGCGCATGATGGATTCCAATTTCGAGAGGTGACTTGTCTTGAGAGTTTAAATCGACGTTGCTGACTACAATCTTCGGAAATCGGCACTCACGCAAGTGTCGGACAGATCCAAAAGAAATCGCAGTCGCTCGCCCACAGTTTCACGTCTATGGCAAACATGTCCGATCAGGTTGTCATCATCGGTGGGGGAGTCGTCGGAAGTGCGTGTGCCTACTATCTGGCGAAGGCTGGTAAGCAGGTCACGATTGTCGATCGCGGCACTCTGGGTGGGGCATGTTCTCATGGAAACTGCGGGTACATCAGCCCGTCGCATGTGCTGCCGCTCAACAAGCCGGGGGCCATCGCCAAGACGCTGAAGTCGATGCTCAACAAGAACGCGGCCTTCTACCTGCCGCCGAGAATCGATCTGTCGCTCTGGGGCTGGCTGATGAAGTTCGCCCGCCGCTGCAACGAGAAGGACATGAAGGCCACGGGACATGTGCTGCATGGATTGCTCGATGTCTCGGCCGAGCTCTATCGAGAACTGTTCGAGAGTGAACTGACCAACTGCAACTGGGAGCATCTCGGTTTGTTGTTCGTCTTCAAGACAGAAGAGGAGTTCGCGGCGTATGCCAAGACCGATCGTCTGTTGACTGAGGAGTTCGATACCCCCTCCACGACGCTCGATGGCAAACAGCTCACGCAGGTGGAGCCGACGCTGCTCGATGGACTGGCGGGGGCCTATCACTATCTGATAGATGGCCACGTGCGACCTGATCGATTGATGGATGCCTGGAGACGGCGACTCGATTCGCTCGGCGTCAATATCGTCGAACGCTGCGATGTGCAGGAACTCATCGTCGAGAATGGAAGTTGCAAAGCCGTTCGTACATCACAAGGTGAGATGGCCGCTTCAACATTCGTCCTTGCGGCCGGTGCGTGGTCGCCGGCGCTGACGAAGAGTCTCGGATGTTCGCTCCCCATTCAACCGGGAAAAGGGTATTCGATCACGATGTCGCGACCGGCGACGTGTCCGAAGATTCCGATGATCCTCGAAGAGTATCACGTCGCGATCACGCCCTTTCATGATGGCTATCGCATCGGCTCGACGATGGAGTTCGCGGGTTTTAATGAAACACTCAATCGCAATCGCTTGAACCTGCTCAGGCGCGGGGCCGGCGAATATCTGCGTGAACCGTTCGGAGCCACGGTCGAGGAAGAGTGGTTCGGCTTTCGCCCCATGAGCTGCGACGGTCTCCCCTTCATCGGCTCGGCCCCCAAGGCGAAGAACGTGATCGTGGCCGCCGGCCACAGCATGCTCGGCGTGTCGCTGGCAACGGGAACCGGTAAACTGGTGCGTCAGATGGTGCTGGAGGAAGAGCCAATTGTGGATCCGGGGCCATTGCGCGTGGACCGGTTTGGTTGATCAAATCGTTGCGAACGGCTTCGACGTTTGATTGAACACTATGAGCTGAAAAGACAGAGCACGATCACCACATTGCCTCATTATCTGTCGATTGCTCACGACGCCCTGGGACAGGGGACCGGCGTCGAGGTGCGCGTCGTTCCCGAAAATGCGGCTCTGGCTCAGCAGATGGCCGGCGACATGTTGCGGGTGATCGCCGACGCACGCAACGCGGGCCGGTCGCCAACGCTCATTATCCCCGTCGGCCCGGTCGATCAATTCCCCGTGCTGGCCGAGGAGGTCAATCGGCGGCGGATTTCGCTCGAAGATGTGTGCCTCATCAACATGGATGAATATCTGACCGATGACGACGCCTGGATTCCGCGCGAGCACCCGTTGAGCTTTCGGGCCTTCATGGACCGTTGCTTCTACGACCTGATCGATCCGCAACTCGCGCCGCTGGCCGATCTGCGTGTCTTTCCCGACCCAGCTCGGCCTGATGACATCGCACGCCTGATCGAGTCGCGCGGCGGTGTCGATGCCTGTTTCGGCGGCATCGGCATCAACGGGCATATCGCTTTCAACGAGCCTCCCGAGCCTGGGGAGCCAGATGACGGTTCGAAGCATTCGCCGATCTGCAGACACGCGTGTTGCCCTTGTCGCGCGAGACGCGGACGATCAACGCGAACACGACCGGCGGGTCGATCGACGTCGTCCCCAAGCGTTGCATCACCGTCGGCATGCGCGAGATCCTGGCCGCGAAACAGCTTCGGCTCTACTGCAACCGCCCCTGGCATTCCGCCGTGGTGCGGAAGGTGCTGCATGGCCCGATCGGGCCGGAATGCCCGGCTTCGCTGATGCGGTTGCATCCGAACGCAAGCATCACCGTGACAGAACATGTCGCGAATCTGCCGCTGATCGGGCTACGATGATACGGTCGAAAGACTGTGCAACGTGATCGCTAGCACAACTAGCAGTCAACAGGAAGATCGCTGTGCAGTTCTTCAGTCATGGCGTACACTTCATCTCAGAGTCGAGGATTGAGAGTCCACAAGCGGAGTCGTCATGAAGCCGTTTTCGCAGTTGAGTGCGTGTCGTCGTCGTCGCGCCGCGTTTACGGTCGTCGAACTCCTGGTCGTGATCGCACTGATCGGCATCTTGCTGGCAATCATCTTGCCGGCCGTGCAGCGTTCGCGGGCCGCTGCGCGGCGGATGCAGTGCCAATCCAACTTGCATCAAATCGGCATCGCGGCCCATTCATACTCAGACGTCCACGGACAGATTCCAGGGACGGGAGCGGAACGGACGGGCCCGCTCTATGCATTGCTTCCGTTTGTCGATCAGGCGTCACTCTACCATCAGATTTCTGCAATGGTGGAGGTCGGTGATCGTGCGAGTGCAAGTTCGCTGATCGGATGGCTGGATCTCTACAATTGCCCGGCACGCGATTCATCGGGTTCAAGTGTCCCTGGTTCATCGACGTACCTCCGAAATCGCGGTTTGTTTCAGATTGTCGGCAGGATGCGAGGGTTCGACGACCAGTTTCAGAGCCCGATGACGTGGAGTCATGTTACCGACGGGCTTTCCCAAACGGCATACTTTTCCGAGATGTACGGCTCTCGGCGAAAGGGACAATGGAACATCGATTGGCCGCTGTTTCCACTGCCGAAGAGCAATGATGAATTGCAGCTCGCCGCAGCGCTTTGCCTTTGGGAATCGAAGACGCGGCCTGCCGATATTCCGGATGTCGATGGAGGAGCACCCGTCATTGGCGGCGCCGATGGTTACAATCATCTTTTGCCGCCGCAACACCCCATATGCTTCTGCAGACCTGCAACGCTGCTTTACATCCTTCCCGCTCGCAGTGAGCATCTCGGTGGAGTGAACGTCTTGTGGGCCGACGGACACGTCTCGTTCGTGTCGGAAACGATTGATGCAAGCGTTTGGCGGGCGCTTGGCACGATCGACGGAGGCGAAGTGACGGAGGTGCCTCGATGAACATCGACTTGCGACGTCGCAAGCCCGCTTTGGCCGCGGTGCTGATTGTCGTCGTAGGCGTCATGATGTGGCGTTATTTCACTGGTGACTCGAATGTCGATCCCGGTCCTCGCCCCAACGTGCCGGAGTCCAATCCAGGACTCCGTGTCTCATCATTGTGGCCCTCCAAGGAACTTCCCTTTGAGGGGACTCCGCAAGCCGGGCGTCCTGAGACTCCACTTCCAATTGCCGACAACATCTACTCCGATGTTGAACTCTACCTTGATGGCGTACTCGCGACACGAACTCTGATCACATTACATCGCGGAGACACAGTAAACGTGCATGGAGTGATCCGAGGGCGCGATCTGTTGCCTCAAGGAACCCACATCGGCTGTGGGCTTGCGTTGGTGTCGCGTTCCGACAATGAAGCAGGTTGGGTTATCCACAACGATGCTTACCTTGATGGGAAGACTCGTGGAGAACACGCAACCCTTTACTTCGAAGGAATATACGAGGTTCCCGAAATCGAAGGCGAATACAACCTGCTGGTCTTGTCGTGGGCGAATGAGCCCGGCGCGCTAAAAATCCCTATCCTCATCGCTGCCGTCTACGAATCGACAATCGACTAACGTCGCATGTCTAACTCAACCGATCGAGCCGACCCGTGCTGTCGCCGAGGCGTTCTTCCTCGACGCCGACACGTTCGAGCAGCGAGAGGAAGAGGTTGGCCATTGGGATTTCGCCGTCGTACTTGACGTGGCGACCCGTATCGAGCAGGCCGCATCCGCCGCCGGCCAGCACCACGGGGAGATTGTGGTGATGATGGCGATTGGCGTCGCTCAAGGCTCCGCCGTAGACGATCATCGAGTGATCGAGCAGCGTTCCTTCCCCTTCGCGAATCGAATCGAGCTTTGTGAGGAAGTACGCGAACTGTTCGACCAGGTATTGATCGATTTTCTGCAGGTTGGCGACCTTGTCGGCTTCATCCCGGTGGTGAGACATTTCGTGATGCGCCCCCGACACGCCGATCTCCGAGTAGCTGCGGTTGCTTCCCGAATTGGCCAGCATGAACGTGCTGATGCGGGTCGAGTCGGTTTGGAAGGCCAGCGCCATCAGGTCGTACATCAACCGTACATGCTCCGCGAAGTCGGAGGGAACGCCGCTGGGGGCTTCGACGCCTTCCGGCACCTGGTTAATGGTTTCGTCCCCAGACCGCGCGATGCGCTGCTCGATCTCGCGAACACTGGTGAAGTACTCATCCAGCTTCTGGCGATCGGTGGTGCCGAGCTGCGTGCGGAGGCGGGAGGCATCGTCGGCCACGAAGTCGAGAATGCTCTGGCGATAGAAGTCGCGTTCCTGGCGCGCCCGCAGGTCTTCAAAGTCGTTGCCGAACAGTCGCTCGAAGACTGCCTTGGGATTGATCTCCTTCGAGGTCGGAGTCGTCGCCGATCGCCACGAAATGTTCGACTGATAGGCACAACTGTATCCCGAGTCGCAGCGGCCAGCCTGCCGACCGGCTTCGGTGCCGAGCTCGAGTGAGGGAAGACGAGTCGCTTGCCCAATCACGTCGGCGGCCACTTGATCGACCGACTTGCCGAGATGAATGTCGGCTCCATCGGTCTTGCGTGCCTGAGAAGCAGTCAAGTAAGTGGCCGAGTCGCGGGCGTGATCACCGGGGCCGTCGCCGTTCGCGCGGGCCTTATCGTGCGCGAGACCCGTCAACACCATGAGTTTCTGTTTGTGGTCGGCGAGCGGCGTCAACGTGCGCGGCAGTTCGTAGTCGCGACCGGTCTCACTGGGAGTCCAGTCGGGCATGATCGCGCCGTTGGGGATGTAGACGAAGGCCAGACGGTTCGCCGGCCCCGCCAGCGATCCGACTCCCTGGGCGAACGCCGTTCGCGGCAGCATCGCCTCGAACATCGGGAGAGCCAATGCGGCTCCAGTGCCTCGCAAGAGTGTCCGTCGGCTGAGTGATTTCATCGAAGCCTCCAATCAGGGTGTTTCCAACTCTATAGAGAGTAACGCTATCCGTGTGGATCGTCCAGAAGTTGTTGTAGTCGCGGACTCAATTCACCGGGAACCTTCGCAATCCATGTGCCATCAATAAGTCCTATATCGAGCATATCTCTCAGGTGTGTTCGATCTTTGTCGCGGAACGAAGTCAGTTTCATTTTGACCAAAGCTTCGAGCGAAAGGATCGAGATCCCCTTTGACACTTCGGATTCTGCGACATCCGGAGCCGGTTCGGCGTATTCTTCCCGCACCTTCTCTCCCGCAAAAACCACATGCACTGCATCGCGGGCCGAGGCACCGGGGCCATCAAGAAACATGTCGATGCCTGCTGCGTGGCGGTAAACGAAGCCGGCCTCTTCCATCGCCAAAATCGCATCAGACAGATCGTCACGGCGTAACAGGATGTCGACATCGCGGGTAGTGCGAACCGCAGCCTCATCGATCCGCGAAACCCACGCGGCCACTGCGTTGCCACCGGCGACGGCATACGGAATGCCCGCCTTATTCAACGTCTGCGCCGTCCGCTCAAGTCGTTCGCGTACCTTCTCCACGGCACCGATCATCCTCTCCCAGGAAATGTCACCATAGACGACCGACATGGACTGTACTCATTCCCCTTCGGGTTCGTCGCCGCGACGGACTCGGAAGGGATCACTGAGTACGATCCCCTCGATGATGGCCGAGAAGCGGTAGTCCCGCTGTTGAGCCAACTCAATCACTTCGTCCACGGCGCAGGAGTCATAATACTCCAAACCCCGCCCGAGGGCGTATGTCATCAGTTTTTCGGTCAGGCACTCGGCGAATTCGTCTTTCTGGCTCCGCAGAATCCTCACAAGTTCCATCGGCCCCCGAAACGTCTCGCCCGAAGGCAACACGCCAGATGTATCGAGTTCAAACTCTCCATCGCGGTCGCGCCATTGACCGATCGCGTTGAAGTTCTCGAACCCGAAGCCGAGGTCGTCCATCAGAATGTGGCACGAGGCACAGCCAGGGTCGGAACGATGCAGCGACAACTGTTCGCGGAACGACAGACCGGGATTCGCCTCTTGAGTCTCCTCCAGCGCGGGAACTACGGGGGGCGGAGGGGGCGGAGCCTGGTCGAGAATGTTTTCGAGGATCCATTGCCCCCGCTTCACCGGAGATGTGCGCGTGGGGTACGAAGTCAGCGTGAGGATGCTGGCATGCGTGAGGATCCCCGCCCTGCCACCGACGTTGAGATTGACGCGGCGAAACTCGTCCCCCTCCACGCCTTGAATGCCGTAATGGTTCGCGAGACGTTCGTTGATGAACGTGTATTGGCCGTCGATGAGATCGAGAATGCTGCGATCTTCATGCACGATGGAGCCGAAGAACATCTCGGTCTCTTTCCACATGTCGAGTCGCAACTCGGGCGTGAAATCGGGAAAGACCGACGTGTCGGGTTCGACTTCGTTCGTGGTGAGTTTCCTTAACCCCAGCCATTGGCCGGCGAAGTTCTCGATCAGGGCTTGTGACTTCGGGTCTTCGAGCATGCGGTCGACCTGCTGACGCAGCACATCCTCCTGATGCAGTCGTCCGGCCGAAGCCAGCGAGAAGAGTTGCTCGTCGGGCATCGAACTCCACAAGAAGTACGACAACCGACAGGCGAGTTCGTGATCATCCAGAATCGTGCGAGCCTCGGGATCGTTGGGACGCTCGGTCGATTCCACGCGAAACAGAAAGTTCGGCGACACGAGTGCCGCGGTGAGTGCGACTTGCGTCCCGCGTTCGAACGTCGCTCCGCGCTCCATCGCCATCGTGACGAACCGCGTGTACTCGGCCACCTCGGCATCATTCACTGGACGCCGAAACGCTCGCGAAAGGAAAGGTTTGAAGTTCTGATGAGCCGCCTCTTCAGGAGTCAACGCGTCGTCCGGACGCACCGCGAGCAGTCGCTGAGCCAGATCCGATCCCCCCTGCACTCCCAAGGGGCCTTCGACTTCGATGAAGCCGACCGACATGTTGCGGTCTTCGCGAGCTTCGGCATTGTAATAGTCATTGATGAATGAAGCCGACACACGCCGTCGACCTTCCTCGGCCTCAAAGCGAATCTCGTAGACGTTTCGTTCTTCGTCACCAGTGATCTCGACGACTTCCAGTGAGCGGCCGCCATACTCGATTTCCATCTTGGCCAGTTCGTCACCCGCCTGCTCGGCGCTCGCTTCGACACGAATGACGTATTCCCCCTCCATCGGGAAACTGAATTCGTGGAACACGGCTCCGCGACTGCTCATTCGTTGCATGCCATCACGCTCCCGCGCGCTGCCGGTACCTTCGAGTTCGGCGGCCGCGATATGTTGCAGGGCATCTTCGGGAGAAACGAAAGGCAACGCCTTCGCGGCGATCTGCTCGGCAGCATCGAGGTACTTCTCGACCAGCAATGGAGGGATGGAAAGCACGTCGCCGATGTTGTCGAAACCGTAGCCGACATCGTCGGAGGGGAAGCTGTCCGCCGGTTGAAAGTCAACTCCCAGCAGATCGCGGACGGTGTTGTTGTATTCGTTGCGGTTGAGACGATGGATCGTCACGCGACCCGGATCGGGGTTGGCATCGCAGTCGACGTAGAAGAGCGCGGTGTCTAAGAAGTTGACGACGACTTCGCGTTCCTCATCGGTTGGCTGAGGCATGTCCGATGGGGGCATCGCTCCCACGCGCACCAGATCGTAGACCTTCTCCCACGTCTGGCGATTCTCCTGCACGGCTGCCAGGTCTTCGTAGGCGCTGAAGTCGAGACCCTCCTCCATGCTGTCGGGCCCGTGGCAGTCGTAACAGTACTGTTGGAAGAAGGGTTGAATCTCGGTCGGGTAGTCGGCCAGCACAGGTTGCGGACGTTGATCGTCGGCCGCTACTTGCGACTCGGGGGTGGTGACGCCGGGCGGGTTGAGCATCATGACCAGGCCCACGACTCCGGCCACCGCGATCGCCGCACCGCCACCGATGAGCCATCGGCGTCTCCCAACGAATGCCTTACCACGTCTCCGACTTTGACCCTTTCGCGATAGCCGCGCCGTCGGCTTCGGGTTCGATGTCGCCTGCATCGGAGGCAGGTCGGGCATCATCGGTGCTGCTGGTTTCGCGGCTGCTTTGCGTTGTGGCGTGGAAGCCTTCGATGTCGGCGTGGATGTCACGCGCTGCGGTGCCGCCTTCCGCACGGGCGCAGGAGCTGGATCGACAACCGTCGGCGGATCTTCCTCGACTGGTCGTACGATCACAGGAGACGGCCCATCGACCGGTGTCGGCACACTAGGGACGACGAACTGGCGTTTGCACTCCGGATTGGGACACGCCCCCACCTTACCGGCCGACTTGGCGTGGACCTTAAAGGCGTACCCACAATGCTTGCAGCGAATGCGAATCAACATGAGTCGGGAAACAGGGAGGCGCGATCCCGCGGCGTTCGGCGAGAAGAATGGAGGCAGGTCAATCACGCCGCCCCTCTTCTCGAAGGCTGCGTCTGGGTATGATACTCCAGGGAACGACCTTTCGTTTCAGCAATCGTTCCTCTTGCTCAGTCCGAACATTCTACTTGGATTCGGCCGAAATGTCGAATTCCCTGTCCGCACCCGGCTTCCGCAGCAGCATCCAGAACAGGTCGTTTCCGGGATAGGGGAGTTCCAGGTTGCGGGGGAGCAGTGTCAGCGGGAAAACCAGGGGTTTCAGCAGAGTGCCGTCGGTCTTATGCCGGAGGAGAGACGCCGCGTGTCCGACCTGCAGCCTTTTCTGCGGTCTTCCCTGAGTGACGACTTTGTACCCCATCTCACGCGCCAGTTTGCAGGCCGATTCGGGGGTGAACCAATGCAGCACGCTCGGAGGGCTGTATTCGTGCCAGCGATGGCCGAACAGCCGCGAGGTGAGGCTTCTGAAGTTCCAGGTCTCGATCAGCCAATGCCCGCCTGGTTTGGTGAGCTTGTCGGCTGTCGCAAGAGCTCGCCTGGGATTGGTGAAGTGCGCCATCACCTGCACCATGCTGATCATTTCGAACGTCGCTGTGCTGTCGAAGTCCTCGAGAGTGCCGACATGCATCGTCAGCCCGCTCCGTTCGCGCGCGTGCTGGCACATGCTCGCGTTGGGTTCGAGTCCTTCGCCCGTCCAACCGTTTGCGATCAGTCCCTCGAGAAAGAAGCCGGCGGCCGCTCCCACGTCGAGCACACTTCCAGGTGAAACGAACTTTGCAAGCTGCCTGGCGTACCATGCTCCATGTCGCCTGACGACGGCCCCTTCGGCCAGATAATCGTCATAACCGGCTCCACCTCCATCGAAGTAGTCGTCGGCATAGACGTTGCGAACGTGCTCGTCACCCGCCTCAATGTTGGCATAGCGGTGACGGCATTGAAGACAGTCCAAAATCGCATGACCGTCGGCCTCGAAGGCGACTCGAGCTTCGCCCTCACACAGCGGGCAGGCTTTCAGTGCGACGGTCTGAATCATGGGTGATGTGAGTTTCTTGTGTGTGAACTGGTAATCAATTGGCTCCCTCTCCCCCGCTAATGACGGTCGATGCCGTGAAAGTGCTCCAGCGGGGGAGAGGGAGACGATTTCATGTCCTCTCAGTATGGCCCAGCAATCGCCCCCAGGAGTGGATAACCCGCCCTTGTCTGTTAGCATCCAGGGGGATTGCCCGTGGCGATCGCCACAATGTTCACCATCCTCCGCAGTCAACGAACGGAGACGCTCATGAAATTCGCTCGCTCGATTACCCTCCTGCTGCTCTGTTGTTGTTCGCAGCCGCTCCACGCCGACGACGAGGGGTGGGTCTCACTCTTCGACGGCGAGACACTCGAGGGCTGGATTCAAAAGAACGGCACCGCCACCTATCGTGTTGAAGATGGCACGATCGTCGGGCGAACAACCGTCGGCAGCCCCAATTCGTTCTTGTGTACCGTTGATGACTACGGCAACTTCGAACTCGAATTCGAAGTGAAAGTCGACGACCGTCTCAACTCGGGCGTGCAGATTCGCTCAACCACCGCCGAGGCGTCGGAAGCCGACGAAGCGGCAGGCAACTGGGGACGCGTCAATGGTCCGCAAGTCGAGATCGAAGCAAGCGGCAACGGCGGCGGCGAAGCGGGCTACATCTATGGAGAGGCGACACCATTCCGTTGGTTGGTGCCCGACGAAGAGCGCATTCCCCACACGCACTTCAAGGATGGCGAGTGGAATCACTACCGCGTCGTCGCACAGGGGTCGACGATCAGCACGTGGATCAACGGCGAACACATCGACGACCTCACGCACGAAGAGATCTATGCGACTCATCCGCGAGGCTTCATCTCTCTGCAAGTCCACGGCATCGGACAGGATCAAGGTCCTTACGAAGTCGCGTGGCGCGACATTCGCATCCGTGTTCTCGATGACGAACCGGCAATCCCCGGCGTCGGAGAGTTATGGATCCAACTCTTCAACGGACGCGATCTCACCGGCTGGACGCCGAAGATTCGTGGCCACGAGGCCGGCGACAACTTCGCGGACACTTTTCGCGTCGTGGATGGCAATCTTCAGGTCAACTACGACGGCTACGACACCTACGACGAACGCTTCGGCCATCTCTTCTACAACGAACCCTTCTCGCACTATCGAATGCGAGTTGAATACCGCTTCATCGGTGAGCAATGCCCGAACGGGCCGGGCTGGGCGATTCGCAATAGCGGCGTGATGGTGCATGGCGAATCGCCGGCAACCATGGCGGTCGATCAAGACTTTCCCGCCTCCATCGAGGTGCAACTCCTGGGGGGCAACGGTACCGATCCCCGCACGAATGCGAATCTCTGCACTCCGGGAACCAATGTCGTGATGGATGAACGCATCATTCTCCAGCACTGCGTCAGCTCACATTCAGAAACTTATCATGGTGAGCAATGGGTGACGGTCGAGATCGAAGTTCGCGGCAGCGACGTCATTCGTCACATCATCGATGGCGAGGAAGTCTTGAGTTATCAGCAACCACAACTCGACGATCGCGATGCTCACGCCCGCGAGCTGGCCGAAGCCAACGGCGGCTTGATCCTCACCGGCGGCACGATCTCGCTGCAATCCGAAAGTCACCCGATCGAGTTTCGCAAGGTGGAACTGCTGCCGTTGGAGGAGTAACACATCGTTCCGAAGCGTGAGAGCGGCAACGCGTGAGTGATCGATGCCGCTCATCGACGATATCCATGACTGCCCGTTGAGTACCTCATCAAATTCGGGCAGAATGGAAGCGACACGTCCGCGCTCGTTCCGAGGCTGCCATGCAACCATTTCCTCCCCCACAGCCGTTTTGGCAGATGCAGGGTTGGACAATCGCGTTGCATCTGCTGTTATTGCTGCTGGTGGTGGGAGCGATTGGTGGGTTGCTGCTGCGACCCAAGCGCAAGGCACGTTCGTTCGATGCCGCAATCTGGGGCATGGCGGGGCTGATGCTTACAGGCATGTTCATGAGCATGGCGATGCGTACCCCGGAAACTCGCATCTTTCGCGATGGGTTCTTGATCTTCCTGTGGGGAGTCGTTGTCACCGGAAGCTTCTTGAGTTGGAGACGACTGAAGGAGCAGAAGGATACCACCGGCATCGCCGTCAGCATCGCGTCGCTGGCCATGATGGGTTTCACGATCGCCTTTCTGTTACCGACAACTCCCTCGGCACGTGAAGCCTCCAGACGCACTCGATGCAAGAACAATCTGCATGACATCGGCGTGGCATTCTATGAATACCAGAATGACTTCGGCACCTTGCCTCCGCATGATGCAGGCAATCCTCCGGCGAGTTGGCGTGTGAATCTCTTACCGTACTTGAAGCAAGACGACTTGCACGGCCAATACGACTTCACAACCGATTGGGACTCCGTCGGCAACATCCCTGTCGCTCGCCAGATTGTCGCAGAGTACGCATGTCCTTCGGTGCCGATATTGTATGGCGAACGCGACGGCCTCCGCTTTACGAGCTATGCCCTGGCGGTTGGCGAGGGCACACTCTGGCCACTCGCGGGGCCGCTGAACACGGAGGGTGCGGCCGATGGCATGTCAAACACACTCCTCGTCCTCGAAGCCTGCGGACAGCAGATCGTCTGGACCGAGCCGCGAGATTTGGAGGTCGGCACGACTCCTGTCGGCATTAATCTGCCGGGTGCATCCGAAGGTGAATCACCGGGCGTCCTGTCGAGTCACCACACCGGCGGAGCACAAGCAACATTCGCCGACGGCAGCGTGCGATTCCTCAACGAAAACATCGACCCCACGATCCTCGAAGCCCTGTTGACGGCGGACGGTGGTGAAGAGGTTCGCAGTTTCTAGTCGCGATCGATCGAATGAGAGGCTGCCATGCATCCCTTTCCGCCACCTACGCCGTTTTGGGAGACGCAAGCCGGGGCATTTGTGATGTATCTGCTGGTGCTTGTCCCCATCCTGGGAGGCGTTTGCGGCGTGCTGCTGCCGCCGTCCCGCAAGGCTCGGTCGTTCGACCCGGTGATCTGGATTGTGGCAGGCATCGTGATGACGGTCGTGTTCTTGAGTCTGCCAATTCGTATTCACCAGTCGCACGGTATTCGCGACGCGTTCCTCATCGCGGCATGGGGCATCGTCCTCTTTGGAAGCTGGATCAGTTGGGACCGACGGGTCGAGGAGAACGAGTCGAAATACTCGATCTTGGACTACGTCATCACTCTGGCGATTTTCGCGATCCTCTTTGTCCTCCTCTTGCCTCCGATGGGGCACCCACGAGGAGAGTCCCGGCGCCGGCAGTGCAAGGACAATCTCCATGTGCTCGGCCTGGCGCTTTACAACTATCACGATGAGCACGAGGCCCTCCCGCCGCAGGCCGGTGGTGACCCGTCCGCAAGCTGGCGAGTGCATCTGCTTCCCTATCTCGGTCAGGACGATCTTCACACCGACTACGACTTCACGGCCGATTGGAATTCGCCAACCAATCTGCCGATCGCTCGCACGAAGGTGCCAGCCTACATCTGCCCCTCGGTGCCGGATGACGAACAAAGTCGCGACGGGCTGTGGTTCACGAGCTACGCCGTCGCTGCCGGCGACCACTCGCTCTGGCAGGGCGATCGCCCGATAGATATCGATGTTGCGACGGACGGCTACTCCAACACGTTGCTCGTCGTCGAAGCCTGCGGGCAACAGATTATCTGGACGGAACCACGAGACATGCCAATGGACGAGACTCCCGTGGGCATCAACCTGCCGGGAGATCGTGTTGGTCGATCGGCAGGAATCCTGTCGAGCTATCACACCGGCGGCGCATACGTCACATTCGCTGATGGAGCCGTGCGATTTCTCAGTGAAGAGATCGACCCTGGCGTCCTCGAAGCACTCCTCACTGCCAATGGCGGCGAAGAGGTTGGCGTTTTCTAGGTGCGATCGAAAACGAGGCCATCATGCATCCCTTTCCGCCATCCGCGCCGCCCTGGGAAACGCAGGCCGCTTTCCTTGGACTGCATCTGCTCTTGATGATGCTCGTAATGGGAGGGTGCGGAGGAGTGCTGCTGCAACGCAAGCGTCAGGCAAGATCGGTCGATGCTCTGGCGTGGTGCATTGCCGGCGCGGTGTTGACCGTCGCATTCCTCTGCCTGGCCGCGAACTTTTCCGAATCGCGAAACCTTCGCGACGGGTTGCTCGTAGTCACTTGGACGGCGGTCTTTGCGGGATGCTGGATCAGTTGGTTGCGACTGAGCCATCAGGACGATCCGAAGAGTATTCCGATCAGCATCGCGATGGTGGGCGTCGTGGGCGTCGTCGCTCTGGCCATTGCCCCTCTGCGGGAACATGCGCTCGAGCCTTCCCACCTCATGCAGTGCAAGAACAACCTGCACGAGATTGGATTCGCGTTTCACGACTACCACAATGCGACAGGCACTGTCCCTCCGTGGACCGAAGGGAGTCCTCCAGTGAGTTGGCGTGTCAACATGTTGCCCTACTTGGGCCGAGGCAATCTGCAGTCGGAATACAGCTTTTCCGCCGCATGGGATGGCGCCGCCAATCAGCCGGTGGCGCGTCAATCGGTGCCGGAATATACCTGCCCGTCGGTTCCCGCGGACTTTCAGCACCGCGCGGGCCTGTACTTTACGAGCTATGCACTCGCCGTTGGCGATCACACCTATTGGCCCGCCGGAGGTCCACTCAGCTTTATGGACACGCCGGACGGCACGGCCAACACGGTATTCGTGATCGAAGCCTGCGGAACACAGATTGTCTGGACCGAGCCGAGAGATATCGATCGCACCACGACACGAATCGGAGTGAACCTCCCTGGCCCGGTGAGTGGTCAATCTTCCGGCGTCTTTTCGAGCTATCACGCCAACGGAGCCCATGCCACGTTTGCCGACGGCAGCGTCAAGTTTATCAATGCAGATGTCGATCAGGACGTGTTGAAGTCGCTCCTCACCATCGACGGCTGGGAGTACTCGGTGGTCTATTAAGTAGCCTGCCCCTGTGAAGGTTTCGCGATGCATCCCTTTCCGCCACCTCCGCCGATCTGGCTGACGCCCTCTGGCGGCATTGTGCTCTATCTGGTCTTGCTCGTGGTCACATTCGGAGCAGTCGGCGGCTTCCTGCTTCGGCGCAAGCGTCAACCTCAAACTGGTGACGTGGCAATCTGGTGTGCCGCCGGTGTTGTGCTGACGATCGTCTTCATGAGCCTGTCGGCCAATGTGTATGAGTATCGCAAACTCGACCGTCTGTTCCTGTTCGTTCTATGGCAAGCCGTCGTCATCTGCAGTTATTGGTGCTGGCGAAGGCCGCCCGCGAAGAATGAGACGTATCACGTTATCGTCGGCATCTCGGCGGCGGCTTTGGTTGAGATCGTGATCGTGATCTTATGGCTGCCCGCGGTCGGCCGCGGGCACAACCCACTCCGCGAGCAGTGTAGAGACAACCTGCGCGAGATTGGCCTGGCACTGCATAACTATCATGATGTCGCCGATACGTTTCCTCCTCAGATCGATGGTCAGCCGTCGGTGAGTTGGCGAGTGAATCTGCTCCCCTACCTCGATCACGACGATGTCCATCGCGACTACGACATAGCGAATGCGTGGAATTCGAGAGACAACTTGACGATCGCGCGGCACTACATTCCCGAGTACACTTGCCCGGCGGTGCCGCGCTGGTATCAGTATGAAGACGGGTTGCGCTTCACGAGTTACGCCGTCGCTGTGGGAGACCACACGCTCTGGCAAGGCGACCGCCCGAAGAGCGTCGAATTCGCGACCGACGGCTCTACCCAAACAATCCTGGTCGTCGAAGCCTGTGGTCAACAGATTGTCTGGACCGAGCCGCGAGATATGGAAGTTGGTATGACGCCTATCGGAATCAACCTGCCTGGGAACAGATCCGGCGAGTCGAACGGATTGATCTCGAGCTACCACTCAGGAGGCGCACACGTCACTCTCGCGGACGGAGCAGTACGTTTCATGAACGACAACATCGACCCGAAGGTGCTCGAAGCCCTGCTGACGACCGACGGCGGCGAAGAAGTGCCGGCGTTTTGAGTTCACCGCCATCGCGGATGCTCAAAGCATCTGGGATGGTTGGGAACAATCACTCCAGTTCAACCAACAGATTATCAATCAGCCGTGTTGCTCCGACTTTTGCGGCGACGAGTGCGACGATGCGGGGTTGGGGGGACGATAGCGCCTGCAGCGAATCGGGGTCGGCGATCAGGGCGTAGTCGGGCTGGACCAGCGGGTTCGCGGACATGTGAGCGTGCATCGCTTGCTGAATCGCCGCGATGTCGTGTTCGCCGCTGCGTAACATCCGCTCGGCCAGTTGCAGCGACTGCCAGAGGGAAAGGGCTTGTTGACGCTGCTCCGGAGCGAGGTAGACGTTGCGACTGCTCATTGCGAGTCCATCAGCCTCGCGAATCGTGGGACAGACGATGATCTCCACGGGCTGATTCAAATCATTCACCATCCGGCGGATCATCGTCTGTTGTTGATAGTCCTTGGCTCCAAAACAGGCAACATCCGGCTGCACGATGTTGAACAGCTTGGTGACGATCGTCGCCACTCCGCGAAAGTGAACGGGCCGAATCGCTCCTTCGAGCACCGAAGAGATTCCTTCCACCTCGACATAAGTGCAATACCCCGGCGGGTAGAGCGCGGGGACCTGGGGTGTGTAGACCACGTCGACTCCCGTCTGCTCGCACTTCGCGAGGTCGGCTTCCAAAGGACGGGGGTACTTCTCCAGGTCCTCCCCTGGGCCGAACTGCGTCGGGTTGACGAAAATCGTCATCACGACAAAGTCGCTGTGCTGGCGGCAGTACTCGACCAGACTGAGATGCCCGGCATGCAAGGCCCCCATCGTCGGCACGCAACCGATCGTCTTGCCCGATCGACGCTCCAGGGTGACGATATCGCGCAACGTGGCAATCTCGGATGTTGTGATCATCACTCGATTATAGAGAGAGCGATGTCTCTCTTTCCTGCCTCCCGCCGCCCCAAAACTCCCATTGTCCTGTTTCCGCGAAGGCACCTATACTCCGCCCCCCCTTCTGGGCCGATTCCCCGCGGATGCACCTCCCTTACCGCCAGGTAAACCGGTCTGCATCACGTTTCCCCATTGATTCTCCCTTGTTCCTTGATCGGAAGTGACTCCACTTCCGTGATCTGCAATTCCCTCGTAGTCATTCCCTGGAGCCTGTCATGACGACGGAATCTCCTCGTGGCGGCCGATCACTCGGGCCGCTCGATCCCGAGCCCGATCGCAATTTCTACGCCCCCCGTGCCGACGAAGAAGGCGATGGTTGGCAACCTTCCGAAAGCCGCTGGGCCTGGTGGGTGATGATCGGCGCCATGGCCGTCGGCGTGACGATTCTCATCGTCAATTGGGTCGGTTGGGACAATCTCCCCGTCGCGGCCCGGTTGATCGTACTCGTCGAATTGTTTCTTGTCTCCTTGCTGGTGCTGTTCCTCGTGCTGGGGGAACGCTTCGCCGAATGGGCGGGATACGGCAGCCTGTGGGCCAACGACGGCGATCGCCAGTCAGACCTGCGTGCCGGCTTCAGCCGCAGCGAGCGCAAATGGTGCCGTGACTCGCAGATTCAACAGTTTCTCCGCCGCACGTATTACGAAGTGCGTTGCCAGGATTCGACATTGATCCCCGACAGTTGGCAACGGACGCAGCCGATGATCAGCAGCGTCCTCCCCGAACGGCAGCAGCCCCGTTCGACATCGGGCCGGCCGGCGACAACAGCACGGGAGAAGTCCATCATTGCGGCTCCCATCAGTACGCCGCCCGTGCAGTCGGCTCCGCCGTCACTACCGTCGACCGCGATTCCAAGTCCACTCGGCGCGCTGGAACCGACTCCGCCGACTGTTCCTCAGACTTCCAATTCTCCACGCACCTGCCGTCCAACGTCTCGACTGGAGATTCGTCGACGCGACTGAATGAAGTTGGGAGTTAGAAATGTGAAGTGCGAAAGCAAAGGCCTTCCCTACGTTTCACACTTCCTTGGCTCCATTCTCAGTTCCTCCGTTCACAACTTCATACTTCTCACTGCCATGTCACGAAACCCCTGTTTGTGCATCGTCGCTGTGTTGATCGGTACCGGTTACTGGTTGAGTTCGTCGGCTGCCGACCCGCGCGGGACGCCTCGCGAACGCGACCTGCAGACCGAGGTCGATCAGTTGCGATTGGAGTTGAACGAATTGCGATCGCGGCTCGATGCCTTGGACGGCGACTCGGTGCGCACCGCCGCCGCCCCGCATGTCGAGCCTGCCGCGCCGCGGGCACCGCTGCGTCTGCCTGAACTACAAGCGACTCCTGTGCCGGTGCCACTCCCTCCCGATCGTCCCACTTGGGCTCCGGAAGGATCACAAAGGGGGGAGATCAACGGACACACTTACTATATCATTCCCTTACATGGGGATTCATCGACCACCATCCGCGCTCAGTAGCGGCGTCTGCCTCTTCATCGCGCTCCTTTGCGCCGCGGTGGGTGAGGCCGACGACACGCTGGAGAAGTATTTCGAGGGACTGCGAAGCCGACAACTCTTCGCTGTTGCTGAGAACGAGGCACTCCGTCGGCTGCGCGACCGGCGCACCGATCCCAATCTGCTCGCGGAACTGACGGCCGAACTCTCGCGCACACTATTGCAACATGCCGGCCAGCGCACTGGTGAAGAACAATCTCAACTACTGCAACAAGCCGAGCAGGTTGTCAGCGACTTTTTGAGTGCCGAGCCGACGCATCCGCGCGTCGCGTATGTCTGGTTGCAGCACGGACGCATCCCCGCCACTTGGGGAGGCATTCTCGCCTGGCGTGCCGAGGTCTTTTCGCAAGATGCCAACCTTAGCGGCGACGCGATCGACGCCCTTACCGAGGGAATCGAACGTCTGCGTGAAGTGGAGACAACACTCGATGCGGGAGCAGGCACTTGGGCGGAGCCACTCGGTGCCCGAGAACGGAGCGAACTCGAACGAGAAGCATCGCGAGCGTTGGCGAAAGCTCTCATTCATCTCGGCACCCTCAGCCCTCCCGGACCCGAACAGACAACAGCGCTCGGCGAGGCCGACCAGCGCCTCATTCGTCTGGAAGAACGAACTCACGAATCGAGTCGGCTCTACGAATACCGATTGAGTCGTATGACGATCGCCCGTCTACGAGGTGATCGCAGTAAGGTTGAATCGTTGTCGCAAGCACTCTTGGGCCCCGAAGTTCCGATGGCGGTCGCTCAGTCGGCAATCGCCGAGCTTGCGAGAGTCGACCTCGTGTCGGGAGAACTCACTTCCGCCATCGATCGACTGAGGGAAGCCGACCGAGATTGGGGCGGCCATCTCTCCGCCGAGCTGATGGCGTTACAGTTCGAATGTCTTGTCAGTCTCTATCAACAAGCGATGAATCGCGGCGAGACGGGCGTCGCCAGCGAGTATCGCCTGCAGATCGAGCCGTTGCTGGAACGGCTCAGTGGCCCCTGGGGAGAGCGTTCACGCATCCTTTGGGAACGCTCGACGCAGATGGAGCGTTACGGGCCACAACTCACGACCGTGATCGATACGGCTCGCGCTGCCTATGCGGCCGGCGACTGGGAACGCGCTGCAGAAGGATTTGAAGAAGCCGTCGCGTTGGCCGCGGAGCGACAGCAGCTCGACTACGCCGTCGAGGCCGCCTTCACGCAGGGGTCGATACTCGTGCAATATGAGCAATGGATGCCGGCAGCCGACGCGTATCAGCAGGTACTCGAGGTTCATCCCGCTT
Organism: uncultured Planctomycetaceae bacterium; assembly: GCA_942492405.1. Taxonomy (GTDB): domain Bacteria; phylum Planctomycetota; class Planctomycetia; order Planctomycetales; family Planctomycetaceae; genus JANNSB01. Next base: position 45,479 of record CALOES010000019.1, read on the forward strand.
CGACACGCGCGGCCGATGCTCAATTGATGCACGCCTGGTGTCTCGGCCGGATGTATCAGTCGCAGCCGACCGAGGCGAATCGTCTGGCGTATGTCGCCGCTCTCGAATCACATCGTGCCCGGTTTCCAGACACAGCGTCGGCTGCCGAAGCGGCGTGGATGCAGGGGGTCCTTGAAGAAAGCCGATTGCAATGGACTGTCGCGTTGCGTCTCTATCGGCTCATTCCGGACGATCATCCGCGCGGTGCGTCGGCTCAACTGCGGATCGCGCATCTGCATGGTCAAATCATCGATCGAATTCGCGAACTCGGCCACGATGCGTCGGAATGGGAAGATGCCGCCCTCGACGAATTGGGAAAGATCATTGCCCGCTGGCCACCTTCGCCAGCGATGTTGTCGCCGCCACAAGCGGAGATGATCGTGCAGACCGCGAGGCTGGCGTTGGCCCATCGCGAACGCGGGTACGAAGTGGCCGACGAATTACTCGTGCGAGTGTTCGAGTCGATGGAACTGGCTCAACGGGATGCCGTGCGATCGCAGGAACCTGTTGACGCGGCATGGGAATCGATCGGTCAGACCGCCCTGCAACTGCGGATCGTGTCGCTGGCGGGACAAGGTCGCGCGGATGAGGCCCAACAACTGCTCGATGCGATCTCCTCCGACGGCAGCCCGGTGGCGTTGCTGCGCGTGCTGCTCGGCTTGTCGGACATGGGAGCCGGGATGAACATCGCGCAAGTCCGCGACCTCGGGCGACTGCAGCTTCAGACGGCACGTCGACTCGAAGAGGATCGCGCCCAGTTAAGCGCAGCCGAGCAACGCGAACTCGATGTGTGTCTCGCTCAAGCACTGTCGGCGACCGGTAATCTCGAAGAGGCAGTCGCTGCGTGGCAGGCATTGACGGCTGCCGACCCCACCAACCTCAACTGGCTGGAGCAACTCGCCATGGTCCATCAGTCGCGGCAGTCGCGCGCTTCGTGGGCCGCCGCGAAGCAAACATGGCGACAGATCGAAGCACAGCATGCAGCCGGAAGTGACGCGTGGCTGTCGGCCCGCTGGCATATCGCCGACTGCTGCGTGCGGCTGGGTGAAGACGAAGAAGCCCGTCGCCTGATTGGTGTCACGCGCGTCCTCTACCCTGAACTGGGAGGCGAGACGCTCAAGGAGCGGTTCGAGGAGTTGGAGGAGACGTTGTGACCAGAGGAGATAGGGACTGAGAATCCTCAACTTCTCCGTTCTTGATCTCTCAGGCGTCATCTGCTGTTGAATTCAACAGCGGGATCCGTCAGGGTGAATTGAGGCAGTTCACGACGACTTCGGTCTATCTCTATTCAAAAGGACTCATGCCGCAGCGACATCGCATTCAATTCCCACCCACCGACTCAAAGGAACTCGCACAAGACGAAGTCTCCTTTTTCCTAACTGAAAGCGATCGTAAGCTGCGCATACGCTTTCACGCCTACGATGAAATCTATCAACGTCCCGGCCTGTATGAGCAGATCTTCTACGATCGGCTCAAATGCTCGTCTCCGAAGAAAGTTGGCGAGATCCTCAAGCGAACACTCGACGGCTGTGAGAAGAACACCAGCGAGTTGCGAGTTCTCGATCTGGGAGCCGGCAATGGCATGATGGGCGAAGTCTTGAAGTCGTACGGCGTTTCTCGCCTCGTGGGTGCTGACATCATCTCGGAAGCCCGTGACGCGTGCCATCGCGATCGACCGGGACTGTATGATGAATACTATGTTGCCGACTTCACCAAGCTGGATTCGGAGATCAGCGATGAACTCGATGAGTGGTCTTTCAATTGCCTGACCACCGTCGCCGCGCTCGGATTTGGTGACATTCCTCCCAAGGCATTTCTACAGGCTTTGCGATTTGTAAAGAACGGCGGATGGGCGGTCTTTAACATCAAGGAGACGTTCCTCGACAACTCCGAAACATCTGGTTTCTCGCGTCTGATCCGCGAATTGATCTTCTCGGAGTACCTCAATATCTATCACATCGAAAAGTACAGACACAGGCTTTCGATGGAAGGCACACCCCTCTTCTACTTCGCGCTCGTCGCTCAGAAGACGGCGGAGATCCCCGATGATTTCTTGTTACGGCACGAGATCGAAACGTGATCGAATTTGAAGTGACAACTCACAACAGATGAGAGGCAAGGAGCGAGCAACGATCGACTTGATCCCGGCGACTTGATACTTGTTTGATTCTTGTCAGTTGCGATTAGTCACTTTCTCGATGTCCGATGTCCGATCTTGCTCATGCCGATGTTGCCCTCGTGTGTGCGTTGCACATGGAGATCGCGCCGCTGATGGACCGCTGCGACAAGCCTCGCAAGTATGTCGGCGGGAAGTTTACTTATCGAGGAGGCCGATACCGCCATATCCGACTGGCGTCTGTCGAGTGTGGTGGTGGGCCGTCTCGTGCCAAGCAGGCGACACAGGGGGTAATCGATGGCCATACACCCGATTGGGTGATTTCCGTCGGCTTCGCGGGTTCACTGACGCCGGAGATTCCCTCGGGTGCGATCTTCGTGGCCGACGAGGTTTGCAATGCCGACACAGGCGAGACTTTGGCCATCGATCTCAAGATGCCTGCCGACCCCGGACAAGGGCTTTATGCCGGCAAGTTGATAACGACGCGGCAAATCGTGCGACTGGTCACCGAGAAACAGTCCCTTGCGGAACAGACCGGCGGGCAAGTCGTCGACATGGAAAGCTTTGCGATCGCCGATGTCTGCCGGCAACGCGAGGTGAAGTTTCTGTGTATTCGGGCAATCACCGACGACACCACGGCTGATCTGCCAGCGGAAATTTTGACGATCTTCGGCAAGACCGGCTCGCAGCGTGCCGGAGCGGTGGCGGGGGCCTTCTTCAAACGGCCATCCAGCATGCGGGATCTCTGGAAGCTGCGCGGCGAAGTTCAGTCGCACGCCAAGACGCTCGCCCGTTTCCTCGACGGAGTGCTGACTCAACTCGTCCCCGTCCCCGACGAGAAAAAATGAGTTCGCGCGGTCTACGTTCCACTCATGGGCGATGCCTCTTCCTTCTTGGAAGGCACGACGAGGCAGAGCAGCGGAATGCAGCCGCTGGCCAGTCCCAGGAAGGCACCGACACCGAGTTCGGCGACCTGTGTCGACAAGACATAGACGAACGTGCCGCCAATCCAGGCACACGCCGCAAGAGCCGCCAGCCAGACGATGGGAAGCGGGACATCGAACATCTCCGAACTCCGCATCAGTTGCAACGCGCCGGCTCCGATCGCGACACAGATGATGACCCACAACGGCGTCGTGATCGGGAATCCGATCTGTCCTTCCCAGCCGTTGATATGCACCTTGTTCGCCTCTTCGATTTCCGGGTTGATCTCCTCCAGTACCGATTCCACGGTCTGGGCCAGTCCCTGGAATCTCCCTTCGATCTGCACCGCCTTGGCTGTGAACCACGTCAGCGGGATCGAGATCAGTCCGACCGCGATGCCGAGGGCGAGCAGAGTATTGCGTTGTTGATCGTTCAAGTGACTGGATAATCAGGAAATGGGGACTTCGACAATGACATCGCAAGTCTAGTCGATTTCGCCAGGATCGTCGCCATTCGCTCCACGAAAGAGCACCTCGCACCGCCACAATCTCGATCAACAACCCGCCGCCACCCGCCGAGGAACTTGCCGATCTCGTCGGGATGGCAAGTCGGCCGACTCCAACTCGGGCAAGAGTTCCGCAGGCAGATCGTCAGGCGCGTACGTCTCTCGTCGGCTGTTGTGAATCAGAAGCAAGCCATAAGGAATCGCAGGCAAGATGCCGCCGCCGAGCCAGATGCCCTGGAGACCGGCGACGACCAGCGCGGTGGCGAAGATCAGCATTGCCGCAAGAACAAGGAACCAGCCGACACATACCAGACCTGCGGAACCACGTGAAAAGCGGACTGGTACCCCCCGTCGGCCGAGGACGCGGTGGAGCCCACGCACGAGTTGTCGATACGAATCGTTTCGTGGCTTCACACGTCCGATCCCCACGAAGTGAGCGTTCTGAATGACCAGCGTGCGATGTTCCCAGCTGCGAATCGTGCATCGATATTGCTCGACCCCCAACATCGGCCCGAGTGACTGCAGATTGACGGAATGAATCGTCTGGTAGGGAACAAGTTTCACGCGCCGCTTCGGATCGCGGATCTCGAGTCCCGCGCTCGTCAAGCGATACGTCGTTTCCGGGCTTCCCAAGTGACTGCGGAATGTGTGCTCAATCATAGTGACCTCCGTTTCGCGAATCGCGCCCAACCCGCAAACTTCCTCACTGAGCGAGAGCGGAGGAGAATTGCTACCATTCGAAATCGAGATTCTTGAACGATTCGAGGAACTCCGATGCGTGCGGTGCAAAGGATCGTCGATGGTCATTGGACGCGCGACTCTCAGGATCTCTGCGAGCGTGCAAGATCCTGCCAGCTTGTTGTCGGATCACGCGGAGGCGCTGGGACCGCAGAGGCCGCGAAGAATCTGGAGAGCATCACGTCATAAAGGCCACTTGCATGTCGCGTCACTCTTCACTCCAGTTGCTCGCAATTATCTCCGCAATCGCGATGCTGGCGGCGGGGGTGCTCTTCCGCAGAAACATGGCAGAGCCTGCTCCTCAGTCGACGATTGGCACCGCCGATGCAGAAGAACTCCAGGATCTGGAAACATTGCTCTCCCGTCAGGATGAAGAACTGCAACTGCTCCGCCGGCAAGTTGCCGAGCAGCGTCAGATCATTCGCGAACATGCACTTGGCGACGAAGTGCGATCGCTCGATGAGATGCTCGCCCTCTTCCCCGCGCCGTTTCCCGAAGGAGACTGGTCGCCCGCTGAGCGTGATTTCGAAGACTGCTGGTTTGAAGCCGTTGACGGCATTCGCCTGCATGGCTGGTATCTGCCTCACGACAATCCGCGAGCCGTGCTGCTGCATCTGCATGGCAATGCGGGGAACATCACACATCGAGCGGAAGTGGCCGAGTTTCTGCACGAACGTTACGGCATTTCGATCATGCTGTTCGACTATCGCGGTTACGGCCGCAGTGAAGGTGTGCCAACGATCGAAGGACTGGTCCGCGATGCCCAGGCCGCTCGTGACTATCTGGCGATGCGTGCCGACATCTCGCCGGAATCGATCGTGCTGCTGGGCCGCTCGCTCGGCGGAGCGATCGCCGTGCAACTGGCCTCCGAGGATGGAGCCCGCGGACTCATTCTGGAAAGCACGTTTTCTTCACTGAGAGAGGTGTCGAGCAACCACTACCCGGCTTTGCTCGTCAACTTGCTGGTGGCCGACCGCCTCGACTCCGTCACAGCGATTGCGAATTACGATGGCCCGCTGCTGCAATGTCATGGCGGTTTCGACCGCACGATCCCGATCGAATTAGGCCGCGATCTCTTCGCCGCGGCTCGCGAACCAAAGACATTCATCACAATGCCCGGACTCGACCACAACGACTGGCCCAGCGACGAGTACTACGACGCGCTGGATGAATTCTTCATAGAGCTGCCCCCCCTACCTGTTCATGCGACGCGATAACAAAGGCTGGACGTCCAGCAATTTTATCGCTCGTCGCGCAGTCGCAGCGTCGCGCGACGCACGCTGAAGCAGTCGTCACCGGAAAAGACCAGATGCGCTGTGAGTCCATCGTCGCTGATCCATTTTGACGGGAAGCTGCACGACTCGCCGGGGCCGACATCCCAGGCGTTGGTAAAGTAGACGGTCGTCCAAGGCCCCCATGGCTCGGGGGCATCGTAAATCGCCAGGCCGCCGACGAAGCGCGTGTCTTCACCCAGTCCAGTCTGGCACCAGAGATAGCGACCCAGGCCCGCGTTGTAACTGACGCTCGAACGATAGCAGGCTCCCGCATGTGCGAAGACGCCGGCGCGTTCTTCGATGTTGTCAGACCACATCGGTTCATCATTCGAGTTGAGGCCGGTGAAGAACTCCCAGGCCTCACGATACGCAATCTGACCCGACAGGACACGGGCCAGCACCATCCTGTCGGCTCGTTCATACGCCGAGTCAACATCGTGTGAATAGACATAAACGTATTCGTCGCGTGAGCCCGCATTGTCACGGCCGAAGTTGAGAAACGTCGGACAGCCGAAACTTGTCTCGAATCGCCAGTCGGCCCAAGTCCATGACGCTCCGTGATCACTCGACCATGCCAACTGCGAATTATCGAGATTGCGGGCGAGGAGATAGAGCACGCCATCAACGCAGAGAATGCCGCTCGCCTTGCGGCCTTCTCGTCCATCGCCCAGAGCTTCGACGGTGGGTGAGAGGATATTCTCGCCGACGAAGCTAGCGGGCGAACCTGTGATCCTCACTAAACCGAGACTGAGTTTTCGTGGCACGAACGGCTCGAAACCACGACCGTCGCCATACGCTGTATACAAGGCATCATCATCGGCCCACGTCATCGGCCAGTTGTCACTCCCTCGCGCTTGACGAGTGATCGAATCTGCCGGATCCCACTCGATCCCCGCAATTACAGGACTGGGAGGATAAGGAGCATCGCCGTTCTCTGAAGGAATCGAGTCTTCGCGACTCACCGACTCAGCGCTTCCGGCAGCACGCGCGATCGGACCGAGAAATGGTTCCAGCACCATATAGTGATTGGCCCCTTCCTCGCGCGGCAGCGATTCGCCCGCCCTCGCCACAACGATATCGAGACTGGGGATCACGACGATCAGGCTGTCATATAACCCCCACGACCAAAACGCATCACGAGGCACATCGGCCAGCGTGCCATCGCCGTTGTTCCACCAGAGCAAACCGTAGTGCTGCGATGCGTGACCGTAGTCGTCGGGGAGATGCGTCTCGAGTTCGGCAACTTCTTCACTGGGTTGCGATGCGGTCTTGATGAAGTCGCTTGGAAGCAGCCGATCATCGTTCCAGACACCATCGCGCAAATAGAGGTATCCGACACGGGCCATCGCGTTGACGTTGGCGTGAATGCCCGAGCCGAACTCGCGGCGCGGGATGCCTGCGATCTCATGCTCCCGATACTGATTGTTCCGCCAGCGAAGGTCGCTACTCGTGATGCCGATCGGCGTGAAGACCCGCTCGAACATCCATGCGTTCAGATCTCGCTCGTATTCGAGAGTGATGCACTCGGCCAGCCAGTTAGGTCCGCAATCGCTGTAAGCCCAGATCGTCCCCGGCTCGAACGCCAGTGGTGAATAACCTCCCGGCTTCTCGAAGCCCGCTGTGTGAGTTGCCAGTTGACCTAGCGTGATTTGATTCACCCAGTCGACGTTGCCGATTGACGCAGGCGCGTCGCGAAACTCAGGATGATACTGAGCGACCAGATCATCGAGATCCATCCTTCCATCAAGGATGGCAACACCCAGAGCCGTCGCTCCGAACGACTTCGTGGAGGACTTGAGGTCGTACAACCGCTCTTCATCCCCCCAACTCATCACGACCTGACCGTGGCGAATGATGAGACCGGAACCGTTGCCGCGAAGCGCATAGTCGCGTGCCTCATGCAGTAGTGCGACGTCGAGATCGACATCCTCCGGGTCAGCCGTCGGCCACGTCTCGTTGGGAAAAGGGAACGCATTCTGTGCAAACGCACATCTTCCACCGATCAGCATCAAGAGACCCGTCACGATGCAAGCCAACCGACAGCACAATTGCCGTTCGAGGATCGCGAAATCTGATAGCTCCCTCTCCCCCACGATCAACCTCCGAATTCAAACGGCAGATCAATGTGGGGGAGAGGGCTGGGGTGAGGGGAGTTAGCCGAGCGTCACTTTCGCCCCTCACCCCGACCCTCTCCCCCGCTGGAAACCTTTCATTGCATTGCCAAGTCGACAGCGGGGGAGAGGGAGTTTTGTTACCCGCCTGCCGGTGGGTTGCCGCCGATCCACGGGCCGGCGAGCGACATGTGGGCCGGGTCTTCGATCGTGCTGCCGTAGTCACCGGCCGTCCAGCCGGCGACATGAGCGACCGGGCCGCGATCTTTCGATCGTTGCTCCCATTGCGAGGCCCAACTGGCATCGCCATCGGTGAGACCTGTTTCCGGATTGAAGTGGAACACGCGACCTTCGCGATAGCTGCGAGCACCGAGGATGACGGTCGTCACGGCGGCCGCTCCCAGGTCGGGCGGATTGTTGCACATCTGCGGGTCGCGGGCTTCGATGGCATCGATCCAGTTGCTGAAGTGGGCGTGATCGTGATCGGGACACGGCTCCGCCTGAATCGTTTCTTCCGCCAGGCTGCTGTCCTTCGTCACCTGCGGACGCTCTGGGATAAAGCGAATGCTGTCTCCCGAGAACTGGAACGAGCCGAAGTGGCCGCGAATACAGGTCTGCAAACGTGTCTCTTCGTTGCACATGGTTGATGAGATCAGTCCATGCACACCTTCCGGATAGTCGGCCGCCACGGTGGCGACATCGGGGACATCGCGGCCATCGTATTCGAGATAGAGTCCGCCGGCACCGACGACGCGGCCCGGGTAGCTCAATCCCGTGGCTTTAAGCATCATCGTGCAGCGGTGAACGAACAGGTCGGTGTACATGCCCGATCCGAACGGCCAGAAGCGACGCCATTGCTTATAGATTTCTCGATCGAATGGAATGTCTTCAGCCAGTCCTTCTTCCTTACCGAGCCAGAGATCCCAGTTGATCGTGGTCGGGGACATTTCTTTCTCGAGGCCGTAATAACGCCATTGGCCGATCGTCGAGTTGCGGTTGTATTCGGTTTGATACATCAGCACTTTGCCGAGCTTGCCCCCTTGCAGCAGTTCGCGGGCATGGTTCCAGACGGGCTGGCTGGTTCCCTGCACGCCGACCTGCATCACATGGCCGGTCGCCTGCCAGGTGCGGACGACCTCCATCGCCTCTTCGACCTGCTTGGTCATCGGCTTTTCGCAGTAAACGTGCAATCCCGCGTTCAGTGAGTCGATGATGTTCTTGCAGTGCCAGTGATCGGGAGTCGCGATCGAGACGGCATCGAGATCTTCGGTGTCCATCATCTCGCGGTAATCTTCGTACTTGCCGGGTTGATTGCCGTTCTGTTGATGAATGTAGTCGGCCACCATGTCGCGTTGCACCGAGTAGACTTCGGCCACGCCGGCCAGTTCGATGTTGCGGCCTTCGTTCTTGAGCTTCGCCAGTGTCTGCACGTGAGCCCCGAACCCGCGTCCACCGGGGCCGATAAAGCCGATGCGAATGCGTTCGTTCGATCCGACCGCCTTGGCCGACGCAGTCGGAAACGCAAGGGAGGAAGCGGCCGCTGCCGATGCACCGGAAGCCTTCAAGAACGTGCGACGATTGAGCGACTGAGACATCGGAAGTCCTCCGAGGATGGGTGGGTGTGCTGTTTTCGCGGCCGAACACAGTTCAGCCAACGTTGATGTTACCGACTCTCCGACGCAGGTCGAGCGTAGAAGTGAAGATCGGGGGAATTGAGCAGGGGCGACAGAGCGGTATTTGGGGAGCAAGCTCTGGGTGCATTGGTCGCCGACCGCTACGACTGGTCTTCTGTCGCATCGCCCGCGTCTCGCATTGATCCGCTCGAATCGTTGTGCGGCGAAACCGATGCGACCTGGAACAATCGCCGTGCCTGCAACAGCAGATGCAGTTGTGAGAAACCGAAACAGATAAAAAACAGTGTGCAGACGGAGGCCGATCGCTGAATCCAGTCCTTGCTTCTAAGCTTGACCGACGAGAGTCGATCGACCAGCGCCGTTGTCTCTGTCGAAAACTCTGTGAGGTCTGATTGAACTCGCCGCAATTCCGCATCCACCTCCTCCAGGGCCGTCCTCAGTTCCTCCACGTCGGCAGGGTCGACGGAGCGATTGGTGCGGATGCTCGAGAGAATTCGGGTCATTTGCGACAACCCATTTGAGATCTCCGTCAGGCTGGAGGCCAGGCTCTTCAAGTTGTTCTCGTCGATCTCGGCTGACAGGCTGGTCTGCGAGCTCAGAAAGGGGATCGAATCGAGCAACAGGACCGCTCGCCCCGCGCTCTCCAAGCTGGTCTGCAACGAACGAATAAACTCCTCGGCGTGCTCCAGACGCTCGAACACTTCTGCATCAAGCCGGTCCAGCACCGACGCAACTTGGCGCTCCCCTTGGTCGCGCGACAGGTCATCGACCATTTCCAGAATGGAACTCAAACGACTGCGTGTCGCGTCAACAACCTCCACAGCGATCTCTCCACGACGATGCACGAGCTCGCCGACCGTTTCCAATCGTTCAACTGCCTGCGGGATCTCTTGGTTGAGCGCGCGTGCCGTGGACCATGTCTTCGAGATGGCATAGCCGCTCAGCGCGAGACCGATAGCGCCCACAAGTGCAACGACAGTGCCAGCGAAGTATCTCGTCAATGTCATTCATGGCCTCGCGAGACGGCCCCAGGAGATTTCTCCCGGCATCCTTGGCGTGCCCTTCAGTACGAGATCGCATTTTAGTCGAGAACTCGCAGACGCGCTAGAGCAGTTCTTCGCGGGTGGTCTGAGTTGCTGTGTAACCTGAAACAACGAAGGTCGGCGAGATGTCGCTGTGCAATGCTCAACCGACATCCGTGATCTTTCTGAAGTCACCGCTGGCTCGCAACTTCCCACAGCGATCTCCTCCCTCAGAGATTTGACATCGAGACTGGCCAAATCGTTCGGGCTGTCTAAAACCCTATTAGAAGATTTCAGGTTGAGCGCAAAGGGAACACATCATGCCTGGCAGTAACACCACATATTTCACCATCTTTGTACTCGCCGCCACATTCGGCATCTTGGGGTGGCAACTGACGGCACGCAGTGCTTACGAATCTGCGGCTTACACGGTGGTCGAAGAAGAGGGCCGATTCGAGATTCGTGAGTATCCCGAACTAAAGCTCGCCACAACTTCGATGGAGTTTCAATCCCAAGGAGACGATGGCAGCTTCATGCGGTTGTTTCGTTACATCAGCGGGTCAAATGAAGATCAGCAGAAAGTGGAGATGACGACCCCCGTCTTCATGGAACCCGAGTCGGCGGATCGCGAAGGTCAAATGGGCTTCGTCATTCCACTCGACGTTGCCGCGGAGGGTGTGCCAAACCCTACGGACGCTGCCGTCGAAATCGAGACACGCACCGCCGGCCGTTTCGCCGTCATTCGTTTCGCGGGACGCATGAATCCTGAATCGGTCGAGCAAGCCGAGGCGGAACTCAGGGAGTGGATGACCGAACAAGGTCTGACCGCCGATGGAGAAGCCGAGATTGCCGGCTACGATCCTCCTTGGACCCCCGGCCCACTGCGACGGAACGAAGTCTTGATTCGAATCCAGCAGAGCGAGGCGGAGTAGCTGTTGGGAGAATCGGCTCGCTTCCGCTCACGACGATCGACTTCGGTGGCGTCGTTGCGGTAGATTCTGAGAGTTGTGCAGGTTCTCCCCTTCGTCGATGATGATAGCTCGACCGCCGTTTGCACTGCGTGACAATTCCATCCTGGCGCGCGACATCCGGTGTTTTCTTCTCACCGTCTGACGCTGCAGTCGACGCTCTCGCAAGGATTCATGGCTTGATGGCTTTTACGCGGATCGCTGCCGTGGGCTGACATGTTCGGCACCTTCGGGACTATGATCTCGTCGAATCATTTTGTTCATGCCAGTGAAGGGATCTCGGATGTCGCTCCCGCAGATGAATCGTCGTCAGTTTCTGGCCGTCGGCAGCTTGTCGGCGATGGCCGCAAGTGTCCCTCTATTCGATTCCATGAGTGTTGCACAGCCATCGGTCGCGCAAGGAGAGAAATGGTACGAGCATGCCTATCGCCGGGCCGTGATCGACATGCATATCCCCGATTGGGATCCCGCGTTTCTGTCGCAATTCGACCCCGAGCAGTATGCCGACATGCTGGTCAAGTCGCAGGCGCAATCGGTTGTCTGCTACTGCCAGTCGCATGTCGGACTGTTCAACTTTCCGACGGAGGTCGGCACGCCGCACGCGGCCTTTGCGAACCGGAACATGATGCAGGAGATGATTGCCGCCTGTCACGCGCGGAACGTCGCGGTGCAACTGTATTGCAGTCTGATCTTCGACCGCACGGCCGCCGACCAGCATCCTGACTGGCGGATGCGAACGTGGGAGGGGAAGATTCAAGGGGAAGGAGGCCGACATGGAGTGATGTGCATCAATTCCCCTTATCGCGAATACGTGCGGGCATTCGTCACCGAAATCTGCCAGAAGTTCGAGTTCGAGGGGATCCGTTTCGACATGACGTTCTGGCCCTGGCTATGCTTCTGCGAGCACTGCGAAAACAGGTTCTCCCACGAAGTCGGCGGCGAGATTCCCCGTGTCATCGACTGGTTTGATCCAAGGTGGGTTGCCTTCCAGCGGAAACGGGAAGCATGGCTGGTTGAATTCGCCGCGATTGCCACGAGCACGGTGCGTGAACAGCGTCCACAGGCTTCGGTCGAACATCAGTCGTCCACGTTTCCGCTCAACTGGATGTTCGGCGTCACGGCACCATTGGCATCTCAGAATGACTTTCTGCAAGGCGACTTCTACGGTGATTCGTTGCAAGGATCGTTCGTGCGGAAGCTCCTCGAAGATCTCACCCCAAATCGTCCTTTCGGTTACGAGACGAGCTTCTCGGTGAGCCTGCAGGACCATACCGCACGCAAACCCGCTCCATTGCTGGCCGCCAAGGCGGCTGCCGCGATTGCGGATCAGGCGGCGTTTGTCTTCATCGATGCGATCGATCCCATCGGGACCGTCAACCCGCATCCGCACGAACGCATGGGAGAGGTCTTTGAACAATTCCTCCCTTACTACACCGAACTGGGCGGCGACCGCGTGGCCGACATTGCGATCTACTACAGCCCGGAATCAAAGTTCGATCCAGCGACCAACGGTCGCCCGGTGTCAAACCCAGACACCAGCGACAGCCATACGCACAGCTCCATGCAAGCGGCGCGGGCTCTGCTGAGGCACCACCTGCCGTGGAAAGTCGTGACACGGCATTCGCTCGAAGATCTCATTGGCTCGACATCGGTCAAGTTGCTGATCCTTTCCAATGTCCACATGTTGGATGCCGCCGAATGCGATTTGATTCGTAAATTCGTTGAGGCTGGCGGCGCACTTTACGCCAGCGGAGGCACATCCCTACTGGACCCATTGGGGAATCGTCACGACGATTTTCAACTGGCCGACGTGTTCGGCGTCACCTTGACTGAATCGAACTGGCAGCCTTTCGATCATTACATCGCGCCGACCAGCGAGGGCGAATCGCTGTTCGTGGACTTCGACTCAGCCTATCCCTCCTTTCATCAGGGATATGGGATGCGCGTCATTCCGCACCCTGGGGCGAACGTGCTGGCCACGACGACGCTCCCCTGGCCGACCGATGACAACAGCCGTTTCGCGTCGATCCATTCCAATCCTCCGTGGGTCAAATCGGACCAGGCGGAGATTGTGGCGAATGCGTTCGGTGCAGGCCGCGGCATCTACTCGGCCAGCGTGATCGAAAACACCGAAACTCTCGAAGCGACCTTTATTGAAACTGTGAAGTCACTCGCTGGCCCATCGACCTGCACGGTCGATGCGCCTCCCTTCGTCGAGATGACGTTGTTTCATCAACCCGATCGCAATCGCTACCTGTTGTCGCTGGTGAATTTCCCCAGCGAGCTGCCGGGAGTTCCGATCCACGACATCAATGTCACTTTGCGATTTGCGGAAGAGATCGAAAGCGTCCGCCGAGTGCGGGATGGACAACCCCTGGAGTTCGGCACGTCGATCGAATCGAACACGGGATTCACGATTCCTGTTTTGGAAACGCTCGAAATGGTCGAGATCGGCGTGGAGCGTCGTTCCTCCTGAGCCACCGCCGAGACATCCTCCGGCCGACGCGTATGGCATTGAAGTATTCGAGAAATGAGTTAGTCTCTTTGTGTTCACATCTCGGACTTGTCTGTCACGAAAGATCCTGCCGTGGCCGTGGATCGAATTCAAACTGCACACGATGCTGGAGAACGACTCGAACAATTCGAGAGCGAATGGCAGAGCGGCACAATTCCCAATATCGCGAAGTACCTGCGTGATTCGGAAGAGTCAAGTGTCGGCGACTTGATCGCACTGGATTTGGAGAACCGCTGGAAACGCTATGGCTCTGATCTTGCAGGATCGGTTCGCGACGAACATGGGTTTCCGCGTTTTCCCATGCTGGAAGATTATGCCGCGCTGATGCCCGATCGCGCACGAGACCACGTGCTGATTCCGCATCTGATCGCCCATGAGTACCGTGTCCGAACCCTCTGGGGTGATCATCCCTCAAAAGACGATTTTGTCATCCGTTTTCCAGAGAGTCACGTCGACATAGAAGCGGAACTCAACCGGATCGACGCGGAGATCGTCGATCCGAAAGTGACTCCCGACGGGGAGCGGCCGTCGGATTCGCTCGGCAGTGATTCGACCGCGACGGTTACGCCCGACGAAATCAGCGAGCGAGATTCGGGTCTCACTGCCGACGCTGCTCCGCGAGAACTCGGCAAGTATCAACTTACGGCTCAGATCGGCAGCGGGGCATTCGGGCAGGTTTGGAAGGCCTACGATCCGGCACTGAAACGCTACGTCGCCATCAAAGTCCCTCGTTTGGATAAGCGTTTTGCGCCCGATCAACTCCTGAGTTTCAGGAAGGAGGCCGAAAAGCTCGCAACCCTCGGACGCGTCCCCGGAATCGTCACTGTCTTTGAATACGGCGAGCATGCCGGGCAACCGTACATTGTCTCGGATCTCATCGAAGGAGAAAGCCTTCATCGCCGCCTGGAACGTGGCACCATCTCGTACCAGGAGACGGCGGCACTCATCGCGAAAGTGGCGTCGGCACTGGACCGCGCGCATCTGAAGAATCTCATTCATCGTGACATCAAACCCTCGAACATTCTTCTCGAAAGCGATGGAACGCCGTTTGTCACCGACTTCGGGCTGAGTGTCTCGGAAGAAGAACAACTGCGGGAAGGTCATGCGACTGTCGGCACCTATGCCTATATGTCACCCGAGCAAGCTCGAGGGGAGAGCCACCGAACCGACGGTCGTGCCGACATCTACTCGCTGGGCGTCGTCTTCTATCGCATGCTGACGGGACGCCTCCCCTTCGTGGGAAGTCGGGCATCGGAATACATCGATCAGATCCTGCATCGCGATCCGCGTCCCCCGCGATCGGTGGAATCTCAAGTTCCTGCGGAACTCGAGAGGATCTGCCTGAAGTGCCTCAACAAGCAGGTCGCGGAACGATACACCACGGCGAAAGATCTGGCGGCGGATATTGAGGCATGGCTGGAGACTCAACGGACACCGGCACCGAGTCCGAGTGTCGCGACGCACGAAGTGCCTGCGCGACAGCGTAGCCGTTGGCTGATTTTCGTGATCGTCGTCGTCGGAGCATTGATGTTCGCGGCCTACTTGATTCGCGGGAATCGACCGCAGGAGGCTGTTCCGGAGAATCTGACGAACGAGTCTTTGCATCATCCCGCGCTCGCCGCCTGGAACCCGTACAACACGCACGATACGTACGGCTACGAAGCCTCCACCGGCCGGTTCCGGTTTGATGCGTTCGGTTACGCGCTTTTCCGCACGGGATCTCAAAGCGCGGGGAACCTGAAACTGGAGATGGAATTCAACGTGAAGCACTGGGAAGGCTGGGGGGGACTCTTCTGGGGAGAAAGGCCGTCAGGGGATGGCCGGCATTGCTGCTGGACCGTCGTGGCCGGTCGCTCTGAATCCGATCCCCAGTTCCGAGTCGTGATCTACGAGCATGTGATCGGGCCTTTGACCGCACGGCGATCGGTGGTGTCGGGGACATTCATCGATTCGTTTCCCGCGACGTTACCCGGAGACGACCGCGCTACGCTCAGTGTCGAAGTCACTCCACAACAGGTGCGACAGATCTGGCTCAATTCCGTCCCGCTCTTGGAAGAGCCAGTTCCACTCGCCTCTCAATTCGAAACTGCTGCCGACGTGTTCGGTCACGGATTTCTGGGCGAGTATGGTGAAGTCTCTGTCTACGAGTTCACCGTGACGCCGCAAGGGCTGTAGAACACTATCGAAAAGTCGTCTGTATCCTCATCTTCATCCTGTTTTCTCATTCGGAGACCTTTCATGCCGAACCTCACTATTCTCGGGACGATCACCAACGGAACATGTACCAAGCAGAATACCGGTCTGGGATGGTCTGTCACTGTGGGCGCGGACCTCGTGCCGGCAGGAGGCGAAAGCGTGGCGCTCCTTGAAGGGGGAACGACGCCACACGCATCGGTGCGAAATGCCGCGGACCAGGAGATTGGCACGATCACCCTCAATAAAGGAACCGGGAACCATTGGACAGGCACAGGCAGCGTGTTCAGTGAACCGCACTCCGTCAAGTTTCGCTGTCGGTTCGTCTCGGATCTCCTGGAAGCACCGTGCGGTTGTTAGCCGTCGGCTGCTGCTTCCAGTGAGTGATGGAACGACGGTAGCCCGACCCGTAAAGACGGTTGTCGACTCTCCCCCCGCGACCGATGTGCGACATTGCACACTCACTGTGCCACGAAGTGCTCGGCGAATCCCCGGAAGTCGAGCGCAGACATCCATGCAGGCAGAACAATGGAAGCAAGTTACTCGCTGGCCGTGATGTGCTGATCATCGACCGATTCAATGGCCTGCACTGCAAGAATCAACAGTGGATCAAGCGGACACGGGCAGTTGCTGGTCGTGTAAACCGGACATTGTTCGCACACGACGTGATGAAAAGTGCTTTCATACGGCAGCATCGACTCCGAATCGACTTCGTGGACGGCGTCAATCAGCAGGTGGAGGTTGACTTCGATACCACACTGCTTACCCAGAGGCAGACAGGGTGGACCACCAGGAGGTCGATCAATGCACCGACTGCAGACCTGGTCACGGATTGCCACCATGTACTCATCAAATCCGATGTGGGTCTTCATTGCATTCCTCCCCCACCGAAATCCAAATTCACGTGAGACATAATCCAGCAAACCACATGCCCATGAGACAAGAAAACGTCGGCGTGTAACGATTCGGACGTCCGCCGTCCTGCCTACGTTCCTTATCTTTTCTCATGGCGACGTGCGACACGTCGTGGTTGTGAATTCGATTATTGGATTCCCGGTATTCAATTCTGCATACGCCACCCGCTGCATCATCGGGCCTTGAAATCTGTGAAGGTCCGATAAGAGATGATGTCGTGCACGACATCGAGTGAAACTCGCCGGATCAACTCGCCGGCA
Organism: uncultured Planctomycetaceae bacterium; assembly: GCA_942492405.1. GTDB lineage: Bacteria > Planctomycetota > Planctomycetia > Planctomycetales > Planctomycetaceae > JANNSB01. The sequence continues at coordinate 62,693 of CALOES010000019.1, forward strand.
ACTTGACCCCTGCCGCGCGCCGTTTACGGATTGGGAGAAACAATCCCTTCCGGCAGTTCGTCGAGAGGTGTGAGTTCGAGGATGTCGGTCTGGTACCATTGCTCTGCGTTCGTCGTTCTAGCGGCTCGGTCGGCGTAGCGGTATCCGGCGACATGCGAAGGGTATTTGTGTCCGGACTCAGTTTCTTGCCATTCACTAAAGAGGTGTCGTGAATCGATGTAATCGATGGCGATGAGCTGCTTCGTTTCCGCATCGAACCACAGATCGAGCGGTTCGGGGATTGATTCGCTCACGCGCAAGCCTCTGACGGCGACATCACCGATCTGCGCGTCGGGCAACGATTCGATTTTCGATTGCGGTTCGAGCAACAGCCGCAGGCTCCACGCCCAGCACAGGACACGGACCTTTTCCTCTTCACGCAGATTCGCTCCGACCCACCAGCGTGTGCCGACTTCGACCGTCGATGTCCGGTTGCTCGTGACCTCCGGGGGCAGCGGCATCGGCGTCGTGGTGATCAGCACGCGTTCACTGATGTGAAACAGTCGGAGCAGTTTTTCTTCGCCGCCTGCTGCCTCAATCACATCCTGCACCAAGGGCCACGCATCCTCGGTGCAGCCGGTATCGAGCAGCGTGAGGATCGTTTGTGCATAAACGCGGTGACCGAAGTCGTTCGGATGGTTCACGCCGTTTCCGGTCTGGTCCCAGTCGTGCTTGAGTTCCAGAAAGCCATTCCAAATCGAAGTCAGATCGGCCAGCGCGATGCCGGGGTCGACGAGTTCCTCCAGTGCATCCCGATATTGCGGGAAGACTTCGTGCTTCAATAGCGTCCAGTCGCGGTTACCCAGCATCGAGGCGACTAGAATGAACTCGCATTCCGGCAGCTTCTCGCGAATGGCCGCGATCATGTCTCGCGTGTTTTCCTGATACGACTCAGCCGAGCGGCCAGAAGAATCATTCATGCCGAAGGCCAGGATCACGAGCTGCGGCTGGGCGGCGACGACCTGATCAATCTGCGTCAGCCCCCAACCGGTGTCGGTTCCACCGACGGCAAGGTTCGTCATCTCGACCGGCCCACCAAAGCGTTCGGCCAATTCACGGCGGACAAGTTCCGGATACGCCGGCTGGTACGGTGCCGCTTCGAACAGTGCCGAGGCGTTCGCACCGGCCGAAATGCTGTCTCCGAGTGTGACAATCGACACCGGCTGCTGACGGATCAGCCTTTCAATCGTGCGTGGCAGAGCCTGTGGATCGAAATGAGGTACAGGTGCCGTCCACGGTCCCTGCTGATGGCGATAGGTAACGCAGGTTTGCATCTCGGCATATTCGAGTCGCCCACCGAACAGGATTTCACCGTTCCCGTCACGATGCGTCAGCGCGTATTGCTGCGATCCGGCCGGTCGCCGTAATTCTTCCGGGGTTCGAGAGACGATCCGCGATCCAACAGGCAGAATGATCTCACGTGAACCCGGTTCCCAAACGTAATCGCGACCGCTTTCATAAGTCACATCGCCGACGGAGTTGCGCACGGCAAGTACTTCCTGAATGGGGAACAGCACCGACGCCCGCGCTTCCCCTTCCGGTTGTTCTCGGATGAACAACACACTCTCGCCTTCCACGACATCGCCAATCCAGAACGGCCGCAGCAGCTCCGGCCGATAGTCCCATTGCGGTTGTGCGGAATCATCGGCGGACGCCACAGAGATCACGCTGATCAAAACCAGCATCCCTATTACGGCACCGGAGCGCCTCCACCAGCGACCCATTGTGGGGAGTGCACCGTCGTTTGTGAGTGACTCGAAGTTATTGCGCATGGTTTGTTTCCTGTCGTCGAACATCATGGTGACTTACCCGTGTGAGTCGTGCTTCAACTCTCCATCGGAGTGTTACCCTTCGGAGAATTGTTTGTCGATGGTCGTCGATCAATGTCACCAGCGGGGATGGGCCGGGCGAGATCAGAGGCATTCCGTTCAGGAGCGACACTTCGGTGGTCGGACCAAATGAACGTGAGAAAGGAGATGTGTGTGCGTTCCCGCGAGTCGACCGCAACCATCGGTCGGATTCCCTCGGGAATCGTACTTCAGCCAGCGTGATGTTTGACCCGGCGAGACGCCCTGGGTAATGAGGCCATGTGCGACCAGTGCGCGCCGGAAGCATGTCCCATCTGCCGGAAGAGATCTGGCTGGGACGCGATACGTTCTCGATGTTCCGCGTGGCAGGCGGATTCTACAGGTTTTCAGGAAGCATTCCTTGTCGAACGAACCACTCAAATCAATCGACTCACTCGAACCAGCGACCAGCGCGACACGCCGGGATGTCGCCGCCATCGTCTTCGCGCTGACGTTTCCGACGCTGGTGACGTTGGTCTATTTCATTGGTCTGGCCGAGTCGGCGGCCGGGTGGCAACTCGCGGCCAAGGCGATCGGCATCGTGATTCAGATCGGCTTTCCGTTGTTCTGGTTGATCTGTGTGCAGAAGCAGCGGCTGAGTCGGGCGCGACCCCAGCGCGATGGCGTGCTGATCGGCGGAATGCTCGGTCTCGCCATCGTGGCCGCGATGTTCGCAGCCTATCAATTCTGGTTGAAACCGAACGGCGCGTTCGATGCCGCAGCGACGTCGATTCGAGAGAAAGTGATCGGCCTGGGGATCGACTCGACCGCAAAGTTCGCCGCGCTGGGGGTGTTCTATGCCGTGCTGCACTCGCTGCTGGAAGAGTATTATTGGCGCTGGTTCGTGTTCGCCCAGTTACGCCGCGTGATGGCGCTCGGCCCCGCGATCGCAATCTCGGCCGTCGGCTTCATGGCCCATCACGTGATCGTGCTGTCGGTCTTCTTCGGCTGGGGTTCGTTCTCCAGCCTGTTCTTGTCGCTGAATGTCGCTGTCGGCGGCGTGATCTGGGCCTGGCTCTACGACCGCAGTCGATCGCTCTACGGCCCGTGGCTGAGTCACGCGCTGGTCGATGCGGGAATTTTCCTGGTCGGATTCGAGATCGTGAGATCGGCGTGGTGATCTGCCAAAACACTCAAAGAGTTCGACCCATTCACACTGTTCCGACCCGGCAGCGAGCATGTGTCAGCCAGGCTGTGCCTGACGGATTGGAAACGAGACCCTATATTCTGGAGTGCGCCGACAGAAGCTGAATGATCGGGGATTGTGGAGCAATCATGGAGACCATTAGGGAACAGTTGATGTCGCTGGTCATCTACTGTTCGTGTTCGCCTTATCGGGTGAGAATGACCGCGTCGGAACACCGCGATGTGACATTCTCCGCCTGGGAAGCCGTCATCTACGAATGCGCACTGTGTGGCAAGCGGAAAAGGGCGTCCTACCGGCCCGAATCCTTGACGACGTGGGAGAGGATCGTCGTTCGCGACTGCTGACTCGATGGACATTGGTGTCGTCTTCATTCGCTCAAACTTCGACGCTGGAATCAGCCGTGGCATTTCAAACATTCCAGATCGACCATTGTTGGCAACAGCGATGAAATCACTCCGATTTCGACTTCTTCCGTTTATTCCTGGCCTTTGTCGGCGTCGGTTTCTTGACGGCGCGTTTGGCGGTCCTTGACGGAGCAGGCTTCTTCGACGTGCGCTTGGCCGATGGCTTCTTGCCCGACTTGAAGTTCCTGGTCACGGGCAACACGCCGAGAGCGAGCGTCGATCAGGCACTGTCAGTGCCGCATGTTCAATGTAACCGAGCGACCCGCCGTACTTCTTGGGCATGAAGATGCCTCCGGCTTCACATCAGTGATAGATCGTAGCATTTGGAAACAGATCTTGGATTCGCACTGCCCCTTCCAGCGTGACCTTGGTGTCTTCGACGTCGATGTACTTGAGCTGAGGTAATGCCAGCAAGGCTTCAATACACTGATCCGAGATTCGGCTACGCAACACAATCAGTCTCAGCTGGATACCGCCGCAGTGCCGTAACTCGACGACAACCCCTGATCATCGAGCGGATGCGCGAAAACTGATCTGAGTGACGCAGCGCGTTGGAACGAAGCACGGTTGAACCAAAGACCGCTGGCCCAGATGCTTGATCGATGCACACTCGCGTATGCGGAATACTGAATCCCCTTGTGCACAGAAAACACCAATGCGGCGGCAGAAAGGACCGCAAGCACACCACACACAATACGTAGAAGATTCTTCATCACCTTCTTCCCACAACGGCAGGCATGACACCGACACGTCACTCATCATGCCGCAATAGCCACAACCATGCGATCCCGTCGTGGAATCAACGATCGTTTCGTGATGAGCGCGAGATCCTCCGGTCGCTGACGGGGGCTAAGTTTGCGATTGTCGACCAGGCGATGTCTCGGCCATTCCTCGCGATCATAGCTCTCTCAGAAAGATCTCCTTGAATTGCACCGTCATCGGCTCGCCGGCGCGGAGTTGCAGGCCGAGGATACCTTCGAGGTCGAAGTGACCTTCTTCCCTGTCGGTTAGCTCCGTGGATGTCACTCCATTGATCTTGAGAATGATGTGCTGGCCTTGGGCGATGATGTGGTAGTCGTTCCATTCCCCCTCTGGATTCATCGTCGCCGCTTCGCCGAGGTCGGTTGCCGTGCGGTTGCCGTCTGCGTCGATCACCGTTCTCGTGCCGTTGGCACTCAGGAGTTCGGGCCCGTTGCGTGTGTGTGCCTCGTCGCAGACGCCCCCCAGGTATCCACCGCTGTGCAGAATGTCGGCCTGGTACCCGACGGCGAGACCATCGTCGCGAATGACGCTGCGAAACTGCACACCCGAGTTCTGCAGGTTGCCCGTCACGCGGAACTTGAGCCTGAGTTCGAAGTCGGCCACGTTCCCTCCTTGCCACACGAGAAACTGATTCGACGTGCAGGGATTCTCCTCCGAAGACTCCCCCGTAATCGCCCCGTCACGTACCGACCAGTAACTCATGTCGGGCGCGCTCCAGCCCTCCAGCGACTCGCCGTCAAAGATCGACTCGAAGTCATCGTCCGCCGATGTGACGGGAGGCAGTATCAGAAGGAAGTAGATGACGCCACTGGCGAGGTGGAAGCGAGGTTTCATGCGTAAACCATGGATGAGTGCCTGAAGTGTTCCAATTTGGAGAGTTTCTCCAGCCACCTTCTTAAACTCAAGCCTGAAGGACTAAGCCCTTGAGTCGCTCATGCCGACATCGCGCATCGCAACCGTGTCATCGGGTGTGTGGGTTGTGGTTGGCGGCCCGGTCCACGAAAGTATGTTGCGGCGGGCCGTCGCCCTGTGCATTCCGCGGCTTTTTCCGTCCGATTGTCTGGCCGTTCAGGTCACTCGCGATTGTGGAGCCGACGTGTCGAACACGCAAGAACTCTTTCGTTGCAAAGCGGACCTGACCAAGCGGCAGGATGTTGTCGTCCAGGGACCGGACGGCTCGCTCAAGATCAATCTGGTTTGGAGTGACAAGACCCGGGGCAAGCTGCGCGTGATGAACGACAGGCTCAGCTTTAAGAACATGTTCCTGAAGCCGTTCGAGATTCCATATGGCGACATCAAGACCGCATTTCTGCTGAGTTCGAAGATCGCGTTCGTCAAGTTTTACGTGTTGTGGATCGTATATAACGAAGGCTATGTGGGCATGGGGTTTCTGCGCGACAGTTTCTGGGACGGACCGCTGCCGTTTTCAGTGATTCGCGAAAACGCGCGATTCTCGAAGGCCGACATCCTCAAAACGATTGCAACGTCGGCCGTCACCGGTCTGGTCGGTGAAGTCGCCGGAGGTGCATTGGGTTCGGCCTCCCTTGCCGGAGAGGCCACCGGCCTGGCGGCGAAAGTCACGGCATCTCAAGTCTCGGAAGCCGCGATCGAGAAAGCAGGCGGCGTGATCAAGGGGAAGTCATCGAAGGGCGCTGCACACAAACCTCAACTCTCCCAGTACGTCGTGCAGCGCGGCACACAAACATCGAAGGCGATGACGCGCGATCATCTGATCAAACTGGTCCAGCGCGGCGGCGTCCGGCCCAACGACCAGATTCTCGACATCACCGCGAACAAGCGCATCAGTACGAAAACGCTGATCGAAAAGTACGGGTAACGGACCCGAAGCGACTGCACGAACTCTCGTGTAGGACGCGTGATGGCATTTGGCCGCACTGCGAACCTTCCTCTTCAAACGAACGGGGCTCTCGACAATGCTCACGAAGAACCACTGGTATCTCAACGCCGACGGCGTGATCGTCTCATTCCATCGTAAGAGCCAGATCGCGCTCAACCCGCTCAAGAACAACTACAAGAAGTATGAACTCCGCGTCGACGGCAAAGTCGTCGACAGGCACGAGTACAAGGGGGGCATGTTCGAGGCTGAAGGGAAGATGTTTGCCATCATCGAATCAGGTGAGCCAGTGGCGCTGCGTGTCGACATTCGCGAAGACGCCAGTCTCGAACGAGATCCGATCCTGGGAAAAATGCCATCGGGGCGTTGGTTTCGCATCGCGCTCAAGATCGATGGCGAGTGGATGTCTGAAACAGAGGAAACGACGATGGACATTCGGTCGTGCTCTGTCGAAGAACTGAAGCAAGCCTTGCTGGAACGATCGCTTCAAAAACGTCGGGAATGAATGCCAATTACGACGGGAACGGCGATTACCGCGCCAGCGCGAATGCGCGCCGATGAGGTCGCTGGCAGATTCTTCGATATGGCTTGCTATTGGCTCGAACAACATGTCTCAATAGAAATTGGGGAACCTGCCGGACCCATCTGACCCATCCCATTCGAACGGTGCGATCTGCAACGTGCCGTCGCTGACGTTGAGCATCACGGCGGCCAAATTGGCGGCGTCGGTCTCCGGGTATTGCTCCACCAGCTCGGCCAGTTGCTCGCGAATCTCTTCGAGCTTTTCGTCGGCAGCCGAGTCGGAAACTCGCCGACGGGCCGTCTCCACTTCGGATCTCAACTGTTCCAGGTCCATCTGCATCGCGGCCTGTTCGGTGAGACGCAGCAACTCGTTTCGCAGAGCATCGACGCCAGCATCGTCGGTGGCAATCGCGGCATCGGAAGCAACTTCGATCGCTATGACCGAGCCCTCCTGAGCCATCACATGCACCCAATGACCGACCGCCAACATTCCCACCAGCAGACAGAGCGTGAAAGTCTTCATGTTCGACACCGTCGGGACGGAATGAGAAAGGGGAGTTTCGCTAACCCATCAACGATCCGGAGAGTCCGGTCTTAGAGCGATTCTCCGAGTCGGCATGAATCCCTTCTCCCCGCAGCGTCGAATTGCGACGGAATCACGCATAGGGTGGGCGACTAGACATCTCTCATCGAAAAACAGATGCACGCATTTCGTTGTTAATGTCGACCAATTGCCCGATGATGGCACCGTGACGCAGCCACTCTCCTTTCCTTCCTCGGAATTGCAATCATGAATCACTCGACGGCTCGCAAACGCATGAATGTCGTGGCTTGGGTACTGATCGGATCAATGGCCCTTCATCGGCCCGCGCTTGCTGACGATGTTCCGGTGGTGGCCGGCGTCGAGGCGCAGCCTTTGGGGGCGCAGTTGACGCGGTTGACGGAGGCGTTGGGGATGCTGGGGCATCCACTGCCGGCGGAGACGCGCGAGGCGATTGCGGCGGCTGATAAAGCGAGTGATGCCGGCGCGCTGCAGCAGGCGATCGACGAACATGTCTTGTGCGTGGTGACGATCAATCCCGAAGAGCGGGTGAAGGTCGAACCAGGATTCGCGCAAGCGGAATTGCAACAGGGAGGCTATGTTCCATTTGTCATTAAGGTCATCAACGAAGCGACGTCGACGGCCGCGTTGCGTATCGGAAGTGAGCAAGCCGGAGCTGTCTACTCGGGGGCCTCGACGTACAGTCTCGAACGTCAACAGCAGACCGAACTCAACGACAACGAAAACACTGACGGGAGCGTGCATCGATTTCTCGATTTGTCGCTCGTCACGTCGCCGCCGATGACGGCCAACCTGTCGGGATTGAGTGTTGAGTATGTGATCGCCGCCATCTATTCGGACCGCGCCGGCCGACTGGTCGGCATCCTCACGTTCGACATCGGACAAGGGACACAAGACCTCGGCTTTCGCGGCGAAGTCCCTATTCTATTTGATATCAAACCCGCGCTGCCGGTGAGGTTGTCGGTCCACGATGTCGACGGCACGCCGACAGTGGCGAGGCTGATCATCTCCGATGCGCAGGGACGCGTCTATCCTTCACAGATCAAACGGCTGGCCCCGGACTTCTTCTTTCAAACACAGATCTATCGGCGGGATGGGGACATTGTTCATTTGCCGCCGGGGACGTTTCAAATTCAAAGCTCGCGCGGACCGGAATACATCGTGCATCAACAAGAGTTTGAAGTGGCCGCAGTCGATGTTGACTCCGCCGCATCACCAGAACCGCAAGAGTTGGCGATTGAACTGGAGCGCTGGGTCGAGCCAGCCGCTCATGGTTTCTACAGCGGCGACCATCACATTCATGGAGCAGGTTGTGCCCATTACCAAAGCCCGACCGAAGGGGTGACGCCCGCCGACATGTTTTTGCAGGTGAAGGGAGAAGGACTGAACGTCGGTTGCGTCCTCACTTGGGGGCCGTGCTTCGACTTTCAACGCCGCTACTTCTCGCCGCAGGCCGACTTGGTGAGCGAGTCAACGACCCTCATCAAATACGACCTCGAAATCAGCGGCTTCGGGTCGGCGGCGCTGGGGCATGTCTGTCTGCTGAACTTGAACGAGCAAAACTATCCCGGCTCCGAAGGACGCAGCGATATCGGCTGGCCGACGTGGACTGTCCCCGTGTTGAGGTGGGCCAAGGAACAAGGGGGAGTGACCGGCTATCCTCACTCCGACATGCGAGTTGACCCCGCCGGCGCGGCACGGCGGCTGATCACGTTGCTGGATGCCGACGGCAACGGCAGCCTCGATCGCAGCGAGGGCCATCATCCCCTGCTGCCTGCCGACTTCGATCGCAGTGACACCGATGAGGACGGCGTCCTCGGCGAGGCAGAGTTGATCGTCGCGTGCGATGCGGCCGGGAATGAACTCCCCAACCTCGTCCTTCCTTCAATGAATGGTTCGGGCGCGATGGAGATCTTCGTGGCTGTGTCGGAAGGTGTCTGTGACTTCAACAGTGCGATGGACACCGGCCGCATTGGCGAATGGAATACGTGGTATCACATTATGAATTGCGGCTACCCGCTCAAGATCTCCGGCGAGACCGACTTTCCCTGTATGTCGAGCACCCGCGTCGGCCAGGGGCGTGTCTATGTGCGGCTGGCCGATGGCCCCGTCGATCGCGTCGACTTTGGTGACTGGTGTGAAGGGATTGCCGAGGGACGCAGCTATGTGTCCGATGGATACGCTCACGCTCTCGACTTCCAGGTGAGCGGCGTTCGCCCCGGTGAGGGAGAGGTCGCACTGAACGCGCCCGACGTTGTGCAGGTCAGCACCATCGTTTCGTTTGCCGAAGAAGTTCCCATCGCTGTTTCTCATGGCACGCTAGACACCGATGAAGGCCGACGGGAAGTGGGCGACACTCGCGTGTTGCACGCTCCCCGGCAAGATGGAACCGTCATCGGCGGCGAACGCGTGATCGAACTGATCGTCAACGGCGAAGTGGCGGAGTCGCAAGTCATTCCCGCCGACGGCGCGGAGCATGAACTCTCGTGGGAGGTGCCGATCGAACAAAGTAGTTGGGTCGCGATACGTCAGTTCCCTCAACTGCATACGAACCCCGTCAACGTGATCGTCGCCGACAAGCCGATCCGCGCCTCACAAGCCAGCGCTCTGTGGTGTGCCGCCGCCATCGAACTCTGCTGGGAGAACCGCAATCGTTTCATCTCGGATTCAGAGAGGCCCGCAGCGGAGGAAGCTTACGGCAGGGCCGTGACGAGTTATTTGGAGATCGCGGGAGTGGCTAAATGAAGGCGATATTTCAATCTTAGCCCCCGGCGAGTCGCCGGGGGAACACGACGATGGTGTCACACAACTCATCCCTCATTAGTTGAACATTCGTCAATGGCCAAACGGTTCTTGGAAGTTATTTCGATGGGAATGTGTGCCGGGCTACTTGCGTGCAACGGCGGTCCTGGTCCGTCGCCTCAAAGTCCGCCAGAGCCGCTACTCTTGCTACTTGATAACTATGGAGGTGATGCACATGGAGGTCGGCGAATCGAATTGCGATTCGACGGGAGCTTCAGGAATGAGTGGTACTCCGACGTGGTTACCAATGACCGTGATTACGACGAAGCGTACACCGGCCATTTCTCGTTAGACGCTGAGCAGTCGCATCTGGAGTTGATTCCTGACGACGGCCCTGTCGAACAACTCTATCGAGTCGATGTTGGTGACGTGCAGTTCTGGATCCACGAAGCAGACCGAGACCGCATCACAGATCCGGACGAAATCACTTTGCAGGATGAATCATTGCAAGTCGTTCCTCCGGCGGCTAAATGAGGTTTTTTTCTCACTCGGTCCGTTTACTCGCGCCGCTGTTCACAAGCGACTGGGTACCGTCCGCAGCCACTGAAAAAATGCTCCACTCGATCTTGTCGGGGTCACTGAAGTCCGCGGTCGCGCGGGAGGCGATGCCGTTCGTGGCAGTTCCGTCGAGCGCGAGGATCTTTGTTGCGGTGTCAAACGTGCCGCTGCGTTCGATCGTGTAGCCGGTGGAAAGAAACGTCCACGAGCGATAGACCTGTGCGTGCGGGTCGTACGTGAAGAGCGATTTCACGGCCATGCTGCGGGAGCCATCGGCCGAAGACATTGTGCCTGAATGTTCGACGAAACGGCCACCGAGGATCCATTGGCCGCTGGCCTCGCCCGTCGTGAAGCCGAGATTGCCGCCGGCCACCTGCATATCGAATTCACCCACGTAACGTGCGAGGACTTCGAGTTCTGGAATCCCCGGCGCGGGTCCATCGTCGGCAGATGTCGAGAATGGCATGGAGACGAGACTCAGCAACGCGAGTGGCAGGCATTTAGACATTGGGAACTCCAGGTGTAGAGAGGACGTGGTACTTTGGATTTTCCGCAGAATGATCGCGCTGGTCGAACTTGCATCGCAAGCCCATTCCCCCGGCGACTCGCCGGGGGCTAAGTGAGGCATTGATGGTACTCATGGCGAGTATTCACTCGGCATATCACGACATTGTTGAGATGAAATCAAAACAGGCCGCGAAAGGCAATTTGCTGCCCCGTTATTGCTTGTCGCCCGCGAGGTGCCGCCAGTACATCTGGGGATTGTTGAGCATGTCTCGCGTGATCTGGAAGTGCTTCGTGTCTTCGAGCGCAATCGGTTCGAGTGCTCCCTGGTCGAACGTGAGGATCGTCGCTCCGGGAAACGTCAGCAACAGGGGTGAGTGCGTGGCGACGAAAAACTGCGACTCTCCGTTTTGAACGAGATCGTGCATCAATGCCAGCAATGCCAACTGACGTTGCGGCGAGAGTGCAGACTCGGGTTCGTCCATCAGAAATAATCCCCGATCGAAGCGGTTCTTCATCACCGACAGGAAGGCCTCGCCGTGCGACATGCCGTGCAGAGTACGGCCACCGTAGTGCTTGAAGGGATCGCCGGCAAAGTCGGGATCATCACGTCGTTGTTCGAGCAGCGAGGCAAAGTGGGCCTGCGTCTCCGCTCGAAAGAAGTACCGATCTTTCGGATGTCGACGAAAGCCAACCCGCAGCGCATTGGCCAACAGACTTTGCTCGGCAAAGGCGTGATTGCCACTCGTTTCGTTCGTGCTGCCGCCGCAGATGGGAAGCCCGGCAACGACGGCCATCGCTTCGAGCAGCGTCGATTTGCCGGAACCGTTCTCTCCGACGAAGAACGTCACCGGCGAATGAATCTCGAGTTGCAGACTGTGAGTGAACGCAAGACAACCCGGAAACGTCGCCGGATCGAGCGGCTCGTTCGTGTTGAGTGAAACAGACGTGATGTAGGCGGCGGGCATGTGCAGTCAGTTCAAGTCAGATCGATTGCCACACGAACAGTTATACCATCCCGGATGCTCAGAGCATCCGGGATGGTAGGCCAGACGGATTGACAACGGCGACGATCAGCCCAATTGGGCATACAGGCACAACGTCAGAATCCCCCAGAGTATGAGCAGTCCTTCCGCAACGCGTCTGGCGACAGGCGACACAGTCCGCTCGCGAAACAAGACCGTCAACAGCGGAATGAGGGACAGCACGCCGAACGGGACTGCGGTCAGCAATCGAGACAATCCACTCACATGACCATACCCACCTGTCTCTCGCGAAACTTGAACGGCCAGCAGGAAGAAACACACATAGACCAACAGAAAGATCGCGCTGCAGACGATCCTCGCCCAGACCTCGAGTTGCGATCCGTTCTCTGACTGTTCAACCATGGGACCACCGTCGCCAGCAGAGCGCCCATCCCCCCGGCGACTCGCCGAAGGTTAAGTGGAGTGACTTGATCACTCCCTGCGAGTATTCACGCCGCTGATCACAACGACCTCGGCACCGATGTCGGAGATCGTCGAAATCTCCCACGTCTCGGTCCCCTCCTCGGAGAAGTCGGCCGACGTGACGATTGTCGTTGAGGAGTCGTGGCTGGTGTAAGAAAACGTCTGCGTGTCGGGATCCCATTCTCCGGTGCGCGCCATCGCGGAACCGGTCGAGAGGAATGTCCATGACTGATACTTCCGTTCGTCGACGTTGTACGTCAGCAGCGTACGGACTTCGATCGACTCGCCATTGGGGTTGGTGAGCATTCCCTGCTGCTCGACGAATCGACCGCCGAGGATCCACTTCGAGCTGACATGCCCGGCAGTAAAACCGGAATTGGGCGACGTGATGCGGATGTCCCATTCGCCGACATAGTGGGCGAGTTCCGCGAGGCCGGGGACATTGGCGGCCGGTCCATCATCCGCACGGGCTGCCATGGCAAAAGTCATCAGGCCGAGAAAGGCGAAAGCGAAGCGAGCGTTCATGGAAGTCTCCTGTGGAAATGCGAGTGCAGGACGATCTTACGCTCCTCCGATTGTAACGATTTTCGGGGTGTGAGGGGTTCCGTCACATGCGGGAGCCGGGAAGAATTGCCGGGATTCCTCACTACGGTGATCCCGATTGCTAGCCTGAGCGTTGGAGAACTTTGTCGCGCGGAACCACGGAGGCTGCCACGGATCGGCGGTTGCATCGGCAACAACGACGAACCATGAATGACCTCTTTGTGAACACCGGCTGCACGTTGCTTGCGAGTTGGGCCTCCCCCGCCGCCTTCGCTCCGTGGATCTGTTGCGGTCTGGCAGTGGCGATCGTGCTGGCGGTCTTTACGTGGTTGTCGCAAGATCACTCTCAACCCAACTCTCGCGTCACGTGTATTAGCCCCGCGAAGTCAGTTGCACCGCATAAGCGCGTGACGTCGGAAGACTTTGACGCCGATCGAATCGAATCGTTCACGGCCGACTCGCAAGTTTCCGACGTGCTGACGTTCGAGAACTTTCTCCTGAAAGAATTCCTCGCGGAGCCTCGTATCGATCGCGCGCTCGACCGACTGCTGGAACGGGTCTGTCCCGATGTGGATGCCCATTGGGCTGTGTTTCTCGAAGTCGCCGGCAATCAGTTGAGAGTGCGAACATCGCGCGGCCTGTCCTCCGCCACGATGGGAAAGCTGTCGACCGATCGCGTCCTCTGGCGAGAATTGATCGGCCAGGTGACTGACACACTGACAGAATCAGAACTACGGCATTCAGGGCTGTGTCGCGCGCTGTCGGTGGAAGAGCAGTCGGCGTGCCGTGAGATGTTCATCATTCGCGGACATGCTCCCGGGCAACCGGAATGCCTGCTCATCTCGTCGATGCTGTTCGACATGCGCGTGCCGCGTTCACGGTCGCTGGCAATCGCGGAACAACTGGTCGAGGCGGCCGCCCGACAGATTGCCGAACGGCAGGCGATCGAATCGAGCACTGCCGAGCTCAAACTGCTCAAGGCGATGCTGGAATTGCGTTCGATGACGAGCGGAGAACAGCGATCCTCCAAAGAGGCGCTCGAGTCGATGCTCTCGGGGCTCGCCGGATTGTGTGGATTTCAAACGGCTGTCATCTATTCGGCCCGTCGCAACGAGTCGGGGAGTCTTCGAGTCGCGTTCCGCACCGAACGCTCGCCCGAGGGACCGCATTCCGATGCATGGAGTCGGCAGGAAGACGCCCTCGCGCGGCATGGACGGGAGTCTCACCAAGTGATGGCCTTCGATGCCGTCCAACTCGAATCGCCGGACGCCAACCATGTGCTGACAGGAGCTGCGGTCGTCCCCTTACGGAGACGTGGCAAGCTGCGCGGGATTCTGGTTTTCGCGCGCAGCCACAAGAACGATGACCAGCCTGTCGATCGAGCGATGCTCGAATGGTCTGCAGAGACGCTGCAGGAGGTGCTCTTTCAAACTCTCGACCGCATAGCGATCGAACGGCAGGCTTTGCTCGATGCCTTGACGGGAATCGCGAATCGGCATGCCTTCAACGAGGAACTCGATCGCACGTTCGCACGACTGCGGGAGGGTTCACTCAATCGCTGCTCTTTGATTCTGATTGATGTCGATCGCTTCAAGTCGGTCAACGATCGCTACGGGCATCTCGCGGGAGATGATGCCCTGAAGTCCGTGGCCGCCACGATCGATCAATGCGTCGCTCGGACTCGCATTTCGGATCAACCGTTGGTCGCGCGATTCGGCGGCGAAGAGTTCGCCGTCCTCCTCCCCGGCCTCGGCAGCGAGGGAGCTGAGCGGATTGCGGAGTCGATTCGCATCGCGGTTCGCGAACAAGTGGTGCGATCGGGAAGCTGCGAATTCCAGGTCACCCTCAGTGCCGGCGTGGCCTCCGCCGATCGCGACAGCACCGACCGCTCACTGATCGGCGCGGCGGACGCGGCCTTGTATGAGGCGAAGTCGGGGGGACGGGATCAGGTCAGGCAGGCGGTCAGCTTGCGGCTGTAGGCCGGCAGCCGTTCTCACGATGCGATCGTGCCTGAATGAAGCATCCACAGAACGCTGGTCAAGCGCAACGGCGTGCGACAGAATGTGGCGGAAACATTCACGCGCTGTTATCGAGGAGCAATATGGAACGCCGACCGCTGGGCCGAACGGGAATCGATCTCCCCATTCTTTCGTTTGGAGCTTCGTCGCTGGGACGGGAGTTTCGCGATGTCGACCCCAAGGATTGTCTCTCCGCGGTGCATGCCGCCCTCGAATGCGGACTGAACTACATCGACACGTCTCCGTACTACGGTCGCGGCGTCAGTGAAGTGATGCTGGGTTTCGCGCTGCAGGATGTTCCTCGCGATTCGTATGTTCTCAGCACGAAGCTCGGGCGATATGCACCGACGCACTTCGACTTCTCGGCCAAGCGCGTGGCCGAAAGTGTCGATGTGAGCCTGGAGCGACTGCGGACCGATCACATCGACATCATGCTCTGCCACGATATCGAGTTCGTCGAGATGCAACAGATCGTCGATGAAACGCTCCCCGCGCTCCGCAAGGAAGTTGAGAAAGGGAAGGTGCGATACATCGGCGTGAGTGGTTATCCGATGAAGATGTTCCAGTTCATCCTCGACCAGACCGACCTCGACGTCGTCCTTTCGTACAACCATTACACGCTGCAGAACACGATGTTCGGCGACCTGGTGCCGTATCTCAAAACGAAGGGCGTCGGCATCATGAATGCCGCCCCCTTCAGCGCCCGGCTGTTGTCGAATTCACCTTTGCCTGTGTGGCATAAGGCGACACCCGAGGTGCGGGGGATTTGCAAACGGGCGTCGGAACACTGCGAACAGGCCGGCGTCGATATCGCTCAACTCGCTTTGCAGTTCTCGATCGCGAATCCCGACATGACGACGTGCATCACCGGCAGCGCCAACCCAATGCGTATCCGAGAATGGGCGCAGTGGATCGAACAACCGATCGATCAGGCACTGCTCAAGGAGGTGCAGGAAATCCTGCAGCCCATTCACAACTGGTTCTACACCGAAGGTCGGCCGGAGAATAACGATCCGCGCTGAAACCAAGTCGGCAAGCGACTACGGCTTGAGCTTCTTGAACGCCTCGCGGGCGGCGGTGCCGAGGAAAATCGTGTCGGTGCCGACGGCCAGCAGTGAATAGCCGGAAGCGAAGGATGTCGCCAACGCATCGGCGGTGACGCCGAACAGGCCGAGCGACAACCCTTTCGCAACGACGGCAGACTTGACCGTTTCGATGGCGGCAACGACTTCGGGATCGGTGATCTGACCAATCTTACCCAGGCTGGCGGAAAGGTCGTAGGGGCCGAGCAGGATGGCGTCGATCCCCTCGACGGCAAGAATGGCATCGACGTTCTTCACCCCCTCGATGTGCTCAATCTGCAGGATGACGGCCGTCTCGTCGTTGGCCCGCTGCACGTAGTCGGCGAAGTGAAAGCCATAGCCTTGTGCCCTGGCGATCCCCACGCTGCGACGCCCTTGCGGCGGATACTTCGCCAGCGCGATGATGCGGGCGGCTTCCTCGGCGGAATTCACCAGCGGTACGATGATGCCGGCAACCCCCAAATCGAGGACGCTCTTAATGGCGACTTCGGAATGATCGGGGACGCGAACCACGCAGGGACATGCTCGCGCGGCATTGACGATCGCCACAATGTCGTTGTGTGAGATCGGGCCATGTTCGGTGTCGACAAAGAGCCAGTCGAATCCGACATCGACCAGGATTTCGGCGACCGCCGGAGACGGCAGGCAGACCATCGTCCCCAGCAGTTTCTCGTGGTTCCGCAAACGCTCGCGAAAGGTCGCGTTCATCAAACAGAGGAGTCAGTTCGCGGCGGCCGCTGCCGTCGTTTCGACGACTTCCAACCCGGGGACTTCAATCGCGGTGATCTTCACCGAAGTATACTTCTGGCGGTGACCACGGTGACGACGAACGTTCTTACGGCGACGAAAGGTCGTGATTTCGAGCTTGGGGCCTTTGACCAGGGCATCGACAACCTCACCCTGAACGGTCGCCCCATCGATAAATGGCCGTCCCAAGACGCTCGCACCACCGGCGTTCGCCAGCAACACGTGATCGAACGTAAACGCCTGACCTGCCTCGGCATCACCGACGAGATCGATTTCGAGGATGTCCCCCGTGGTGACTTTGTGCTGACGATTACCGTTTTCAATGATGGCGAACATGACTCACTCGCTAACGAAATTGCCGCAAATGCGAACTATCAAACAGTTTGTAACAACAAGAGTGTCCCAGGAACTGGGAAGCCCCGCAGGATAATCAATTACGATCGCGAATACGAGCCTCCGGCAGGCGATCGTGCCGGGGTACTCAGGTTGCTGATTTCGGCCCCAACTTCGTTGAAACAGCGGACTTCCAAGTGCTCGGGGCCGACATTGGCGCCTGCCAGCACGTTGATCGCGACCTCGTAATTCTCTTCGAGCGCGACGATCTCCCGCCGTTTCTTGTTAATGAGGTAGTGCGCCACCCGCTGATTGACTTCGATCTGCACTGAGCAGACGTCGGGGTGATTGGCGGTGTTCATCAGGCTGCGCATCACTTCGATGGCCATGCTCTCGGCGGTCTTCACCTGACCGACGCCGCTGCAGCAAGGGCAGTCTTCGTAGGTGCTGCGCCGGAGCGAGGGACGAATCCGCTGGCGGGTCATCTCGATCAGCCCAAAGGGACTGATTCGCAGCACCTTTGTGCGAGCCCGGTCGCGACGCACGCACTCGCGGAGCTTGCGCTCGACATTGCGGCGGTGACGTTCGTCCCGCATATCGATGAAGTCGTTGACGATCACACCACCCAGGTCGCGGAGGCGAATCTGCCGCGCGATCTCCTCGGCCGCCGCCATGTTCACCTGATAGGCATTCTGCTCGGCGTTGTTGTCGGCTCGATAGTTGCCGCTGTTGACGTCGATGGCGACGAGGGCCTCGGTCTGATCGATCACGAGCGAACCGCCGGCCGACAGTTTGACCTGTCGGCTGTGAATCTTGTCGATCTCCCGCTCGATGCCGTACTTGTGAAAGAGGGGTTCCTTGCCGTCGTAGAGTTGGATCGAGTCGACGTTACGCGGCATCACGACCTTCATGAAGTCGCGGGCCCGCTCGTAGGCTTCGGGCTGGTCGATCCAGATCGATTCGATGTCGAGCGTGTAGACGTCTCGCAAGGTGCGGATGATCATGTCGCTCTCGGCATAGATGTCGACCGGCGACGGGTGCTTTTCCATCCGTCGGACGATCCGCTTCCAGAGCCTCAAGAGGTAATTGAGATCCCGCTGCAAGTCCTTGGGAGTGCGGTCGGTGCCGGCCGTCCGCACGATAAAGCCGAGCCCCTTGGGAGGATTGATCTCACGCAACACGCCGCGGAGCTTGCGACGGACATCGTCATCCTCAATCTTGCGGCTGACACCAACGCGCTGCAGGCTGGGCATCAGCACGATGTACCGACCCGGGATGCTGATGTAAGTGGAAAGGGTCGGCCCCTTGGTGCCGACACCTTCCTTGATGACCTGAACGAGGACTTCGCTCCCCCGCTGGAAGATCTCCTGCATGGGAGGCTTATTGCGGTCGTTCCGTTCGTTGAACTTGCCGTTGCGGCCGCGGCCGCCGCGCCCCTTCTCGTCGCCATCGCGCTTCTCGTCGCGGTCTGGCTTGTCGGAAACGAGATGCTTGTAGTACTGGTAATCGACGTCGGAGACGTGCAGAAAGCCGTTGCGCCCGATGCCAAAGTCGACAAACGCCGCCTGGATACTGGGCTCCAGGTTGACGATTTTGCCTTTGTAGATGTTACCGACAATACCGCCTTGGCTACTGCGCTCGACGTAGAGTTCTTCGAGGATGCCATCCTCGAGAATCGCGATCCGGCATTCCTCCGGCTGGAGGACATTGATCAGCATTTCCTTCTTCATAATCGACCTTTCGTCGGTTGCGACGAACAGGCCACCACATCAACAGTTGCGTATTGCCCGGGTGCGAGAGGCGTCGACTTGCAGAGTCGGGCGCGTCCATTGCGGTTGCCGAGAAACGAGGGCTCCTCCGGCGCGAGGCGGCCTGCATGTGACTGCAGGGCGTGGGCCTCGGCTGATTCGTGAAGGCGGGTCTCGTCGACCAGAGGGTCGCACGAGAAATGGGCCGACTCGAGAGTGCGACGACGGGGTTTTGTAGGAGCGTGGTCCCCATGGCATGGGGGGCGCGGGGCGATTCGGTGGCCCGACTGCCTCGCGCGGTCCCGCGACCGGAAAGCACTGTGTTCCGTCGATCTCGTAAATCAACCTGCACGGCGTCAACTAATGATGCGGTGAACTTTCGTCTGTTGCGAATTGTGCTTATGGCTTGTCACCGTAAGCCATGTGTGACTTGTGTCTGTTGTGAACTTCACTTGACCAGTTGAGGGCAGATGCGTTTGAGCTCGCCCTTCAAATACGACTCCACATCCCGAGCGAGTTCCAGTTGCAACGCGTGTCGCGCAATCTCTTGCGCTTGAGACAACTCGAGGCTGCAAATGATCTCCTTGATTTCTGGAATGGTGTGCGGAGTCACGCTGACGGCACGAATCCCGAGTCCGATCAACAAGGGAACGAAGCGGGGTTCGGAACTCATTTGACCACAGACGGTCACTGGAATTCCGTAACGATTCGCCCCCTCAACGACCATCCGGATCATCCGCAAGACCGCGGGGTCCGCTCCGGTGTAGTACTTGCTGACAGCGGGATCCGAACGATCCGCCGCCAGAGTGTACTGAATTAAGTCGTTCGTGCCGATGGAGAAAAAGTCAACTTCCCTAGCGAATTCATCGGCCATGATCGCCACGGAGGGGACTTCGACCATCATCCCGACCTGAACTTCGTTCGAATAGGGAATCTTCTGCTCGTCGAGATCCTCCTTGACATCGTTGAGGATCATGTTCGCCTGCCGCAGATCCATCAGCGAAGCCACGAGCGGGAACATGATCCGCACGTTTCGGTCGACGGAAGCCCTCAGAATCGCCCGCAGTTGCCGCTTGAATAACTCCTGATTATCCAGCGAAACACGAATACTTCGCAGCCCCAACTCCGGATTCGGGCTCTGCGAGAAGTAAGATGTCATCCCGCCGGGAATCTTGTCCGCACCGAGATCGAGGGTCCGAATCACGACGGGAAGTTCCGGGAACTGGTCCACCACGCGCTGGTAGGCACGGTAATGATCCTCTTCGGTGCGGTCCCAACGCGAGCCGAGATAGAGGAACTCCGTACGGTAGAGACCGACTCCGTCGGCCCCCAGGGTCTTGCAGTGCTCAGCTTCTTCCGGAAACTCAATGTTTCCATAGACTTGCACCCTGGTGCCATCCTTGGTGGCGGCATCCCGAATGCCTTTTTCGATCAGGCTTTGGTGATATCGACGATGCGTCGATTCCGAATCCCGGTACTGAATCAGACATTCTTCATCAGGATCAATGATGACTTCACCATGGTCGCCGTCGACGATAATCGTCTGACCGGCGATGGCGTCGTTGAGGAACGCCCCCACCCCCACAACAGCGGGGATCTCCAGGGCACCCGCCAGAATCGCCGTATGGCTTGTCGGTCCACCGCTTTCCGTCACGAACGCCTTGACATTCTTGCGATCGAGGGCGGCCGTCTCGCTGGGAGTCAGATTGAAGGCCAGAATGATGACCGGTTCCGTGAGATTCGAGAGTTCCTCGCGCTGCTCCCCCATGAGGTGCCGAAGGATGCTCTTCTCAAGATCGAACATATCTGTCGCTCGTTCCGACAGATACGTCGCGCCGAGGCTTTGCAGTTCCTTGGCGTACCCCTTGAGAATCTTCGTAACGGCAAACTCAGGCGTGTAGCGGCGCTTGCGAATCAGGGTCTCGATTTCCTCGATCAGCTTGGGATCGCGAGCCATTTCGAGGTGGGCCCCGAAGATCGCGCCGTATTTTCCCCCAAGTCGATCATTGGCCTGCTTTTGTGTCTCGGAGATCTCCCGGCAGACACCTTCGAGGGCACATCGGAAGCGAATGACCTCGGAGTCGACCGCCTTCACACGGACGAACTGGTTGGGAATCTTGAATTTCTCCTGCCCGAAGACGAGCGCCTGCCCGATGGCGACTCCGGGTGAGACAGGGATTCCGCGTTTTGTCAGCATTCCGGTCCCGATTTCGACGGGATGTGAAGGGGGTAGTCCGGGGGCTCTGTTTCGGGCGAAAGCCGCGATCAGCCGCTAACGATAGTCGATTGATGGCAGGAAGATAAGTCAAGTGGTCATCTGGCCAGTCGACTATTCTTCAGAGTCGAGTTCCTGCCTTAAAACGTCAAGTTCCGACTCCAGATCTCGCATCGATCGCGAACCTGGCGCGACTTTCCAGTCCGCGGACGGCTCCGAGGGATCGTTGCCTCCGGCGGCGACACCCAGCGTCATTTCGGCCAGACGACGCCGGGCATCGGCAAGACGAGCTTCCAACGCGTGCAGAATCGTCTTGAGGTGTGTCTGCGTCGCGATCGCGGCGTTCAGTTGTTGTTCCAGGCCGGCAATCAGGTCTTCGACCTCGCGTTTCCGCAGCAATGCCAGTCGTGCCTGATCTTCCTGCCCCGATCCCAGTGCCTGCTTGGCCTGTTTTCGCCAGTCCGCAGCACTCTCGCGTTGTTCGGCGATTTCCCCTTCGAGCCGAGCCACGTTCTCGACCGAAGTCCGGACGCTGCGAAGCGCGCCCTGCAGCCCCTCTTCCATTTCGCGAATGATCTCGGGCAGGGCTTGTTGAGGGTCGGTTTCGCTCGCCAGCATCACGCTGAGTCGGCAGGTCACGATATCCGTCAGTCGGCTGAAATAAGGCATGGCAATCACTTCGGCAGTTACAGGAACTCCCCATTAACGGGGATGGTGGTCGAACAGGTCATCAGAATCTCGGCGGCATTTCCAATCGGCTGCGATTCGTGGCTTTTCTCCAAGTGGGACGACATATCCATTCTACAAGAGGCTGACTCGCTCATTCCGGTTGTTCATGCTCGCTCCCGAAACGCTTGAGCGACTCGCTCAGTTTCTCACGGGCCAGCCTCAGCCGGCTCTTGCAGGTGTTGAGGGGGATTTCCAGGATGTCGGCAATCTCCTGCAGCTTGAGTTCGGCAAAGTGATGCAGGGTGAACGTCAGACGCTGTTCCTCGGGGAGTTCCTCCAGCGACTGATTGAGGGCTGCGGACAACTCTTGAGCGCGGACGTGTTCCAGCGGCGTGGAGAGGTCTCCGGCTATCCGTTGCCACAGGAAGTCTTCCGATGTTTCGCTGGATCCCTGACTCGGACGATAGGCACCGACCAAAGCATCGCGGCTCTGCTTGCGAATCGTGTCGATCATCAGGTTGCGGGCAATGCGGAACAGCCAGGCTCGAAAGGCCCCCAACGGGATGTAGTCCCAGGCCTCTTCGTACACTTTGAGGAACGTATCCTGCGCCAGATCGTCGGCCAGATAACGGTCGCGAACGTTGCGGCAGAAGAAACCAACGAGCCGACCGCTGTAACGTTCGACAAGCAACGGAAAGGCGGACGCATCTCCCGCTTGCAGACGGACCATCAGTTCGTCGTCCGTGCAGTCAGTCACTGCGAGCGAAGATGCGTCAGATTCATTCACAATCGAAACCATCCCACCACGGTCGGACCCTTGTTCAGGCCGGTCGCGGGAGGCCTCCGGTCAGCCGTGCGTATCGCCCCAGCGCCATCAAAGGGAAGTAATGCCGATAGAGATGGTAACGCAGATAGAAGACGCGGGGGAATCCTGTACCCGTAAACTCGGTCTCGTCCCAGGTTCCCGCGGAAGTCTGCTGCTCGATCAGCCAGCGAATGCCCCGTTCGACGTGAAGCGAGCCCACTTCGTCGGCCGCCATCAGTCCCATCAGAGCCCAGGCGGTTTGTGAAGGAGTCGGTGTCCCCTGCCCTCGCAGTGATGGATCGTCGTAGCTCTGGGCCGTCTCTCCCCAGCCGCCGCAAGGCTGTTGTTGTCGCTTGAGCCATTCGGCCGCCGCGATGATGCGCGTATCGTGGGCTTCAATCCCGATCGTGCGCAAGCCGACGAGAACCTGCCACGTTCCGTAGAGATAATTCACTCCCCAGCGGCCGATCCAACTCGCGTCGGGCTCCTGGTCGCGGAACACGAATGCGAGGCCCTTTTCGATTTGTGGATGTCGCGCGTCGGCTCCCAGCCGACCGAACATCTCCAGTACCCTGGCCGTGATATCGGCGGTCGGTGGGTCGATCATCGCGTTGTGATCGGCGAACGGCACGCGCGTGAGAACCTCGCGCGTGTTGTCGGCGTCGAACGCTCCCCAGCCTCCGTCCTTGCATTGCATGGACAGCACCCAGCGGATGCCTCGGCCGATGGCGTTTAGCGTGCGGCGCGAATCCTCGATGTCGGCCACGGCCTGCAGCGTGTTCGACGTGCGACCGGCAAACGTCGTGGCGAACGGCTCACCAGGACTGCTGTCGCCGTCATTGGCAATCAGGCTCGTGGTCCAGACAGCATGACACTCGCCCGGCAGCGAAGACGCGAGCGCCATGACCACCATGATCGTGTCGTCAATGTCGGGGTAGAAGGCATTGTTGAACTCGAAGCACCAGCCGGACGGTTCGACGTTCGGTTTCCGAATCGACCAATCCCCGCGTCGACGAATCTCGCGATCGAGCAGCCAGTTTCGCGCTGCGGCGATCGGCTCGGAGTGGGCTTCGACACCCGCTTCCCGCAAGGCGAGCATACTGATGGCCGTATCCCAGACGGGCGATTTGCATGGCTGCAACCGAATTGCACTCTCCTGCTCGATGATGAGCTTTTCCAGTTCCTGGAGGCAGCTTGCGACTTCCGGCGAGTCGTCCGCATAACCGAGGCATTTCAGACCGATCGCGCTCCAGATGATCGGCGGGAAGATTGCCCCCAGGCCGTCGCTTTCCTGGAGCCGCTCGACAATCCAACGTTCGGCTCGCTGGACGGCCAGCTTGCGGAACGGCTTGAATCGCAGTCGTTCCATCAGCTTCCAGGCACGGTCCCCCAGCCGAAACAACGAGTCCCACGGCACGATGGACCGTTTGCGCATCTTGTCGAGATGCCGGCAGCGCGGCATCACCGCCGGCAGTTCTTCGGGCGACGTCAAGAACAGTTCGTCGATCTGGTGCTCGGGTGGGCGGTTGGTGACCGGCTGGCAGGCCCACAACAAACTGAGCGGCACAATGATCGTTCGCGACCAGGCCGACATCTCGTAGATATTGAAAGGTGCCCAACTGGGAATCAGCATCAACTCCGGCGGCACGGCGGGGCATTTGTGATACGCAATCACACCCAGTAGAGCCAGATAGTATCGGGTAAAGCTGTTGACGTGTTCGACTCCACCCGCGTCACGAATCGCGTTCCTGGCACGCACCATTTCGGGCGAGCTGGGATCGTGACCGGTGATCTTGAGGGCCAGATACGCCTTGACCGACGCGCTCACTTCGATCGGTCCGCCGGGGTAGAGGGCCCATCCGCCGTGCTCTTGTTGAGACTGCAGGATGTAACGCGCGGCCTTGATTGCGATTTCGTCTTGCCCGCGCCCCAGCCAGGCCAGGAGCAAGATGTACTCGGATTCGAGGATCGTGTCCCCTTCGAGTTCCCCGACCCAGTAGCCATCCGCATGTTGCTGATTGAGCAGCCACCGTGTCGACGTCTTGAGAGCCGAATGCAGCCGCGGGTCGGTGAGTCCCACGAACGCTGGGGCCGCACTGGAGTCCTCGTCCATCGGGAGTTGGACATCGCCGCGAACGAACTGACCAATTCGGGATGAACCCAGAGGCGGTTCAAAGCTCATTGGAATCCTTTCCAATCCTCAATGCTGGTACTCGATGAAACGGGAGGAAGCGTCACGCGACCGATATGCGTCCTGCCATCATCCCACACACGCAGCGAATGAACAACGCCGCTTCAGTAGGTTCCTGCTGCCGGAAGGAACCTGAATTCAAATGGGCCTCGTGAACGAGGCCCCGCTCGGCAAGCGGAACCGACTGGGACTATTTGACGAGCCGAGCCTCTCCCAGCCCCAGATGCTCGCAGCTTCCCAGCGTGGCCTCGGTCTGCAGCACCTGAATCTCGATCTGTCGCACTCCTTCGATGTCGATTTGCAGATCGCGGGCCGGATCATCCCAGGTGATCGTCTCATTGAACAACGTCTGACCATCGCCGGTGATGACGAGCGTCACCTTCGGTTCGATGTTTGATGTAAAGCGTTCCTGCACGATCCCCGTCGTCATTTCCAGGCGGCGAAAATCGCGGTTGGCACGCAACCGAAGGGTCGTTCCTGAATGGACCCAAACGCTGCGGTCGCTGCTGCGTCGGTCGGAACCGAGCACCAGACGTCGATCGACCCGGATCGGAAACGTCAGCGGAGAATCGGGCGACTGAATTCCCACCGGCTGATAGGTCGCCGTCAGATCGCTGGAGTCGAGATCCGAGACGTAGCGGATCTTCCCGAGTCCAAAGTCGAGGATGCTGGCATCGATGGGATCGATACGCAGATCGGCTCCTGCCGACAGCGTTGCGATGAGTTGATCCATCTCCCAAGCCAGGTCCGTCGCCCGCAACACTTCGCCGGTCGCCAATGTCAGCTCACAGATCGGGGATTGACGCGACGCCGACCGCCGGGCGTAGATCACGCCGAAAACGCGGCTGCGAGGAATCTCCAGTTCTCGATCGTTAACGATGACGGCGATCTGCTCGGAGCCGATCTCACCCACCACGCCACCGACGAAATCGAGCACGCCATCCTTCAGGATCACGAGCAGATCGTTTTGAGTTTCGCGGGAAAGCAGATCATTCCACGATCCGAGTTGCCCTTCCGCGATCGCGGAAAAACGCACCGACTGTACCTGACTGACAGGGACTTCGATGTCCCCGTAGGCCGACTCGATAACGACCCTCGAACCGTCGCTGGCGAACTGTGGAGCGACGATCTGAGTACCATCGGAAAACGCGACGACCAGCTCGGCTTCGTTCAGATTGGCAGGCTGCACGTCGGAAGAGAGTCGCAGTTCCTGAAGTTCGCTGGCGGGCAGATCGAGCCGCGTTCCATCCAGCAGATCGAGCGTCGCTCCGTCGGCGTCAACCCGCGCCAATGTTCCCGCGTGAGTCTGACCGTCGAGCATCGTCGCCTGCACATCGGGCGACTGGGCAAGGAGGGCCGTCAACAGACATACCGAAATCATGAATGCGTACTTCCGTTCAATTCAGAAGGTGAAGGCGTTGTAACAGGACGGCGTTATCAGGGAGCTTCGCGTTCACCGATCCGGCGGAGATACTCCTCAACCGCCCGGCGATAGTGCGCCGGAAACTGCGAGTTAATGAGGTTCTTCGCTTCGGTCTCGGCACGCTCGGGCAGGTTGCCCCAGTTGTCTTCGGACCCGATGGGACGCTGGTCCACTTCGCCGGTCCCACGACGGCCGCCGTTGTAGGAATCCTGAGCCGGGCTGTTGGGGTTGCCGCCCCCTCCTCCTCCGCCGCCGCCCCCTTGCTGTTGTTCGAGCTTCTCGATGATCTCGTCCAGCGTGGCGATGATCTGGTCTTCGACCCGCTGAACCTGCTGGCCGGCACGACCCAGTCCGAGTCGACGCTCGACGTCGCTCATCTGCCGGCTGACTTCGCCCAGCGAACGCTCTTCGAGAGCCTCCAGATCGTGTTTCATCAATTCGGCGATCGTGGCGTAGCGAAGCGGCACGTCTTCGGTGGAATACAGCAGTTCGTCGATCGTCGCCAAGCCGTCGTCCTTCATCAGCAACGCATGCTGACAGACGGCCTGATAGAACAGGCAACTCGCCGGGTCGTAAACGTAGTTCACTTCAATCTGCTGAAAGTGTACGAGAGCTTCGTCGTACAACGTGAGCAGCGTGAGATAACGTGCATAGAACAGCCGCACATTATTGAGATACAACGGATCGGCATCGGTCTGCGTGAGGGCCGCAAATTCCTGTGCCGTCAAAACCCGCTGCGACAAAACGCAGGTATCGACCAGTTCGCGAACCTGCGGACTGACCAGATAAAACGTCTGCAGCAGCGTGGCATAGCGGTCGGCAACCGAAGGTTCTGCCTGTTCGAATTGCCAGAGCCCTTCGGCCACCTCCTGCAGATCGGCGTCGGCGTCTCCCTGCAGGCTGACCCAATTGAGCGCCTGTTGGCGGGCCACTTCCGGCGACGGAGCGGAGTAAACTTCAGCTTGAGCGACACTGGCTCCGAAGACGAGGCTCAGCGTCAGGACGGCGAGGTTGTGCTGCAGATGCATTTCGGTCTCCTGGAGATCCCTGGAGGGTAAAGTCGCCTTTCGCTCCGCGAAAGTGCGTTGGGGCTATCTATCGAATTCCATCAAGTCGGGAGTATTAATGTTCCTTGCCGCGATCCTTCGCACTTTCGCGGAGTAAACGGCGACGATCTATTATTGGCCGAGTTCGGCTCGGCCTGTGGATAAATCGTAGGTCGCTTCCTGAATTCGCTCCTGTCGATTTGAGAGGTCCTCCAGCACGCGAATCTGTTCCGGATCGGTGGTCTGCTCACCCTCGAATTCCATGCCGTAAGCGCGCGTGAGGCGGTTGATCTGGTTCTGGAGCGAACGAATCATCTTGAGTTCAGCCAGCAGATCGACAAGCGGAGGATCTTGAGGCTCGCCCGGCGGAGGGGGTTCCCCTTCCTGTTGTTTGAGCTTCTCCATTTCCTTTTGCAGCGCGAAGATCATCTCTTCCAAGGTTTCGACGATCAGTTGTTCGATCACCTGAGTCGTATTGCCGGTGTCGGCTCCTTCGAGGCGGTGTGTCACTTCGAGCATGTTGTCGCGCATCTGCTCGACCGCTTCGGGAAACGCGACCGACGAGCCTTCTTCCCTCAAGAGGTTGAGGGCCTTGTCGGCTTCCAGGGCGTTCGCGAGTTCGTCGCGAGAAATCTGCGTGGCCCGCGCGATGTGACGCGGCTGGCGATCGGCTTCCGCCACTTGGTCGAGTTGCAGTGTTTCGGAGTTGATGAGCAGTTGTGCCTGTAGCATCTGCTGGAAACGGGCTTCGAGCATCTGCAGGAAGAGTTCTTTTTCCTTCTCACGGAGCTGACGCAGAATCTCTTCGAGTTCGGCCTTCATCCGTTCCAGTTCGGCGACGGCCTGATCCTGCTCGTCGGAGGCCTGATCGAGATTACGTCCCTCGAGTTCCTTGATCGCCTGTTCCATCTCCTCGCGGGCACGCTCTAATTCCTCGCGTCCCGGAGTCTGTTGATCGAGTGGATCCTGCTGCTCACCAGCTTGATCGCCACCGCCCTCTGGCGGCGGGCCGAGAGGTTGCAGTCCGGGGGGCTGATCCATCGGCTGCCCTTGCGATGGTGAACCTTGGGAAGGCGATCCCTCGGAGGGTGAGCCTTGTGACGGCGAACCTTGGGAAGGTGATCCTTCGGACGGGCTTCCCTCGGAGGGACTGCCCTCCATGGGGGATCCTTCCATCGGTTCGCCTTCGCCTGGCTCCGACTCCATCGGTTCTCCCTCGCCGGGAGGCATGTCGCCGGGTTCTTCGCCTTCTCCAGGTTCCTGGCCTTCCATCGGCTCGCCTTCGCCCGTTTCACCCTCGCTGGGGGAACCCTCCATGGGAGAGCCTTCGCTCGGTGAGCCTTCCATGGGAGAACCCTCCATCGGCTCCCCTGCTCCAGGTTCGCCTTCCGAGGGTTGGCCGACGCCGCGTTCGGCGTCCTGCTGGTCGATCTTGTTGGCAAGGTCGGCGGCATGTTCGGAAACGTTTCGCTGCGCCTCTTCCAACTCATCGGGATCGCCGCCGCGCTCGGTGTCGGCACGGACATCGATCTGTTCGCCGATGATTCGGTTGGTGTCTTCGAGTAGGTCTTCGAGTCGCTCGATCTCTGCTTGCAGCCTTTGGCGTTCGTCTTCACTTTGCAGGAGCCTGAGAAGGGCCTCCATTTCGGCGATCAACAATTCCTGCGAGCGGATCGATTCGCCGAAACGCCGGTCCTCAAGAAGCTGGGAGACAGTTGCGAGCCGGCTGAGAATGTCGTTGGTGCGGCTTTCGTTTTGAGCGCGCAGCAGGAGTTCCGCCCGGACCGGATCGGTCGACCGCGTCGCTTCGCCGACTTCGTACAGCGAGCGCTCGAAGCGTTCGTAGTCGCGCTGCAACTGTTGCTGCAGTGTGGGAAGGCCCTCGTCCGCGGGTGCCTCTTCGGCGGAGGGTTCTCCAACGGTCGCTGCCGGTGCCGCATCGGCAGCGGGTGCGGGATCATCGGCGAGACCGGCGTTCATCCAGGAGAGGAGGCATCCGCAGGCAACGAGCGAGCTGAGGACAGCAGGGAAGCATAGTTGACGTAGGCGCTGCATTCTCAAACCTCCCGATGGGGGTGGATCACGGTGATCCGTAAAACGATATCATTCTGTCGACTCGAACAAATCACGCGTCTGGGCGTCGCGCGTCTCTTCGAGAATTTCCTTTTGACGCTCAAGCATACGGGCCAGGATGTCCCGCAATTCGTTGAAACTTTCGCGGCGACGCATTTCGGCCAACACGATGGCGATTCGCTGCAGGAGCCGTTCGAGCGAAATCTGCGCGATGTCGATGTGTTCGGTCGGGTTGGCCCGCGACTGATTCGCCAGCCCATACAGAGCCAGCGCCTGATCGACCTCCGGGAACTCTTGTTCGTTGATGACCAGCAGGTGAGCGAGGATTCCCCGGTCAATCCGATCGAGAGCTTCGGCGCTGTCGATGCGGTTGTTGATCATCTCCGCTCTGATTTCCTGCATGAGGAGTTCGATCGTGCGGGTCTCCGTATGGTTCTGATGGACGTCGGAAATCGTCCGCTCCTGAGCGGCTTCGATCAGTCCCGACAGTCGGTCGATATCAACAGCCGAACCTCCCTGGGCAATCATTCCTTCACGTTCCGCCACTTGGCCGCGTGCTTCGAGCAGCATCACCTGCACGGCCTGCAGATCGCGTTCAATTTGTTCCAGGCGTTGCCTGAGGTTGAGTTCCTTGTCCGCGAGCAGCGCCAGGATTTCCTCCGGGGGCACGATCACAAACTCGTACAACTCACCCTGGGACCGGTGGGGCCCGTTGATATTGTCGCCGTCCTCCGCGATGACCGTCAATGTCAACGTGCTGCCGACCTGCAGGGCCAGCGGCAAGACATCGAACCGCTCGAACCGCTCGGTGTCGGAGGTTTTCAGCAGAAACTCCGTTGCGCCGCCGGGGTTACGACTCATGATCGACTGCGAAAACTCGGTTTCGATGTCGGTGCGGAAGGCGAACTCAGCCAAGGCGACGCCGTAATCATCGGTAATCTTGCCTGTGATCGGCACGGTCGCCATGCGCGTGATCGAACCACTGACCCCGGTCCGTTGCGTCTCGATGACCGGAGGCTGATCGACTTCGCCGCGTATCGTCAGCCGCGAAGGCTCTTGACTGTAGATCTCGTCGATGTCCTCCAGCGTGATCTGCAACGGCAGGTCAGGTGGCAGCGGGATCGGCACGTTTCCCGTTTCGCTCGCGGCGGCAGCGGCAAGCGCGTCGGCAGACTTCAGACCCAGATGGAATGGAACCGAAAAGCTCGTGCGGTCCTCGGAGAACCAATCCTGTGTTTGCTCGGGAGACAACTTCAGCACGGTTGCCGGTGTTCCTTCCTCGCCGCGAATGACGAGCGTTCCTTCCAGCGGCACATCGCTGTCGAACTCCGCCCCTGCGGGAAGGCCGAACTCCAGGTCCATCATGGTGGAACGCACCTGGAAGGCGCGGAGTGGCTTGTTGACCGTTCCGACGAACTGAAACTGCGTCTCGACCGGCAGTGTGATCTGTGCTCCCAGCACGTCGACGGCGTCGTCTTCTTCTTCGTCGCGGCCGATGTATTCGGGATAGTCGCACTGCAACTCGACCTTCGCCAAACGCGGGGGATCAACCACTTCGATGCGAAGTGGCGTGCGATTTCTGAAGTCGCCACCAATGATCGACAGTTCGTGATTATCGGTGACACGTTGAATCGTGTAGCGGAACTCGTTCTCCCGCACGCGCGAGGCACGGCCGTCGTCATTGCGAGTTCCCGTCGAGGCAAAGGCGCGGCTGAACACCGTCACCGATTCGGGAGCCGGATGGTCTTCGGTCGATTCGATGATGAGCGTCAGGTCGGCCCCCCGCGGATGACGGTAGACGCCGTCCTCGCTGAATTCGCGAACCCGATCACCCGGCTGCGCGAGAATCGTGACGGCCAGATCGCTCTCGCGGAAGGGATCCCAGTATCCGTCCTGACCAAACAAAAACGCGTTCGCCCACCGCTGTGCGGCGGCAGTGTTTGTCAGACTGAAGCCGACAATGACGGCGAGCAGCACCGTGGCGATGACGATCGCGCGTCGCAAGCGGGTGCTGTCGAAAACCTGGTCCAGGTCGAGTTTGCGAATCTCTTCGCCGGCCTCAATGACGGTGCGGCGGGCCATCGCCGACTTGAGTGACTGTGTATCTTCCGGTTCATCGGCGAGCTCGACCGCAGTGATCAGCCGGTCATTGAGATGCTTGAATCGCCGTTCCAGCACCAACGCCAACGCCTTTCCACGAATGCTTCGGGCCAGTCGCAGCACGACCCAGGAGATAAGCGTGCCGGCGAGGACGCCGATCATCACCAGCAGGAACCCCTGTCGAAACCAGCCGGGGAGTTCTAATCGTGTGACGCGAAACCAACCGACATCGATCACAAACGAGGCCACGATCAGCGCGCACAGGATCGACAGGCTGGCGCACAGCCCTTCGATCAGCAGATACCGGCGAATGCGGTTCCGCAGGCCGTCGAGTACGCGTTGAATCTCGGGGTTGAACAGGCTCATGCTGGGGCCATTACTGCGGCGTCATGCGAGTTTCGCGAGTTTGCGGGTCAGCCACTCCAGACCGAGCAGGGTGACCAACAGGTAGAGAACCCATTGGCGGTCCCAAAGTTCCTGAAGTTGCTCATCTATCGTGATGTATTGGGTTTTGTTTTCAAAGAGATCGGGCAATACGGTCCGTGCCTCGTCCAGACTGAGGTATTCCCCTCCGGTCCCGTCGACCAGTTCGTTAAGGGCCGACACGTCTTGTCTGAGGTTCGCCAGTTCGAGCGGCGGGTTGAGCACGCGAATCTCCTCGACGACGGGCTCCGTCAGCCCTTCGACGTTGAGTTGCATCTGCCAGACTCCAGCCGACGAAGCTCGAAAACTGCCGACATACTCGGCGGGTCGCCCTTCTTCACGCCGCAGCACCACGCGGGGCGTGAGGGGCCTGCCACTCGGCTGAATGACCTCGATCGTGATTTCGTCTTCGTCCAGCGGCTCGGAATCGGGACCCAGCACACGCGCCCGCACGGGGATCGTTTGCCCGAGTGTGACTTCGCGCCCTTCGAGGATGAACATCGCTCGTTGTTGTCCGCGGCGGCTACGTCCTTCTGAAACCTTGCGGGCAATGTTCGTCCAGAATTCGTTGTAGAACTCTTCACCCACGCCTCGCAGTCGCCACATTTCCGACGTTCCGAGAAAGAAGCTGTTGCCCTGACCGTAGCGTTGACCGGCCAGCAACGCAGGCTGACCCGAATTGCCTCGCGAGAAGGGATCGGTGAATTCGATGTAGACCGTGCAGCCCGCCTTCCTCGCCTGGATCGGGTACGAGGCGTAGACGCCTTTGAACTCATCCCAGAATTGAGCGGCCGCGACAGGGTCGCTCGACAGCCTCAAGAAGTCGGCGATCTGTCCTTCGGGGGTGAGGCCGAGCGGCCAAAGTTGGTCGGCGTCTCCGCCCGTCACGCGCGTTCCCAGCGGTTGCAGGATTACGGGACTCATGTCGCGAATCGCCTGCAGGTCGTCACCCATCGCGACGGCGAGATTCTTGGTGTAGACATCACCCGCGCATTGCAGCAAACCGCCTCCTTCCTGAAAGACCCAGTCGCGGAGCATCTCCAGTTGCTCCGGCGTCAACTCGGCCCAGTCGGCGTCGAACGCCAGAATGGCGTCGTAGGTGTACAGGTCGGTGCGGTTGTCGGGAAAGTCGAACAACAGCCGCCGCGAGTCCTGACTGATGCCAACCACGCCTGTTTGCAGCCAGACATCGACCTCAAAGCCCGTGTGCCGATTGAGCATGTTTCTGGCGAACTGATAGTCGCGGCCCGGCCCTCCCGCAATGATCAACAGTTGCAGCGGCTGGTCGTAGATGTTCACGCGGCGCGACAACGTGTTGTCATCCACCATGGTCTCCACGATGCCGTTCCCCGTGACGCGCACCGTGTATTCGACTTCGCCGGCCGCCTCGGGCGTGATCGGGAACACGACGTCGATGGGGATTCCGTCTTCAACCAGCGTGATCAGTTGCGATGTCTTCTCGGTCGGCTGTTCTTCCCCTTCGTGTCGTTCGAGCAGTGCGACAGTGACATCCCGCGAGAAGTTCGTCCCCTGCAGACCTTGTGACTGCACGAGCGCGGTGATGCTGAAGCTGTCTTGCAGTGCGACATCCTGCGGCACGACCATCTTGGCAATCTGCAAGTTGAGAGGCTCCTGAGTGCTGCCGATACCGATGGCGACGAGTGCGACGCCGTCGCGGCGGGCACGCTCGTTGGGAGCGTCGACGCCCCGCCCCGCATTCGAGGCACCATCGGTGATGACGGCAATTCCCGACAAGGTTCTGCTCTTGGCCTCGGCGAGCAACGTGTCGAGCGAATCTCCCAATCGCGTCGTCACGCCGCTGGGAGTGAGCAATGTCGTCCAGTCGACGGCGTCGGCATTCGCGAAAACGTCGGCCTCGTCGCTGGTCGTGGTTGCCGTTTCAACCCCCTCCGCCTGCGGAACGAAGCGCGTCGCGAAGCGGTAGCGCGTCTCTCCCAGATCGCTGTTGAAGGTGTAAACATCCACGATGTGATTGGCCTGCAAGTCTTCGATCAGCGTGCTCTGTTCGAGCAAGTCGACGACGGCTTCCCAACGTGTGGGGCTGTCGGGATCGGTCCGAGGGTCGAGCTCAGGCTGATCCATCGACAGTGACGTGTCGACCAGCAGCATCACATGGGAAGGGAGCGAGCTTTCCCGCTGCGTGCGGGTTTGCGGATTGAGAGCAATGATGAACAACCCGATGATGACCACCGTCCGCAGCGCGAGCAGCCAGACTCGCAACATCGGATGGAGCTTGCGTGTGTCGCGAAACGAAAACCACAGGATGCCGACGGTTGCCAGCGACATCACGATCAACAGCGTCCAGTGCCCGGCCGTCTGAGGCAGGTCGAACTCTGTGCGCGTCGTCGTCAGGCTGATGCCGCTCGCTTGCGCCAACAATCCGATGTCTCGCAGTAATGTGCCGTCATGGATCAAGTGGTCGCTTCTCCGTCGTGTCAGGGTTCAAGAGCCAGGGTTTTCCTCAAGGATGATAACTCAGCCGGTAGGCCAACATTTGTTCCGCAAGCATCACCAGTAACAACAGTCCCAGGATCCACCATCGCGGCTCCTGTCCCTGCGAATCGAATTGAATCCAACTCAAGTCGCCCGCCGGATGGACGGTCACATCCGCATCCGACAATTCCCGCACCAGATCGGGATCTTCGGCCAATTCCATCGGGCTTTCCAGGGGCGAGACGTTGAACGAAACCCAACGCTCTTCCTGCTCGCCCGACTGTGTGTTCAGACGCAAGACATACACGCCCGGTTCCTCGGTCTCTCGCAGGACGGCGTGATAGTTCGACGCTTGGGTCGACTCGTCATTAGTTGAAGAATCGGGTTCATCCGTCGCTTCTTCTGTGTCCTCGGCTTCTGCCGAGTCGTTAATCGGTTCGTCGGTCGCGAGAATCCTCAACACCCTTTCGGCAGGCGTGACGACTTCGACCTCGGGAAGATACTGCGCCTGTCCCAGTATCGCTTCCAGGGGTTCGCCGACGAGTTGGCTGGGAGTATCGCGATCTTTCTGCGCCAGCAGGTTCACCAATTCCAGTTGCAGGACGGCGAAACTCGCCGCTCCGGGACCGTCGGCCCAGTTCGTCCAGGCGACCCCCTCGTTCGTCATCAACGGGCCGGCGGCCGAAAGACAGGTGACGATTCGCCCTTCACCGTATGTGTGTTCCAGGAATAACGGTTGCCGATTTTTGAGAGACGCAATCACCTGCACCTGAGGCAACGTCGGCAGCACCTCATCCCGCCACTCCTGCGTTACGGGGTAGTAGTAGTTGATGAAGACCTGATCGATAAACGGGTTGTCTTCACGGTTGTGTGTGAGGACGGCGAACAACGGATGTTCGGTTGGAACGATATCTGGCCCCGGCGTGGTGATGTCGTTGCGGGGCAACTCGCGCGGCGCGAGTTCGATCTGACAGGGAAAGAGCCCATTCCCATCCTGATAGAGTTCGTCGCTGTAGAATCCGGGATCGACGCCGTCCCCCAGGAACCACGCCAGCCCGCCTCCCGCCGAAACATACCGTTGCAGGGCATCGATACCGTCGGGCGGAATCTCGGGAACATTGATCAGATAGACCAGTAGATACTTGTCGAGCGACGTGCGGCGCAAGATGTCGAGACTGGCGATTTCGGGTGCGTATCCCGTTACCGACCTGTCGGCCGCGAGCGCATCGGCAATGTACTGGCCTTCGTCGCCGCCAGGTGTGCCATCGATGATGAGGATCGGATTCTCGACCGGAATATCGACGGCGACATATCTCGTGTTGTCGAGTTCCAGTGTGTCCCCTTCCAGCACGACCGACAGACGATGATGCCCGGCGCGATCAAACGTGACCGGGAACGCGTCGTGGACTTCCTCGCCGGCTGGGATCACCTGAAACGAACGGCTCATGGGGAGCCGGACGCCGTCGGCGAAGATGGCGACTTCGACATTGCGGGCTTCGCGCGTGCCGAAGTTCTTGACCGTGAGTTCGAACTGCACCGGGATGCCTACCGCCGCTGTCTGCACGGGGACACCGACGACGCCGGCATCGACTTCGCCCCCGAACGCCGTGATGGCAACATTGTCGTGCTGACCCGGCACCGTGCGCACGAAATGCGTGGCGACTCCCGCCTCCGAAAGACCTGAGATCACGTTACTGACAGCCTGATTGTCGAACCAGTCCCCCTTGCGGAAATCGGAGACGATGTGCAACTGCACATTGTCTGATTCATCGAGTTCGATCTGCGAGCGGATTCCTTCCAGAGCGCGGGCCGGGTCGACCCGCATGGAAGTGCAAGTCAAATCGTCGAGCAGTTCCGCGAGTTCCACCTGCAGGGCTTCGTCGATGTCCCGCTCGCTCATCCCCGCCATGACTTCGGTCGGCTGCGTCATCCGCACGATCGAGAGCAGTTGCGTCCCGGGACGCTCCGCCCCCTGCGAGGCCAGGCGCTTGATGACATCCTTCGCGGCCTCGAACGCCGTGTTGTCGCCCAACTGATCCTGCATCGATCCGCTGTCGTCGAGCAGCACGATATGGTGCGTCTTGGAACTTCTGAGAAACGACCAGTTCGCCGCATCCCAAAGAAAACGGCCGATCAGCGCCAACAGCAGCAGGACGATCAGAATCCGCAGCAGGAGCAGAAGGAGTTGTTCAAAGAGAATCCGGCGACGATTCTTCTGCTCACTCGCCAGCAGAAACTCCATCGCGGCAAACCGAATCTTGCGATACCGCAGCCGATGGATGAGATGGATGATGATCGGGACCGAAACGAGCGAAATCCCGGCCCAGAAGAAGGCGGGATTCAAGAAATGCTGCGCGATCCACGTCGACATGCAGGTCGTTCCGTCTTGGTATCAGGCTCTGAACGTCGTCGGAAAAGGGCGAGACACTTCGGCCCGGTGAGATTAAGTGGTAGGACGCCGCTGCAAATACTGTTTGATGATCCCCGCGGCCGTATCGGGAATGTTCTTCACGACTTCCCCCTTGGCGTTCTTGGCAACCTCGCCTTTGGGTTCCGGAGGCTTCGCACCGGTCTCGGAGGGATCAGGCAATCGAACGTCTTGAGTCTTCTCGGCATCGGGGACCGGCGTCTCCGGATCAGCTTCTTGAGGCTGAGGCGCCGGCTGTCCCGGATAGGGCTGCTGTTGCTGTGGATACTGCGGATACATCTGCGGCGGATAACCCATCCCCGGATAGAAACCACCCATCGGGGGCATCGGATAGCCGGGGTAACCGTATGGAGCCTGCGGGTAAGGCATGCCCGGCATCTGGCCAGGATAGTAAAAGCCCGTCTCGCTCGGTGACGGGGGTGCCGACGCAGCGAGTTGTGTTTCGTCGCCGACGAGAGGGATCTCGGTCATCGTTTCGCCGGCTTGAGGAACTCCGGGGGGAGGAGTGGGCCGATCGGCTGAAGGAGGCGTCATCTCCTCCATCATGGTTTCGAGATCGTCGGCACTGGCAACGGTGTCGTCCTGGACATCTTGCGATTCCGTCGCCCCTTCTTCGAGGACCACTCGAAATTCGAGGCGCCCTACTTCCACTTTGTCCCCATGTTTGAGGACATGCGCGGTTCGAATGCGTTCGCCGTTGACGAGCGTGCCGTTGGTGCTGCCGAGATCCCGCAAGCGAACGCCGAATTCGTCGACCGCGAAGACGCAATGGTGCCTGCTGACCAGATCGCTGTTGGGACGCAATTGGCAGTCCTCTTCGCGACCGATCATGAACTTGCCAACAGGCAGGGGAATGACCGTTCCCTGTTGACCACCGTTCGTGACGTGCAACTCAGGTTGAGACATGGTGTGGCAACTTCAACAGTTAAGGGATCAAAAGTTCCTAACGAATGAACCCTGGTGCAGTCCGAGACGATCTCGACATTTAGGGGACTGCCGCGTCCTTGAGAGTACCGCTCCCCGCCACAGTTCGCAACTCTCACCCCCGTGTCAAGGGGGCTTTGCGGCCTGCCGGCGGCCACCTGTCTTGATCGTCGCCTTTCGCTCCGCGAAAGTTGCGGTAGCGCAAGAAATCGCTTTCCCTCAAAACTCTGGTCACTCCTCACCCCGCGCCCAAGTGTCTGCCAATGCGGCTTTCGCAGAGCGAATGGCGACTCACCCGGCCGACGTGGCGGCGGAGCGATGGCGGACGAACTCTTTCATCAGCAAATCCAGCCCTCTTGCATACTCGCGGGCCGACTTGGTGAATCGCTTCTGCTCGAACGATTCGCGTGCCGTGTCGACGATCTGCTGGTACTCCTCCCACTTGATCGTCCACTCGTCCTCTTGAGCCGTGCGGGCCACATCGGCGCTCACGACGGCCAGCATTCGACTGAACTCCGCGGAAGACAATGCGACCCCCGTGCGGTGAGGCCGATTGATGACGGTCTGCGAAAGCTCGCTGGCGATGACCGGCACCTCCGACTTCTTTTCGCGGAGAAACACAATCAACGCGACCACCAGCCCGACGAGACTCAAGCCGGCGACGAAGCCCCCCTGCAGCCGATAGCCAAACATGAACATCGACAGACCGGCGACAATGCCGAGCGCGACCACCCAAAAGACCGCCAGCCACCCCCAGCCGATGGACGATCCTGCATCGACCGGATCAGGCAACTCGGGCTGCATGTTGGCGGGCAGATCCCCGACCCGCACGACAACCACGGTGCAGTTGTCCGAACCGCCGCGCAAGTTCGCCAGATGCACCAATAAACGTGCCGCCTGATTAGGAGCCAGTTCACGAACGACGGCTGCGATTTCTTCGTCCTTGAGATGATTCGTCAGCCCATCGGAACAGAGGAGATACACGTCTCCCGGCAGCACGGGAATCGGGCCTTCGATGTCGACCTGTGCCTCGGCCTCCGGTCCCAGACTGCGCGTAATAACATTGCGATGCTCGATCAGGTCGACCTTTTCTGGAGGAACGCCCCGCTGCCTGGCGAGTTCCCAGACGATGCTGTGATCGAACGTCAGTTGATCGAAACGGTCGCGACGGATTCGATAACATCGGCTGTCGCCGACATGCGCGACGATGGCACCCATGCGCGTCAACGCCAGAGCCGTACACGTTGTTCCCATCCGTTGAAAGTCGCGATTCTGAGTTCCGCGCGCATTGATCGCACGGTTCGCCGCATGAATCGCTTCCGCCAGCGAGGTTCGTGGGCTCCCTTCCTTCGTCTTGAAGAAGGTGTGCGGCACGGTGTCGACCGCCATCTTGCTGGCGAGTTCCCCGACCGCGTGACCACCCATCCCATCGGCCACAACGAACAGGTGACCGCGATTGGTCCACGTTTCAGCGTCGGGACAAAGCTGCACCACGCACGCATCTTCGTTATTCCGGCGTCGCATGCCGATGTCGGAAACCTCTGCGTGCTGTATGGCCTGCTCGCGATGCATTCGCTATCAAATACCCAACCTGCAATGCCCGAGACGATTGGGCTGTTGCGAGAACAGAAATGGAAGTCAGCCGCAGGCCCGCGATGTCGATCATAGCGTCGTCGCTGTAAATCTTAAACGATCGTTGATCAGGCCAATCAGGACACGAAAAGAACGATCCCATGCGTATCTGCATCATTTTCGCCGCCTGCGTGAGTACCTGCTGCTTTCACTTGTGGATCGAGGCACCCGCGTGCGCGGATGATGTGGCACCCCAGTCTCGCGGCCGTCCCAATGTACTGTTCATCGCCATTGACGATCTCAACGACTGGGTTGGCTGTCTGGGAGGTCACCCGCAGGCAGCGACGCCCAATATCGACAGGCTGGCGGAGCGCGGAATGCTTTTCACCAACGCCCATTGCACCGCATCGCTCTGCAACCCGTCGCGGGCCAGTGTGATGACCGGCACCCTGCCGACGACCAACGGCGTCCACGGCAACCAGCAAGACTGGCGCGCGTCGCCATTTCTTGAGGGCCATCAAACCCTGCCCGAATACTTTCGTAACAATTCGTATTGGACAGGCACCTGCGGCAAGATCTTTCATGCCAATCACGGAGGAGAATGCGGCGCAATGAACGGCGGGCATGGAGGTCTGCGCGGCTTCAATCATCCTGCATCCTGGGTCGAAGCGTTCCCATCGCTCGATCAGCAACTGGTGAGGCTGCCTGTTGCCACCGGCCGTAACTTTAATGGACTCAACATCTGGCACTGGGACTGGGGGCCGATTGATGTCACCGATAACGAAACCGAAGACGGTCAGGCGGTGACGTGGGCCGAGTCGGTCTTGGCACGTGAACATGAGCAGCCGTTCTTTCTCGCTGTCGGTATCTACAAACCTCACGGCCCCTGGTATTGCCCGCCGGCGTACTTTGAACAGCATCAACACGAGACCATCGCATTGCCCAACGTACCGGACGATGATCTTGATGACGTTCCCATGATCGCCCATCGCGGCAACATGCACCGCACCATCGTCGAGGCGGTTCTCTATGAAGAAGCGGTCCAGGCCTATCTGGCCAATGTGAGTTTTGCCGACGCGATGGTGGGACGATTGTTAAATGCACTCGATTCGAGTCCCGCCCGCGAGAACACGATTGTCGTCTTGTGGAGCGACCATGGCTGGCATCTCGGCGAGAAGCAGCACTGGCATAAAGGAACCAACTGGGAGGAAGGGACGCGCGTGCCCCTCATCGTCGCCGTTCCCGACATGCCGCATGCGGGCGCGGAGTGTGCCGAGCCTGTCAGCCTGATCGACATTTATCCGACGTTGCTCGAATTGTGTGATCTGCCGACCTACGAACAATTGGACGGACTCTCGCTCGTGCCACAGTTGAATGATCCAACGACGCCTCGCAATCGGCCGGCCTACACGATCAACAACGGTCGGCATCAATCAGTCCGCACACGGCAGTGGAGATACATTCGTTATAGCGACGGCAGCGAAGAACTCTACGACCACGCAGCCGACCCCGATGAGTTTCACAACCTTGCGAGTCAGCCCGAATACGATGCTCTCAAGTCGGAACTGGCGGCCTGGTTCCCGGAGGTGATTCAGCGATTCGATTTCGAGAACCCGTCCCCCTACGAGGATGGCTTTCGTCTCGTCTTCAACGGTTACGACCTCAACACCTGGGAAGGGGAAGAAAACGTCTGGCGTGTGGAGGATGGCATGATCGTCGGAGATGCCAGCCGCGCCCGTCTCGACAATCAACTGATTTGGCGAGGCGGCACGCTGAACGACTTCGAGCTGAGGCTCCTTTATCGCATTGTCGGCGAGGGAGTGCCGAGAATCCTCACTCGCGCGAACATGGAGGCCATTGATCTTCGATCAGGTCATGCAGCAGACGAGAACGATTGGCACGATCTGACAATCATTTCACGCGGCCCGCGCCGTCAACACTTCATTGATGGTGAGCTGGTCGCCAATGTGACAGACGATTTAGCGACTTCGTCCGCAGGCTTCCTCGTTATCGAGCTCGCTCGCGACAGCGTGTGTCGCCTTGAACTCAAGGACATTCGTATTCGCAATTGAACCGCGGAGCCGAACCCGATGCTGAGACACGTTGGCGTCGCAAGGACGCATCTACTTGTCATCGGGATTGATGTACTTGAACGCCAGCGCGGCGACGGCAGCGGCGGCGAAGTTGGCGACCAGGTAGATCCAGATGTTCGACAACGACGAAACGCCGAGCACCGTAATCGCGACGGCGACCGCCGGATTGAACACGCCTCCCGAAATGCCTCCCACCGCAAACGCACCAGCGACAACGGTAAAGGCGATCGCCAGCCCATAGTACGAGTTCCCCTGTGTCGCCTTGGCGGTCGCGACATTCAGGATCACGAAGACCAGAGCGAATGTAAACAGGAACTCGGCCACAAGGGCCTTGCCAATGTCGGGCGTCATGGCTGTCACAGCCACGTCACCTTTGAAGAACTTCACCGTCAGGGCGGCGGCGACGGCGGCGACGACTTGGGCAACAATGTAAGGGACGACGTCCGACACCTTACACTTGCCACGCATGGTGACCGCCAGCGTCACTGCGGGATTGTAATGGGCACCAGAGACATGGCCGCCGGCGTAGATCATCACCATCAGCATCGAACCGATGGCAATGGGGGCCAGGTCGCCCGAGGCCATTCCGATCGCAAAAACCAGAAAGAACGTGCCGATAAATTCGACCAGATATTTTGCCGGGGACATCGATCGTTCCTGCTTTCAGTCGTGGCGTTCAATTAGACGGAGTGACAGCCCGCGAACGATGACTTCCCGCGCCGTTGTTTGCAAGCAACTTGTCGTGGCGAAGCAAGTGGGTTCGCAGATCGATCACTCTGTCTCGGCG
Organism: uncultured Planctomycetaceae bacterium; assembly: GCA_942492405.1. Lineage (GTDB taxonomy): Bacteria > Planctomycetota > Planctomycetia > Planctomycetales > Planctomycetaceae > JANNSB01. The sequence goes on from CALOES010000019.1 coordinate 104,757, forward strand.
GGAGTGAACGGCACGAACGGAAAAACCCACACGAAGGGGCGGTCGGCTTCGTCCAGCCGATAGTCGTACGTCAGCCGGGCCTGCGCGACGACGCGGCGCAGCACCAGTCCCCAGGCCGATTGGCGTTCGACCACCGTCACGCGAATCGAGGCGAGGTCGACTTCTTGCGCGGCGCATTGACGGTAGTCCAACAAAATCGGCACGTCCGATCGTTCTGAAATCGTTGCGAGCGTCTGAATCAGCGGGACATCCTGAATGTTGATCGGAAAGAACTCGAAGAGCGTCGGATAGATCAGGTCTCGCGGCGTCTCGTCGCCAATGTCCCAGCCGATGGGCCACGGATCGCGATCAGCGGTTAGCGGAATGATTTCGAGATCGACCGAGCCATCGGGATTGCGCACCGGATGAAATCCCAGACCCTGGTCAGCCAGCAGAATCGCCAATCCCGTCCCCAGACTGAAGTTGTTCAGTTCATGAGACACCACCCCGACCGAATCGAATTCCACCGTCGAGCCTGTTGATGTCGAGTTGGTGCCGGGCATCGGCGCTCCACCGGCGGTGGGCGCGACGGGGAGCCGTACTTCCATCCCTTCGGGGAAGGGCAACTCATCGATCACTTGCCGCACCGGGAGTCCCTTGGTTTCGGCTTGAATCGGCTGCGCGAGATGCCCGAGCAGTTCGATCAGTTGCCCTTCATCGAGTCCCCAGTTGGACTGTCCTTCCGGACTCCCCTGCACGCCGTATCGTTCGAGCTCGCCAAACCAGTTGCGAAATTCGACCTGGTCGGCCATCGTGAAGCTGACATCGGGAAACGTCAACTTGCCTTGTCGGTCGAGCAAGCCGACAACATCGATGCGGCGAACTCGCCCTTCCTGTTCTTCGGCAATGGAAGGGACTTCGTCGGCAAGACCTTGCCGGATGCGACAGGTGATCCCGATTTCATCAAACGCCCTGCCCCAGCGCTGAGGGTTCGCCCCGGCGTCGATCCCCTGAGTGAGAATATCGACACGAATGATCGTGAGCGGGACGTCTTCGTCAATCGTCTGATCGAACCCGGTCTGGGCCGACGCCGGGCGACTCATCCCCCAGACGGCAACGAAAAAACACAGAATGGAAACAAGCTGCAATCGTCGAGTCATCGCGCTTCTCCGACATGTCGCGGACCGTGCATCCATAATCGACCTCGTTTAACTGTCTCACTTCGGGAATCGCAGTGCAATCCCGTTTCGCGCGGTGGCGGCGGCTACGCGGTGACGCTCATCAGTTGATAGCGGGCCAAACCGGTCTTGGCCGGGGTGTGAGAAGAGGAGGACATACGGCCTGTGGCACCCTCCGACGTTTCGAAACGGATGGTCTCTGAATGAGAGGCCCCCTGTTGCTGATGACCCTGCTGCCGAACGTCGAGTCCGGCGAACTCGATCCCCGACTCACCCAGCGCTGCCACAAACTCCTGCAGGTGATCGCGAATCAGGAGATGCAATGTCGGGTCGGCATGCAGCGACACCTCTGTCTCGTGAGCGTCTCGCGAAACTTCGATGGCGAGTGCTCCGAGTTCGGGGAGTTGCAGTTCGACCACGACTTCGTCCCGCGAACTCTGGAGGTGCTGAACTTCGGAGGAAAGCTCATCCGCTAGCGCGTTCAATTCCCGCGTTGCGTCGTCCCGCGAATCCACATGTATGGCCGGAGCGTCGGACGACTGGTCGTCGCCCGTAGACTCGGTCCCGTCGAGTATCGGCAACGGAAAGTGAGCATCGTGTCGCAAGATATCGTTCGAGGCTTCACTCGGCTCACCAACGGCTGATGCAGTGGCATTCGCTTTCACGCGCGTGACGGCCACCGACTTAATCGCCGCCGCGACGGTCTCCGCCAATCGCTTGCCCCAGGGTTGTTCGACGTTGATAGGAGGTCGCTCCGGCAGTTCGTCAATTTCCAGTGCCGGCTCGTCTTTGACTTCAAGCTGCTGCGCGTGATCGACCGTCCGCGGTAGCTCCGAAGTATCAGCCTCGGAGTCGATCGTATCAGCATTCGGTTCTGAGGCCAGCACGTCGGACGTGTCGACGAATGGCTGCCGCGACTCAATTGAGCCGCTGCTCTCGGCGGCATCCGTGACAACTTCAACAGTTGGAGCGACCGTGACCTGTTCACCGTTGTGATTCCACGCAGGGGGAGCAAAGTCGGCGAAACGTTCACGCAACAGTTTGTCGAGGTCGAGCGGTTGTGGCGACGCTTCGGGCAGCGCGACGACTTCGCCTTCACCCTTGTTGGAGGCGTGGACTTCGGCACCACAACATTCGACTTTCGCCAGCAGAGCCGCAAACGTCGATCCGCCGTTCTCCGAAGGGACCGTCTCCCCGGTGGGTAAACCCACATCACCGAAGAGCAGCATGAGGTCCAGACCGTTTCCCGGTCCCGAAGTGGCAATCATCCTGTGCCTGTGTTTGAGCGTGCGCGTGCTGGTGGGCGTGACGCCATCCATTCAGTGCTTCGTCCATTGGCTTGCTCACGAAACGCACGCACCGCGGCGGAATCACGACATCGCGGCAGCAATAGGCAGACGTAGGGACTGTGCGGGCTGAAGTGTCCACGCTCACACATCACGACGGGCAAGATCTGCCACTTGATGTGAAACCTTAGCGATACGACTGCTCAAGCGGTTTGCGGGAGATGTGCTCGAAATGTCGGATGTCGATGTGATACGGACCCGATGGCGACTGAAAGTCTCCGTACTGCTCGCAGTACTGCACCAGTCGGGCAAGCTTTTGTTCGGTCGTCGGTTCCAGTGGCGAGAACTCTTGCCGCGGCGATCTTCCCCAGAGGATCTCGGTGCCTCCGCGGGTTCGCAACAGGAATGATTCTTCGGGAGTTGCGTTCTCCGATCCGGCGGCGGCATGGATCGATACCAACTCGAATCGTTCCCAGTAGAGGGATGCATCTCCTTCGGGAACCAGACACTCGGCCAGCGAGACAGCCGCCAGCACCGCCGGGTCGCTCCAAACGTGACCCGCCCCCCCCGAGGGGGACGCCCCCGCGCTCTCGAAGACAGGCAGCTTCGCGGTGTCCTCTTCGGAAAAGTCGGTGGGAGGAGCAGGATGCCTGCGGCATCGACGGGATAGAATCCTAACTCGGTCTTCACGAACAAGACCGGCCGCCGATAGACCAGATCGACTTCGATCCCCTCACGTGTCTTGCGCACCTGCTCGACGGACTCAATCCAGGGATTGCGCGCGAAGGCGACGGCGATATCAGTAAGGAGCGAGTCGTCGAGCAGCGACATTCGCGGAGGAAACTCCGCCAGCACCTCCTGCAGCAACTGCGGAGGTACCCACTCGTTGGGAGGCGTCACTACAATGTCGCTCGGCGTGATGCGGTACTCTTCCTGATTGCGAAGCTGGTCCCACCACACAGGCAGAAAGGGGGCGATCGCGATCCCGCCGGCAATCAACAGCACACCGAGCATGAGCCTCGGGCGAAACAGCAGTTCCCACAGCCGGAGCGGCCGACTCTCGGGTTCGGCTGCACCTTTGCGAGCGGGTGGGCGTGCGGCGCGCGACATGACGGGCGAAAGAAAACTTCGGTTGTGTGTTGGTGGTACGTGCGTCTCAAGTCGCATTGATCTCGAATCGTGATCAATGCTGGCGACCTCGACTTCTAGTCCATCGCGTTGTTTTTGAACAAGGTCAGTCTCGATTCACGGAACTCGTCAAGCGCAAGGGCGGTTATTGAACTCGGTGCATTGGCCGGAAGCATTCGTCGTGTGGAGATAAGAACACGACCGCGGTCATGTGTATGCCAGTTCACGTATACTGTTTAATTTGCTTTTGTTGAAAGTTTCTTACTTCAGGATGTTGAATTTGTGTGTGTGTGTGTGTGTGTATTCTGAGAGTCGTCCGGCCGAGCGATGGCTGTGGCGGTCGATTGCTCCGGGATCCTCGGCATCTCCAAGTGGACTCTTTGGGAGAACGACATGGCACGTGCTCGAGTTGCTGCCTACGTTTGCTCGCTGGTTCTGATCGCAGTGCTGCAAGGGGATGTTTTGGCATTCCCGTCGATCAGTTTTCAGGATCCAGTTGGCAGTGTGCCCGTCGGGCCGCAGCAGGCGTATGGCGAACACACGGATTGTACGAACATCGGCTTGACCGTCCAAAACTATCGCCAGGGCGGATTGTACCAGGTCGAACCGGAGGTCGACACTGGCGATGATGATTGGGCAGCCACGGAGTCCACGGACCTGGAAATCTATTCGTATTACATGGTGGCGAGGAATAATGGGACTGGAAGCCCATACGCATCGGTGGGCGGTAGTGTTTCACAGTAGCGTCGCTCGACGTAGTCTCGACGGTATTGAGGTTACAATGCATTCCGTCCAATTGGTTGTCGCTACGAGAACGCCACGATCTGGAATCACGCTCTTGGAGGTGATTGTCGCCATTGGAATCATCTCGGTTCTACTTGCGATTATTGTGCCTGCGGTCTCAACATCGCGAGCCGTTTCGCAACGTGTTGCCTGCGGGTCACAACTGCGCCAGATCGCCATTGCCTGCGAGAATTACACGGGAGTTGCGGGAATCTATCCTCCCTATCCTGGTGGATGGAAACGGCACTTGGTGCCGTATCTTGAACTATCGGATTCCCAGCGCATTGTTCCAGTGTATGCTTGCCCGGCGGATCGTGAGCACGCGACAGGAGAACTCCCAATGAATGTCTCCTATGCGATGAATGACGGTCAGGGTGATGGCTACTCAAACGGGATCTGTCAGGAATCGGGAAATCCCGTCTCTCCTGCGGAGGTCATCGATGGCCTGTCAACAACCGCAGCGTTCTCAGAGCGACTCTCGGCTCCGTGGTTCGGCTCACTCAACGTGAATTGGAATGATCACCGAAACCTTTGGAGTCGCAAACTCCGGAGAATCTACGTTGATCACGTTGATTTCGATGCCTTCTATCACGAGTGTCATAACAATGCGGGCGAGCCTGCTGCTGCCTGGTATCTCACCGACAACTACGAGCATGTGATGCCGCCGAACCACAATAGCTGTCAGTTGTACCCCACAGATGCGAATCCCATTCCACGAACAGTTCGCGTGGTCACGGCTGGAAGTCCGCATACAGGCGGAACCCATACCGTGTTCTGCGACGGGCACCTCCAATTCATCGCTGACCAAATCGATGTCGGTGTCTGGCGCGCGGTTGGCAGCCGAAACGGAGGGGAGGTCAATGCGAATTCCGCTTTTTGAATGCTGGACATGCGCAGTGGGCTTCTCACTCGTCGCGTTGTTGGGATGTTCCGGTGAGCGTCAACTTCCACCCAGTCCTGCTGGAGATGTACTGAGTAATCCGCCGTCAGAAGTTTCAAGTGCGCATATCGGCGAGTGGATTGCACACGCGGACGGAGTTGACATTCGCAACGGCGTGACCGTGCAAGCGGGCTCTACAGTTGAACTCACACTTGATGCCAGCCTCAGCGCGGAAATGAGACGAAATAATCCGCAGACGGCTGGCTTTATCGAAGTACGAATGCTTCCGAAGGGCGCCACGGATTCTGAATGGAACACGTATGAGTTCTCCATGAAATGGATCATGGGGATCAACGAGAATACTTATCAGACTTCGGTGAAGATCGACGGCGATCCCGGAGAATACGACGCGCGCGTCTACCTCATTGGCTTCGACCCGTATGAAGACGTTCCGTTGATGGATCTCCTTGCCAAAACGACAGTCACCGTAGTCGAATAAAGATGTCGTGAAAACGTATCGAACCGGATTCAGACGGCGACCTTGCATTCCATTTCCTCGGCATGCATCGCAACGACGGCAATGCGAAAGCGGTCGGCCATGTCGAGGACGCGTTCTTCATCGAGCAGGATCGTCTTACCTGCTTCAATCGCCAAGACCTTGCCACCGGCCTTGTGGATGGTCTCGATCGTTTGTGTGCCGACGGTGGGGACATCGAATCGCATGTCCTGATTGGGCTTGGCGACCTTCACCACCGTAAAGCCTCGGCGGCAGAGCGTCCCCGCGCGGCGAATGCACTCATCGGTCCCTTCGATGGCTTCGACGGAGATAACGGCCGATTCGTTGACGCAGACCGTCTGGCCGACATCAAGCCGACCCATCTCGCGGGCCAACTCCCATCCAAAGCGAATGTCGGACCACTGCGAGCTCGTCGGTCGTTGTCGATTGAGAAATCCGTGATTCACAAGTAACTCCGGGCAAATGTCCAATGGGGAACCAAAATCAATTCCGGCCCGCGCGAACTCGCGAATCAGGGCCAGCAGCAAGGAATCGTCCTTGCGGTTTCCGCGGCAGAGCACATACCACAGTCGCAGCGTGGTCCAATCCGGCAGCAGCTTGAGAATCCGCATCGGATGAAACAGCACGCGTTTTTCCACTTTGCCCGCCATCACCACCTGTTGAACACGATGGCGTTTGAAATGGCGAATCGCGCCGCCGATCCGGGCGATGCCGATTTCCTGGTAGGCGTGACAGATGTCGGCCAGTTGCGGGTCGGCCATTCCCGACACGCCGCGGCAATAGACTTCCCAACCCATCGAGCGAGCCGTCTCGGCAAAGACGATCGGCAATCTTCCCCAACCCGCCAGCAAGCCGACGCGCGGAGCCTCGTCACTCGTGGAACCGTCGTGGCCCGTGAGTTGAAACGTTGCCGAGTTGTCGTGAGTTACGGACATGATGGCATGAAGCCGTTCCGGAGTGACGCCAGTCTCCGAGGTATTCAAGCGGCGCGAGGCAGGGATTGCGCGGACGTATGATCGGTGGACGCCGACAACCGAGCGAGTTGCGACTCCATTTCTGCCACGCGCTTCTGCATCTCTTTGAATTGTGTGCGCATCTCCGGAAGTCGACGTGCGGCAAGATGGACTTTGATTTGCTCGCGTTCCGGTCCTGCGGGGTAGCCGTGATAACACTGACCGTCGGGGACATCGTCGTTGAGTCCCGCCTTGGCTCCCAGCGAACAGCGGTTGCCGATCTTCACATGATCGGCCACTCCGACTTGTCCCGCGAAGCGTGTGTAGTCACCCGTTTGCACCGATCCCGCCAGACCGACTTGCGATGCAAAGACGTTATGCTTTCCGATGCGGCAGTTGTGAGCGATCATCACGAGGTTGTCGACCTTGGTCCCCTCGCCGATGACGGTCTCACCCACCATGGCGCGATCGATCGTCGCGAGAGCTCCCACTTCCACGCTGTCGCCGAGGACCGTGCGACCGGTATGCGGGAGATGTTGGAATCGACCCTCTTGGAAGCGGTATCCGAATCCATCGGTGCCGATCACCGCTCCGGCGTGCAGGATCACGTCTTTCCCCAGGACGGTATCGGGATAAAGGACGACATGGGGATGCAGCGTGCAGCCTTGGCCAATGCTGGAGCCGGCCCCAATGACGGCAAAGGGATGAATGTCGCAACCCGAGGCGATCTCGACATCATCACCAATGTATGCTCCCGGATGGATGTTGGTTCCCGCGGCGATACATGCCGTCGGACTGATGTACGCCTGGGACGAGATGCCGATGTTGTTCCGCTCGCGTGGAGGTCGGAAATGGAGCATCAACGCGATGAACGCATCTTGAGGATGGTCAACCACGATCCTGGGTCGACCGTCATCTGGCAGTTGAGCAACGAGATTCTCATGGACCAATAGAGCCGACGACTGCGAAGCCGCCCAGGCCTTGATGCGGTGCGGAGCATCGATGTAGACGATATCGCCCGGCCCTGCCTGATCGAGCGGCGCGACGTCTTCGACGTGGCGTGTGCCATCTCCGATGACGCGGCCCTGCACAATTGCGGCAACTTCCGTAACCGTCTGCATCTCCGGAATCCTTTCCAGGTTCGCCTTTCACTCCATAAAAGTGCGTGGCCTCACGCCCTCCCCGTGAAGTGCGTGTTTTACTGGAGAGGGCCGTTTTTTGGCAACGTGGATCCCCCGCTGCCGCGCCAGCCCTTGAATTCAGCGATAATGTACCGGGGGACAGTCGATTCCAAGCAACGCCCTCGTGCGTTTCACCGATCCCTCGAACCTCGATCGCCACGTCTACGGTTTGCGAAACATCGCGTGGCCGTGTCGCTCGAAATCGCGAAGTCGATCCAGCAACGTGGACCGAATTTCATTCAGCCGATGTTCATCCGTAATCTTCTTCCCCTGCTCATCGAGCACATAGAAGACGTCGACAACCTGGTCGTAATGCGTCGCGATCTTGGCGAGATCGACCGAAAGATTGAGGTCGAAAATCGTGCGCGCGATCGTGTAGAGCAGTCCCGGACGGTCGTGAGCGAAGACATCGATCACGGTGCGGCTTTCCGACGACTCGTTGTCGACCATGACGCGCAGCGGCAGGTCGGAGATTTGATCGGCTGTCGAGATGCCCGGCTGTCGAAATCGCTGGAAGATGCCTTCCACCGTCTGCCGGCCCGAAAGCACCTGCCGAAGTGACTGGCAGACATCGGCAATGCGAAATTCCGGAGGAGCTTCGCCTTCGTAATCGCGATCGATGACATGGAAGCGGTCGACAATCACTCCATCGCGGGTCGTGTTGATGTCGGCTCCCAGGATCTCGAGCCTGAGCGCTGCGAGCACGCCGGCCATCTTCTGAAAGCAACCGACCGTGTCGGAGCGTTCGCGTGTGACCACCCGGTATTCCACGGTATTGTTCGTGGCATCGGGAATACCTGTGATGACAATCTGATCGCCGGCCAGGCTTTCGATCACCTTCAGGTCGTCGGCGATACGTTCCGGAGGGGTGCAGGTGAGGTAGTACGCGGAGAAGCCGGCCAGCCGTTGTCGCACCCACTCCTTCGGCGGAACCCCCGATTGCTCGGCCTGCGAACCGACGAGCGATGCAACGGCGGTCTTGATCGACTCGAAGCGCTCGGTCTGGTGATAGGCATATCGCTTACCGCTGACGGTGACCATCGTGCGATCGAACAGGTCAGCAAGCAGTTCGCCCTTCCAGTCGGTCCAGACATCGGGGCCGACCGCCATGATGTCGGCGGCCGTCAGCACGTAGAGCATCCTCAATGTTTCCGATGTCCCCACGAGATGCGCGAACTTCACCAGCAGCACGGGATCGGTGAAGTCGCGGCGAAACGCGAGGTGCGCCATGTCGAGATGGCGAAACACGAGCGTCTCCAATAACTCGGTCTGTTGGCCGCTCAAGTGCAATCGGTTGCCGACGCGGGTGGCGATGTGCTTTCCCACTTCGCTGTGTGGCTTGCCGAATCCCTTGCCGAGGTCGTGGAGAATCAAGGCGAGATGCACCAGTTCGCGATGCTTGATGGTTCGATAGGCGGATCCAATCGGCCCCTGATCGCTCTCGAAGCCGCAACACGCCTCAACCGCCCGCAAGGTGTGCTCGTCGACGGTGAACTTGTGGTACTGATTGAACTGCAACAGGCAGCGGGCGTGTGTAAAGTCGGGGATCAGCACGTCGAGCAACCCGGTGTCGTACATCGACCTCAAGACCTGCCCCAGCGGTTGAGACACCTTGAGGATCTCCAGGAACAGTTTCGCCGACGCAGGCGTGACCTCGGCAGGCAATCGGGTGATCGCCTCGCGAATGTCGTCGGCCAGTTCAGGCGACGGAAGGATGCCATACAGCGACGCCGATCGATAAACCTTCAGGATCGATTCGATCGACGAAGTGACGTCATCGAGCGCGCCGCGACGGGCTTCGATGCGGTCGGGCCGAATGATCAAACTGTCGTCCGCGCGGTGTGCGACCAGCGAGTCCTTGATCCGTGACATGATCTTCCGCGGGCGATACCGCGCCGCAAATCGACGGGCCATCGTTGCGACGGCGGTCGTCTCGCGAAACAGATCCTGCATGAACTGTTCGACGGGCTTCTGCGGATGATCGTCGTGATAGCCACGCGACTTGGCGATGCGGAGCTGCTCGTCATGCGAGAGGACATCTTGCGGTCGCCCCGCCTGCAGATGCAGGTCGATGCGGATTCGGGTGAGATGCTCCCAGGCTCCACGCAACACTCGGACTTCATCCATCGTGAAAGCGCCTTTGAGCCTTTGCGTGTCAAGGTCGATGGCATTGAAGCGCGCGTAGCCCATCCAGCGGAGCAAGTGCAGGTCGCGTAATCCTCCCAGCGAATTCTTGATGTTGGGTTGGATCTCCTGGGCGGGCGGACCGTGTTCGCTCCAGCATCCATTGCGCGCCTTGATGCAATCCTCCATGAAGGCTCGCAGTCGGCCTTTGACCAGATGTTTTCGAAATCGCGTCTTGAGAGTCTCGACGAGACTTTCGGAACCCCAGACGCAACGGGCCTCGACCAGATTCGTGGCGATCTGCGCATCCTCGCGCGACAGCGACAGGCAATCGCCAATGGTGCGGATACTGTGGCCCAACGCAAGCTTGGCATCCCAACAGTTCTGCACCACCGTCGAGACCATGTCGGTAAACGCGGCGTCTCCCCCCTCATGCAGAAACAGCAGATCGATATCGGAATAGGGGCAGAGTTCACCGCGGCCGAACCCGCCCACGGCAACAACAGCGGAACGCTTGAGTAACTCCTCGCGCGCCGAAGGACGAGCGGCGATGGCTCGCTCGACGAACTCCAGCAACAGTGTTTCAACACTCCGGCAAGTGTTGGTGGCGATTTGAATGCCCGGCGAGCCCGCCTCGAACATCGATTGCGCGCGCGCGCGAATATCGATCACGCGCTGTTTCATTGCCGCAATGCCTTCGTCGGCAACCGAGAAGCTGGAGCCAGCGGCACCAGATTCGCGCAATTGGGAAGTGAGGATGTCGGAGTTTGGAGTGCTCATCACCAGACTTCCCGCGTCTGAACCGACAGGGTTCAGATGGCTTCCGTGCCGTGCTCACCCGTGCGAATGCGAATCACATCCTCGAGTGCCGAGACAAAGACCTTGCCATCGCCGACACGCCCCGTGCGGCCCGCTTCGATAATGGCTTTCAGCGCCAATTCGACCTGGTCGTCCTGTACGGCCAACTCGACCTTGAGCTTCGGCAGAAAGTCGACGGTGTATTCGGCCCCGCGGTACTGTTCCTTGTGGCCACGCTGTCGGCCGAAACCTTTGACTTCGCTCACCGTCATCCCGCAGATGTCCTTGTCGGTCAACGCGTTCTTGACGTCCTCCAGGCGAAAGTGCCTGATGATTGCCTCGATCTTTTTCATTGTCGTCTCATTGGGAATTGGGGATTTTGGATTGGGAAATTGGCGATTGATGTGACTGACATCCCATCACTCAATGACGATTCCCCAACGACGAATCCCAAGTATCACAGGGAATCGCCGCCGGTTTCTCCCGTGCGGATACGGACGGCTTCGTCGAGATTGCTGACGAAGATCTTGCCGTCGCCGATGTTGCCCGTGCGCGCGGTGCGGAGGATCGTGTCGATCACCGTTTGCTTCTGGGCATCATCCACCACGACTTCGATCTTCACCTTGGGCAGAAAGTCGACCGTGTACTCGGCCCCACGATACTGCTCCTTGTGCCCTTTCTGACGACCGAAGCCTTTGACTTCGGTGACCGTCATCCCGGTGACGCCCACTTCCGTCAGGGCATCTTTGACTTCCTCGAGCTTAAAGTGCCGGATTACGGCTTCAACCTTCTTCATGGACGGACGCTCCGATTCAGATGAGACAGTTCACAATTCACGAAACTTGATTTCGAGAGACGATTACGGATCCGCATTCCTGACCTACATAAAGATGTACCCTTCTTCGCCATGCTGGGATAGATCCAATCCCTGAAGTTCTTCTTCCTGCGTCACTCGCAGCCCGATGGTGGCGTCGAGAATCTTGAGCAGAATGAGCGTCACTACGATGGAATAAACGGCAGCGATACCAATACTCGCCAACTGGCTGACTAACTGAGCCCAGTTTCCTTCGAGTGCGCCAGAAGACGCGGGATTCACCGCCTTTGTCGCGAACACTCCCACCAAAATGGCCCCCAGAGTCCCGCCGACGCCGTGGACGCCGAAGGCATCGAGCGAATCGTCGTACTTGAATTTCTGCTTGAGGGTCGTACAAGCAAAGTAGCACACGATGCCAGCCGCCAGTCCGAGGATCATTCCCGAAATCGGCGTGCATGTACCGCAGGCAGGCGTGATACAGACCAGGCCGGCCACAGCGCCCGAACAGGCACCCAGCATGCTCGGCTTGCCACGCTGCACCCATTCGCAACCGGCCCAGGCAATCACGCCCGCGGAGGCCGCAAGATGCGTCGCCACGAAGGCGTTCACCGCGATCGCGTCGGCCGCCAACTGACTGCCGGCGTTGAATCCGAACCAGCCCACCCACAACAAAGCCGCCCCGATCGTGGTGTAGGTCAGGTTGTGGGGAGGCATCGGTTCCTGACCGAAACCAAGTCGTTTTCCAATCAAGATCGCCGCCAGCAGAGCGGAGATACCAGAACTCAGGTGCACTACCAATCCCCCCGCGAAGTCAAGCGGCACGGGATCGAGTCGCTGAAACAGTCCGCCGCCCCAAGTCCAGTGGGCCAGGGGGCAATAGACGAACGTTCCCCACAGCACCATGAAGGCACACATCGTGCTGAACTTCATGCGCTCGGCGAACGCGCCACAGATGAGGGCCGGCGTGATAATGAAAAACATCCCTTGAAAGACCATGAACAGCAATGCCGGAATCGTTCCCCACATCGGATAGACCGTTACCTTGTCCGAACCACCGTTGTCCGGCAACACCTGATTGAGCAGGACATAATCGGACCCACCAATGAATCCTCCGATGATATTGGTGTTTCCATCATCATCGACCTTCACATTCCCTTCTTCATCGAGTTCTTCGTACCCTCCCACGGACGTCCCGAAGGCGAGGCTGTATCCGTACAACGCCCAGACACACGACATCAGGCCCATCAAGAACACGCACTGCATCATCACGCCGAGAATGTTCTTCTTGCGAACCAGCCCTCCGTAAAACAGCGCCAGTCCCGGCGCGGTCATCATCAACACCAAGGCAGAAGCCACCAGCATCCAGGCGACATCCGCGCCATTCATGTCCTTTGCGAGAATTGGGCCCTCGGCCTCTTCCTCGGCAACCCGCTGCACGATGACGACCGAATCCCCACCGGCAGCGTCTGTATCGGTTACCCCTCCTCCGTCCGCAATCTCCGAGCCAACTTCCGATCCCTGAGTCTCCTCTGTTCCCACTTCGGATGTGGTCGCATCATCTGCAAGCACAGGAGAGACAAGGAACAATCCGAAGGCTGTCAACGTCGTGAGCGCAATCAACTTCATACTGAGATGCATTCGAACCTCTGGCGAGCAAAGAGGAACCGGAACGAAGTGTTAACTCCAGTGAACTTAGAAGGGTGCAGGAAAGATATCGTTTACAGTTTGCCTTTCTCAACCATGACGACGGGTGTTAGAGAATATGGAAGGAGGCCCGCCAACTGGCCGGGCCTCGCTCCCTCGTTCCTCCTTGAACATCGCATGTTTCCATTCAGGACGGACTCGCTGCCACGCTCGGCTTCGCCAGAGCCACAGCGACGTGACCCGCTCCTGGAACAGTATCCGACGCGCCAAAGCCGACATTCGCGGGTGAAGGATAGGCCTGCATGCCGTGCTCAGTGATATCGAGTCCTTCGAACTCTTCTTCTTCGCTGACCCGAAGGCCAATCGTGACTTTGATCGTGTAGAAGATCGCCAGACTCACCGGGAAGGCCCACAAGAAGGCGGCACCGACGCCCAACGCTTGAATGCCAAATTGTTCCAGACTGGCCTTCGTTGAAATCAGTCCGATTGCCAACGTACCCCAAGCTCCACACACACCGTGGACCGAAACGGCACCGACAGGATCGTCGACACCGAGCCGTTCGACCAGCAAGCAAGAAAAGACGACGAGGACACCACCCACCAATCCCGTGACAGCCGCCATCGGGGCCGTCATGCAGTCACAACCTGCGGTGATGGCAACTAATCCGGCCAAGGCACCGTTGAGTGCGAAAGAAACGTCCGGCTTCTTGAAGAGGATCCAGGCAGTAATCATGGCGGCGATCGAACCCGCCGCAGCCGAGAGATTCGTTGTGACGGCGAGTCTCGCCAAGTCTCCACCACCAATAGCGGTGGTTGAACCAGGGTTAAAGCCGAACCAGCCCAGCCAGAGAATGAAGACACCCAAAGCGGCCAACGGGATATTGTGGCCAGGAATCGGAACGGGCTTGCCGTTCTTGTACTTGCCTTTACGAGCACCAATCACAATGGCACCGGCCAATGCACACCAGCCACCAATCGAGTGAACAACTGTCGAACCGGCGTAATCGAGGAAACCTTTGTCAGCCAACCACCCACCGGATTCACCAGCGTTGACGAGCGAATTCCAGGCCCAGCAGCCAAAGATCGGATAGACAAGAACTGTGATCGCAATCGAGTAAACCAGGTAACTGACGAACTTGGTCCGTTCAGCCATTGCACCCGAAACAATCGTGGCTGCCGTCGCCGCAAAGACTGTTTGAAAGATCAGGAACGCCCAGCCGGTGTTACCACCCTTCACAAAGGCAATGGTCCCCTCGGCAGCATTCTCCACGTCGGCGTCGAAGAAGAATCCATTGGTGCCGAAGTAGCCGCTCGTGGCCCCGAACATCAGACCAAAGCCGACGAACCAGAAGGCGAGTGACCCGATGGAGAAGTCCATCAGGTTCTTCATGATGATATTGCAGGCATTCTTAGCCCGCGTGAAACCGCATTCAACCAGGGCGAAACCGGCTTGCATGAAGAAGACCAGGAAGGCAGCCAGACACGTCCAAAGGATATCCGCGTCTCCGTAGATGGCCGCGGACGATTCCTCGATCGCGATCGCATTGGCTGATGCCGACGCATTCAACGACTCGACCTTCTCTTCCAGCGTCAGTTCTTCCCAGACAGGACCGACCTCCTCAACCACCACGGCATCGTCTGCCAGGGCGAAGGTGGGACACAGTCCAATGGCTGCAGCGCACAGCATGGACAAGAGACTTGTTCTCATCATGGTCTTTCTCACACGGATTTCGAATCAATAACGGGATGGATCGGCCACCACGACGATGACGCACCCGATGCCCTTGTGGATCAAAACCGCAGAACGCAAAGCACGTACCAGCAAGGGCCGCGAAACATTCGCCAGACCCCTCCCACTGCCGTAAAGGCCCCAAAACCTCTGGATCCCAACCTTCATCGTTTCTTTTTCGATTCTGGAAAAAAGAGCAACTTCCCCGGTTGGCAGCCTCCTTTTCCGTAGTCGCCCCCCTCCCCCTGCCCGTTGAATCAGCAGCCCTGCGCAGACAGGGATCAGCTCTCCGCGATCCAATCCCTTCGCCCCCGTTTCAGTCCACTTCCTCCCGGATGCTTCCTCCTCTACGATCTCGTTGGCGTACGGAGGCGCTTCCGGCCGCCGTTGCCTGTCTTTCCCAGGAATCGTGGAATGCCCATCCATCCGACGGCCATTATCGACCCCGCCGCCAAGATTGACCCCTCGGTCAGCGTTGGTCCCTACTCGATCATCGAAGCGGGGGTCAGTGTCGGTTCCGGCACCGTCATCGGGCCGTATGTCCATCTGCTGGGGATGACCACGATCGGGAGCCGCTGCCAGATTCACGCGCGGGTCAGCATTGGCGACGTGCCGCAGGATGTGTCATACAAAGGAGCAGCCACAGGCTGTCAGATCGGGGACGAGACGATCGTTCGCGAAGGAGTCACGATCCACCGGGGGAGCGAAGAAGGGACCACGACCGTCATCGGCCAGCGGTGCATCTTGATGGTCAACAGCCACGTCGGACACAATAGTCGCGTCGGCAACGACGTCTGGCTCGTCAACGGTGCCCTCCTCGCCGGACACGTCGAAGTCGGCGACAAGGCGATCATTTCGGGAAACTCCGCTGTGCACCAGTTCTGCCGAATCGGTCGGTTCGCGATGATCTCCGGCATGTCCAAGATCACCCGCGACATCCCCCCGTTCTTCATGGCCCATATGGACGGAACCTGCATCGGTCTCAACTCGGTCGGGTTGAAGCGCGCCGGCTACGGAGCTCCCGAACGCGCGGAGCTGAAGGAAGCGTATAAGATCATCTTCCGTCAGGTGATCAGTGCGGCGAAAGCTGCCGATCAACTGGAGTCATTTGTGGTGACCGAGCCGGGCAAACAACTCATCGAATTCCTGCGAGTACGCTCGAAACGGGGCCTGACGAGCGGTCCACGCGAGGCTGCCGACTCTGCCGGGGAGTAAGATTCCGACCCTCTCGCGTTTTGCAAACGCATTGCTGCCATTGACTTGGGATGGTCAATGCCGCCCCCGCCGCTTGCGATGGGACTTGAAGTGCCGTTCGCGTCATCGGATGCAACGCGCCGAAAGCCAGCCGTTCGAAAAGGCGTTAAAACCACGATAATCGATACAGTTTGCCCAATCGGCTAACCGATACAATCCGCAGGTCCGTCCACATGCGCCCTCTTTGTTAAGAGGTTGCGCGGGTACCTAACACCTCCGAGAGCCTCACCCCCCTGGTGGAGCCTTGGTGACGTCACCCCCTTATACGGGAAGTCAAGGACGCACTGATGCGGATTCAACACTGGCTCCAGGCGATTGTGTGCGGGATGCTGTTCTTCACAGCCGCCCCTGTCCTCGCGCAATATCCTCCGTCTATGAATGGACCCTACTCGGGACCATCTGGCGGAGGCATGATGCCGTACGGCGGTGGCGATGTGAACCAGATGTGGCCCGCCAATACGCCACAGAACTTCTATCCCTACCCGGCGGTCAGCCCTTATGGGGGTCAAACCGGCGGGGTTGCGGGGATTGACCAGACCTATCAGCAGAATGGTGTCTGGTTCCGGCAGTTCCTCAACCAACGGCGCGACTACCACTTCTCGCTGGAGTATACGCACGTCAGTTTTCGAAATCCCGGCAATGCCTTGATTGGTTCGCCCTATCAGGACATCAACATTTATGCTCGTACCGCTCCCTTGGGCCAGCCCTTCACGGCCCAGGAGTTGATGCTGGGTGCCATTCCGATGAACACGGTCGGCTTCCTTCAAGCCGACCAGGGCGTCTTCCCGATTCCGCTGGTCGACTTGCCACTGGTGAACGATACAGCGAAGTTTCCCATCCGCACGATGGGTCTCTTCCAGGACATGGGGACGTCGGGCATCCAGACCCGTTGGGGCTTCAACAATGAAGATGGCTCCGGCTTCAATTGGAATGGTCAATGGGCCTTCGAACGCCAAACCGCCTTTCAGATGGGCCGGGACAACATCAACGGCATTCCCATCACTCCCCAAGTGACCGCCGCTCTCGACGGACTTAACCTGTTCACTAAGAACGGGGCCGTCCCCTTGGACAACGGCGAGCCTGGTCCGATCGATCCCTTGTCGGGGCCCGGCAGCACAGCCAAGTTCGACGTGATGTATCGTGTGGAGTTTGCCACGCAAACCGGCGAGACCAACATGGACTGGTACTCCACTCCGTTGTTCCGTCACGACTGGATGCAGATTCGCCCCCTGTGGGGTGTTCGTTACCGATACATCGGAGAGCACTTCGGCTTCCAGGGTATCGATAGCGGTTTCGACTACGTGATCGACGATGGGACGGGAGACGGCTCGTTCCGTCCCGATCCGGGATCCATTATTCAGCTCTATCCGCAGTTCACAGCGGTCCTCGATTCGGACGTATCAAGCCACTTGGCCGGTCCTGAAATCGGCTTCCGATTCGATCTCGGCGAAGGAGACAGCTTCCACGTCTGGGGTGAAACGATCGGCGGCCTGATGCTGAACAACGAAGAGATTCGCGTGAGCGGCCAAAACATCGGCGACCCGCTGTACGACGCACAACTCCTCGGTCTGCAGTTGCCGTTGCTGGCGGTCCCCCGCATGTTCACCAATCCGACCGACTTCGCCGAGACCGACACGCATACTCACGTGTCGCCGATCTTTTCGCAGTCCATCAACGCCGACATCGACATCCTGGATTACGTGCCGGTCGTCAACCGACTGCATCTGTTCGAGGACGCCAAGTTCCGCATGGGCTATCAGTACTTCATCGCGGGACACATCGCTCGACCAGCCGACTCGATCGAATGGCGAGGATTCCCCCTCTTCCCCGAGGCTCGTGCCGACTACAAGAGCTGGTATTCGCATCAGTTCAACTTCGGTGTGAACTGGGAATACTAGTCGGCGAGTCTGTCCCAGACTCGCGGGAGCAGCGCGACGGAGTTACTTCCTGATGTTGCCTGGCAACCAGTGAAAGCTCCCATGCGTTGCCTCCGCGTCTCGCGGATTCGCGGCTACAGGTCCGGCAACGGCCACTCGGCATCGACGGCGACTTCGCGTTGAAAGAAGTCGTCGCCCAGTCGTGGTGGTTCGTAGTCCAGGTGACTTGTCGCGGCGGCATCGTGTTCGATGCCCGCGAGGTGCAAGAAGTTGCTGAGCAGCCGTCGTCCCTCAGGCGTCAGCACCGACTCGGGATGAAACTGCACGCCGAACGTCGGCCACGTTCGATGAGCCAGTGCCATCAGCACGCCGTCAGCGGTCCACGCGGCCGACACGAGTTCATCCGGCAAACTCTCGGGATCGACGATCAGTGAGTGGTACCTCCCGGCATCAAACGGTGACGGCAGTCCGCTGAGCACGCCCGCTCCCTCGTGTTGAATCGCCCACGCCTGGCCATGCACGGGGCGACGCGATCTGATGACCTTCCCCCCCAAGGCCTCGGCGATGACCTGCATCCCGAGACAGACGCCGAGAATGGGAATCGTCGGCCCCAACTCCCGCACGACCTCTCGCGAGACGCCTGACTCCGCCGGCGTGCAAGGGCCTGGTGAAATGATGATCGCCTGCGGCTCAAGACCGCGAATCTCCGCGATCGACAAGGCATCGTTGCGAACGACGCGCGTTTCCACCCCCGCCTCGGCCAAGTACCGCGCCAGGTTATGCACGAAACTGTCGTAGTTGTCGATCAGAAGAATCATGCATTGTTGATTCAGTAGATCCCTTCTGCCGGAAGGGATCTGAATTCGGTGGAGCCTCGTCGATTGAGATCCCGCTCGGCAAGCGGGACCTACTTGTATTGAAACGGCTTCGAGTCGGTTGTTGGTAGGGGAGGCCAGTGGTTTGTAAATTAAAGCACACGACGGGATCGAACCCGACCACGCTTTGACGTGAACGCGACGCGTTTCATTACCCTATCAACTACCTACCACCTACTACCAACCAAGCCTCATGTCATCCATCACAACGTATCTTGAGGAACTCTTCGGCCTGAAGGGACGCACCGCCGTCGTCATCGGCGGCACGGGAGTCCTGGGAGGGGCCATCTGTCAGGCCCTCGCCAGCGCGGGAGCCCACTGCGTCGTCGTCGGCCGCAACCGCGAGCATGGCGATGCCGCTGTGCAAACTATCCAGAAGTCTGGAGGCTCTGCCGAGTTCTCGGCCTGCGATGCCACAAACCGTGACGACCTCGATCGACTGGTTGCCGACCTTGGCAAGCGCGGTCTGCATTGCGACATCCTGGTGAACGGGGCGGGGGTCAATTCCCCGACACCGTTCCTCGACATCACCGATGACGAATGGGACCGCATCTTTCGCGTGAACCTCAGCGGCGTGCGACTCGCCTGTCAGGTCTTCGCGAAGGATATGCTCGCCAACGGCGTGACGGGTTCGATCATCAACGTGGCTTCGCTGTCGGCGATCACACCACTGTCGCGGGTCTTCACCTACTCCGCGAGCAAGGCTGCCGTGCTGAACCTCACACAGAACCTCGCTCGCGAATGGGCCAAGCAGGGAATTCGTGTTAACGCGATCTCCCCCGGCTTCTTCCCTGCCGAACAGAACCGCAAAGTGCTGACGCCCGATCGTGTCGAGAACATCATGCGCCACACGCCGGCCGATCGATTCGGCGAACCCCACGAACTCGCCGGAGCGATCCTGCTGCTGGCCTCGAACGCCGCCGGCAGCTTCGTCACCGGTGCCAACCTCGTCGTCGACGGCGGCTTCACGGCGATGACGATTTGACGGACAACACCGTCAAGACTGGCGGCCGGTACTCGATGGAACTTACCATTCCTCGACACACGACGTTAAGGCGTGCAACACGTATAGAACGTGAGTCATTATGCGAATGAACCGTCTAGTCTGCCTTGTCTTGGGACTTGTCACGCATTGTTGTGGGCACCTTCAGGCGCAGGACTTCACGTCGGAGAGCAACACGCGCGAGGCCCTCGATAGCGCGATCACGTTCTTTCATGACAACTGCTCCAAGCATGGTGGATACGTCTGGCGGGTGAGTCTCGACTTCACTTTGACCGAGGGGGAAGCCGAGACCGGGCCCGATACGATCTGGGTGCAGCCCCCTGCCACGCCTGCCGTGGGGATGGCATTTCTGCGGGCGTATCAGGTGACGGGCGAACCGCGCTACCTCGACTATGCTGTCGAGGCCGCCGAGGCATTGGTGCCTGGTCAATTGCAGTCGGGAGGTTGGTACTACAGCATCCATTTCGATCCCGAGACTCGTCGGGATTGGGGCTATCGTGACAACACCAACTTTCGTGCGAGCCGCACGCGACGCAATAACACAAACATCACCACACTCGATGACGACACGACTCCGGCCGCTCTGCGGTTGATCGCGGCTGTCGATGATGAACTGAATTTCGAGAATGAGGCCATTCACGAAGCTGCGACATTTGCGATCGAGGCGATTCTCAAGGCGCAGCATCCCAACGGAGGCTGGTCGCAGAACTGGTCGATCTATCCAGAAGGGACGACCGAAGCCAGCCATCCCGTGATTGCTGCGAGTTATCCCGAAGAATGGTCGCGCGTCTGGCTCAACGACTGGACGGGTGAGTATTACCTCAACGACAACGTCGCCGGTCGCATGATCGAAACGTGGCTCCTGATGTGGGATGTCTACGGCGACGAGCGTTATCTCGATGCCGCCAAGCGGACGGGCGACTTTCTGCTCCTTGCTCGAATGCCCGAACCGCAACCGGCATGGGCACAGCAGTACAACGAAGCGATGCATCCCGTGTGGGATCGCAAGTTCGAACCCCCCGCCATCAGCGGGAGTGAATCGCAGATGGCCATGGATTCGTTGATCCTGCTGGCTCGCAAGTCGGGTGATGCGCGCTATCTCGAACCGATTCCCGGGGCGATCGAGTATTTCCGCGGTTCACTCCTGCCCGATGGACGACTGGCCAGATTCTACGAACTCGAAACGAATCGCCCTCTCTACTTCAACACCGATTACGAACTGATCTACGAGACTGATGATCTGCCGACGCATTACGGCTTTATCGTCGAGAGCCAACTCGACCGCATAGAGCAAGACTACCTCGCGGCTCAGGCGGCCATCGATTCGTCGAACGCTGGTGATTCATCAACCGAACCAACACGATACACCATCGAAGAGTTCACCCGCCGGGCCTACGCAGCCGATGAAGTGCTGAGTGCGATGGACGAACGTGGAGCCTGGGTCGATGCCCGCGGCATGCGCGGCTTCAACAAGGCCTCGCAAGAAGGTGTCTATCAATCAGAAACTTTCATCAACAACGTCGACATCCTGTGCGATTACCTGGAAGCGATGACGCGGTGACGGAATTTTGAAGTGCGAAATCATTGATCGCCACGATTGGTTACCCCCCCCCCTGACTCCTGACTTTACCCAACTCATTCAATGACCCATCCGTGGCACGATGTTATCCCGGGCGTGCGATTGCCCCAGGAGTTTACGGCCGTGATCGAGATCCCGATGGGCTCGAAGCTCAAGTACGAACTCGACAAGCCGACAGGCATGCTGAAGGTCGATCGCGTGCTTTACTCGGCGGTCCATTACCCGGCGAATTACGGCTTCATCCCGCAGACGTATGCCGAGGATGACGACCCGCTCGATGTGCTGGTGCTGTGCCAGGAACCTGTCGCGCCCCTCACACTCGTGAGCGCCCGCACGATCGGACTGATGACGATGGTCGACTCGGGCAAGAAGGACCACAAGATCCTGGCCGTCGCGATGGGGGATCCCGAATACAATTCGTTCGAGGAAGCTCAAGACTTGCCGCCTCATCGGCTGCACATGCTGCGGAGGTTCTTTCAGGACTATAAGACGCTGGAAGGGAAGGCGGTCGAGGTCGATAAGTTTCAAGCCGCCGAGACGGCCTATCCGATTATCGAGGCGGCATTGCAGTCGTACAGTGAACGCCGTCGACGGGGGCAATTGTAACCGAGTTCGAGGCACCGCATGGCTCGGCATGAAGCGGATCGCGAAGACATCATGCGCGAGGCAATCGCCCTCCGCCGGCGCATCGCGATTGAACTCCCCGGGGTCGATGAGCCGATCGTCTGTGGCGTCCGCAACACCGGTTCCTGGTCATTCTACCTCGATCCGAATCGCGTCTATCAATTCGATGAGGAACTGCGCCTGCGGCGCGCCTACGTGACCGGCTTTCTTTATCGCACACAAGGAACCACGCTGGCCCGCATGCATCGAGAGCGCAGCGAAACCGAGACCACACTCGTTCGCAACGATCTCGATCCTGAGGAATTGGCAGCATTCCTCGCCGAGATGCGAACGTGTTTCGCGACTTTTCTCAATCAGTTGCACTCCGAAGCATGCCGTGTAATTGAGTCCATTCCCGACGACGGCAACGTGCAGGATGAGCTACATGCGGTGCTTGAGCAGATGCTCAACAAGCCGATCGAGTTGGCCTCCGCCATCAAAGCGCGGCGATAATGACTTGAGGTCGCCATTGGTCCATTCCGGATGTCGACAAGCGTTGCGAAAGTGGCATCCGCCTGCGACGATTGAGTCTCTCCAAGTTGCGGTCGGCGCATTGCCGCCGGTCTGAGTCTAGTCATAGAGCGGGTCGCCATGATCACACACGATGAAGTCCGATCGGTTGTCGGTGAGCTGGGCCTCTGCGCTCCAGAGGAATTGGAATCACTTTCACACTCGCAATCCGATCCTTCGCAATTCATCGAAACGCTGGCCCAATCGGGTCGAATCACCAGTTATCAACGGGAGATGATTCTCTCGGGCAACGGCAGACGGTTGCGACTGGGAGACTATCGTGTCGAAAGCCGCATTGGTGCCGGCGGCATGGGAGAGGTTTTTCTCGGTTATCAGCCGAGCATGGATCGCAAGGTGGCGATCAAGGTTCTCGACAGTCGACTGATGTCGGAACCAGAACTGGTGCAGCGTTTTGAACGCGAAGTGAAGCTGTCGGGGCGACTGCTGCATGCCCACGTCGTCACCGCCTTCGACGCCGGGCATGATGAAGGCCGCTACTTCCTCGTGATGGAACATGTCGAGGGGGCATCTCTCGATGTTGTCGTGCGAAGCCTCGGAAGCATGAGCGTCGTCGATAGCGTTTGCATTGGCATCCAGACGGCACAGGGGCTGGCATTCGCACATGCCAACGGAATCGTGCATCGTGATGTCAAACCGGGAAACCTGCTGCTCAATCGTCAGGGAGTTGTGAAAGTTCTCGACCTCGGGCTGGCGCGATTCCGCGAAGCAGCGGCTGAGTTGCAACAGGATGCGGCGACGAACCTCAGTCAGTCGGGACACATGCTGGGAACGGTGGATTACCTCTCACCCGAGCAGGCTCTCGACCCGCGACAAGCCGATGAACGCTCTGACATCTACAGTCTGGGTTGCACGCTGTTTCGCTTGCTGACGGGGTCGGCCCCGTATCAGCAGGGATCGATGATGCAGCGGATTCTCGCGCATCGCGAGGCACCCATCCCGTCGTTGCAGGAACGCATTCCGTCGATCCCCGCCAGTGTCGCGGCGGTCGTCGAGAAGATGCTCGCCAAGCATCCCGAGGACCGGTATGCATCGATGAACGACGTGGCCGATGCCCTGCGGCAGGCGTTGCCCGACCCTTTGCCACGAGACTTGATCCCCGAGGTAACTCAGAAGATTGACGAGATCAGTGCGCCGGTCAATCCGACGGCTGACACCGTCGTAAAGTCGTTTGCCGAGACATTATCACGCCCCGGCTTGAGTTCGCCAGGCGGCAAAGGACTGGCGGCCACGCTCGATGCGGGACAACGGTCGACATCGAAACCGACGGGCTCGAGGAAGTGGTGGATCGTTGCCGCCGGCGTCGTTTCGATAGCAATCGCGGTTCTCGCAACGATCGTCCTTCGCTGGGAAGTCGAAGGGGGCGTCGTCCTGCTCGAAGTGCATGCCCCCAACGCCCAAGTGCTCATCGATGGTCAACAGCGCCTCACGGTGACCGAAGCCGGCAAGGTGTATCGCCTCACCGCTGATGCCGGCACACACCGTGTGAGCGTGCGGCTTCCCGACGGAACCGAGATCTTCGGCGAGGAAATCGAAGTGCAGTCAGGTCGAGAGACGCCGACATTCGTGGCGAGGTTCGAGCCTGCGGGAGACACTCCGACAATCGACACGAATGTCGTACCTGCCGAGACCACGATGGTGCCGGAGACCACCACGCCTGCAGTGATTGCCGAGGAAGGAGTCCTGACGGTGTCTCAGTCGGGCGAGGCGCAGTTCGAGACGATTCAGGACGCCCTGCAACATGTCAAGCCGGGCGAAACGATTCGTGTGCTCGATGATGCGCGTTATGAAGGGAGCATTGTTTTTCAAGGCTCGCGGTTCGAAGGGGTCACTCTGGAAGCCGTCAACAGGGCCACGCTGGCGTATCCGATTGGCAGGGATCATCGTTTTGATTTCGATGCACCGCGCGTCACGGTGCGAGGGTTTCGCATTGTGGCGGAGTCGCCCCTCCCCAACCCCACCTGGGGTTGTCTTGTGGGGGGCCGCAGCCCGGGAGTGGTGCTCGAAGACTTGCATATATTGGGCCGTCAGGACTTGTTTCATTCTGGCATCAGCATCGAAATGCTGGATGTTCGTGATGGTGAAGATCCCGTCATGGTGAAGGATTGCGTCTTCGAAGACATCCATGTCGGATTGCGTCTCGGCGGCCGGAACGATGACTATTCTGCTTGCAGGATTCGCGGAGTCTTAATCACGGGCAATCGCTTCAGAAACAATCTTCAAGCGATGCGACTGGCGGGACTCATGATCGACATCAAGGTTGTGGGGAATCGCATTGAGCGCTCTGTGGCATCGGGAATTCAATTGGAGCTGCTGTTCGAGGAGGTCGAAAACATCCTGATTGCGAATAACACGCTGCTGGATTGCTCGAGTCCGATGCGTGTCTGGGAAGATCTTCCGATCGGAAATCGCATCGAGTGGATCAACAACATCACGTTGGGACCGGTCGATAGTGATTGGTATTACATCCATGCTGAAACGTTCCAACAGGCCATCGGCCCAGGTGATGGACCAGCAATCCATGATGTCTACCGTCTCTCTCACAACTGGCGCGAGGATGATCCCGATACCGAGCATGCCGCGGGCTGGATTCCTCCCGCGGAAACCGATGTCCGTCAGTTCGAGATCGAGATGCTCTCTCGCGATTTCGATTCAGCAGACTACCTGAGACCGCCCGCAGATTCGCCGCTCGCAACGAGCGGGATCGGCGCGGAAGGGCTGCCAAGTTATGTGGGTGCCGTGCCTCCCGAAGGAGTCGAGCCCTGGGAGTGGACGCTGAAACTCGAATCCGCGGATAGCGAGCGTCCCGGCCCCACGGAGGAATGACGTCATCCAGGTTCCGTGGGGCGACCCCGACTGCCTACGCGTTCGCGGTATGCACATGCACGTCTTGCGTGGGGTACGGGATGTGGAAGCCGCGGTCGTCGAAGCCGAGTTTGATCTTCTCAATCAGATCCCAGCGGGCGTTCCAATAGTCTCCCGCGTTCACCCAGGGGCGGACGACGAAGTTCACGCTGCTGCTGCCGAGCTCGTTCACAGCGACGACGGGAGCGGGTTCATCCAGGATGCGACTATCCTCCGAGAGAGTCTCCATGAGAAAACTTTTCACCGCGCGCAGGTCATCGTCGTAACCGCAGCCGATGACCAGATCGATTCTGCGTGTCGGCTTGGCGTTGTAATTGGTAATCGTCGCCGACGTGATCTGTCCGTTAGGGACGACGATACGGATGTTGTCGCCGGTCCGCATGAACGTGTTGAAAATATTGATCTCCTCCACGATTCCCGCCGTTCCCCCGGCTTCGACGTAGTCACCGACCTTGAAGGGTTTGAACAAGATGAGCATTACGCCCGACGCAAAGTTCGACAGCGAATTCTGTAACGCCAGGCCGACCGCCAGGCCAGCGGCACCGACAATGGCCGCGAACGATGTCGTGTTAACTCCCAATCGATCGATGGCGGCGATGATCACGAACGTCAGCAGCATCGCGTAGACGATGTGGCCCAGAAACGTCGACAGCGTGTCGTCCACCTTCGATCGCGTCAGCAATCGCTTGCACAGTCGTGTGAGCATACCGGCAGCCCAGCGGCCCACGACGAAGATCGCCAGTGCCGCGAGCAGATTGAGCCCAAGGCTGATTCCTCTTTCCGAAAGAAAGACAACAAACTGATCCCAGTAGCTCGAGGCCGTGGCCGTCAAATCGTCGTCCGCGAGTAGTGTCCATTGCATGTGATTGCTCCTGATTCGTTGAGTGAGAGGTCGAGACGTTGAGTGGCTGCATGGCGGCCCATGACATTCCGTTTGCGATGTCACCATAGGGATTGAATGATCGTCACGACACTCAGACAATGCTCATTGTGCGCCAAAGACGAAGTTCCGCTGAGGGCTCAACCCCTGGAGCGCCCCGCACACAATCAGTCACATCCATTCACACGAAGATCTCTCACCGCATGGACCTGCTTGATCGCCTATTGCGACACGATGCCTGGACCACCCGGCAACTGCTCGACATCTGCGCGCAACTTTCGGACGAGCAACTCGATCGTGAATTCGACATCGGGCATCGTTCGCTGCGGGCGACGTTCCACCACATCATTCGTAATCTCGAAGTCTGGTCGTCGCTGATGGCCGGCGAGTGTGTGTCGGCACACGATGATCGAACCATGCCAGGGATGGTACATCGACTGGAGTCGGCTGCCCAAAGGTTCGCGAACATCTCGCGCCAGATCGCCGATCGCAACGCCTGGGACGAAACGTGGCTCGATCTCCTCGACGATCCTCCGCGAGAGAAGACGTACGGAGGCGCGATTGCCCATGTCATCACTCATGGCATGCATCATCGCGCTCAGGTGTTGTATCTACTGCGAATGTCGGGCGTCTCCCATGCCATCGAGGGAGATGTCCTGAGCTGGGAATCGCAGTCCCACTGCAAATGAAGTCGCATGCCTCATTGACCAACTCGACCATTCTTGATGTATCATTCAAGAATGAACGGATGGCCGATCCAGATTGAAGATATCCACGCCGCGTCAAGTCGCATCGCCGGTGGCGTCGAGCGTACGCCTTGCCTCAAGAGCGACTGGCTGTCGCCGCTGTGCGGGGTGGAACTCTACCTCAAGCGGGAGCATCGCCAGCGAACGGGGTCGTTCAAGGAACGCGGGGCAAGAAACGCCTTGCTGCAATTGAATGAGGAACAACGACGTCACGGTGTGATCGCCGCATCGGCGGGTAATCATGCGCTGGCGTTGGCGTGTCATGGTCAGCAGTTGCGCGTGCCTGTCACGGTCGTCATGCCGACGTTTGCGCCGATGATCAAGGTGCAACATTGTCGCAGCTTCGGCGCGAACGTCATTCTGCATGGTCAGCACATCGGGGACGCGAAAGACCACGCGATGTCGCTGATTGACGAACGGTCGCTGACATACATCAACGGTTACGACCATCCCGACATCATCGCTGGCGCGGGGACGATCGGCCTGGAGATGCTCGAACAGCGTCCCGAGCTCGATGCCATCATCGTGCCTGTGGGTGGCGCGGGTCTCATCGCCGGTGTCGCGCTCGCGGCCAAGTCGGTCAGGCCAGAGATCGAGATTATCGCCGTTGAACCTGCGAATGCCGCGAGTTTCAGCGCGGCCCTCAAGGCGGGAGGACCGACGCGCGTCGAGATGCAGCCCACTCTGGCAGATGGACTGGCGGTGCCGATGGTGGGTGCCAATGCGTTCGCGATTGCGAGTCAGCTTGTCGACCGACTGGTGATGGTCAATGAGCAGGACATCGCACTGGCTGTGCTGAGGCTGGTTGAGATGGAGAAGGCGGTGGTCGAAGGTGCAGGTGCCGCAGGCGTCGCAGCATTGCTTGCCGGCAAGATCGAGGGACTGGAGGGAAAGCAGGTCGGCACGATTCTCTGCGGAGGAAACATCGACACGACGATGCTCGGGCGCATCATGCAACGAGGTCTGGCGGTCGATGGACGATTGTGCCGATTCAGCGCGCACATTTCCGATCGCCCTGGTGGTCTGGCCGCGTTCACGAAAGTCCTCGCCGACGCGGGCGTGAGCATTGTCGACATCTCTCATGATCGCATCTTTGGCGGCGATGAGATCGGTTCGGTGTCGGTCGAGTGCACGGTCGAAACGATCGACCGCGACCACATCGAACGGCTTTGGCGAACTGTCAACGACGCCGGTTTTCGCACGCAGTTTCACAATTTGCCGACCGACTGAAGTCGCTCGCCGAACTGCGGCAAATGGGTCACGCTGCGGAGATTCCGCGTCGGCAGCCATCCGATGCAATTGCCAGAGGGCACTCCGGCACTTGTCTGAATGAGCCTGTGTTGCAGCCTCAGCTTGAGCCGTGAGATTGTGAGTCAAGTCGCTCCATTTCCTGTTTCAATTCCGCCAGCGCTCGGACCCAGAGCATGCGGACAGCCCCCACGCCGCGCCCCATGCGCTCGGCGACGTCATCATGCGACAAACCTTCGAGGTTTCGCAGTAAAATCACTTCGCGGTAGTCTTCGGGCAACCGCGACAGTACGTCGGCCAGCAATAGCTCCTGCTCGTTGCGAAGTAGCTGATGACTGGGCGAGGAGACAGAAGCGGCGAGGACATCTCCGAGTCGCTGCGACGAATGTTGCAGCGTTTGCTCCAACGACACTTCCTGCGTGATGTCGCGCTTCTGCGTGCCGCGATAACGGCGAAACTCGTGCGCGAGGACGTGCGCCAGTATCCGCCGCAGCCAGGTGGCGAACTCCGCTTCGGTTCGACCACGAAACTGCGGAATATCACGAACCGCTTCGAGCATTACCTGTTGGGCGACATCAGATTCATCAAACTTGCCGCGATAGCGCGTGTCGATCTCCAATCGTGCCAAGAGCTTGAGCCAGGAAAGATGCCGACGCAGCAGTTCTTCACCGGCCTGCGCGCGGCCTTCGCGAAAGGCATCGAGCAGTACCTGGGCCGAGGAAACAGAGGGCGTCATGGACATGATCATCTGGTGTTCTCTGGTGAATCATCAAGGCCGCTCGTTTCGCGCGTCAATCGACCAGTCGAGTCCAATCGCGGCGAGTTGTTCGCGAATGGCCGGAAAATCCCACAGTTTGACGGTGCCGTCGGCGCAGGCCGTGACGAGGCAACGGCCGTCGGGACTGAACTGCATCGCGGTTGTAACAGTCGGATGCGGCGACCAACGCGCCAGTTCTTCTCGCGAGTCTGCATCCCAGAGCCGAACGAGTAAGTCCTTTCCGGCCGATGCGAGCCATCGATTGTCGGGACTGACGGCGACGGCGGTCACATCTCCCTCGTGACCGTCCCATTCCGCGAAGATGGTGCCGGTTTCGACGTCAATCAGACAGATGCGTCCTTCCTCCGCAGCACTCACGAGCCATTCGCTGTCCGACGAGAATGCCACATCGAGTATCGCCAGATTCCGGAAGTGCACATATCCAGGCCGATTCTCGAGGACAATCTCGACCACGGATTCGGCTAGCAGTTCTCCCGTTGCGGCATCGTGAATCATCAGATCACCCGATTCCGTCACCACCGCGCGCGTCCCATCAGGGCTGAAGCGCAGCACGCCATAGTTCGTCCGTCCATATTCCGCTTCCGGAAACATGCATGTTCGCGTGAGCGAATTCAAGTCCCACAACTCCACCTGATTCACGATGCTGTATGAGTTCGGTCGATCTTTCACAGGCAGTCTGCGTTCCCATTCGAGCAACGCACTCTGACCATCGGGACTGATCGTGAGATCCTGCAGAGCACCGCTTTCGGTTCGCTCGATGCCGCTAAGAGCGAATTCATGCGGCTCGGGCCAAATACGCTCGATCACCACGGGCTCAGAGGGCTCCAGGAGCAGGAATGGAGAGTAACGCCAGGTGCTCTCGGGAGTAGACACGAACGGACCGATCGAGTCCGATGACGAAACCGGACGCAGCCTGCGCATTGGACCGGCGTCACGTACTTCGAACAGACTCCCTTGCACGGCCAGTTGCGAGCCATCACTGCTGAAAGCGAGCGACGTTGGTCGTGACCGAACGGCGGCAGTCGACACCGGCAAAGCCACCTCGTAGATGAGTAGCGCCGCGCGATTTCCACCTTGTGTGACCCCTTCAGAGACCTCGAACTCGCCGTTGCCGAGCACAGCGAGAAAACGGCCGTCGGGGCTCCACACGGGGTTGATCTGATCGTAGAGAAACCCGATGGGCTCGGCGGTTTCGGTGTTCCAAAGTCGAACTCCATCGTTGAGGCCCCCTTCCTGCGTGGCGAGAATTGTGCCGTCAGGGTTGAACCTGCCGAACGCCAGTGGTTCGCCCGAAGTGCCCGGAGCCAGTAGCGGCCGGCGAAATTCCTGCATTCGCAGATCGTACGTCTGAATCGCATACGACTCTTGAGCGTCGGGAAAGGCGAACAGTTCGGCCGATGCACTGAGCGGCAACGCCGCCGAGTACGAGACGTCCCCGACATCAGGGATCTCGGCCACGACTTTATCAGCGACGGCGTCCCAGATGGAAACAGGACCGCCTCGCAAACCATTGATGGCATCAACTGATCGCAATGCAACAAGCGCGCCGTCTCCCGCGACATCAGCGAGTTCGATCGTCCAGATCGCCGACAGATCTGCCGGTGATGACGAAACCAACTCTCCGGTGTTGAGGTTCCAGAGTTCAGCACGCTTGCCGTTACGCACCAGCAGCAACTCGGCGGACACGAATCGCACCGGCATCCCCTCGGGGAGCTGACGGGCCAGATGCCCCGTCGTCACATCGCGGACTTCGACTCCCGCATCGCCACGTAAGGCAAGCAACTTGCCGTGCGCGCTGAACAACAGCGGATGCCGACCGGGGAAAGTCGCGAGCGTCGTGTCAGTCAGCGGCTCGACTACTCGCACCATTTGATCCTCGCCCGCCAGAGCCAGGAGCGTGTCCGTGGGGCTGAATGCGAACGTCAGCGGATGATCGGCACACGCGAATTGATCAACGAGTTGTCCATTCGCAACGTTCCAGACCTTCACGCCGGTGACATCGGCTCCCGACTCGGTCGGCACCAAGTTCGTGGGTGTCGCGATCAGCAAGCTATCCGAACTGAACATCACGCGCGGCGTGTCGCCATAGTGGACGATGTCCTGCGGTCCCACGGCCGCGACGAGCCGAACGCCCGCCGACGCCACGGCCTGAATCGCCTCCTGCCGCAAGATTGGGCTTTCATGTAATTGTCTTGCGTCGGAGATCACTTCGAGCGACCGCCAGCGGTTGCCGGCCAGCCGCTCCGCCCGTGCTTGTTCGTAAAGTGAATCCCACAAACGGTTCTTTGCATTGTCACGTTCCTCCTCGGCTGCGAGGGCGTTGTCTTCGGCCTTCTCGCGACGGTCTTCGGCAACTGACCAGAGTGCAGTCGTCGCGATCAGCCCACCCACCAGCGCCGTCGCCAGGGCAGCAGTGAGACTGGCGGTGAGTGGATTGCGTCGTGCCCAACGGCTTGCCAACTCGAACAGACTCGCGCGGCGGGCCTGAATGGGCCGTTCGTCCAGAAACGCTCGCAAATCTTCCGCAAGTTCTCCAGCCGACTGATAACGCTGACTTGGTTCCTTCGCGAGACACTTGAGGATCATTGTTTCCAAGTCTCGGGGAAACGAAGGGACCACGGCACGAATCGCTTTCGGTTCGGTATTGATGATCTGCAAAATCACGGCATGGGCGGAGTTCGCTTGAAAGATCGGCCGTCCCGTCGCCAGTTCGTAGAGCGTCGCTCCCAGGCTGTAGATGTCGGTGCGATGGTCTACGGGCCGACTCATCGCGGCGGCTTGTTCGGGACTCATGTATCGCGGCGTTCCCAACAACGCACCCGCGACGCTCAGCGTGACATCGTCCGCTCGTTTAGCGAGTCCGAAGTCAGTGAGCCAGATGCGCCCTTGTGGATCGAGGATCAGATTCGAGGGTTTCACATCACGATGAACAACGCCGCGACGATGAGCATGAGTCAGCGCGTCGGCAGCCTGCAATGCCCAGACCGCAAGTTCGTGCGTTGCGCACAATTCTCCTGTGGCGGCGAACTCCGCCAGGCTGCGGCCTTCGATGAACTGCATCGCGTAGTAGTGGCGATGACCTTCGCAGCCGATGGCAAAAATCGGCACGATATTCGTGTGATGCAGTTCGGCGACCGTCTCCGCTTCACGGCGAAAACGCTGCGTCGACTCGGAACCCGCTCCTCCATACGAAAGAACCTTGAGTGCCACGCGACGCTTAAGCGAAACTTGTTCTGCCTCGTAGACGACACCCATTCCGCCGCGACCCACTTCACGCAGAATGCGAAAGTCTCCCAGCACTTCGGGAGCGTCGTCCCTTCCCTGTCCATTCAGGAAGTCGATACCCGACAGGCACTCTTCAAGTTGCTCGGCCAAGTCCGGATGCTGTGCCAGCAATCGTTCCCGATCGGGTCGCGTTCCTGCTTGCAGCTCCGCCAGATACTGGTCGAGAATCTCGACAATTTGCGATGTCACGTCGCCAGTCACCACGGTCTTGAGCGGCTCCGAATCAGTCATGATCGTGATCCCTCGCACAGAGAAATGAGCTTCCGCTTCACGTCGTCGACAATTGTTGGAGACAAGCATCGTATCTCTTCCTCGGCATAAGTTCAGTTGCAGGGCTTATCACCACATGATCGCTGCTCGTGGAGTCATTAGACGCGCGAAGCCGTTGGGGCAGACTGCCCTGATTCTCGTTGCCGAATTGTCGGAATCAGCATCGGCACGCGTCGGCGATACTCGGCATACTCACGTCCATGAAACGCAACGAGATCGCATTCTTCGTAGCGGATGGCAATCAGAATGTACGCCGTCGTGCCGATGGCAAAGAGCAGATGCGCGGCCGACATCGTCGGAGTCGCCCAGAACGCCGTCAGCCAGCCGACGTATAGCGGATGGCGAACCAGGCGATACGGTCCGGGAGTCTTGAACTTGAGTCCGGTGTAGGGTTTGCCGCGCCAGTACAGCCACACTTGCCTCAGTCCGAACAGATCGAAGTGATTGATCAGAAACGTCGTCACCAGCACCATCAGCCAGCCACTGGCGAACAGCGCATACAGCGAAGCCTTGGCGATAGGATTCTCGACACTCCAGATCACGCCCCCCATCGGCCGCCACTGCCAGAAGAGCAGAACGAGAGCCAGGCTCGAGAACAACACGTAGGTGCTGCGTTCGATCGGCTCGGGAACAAATCGCGTCCAACAGCGTTTGAAGGCTGGCCGCGCCATCACGCTGTGCTGCAACGCGAATACCATCAGCAGGCTCAGGTTGACGGCGATCGCGATACCGAGTGGACCGACTGCTGCGGAGTCGACCGTACGTGGAACCACCAAGTTGCCGACAAAGACGATTGCATACAGGAACGTCCCCAGAAAGGCCGCATAGCTCGCAATGCCGTACAGAAACACGAGATGGCGTTTCATTGTAACCCCTTTTTTAAACGGAAGATGCGTGCGGCAACGGCCATTCGTTGTGCCGCTACTGCATGTCGCCGAATTCCTAAGGGCCGCAAGCGAGAAATGTGTCACGCGTGAAACCGAGGTTTTTTGACGATCCTTGATCGAGACCGGTTGGGCCATCGATTCGCGAACTCAGCACGGCCTTGATTCACATCTTTCGAGTCAGTCGGAAAACGGCTTCCACTCGGAAAAGGTCGCCGCCTGGCCGCGATGATGGCCGTCGGCATCGATCAGGTTCCAGACGATCGCCTGCGCGATCTCAAACCGCTTGCCACCCTGGCTGATGCGGATGCCGCGGTAGTCGTCGACAAATCCAAACGCGGTGGTGCGCGCCAGTAGCCGGGCGCGTTCGTCGCGGTGCATCGGCTCGGCCGTCATGCGTGAGGGAGTGACGAGCAACGTCGGGATGTCGATCTCCCACAGATCGAGCGCGGTCCGGTTGCCGTAGTTCAGGATGGGATCGGTCTCGGTTCCATGCGAGACAACCACAAACGCCGCCTCGAACAGCGATTGTGCATCGTCCCGCGGTGAACCCGATCTTGGAATCAATTCACGATGCAGCCAATGCTCAAACGAATCGAGCAGCAACTGCGTCTGCGAAACCCAATCGTCTGGAAGGTGATGCTCTTGAGAGTGGTCTCGCGGCAACTCGGACTCCCGATCGACCTTCAATGCCCTCTCCTGTCGCTCACTGACCTTCGACCTTCTCTTCGGCCACGGGGGACCATTCCGTCAGTTGCATGTAGACCGACACAGGTCGCTCGGCGAGCAACGAGCCATCGGGTTCCGAGGCGGCGCGGGCGGCCTGCCAGTCGGGATCGGCGATGAAGGCCTGCCAGCTTGCCGCCGCCGCTTCGCGCGAATCATGAGCGATCACATAGATCAACGTATTCTCGGCGGTCGGTCCTGTGGTGGGCGTCCAATAACCGACGTTGTGAATGCCGTGTCGCTCGAACAACTCACACGTGTGATCACGAAACCGTGAATGCAATCGATCGAGACGACCTTCGGCGGTGGTGTAGATCCGCAATTCGTAAATGTGATCGCGATCGCAGAATGCTTCCTCAGGCGAATAGTCGGTGGCGCTCATGTAGGTCGCTTCGGGAGCCATGGCAAGAATCTGACCATGTGCCGCTTGCGAGGCCTCGGCGACCGCCTGCCATTCGGGGTCGGCGCGAAACGCATCCCACGATTCGGCAGCTGCCTCTGCACTGTCGTGTCGCAGAATGTAGTAGAGCTTGGTTTCCGAATCGGGAGCATCGAGCGGCACCCAATAGGCGACGTTGGTCATGCCATGCTTCTCGAAGATCCGCATCGTGTGATTCTCGAATCGCTCCAAAAGCGCCGGCAGTTTCCCCTCGGCACACGTATAGATACGAAGTTCGTACACAGGAGCATCATCGGCCCGAGCGGCCGCGGAAAGTGTCAGCATGGTCAAGACGGCAAGATTGCGAGCGATGTGGTGCATGATGTGAGAAGTTGAGAACGGAGGAGTTGAGGAGGGGGAATGAAGGATTCAATCGTCGATTCTTCGATCGCCTGCCCTATGTTCTGACACTCTGACGAACAAAGGTCAAGCGGGCCGTTGTGCGACCTCTTGACTCGCCTTGGATCACCCAATCGACGATCATAGTTCAAGCCTCATTCTTCGTGCTCAACTTCTCCGTCCTCAAACACTCATGTTCTCCAGCCGTATTCCGCTTGGCCCAGTGGCCAATCTCTGCAGGTCGTTGTCGACGAGCCTGTCGGCCGGGGTGCCGATCGTTAAAGCCTTCGAGCAGTCCAGCAGAAAGGCTTCGGGCAACCTGGGGACGATTCTGTCCGATGTTGTGACGAGCCTGAAGTCGGGCGAGGACGTGACGTCGGCCATGCGGGCGCATGGGGACGCCTTCCCTCCGTTGATGATCGACATGTTGAGTGTCGGCGAACAAAGTGGAGCGCTCCCCGAAGTCCTCAGGTCTTTGGCCATCCATTACGAGAACACACAGCGTTTGAAACGGGATTTCATCGGTCAAATCACCCTTCCGATGATTCAACTCTTCGCGGCCGTCCACATTATCGGGCTGTTGATCTACATCCTCGGCATGGTGGGAGACGGCAAGACCGACATGCTCGGCTGGGGCCTGCTCGGCCCTGGCGGAGCGGCCATGTGGCTCATCACCTGGTACGTCGGCACGGCCGGAGCGTTTATCGGCTACAAACTGTTGAGCGCGTCGTTGCCCGGCAAGTTGATCGTGCATCGCCTGCTGATGGGGATCCCGGTTGTCGGGAGCTGCATGCGAAACTTCGCGATCGCGCGCTTCTCTTGGGCCTTCGCCCTCACACAGGAAGCCGGCCTGCCGATTGATGAAAGTCTCGACGCCAGCCTGAAGGCGACGGCGAATGGTGTGTTCATCAACGCGATTCCGCATGTCGTCGGCGACATCATGAGCGGCGAACCGTTGGCGGCGGCGTTCGAACGCTCGGAACTCTTCCCCGCCGAGTTCGTTCAAATCGTGGATGTGGGCGAGACATCGGGAACCGTGCCAGAAACTCTCGATCGACTGAGCCCACAGTTCGAAGAGCAGGCCCGCCGCAGCCTCCGCATGCTGGCCTCAGCCCTCGGCTGGCTGGTCTGGGCCCTCGTGGCCGTGTTCATCATCTTCGTGATCTTCTCGATCGCCCTGAAATACGTTGCATTGATCAACGAGAATCTGCCGTAATCGCCCTTCGCTGCACAATCGTAGCGCCGGCCGCCGTGGCCCCGAAGGGGCTTGGCAGAATCGCCTCGGTATCGACATCGAAGCGTCCCAATCTCACTCTGCCAGCGGCGGCGGGGGTGGCGTGTGCAGCAGTTCCTCGAACTCCCGCAGATCGCGGAGGACAGCCAGGTCGGAGTCTTGTTGCATGTGCTCGAAGTCACTCCAGCCGGCGGCGATTGATTCGCGGAGGCAGTCGAGGGCCAGGTTGATGTACTCCTGCCGTTGAAGCTGTTGTTCTTTGCTGAGCGACTCGCTCTCGGCTGGCTCGATGGCACCTGCACACAGCGCGTAGCCGCAGGCGGCGTTGTAGAGGTTGTCGGGGTTGTCGGAATCGAGGGAACGGAGCATCGCGGCGGTTTGAGGGATCTCGTCGACGCGGCTGGCGCGGGACAACAATGCGATGCGGAGGGCGAGCAATGACTCATGATCGGGCAGGCAGATGAACGTGCCCCAATCTGCCAAAACTGAATTCACTTGGGACGCCTCGCACTCTGCAGTTCGAAGTGCGTTGGCCACAAATTCCCGTTCCTGCTCCGACTGCGCGACGTTCTGTCCGTTCGCTATCATGCCGTCGAGAACAGCGATCGCGGACGTGTAACGCTCGACCGCGGTGTCGTACTCGAGCAGCGCGACAGCCACTTGAGCGAGCTTGTAGTGCGAGAACATCAGATCCCGCTGCGCCTGGGCATTAGTCGGATCGGCCGCCGCCAGACGCTCGCACATTTCGTTGTACTGCTGGTAGAACCCCAGCGCCGCCTGCGTCTCCCCCAACTGCAGCTGCACGTTCCCCAGGATGTCGTACGAGACCGACAGATCCCGCTGCGCCTCGGCATTGGTCGGATCGGCCGCCGCCAGACGCTCGCGGATGTCGAGCGACTGCTGGTACGACCCCAGCGCCGCCTGCGTGTCCCCCAACTGGAGCTGCACGTCCCCCAGTTTGTTGTACGAGACCGACAGATCCCGCTGCGCCTGGCTATTGTCCGGATCGGCCGCCGCCAGACGCTCGCGGATGTCAAGCGACTGCTGGTACGACCCCAGCGCCGCCTCCGTCTCCACCAACTGCAGCTGCACGTCCCCCAGCCTGTTGTACGAGACCGACAGATCACGCTGCGCCTGGGCATTGGTCGGATCGGCCGCCGCCAGACGCTCGCGGATGTCAAGCGACTGCTGGTACGACCCCAGCGCCGCCTCCGTCTCCCCCAACTGCAGCTGCACGTTTCCCAGTTTGTTGTACGAGACCGACAGATCCCGCTGCGCCTGGCTATTGTCCGGATCGGCCGCCGCCAGACGCTCGCGGATGTCAAGCGACTGCTGGTACGACCCCAGCGCCGCCTGCGTCTCCCCCAACTGCAGCTGCACGTTCCCCAGGTTGTTGTACGAGACCGACAGATCACGCTGCGTCTGGGCATTGGTCGGATCGGCTGCCGCCAGACGCTCATTGATGTCACTGTACTGCTGGTAAAACGCCAGCGCCGCCTGTGTGTCGCCCAACTGGAGCTGCACCTCCCCCAGCTTGTTGTACGAGACCGACAGATCCCGCTGCGCCTGGGCATTGGTCGGATCGGCCGCCGCCAGACGCTCGCGGATGTCAAGCGACTGCTGGTACGACCCCAGCGCCGCCTCCGTCTGCCCCAGCTTGAGCTGCACCTCTCCCAGCCTGTCGTACGAGACCGACAGATCCCGCTGCGCCTGGGCATTAGTCGGATCGGCCGCCGCCAGACGCTCGCACATTTCGTTGTACTGCTGGTAGTACCCCAGCGCCGCCTGTGTCTGCCCCAACTGCAGCTGCACGTTCCCCAGTCGCTCGTACGAGAGCGACAGATCCCGCTGCGCCTGGCTATTGTCCGGATCGGCCGCCGCCAGACGCTCGCGGATGTCAAGCGACTGCTGGTACGACCCCAGCGCCGCCTGCGTCTCCCCCAACTTGAGCTGCATGTCCCCCAGTTTGTTGTACGAGACCGACAGATCCCGCTGCGTCTGGGCATTGGTTGGATCGGCCGCCGCCAGACGCTCACTGATGTCACTATATTGCTGGTAGTATGCCCGCGCCCGACTGCGTGTCCCCCAACTGGAGCTGCACGTTTCCCAGGTTGTTGTACGAGACCGACAGATCCCGCTGCGCCTGGCTATTGTCCGGATCGACCGCCGCCAGACGCTCACAGATGTCGTTGTACTGCTGGTAGAACTCCAGCGCCGACTGCGTCTCCCCCAACTGGAGCTGCACGTCCCCCAGGTTGTTGTACGAGACCGACAGATCCCGCTGCGCCTGGCTATTGGTCGGATCGGCCGCCGCCAGACGCTCATCGATGTCGAGCGACTGCTGGTACGACCCCAGCGCCGCCTGTGTGTCGCCCAACTGCCGTTGCACGTCCCCCAGTTTGTTGTACGAGATCGACAGATCCCGCTGCGCCTGGGCATTTAACGGATCGGCCGCCGCCAGACGCTCCGCGATGTCAAGCGACTGCTGGTACGCCCCCAGCGCCGCCTCCGTCTGCCCCAACTGGAGCTGCACGTCCCCCAGGTTGTTGTACGAGACCGACAGATCACGCTGCGTCTGGGCATTGGTCGGATCGGCTGCCGCCAGACGCTCATTGATGTCGACTGATTGCTGGTAGAACGCCAGCGCCGCCTGTGTGTCCCCCAACTGCCGTTGCACGTTTCCCAGCCTGTTGTACGAGACCGACAGATTCCGCTGCGCCTCGGCATTGTCCGGATCGGCCGCCGCCAGACGCTCACGGACATCGAGTGACTGCTGGTAGAACCCCAGCGCCGCCTGCGTGTCGCCCAACTTGAGCTGCACGTCTCCCAGCCTGCCGTACGAGACCGACAGATCCCGCTGCGCCTGGCTATTGTCCGGATCGACCGCCGCCAGACGCTCCGCGATGTCATGCGCTCGCGCGTAGAACTGTGCTGCCAGTTCCACGGCGCTCTGCTGCTCCACCGACAACTCCGGCTCCGCATTGGCCTCATCGAAATCGAGGTATTCGTTCTTTTCCCCGATGCCGAATTGGAGAATCACATCCCCCATGTCCATGAGAGCCACCAGCGTATTGCGATCGACCGTCGCTTGCTCCACATACTCGGTCGCCACCTGTTCCAGCTTGTCCAGCGAAGTCGTCAGCAGTCGCCTGCGAACTTCGCCGCCGCCGGGCAGGTTCTCGAAGCTCTTCTGTACATCGAAGATCACGCTGGTCAGTGTCTGCAGTGCCAGTTGGCTTTGCTGGCGGGCCGATTGTTCGTTCGTCTCGGCCAGTGTGCGGGCTTCGTGTTCGCGGGCGTTCGCGGCCGTGAGGTCTTGATTCGCTTGATCGAGTTCGACGTTCTTGTCCGCCAGTTCGGTGTTGCGGTCACCCAACTGATCATTGAGGCCGCTGAGCTCTGTGTTCTTCGCACCCAGGATCGTCGAGAACGTCCCCAGGCCCACGGCCGACAGCAGCACGACGGCGGCCGATGTGGTCGTGAGCGTCGGATGTTTCCGCACCCAGCGCTTGGCTCGCACGCTGAATGGTTCGGGAAACGCCTGCACCGGTTCATCGGCCAGGTAGCGTTCGATGTCATCAGCCAACTCCTGCGGCGTGACGTAGCGGTCACGCGGCTTCAATGCCATCGCCTTCAGGCAGACGGCTTCCAGCGACTTCGGGACGTTGGCGTTGATCTCCGTGGGACGTGGGAACGTCCCCTGCTGCACGGCCTTGAGTAATACCGCAACCGTTTCGGCCTGGAACGGCGCTCTCCCTGTCAGCAGGTGATAGAGCGTGGCACCCAGACTGTAGACATCGCTGGCGGGGCCGAGTTCGTTGAGTTTGCCGGCTGCCTGCTCTGGCGGCATATAGGCTGGGGTGCCCAGGGCGCTCCCCATCATCGTCGGAGTGACACCCTCACCCGAGAGGGGACGCAGCGACTGTTCCGCTTCAGCACCTCCGACCTCTTCTCGCCCTTTGACTTTCGCCAGGCCCCAGTCGACGACGAGTGTCTCGCCATACTTCCCCAGCATGATGTTGCCGGGCTTCAGGTCTCTGTGCAGCACGCCGCGTGAATGGGCGTAGCTGATCGCCTGGCAGACGTCGATGAACCGGCCCAGCAGCTTGCGGAGTTGAAGCGTTCTCTCAGAGTCTGTGACTTTGGCGTTCTGCTCAGAGTGGAAGGCGCTAATCGCTTCCTTGAGACTGTCCCCCTGAATGAACCGCATCGCATAATACGGTCGGCCATCGGCGTACTGACCCAACCCATACACCGGCACAATCCCCGGATGTTCGAGGCCCCCCGTGATCTCGGCTTCCAACACGAACCGGCCGCGACTGTCTTTGTTGTCGGCATGCTCCCCGCGAATCTCCTTGAGGGCGACATCGCGGTTGAGTTCCTCATCCCGGGCGACGAAGACTTCCCCCAACCCGCCGCGAGCATGCGGCCGCAGGATGCGGAAGCGTGTCTCCCCTTGCGGCAGCCGGGCACCATCACCCGTTAACTTACCCTCCGAAGGCACGAACGTCTGCTCGGAGTCGATCTGCGACGGGATCACGGTCTCTGCCGCCGCATGTTCAGGAATATGCGACAGCGTCGCGGCGATCTCGGGATCATCCAGTAGTTCCAACTCGTGCCGGAGCGAACCCAGGCTGCTCAGCGAACCGAGCGATTCCCGCGGATCATCCCCATGCTGCTGCACATGCAGTTCGACCAGCCGCTGCAGCAAGTCGGCTGCATCGCTCGATATCGCTCCCTGGTGTTTCAGGACGTCCGTCAGAGACCGCGATGCGTCTTGCCGCCACGCCTGCAATCCGCTCAAGAGCGCCTGCCGCGAAATGCAGCCGTTCTGAAAAGCGAGGATGCCGAACAGAAGTTGACGCTGAACACTCATCTGGGCTTATCACATGGGGCGGTGAATTCGTGATGCGCACAGGATAGACGAGAGGACGAGCGTCCAAAAGTCGAGCGGAATATGGCGCATCTTGGCCCAGCTAATCGGGATCTCAACAGGCACTCAGCCCCACCGACTGAGGCACAGGCTTGAATTGAATGCGGATGGCAACCCTTCGATCAACGACGGCCTCGACCTGTTAGTCAACATGGCGCGCAATTCCTCAGGAGCCGGAGTCGAGATCACTGGAGAGGCGGGCCGCCGGTACTTGGAGATTCCTCTTGACTCTCAAGCGGAATGCCTTACTATATGAGGCAAATTGCCTGAGAGATCGTCGGAATACTGACGGGAGGGAGCGCTGTCGTGTCGAAGAAGCCTGCGGATGTGACGGAGACCGAGCTCTCCATTCTGAGTGTCCTCTGGGATCGTGGACCGTGTGGGATTCGCGATATCGTCGAGGCCGTTTATGGCGAGCATACGCCGACGCTGCACGCAACGGTGAAGAGCCTGCTTGAACGGCTGGGCGAGAAAGGCTACGTCGCATGCGATCGCAGTCGCTTCGCCCATCTGTTCTCGGCCAAGGTCGATCGTGAAACCTATGTAGGGCTGGCGCTGCAAAGGCTGGCCGACAGTCATTTTGACGGTTCACTGGCTCCGATGCTGCTGACGCTGGTGGAGCGTGTGCAACTCACTCGTCGCGACCGCGAGACGTTGCGGAACATCATCGACAACATCCGCTGAGACAAGGTGCATGGCATGGCCCAGTTGCTCGAATTCCTGTTGTTGAACGCCGCCGCCTGCACGGTGCTGGCCTCTCTCGTCTGGCTGGCGGGTCTGTTGCCTGCCATCCGTCGACGTCCCGCGTTGCGTTACGGGCTGTGGATGATCGTGCTGGTGAAACTCGTCACGCCGCCGCTGGTTGAACTGAGATTGGTGCCTCACTGGCGGACCGCGGCTCACGTCGAGACTCTTCCCTCTGCTCCTGCTGTCCCGATCGATGTGGCAGTGGAGACGACGGCACCACTCACGC
This sequence comes from uncultured Planctomycetaceae bacterium, assembly GCA_942492405.1. Classification (GTDB taxonomy): domain Bacteria; phylum Planctomycetota; class Planctomycetia; order Planctomycetales; family Planctomycetaceae; genus JANNSB01. The sequence goes on from CALOES010000019.1 coordinate 147,130, forward strand.
TGCCTGTCGACGCGGCGTTACTGCTCCCGACGGAAGTCACCGCGACGCCGACACCCTCAATCAATTGGACTTTGTGGCTGCTGACGTCGAGTATCGCGGGAACGTTGATCGTGCTGGCGCTCAGTCTGCGACAGATCGGTCGATTGCGCCGCGTGCTGAGGCACTGCGAATCAGACGATCCACGCGTGATGCGAATCGTTCAACAAGCAGCAGAAGCAATGGGGATGACGCGTTCACCCCGAGTGAGTCTGGTAAACGCTGCCGTTTCGCCGCTGCTCTGGGTCGGACGCAGCGGCCCGTTGATCGTCCTTCCTCGGGGTCTTGTCGATGAGCTGACCGACGAGCAGTTGGCCTGTGTCATCAGCCACGAGATGGCGCACTACATTCGCCGCGACCATTGGGGAAACACGGCTTCGTTTCTGGTAGCGGCAGTCTTCTGGTGGCATCCCGTTGTCTGGTGGGTGCGTCGCGAGTTGCGCACAACTCAAGAGGCCTGCTGCGATGCGTTGGTCATCAGCCGTTCGGTGGTGTCCCGTCAGTCGTATGCCAAGACATTGTTTCACGCCTTGGAATTTTTGCAGTCACGCAGCGCGCCGGTTCCTGCTCTCGCGAGCGGTTTCGGCGGCAAGTCCTCAACCCAACGGAGATTCGAAATGATCGCCAATCCCAGAGTGAACCATCGATTGTCGTGGTGGAACTACGTGATCCTGTCGGCCGCGGTGGCCGCCCTCCCCTTCTGGCCCGCGCTGACATCGGCGGAAGAAATCACCTTCAACGATTGTCCCACGGCTGTACAGTCGACTCTGCAAGCCCTGCAGGGAGCGGGGGGCATTCTGAAGATCGAACGCGACGCCGACGGAGAGGAACTCTTCTATCAGGCCGAGGTCGCGATCAATGGGAAGATCTACGATGTGCGTGTCAGCGGACAGGGAACGTTGCTCTCGACTGTCTACTCGCGAGTCGTGGACGCCGAGACCGAAGCTATCTACATCCGGACTCTCGAGTTGCCAGAGGCCAGCGTGCGGATTCATTCATCGACTGTTTCGCAGCCAGACGAGAGTGGACGAACTTCACCTCATCCGGTTCCCGACGAGACTCGTCGAACGTGTCGTGATCGTGGAGGACCATGAGCATGAAACGTGCGAATAAGCGAACGCTCCAACGAACCGATCACGCGAGTTCCAATTGTACAACCTGTCGAGGAACGTATGGCAGAGGAGCAAGTTTTGCGTGGCCCGACCGACGCAATCGATGTACGCTGTGGAGTTCAGGATCCGACCGCCCAACATCAATCTGCAGATCGACCAGGCAGCAACCGAACTGGAGACTGAACCGATCAGGCAACTGCGAATGCGAGATTGCCCGCCTGGTGGATCGATCTCGAAGCCCAAGCTGAAGAACGTCAAGAACGCCAGCCGCGATCCTGCAGGAAATGCAGCGAACGCTCGAGACTCAGCAACGAGAATTGGTCTTGCGGGAAATGGAACGCGCCCGTGCCACAATGGAAGCGCAACGGAGCGAACTTACGGCCAGGCAACAGGTCCAGATCGCGGAACAGGCCACTCAACATGCTGCAGCGCAGCGCCGACTGGCCCAGGGACTCCCCGATTCCATCCGCAATACACTCGCACGCGAATCAGTCGGCGGATCGATCCAGCGGATCACCGTGACCGCTGACGAAGAGGGAACCGTCACATACACGGCACAAGTCCGCTTCCGCACAGATGACGGTCCCCGTCAGTACGAGATTCTCATTAACGAGCAAGGGGAACTGCTCCATAAGCGCCTCATTCCTGTGAGTGAATCACGCACCATCGAACTCATACCGGGACGCAACCAAGGACAAATCCAATACCGCGTTCGGCCGGCGGAAGAAGCGAGCGCAACTGGAGAGAGTGTTCTGCAACCACTCATTGAAGAAACTCAATACCAGTTGATCGAGGAACCACAGTTCGAATCGGTCCCCGAAGGAGCTGGCGAAGCGACACTCGTGCCACTCAACACGGAAGCGAGCGAGTGGATCGAGATTGTTCCCATCGACGTCGCACCAGAGACCGAAGTGCCCGTCACACCGTGAGCATGGCCGTCAGTGCCTGGGCTTCTCCCGACGAGACATGCCGGTTGACCGGGAAACATCTATTGCCGCGCGGCGCGACATGCTATCCTCATTGCATGCCTCCACGATTGCCTGCCGATCTCGATCAAGCCCTGCGGACCGAGGGAATCCCCTTGCGCGTCGTCGGAGTCGATGGCCGTTGCGAGTACGTGATCCTGACGAGCGAGCAGTTCGAGCGTGTGCGCACGATCTTCGAGCCTGCAAGACTCTCCGATCAGGAACAGCAGAACCTGCTACGAACCGCCGGCCTGCGCGCCGGTTGGGATGATGCCGAGATGGACGCTTACGACAACTACGACACTCACCATTCGGCTGACCCATGATTGTGTCTCGCGGCGATGTCGTTCTGGCGGATTTCCCTTACAGCGACCGCACGGGATCCAAGGTCCGCCCCTGTCTCGTCGTTCAGTGCGAATCGAACAATCAACGATTGGATGACACCATCCTCGTAACCATATCGAGCCGGTCCCGATACGTGGCGAACGAGCCATCACAGTACTTGATCGAAGTGAACACCGCCGCCGGTCGACAAGCGGGGATACTGTTCGATTCCGCCGTGATCTGTGAGAACATCGTGACGGTCGACAGGAAGTTCATCACTCGAAAAATCGGATCCCTCCCTTCGAGCGAACTGCTCAAAATCGACGATTGCCTGCGAGCGGCACTAGGGCTGGCCTGACATATGAGTCGACACGGTTTCTCACGTCGTTGCGAGTTCTCAATCCGACCGGCGGCGTGACGGCTGATGACTTCAGTCGCCCTCTTCAGCGCCCGGAAGATTCTCGATCCGAAAGTGATGCAGTCGCCCCATCTGCGTGGCGACGAGGATCGTGCTCCCATCGTCACTCATAACGAGGTCGAGGAAGACGTTGTCGTCGAGCGTCAGCGTCGCGATTTGTTTCTGCAATTGTGTGTCGATCACGACGAGTTGTCCGTCCAGGTCTCGGCTCACCGTGTAACGACCATCGGCTGAGAGGTCGCTATCGGCCTCGGTCCCGACTCCGCTCCCAGACGGCAGATCTTCCTTCCATTGCACGGCTCCTCCTGCCAAAGGCGAGACCGTAGCGAGGTTCCAAAGAATACCCCCGTAGTACAGCCAGTAGTCAATGGCCCGTGATCCATCGTCCGACAGGGAGACGCTCGAACCGACTATCCCTTCAATCGTGTACTGGTCGCCGGTGTTGCGATTGTAATACCTGTTGCCGACGAGCAGGATGCCGCCGTCGCGCGAAATGTCGGCTGAGATTGACCCGTCCATCCGCTGCAGAATGTTGGCGTTGGTGGGATCGAAAACAATCACCCGTTCGCGGCTGGTGACAATGGCAGCCGACCCGTCGCCGCTGATCTGCAATGTCCAGATGTTGACGTCCCTACCCAGGGGCCATTCCAGCAGCGTTGTCACCTGTCCCGTGGCGGGATCGACGCGGAAGACTGTCGAGGAAGAATGTGCCAGAATCGTGCCACCATCGTCCGAGATCGTGACGCCGCGAATCGTGCCGGGAGCAACCGGAATCTCGAAGACGGCGGTCACGCGGTCCGTTTCGAGATCCCAAAGGTGCAAGTGTCCCTGTTTGGTTTCGCCAGAGACCGCGATTCGACCATCCCCCGTCATGTCGATGCAGCGAATTCGCGCCGGCTCGTCGGCGACACGGCGATCGGAGGTGTTGTTGAGATCCCAGACATGGATCCGATCGTCGAAGCTGCTGGTCAATGCGCGCAGTCCTGAAATGGGACGCATATGGAGACCGAAGGACAATGCTTGACTTGTTCGGCCGACGACCTCTCCCGATTCGATATGGAACGCGACAATCGGGCCGTTAACCTGGTACGTGGCCACAATGACGTGCCCTCCTTCGGGGTCGAAATCGTAGTTCCGCAGCACCATGCGTTCGTGAATGACGAACTTGCGAATGAGTTCGCCGCTTTCGGTGCTGATGATGTCGATCGCATTGAGCACTTGACGAGTCTCTTCGGTCGTCACATCGGGCACGAGTGCCAAGCGGCCGTCATTCGACAAGCGGGTCGCCTCAACGGCATGTTCGTAACTGACCGCGCCGGTCGCGACGTCCCAGACCACCACGCCCTGCTTGGCCACACAGCCCGCGAGGTGCTGGACATCCAGAAACGCCACTTCGTGGACAACTGCGTCTTCATCAAGAGCGAGCGTCGAAATCTCGTCTCCGGTCGCGGCATCGTAGATAATGCGTTTGTCGTTCGAGATGATGGCAATCATGCTCCCATCGGAGGAAAACGCCGCCGACACGTTTCGCGGACGCTCCATTGCAATCCTGGCTTCCCAGAGCATTTCGCCGGAAGAGATGTCCCACGCGAAGGCAAACCCATTGTTGTCCGCGCCCACAACCGTGCGCAAAGTCGGATTGATGGCCAACGGAAACTTGTAGATTCCTCCCTCGGCGATTGTCGCGATCACTTCACCAGTCAGCGAATTGTGAATTGAGATTCCAAGAATGTTTCCACGCTCGTTTGGGAGGTCGCGCCGCAATGAATGCGCGGCCATGATGCTCCCGTCTGGAGAGACAACGAAATCGCCCCCTTGCCGGCTAACTGGATAACGCTCCCACCAGCCCGTCGCCTGCCTGATTGAGCGAAGCCCGCATTGCCCGCACATGAATTCCTTCCGCCGGCAACTCCTGAAAGACCTGCAGTTCCGGTTCGTCACTCGACAGGAGTCGGGCCTGCAACTGGCTCCGCAGCTCCTCCGGGTGTTCCATCAGGAACCAGCGGGAGAGGATCAATGCCTGCTGAACGCGCTCGGTGAGCGGATCGTCGAACTCGTCGTAGATCTTGATGAGCCGGTCGACTCCGACCTCGTGCAAACTGTTCTCGATCCAGTTCGGGTCGAGCAGGTTGGCGACTGTCGGTTGCATGTCGGCAACCGGAATGTCGTCAGCGCGCGTCACGCTGGAAGCCGACGCGACGATGAGAACGCAACCCGAAAGCAGGCAACAGCGCATACGACGATGCAGCATCGTTTGTCCTCCGAACAAGAACGCGGGGACCGTGGAATTGGAAATGAGGGGACTTGAATCGTAACTCACCCGACGCCGTCGGAAAAGTCCCTTACGCCAGCCCCAGCTTCTTCAGCTTGCTGTAGTAGGTGCTGCGCGGCATTCCCAGCAGGCGGGCGGCTTCGGCTTTATTCCCCTGGCAGCGTTCGAGAGCCGACATGAGTTCGACCCGCTCCTGGTCGTCGGCCGACTGCGTCCAAGTCGCCGATTCTTCCGACGTCGCCACCAGTCTCGGCAACGACGGTGACTTGAGGGAAATCGGCAACCGATTGACGACTAAACTCGTCTCGCTTTGTCTCCGCACCGCAAGCGGCAGGTCGTCGTACCGCAGCCGATCGCTTTCTGCGAGTACGACCGCGCGTTCGATCGTGTTTTCCAACTCGCGGATGTTGCCCGGCCACTGATAGTCGAGCAACGTCTGCAAGGCGCGATCTTCAAAGTGCGTGACGGCCTTGCCTGCCTTGCGGGCCGCCTGATCGAGAAAATGCATCGCCAGCGGCAGCAGGTCGTCCAACCGTTCGCGCAGCGGAGGCAGCGTGATTGTGATGACGTTGAGTCGATAATAAAGATCCTCGCGAAACTTTCCTTCGGCGATGAGTTTCTCCAGTGGACGATGTGTCGCGGCGATAACGCGCACGTCGACTTGAATCGTTTGATTGCTGCCGACAGGCTCGAAGGTGCGCTCCTGAATGACTCTCAGCAGCTTGACCTGCATGTCGAGCGGGACATCGCCAATCTCGTCGAGGAACAACGTGCCGCCGTCGGCAACGGCGAAACGGCCCGGCTTGTCTTGGCGGGCATCGGTGAAGGCGCCCTTCACATGCCCGAACAATTCGCTTTCGAGCAACGTTGCCGAAAGTGCCGCACAATGCACGGTGACGAACGGCCCCTCGGCACGCGGACTGTTCTGATGAATCGCCCGCGCGAGCAGTTCCTTCCCCGTGCCACTTTCTCCGCGCACGAGGACCGACGACTGACTGGGGGCGACCTTGCGAACGGTATCGAGAACCTGGATCATCGCCTGGCTGCGGGCGACGATGTGACCGGCGGCGAACTCGCCTTCGTCGCGCACCAACTGTTCTTCTGCACGCAAGGCCAGTTGCCGTTCGAGCAATGCGATCTCCTGCGCCTGCGAATCGATGCGGTCGGCCTTCTCCTTGAGGTCGACGTTGAGGCGGCCGAAGTCTTCGTGCAGCTTCGCGAAATGCAGCGAGACGCCCGACACTCGGCCCAGTGCCGTCAGGAACGTCACGTCCTCGGCGGTGAAGGCAGCACCATTCACCTTGCGGCCCAGCACCACGATGGCGTCAATCTCCCCTTCGAGCTCGAGTGGCTGCACCAGCACAACATCGAGCAGACGGATGAGTTTCTGCGCGGCCGTGTCGCTGCTGCGGATACGCTGCACCGAAATCCCCATCCGCAGCGACTCGAGAAACTCGTCGGTGGCGTCGAACTGTTTTAGAAATCGTGGCGACCCCACCGAACTCAGCAACTGCAACTGAGACCCTTCGGGTTGTTTGATATAAATCGCGGCGCGTTCCACTCCGAGCACGTCGCAGCACGAAGAAAGCATCTGATCGCCCAGCAGCTTGCGGTCCCCCAGCCGGGCGACCGCGCGGTTCATACGCTGCATGGCGCGGTCCAGCGGATACTTGTCGCGGAAGAATCGACGGTCGATGGTGCGCTGGAGTCGATCGCGCATCCAGCCGAGCACGATCACGGTCAGGGTCATCATGATGGCCAGCACGATCGGATCACCGAAGACCGTTTCCTGTTGAATCGCCACCAGGCTGGCTGTCACCACCGCGACGCTGAACGCCAGCAGCGAAACGGCATTGATCAGGTAGTACCGCACGCCGCGGCCCAGCGTCTGCTCGACGATGATCAGGCGGTCGCGAACGATCCCCAGAGCGTAAGCCGGAATGAAGGCAAAGCCCGCGAGGAACATCGGCCAACGGATCTTCCCCATCGGCAGCCCAAGCGGGTCACGAAACGTGAGGATCAGCGAAATCGACAGAAAGACCATCGATGTCGCGCCGGCCCAGATCATCCAGCGGTATTGAGCGCGCTCGTGGATTGTACGCTTCTGGCGGGCCTGCAGAATGAGGACCGTCAGCCCCGTGATAAACAACACCGCCGCCAGCGAGATATACACCAGCACCAGTGTGTTGATTCGCGCGGCGCACCAGTTGCCGACAGCGCTCTGGATGTCGAGAAACGCCTCGGACAGCGCGATGCCCGACTTTCCCTCCGACGTAAACTTCCAGCCAATCCATGTCAGCCCGATGAAGAGCGCGCAGAAGACCATGGGAATGGAATAGATCGCAGCCAGAACGAACTGCGGGAATCGCTCCATCCAGCGATGCGGACGCGGGTAGAGCAACAGAAAGTGCAACAGTGCCGCGGGAAGTAGCGTGGCCGCGAAAATGAACGGTATCGTCAGACTCGATGTGCCGGAAATCAGCCACCACCGGCTGCCACCGATGTAGGCCACGAGCGCCGCGCAGCACAAGAGGAGAAAGACCCGCAATGTACGGTCATTCGGTTGATTCCAGTAGGCGACACCGCAGGTCACCAGAATCATGAGTTGCGATGCGAACCACAACACGGGCAACACCAGCATCGAGAGCGACTGCCGCCTGAGCGGCACCCATGCCGACTTCAGGACTCTGGGATTGTCAGCCGGCCGATACCAGATGCGGACCTCTTGCCGGCCGTCGCGTTGCCCCAGGGTAAAGTTGGATGTCCGCGGCACATCGTCGGGAGTCCCTCCCCCCGAAAGATCGGAGTAAAGCTGAAGCTCTTGCGAACGCAAACTCGCCAGTTCCGTTGAAAAATCGTAGAACGTGCGAATCGGACGGCCATTCAATTCACAGAGCCAGTCGCCGTTCTTCGGAAGCAAGCTGTCCGCAGACTCCTCATGCATTCGAACGACGGGAACGCCGGCGACGCCATCTGGAGCGGGAGTCAAAGGATGAAGCCGGCAGACGAATCCCAGCTCGGGGCTGGTCGCCATCATCCAAATCGTGATCAGTCCATAACAGATGGACGCGCCGATAACGATAGAGACGACAATTCGAGACATTGGGCGTTGTTGTTCGCTGGTTCAGCGCCGAAATCAGCGCCGAAACGCTGTCGATTCACTGTATCAGCGCTTGGTCCAATGTCAACAAACCCAGTAATTTGAGTGGTTAATGGAAAAGAATATTTTCGGCGCGTTCTGGTCCGACAATTGCATATAGTTGAATTGCCCAACCCCGACCCTCAGGATCAGGAATACGGCCCAAACCAGGATTTGTAAGCAGATTGACCCCCTGCTTTGCAAGACCTCCTCCCACCACGAGTGACCCTGTTTGGACCCCTGACCCTGAGGGTCTCTCTTTGCGCCCAGCGAGGCTTCAGGCTTCAGGCTTCAGGCTTCAGGCTTCAGGCTTCAGGCTTCAGGCTTCAGGCTTCAGGCCCTGGGAAACCAGTGATTGGACAACGGACCGTGCCTCGTCGCGGCTCTTGATTCGGCCTTCGAGCTGTTCAACACGGATCGTTTCCAGCAGTTCGGCGAACCTCGGTCCCGGCTTGATTCCCATCTGAATCAAATCGTTTCCCGTCAGCACGGGGGGGGGATTCAATACATTCGCAGGTGTCGCTTTCAGGTATGCAGTCGCGAAATCAACGTCCTTCAAGGCATGGCCCCTGGCGACAGCCATGACACGCGCCATCTCTATTAGTTCATCACGTCCCGGGTGAGCGAGCAATCGCTTGAGGGTCGACAGCCGCAACTGGTCGGCGTCCTGGAGTCCCTGCTGATGCTCGACCAGCCAGGCAATGCGCTCGATCTGTTTGTTGGCGAACTTGAGACGCCTGCAAGCCGCAACGACATTGCCGTTCGTTGCCAACTGCGAGCGATCGCGCGGGTCGGCGTGTGGAACGTGGCGCAGCAGCACCGCCATTGCCAGTTCGAATGACGGAGAAGTGAGTTCATCCAACATGTCGAGCGTGATGTTCCATTCACTCGCATCGGCATCGCCCAGCATCGGTTCGAGTTCGGGAACGACGAGCGGTAGCAACCCCGCGAACCGGCACAAATGCACCGCCCGGCGTCGATGTCGGTCCGTCATCATGCGTGTCAGTTCCTGAGTAATTCGCTCCGCGCTGACGATGATGATCTCCGAAGCCATGTCCCGAACGGATTCGATTGTCCGAGGATCGATCTCGAAATCGAAATGCGCTGCGAATCGCACGGCTCGCAACATGCGGAGCTTGTCTTCTTCGAATCGCTGGCGAGGATCGCCAATGGCGCGAATTACGCCGGCCTGCAAGTCGCGTTGCCCGTCCACGAAGTCGGAAACCTGCTCCTTCAAGGGATCGTAGAACATGCCATTGATCGTGAAGTCGCGGCGGTTGGCATCCTCTTCGGGAGTCGAGAAGACGACCTGATCCGGCCGTCTGCCGTCGGAGTAACTCCCATCGGTACGAAACGTCGCGACTTCGACCTGCCCTGCTCCGCGCGGTCCCAGCACAATGATCACGCCGAACGACTCGCCGACCGCCAGCGTCTTGCGCGCCCCGAAGACTTGCCGTACTTGTTCGGGGATCGCATTCGTTGCGACGTCGAAATCCTTGGGTGGTTTACCGAGAAGCAGATCCCTCACACATCCGCCAGCCCACAGCGCGTGATACCCCGCCTCCGTCAGCCGCCGAACAACATCGACGGCGAACTCGCGTTGCAGGGATTGGTCGATGGGGTGAGTCACGCAGGCGCCGCTCTTTGCCGGGATGTTATGAGATTGACAATATACGACTATACGAACAAGTTCGGTCATAGTCATAGCAACATGCACTCAATGCTTGAGGCCGGGCAGGCGCGAATGCCCGTGCAAGATGGCCGTTCGCCGCCGGCGGATCCTGTTCCCCGGGCATCAGTTCTTGACACTCAGATTAGAGCAAGTAAACAATTGATACCGATTCAATGCTTCACGGCCATTGACGGGAGTTTCCTCATGCACCGAGCCGCCTCGATCCCGCTCATCGTCATGATTCTCGCCGGTACTTCTGCATGGGCGGATGACCCCAGCATCGACGAGATCCAAAGGAGTGAGCACTGCGGGGCCATGTGTCTGTATATCGCCTTGCGTTCTCTCGATGTCGAAGTGGCGGATGTGCAGGAGGTCATCGATCGCCTCGGTTCCCCGCCACCAGGCGGCTACAACTTGCTTCAGCTCAAGGAAGCTGCGGAGGCATACGGGATGCACACGCGCGGCGTCGAAACGTCGGCGGACAATCTTTCACGACGACCAGGACGCTTTGCCTGCATTGCCCATTACGAGGATGGACATTTCGTCAACCTGGCCAACGTCGAGGAGGGGCAGGTCCATCTCATCGATGCACCCCGTTCCCTGTGGGTGCCGATTGAAACATTCGACTCCCGCTGGTCGCATCACGCGCTGCTCATCTCACACGATTCGATTCTCGCGGAGGACGAATTGCCGCTCGATCTCGATTGGACCCGAATCGCAATTATCGTCGGTATCGGCGTGTTGGCGGCAGCGATTGTGTTCGTGGCGCTCCGCCGGCGACGTGCTCCTGAGGCTGGTTAAGATCGCGGCGTCCTGAGCCGACTACGGTTGGCGACGACTGAACGCGAGAGCACGATACTCCCGCAGAAGGTGGAAAGTTGCTTGACACGCAACGTGCCGCTGATAGTCTATCCCATACGGGCCTTCCGCTGCGGTCTCTCCAAGCCAGGAGGAAAAGAATGCCCCGCTCTCCGCTCTCCGCTCTCCGCTCTCGCCGTTAAGTGCGTCAATCACTAGTGGCGTTCTTGTGTTGACGATGTCGTTTCTCCTCACCGCGCCGTCTCTCGAGGGACGCGACTTGACCGACCTGGAAATGGGCTTGGTTCGAGGTGGAATCGACAATGCCTGCTGCGTAGCTGAGACTCAATGCCTTGGTCCCGGGATCTTGTCTTGCCTTACATACGCTCAGTCGCCATGCAACACGAAAGTACACGACGAAGTGATAGACGGAGACAACGCGGAATGTCATGTAAGCTCTCCAGACTGGGACGATTACGATGATTGCGAGCACTCGAATTTCAATGCCTGCGTCTACCATCACGACTGCGAATGGATGATGATGGGCTATTGTGGCTCGATGACCTATACGCAAAGTGAGGGCTGGAAGGTATGCAACGATGACGAAGGCTGTCCTGCTCTGTGAGGCAACGTCATGCGCTCCCTCTCGATTGTTTCACGCCGCACGGGTCCATTCGTTGGGCTGGTGGCCTTTTTGGGGATGCCCACAACGGGGAATGCGGATCCCGTCATCCGCGGCGATGTCGCGCTGTACGATGTCGTTGTCGCCGCCCTGGAGACCAACCGCGAGTCCCTACGCCGTCAGGGCGCCTGCCAAGCGGACCTGCGCTACGACGACGGCCATAAGATCGGCGAAGCAACGATCGACATGGTTTGGGAGGGCGATTCCTCGCATTGCATATTCCAATACTCGGAAGGTTTAAAGGCGGGCGATCGCCCAGCATCCGTCGGCGAAGGCGCGCACGTCGTGTCGAATGGCATGCGAACGGTATTCGTTCCCGAAGCCGACCTCTGCATCACGTCCCCGGCCGTTCCGATAAAGATGTCGTATCGGCACGCGCTCCCGCACGACGTGTGCTTTCATTTGGCCCATGATCCCCATGTGCCCTGGATGTATTTTTTTCGGGACTGGGAGGCCGGCGAGGCGATCGAATTGGAGCAATCGGGCGACAGGATCATTGCCAAGCTCATTCCCGGAGACGAAGGCTACTCGCGACTCGAATTCTCCCTCGCGCGGGGATGCAACGTCGTCCTGTGGGAGATGTGCAATGAGGACGACACTGTGCTTGCCGTGATGAGACAGCAATGGGAACAGGTCGATGGCGTCTGGTATCCGGCGATTTCGGAACATGAATGGCACGACCGAGTCGAGACGTCATTGCGGATGGAGATCAGCAATTTCGATCCGAACCCCACGATTCCAGAGCGTGCCTTCACAATCGCGGCCCTCGACCTGCCCCGCGGCACGGAACTCGTGGAACGCGACGCCACGGGGCGAACGATCGCAGAGAATGGATACGTCGGCACGCCGAATCGCGATGAACAGGTGAATCTCGAGGAACTCATCGAGGAAGCTCGCACCGGTTTTGCCAGTGAGGAACGCGAGGAGTAAGGCCATATGTTCGGTCGATCTGCATTGATGTTGCTGTCAATCGTCGTTGCGGGCTGTCGCGACTCAGCGATTGAACACGACACAACGGTTCAGGATTCCCAATCCGATCGCGATGCAGTCTCCGAACAAGATGCCCCCCCGGGACCGCGGATCTCCGTCGACCACAACGAGATCGATCTCGGGCCGCTCGGTCTGTTCCCCAATGAGCACAAGACCACGTTCCAACTCTCGAACGTCGGCAGTGAGCCTTTGGAGATCGATCAGATCGAGGTCTCGTGCGGCTGCCTGAACGCCCTCCCCGCCGCGCGGGTGATTCAGCCGGGTGAAACGATACCGCTCGACGTGACCGTGAGCGTCGACGGCGCTGGCGAAAAGACGACGCAGGTCGTGCTGCACATCAATGACCCAGTGCATCCGAGCATACTGCTCCTGGTCCGTTGGACCGGCGTGGCGGCCGCCGAGGCCATTCCCTCGCGCATCGATTTCGGCCAGATTCGACCGGGCGAGAGTGTCACTCGACATATCGACGTGCGGCTCCACAATGAAACGCTCGACTGGCCCAGGCATGAAATGTCCGTCAGCGACGCAGTTGCCGCGGTCGCAACTCAGCCGGCGGAAGAAATGATCGCAGGCTACGACGTGTCCGTGACCGCGCAGAGAGAGGAAGGACGCGGACGCGGGCATCTCAGCTTTTCCACGGAAGGTGCGGAACCGTCGCTGTTGGTCCTGCTTGAATGGGAAGTGGTGGACGTTGTCAGCGTGACGCCCGAGAGTCTGTTTCTCGGCTCCGGTACGGCGGGAACGGAACTGAAACGGCACGTTGTCATCCGCTCCAACGTGGAGGAACCTGTGGAGATCGTCACCGCGACGATTTCGGGGACGCTAAGCGGCATCGACATCGCGTTTCCCTCAGAACCGTCGAACGTGATGATGGTCGAAATCAAGGGCATGCTTCCTGCAACGCCAGGACCATTGGCTGGCGATCTGCAGGTTGTGCTGTCGAAGCCAGAGCCGCGCACCTTGACGATACCGATTTCCGGAATCGTGACGGTTGCCAATACAATCGTTATCGAGGATGCACATCATGCACACGCTCAATGACCCTGCCGTCCACAATGGTTCCAGTCGACGGGGCATCACGCTCCTGGAAGTGATGGTGGTGATCGCCGTGATCGCGCTGCTGTTGACGCTGATTCTCCCGGCGATCCAGGCCGCGCGGGAAGTGAGCCGGCGGGCAACTTGCACGTCGAATCTGCGGCAACTCGGCATGGGGATTGCCGACTACGAGGCAGTCAGAAGGCGCTACCCGATGGACGATGGGAACATACCACCCCCCGCCGGCCACATCGTCAACGCCTGGAGCGAGTATGTCGAGCTGTTGCCGCACGTCGACGCCGGGAACGTCTACAATGCGATCGACTTCGACGGGCCCATCGACGGAATATGGAGCCAGCCCTTCCCCGACGTTGACGTCAATCCGGCGCTCGCGACGCGGCTGCCGCTGCTCTTGTGTCCCAGCGATCAGTCCGAGGAAGGGAATAACTATCGCTTCTGCGCCGGTTCGAATCCGGGGATGGCCGGTGGCGACGGTGCGTTCGCCTGGCACCAGACTGAATCGGGAAGAAGCGTGCGCCCCAGGCCGGCGCTCGTCACCGACGGGCAATCGCATACGGTTGCCATGTCGGAGAAACTCGTCATGCCGCCCGGCGGCGCATGGTCCCGGCACCATTCGTTCTGGTACTCGGGTTACAACGCCTTGATGGGTTATCCCAATAACCGCGAATCGCAAATCCCGCCCGATGAGATGATGGATGTCTGTCGATTGACGCCGGATGATCCCGTCTCCTGGCATCCCTACGCCGGCCAGTCGTGGTCGCAGCGTTTTTTTCCGTTTGTGCTGTACAACCATGTCGCGCCGCCGAATTCGAGTATCCCTGACTGCACACCCTGGAGCGGTTTTCCCAATTCATGGATTTACCGGTCGATCGAGTCTCCCACCGGCGGCATGTTCACCGCCCGCAGTTGGCATTCCGGCGGGGTCAACGTCCTCTATCTCGACGGGCACGTAGCTTTCATCAGCGACAGCGTCGATCTCGCTGTCTGGCGCGGCATGGCCAGCATCGATGGCGGAGAACTCTTCTGATGTGCCATCCTCCCGGTTCCACTCTCTGGCAATCCAGGAAATCTAGGCAGAGTCGAGAATCGGGGATGTAATGATTTGATCTTCACTGCCGGTCGAGCCGACAATACCAGTATTGTGCCGCTTTCAACTGCGTGGGGTACGTCATTTCGTCTGCCTGAGAGGTTCTTGGGGGCGAACCTGGAAGGCAGAGGGGCTGTCTTCACCAAGCTCATTGATCGAGGGAGGCCCGCCGTGGCAACCGACTTCCGTCGCAAGGAACAACTGTCCGAACTCACCGACCGCCTGGTCGACACGTATCAGGAGATCGGCACGATCAACCAGTTGGGGCATTGTCCGCTGCCGAATGCGAATACGGTCGTCGAGTGCCTTGAGGATCTGAAAGAGATCATCTTCCCGGGTTACCGACGGCGGCAGAATCTCCACATGGGCAACGTCGGCTACTACGTCGGCGATCTGGTCGACAAGCTGCACGATGAACTGACGCAGCAAATTGCCCGCGCCCTGAGGCACGCTGAAGACATGCACAAGCGTTGCGTCGAAGGGATCGACTTTGAGGCGCAGGGACAACAGCATGCGATTCGCTTTCTGGAATCGATTCCAGACTTGCGAAAGATGATCGCTCTCGATGTGCAGGCCGCCTATGACGGCGACCCGGCTGCATCGGGACTGGATGAGATCATCTTCTGCTATCCGGGACTCGAGGCAGTGACCGTGCATCGGCTGGCGCATCAACTGCATACTCAAGGGGTGCCGCTGATTCCGCGCATCATGTCGGAATGGTCGCATTCGAAGACGGGGATCGACATCCATCCGGGGGCGAAAATCGGTCCCTCGTTCTTCATCGACCACGGCACGGGTGTCGTCATCGGCGCGACGACAGAGATCGAAGCGCATGTGAAGATCTATCAGGGCGTCACGCTCGGAGCTCTCAGCTTTGCCAAGGATGATGAAGGCAACCTGGTCCGCGGCACGAAACGGCATCCGACCATCCAAGAAGGGGTCGTGATCTACGCCAACGCCACGATTCTCGGCGGCGACACGATCGTCGGGCATCACTCCGTGATCGGTGCCAGTGTGTCGCTCACAAAGAGCATCCCGCCGAACACGGTGGTCACGATCGACAAGCCCTCGCTGCGGTTTCGCGAAGCGAGTTAGTCGCCTTTCGCTCCGCGAAAGTACGATTGAGTTTAATGTGATTTAAACTCACGTCATTCGGATCTTCATCAACACGAGCAAGAACGGGGCCGCAATGCATGCGAGGCCGCAGATTCGCAGCAATGTTCGATGTCGTCCGCCAGTCGCCAGGTTGATGTGCATGTAGCCGGCAATGATGGCGAACAGCCAAGCCAGCCCGCCGAGTCCAAGGCCCCCCATGACAACCCGTTCGTACTGCTCGTTCTGTCGCCATTGGCTGACGATCGCAGCCTCTGCGGCTTCCTCAAAGTGAACGTGGGCATGGAACGTGTAAACCGGCTCCTCGAACTCGCCGACGTATAGCAGCGATGTCTCGATACAGCGTTCGGCAACCATGCTCGCATCGGAAATACGGGTCAACGAACTCCCGCGACTCCAACCCTGAATCCCGGGATAGAGTCGAAAGAGCCGGTCCCGCACGATTCGCTCGGTGGCGAACTCGATAAACCTCTCACCTTCGTCGAGCGAGCCGACGTGAGAGACCGTCACGACAAGGTCGGCCTCCTGACGATTGTCGTGAAGGGTGACAACTTCGCCGCACAACATGGTGCTGCTCGAGTGCTGTGACTGGGCTTCCTCTGGAGTCCCTTGTCCCCAGATGGCGAGCGTGGAGGGATGCCATTGCATGTCGACGCAAATTGTCTTGCGGTTGTTTGACTGCCTCGCCAATTCGACCCATGCGGGCAGTGATTCGACATCAACAAGCTGGTCGGTCCCCTGCAGGAGTTGAATCTTTACCGTTTCAAGTTCATCAATGATGGCCGGCGGCGCGGCCTCCTCCTGCACGATCGTATCGGACACAACTGGCGTCGCCATTGGATCGAGAACTTGCACCGAGCCTGGCACTTCAATGCTGGCCTCGTCCTCAGCTGGTTCTTCAACGGCCTGAGAGGAAACGACCGCGGGAGCGGCCTCGTCTTCGTTGTCGTCATCCGTCGCGACTGCCTCGGAAGCGGGAGACAGAACTTGAACAGCCCCGTTGTCTGCTGCTGCGGTCGTTTCGACGGGAATTGAAACATGTTCCCCTGAGGGGATCATGGGTGCAGCGACGTCGATGGCGACAACATCAGAGAACGCATCGTATCGCTCCATCTCAGCCACCGTGGCCTGCTGCGTGGCCTGCTGCGTGGCCTGCTGCGTGGCCTGCTGCGTGGCCTGCTGCTCGGAGGCACTCCTGCGAGTCACAAAGAGCGCCAAACTTAGTAGGCCCGCGAGCAGCGCGATTCCCACGAAGCCCATCTGCCGCGAATGCCAGCGAATGCTTTGCATCCTGCCGAGGGCAATCAGCACCAGCAGGATGGGGGCAAGAACAATGACTGCAAAGGCCGACGAAACCGACGCCGTGGGGTCGATCTCATCGAGCCAGCGCGAGAACCCACTCGGATCATTCCGCCAGACGATGAAACCGATCAGCCCGAACGTGAGGACGAACCAGAACATCGTCTCCCACGAAAAGAGGGCGCTCAACATACTCTTGATGCCTCCGAAGACATTCGCGAATGCTGACTGCACGGCTTGCAAGATTCCACCAAGGAACGCGGCCACGCGGTGAACGATACGGCCCAACCCTGTTGCGACTTCGCAGGCGCGCGCCAGCAGCCATTGACCGACTCCGGTGATCCAGAGGATCGCGGCGGTCAGCAAGGCCAGCAGGCGTGTTGAGATTGTGGATGTCATGAGTCAAGAGTGTCAGGCGACGACATGGGCGTGTTGACCATGCGGGACTCGACGCTGCGGTCGTTCGTTCGATTGCCAGACCGAAGCGACTTGCACGACGCTGGAGATGACGGCTGCCAAGACCACTCCCCAGATCTCAGGGAACGGAATGATCTGGCAGATCAAAAACGCCAACCCCATCGTGAACAACACCGAGGCCAGACGGAATCGTTGAGGACGCAACTCGTCGGTCTGCCTCCACCAGCGGCGCAGTCCGAACAGAGCGGCGAAAAACAGTACGCTGAAATGCAACAACGGTTCTCCATGCGCACCGAAGAGTGGACGACCTCCCCAGTTCATCGATGGCACATCGTGAGTCGGTGCAAACTGGTAACCGTGACCCTGGGCATTGTCCACCATGTCGAGATTGGGAGCACCCGTCATCAGAAACTCGCCGCAAACCCAGACGGCTATCCCCACGAAGCAACCAGCTGCAGCCTGCAACATGCGCCGGGAGGCATCATCGACGCGGCGACCTTCCAGAAGTTTCGTTACAAACATCAGTGTCCATGTCGCGACGATCGAAGTGAAGGCAAACAATCCGATCAGACCGTAGTCGGTGGCGTTGCCATCCGCATTCAGAAACAGTCCAGGCAGGAACAGCACCAAACCCGCTGTAAGGACGATGGCGCAGAACACTGCGACTGCCGCCGAGCCTGTGAAGTGCATGATTCGCGTCGACCACGAAATATCGCGCACGAGTCCGGCTCGTCGCACCGTGGAATGCGGAACGTGTTGCGCCACGCGCTGGTCACCCACGCGTTCGGCGCGCGCATCACTCGGGGGAGGTGGAGTCACCGGTGCAGATGGCGAGGACTGCGTGTCGGCATCGTGTCGCCAGCCTTGCATAAAGGCCGACCCAATCTTCCACACAGCAGCGACCAACAGACAGAATACGAGAAATCCAAGTACCGACCAGGCGATTCCCAAGGCGAGGGGCACGGCAAAAATACGACCAGCACCAGCACAGGCCACGACCAGGGATTCCGGAGCATCCCCCTAAACCACGCTAGCCATAAACCCGCAAAGTCAGTCGGGCCGGTCGACGCCGAACCTGGTCCATTCGCACCAACGCCGGCCGCAACTGCATGCACGGCTGGTTTGACGCTCGGTCCATGGTGACCATTGACTGGAGCCAGGTGCGCGATACTTTCGGGGCCGCCGTCGCTCGCGCCGCCCTGCCGGAGATTGCATCGCTGTATGCCGTCCACATCTCGTTCATCGACGAGAAGCGGGCCGAGGGATCTTTCTGCAACGCACGCCCCACAACTTCCCTCACACTTGGTGGAAGGAGCGAGAGGTCGGGCTTCTCGGTGAGATGCTTCATCAGGATCTCGGCGGTTGATTCCCCATCAAAGGGAACCGTGCCGGTGAGCATCTCATACAGAATGATGCCCATCGCATAGACATCGACTTCGCGGCCGTACTGCCCCTTCGCCACTTCGGGAGCCATGTAATAAACGGTTCCCACGCTTTGTGTGTGCGCGCTGCGTCGGCTGGGAGTGACGAACTTCGACAGCCCGACATCCCCCACTTTGATCGTCGATCCGCTGCGAAAGACGTTGGCAGGCTTGAGGTCGCGATGGACCAGCCCCCGGCTGTGCATGTATTCGACCCCGCGCGTGATCCCCTCCAGCCACTTCGACGCATCGCCGATGCTCATGCCGTTGGGAGCCTGACGAATCGCCTGGTCGAGCGTATCGCCGTCGACGTACTCCATCACCACCCAGTAATCACTTTCATCATCCTGACGAATGTCGAAGATGGTGACGAGATTGGGATGGCTAAGGTTAAAGCATTGTCGCACGCCGCGAAGCTCGACGTCACTGTTGTGCTGCAGCAGCTTGAGAGCGACTTCGCGACCTTCGTCCGATACGGCATAGTACACTTCACCAAACCCGCCACGATGAATGGCACGTTTGATCGTGTAGCCTGCGAGAGGCCGTGTTCCGGATTCAAAGGTGAATTTCATTGTGCTTCGTCAGGTGACGAGGTTGAGTGATGTCAGTTGAGAGACGAGTGATGAGAGTTGAGTCAGAAGCATCTCTCACAAATACCGCGACTGCGAATGACCGACTGCAAACTGTACTGAGTCACGACGGTGGCAGCCGACAACCATCTTTTTGCGACTCTCATCTCTCCTCTATTGTCTCTCCTCGCTCATCCGCCCCTTCCAATTCGAGACGGAACGACAACGACTCGTCCCGCACCACATCCCCATCATTCAATTGTATCGGCCCTTCATGCTTCTTGCCGTTGATCTGCAAAGGCAGTCGCGCTCGTACCCAGAGGGCGTCGTCACGCCTGAAAAGTACCACGGAATCTTCCGCCCCTCGGCTACGAATGTGTTGATCGCTCCCCGGTCCAATCAGGCAGGTCTGATCCATCAGCACCACGCCATCGGTCCGCTGGGAGGGACGATGATCGCTCACGAATTCCAAAACGGCCGACGTACTGAGTGATGAAGGCGAGCGAAACCGCAGACGCACATCGCGGCCGAGTTGCAGTTCGTCGCCGTCCATCAATGGGCTCGGCGTGGTAATGCTCTTGTTTCCGATCGAAGTCGGTCCATGCGGATGCACGATGTATTCCTCGCCCGATCGCTCAATCTCGGCATGCAGTGACTGCAAGTCCGACAGCAGGGCGATGTCGGCCGGTTGCGATGTCGATGGTCCGCCGATGGTCACTTTCGGTTGCCACCAGGCGAGCCAGCATCCAACGCCGTCGATCCATAAACGGGCTGCAGGCATGGGGCGCGTCCTGACTGATGTCGTTGATGTTTCCTCGAAAGTCGCAGCATCGGAGTTCCCCCGATGCGTTTCCTGCGGTCGCTGACTGTCGGCTGATGAGCCATCCCCTGCGTCGGTTGGCGAATTGTTTCCCCTACGATAGCACATCGCCATCCAGACGTTTTTCCGGCAGTGAGAGCAGTACCTGATCTTGCGCGGCTTGCCGCAGCCACCCCATCGAATACCGTTGACTCCCCAGACCGATTCTTCATTGCCGCAAGTGGGGCAGCGAAGCATCCAGCAACGCGATTCGTGCTCGATGCTCTCCGCGAGAGGTTTGGGAAGCGAGCCGACAATGCGTTTCAGCAGCGACATTGACTTCCCCCCTTGATTCCTGTCCTGGAAAACTCGATTGCCAGTTCATTTCTGGCTGCCTTGGGCACCATGCATCTTATGGTGTCCTCAACTCTGCATAACGTCAGAATTCACAAAAAGGTTCAAGGCTTCGTCCGGAAATTGAACCGATCTTCCACTGAATTCTCCTCGTTCCAGACAGTTTCCGGATAGAAAGGAGGGCAGCGGGCCGCTTAAGACCCGCCGCCTCCTCTCGCAGTCCCGTCCGGAGGCACTCCCCGCAGGTGCGGAGAGTGCGAATCCTCGTCAGTTAGTTATCCAGGACGATTTCCTGGCTGACCATTACCGTTTCAACATCCCGTCCCTGGAAGTAGTGCTCGACCTGCTCGGCGATGTCGATCGGGGCCGACTCCGCTTGCTCACTCTCAAGCGGGATCAAGCCGACGAATTCACCTTGTTCATCCAGCATCGTTTCACGCACGTCGAGGGCGACGGCGATCTCGTCGAGCCGGCTGCGACACTGAGCCAACTGGCTATCGTCGATTTCAATCTTACAGATCGATTCGGCCGCTTCGACGCTTCGCAACCTGGCTTGCAGCCGTTCGATCTCGACTTCGAGGTCGGCACGGGCCGACAGCATCTCTTCGAGCATCTGACGGTGCGAGGCATGTGCCTGTTCACGGGCCGACAGAATCTCCTGTTCGCGATTCAGCGTATCTTCGGCGACCTGGAAGCGATTGAACCGCTCGGTCAGGTCTCGCTGAACTTGACTGACGGTGTAATTCACGCCCGAATAGACGAGGCGTTCCTGTCCCGACTGCAGGTCGGCCGACAGACGCAGGATGGCTTCTTCCTGACTGGCCATGCTCTCGGTGCGATCGTCGATCGAATCACGAAGATTGCGGAGTTCGACAGCCTCTTCGGCGATCACTCTCTTCAAACGATCAATCTCAGGGCCGAGGTCTTCGACCATCTGATGGGCCTGATCGATCTGGAATTCGAGCGGCACTTCGTCCTGCACCGCGGTGCGAACTCGCTCTGCTCCAGTTCGTACGGCACTCCAGACACCCCGCACTCCTCCGAATACAAATGTCCCGACGGCCAAGGCCGCCACACTTCCCAAGACGATTTTCTTAACCATGGAACTTCTCCCTTGATGTGAGTTGGTTGGAACCTGTGAGTCGGTTTGACCCATTGACTCGTCGGTGCTTGACGCACACCGCCATTGGCATCCTCGAAACCATCTCATGTCGTAACCCTTTGTTATGAAAGCAGTTTGAGGACACCCTTCCCCCGGAGTCGCCTCACATCGTGCTCCGGACTATTGGGTTCTTCGCTGGACGTTGAGAAATCTTGGAAAGATTCGGAAAGTTCTCGGCAATCCCTTTAGCCCTCGGCGAGTCGCCGGGGGGAAGCGGCAAGTGTTAGAGAACGCGAGTTGGGCAACTCGAACAGCGCCAACCAAGGAGATACAGTCTTGGTCGTGAGTCACACCGATTTCCCCCGGCGACTCGCCGGGGGCTAAGTGAAAGAAACCCGATGAGCCGAATTGCTTCGATCCTTGCTCTGGCCCTACTGATTGATGGCGGCTTGTTGTACGCCTCCGACATCGTCGTCACCGAGACCGACGAGCAGATCGAAATCCGTACACCTCTGCTGGAGGCCGCAATACGCAAGATGGGCTACGTCAGCGGCGTGGCGGGCGGTTCGTTTGTCGATCGCCAGACAGGTGCCCACGATCTGGGCTTCGGTCTCGATATCGTCGACTGGATCATGGAACCCGGCAGCGACGAGGCATGGCGCGATCAGTTGCCGGAAGAGATGGTCTATCAGACCGGCAGCGTTTATCACGGCGACATCCCGAAACGGTCGCTCGAAGGTCCGCAGATTTGCACTCGGGCGAGAATGCTCGACCCGCAAGTGATTGAAGGGGATGACTTCGTAGCCGTGAGGATGACATACGACTATCACACTGCCGCCCCCGGCTATGCGACTGGCTCGACGTGGACGCAATGGCTCGTCTTTCCGGAGAACACGCGCTATTTCATCTCGATGGATCGCGTTGAATCGCTCAATGCCAGCCCGGCAATGTTCCAGCGAATCGACATGCCGGGACACATCAAGCACAACAGCGGCGACACGTTTAGCGAAGTCTATCTCAGCTACATGGGCGTGATCCCCTCGAGTGAGTTCCTCACCGACTTCCCGCCGGATGATCGTTTTCGTTACGCGCGAAATTCAGACGAGAGCAACGTCCCCGAGCGCATCATTCGCGGCTATCACATTCGC
Source organism: uncultured Planctomycetaceae bacterium (assembly GCA_942492405.1). Classification (GTDB taxonomy): domain Bacteria; phylum Planctomycetota; class Planctomycetia; order Planctomycetales; family Planctomycetaceae; genus JANNSB01. The sequence goes on from CALOES010000019.1 coordinate 169,903, forward strand.
GATCCCGAGACCGGCGAAGAGGGCCCGTGGCTGGCGGGGATGACGCTCGATCCCAGCATCGTCTCCGAAGCGTGGTGCCATCAGCGGGGTTACATCTGCATGATCGAGGAATACGGCGGCCGCCCCATCGAGCCGGGCGAATCATTCAGCGCCGCTTTCATCGTCGGCTACTTCGATTCGATCGAGGAGATGCAAGCCATCTACGACGCCCACGCCGGCCACACGGGTCTCGAAGTGACGGAGGAGGGTTGGCGTCTCGTTCCCTAATGGAAACCCGAAGCGTGAGCGAGGGCGTCGTGTCACGTCCCCCTTCGCTCACACGCCGGGTTTCCATGATAAATGCCGCGACAAGCTACCGCGTCACGAGGCACACCACTTCACCATTGTAGCTGCGGCAATATACGCGACCATTCGCCAGCACGGGCGGCGTGAACGTGTGGCCGTCCCCTTCGAAGACCCGCAGCCTCTGGAGTTCGCGATAGCCGTCGGAACTGGCGGCAGCCAGCACGAGATCGCCGGCCGCGCCGGTTTGAATCACAAGCTTGTCTCCGACGGCGATCAATGTGCCGCGATCGTCGAAGCCACGTTCGTTCCAGACAACGTCGCCCGTTTCCCAATCGATGCATTTCAGGATGCCGCCGGAGTCGACCAGATAGAGATAACCTTCCACGAGGACGACGCCACTCGTGTAGGCCGCTACGCGCTCGGTCGACCAGTCCTCTTCCAGTGAGCTTCCCACAATGCGAAACCGCCCTCCCCTGCGATGCTGCTCGGCTGATGTGATGAAGACGTGCCCTTCATGCACGATCGGATCGACTCCCATGGCCCCCCATTGTTCGGGCCAGCCGTCATAGCGCCAAAGTTCGGCACCCGACTGCGGATCGACACCCACCAGATTCGCCGCGCTGCGGTCGGCGTTGATGCCGATCATCATCACGCCGCGTTGACCCTCGAACTCAAACGGCACCGGAGACGTGCAGGCACTCTTTTGATGATCGTCCCCCCACGCGATCGAACCATCGTTCGTGCGAATCGCCAAGCCATGGCTGCCGGCATTGAGTAGCAGCAGATCTTCGACAATCAGCGGCGACCAGACGAAGCCGTAGTCGACATCGGGGTTGTAGTCCTCATGCAGATCGACCTGCCAACCGGGTGTGCCATCGTCGGCATTCCAACTTCGCAGTTGCCCATGCTGCCCCAGCGTGTAGACCACGCCATTGTGTAACGTGGGCGTCGCTCGGGGACCGGGCCATTGCACGATGGTCTCGCAGGGATACGACTGGCTCCAAATCAGATCGCCTGTGAGGGCGTCGAAGCAGTAGACCGTGTCTTGTTCGCCATCCCAACCGAGCGTGTAGGCGCGGCCACCCGCAATCGAGACCGAGGAATGCCCCATGCCGACCTCTGCCCTCCAGGCAAATTGGGGTTCTGCATTCTCAGTCCATGCGGCGAGGCCATCGATCTCGCGGGAGATGCCGTCACGGTGCGGGCCGCGCCATTGGGGCCAGTCGTCGGCTCGGACGGCTTCACCAAAAAAACCGACTGAAAGGAGCAAAAGCAGCCACAGGGCGCGCACGATTCATCCTCACTGGTCGAAAAGCTGGAGGAAGGCCAATCCGTCGCGCGATTCCATGTTCTTGTCAGCCGTGCATCGACACGATGAGCGCGGGCGACACCGACATGGCCACCAACGATCATCAACTCAATCATTACTTCAGCGAAACGAGCTTCGTCTTGCCAGGGCCGTTGGCGTAGGCGAGTTTGTCCTCGCGGGCGAGCCAGCCGAGACCTTGCATGATGACGTCACGCGGGCTGTCGATCTCCTTGGCGAGTTTTGCCACCGAGCAGGGGCCGTTCTCGTTGAGATGCTGCCAGATTACTCCGGCGGTTTCGCCGATGTCATGAGCGGCGTCAATTCGAATGTCGGCCATCTTGGAAGTCCTTTCAACGCTGCAGCAGAACACCCGCCTTGCCAGCCAAGGTGCGGGTAAACACACGTTGAGTATAGCGATGCGGCACTGAATTGCGATGGAATTGTGACGGTCACGGCTCCAAATTGTCGGCCGAAATCCCATCGGTCAAACCGGCATGTTCGGACTCGACATTGGTCAGCACATTGTCGGCAAACAGCACGCGAACACTCGGCGCGCCGACCAGCGCCACAGCCGGTTCCGTCAGGCCTGAGAAGACATTGCCGCTGATCGCCACGTCGGAAGTTCCTTCGAGCACGAGCCCTCCGCTCGACTGGTCTTCAGGAGCGCGCTTCAAGAGGCCGTCACCGAGATAGCTGTCGGAGAAATTGTTTCCGGTGACGGTGATTCTCCCGCTACCGGGTCCGATCCGCAGTGCTCGTTCATGCATGATCGTAAATGTGTTCGCACTCACCGCGCAGCCGTGAGCGTCGATCAAATCGATCCCCTGCCCGTTGTGCGCGATAACGTTCGCGCAGAGCGTCGTGCCGTAACAGTCACGATCGAGAATAATGGCCGTCCCCGTGCATTCTTCAATCATGTTCCCCGACACGACCGATCCGTAGGTGTTCTCGATGACGACACCGTGCCGCAGATGGTCGTCGAGATTGTTGCCCGTCATGCAGAGGTTGAAGCCGTCGCTGCAGACAAGAGCATCCTGGTTTTCCTCGAATTGAGTCGCCGAGACGACGATGTCGTGACAGCCGAGCAGTCGCACGCCGACGGCATCGTTGTAAGTGACCAGAGAATCGCAGATGCGGGGATCCTCGTAGCAATGGTCGAGTCGGATGCCGTCGCCGCCATGATCGGTAACTGTCACGCCGTGAATGAAGACCTCGTTCACTTCGACCGCCTCGATGCCGTGCCCGCTCTCGGGATTGCCTGTCAGCATGAAGTCGGCGAGTTGAATCCGCCAGCGCTGCGGCGGGCGCTGGCCTTCGGGAATGTCGTCGAAGTTGGCAGGGACGAGCCGGATTGCGCTCTCCCCCGTGGTATTCGTGTTGATGATGTTCGTCGCGGCTCCCGAGCCGCGCAGCAGGACGTTCTCTCCTGCAATCACCAGCGGCTGCGAGATTTCGTAGTTGCCGGGAGGAATCTCGACGACGCCCCCGGCAGCCGGCAAGGCGTCGATCGCCTTTTGCAGCGTGTCGAACCGGGAAGCATCGATCACTCCGCTGGTCGCGGCATTCCCATTGGCTGCAGGTTCATCATCACTTTGCAGATTCCAGTTTCCCGCCGCGATGGCGAGCACAATTCCCAGGCAGACGTAGACGGCGGCGCGCATGCGGATCTCCATTGGGTTCATCGAGGTTGAGAATCGATTCGTCACATGACGAACGAACCCATGGTAACCCGGAGCATCAGCGAGTGACACGCGACGGCAATGGACACCGTCACTCGGGCGGAGGAGGCAACTCGTAATACCGCGAGTCTTGCGGCGAGTCGGCATGCGTCACCGGAGGAGGGAGCATTTCGACATAGCCGTTGTCCCCGTCGGGGTTGCGAGTTTCGGTGGTCGACGCTTGCTGAGCCGCGAGACTGTTTGCATCTTCCGCCGCGACCTCCGGCAATTCGACCGACAGGCAGGCGCGGGCAACGCCGCGCAGCAGGTCGTCGGAATCGGCCATTGACCGCTCACCGGGGAGGTAGACCGTCATAATGTCGGTGTTCCATTGTCCGCGACAATACTCTTCGATCGAGCCCGCCTTGAAGTCGCCGTCGTGACAGGCCACGTTGATGGAAACGTCGACGCACTGCTCCGTGATCGGCCGCAAGTTCTGATTCTCGCACAACAGCAGCAATTCGCTGCCTGAACCCGGGCGAACATGCACCAGATGCGTGGGGCGAAAGTCCGCAAGCAACTGCATGATTGCCTGTGTCTCCGGCTCGCTGCCTGGTTCAGGGCCGGTACGAGTCGTGCGCGTGATCGGAAAACGTGGTGACGGGAAGTTGCGATTGAGTTCGACTCCCTGGCTGTTCGTGCTGAAGTGTCCCGCCAAGCCATCGGGATTGGGAGAACGAATGAGCAAAGCCGCGACATCTGTCGTGCCGTTGCCGAACTCATCAATACGACTGAGACGCGTCGCGAGGCGGTCGACGAAACGTACCGATTCGGGATCGCTGCCGGCCAACGAGGCGATCACCAGCACGCGTCGATCGGCTTGCCTACCGAATTGAATCGCTTCGACCGGACGTCCTTCGAGACTGCGGCCGGCTTCTTCCCATTGGGGAGTTGCCGCGACATCAATCACCGGCACCTGGACGCGCGTGTTATTCGATGACGCCGGGATCGAAGTCCGTGGCCGACCCGGCCGTGGAAACGGCGCGGGGGAACCGAGTTCCGTCGTCTCGTCGACGAGCGTGAGTTCCGTGACTTCGGTTTCGACCTCGGTCTCGGGCTCGGCTGCGTCGAGCGTTCGGGCCAGGCCAACCGACTCGTCACGAGCGGGAGAGTCGGCCTGTGGCCATGCGGCACAGCCCGCCAGAGAAAGGAGGACCGCGAAACTGGCGGGCGCAGCGAAGCTGCAGGCGCAACGTCGTCGTGTGATCGCAATCATGTCGATGTTCATCCGAGGGGCCGGACGACAGTCGGAGTTCAAGCGAGCGTCAATCCTCGACGCCCAGTTGGTAGCACAAGGATTCGAACTGCCGCTGATGTTCCTCTGTCGAGGAGTGAATGTGTTCACCTTCCGTGATGAACTGAATCGTCTCGCTCACCCGCAGGGAGTCGTCTCGAAGGACGTGCTCGAAGGGCGAGAGATCGTGGCCATACATAATGAGCAACTTGTGTTCGTCGAACTGCACTTCAAGCGGAATGCGCGGGTTCAAGACCGCGATGCCGGTGCAGCCGTCGTCGAGCAGCAAGTCCTCGAAGTCGTAGAGAATACTTTTGAGAATCGGCAGCTCGATCCCTTCGCGATAGAGGTCCCGATGCTTTCGATCGACGCCGTCGTGACTGGTTTCGAGAACGACATCGACCTCGTCTCCCAGCGGGTCGAGCAAGTCGATGAACAGGTCGATCAGCCGCTCGCGCGTCTGGGCCGCCATGATCACGGGGACTTTCGTGCCCGACGATTCGTCCTGAAAGACTTCGTAGCGATAGCCGGCGCTGGGGACGACTTCCAGACTGAACGCCGGTCGCACGGCATCGGTCAACAGAAAGCTGCCATAGCGGGCAATACTGAGATGTTCTTCGAGCTGCGCCTCGCTGAGACTGGCGAAGCTGCTGCGTGCCTGGGTCGGGCCGCCGTCACGGTACGAGTTCTTGAGGATGTTCTTCAGAAAACTCATCGCTGTATGCTCCCCTCGATGGAGACAGCTCCTGTTATGAAACGCGCCAAGACGGCCTGCGGACATGGACGACCTTTAGTTGCAGCGGATGTCGGCGTGTTCCTTTCAGTTCCGACATTTCGATGCGATCGTCGGGCAACTCTAGCACCCGTTTCCGGGCGAGGTGGGCGCATCTCGGAAGAGCGAAACTGAAATCGCCGCAACACAATTGAGCTGAAACAACAGCAACAGTTTCAGAAACTTGAACGGTCCGGCAACCTCGCCGGTTCTAGCGGTTTCGCACGCCGCAAAAGAGTGGATCGCGGCACAATCGGCATGACCGGCAGAGTTAAGTCATGCCGCAAGAGTTGACGCAGGGATACTTGTCATGTGGCCCAGACATTCCTGTCTGGGCGTTCCGCCGCAAAAAGCCATCTTCACTCGTTGCCGTCCCACCAACTCGTCGATGTGATTCCGGTGAAGGCCTTCTGCCAATGCCAGCAACGAGTTAATTCTCAACTTAGCCTCCGGTCAATGACCGGAGGAAAAACCATGGCACCGCATCTCCCGCAGCATATGATTTCTTGAGATAGACGACAGCGCCTTCGCGAAGTAATCTCAATGAGGACTGTTGAGAAGAACAGAGTGAGGCTCTCAAATGAAAAGGCGCGCGATGAACGCGTTGGCACACTCGCTTTGCGCGTACCTGTGTTCACGCAACAACGACATAAGGGGCTACTGGGGCATTGGAATGCTTTGCGCCTTCTCCAGGAGAGAACGGAAACCGAAGTTCAGTTTCAAAATCTATCCTGGAGAAACCATCCGCATCTACAGTTGCGAGCTTACGGATTCAAAGATCGTGACAGACAAACTGGTCAAATTTGATTTGGACACTGTTGAAGGTCGACTTTCCTTTTTCGAGGATGGCAGGTATTCCCATGGGGCAGAGAAATACACATGTGGGATTGCGATTGCGATCACCCAAGGCGGTCGAACAGGCTTGAGCATGAGTCATGTCGAATGCTGGCCACATGACGAATCGCGCGAACTGCGCCGTGCTGGATCAACGTAAGTCGGTGAGTGAGACCGATGTCGAAAGCATCGTCGGCAACTCGAATGTCGTTCGGAAGAGCACTCCATGATCACCGCCGATGTTCTTGCTCACCGACGCGTGTTGGATCAGTTAGTCATTCGTGCCCTCGCTGATGCCGGCTCCGATTTGTCGAAGCCGCATGCGCTTGAGCACCACTTCGTGTGTGGCAACCCCGGTGCCGCTGAAATGGTCGTGGCGTGGGGACGCGCGGCGGGCTACGAGCCTTCTCCGGTATCCAAGGGCAAGTTTGAGAGGCGCTGCTACACGTATTTCGATCTCGTGAAGAAGACCGTGCCGACGATTGAGAACATCACACCGCAGACCACGGCAATGCTCGAAGCCGCGGCGAAACACGGAATTGAGTATGACGGGTGGGGTTGCAACGTTGTTAGGTAGCGGACGGGCGGCGCTTATGAACGAGTTCAATCTCGATTTAGCCTCCGGTCAATGACCGGAGGGATGCGGCGTCGACTCTTAAGCAAGGGGCGAAGCCGCAAGCAGCGCGGTTTTCCCCCGGTCGTTGACCGGGGGCTAATGGACACTCACGAAAGGATCACCCGGCCGTTCACGTTCCCTCACCAACGTTCCCTCACCATCGTTTCAGGTGACGATCAGCGAACGAATCGTTGCCGCCTCAGTGCGTCCCGACCACCATCTGGTCGAGGAAGCCTCGCAGCGGGGTGCTGCGGACGGGGTGCTGCAGCTTGCGGACGGCTTTCGCCTCGATCTGCCGGATACGTTCGCGGGTGACGTTGAAGATACGTCCCACTTCTTCGAGCGTGTAGGTGTAACCGTCGCCCAGACCGTATCGCAGGCGGATGATTTCGCGTTCGCGATACGTGAGCGTCGTCAGCACTTGATCGATCTGGTCGCGCAACAGTTCCGAGGCCACCGCCGTGGTGGGGGAGTTCTCGGTGTTGTCGGCAATCAAATCGGCAATCGTGCTGTCTCCCTGTTCGCCGAGCGGTCGGTCGAGACTGATCGGCGCATCAGCCACGTCGAGAATGCGCCGGGCGTCGTCGAGTGGCACGTCGGCCCGGTCGGCGATTTCCATCATCGTCGGTTTGCGGCCGAGTTCCTGTTCGAGTTCGCGGTCGATTCTTCGCAGGCGCGAAACCATTTCGATCATATGCACCGGAATACGAATCACGCGGGCCTGATCGGCAATCGCGCGGGTAATGGCCTGGCGAATCCACCACGTCGCATAGGTGGAGAACTTATATCCACGGCGGTATTCGTACTTGTCGACGGCCCGCATCAGCCCAGTGTTTCCCTCTTGAATGAGGTCCAGGAAGCTGAGGCCCCGATTACGGTACTTCTTCGCAATCGACACCACCAGACGCAGGTTCGCGGCTGAGAGATCACTCATCGACTGCTCGTACGCGGCGAGACGCTTGTTGAGCAGACTCACCTTGGCCGCCAGACTCGTCGGCGTTTCGCGGGTCACCTGCATCAAGTCGAGCAGTTCGGCCTTATAGTTCGCCAGTTCTTCCTTGGTCGAGCGCGATTCGCGCTGCGAGAGCCGTTTGTCGAGGGCCGTCATGCGCCGGCTCATCTGTTCGAGGCGACGCAAGAGTGGCAACAGACGCTGAGTGCGCAGGCTCATTTCTTCGAGCAGTGTGGCCGCCTTGCGACGTCGGCGCTTCAACACGAGTTGCGACTCGTCGCGCTCCTGTTGAGTGCGTGAAGCATCGGTCGCCTTCGCGAAGTCGCGACCATTCTTTTCGAGCAACAGTTCGAGAGTTTGCAGATTATGAGGCATGCGGCCCAGAATCTGATCGCGATCGAGTCCCTCGGTCAGTGATACCTTAACGGTGCGGTCGAACGGCAGTTTCCCTTCGCGCACCTTCTCAAGCACTTCCCACGCGGTCTTCGCCACGAAGTCGCATTCAAAGAGCGAGCGGCGGAACTGCTTGCGGGTGACTTCGATCATCTTCGCTTGCGAGATCTCCTCATCCTTACTGAGGAGGCGGTACTCGCCCATCTGCGTCAGATAGAGACGGAGGGGATCGTCGAAACGCCCCATGTCGTCGCGCATCGCCGAGCGTTCGTGCCGTGGAGCGGCTGCCGTCACCTGCTCGGTCTTCGCCTTCTTGGGGCGCGACTGTTTGGGAGACGTTCCGCGACCGGCATCCTTCTTGGGATTGCGCTGCGCCTGAGCCGACGGCTTGGGCGTAAGGGGAAGAGGCATCTTCTGTTCGTCGCGGATCTCAAGCCCCGACTCTTCGATCGATTCGATCAGATCGTCGAGCCGATCGGGATTGACGTCCTCGTCGGGGAGATAGTCGTTGACCTGAGCAAATGTCAAATAGCCCTGACGCTTGCCGAGCTTGATCAACTCTTGAAGGGCTTGATCAAAGTGTTGCACGATGTGTCTCCACTTCCACGGGGTTCGTCAAATGTTCGCTGCTACGAGTACAACGTCAAGTTCAATCAGGGATCATTTACGACTTCATGCCGCATCGGTCGGCGGATCGTTTTTGGCCGCCGCCCGCCGACGGTGAAATGCATCCGCCTGCTTCAACAAGTTTTCGGTATGCGGGTCGATGGCTCCCCCAGTGCCCACGTTCCCCTTCAATTCGCTAGCGATGCCGGCGTGTTTGCGGCCATCCTTGAGCAGATTGAGGCGGGTAATCAGTTGCCTCACCAGGACGGGACATCCCTGTTTGTCCGCACCAGATTCAAGCACTTTCTGTTCCAAATCCTTCGTTCTGGCCGACTCGTCGAACCAGACGGCCAGATTCTTGAGTTGTGGGTCTTCCAGCGAAATCAGCAGGTCGTCGATCATTGGTCGATCTGCCGCGCCCGATGCTGCATTTTGAACGAATTGCCACAACCCCCAGATCCCGGGGTGCCGAAACGGACGGGGCTGTAACTCGCGTCCCACCCAGGCAATGCCGTGGCGAGCGACGAATAATGTTTCCATCAGATCGCGTTCCAGTCGTTCTTCATGGCTGACCTGCCCACGATAGAGGCGATCGTTGGCCGCGTTGAAGACGGCGTCGATGCTGTCGGCTGGAGGCTGAGCCTCCTCGGTGGTGCGCCGCCGCACATTGGGAGTTCCGCTCACGAGTTGTTGATACCGATCACGCAAGGCGGTTTCCGCGATTCCCGTCCGTTCGGCCAGGCGGGCGATCAACAGGCCGCCGCGAATCGTGCCGATGCTGTTGGGAACGTTGGCCATCAGCCTCAGCATTTCGTCGACGATGCGTTGTTTTCCATCGACCGATTGCCGGCCGTATCGGCGTTCGAGGATGTCGCGCTTGAAGTCCCAGCCTTCCGGGGCGTTCGCAATGAGGTTGGCGAAGAACTCGGCCCCCTTCTGATCGATGGCATCCGCCGGATCGAGACCATCAGGTAAGGTGACGATCCGCAAATCGATTTCCTGGGGGAGTAGCCGTTCGATGGCGCGTTCGGCGGCATCGACGCCGGCCTTGTCGCCGTCATACACGAGTACCACCTTGGGCGCGAATCGTCTGAGCAGCGTTACCTGCTGTTCGGTCATCGCGGTTCCCATGGTGCCAACGACGTTTGTGAATCCTGCCTGATGCAGCGCCATGCAATCGGTATAACCTTCGACGACGAGCGTTTCGCTGCGTTGCCCGATGGCGGGGCGCGCGAGGTCCAGGCCAAACAGTAACCTGCTTTTCTTGAAGACGAGGGACTCCTCGCCGTTGCGGTACTTGGGATTCTCGATTTTTGAACCGGGTAGCACCCGTCCTGAAAAAGAAACGGGTTGTCCGCGTTCATTGCAGATTGGAAACACAACGCGCCCGACGAACTCATCATAAAAACCGGCACCCGAGTCCCGTTTACGGACCACTTTCGCGACTTCGAGGGTTGCCAAATCAAAAACACCTTGGGCGCGTTTCTGAATCCACTCCCAATCCTCGGGATGGTAGCCCACTTTGTACGCGTCGATGGTTCGCTGTTCGAAGCCGCGCCCCTTGAGGTAGTCGCGGGCTCCAGCTCCCCGGGGAGACTCCAGTAACTCACGCTGGAACTGACCCTCAACCCATTGCAGGGCATTCAGGATCGTGGCACGTTCGGCGGTTCCCCCCTGCTCACGGCGAAACGTCTTGGGAACTTCGAGATTCGCCCGGCGGGCCAGGTATTCGAGAGCCTCGCGGAATCCGAGGCTTTCGGCCTTCATAATAAAGGTGAAGCAGTCCCCGCCCTCCTGACAGACCCAGCAACGATACGTCTGACGGTCGGGATAGACGCAAAACGAGGGATCGTGGTCGTCGTGAAAGGGACAGAGTCCGACGAACTCGCGGCCGCCGCGCTTGGCGGACAGCTTCACACTTTCGCTCACGAGGCCGACGATGTCGGTCTGCGCGCGAACGCGTTCGCGAAATTCATGACTCTCGTCCGAAGGCACTGCCTGCTCCACGACTCGGCGGACACTGTTGCGTCGGCGCCGGCTGCTGCTCGCTGCGGTCAATCAAAAGGATTGTGACGAACATGGCGGTCGAACCGCCCCCTATTCGTCCATCATCACCCTGCTCTCTCCAGATCTCGACAAGTGGACAAACGTTTCCACGACTCGCCGGAGAAGTTCGCGGGGTGGTCACCCAGATTCTACGACGCATTGGGGAAGGGTCAAGGAAACCGGAGAGCGATTGAGGCGATCGCTCTCGCCGTAACTGATTGATCTGCAATGCAATTACAACCACGCCGCGATGCACCGACGACCCTGCTTCTCCAGTGGGAACAACGTGGAAACCGCGATCGATCGATCCCGCTTACCAATCCAGAATCACCGCCGCCCGTCAACTCGACACTTGGGTCGTAGGAATTTTGAGGGTCGGAGGGAGAGTGTGGTGTCATCGCTTGCGTCTGCTCGATGGCAATCAGATTTCGTACACTGAAGTGATGATCGAAACGTCGCCTCCAGTCTTCGGTACTCGATTCTCACGGCAGGTGATGTTGCGTCGACTTGCGCCGATCGTCCTCTCGGCGACTGTACTCCTGATTACCTGCATGGCGTATGCGATCTGGGGGCACATGCCGCTTGTTCGCGAGTATGACGCGGCGTTTCTCAAGCTCGAGGCCGGGGATCCCAGGGGGGCGTGTCGAGCAATTGATGGGGCAGCCCGATGAGGTCGAGACAAGGACCGATGGGACATGCCGATTTGTCTTTCGTGCCTGTCCGCCGGTTCTGCGTGATGATGCACGAGCGCGAAAGCTCGTGAGCATCCGTTGGCTGATCGAATTCGATGACCGAGGCCACGTCGTCTCCCTCCGTCGCGATAACGGCCCCTGCTGAACTCCAATCCCAGGAACCGTTTCAAAACCGAAACGGTAGGTCCCGTCTGCCGGACGGGACCTGGACCGAAGCGCTGATCGTGGGGCGAGGTCCCGCTCGGCACGCGGAACCTACTGGTTTTCGCCTGATTCTCATCCGCAGTCCGCAATCCCCGATAAACCCCTCCCGCTGTTGAGCCTTCTTACGGGGATCGGTAGGCTGAGATGGCGAAACTGTGTTGCGCCTCCAGGAGGAATGCGCCCTGATGGGGCGCGATGTTTGACCCATTACGAAAGCTCTCATTCATGGATGTGACGACTGATCAACAGGCGGCCCCCCCCGCATCGTTTTCCAAGCGACAGCGACGAGTGCTCGGCTCGCTCATCGAGAAGGCCTTCACGACGCCAGAGTATTATCCCCTCACTCTGAAGGCTCTCACGACGGCCTGTAATCAGAAAAGCAATCGCGACCCGGTCGTCAATTACTCCGAAGACGATGTCCAGGAAATCGCCGACGAACTTCGCGAACTCGGGGTGATGGCGGTGGTCCATACCGAGACGGGCCGTACCGAACGTTACCGGCACTACTTGCGAAAGCATTACAACGTCACCGAACCGGGGCTGGCAATTCTGGGAGAGTTGTTCTTGCGCGGGCGTCAGCAGTTGGGAGAACTGCGCAGCCGGGCGAGCCGCATGGTGCCGATCGATTCGCTCGAAGCATTGCGGAGCGAACTCAGCACATTGATGGAATCGGGCTACGTGCAAGCCAGCGGCTCACTCGAACGCCGGGGGATCGAAGTCGATCATGGATTTTATCAGGAAGCGGTTCCCGAATGGTCGGCTCCCCGCGATGAAGGATCGGATGACGAACCTTCCGGTGGCGGCCGATCCTCGCGCGGCGGTGGAGCGTCGGCGCAACTCAGTGAAGAGGTCGCTCAACTGCGGGAGCGTATTGACGATCTCGAAGAACGATTGAGCGCACTCGAATTGCGCGGCAACATTTGAAACCGGTCATCCAAAGCGGCATCCTTCGATTGAGGGCCTCATGAAGCATCTGCAACTGCTGGCTTTGGTGACGATCGCTGTCATTGTTGGTCCGGCCCAACGCGCGAACGCTTTTCAACCGGTGGGGCCCTTTCAGTCGCTACCGCAAGCGACCGCGGAGACATTCGACTTCGCTTCGGGTTCGCGCGCGTCGACGATGCGCTACGATCGTAATTCCGAGGCCGAGCAGTTGTTCGAGTATGTCGAACGACTGATCGCCGCGAGAGATTACGCGGGAGCCGTCCCCGTGCTGCAACAGGCACTCGACACGCCCCTCGATGGCCGGGCTCTCGTCGATGACACATACGGCCATCCGTGGTTCCTGGCCCTGCATTTGATGCGCGGCCTCCCCACCGGCACGGGCGATCTCGTCGAACGACTCTCTGGAGCGCGTGGTGCCGGTGAACTCGAAAAGGCCTGGCAGGCGGACGACCTGCAGGCGATCGAGCGCATCTCGATCCAATACCGTTACACGCATGCCGGCCGTAAAGCCCTGCGACTGCTGGCCGCCTGCGCTTTCGACGATGGCGACTACCTGTTGTCTTCGGCCTGGTCGGCCCGATTGTTCGAGGAAGAACCCGATCCGTTGTACGCGGCATCTCGCGATGCCAGCAACGTCGTGCGCTGGATGATCAGCGAACATCGCCAGGGGAATCATGCCGCGATCGTTCGGATTTGGAATCGTTATCAAGGTTCCGTCGCCGATCAACTGATCGAGGTCGGCGGCGAACGGGTCGCCATTCGAAGCTGGCTCGATCAGCAAGGCGTGTTGCCCGACGATGGCGGCGACCTTGTCTCATTTGACGATTCGCTCCCGGCGCTCATTCCGACCGACGTCACGCTCTGGTCGCATGGCCTGGAGTCGGCCGAAAGTTTCGGGCGCAGCTCACACGACATCCTGCAACAGTTAGCTCATTACGGCATGACGGGCGTCCATCGATCTCATTCGATGGTCGTCGGGAATCGCCTGTTGTTCTGTTCGACAGACGGCCTGACCTGTCTCGATCTCGACACCGGTGACGTGATCTGGAACAAGAGCACTTCGGGAGATGCTTGGGGGAGCAACGACGACGCGACGCTAACCGCCACGCGCCTCGCTCTGGGTGGAGGGCTGTATGATCAGTTCGCCTGCGACGACAGCACCGTCTACTTCCTGACGGAAGACGATCCGATTCATTCCACGAATCAGGGGACGATTCGCCGTCGCAACCGCATCGTCGCTTGCGACATTGAAACGGGTGAAGTGCGTTGGGAGCGGGCCGACATTCGCATGGCCGACGATCGGCGGTCGCAAGTCGTCAGTCAGTTCTTCTTGAGTGCTCCCGTCGTTGACGGGCCCAACCTCTATGTGCTCGGACAAGAGAGCTTTCAGGAATCCGATGCCGATGTGCGACTGATTCTGCTCGACTCTCGCACGGGTGATCTTGTCGAGACCATCGATGTGGGATTCAGTCCGATCCCGCTGCAGGAGGATGCGCACCGTCAGGAATTTGGCGGCCGAATCGTGTTGCAGGGAGAACTGGTGATCTGCGCCACCGGTTGGGGCAGCGTGTCGGGTGTCGATCCCGCAGCCCGAGTCGTCCGCTGGGCGCACACTTTTCCTCGCATCAATCTCTCTCCTCCTCCGCCCCCTCAATACTACTACTATGGACCGATGCAGGCTTCGATCGGCTGGGAGTGGTGGCGCGGCTGGCGCGGAGTGACTCTCACCGCTATGGGTGATTACGTCGTGTTCGCCAGCCCGGAAACCGATCGGCTGATCGTCTACGACTACCGCAGTGGTCGTCCTGTGTGGGATCATCCGCGAGAATTCGGTCGATTCGTCGCCGACGTGCTGCCTGATCGCGTGCTCGTCGCGGGTGCACAAGGCATGGAAGCCTTCGAACTCGCAACGGGAGAACTGTTGTGGAGAGCCAACACGCCTCCGATTGTGGGTGGAGGCTTTACGACCGGCGGCATGCATGTCGCGCCGCTGAGTGACGACCGTTGCGTCGCGATCGACGTCGTCAGCGGCCAAGTGCTGCATCAGTCACGGTTCGAGTCGACGGTCTTCGCGCCGGCCGTCATCGGGTCGGTCGTCGTGCATCACCCCGCCAGCCTGATTCGGTGGAACGACACGCTCCTCAGGATCACTCCAGAGGGAGTCACACGGCAGCAGTCGCTGTTGCAGTTGAGTTCGATGATCCAGATCGGCGAGTCCCCTTCCGAGGAGGAAGTACTCCAACAGGCACTCCTCTCCGAAGACTTGGGACGCTGGGACGAAGCCGACGCTTTGTTGATCTCACTGACCGAAGGAGTCGGTGCAACAGCAGAGCGTGCCGAACAGGAACGCGTTGCCCTGTTGATGCGCCGCCTGGCTCGTGGCTTTGAATTGAGTGCGTCGCAAGATGCCTTTCTCCGGCAGTCGCAGTTCGGCAGCGAGTACGTCGCATTGTTGATTCACCATCGACTCGAAGCGATTCGGGCCGCGACGGAAGCGCAGCCGGACTCCCCTGCCCTGCTTTCACCTGCCGAGGCCTCGGCGATTCTGAACGACATCTTCACGCTGCAGGCCGACTCTCCCGAGAGAGACTTCTTTAATGTGACGAATCAACAGCGCGTGCGGCTCGACCGGTATCTGCAGGGCGCGATTCTCGATGTCCTCGGTGGCGTTGAGGAGTCGGCTCGCGGCGAAATCGAGCGACAGATCGCCACCCGCTTTCAGAACTCGATCAATAATGCCGACAGCACGCGCGAGCGCTGGCATCTGATCTTTCGCAGTGATCGCCTCCCTTGGGCACAACGATTCGCTGTCGAACTGACATCGGTCGACGGACTGATCAGCAGCGAACGGCTCCTGCGCGAAAACCTGCTGTGGGAACTGTCGGAGTCGGACGACGCCGCAATCGCAGCGCGAGCGATCTTGCGACTGGCGGAAATGCCCGCATCGCGCGTCGACGGCCTCCCCTCCTTGCTGCTGGAACGCATCGAACGTCTGCAGGATCTGCAGCTTGATGATGGACGGACTGTACGAGACGCCATCCACTCCTCCGGAGCCGACACGATCTGGCCCTTGGCACTCGCCCATCGCGAACAGCCTGCGTGGCCGGCAGTCGTACCGGAAGTGACCGCAGGTCGACGACGCGCGGGGATGCAGGCACGGCGGTATGTGCAAGTCGAACCGACGTTTCCCGCGCCACTCGCAAGAGTTAATATCGAGGTCACGCCGGAGGGTGGCGTTCCGCAGGGCATCCGCTTCGTCGGGTCGGCCAAGAGCTTCTGGTCAGACGATTTGCCCAGCGACATGGCCCGGTTGGAAGCCGACTCGCTCAATCCCTACATGGTGGCCTTCGAGCCTGCCGAGCAAGTCCGCGCCTGGAACGTCGGCCCCGTCGTTTATCTGCAGTCTGGTGCCGAACTCGCCGCCTTCCGTCCCTTTGACGAGAACGGCGAGCCGAACGCGTCGAATGCCTGGTCCCGACTGTTGCGGATTCGTTCCACGGGGGATGCGGCCATCAACAACACCGAGACGACGGTCGTGCAACGACCAGGGGTACGCGACACCGGCAGCGAATACAGCGACAGCTTCGGTTTTCGCGTCGATACGTTCGGCCCCTTCCTGCCCAACTTCTTCTGCATGCCCGAGACCGGCGACCTGGTCGTGCGCTCGTCGTCGTCGGGGCGAGAACTCTGGAGAACGCCCATCGTCGCCGGCAGCCGCTGGCTCGCCAATGGCGATGCCGTCGTCGTCTACCGCGAGCAAGACTGGGTGTTTCATGTCCACAGGTCAGTCGATGGTGAATTGCTCGCCACCCATCAACTTCCCGGAAGAGTGATCGATTCGCTCGACGTCGCCGGTTGCACCCTGCTGCTCGAACTGCCGTTGGAAAACCCCGGAGGTGAAGGTGTCAGCCGACTATCCGCCTGGGACGCCTGCGAGGGGCGCATCGTCTGGAGCCGGCCACTCGGCGTGAGCAGCCTGCCGTTCGTGATCGATCAACAGTTGATCGGCGTCATCGAGCGCACCACCGAGCAGATCGAACTGATCGACATCGCCACGGGAGACATCGTCTGCACGCATTTGCCGGACCAGCCCGACGACATTCAGAACATTCACTGCATCGTCGACGCCGACCATGTGATCGTCGTCGTGTCGCGGGCCATCGAAGAGGTCGAGGATGTGATGTTTCCGGGGATGAATCCGAACCCGCGCATCTTCCCGATGAACGGCACACTGCATGCCTTCGACCGTCACCTGGGAGAATGGATCTGGACGCGACACGTGAAGGATGTCGATCTCAATCTCGACCAGCCGCGCCACCTTCCGCTGCTCGTGCTGCACGACTTCAGCGACGAGCCGGAATACGACATCTTCTTCGGCGGAATGCCGACCCCGGTCGACACCAAGATTCGTTTCGTCGTCCTCGACAAGCGAACCGGGGACTTACTCGTCGACGAGACGCTGGAAACACGTTCCACCACCAACGCAGCGACTCAGAAAGTGACGGTCGAACACCTGACGGTCCTCACCGACGTCGACTTCGAGAACCACACGATCCTCCTGCGAACCAACGCCGCCCAGAGTTTTCTGATCGAGTACGCACGCGGCGAGTAAGAACGTGTGCCGAGTAAACCTCGAGCACTGTGAACGCAGCCGTGCGAGGGCTTGTTCGGCACGCATTCTTCACATCACTACTAACACCGCCATCGCGGTTACCGACAGATCTCGCCATTCTGTGTCCAGTCTGCGAGGGCCGAGTCGGCTCCGGCGGGGACGACGTCGGTTTCGAAGAGCGTCTGGAAGCTGCCGGTTGCGTTACGGTAGCGACGGGTGCCGCCGATGATGGTGAACTCGCCGTCTCCACTCAGGATGGCATCACCCGTGTCGAGATCGAGTTCCATCGTAAAGACGGCCTCCCACGTGCAATGGATGTCGCCCCGCACCGTATGAATCACATGCACGTCCCCCAAGAACGGATTCGGATTTGGCCCCTGAACTCCCGTGAACTCCAGCGTGACGACATTGGTGTCGGGATCAAAGCCGACAGGCATCGGCGCCGACGTTGGCAGAATGGATCCCGTTTGCACGTTCAGCCCGAGTTGCCGACTGATGCCGATCCCGAAGTAGGGAGCCGTTTCGCCCGGAACGTTCAGCGTTGCCTGCAGGTTCTTGAACTGCACCACCCCCGCCGCCGTGTAATCGTTGTCGGCCTCTGCCGACCGCAGGTTCACCGACAAACAAGCGACCACCGCCAGCACCGAAGTCTTCAGAAGTTTCATAGTCCGACTTTCGTGGAAAAGAAGATGGGTCCGCGCGCATGCCGCCACAACAGTCACCCACCGGGGCGCAGACCATGAGCCCGACAGGCGCTGACTTAGTTGTTACCTCCGCGAAATGATGAATACGGCTGGTTGAGAACATCAGCGCATCAGCACTCCGCATTACAGAGACCGCCATCGAGCGGACGCACGTGACATGAAATCGCAACAGAATTCATGGTTTCCTCAAAATCCTATTGAGGGGTCGCGGGCGGGCGGCCCGCGCCGGTCCGAGACGTGGCGGAATGTCGAGCGCTATTCATCGAAGGCGTTCGCTATGCCGTGCGACCGGTGGCAGGCGCCAGGTTGCCGTGAGAAGACTTCGGAGTCAATGACGCAACCTGGCGCAACCGCGCACCTTAGGGTAGACGCAACGTGCACGCGACGAATCAACGTGCACGCAGACCGGTGACCAAGATCAAGGGTATGGGCAACAGTATCGCAAGCGTATCACGAGGTGTGTGTCTACTCGTACTCTTGTACTCTTGCCCGCCCCAACGCCAGGAGGTGGCATGAGAGGGAGATGAATGGGGTTCTTACCGGGCGACGAGATTTCAGTCGCCAAGTCGCACCGACCATCAGGGCAACTGCGTGACACCCATCAAATACCGGTCGCATTCTCGCGCGGCTTCGCGGCCTTCGTTGATGGCCCAGACGATCAGGCTCTGGCCGCGGCGACAATCGCCGGCGGCGAAGACGCCGGGGACAGACGTGGCGTACTTGCCGTACTCGGCCTGATAGGCCCATGTGCGTCCGCGATCGGCCACGCTGATTTCGAGTTGCTCAGCGATGATCTTCTCGGGACCACTGAAGCCGAGAGCGAGGAAGCACAACTCGGCAGGCCATTCTTTTTCGGAGTTCGGAACGACACTGAAGGGCGCGCCGTTCTCTCCCTTCTTCGACCAGTCGAGATCGACGGTGCGCACTGCTCGCAGTCGGCCCTCGTCATCGCCGAGGAACTCGGTCGTCTGGATCGAGTACTCGCGCGGATCGTTGTGCAGCGTCTTGTTCGGCATCGAGGCGTAGTCGAAGTGAGCCGCCGCCTCGTAATGGCCGTAGTCGGGCTTGTAAATCTTCGGCCATTGCGGCCAGGGATTGTTGGCCGCCCGCTTCGTTGGCGGTTGCGGGATGACTTCGAAGTTGACGAGGCTCTTACAGCCGTGCCGCAGGCTCGTGCCGATGCAGTCGGTGCCGGTATCGCCACCGCCGATGACAATCACATGCTTCCCCTTGGCGGAGATGTAGTTACCGTCCTTGTGCTCGGAGTCGAGCAGGCTCTTCGTGTTAGCATGCAGGAACTTCATCGCGAAATGAATGCCTTCAAGCTGCCGTCCCGGCGTGTTGACGAAGAAATCGTTCGGGACCGTCGATCCCGTGGCGAGCACGACGGCGTCGAACTGGTCCATCAGCTCCTTGGCGTGAATGTCTTTGCCGATCTCGGTGCTCGTCTGGAACTTCACTCCTTCTTGCTTAAGGAGATCGATTCGCCTTTGGACGATCGTCTTTTCGAGCTTCATGTTGGGGATGCCGTACATGAGCAGGCCCCCGATGCGGTCGGCACGTTCGTAGACGGTGCAATCATGACCGGCGGAGTTGAGTTGGGCGGCAGCCGCCAGTCCCGCGGGACCAGAACCGATGACGGCCACCTTCTTGCCGGTGCGCGACTTGGGGGGATGCGGGACAACCCAACCCTCTTCGAAGCCGCGATCGATGATGGCCTTCTCGATCGTCTTGATCGCCACCGCCGGTTCGTTGATTCCCAGGGTACACGAACCTTCGCATGGCGCGGGGCAAACGCGGCCGGTGAACTCGGGGAAGTTGTTCGTCTTGTGCAGCCGGTTAAGAGCCTCTTTCCATTCGTTGTGATAGACGAGGTCGTTGAACTCGGGGATAAGGTTGTGAACGGGGCAACCAGCCGCCATGCCGGCCATCAAACTGCCGGTGTGGCAGAACGGGATACCGCAATCCATGCAGCGCGCCCCCTGCTGGCCGAGTTCCTCGACCGGCATCGGCTCGGCGAACTCGTTCCAATGCCCGATCCGTTCGACCGGCGCGGTCTCGGTGGCCGTCTGTCGAACGTAGTCCTTAAATCCTGTTGGCTTTCCCATGTCTTCGTGCTTGATTGCGTGTCGTTGGAGTTGTCAGTAGCGGAACTCGTGAGAGTTCCAGGGCGTGCTCCCGTCGGAAGTCTCACGACTTCCGCTACAGTGAAATCAGACTTCCTCGGCCTGGCGGAACCACTCGGCGATCGAAAGTTCAAATCCAGGGAGCAGGTCGCCGCCGGTGAGTGTGTCTTGTTCCGTCAGCACCTGGGTGTCGTTGGCAGACGTGTAAACCGCGACGCTACGTTTGACTGGATCAACGACCCAAATCAGTCTGGTTCCCGAGGCGAAGAGTTGGCGTAACTTACGGCTGATTTCTTTCGGTGTGTTGCTCTTGCTCAGAACTTCGACGGCCAAATCAGGAGGGAACTCGGCATAGGGGATTCGATCCACTTTTCCCGTTGGATACTTGTCCTTCAGGCAGACGGTCACATCAGGCAGACGGAAGTTGCCGTCGACGAGTTTATACAGTGCCCCTTCGGTGAAGACGGCACCCAATCGGGTTTGAGTGAGAAACAGGTGCAAATAGCATGTCAGTACTGCCGCCAGGCGATTTTCGAGATACGACACAGTGGCCTTCTCCACAAGGATTCCATCAATCAGTTCGCAGCGCACCTTTCTTTCCACATCATTGTTCTGGATCAGGTCTTCTTCGGTCGCCGTGCCGAACGGAGGGTTGAGACGGATCCTCTCGAGCGGAATGTCGCCCAGTTCCGAAACGAGGTCGGCAACCGTCCTTTTCACCGGCGGTGAGAGAGTTTCTGTGGCCATCTTTGCTGCTCCCGTTCAATCAACTCCGTAGCGGAACTCGTAAGAGTTCAGACTCGTGCTCCCATCGGAAGTCTCACGACTTCCGCTACTTTGATGTCAATGCGACTTCGCCAGTTCCGGGGCTTCTTCGCCGGCGGCTTCGGCCATCGCTTCGGCCTTCCGCTCGGCCAGAGCGCGTTTGTAGTCGCGGGGCATCACCTTCACGAACTTCGGCAACGCCTCGTCCCAGTTGTCGAGGATGTCTTTCGCGACGCTCGATCCGGTGAAGATGTGATGCTTCTCGACCAGTTCCTTCAGTTCGGCCACGTCTTCCATCGATTCGACATCTTCGAGATCGACCAGTTCGAAGTTGACGTTGATCAACAGGGCATCGCGGTCGGGGGCGTACAGGTAGGCTGCTCCGCCCGACATGCCGGCCGCGAAGTTGCGGCCTGTCGAACCGAGAATGACGACGCGGCCGCCAGTCATGTATTCGAGTCCATGATCACCAACCCCTTCGACGACGGCGCGGGCACCGGAGTTTCGCACGCAGAACCGCTCGGCCGCCCTCCCTCGGAAGTAGGCCTCCCCTTCGGTCGCCCCATACAATGCCACGTTGCCGACGATGACGCTCTCCTCGGGAGCAAACGTGCTCCCATCGGGTGGGTAGACGATGATCTTCGCTCCCGACAGTCCCTTGCCGACGTAGTCGTTGGCGTCCCCTTCAACTTCGAGAGTCAAACCGCTTGCGCCCCAGGCACCGAGCGACTGGCCAGCCGACCCTTTGCACTTGATGCGAATCGTATCTTCCGGCAACCCCGTCGGACCCCACTTCTTGGAGATCTCGTGAGACAACGTCGTTCCGAGAGCGCGGTCGATGTTCTGAACCTCGAGTTCCAGCGACGTCTTTTGAGCCTTCTCAATCGCCTCCTTCAATTGCGGCAAGAGCACCGTCTGATCGAGCGTGCGATCGAGTCCGTGGTTCTGGCCACGATCGCAATACGTTCCGGCGTTCGGGTACAGGCTTGTCGCCTTCGTGAGCACGAGCGACAGATCCAGATGTTTTGCCTTCCAGTGATCGGTGTTGGAATCCCACTCCATAAGATCGGCTCGACCAACCATCTCGTTGATCGTTCGCATTCCAAGCGACGCCATCACCTGCCGGCAATCCTCGGCCACCATGAACAAGTAGTTGATGACGTGCTCCGGCTGTCCCTCGAACTTCTTGCGCAGTTCGGGATCCTGAGTCGCGATGCCGACCGGGCAGGTGTTGAGATGGCACTTCCGCATCATGATGCAACCGAGCGTGATGAGCGGGGCTGTCGCCAGCCCAAACTCCTCGGCTCCCAGCAGACAGGCGATCGCCACGTCTCGTCCAGTGCGGATTTGCCCGTCGGTTTCGAGGATCACTCGACTGCGCAGGTCGTTCTTCACCAGCGTCTGGTGCGTCTCGGCGATCCCCAATTCCCAGGGGAGGCCGGCGTGCTTGATCGATGTGAGAGGCGAGGCACCCGTGCCACCGCCATCACCCGAGATGAGGATTTTGTCGGCATGCCCTTTGGCGACTCCGGCGGCAATCGTTCCCACTCCGACCTTCGAAACCAGCTTCACGCTGATGCGAGCCGAGGGATTGGAATTCTTCAAATCGAAGATGAGTTGCGACAGATCCTCGATCGAATAGATATCGTGATGCGGCGGAGGACTGATCAATCCCACGCCAGGCGTCGAGTGCCTAGTGGCCGCGATGATCTTATCGACCTTGTGACCAGGGAGTTCGCCGCCTTCACCCGGCTTGGCACCCTGAGCCATCTTGATCTGATGTTCGTCGGCATTCGTCAGGTACCAGCTCGTCACGCCGAATCGCCCCGAGGCAACCTGCTTAATAGCCGACCGCTTGCTGTCGCCATTCTCCATGCGGGCAAAGCGTTCGTAGTCCTCCCCCCCTTCGCCGGTGTTGCTCTTACCACCGAGGCGGTTCATGGCGACGGCGAGTGTCTCGTGAGCCTCGGCGGAGATCGAGCCGTAACTCATCGCGCCCGTGCAGAACCGCTTGACAATGTCTTTCGCCGATTCGACCTCTTCCAGCGGAATTGGGTCCACTTTCTTGAAACGGAGCAGGCTGCGCAGCGAACCCTGACGCTGATCGCTTTCGTTGGTGAGTTCCGCGAACCGCTTGTAGGCGTTGATATCGCCATCTCGCGCTGCCTGTTGCAATTCGGCGATCGTGAAGGGATTCCAACCATGCTTCTCTCCACCGAATCGCCAATGGACGAGGCCCTCGTTGGGCAGTTCCGGCAAGCGATCAATCTCGGTGCGCGTCGGATAACCGAACTCATGCCGCTTGAGATGTTCCTCGGCCAGGATCGAGAAGTTGACTCCTCGAATCCGGCTGGCGGTCCCTGCGAAACAACGATCGATCACATCGTGATCGAGACCGACGGCTTCGAAAATCTGAGCCCCTTTGTAGGACTGGAGCGTCGAAATGCCCATCTTTCCCATCACCTTGAGCATCCCCTTCGCGACTCCTTCGCGATAGGTGGCGACGATCTTCTCTTCGGTGTAGTCGTCCTTCAAATGCCCATGGTTCTTCGCATCGCGAATCGCCTCGAACGCGAGATAAGGATTGACGGCGTCGGCACCATACCCCGTGAGCAGGCAGAAGTGATGCACCTCGCGAGCCTCGGCCGATTCCAGTACCAGTCCGATTCGCGTCCGCAATTCGTTGCGGACCAGGTGATGATGCACCGCTCCGCAGGCCACAAGCGAACTGATCGCCACTCGATCGACACTCACATTGCGGTCCGACAGCACCAGGAAACTGTACCCCTCGGCAATCGACTGCTCGGCCTCCTGGCAGATGCGATCCACGGCAGCAGACAAACCCTCCGCACCTTCGGCTCGGTCCCAGGTGATGTCGATCACGCGGGTCTTCCAGCCGCGATAGCCGTTCAAGTGCTTGATCGCCGCGCACTCGGCATCGGTGATAATTGGATGCGGCACGCGCAGTCGATGCACCTGGCCTTCCGAGGTGTCGAGCAGGTTCCCTTCCGGGCCGATGTAACACTCCAGCGACATGATGACTTCTTCGCGAATCGAATCGATCGGCGGGTTCGTCACCTGGGCGAAGAGTTGTTTGAAGTAGTCATACAGCAATCGGGGCTTGTCGGAGAGACACGCCAACGAGGCATCGTCCCCCATCGAGTAGATCGGATCCTTCTTACTGTTGATGAGCGGCAGCAGCATGAACTGCATCGTTTCGGTCGTGTATCCGAACGCCTGCATCTTCTCGAGGAGATCCTCGCCGAGGATTCGCGGTGCGGCAAACTCGTGGCCGTTGGCGGCCTGCCGGCGCAGTTCGACCAGCTCTTTGAGATCGACACGCTGATTCTGCACCCACTCACCATACGGACGCTCGCCCGAAACGACAGCTTTGAGTTCCTCGTCGGGAATCAATCGCCCCTGCTCGAAGTCGACCAGGAACATCTTGCCCGGTTGCAGGCGTCCCTTGAACTTGATGTTCGCAGGCTCCACATCCAGCACGCCCACTTCGCTCGCCATGATAACGCGGTCGTCGTGAGTCACATAATATCGGCTGGGCCGCAGGCCGTTGCGGTCGAGACATGCTCCGATGATTTGACCATCGGTAAACGACACACTTGCCGGCCCGTCCCACGGTTCCTGCAGTGCCGAGAAGAACTCGTAGAAGGCGCGCTTCTTCGGCGACATCGAGGCATGGTTCTGCCAGGCCTCGGGGATCATCATCATCGCGACTTCCGGCAGTGCCCTCCCGTTGTGATAGAGGAACTCCATCGCGTTGTCGAAGTTCCCCGAGTCGCTGCAGTGCTTCTCAATAACAGGGAAGAGCTTCTTGAGGTCGTCGCCGAACAGGTCCGACTTCATCACACCCTGGCGGGCGAACATCCAGTTCGTGTTCCCCTTCAGCGTGTTGATTTCTCCGTTGTGAGCCATGAATCGCAGCGGCTGTGCGCGATCCCACGATGGAAACGTATTCGTGCTGAACCGGCTGTGCACCATTGCGAGGTGCGACTCGTAGTCGTCATCCGCCAGGTCAGGGAAGTAAGTAAGCACCTGATCGGGAGTGAGCATCCCCTTATAGATGATCACCTTCGTCGACAGGCTGCACGCGTAGAACTCAAGAGCCTTCGGATGGTTGCCGCTGCGAAGACGATGACTCGCCAGCTTGCGGATCACGAACAACTGACGCTCGAGCGTCTCCTGATCGACACCATCGGCTCCGGCGATCAACAAGGTCTCCATCCAAGGTTCCGCGCGGGCGGCGGAAGGACCGATGTCAGCGGCCTTGCTGAGCTGCGGCACCTTGCGCCAGCCCAGCAGCCGCTGCCCCTGTTCCGCGATGATCGACTCAACGATCTGCTTGAACTCACTCCGTACGGCCGAGTCCTTCGGCAGGAAGATGATGCCGGCTCCGTACGCGCCTGCGGGAGGGAGTTCGACCGACAGTTCGGCTTTGGCCACCTTGCGAAGAAATCGGTCCGGCAACGCCGTCAAGATTCCCGCGCCGTCGCCGGTGTTCTCTTCGCAACCGCACGCTCCACGATGATTCATGTGGCGCAGCATGCGATCGGCATCGAGCACGATCTGATGCGAGGCGACACCCTTTATGTGCGCGATGAACCCGACGCCGCACGAATCGTGCTCGTTGCTGGGGTCGTACAGTCCATGCTGCGGGGGATACTGGGTGAATCCGCTCATGTCCGTGTTGTTGTTGAGAGGTGTTGTGTGGATGATGGCGGGGTGGGAATTCCCGCGTTGTCTGGTGAGCCGACCCAGGCTCGGAGTCAGGCCGATGCCCGTGAGTTCGTCTCCGCGTGCTGTGAAGGAGCCGTTCCCACGAGGAGGTTCACGAACTCCCGCGTGGGCAACGACAATCGCTTATGTCGCCGATGGACGATGCCGATCGGGCGCTTGATCGTCAGTGATTCCATGGGCAGGAATTTCAGCACGCCCAGTTCAAACTCGCGTTCGGCGGTCTGGAGAGGCATGATCGACACGCCTGCGTCGATCTCGACCGCACGTTTGATATTCTCGCAGTTGTCGAACTGATGTGTCACCTTCACCGCGACTTTCTGCGACTTCAACCAGCGGTCGACCTCGCGGCGAATCGGCAATTCGTTCGTAAAGGCGACGAACGGCAATCCATCGAGATCGCTGGGAGAAAGCCGATCGCGTTTTGCCAGCGGGTTGCCGGCGGAAACGATCACACCCATGTCCTGCACGACCCAGGGAATCGATTCGAGATCGCCTCCCTCGCGCGGAAACGAAACCAGCCCAATGTCGGCATCGTCGCCTCGAATCCGGGAGTAAACCTCATCGGGGTGCAGAAACTCAAGCTGTACAATGACTTCCGGAAAACGAAGACGATATTGATTCACATAGGCCTGGAGTTGGAGCAGGCCAATCGAGTAGATCGAGGCGATGCGGATGCGGCCTGTCAGACGGTGTCCGTTCGACTGCACCTGGTCGATAATGGCCTGGTAATCCTCCAGCAGGCGGCGGCAACCTTCGTAGTAGTTTTCGCCAGCGGGAGTCAGTCCGATCGGCCGGGTCGAGCGGTCGAGAAGCTCGACGCCCAGATCCTGCTCCAATTGCTGAATTGCTTGGCTGACAGAGGGTTGCGACACGCCGATAGCCGTCGCCGCCCGCGAAAAACTCTGGCGGGTAACGACTTCGCAGAACAATTCCACGTTTCGGAGTTGGGAGGATATCATTCAGGCGGCCAATGATGTGTCCACAAGAAAATCAGCAAGTCCCGAAATCTACCTCTGAGGAATGGGGATGTCAATGGATCGCAGCGGTCCAGAGCAAGCGAAAGGCAGGCGCGGCTGGAGTCGAAGCAGCGTGCAGAACTGGCGGTGGCGGGACATGCCAGTAACGACCGCCTCGGAACATTACGCGTCGCGTTTCTTTGGCTTCGTGAAACGGACAGTCCGCGCCTTCGCGGCGATTCGATTGAGGACGCGCTGAGCGCGTTGTTCGCCGTCGCGGCCTGCATTGGAGAGAGCCGACTGCATGCCGAGCATCACCGACTGCACCGTCTTGCGATAAGACTCAAACTCTTGCTGAATGATCGCCAGTCCATCGATCGGTTTCTTGGGGACGACGTGCTCGTCGTAGATCTGCTCGAACCTCAGCCGACTGCCCGCATTGCTCGTGATGCCGATGTCGTGCTCGCGGATGAAGCGAGACACATTCGCGCCGGCGTCACGCAAGAATCGGCGGGCGTCCTGCCAGTCCTTGCGGTCCTGATTGTCGGCGACGCGATGCTCGTCGGAACTGAGATCTCGATTGAGCGACTGCAGCTTCCCCTGCAGTGTCCCCAGCTGCTTCCTGAGCGCCTGGCATTGCCGTTCGAGTTGCACGATGGAAAGCCAGTCAGTGTCGATGGCCGCGAAAAGTGAGTCGTGTTGACCTGTCGAAGCACTCCCCGCTGCCTGGGGAACTGCCGCCGTCACTTGCGGTTGTACCGCGGCAACGACGGGCGGCATGGCGGCGACGGGACGAGGGGCGTCCCACACAGGTACGGCGTGGAGCAGAATCTCAACATCGGTGTTCGCGAACGCGGGACGCAGCGGGTAGTCGAGAAAGGGATTCGTGCCACCGCCAGTCGGATAGGTGGCTCCATGCACGGTCCAGGTGGCAACCTGCCCAGGGTCGAGACCAGCGGCGACAATCAGCGTTCGTACTGAGATGGCGTGGGCGTCCACCTGCAGGGTGGCGGCGGGGACGCGAATCACAACGCCGAGCGGTGCATGCGCGGGCTTGAACCAGACCCAGACTTGGGAGGGGCGACCGGGGAGTGCATCCACGGTTTCCCATTGAGTCGACGGAGATCGAGTGGCGAATACCGACACGTTTCAGCAGCCAGAGACAGGAGTCGATCAGTGAACACGAGAATGCACGCAGTTTTGATCATGCGCATTCAACGTTCAAGCGATCACTCCGCCAGCAGGTCGACGAAGTAGTTCTCAGCCGCCATGTCGATCAGTTTGGGAGTGAAGATGGCCGATTCGCCATTGAAATCGGCCGCAATCTGCACTTGTTGCAGCAGGTCGCGCGGATGGCAATAGCGGAACGGCCGATGCTGTTCGCGATAATGGTGATCGAGCAGATAGTGGATTGACTCTTCGTCGATCGCGACGTCGAACTTTGCCGCCAGGTGCTTGAGCAGCGACTTGAATTCCTCTTCCGACGGATCAACCGCCTCGACCTTATACGGAATTCGCCGCAGAAAGGCTTCATCCACCAGTTGCCTCGGTTCGAGGTTCGTGGAGAAAACGAGCATCTGATCAAAGGGAACGCGGACTTTCTTGCCATTCATAAGATTAAGGAAGTCGTAGCCCGTTTCGAGCGGCACGATCCAGCGATTGAGCAGTGTGTCGGGACTCATCTGCTGTCGGCCGAAGTCGTCGATCACGAGGACGCCGCAACTCGACTTGAGTTGCAAGGGAGCCTCGCAGACACCAGAGCCAGCAATCAATGTCAGTTCGAGGTTCTGCATGGTGAGTTCGCCTCCCGCCATGATCGTCGGCCGGCGAATTCGCACCCAGCGTTCATCCAGATAAGCGGCGGCCCCATTGTCGAGCGCCTCGTGGACCGTCGGGTCAAAGAGTCGGACGATCTCACCGTCGATATAGAGCGTGCGCGGTATCCAGATCGACTCGCCGTACGCCTTGCAGATGCGTTGAGCCACGCTGGTCTTGCCGTTGCCGGGTGAACCATATAGGAACAACGCCCGCGCGGCGCGCACGGCCTGCCCCACCTGTCGAAAGACGCGCGGATGCAAAGTCATGTCGGCAAACGCCGCGCGAATCTTCTCGGCGGAGGGACTTTGCTTCTTGAGTGATTGGGCTTCGACACTCTCGATGTAATCGTCGAGTTGGACCGGCGTGGCTCCGAAATATGTGGAGACTTCGCGGAAACGCTGGGCGCTGCGGTGCCCTTCGGGAGTCAGTTCGTATTTGTAGTCGTGGACGACATCCGAGCCCCGGTGCGAAATGAGCTGCTGCAGCTTCATTCGCGAGAAGACTGGCTCCAGCAGGCCAAACGGCAATCTCACATGCGCGGCAACGTCGCGACCTTGGATCGATCCGAGGTTCAGCAGTGTCTTCAGAATCAGTGATTCGATCAGCGATTCGGGAAGCCGCATCTCACTGAGTTGCCGCGGAGCGCGGGGGATGAACTCATCCGCATTTCCCAGAGGGGCGAAAACTTCCGACAGCAGGCTCGAGGTGAGGGGCATGGACTCGTGAGGATGAGGGGCGTCGGGGAGATCGTGATTCGTGACTTCGGCCGATTCGCGCATGATCATTCCCTCTCTCTGCGGCGGCCCAGACACGAGGCAGATCTCGATTGTGACGATTGCAACAGTTCTGCAACCACTGTTTCTAGACCGGCAACGTGCCTGATTAAACTTAGCTCAGGAATCAGCATGATTCCGGAAGGATCTGGCGAAACCACGTTCACAAACGCGAAGCGGCGTCGGAATCGCGTTCCGCGACACATCAATTCGCTCCGATTGCGTCGCAGGGCCAGCCCTTTAGAATCCGGTCTGTCCCATCCCCTCCCTCCCTGCCCTGCTCACCACGAATTCCGCGAACGATGACTGCACCCTTTGCTCTCTTGAGCGTCAGCGACAAGACCGGCCTCGAAACACTCGCATTGGCCCTTGTCGCGAACGGTTATGAACTCCTCTCAACCGGCGGTACCTCGCGGTATCTGCAGGAACATGGCTTGGCTGTCACCGACGTTTCGAGCTACACCGGCTTCCCTGAAATGATGGAGGGACGCCTCAAGACGCTGCATCCCAAAGTGCATGGCGGCCTCCTGGGACGACCAGATCACGATGACGATGTCGCTTCGATGACCCAGCACGGCATTCGGCGGATTCCAATCGTGGTCTGCAATCTCTATCCCTTCGAGAAGACGATCGCCCGCGAAGGCGTCGCGATCAGCGATGCGATCGAGCAGATCGATATCGGAGGACCGAGCATGGTCCGCTCAGCCGCGAAGAACCACGCCCATGTGGCGATCGTCAGCAGTCCCGAACAGTATCCGAAAGTGATCGAGGCGATCCAGAACGACAGCCTCACTCCCGAATTCCGTCGTGAACTCGCCGCCGCCGCGTTCGAAATGACGGCTCGCTACGACCGGGCAATCTCCGATTACTTCTTGAAGATCACACCACCGGCCGACGATTCTCCATTGCCTTCCCGACTGACACTGACACTCGATCGACAACTTTCGCTTCGTTACGGCGAGAACCCCCACCAGTCGGCTGCCTTCTATGTGGAGTCACCAACGCTGCCCGGCTCACTCGCATCTGCCCGGCAATTGCATGGGAAAGAACTCTCGTACAACAACTTGCTCGATCTCGATGCCGCGTTGTTGATCGTCAGAGAGTTCGACGACCCGGCGTGCGTCGTCATCAAGCACACCAATCCGTGTGGATGTGCCGAGGGGGATTCATTGGCGGCAGCGTTCGACGCCGCATACGCGGGTGATCCCGTCAGTGCGTTTGGTTCGATCCTGGGGTTCAATCGCCCACTCGATACCGCGACGGCTGAGAAGCTGTGTGAGCCGAACCGCTTTATCGAGGCGATCATCGCGCCGGGCTTCGATGCCGCCGCGTTCGAGATGCTCACCACGAAACCGAAATGGAAGGCCAACGTGCGACTACTCGCCTGCCCGACGTTGGCCGAAGCGTACGGAACGACTTGGGAATACCGTCGCGTCACCGGCGGTTTGCTGGTGCAGCAGCGTGACGAAGCTGCCGACCCCGAAGGGGAATGGACGATTCCCACCGAGCGCAAACCAACGGAGGAGGAGCTCAATCAGCTCCGTTTCGCGTGGCGGGTCTGTAAGCACGTGAAGTCGAACGCCATTGTCCTTTGCCAGGGTCGAGCGCTCGTCGGCGTCGGTGCCGGTCAGATGAGCCGCGTCGATTCGGCTTTCATCGCCGCCCACAAGGCGGGGGAGCGGAGCCAGGGATCAGTGGTCGCCTCGGACGCCTTCTTCCCTTTCCGTGACGGAGTCGACGAACTCGCCCGCCACGGCGTGAAAGCGGCCATCCAGCCGGGTGGATCGAAAGGGGATCCCGAAGTCATCGCCAGTTGCAACGAGCACGGCTTGGCCATGGTGTTCACCGGTCCGGCGGCATTTTAAGCATTAAGATCGAGACAGCGAATGGCAGGTCCGCGGTCGCCTACCAACGATGTTCCCAGCCGGCTTTCGTTAGTTCCTGCCTGTTGTCCATCCGCACCGACGCTCCAGCAGCCGGGATCTCGTGTGATCCGTCCCACGCGAGTGAGAGCGACATCGAACGGCCAGTCGATTGCGAGCGTTTTCGCGTCGGACTCACGCACGCAGATCAGCAGTTCAAAGTCCTCACCGTCGTTGAGGGCGTGTTTGAGGCGCTCCGACTTCGACAGTGCTGTATCGACATCTGTATGAATCGGAACCAAATCGAGTTCCACGTCGGCACCCACGCCGCTCTCGTCGAGGACGTGGCCCAAATCGGAGATCAGTCCATCGCTGATGTCGATCATCGCGTGGATCGGAACCTTCTGTGCAATGTGCCGGGCTAGATCGAGGCGGGGCTGAAAAGTGAAGTGTCTGCCCGCGAGGCTGCCACCAAGCGGACCGCTGACGAGGATGACATCTCCCGGTTTCGCACCCGATCTCAACACCGCTCCCCAAGGGCCAGCGGTCCCGATGGCTGTGACGTTGATCACGAGCGGACCTTCCCAGATGTTGGTGTCACCACCCGCCAATGCCACGTGATACTCATCCGCCAACGTCTGAATCCCCTGCATCATGCGCTCGGCGAACTCGCTACCGTAACGCCGCGGCAGCGCCACGCTGACGAACGCAGCCGTCGGCGTTCCCGCCATCGCGGCGACATCACTCAGGTTCACCGCGAGTGCCTTGCGACCGATCAACTCCGGCGTCGTCTGGTCGACGATGAAATGCACACCTTCCATCAGCAT
This sequence comes from uncultured Planctomycetaceae bacterium, assembly GCA_942492405.1. Taxonomy (GTDB): domain Bacteria; phylum Planctomycetota; class Planctomycetia; order Planctomycetales; family Planctomycetaceae; genus JANNSB01. The sequence continues at coordinate 201,704 of CALOES010000019.1, forward strand.
GTCGGTGGCGACGAGCGTGTCGCTGGAACTCGCTCGCAACACGGCCGCATCATCGCCGATGCCGACGACAACATGCTCGTTCGCCTTGGCATGCTTTCGAATTGACGCGATGAGGTCGAACTCGTGACTCATGGTGAGGCTTCCTCGTCGCCACCAGCGGCATCGCCGGGAGTAAGTGACTCCGGAGCCGCGACAGCCGGTGGATCGAGATACGTGTCGATCTTTTTTGGCAAGTCGACAAAAGCGGTCTTCATTCCGATCGCGATCAATGCCAGTAAGCCGATGCCGGCGATGGTCTTCTGCAGTGGCGTCGCGACATGCTGACCCATCACGTCTCGAGACGAAGCCAACCATAGCAGGACGCATGCGACGAGTGGCGACGCGAGCACCGTCACAGCCTGAGCGGCAATGATGGTCGGCGTCGCATCCCAGCCGAGAGCGTTCACGGCCAGCGCGACAACCATGCCTGTCAACAATGCGACCGTCGTCAGGATGCGCGGCCCGCGGTCGGTCGGTTTGCATCCCCAACCCAGTCCATCGGCCGCCATGAATCCGCCGATCATCGAGTTCACAAGAAATGATGAATAAGCCGCAGAGAAGAGGCCCAGACAAAAGATGATCTTACTGGCCGGCCCGAACAGATCTTCCAACGATGTGGCCACTTGCACCGCGCTCTTCAGTTCAACCGGATTCTCTTTTGAATAGAGGCCGGCTGCCGATGTCGAGATGAGCATGATCGTGATCAGAGCCATCAAGATCGACCCGACACGAACATCGATCATCCCGGTCGGCAAGTCGGCCTCGGTCCAACCTTTCTGTCGCACGAGATAGGCCTGATAGAACGATGCGGTAATGACGAACGTGGTACCGACCAGCGCCAAATGTGGCAGTTGGAAACCGCGAGGCCCATCCGAGGGGATAAAGCCCTTGAGCATCGCCACCGGGTCAGGTCTAAGGAGGATGAGGTTGACGGCGAAGCAGACCAGCATCACGCCGACGAAAATCATCATCACTCGTTCGAGCATCTTGTAGAGATCACGAAACGCAAACAGGAACGCAATCGCAATCGCGTTGAAGCCGACGATGAGCCAGGCAATCAATGTTTTGGAATCAACAAACGACTCAAATGCCGCGGCAACTCCCAGGTTGTTGCCCGACTGATAGGCCGACGAAATGAAGAAGACCGCTCCGCCGACCAGTATGGCCAGCCAGCGACCCGCCTTGCCGCGAATGATGTCCCCCGGAGACTGCTGCGTAACGACCCCCAGCGTCGCTCCCAACTGCATGTAAACGAGCATGAAGACGACCGACGCTGCGACGATCCACAGCATCGCATATTCATCGTAAGCACCCACCTGCGAACTCGACAAAATACTCCCCGGACCGATGACGACGCAGGCCGTGATGAGGCCGGGACCGATGCGGGTGTACCAGGGACTGGTCGGAGTTGGAGTGCTCATAGCGGGTCGTCACAGGGGTGATCGAGGATTGCGACGTCAGTGTGACGACCTTTCCGCTGCCCTGTCGATGGCCACGCCCCGCTCCAGCAGAAACACCGGGGACTGAGTGGCCAACCGCTTCCGCGACAACGATGAAAATCAGAGGACGATGTGCTATGAAGCGCAAGTAGATTTCAACGTCTTAATCAAGAAACCACTCACATGGCGCAGATCAACGAGAATTACTACAAACTCAAGGCCGGCTATCTCTTTCCCGAGATTGGCCGCCGTGTCAAGCAGTTTGCCGAGGCGCATCCGAATGCGAAGATCATTCGGTTAGGCATCGGCGATGTCACCGAGCCATTGGCTCCGGCCGTCATTGAAGCGATGCAGAAGGCCGTCGCGGAACTGGCGCATCGCGAGACGTTTCGCGGATACGGACCCGACCAGGGATACGACTTTTTGCGGAATGCGATCGTCGAGAACGACTTCAAGTCACGAGGAATCGATGTCTCGGCTGATGAAGTCTTCGTTTCGGATGGTTCCAAGTGCGACACGGGAAGCATTCTCGACATCTTCGGACCCGACAACCGCATCGCCGTGCAGGATCCCGTCTATCCCGTATACGTCGACACGAACGTGATGGATGGACGCACTGGCGAAGCGACAGCCGACGGACGCTATGGAGGGCTGACCTATCTCCCCTGCACTGTCGAGAATGGTTTTGCTCCGGAACTTCCGACGGAGCCTGTTGACTTGATCTACCTGTGTTATCCCAATAATCCGACAGGAGCTGTTGCGGTCAAGGATGCGCTGGCCCACTGGGTCGAGTATGCCCGTAAGCACCATTCGATCATTCTGTATGACGCCGCCTACGAGGCGTACATTACCGAAGCCGACATTCCGCATTCGATTTACGAAGTGAACGGCGCACGCGAAGTCGCGATTGAGTTCCGCAGCTTCAGCAAGACGGCCGGTTTCACCGGTGTGCGGTGTGCTTACACGATCGTTCCTAAGGAACTGATGGGGCAAACCGCGGCCGGAGAGCAACGTCCCATCCACGCCCTCTGGTCGCGCCGACACGCCACGAAGTTCAACGGCGTTTCTTACCCTGTGCAGTGTGGAGCGGCGGCCATCTATTCACCCGAGGGGAAGAAGCAAGTTCGAGCGACGATTGACTTCTACATGGAGAACGCCCGCCTCCTCCGCGAAGGTCTCACGGCTGGTGGTATCGAAGTGCATGGGGGAGTGAACGCTCCCTACATCTGGCTCAAGACTCCCGAGGGGATGTCGAGTTGGGACTTCTTCGACCAGTTGCTGAGCAAAGCCCACGTCGTCGGCACCCCCGGCAGTGGTTTCGGCTCCTGTGGCGAGGGCTATTTCCGCTTGAGTGCCTTCAACAGTCGTGCAAACATCGAGGAAGCTCTCAAACGGTTTCCGAAGGCGTTGGGCTGATGTGATGCATCCCTTGAAGTGGATTTCCGCACTGGTGTCGTCGGTGCTCATCGGCGTGGTGCGAGTCTACCAATGGACGCTGAGCCCGCTGATCGGGAGGCAGTGTCGGTTCGAGCCGACCTGCAGCCACTACTTCATCGGGGCGGTGCGGCAGTACGGTCCCTGGCGGGGAGCGTGGAAGGGAATCTGCAGAATCTGCCGGTGCCACCCGTTCCATCCAGGGGGTTATGACCCTCCGTAGGCGCGAGCCGGCGATACCGCTTGTGAGGGAATGGCCTGCTCCGTATTCTCCGCCCCCTTTCGTGGGCCGCCTCTCTCAAACTCTCACCCGCATCGACGGTCGAACTCCTTTCGGTTCTTGCAGCGCATGAGCCATCGGTGGGGCTGCTGTTGCGCGCTTGTTTTAACTCCTGGAGTCTTCGGATGCCCCTCAGCCCGCGTCGCCTTGCGACTTCGCTGCTCCCTGCCCTGTGTCTTGTGGGCCTGCTGATATCTCCAACCAAGTCTCACGCCCAAGACGCCCGTGCTTACACCACCGTTTGCGATCTGCGAGCCGATGCCAGTGGCGGAACGATCATTGCCCGCAGCCTGACGTTGATGCACGGCGGCAAAGTCTACGACTACATGCAGGATGTCGGCGAAATCGTCATCTTCGAGCCGGTGCATTATCGATTCGTCATCCTCAACGAGCGATTGATCGCCACGTCGGTGTCGTTCGCCGAACTGCGTCAGATTCTGACGGTGGCTCAATCCGAAACCGAGACCGCCATCAACTCGCTGCGTGATCAGTCGAACGAACGTTCACAACGCGTGTTGCGAGCGCTCGAGTTTCAATTGCAGCCCGAGTTTCAAGTGAGCCGGCAAGGCGACTCAATCCAGATGATCGGCGAACAGATCGACTACCATGTCTCGACGACAACGGCACCCGAGGCGGGATTCTCTCAGCAGTATCTGGAGTATGCCGACTGGGCGGCGCAACTCAATTTTGCATTGCATCCGTATTCTCAGTTTCCTGAGGTCCGCAGGAGCGTCAACGAGCAGATGCGGGCATTGAACGAACTCCCATTGACCGTGGAACTGCATGCGGCTGTCGACGACCCGATTCATATGCGTGCCGACCACCGTTACGAATGGAACCTGCAGCCTTCGGACCGCACGCTCATCAACAAGTGGGAACGCCTACTCGCCTCCGAGCAGATCCAGTGGATGAGCTTCCACGACTACCAGCACACGCTGCTGAACGAAGTCGCCCAGCGAAGGTAGCGTTTTTGATCAACGAAAATACGAGTGGATCGGCGATAATGATCCACGATGTTCGAAATCCCCAATCCGAAATGTCTCCCAGTTGACAGCGCTTGTCGATCGGGCAGAATGGAGACTCCCTTTCCGATTTAAGACAACATTCGAGGGCAGAGAGCCTTCATCGCTTGCCGTCCGCGGTTGAACGTAAACATGCTCGCCAAGCTCATTCCCGTTGATGGATCCCCCGCGATCGTCATTCAAAAGGCGATCACACTGGTCGGCCGGAAGAAGGGACTCTGCGATGTACAACTCGATCATTCGAGCATTTCCAAGGTCCACTGCGCCATCGCCCGCACCGACGGGTTGCTCTACATTCGTGATCTGGGAAGCACGAACGGGACGAAGGTCAACGGCCAGCGTGTGACTCGCGGCGCGTTGCTTCCCGGCGATGAACTGGCCTTCGCCAAGATCAAGTTTCAGGTCCATCTCGGGCCGGGTGATTCGGGATCGATGGCTCAGGCCCACGAACGCACCGAGGCACTCGAAGTCTTCCGGCCCCAGGACCGCGTCGAAGAAGCCGAGTTCATGGGACTCGACAACGTCGACGAAGAGTCGTCCGACGAGTTCATTCCGCTGAAGGATGTGGACGATTGAGCAGGACTTCGATTGTGAGTGGTCGGTAGGAATCAGAGCCGCGTCCCTGTAAAACTGACGTCGACGTGACCTCCGACTCCTTTCTGACGACTCTCTGCTCACCATGAAGTACGCCATCTGCCAGGAACTCTTTGAAGGTTGGGACTGGCCCGACCAATGCCGTTTCATCGCCGAGACGGGCTACACCGGTATCGAAGTCGCACCCTTCACGCTGGCGCAGCATCCGCGCGAGATTACCGCGGAGCGACGAGACACACTGCGAAAGCAAGCTGAGGAGCATGGCCTGGAGATCTGCGGACTCCATTGGTTGCTGGCCAAGACCGAGGGGCTGCATCTGACGTCGGCTGATAAGCACGTCCGTGAAAAGACAGCCGAGTACCTGTGCGACCTCGCCCACCTGTGCGGCGACCTCGGTGGCACCGTAATGGTCTTCGGCTCACCCTTTCAGAGGAATCTGGCGGAAGGCATGACCTTCCATGAGGGAATGGATCATGCCTGCGAAGTATTCGCGGCCGCTCTGCCGACCTGCAAGGAACGAGGTGTGACGATCTGCATGGAACCGCTGACCGAGAAAGAAACGAACTTCATCAACACCTGTGCACGCGCGGTTGAGATGATCGAGCGGTTGGACCATCCCTGTTTCCAACTGCATCAGGATGTGAAGGCGATGCTGGCCGAGGGAGTCCCTTTGCCCGATCTCATTCGAGATTTTCGTCCCTATACGAAGCATTTCCACGTAAACGACACCAACCTGCTGGGTCCGGGCATGGGGGAGACCGACTACCATCCGATCGTGGCCGCCCTCTTGGAAACAGGCTACTCGGGCTGGGTGTCGGTGGAAGTCTTCGACTATTCGCCGGGAGCCGAGCACATCGCCCGCGAAAGCATCGACTTCATGCGGCGAATGGAAGCCGAAGTCGGCTGACACCCGAACCTGCATGGACCCTTCTGAGTCTGATCTCTGCGAAACGGTCTCAATTTAAGCCGCAATACTCACGCGTTCGGCCGTTTGCGTGGAGTTGAGGACGCATCGACTCCGTATCACAATAGTGCTGCGTGAGCGCGTCACAACTTCATCACGAAAGCATCCTCTGTGAATCACGAACAGACTGTCAAATCGCTGCGCGAGGCTCTGCAATTCTCGCCCGAAAACGTTCCGCTGCGAAAGCATCTCGCCGAAACGCTGTTGCAATGCGGCAAGGCCGAAGAAGCCGAGAACGAATACAAAGACGCACTCGCCCGCGATCGCGAGAACAGCGACCTGAAGATCGGACTGGCAACGGCGTTCTTCCAGCAGGGGAAGTTCTCCCATGCGCTGGTGATTATCGAGGAATTGGTCAGCCGACGCGATACGCCGGCCGACGCCTACTTGCTGCACGCCCGGCTCCTCTGGCAAAAGGGAGATGTCGAGTTCGCGGTCACCGAGTACAAGTCAGCCATCGGCGAAGACCCGACGCTCAAGGATGACGAATTCGAGGCGAGGCTCGGCATCGACGCCGACGACGATGCCGAGGTCAAGGATGGTCGCGTTCGCGCCGGCTGGGAGAGCGAAGAGTCGACTTCTCCGGTCAGCGAGCATTTCGAGAAGCCGCGAATCAGTTTCGCCGATGTCGGAGGAATGCAGAGTCTCAAGGAAGAGATTCGCATGAAGATCATCTATCCGTTGGAACATCAGGAGATGTTCAAAGCCTACGGCAAGGCCATCGGCGGCGGCATCCTGATGTACGGACCGCCGGGCTGCGGCAAGACCCATCTCGCGCGGGCGACGGCAGGTGAAATCAAGGCCGGGTTCCTCAGCATCGGCATCAACGATGTACTCGACATGTGGCTCGGGAACAGCGAACGCAAGCTGCACGAACTGTTCGAGTACGCTCGCTCAAACACGCCGTGCGTCTTGTTCTTTGACGAAGTCGATGCCCTTGGCGCGGCTCGTTCGGACATGAAGACCTCGTCCGCGCGGCATCTCGTCAATCAGTTCCTCGCCGAAATGGACGGCGACAAAGCTAGCAACGACGGCGTGCTGATCCTCGCGGCCACCAACGCTCCCTGGCATGTCGACTCGGCGTTCCGTCGGCCTGGTCGCTTCGATCGCATTCTCTTCGTTCCTCCTCCCGATCCGTCGGCACGTGCCGAAGTGCTGCGTCTGCTCCTCAAGGGAAAACCGACCGACAACATCGACCACGAACACGTTGCCAAGAAGACGACCGAGTTCTCGGGTGCCGACCTCAAGGCACTCGTGGATCATGCTGTGGAACAAAAGCTGACCGAAGCGATGAAGACCGGCATTCCCAAACCGATCACCACCGGCGATCTCCTGGCCGCTGCCAAGCGCCTGCGCCCCTCGACCAAGGAATGGTTCTCCTCGGCCCGCAACTACGCCCTCTATTCGAACCAGGGAGGGTTGTACGACGACATATTGAAGTATTTGAAAATGTGATCGGCCACCCCTTCAAACAAGCATTGAACTCCCCTTAGCCCCCAGTCAACGACCGGAGGAAACCGCGATGTACGATCTTATGGTCTGTTTCTTGGCACGAGTGACGTGACGATTTGTTCGGTGCTAACCGATACGCAAGGCAACTACCCATGACGCCGATTCGAGACACCGACGAGCTTGCCGCGGCGTTGTCCGAGCCTCGTGCGATCATCTTTCTCTGGGTGAATTGGGCTATTCAATCGGTGGGCTCCCACAGAATCGTCGAATCGATGATGCAGGCGTGGGAGTCGCAACATCCGGATGAGCCGGTTCCGTTCTACGTTGTCGACGTGAGCACACAGTCTGGAGAACTGTGGGACGCCCTGGCGAACTGGTTGACGGCTGAAGGTTGTCCGACAGGGCAACTGTTAATGTCGGGAGTTGGACCACTGCTTTGGTTACAATCGGGACAAGTCGTGATGCATGTTGCCGCACCACTGAATTTTGAGATCACAAAACTCGTGTCAGTCACTCGAAGTGTGTTTGCAACCATCTCCCAGAGTGACTGACCAGTCCCGTCGTGTTGCGCCTTCCGGTGATTGCCAGGTGGTCCAGGCATTCCTGTCTGGACTGCAGCATGGAGCAGGTAGGCAGGAAACGCGGAGGATGCGAAGCCCCTCTGCGTCTCTGAGTTTCCACTTTTTTCTCGAAATGGCGGGATTGTCGACTCCACAAAAACATTGCCACATGCCGCCTCCCGGCGTTTGGCGGGTCAAGAGTACAAGAGTAGAGACACACACTTGGTGATACCCTTGACGATACTCTTGCCATACTCTTGACGGCCCACCCGGACGACGATTCGTCCGTGTACACGTTCCGTCTACCCTATGTCTCGCGGTTGCGCCGGGTGGCACACGCAACCTCAACCAGAGCACCCGGCAAAGTTGCGCCCTTCTTGTAGGGGACGCACTCTGCGGCGTTCCCCGAGGCGGGATGTCGCGCGCAGATGGAGTTTCACGGGTGGCCCAGCGCTGGACGATGAACTGGTCGAGGACTGTCTCGTCCCGTCAGGGACGTTCGACAATAGCCCACCGTTTCAACGGTGGGTTTGGCGACGAGACACAACAGATAGTCTCGCCAGGGACGGCAGATCGATCGACGCGACAATGCTTCGCCTGATCGCAACTTCGCTACCAAGAAGTCGTGCGTCTCAACGCATCTTTCGTCCCTCCGGGACTCGGCAGCAGACTCGGCAGTTAGCACACGCCTGCTTTCCCACCGATAAATCGATAAATCGGTGGGCTATTGTCGGTTGTCCCTACAGGACATCCGATCCGATCGACATCGAACGCTTGCCATGTCACCCCGCCGATGAGTCCCCGAATTGAAATGGCCAGTGTTTGACTTGCTTGATGAATTGCATACGAGAGCACCATCTGAAGCGTGTCTCACGTTTCGCTCGAACATCTTTCGATCGACTTTCGCACTTCCGTGTACTTTGATTCTCGAAAGATCAATGCGAGGTCGAGAAGTTCGGAGCTGATGTTCCGCCATTCGTCGAGCAAGAACGAATCGTGGAGTCCCGCGGGGACGTCATCAAAGATCCCGTCCCGATGGAACAGCCGCACGAGTTGCGTCGCGATTTCCTGCTTCGACTCGCTGTCAGGCGCGGTGCGCAGACGTGTGGCGATAGAGGAGAACACATCTCTCCATTCATCGTTTCCCGCAATTCGAAACGCGGCACTGATCTGTTGACACAATTCAAGCAGCCGCGCCTCCTTCGCCATGTATTCTTCGCACAGTCTTTCAAAGCTCACTCAAACCTCCTCCTGCCAATTTGCTATTCCGCCGTTGAGATCCATCTTCAATCATTGACAGTCCAGAACCCAACGTCGTATTCGCGACCGCAGTTTGAGCAAGTTCGATCACGAAACTTCATTGCCCAGTCGCGGCAGGTGAATGTTGACAGTGTCGCATATGCGGCACCTAGAGCAATCACTCCAGCAAAGACAAACGAGTGCCAAACAGACAGAGCGAAACCGAAGACGGCCAATGTCATGGAAACTCCCCAGAGGATTGCCGACATCCGTGCCCATTCGCCGGGTGCGGTCGCGGGGGTGACGCGGATTCGAGTCTTGCAATCTGGGCAGATCATGCGCAGGTGGCCTCGAAAGATCCTTTCGGGGCGGCGGTAGCCGTGGGATGTTGTGTGAACACGATCATCTCACGAACGACACGAGAATGCGAATGTCGCCGCAGCGACGGCCTCCCACCGACTTCGCCGTTCGCGATGTCACAGCGATCGGGGAGACCTGCGAGACCTACATGAGCATGTACGAACTCCACGAAAACGAACAGTACTTCTTCGACGAGCCGACGCTCGCGAGGCTGACGGAGTTCCTGCACCCGATCGGTTCGATCTGCTGCCTCTGCTGCCCACTGCTCGGCGAGCGTTTGCAACAGGTCGGCGCGAATGTCTCCATTCTCGATGTCGATGAACGGTTCGCGAAGCTCCCCGGCTTTCGGCGATTCGACGTCTACCGTCCCGATTGGCAGGGAGACCAGTTCGACATCATCGTCTGCGACCCGCCGTTCTATCGAGTGTCGCTGTCACAGTTGTTCACGGCTCTCCGCGCGTTGAGCCAGTTCGATTTCCAGCAACCGTTGATGCTCAGCTACCTCAAACGCCGCGAAACAGCCGTCCTCGGTACGTTCACAAAGTTCGGACTGTTGCCATCGGGCTACTTCCCGACCTACCAGACCGTGCAGCGCTCGGAACGCAACGAAATCGAATTCTTCACGAACCTCGATTCTGATGCGATTCAGCTGTTGCTCAATCCGTCGTGAACGGGCGTCACTGTCAAACGAGTGTTGAGATTGCTTTAGCCCCCGTGATGCGACTCTCCCCCATGCATCACAAGCCCGCCCACCCCCCTCGTCCCAGACCAACGGTGAACGCTGATAACGCGGGTGCATCTCCGCTGGACAACGCTCTCACGATCCGTCACACTCCATTGGCAGACAAATGTCTGTGACAGTGTCCTACCGGAGAATTGTGGTGAAAGTGCGTCCGCCCTTATCGCGTGCCGAAACGGAAGTCGCCCGCATTGTCTGGAATCAGAAGACGGCCACGGTGCGGGATGTCCTCAACGCCCTCCCTCCTGGCAGAACCGTCGATTACAAGACAGTGCAGACCTATCTGCGCCGACTGGAGGCCAAGGGCTATCTCGAATCGAAGCTCGACGGACGCAGTCTCGTCTATAAGGCCAAGGTCAAACCGAGCGAAGTGATTCGCGAAACAGTGACCGACTTCGTCGACCGACTGTTCAACGGTAGCGCCCTGCCGCTCGTGGAACATCTCATTGAAGAGAAGTCCCTCTCTCAGGATGACATCGATCGCTTGAAAGACATGCTCGACGACCTGGAGCAGGGTCATGCTCGAACAACTGATTGAAGTAACTTCGCTCGTCGCGCTGCGGCAACTCTGGCAGGTGACGTTGACCGTCGGCCTGCTACTGCTGATCGCGCGCTGGATCGGACGCCGATCGGCTCACTGGGCCTATGCCCTTTTGCTTGTAGCCGCCCTCAAATGCTTGTGTCCTCCCTTGTGGTCAGTGGCCATCGGACCGTTCTGCTGGTGGGGGGGAGCTGAGACTTCGCCGGTTGCGAACGAGCCCAGTGAGAGGTCGACCGCCGAAACGGAAAGCATCTCCGACGCTTTGACGACCACATCGATTGCGAATGATGAAACTGGTCCGACTACCAACCTTGATGGCACCCTTGTGTCTCAGGTTGATGAACAGCCCACCGTCGCTGATGAGTCTGCAACACTCGCGATGTCGCCTTCACTCGACGAACCGATGTCCGAGTCGAAGGCTGCCGCCACGCAATCGCCGGCTGCAGCGGCAGTCGTCGCGCCACCCACCAACGCAGATGCCGTCACCACGGCAACCTCCTCCATCCCTTGGTTGCGCATCGTTCAATGGGGATTCGTGCTCGTCTGGACCGGCGGCAGTCTGGTGCTCCTGCTGGGCATCATGCTCAAGCGGCGGCGACTCGCGCAGTTGGTGTCGCGCGGAGAAGACATCACGTCGGGGCCGATCTTTGAACTGGTTGATGGTCTCCGCACTGATCTGGGGCTCCATGTGAAGCTGAAGGTCGTGATTCTCGACGAGCCCGGAGTTCCCGGCGTGTTTGGTGTGCGGTCTCCCACGGTCGTATTGCCACGAGTCGTCCTCGACCGGATGAGTTCGTCCGAATTGCGGCTGGTGCTGGCACACGAACTCAATCACCTCCGTCGGCAAGACACCGTTTGCGGCACGGTGCAACTGCTGGCGATCATCATCTGGTGGTTTCATCCCCTCGTGTGGTGGATGAACTCTCACCTGCGCCGCTACCGTGAACATTGTTGCGATGAAGAAGTCGTCGCCCGGCTCAGTTGTCGCCCCAGCGAGTACGCCCGGTGTCTGCTGAACGTGTTGAGCCTTCGCCAGGAACTAAAACCCGTCGTCGGCGTGTCGGCCCTGTCGCCGTTCGATGTGACGGCCCAGCGCCTCAAGAACTTGATGCGACAAGAGCGATCGTTTTCGCGACACCGATCGTGGATGTGCGTAGCCGCCAGCGCGATACTGGCGATCATACTGCTCCCCGGCGCAGCGCTGCCGAGAGAGACGTCCATTCAAGCGGCGGCACGTGCGATCTTCGCACCTGCGATTGAGGCCGACACGTCACCCGATTTGATGGCCGATACGCCGATGTATCAGTCGGGGATCATCGAACCGGAGTCGATGCCCGAAGAAGTCGTACCTGTCGGTCCACCCGAACTGAGTTATGCATTCAGCCTGTACGAGTCGCCAAGCTATCGACTGACGATCACAGCCGACGAACCGAATGGCGCGGCCACATACGAAGCCACTTTCAACTGGCGCATCGACGACGTGCAGGGGGAAACGGTCACACTCAGCCGCTTGCCGACGGTGATCACCAGACAACAGGCTCCTCGACAGGGAGCGTATCCGTTTGAAATGCCGAGCATCCCGAGCGTCGAGTGGCACGGGATGCATGGCCCGGTCGGTCCTGTTACGCAGCCGCAGTTCACCCGGCCGACGTTTCCGCGCGGTGTTGGAACGACACCTCCCGGCTGGCCGGAAGGAATGGAGCCGTTTGGCCCGACTCAACCGCAACAGGGGACGATGAGTCCCATCGTCGAGCCGAGTCGATTCACCGGATCAAGTTTCGGGCCACCGCAGGCCGACCGCTTTTCATTGAATGGTGGAGCTGTCACGCTCGGCGACCCCTGCTGGTTGCCGTACGGACTGGGTGATGCCATCGACTGGATCATGGCTCCGCTCCCGCATGAACTCGATGGCGGGCAAACCGAACGCACGCTGTCGTGGGCGATCGAAAGTTCGCCGCCGTTTCCCGGCATGCCATCACACCCATCGGTGCTCGAGGCCCGTGAGATCGCCACCTGGCAAGTCGTCGAACGCCGAGACGACGAATGGGTACTGATGCGCGACATCACCCGCTGGTCGCCCGTCAATGGTGGCTCCGAGCCACTCGAATCGTCGCAGTATAAACTCACTGGCACGTCCCTCATCACCTGGGATGTCGCGAACCAGCCGCCCGCTAGGCGTGGAGTTCACCGGTGAATTCGCGCGCCACGACGGCGGCAACCCACGCGTTATTCCGCTGACGGTGACCGTTGAGTGATTCAGTGAGCGGCGGGTGATACGATAGGGTGCAGGTGGCAGTCGCGAACGGTCGGCGAGTCGGTCGACAGATATGGTTATGGACAGAACGGGGTGGGGGCCAGGTGGGTGGGGGGCCGGAGCGGGGAGGAGAGTGGTGCTCGCGATCACGACATTCCTGTGCCGGACGAAGTCGTGATGTTCATGATGATGTCTGAAGCGGCAGCAGAAGCAGATGCCTGTTTTGTTGATGTTAATGCACCGGATGCAGAGGGCCGCGTCACGAATAGCGACAAACTCGCCTAGCCGTGTATGCGGCAACAGGACCGGCCGATTCAGACCACCATCATGGCGGAGCCGACGTTTGCCCGTCCATCTCCACCTTCAACTTGGACTGACGGATCGAGCACACCATGCAGCGAGCAGGGGGGCGAGGATGGTCGTGTATGTGAGCTGAGTGGTACGGTACTTTCAGGAAGCACCGCGCCATGTGACAACGGGTGGATCGTCGACTCGGGCTGGGGAGGGGGGCGCGAACTTTTCCCAATGTCTCAGACGAAGGTGTTTGACGTTAGCGATTTCCGTCGTCGAGCCATCTTCACACTTGCACTTTGCTTAACGGCGTTCGTGGCGGCGACGACCACCCACGCCGACGACCGCCCCAACATCCTCTGGATCACGTGCGAGGACATGTCTCCGCGATTGGGATGCTACGGGGACGAACTCGCACAATCGCCGAACATCGATCAGTTTGCCGAGCAAGGGCTGCGGTTCACACGGGCCTTCGCGACGTATGGCGTCTGCGCACCCAGCCGACACACGATCATTACTGGCATGTATCCGGTGTCGACGGGTGCGATGGCGATGCGGACCCATACTCGCACCGGGGCCATCGACGACATCACCGATCCCGAGTTGCTGGCCATTCCCACCTACGAGGCCACACCTCCCGTGGGTGTCGTCTGCTTCTCCGAATATCTGCGTGCGGCCGGCTACTACTGCACGAACAACTCCAAGACCGACTACCAGTTCAAGCCGCCGATCACTGCCTGGGACGAGAGCAGCGACGACGCCCACTGGCGCAATCGACCCGATCCCGACATGCCGTTCTTCGCGATCTTCAACTTCACCGATACTCACGAGAGCAAGCTGTTCGAGCAGACATCGCCGCAGATCACCGATCCTGCCGATGTCACGGTCCCCGCCTACTATCCCGATGCGCCGATGGTGCGGCGGGACATTGCCAGGCAATACGACAACATCCATCAGATGGATGAAAAGGTCGGCGAGATCCTGAATCAGTTGGAAGCCGATAGCCTTGCCGACACGACGATCGTCTTCTTCTACTCCGATCACGGCGACGGCATGATTCGCGCCAAGCGCTGGGTGTATGACTCAGGCATTCAAATCCCCTTGATCGTTCGTTTTCCCGATGGAGAACACGCCGGCGAGATTCGCGAAGACCTGGTGAGCTTCGTCGACTTCGCACCGACCGTCCTCTCGCTCGTCGGTCTCGACATTCCCGACTACATGCAGGGGCAGGCGTTTCTGGGACCGCAACAAGCGGAGCCACGCGACTACATCTACGCCTGTCGCGACCGAATGGACCCGGCACCGGAAACGATTCGAGCCGTGCGGGACGAACGCTTTATGTACGTTCGCAACTACCGTCCCGACCTCCCTTACATCGGCTACATCCCTTACCGCGATCGTTCGGAGTTGGCGCAAGAAGTGTTGCGGATGGCGCGAAACGACGAACTTGGTCCCGATCAGTGGCAGTTCACCTCAATGCATAAGCCACTTGAAGAACTCTACGACTGCGAGACCGATCCCGATCAGATCCATAACCTCGCGGCCGATCCTGCTTACTTCGAGAAGCTGGCCGAACTGCGAGCCGCTCACGAAGCGTGGACGGCAGAAACCGGCGACCTCGGCCACATGCCGGAAAGCGAACTCATCCGCCACCTCTGGCCCCCCGATGGCGAGCAGCCGACGACGGCCGACCCGACGGTCGTGTTTGCTGACGGAGTCGCCACCCTCACCTGCGAAACGGAAGGGGCGTCGATTGCCTATCGCCTGAAAGGATCAGACCGGTGGTTACTCTACTCGGAACCGTTCGAGGTCACTTCAAGTGATCGGATTGCGGCACAAGCGATTCGCCTTGGATGGACGCCCAGCGAAACGGTGAACGCAACCGCGCCGTGAAGGACTGAGAACTTCGTTAAGACAGGAATGACGGTGTCACCAACGAAACGACGACTTGGCGCTTCCATGATGAACCGTTCTGTTCAACTGACCGTCCTTTGTGTTGCGCTGTTCCCCTCAGCACATTCCGCACTCGCCGCCGAGCCTTGGGCTGATGGGCGACTCGAAGTCACCGATGGTCTCTGGGGGTGGTGGGATGCCTCGGTGCAACCCGTCGCGCATGAATCGCTGGGACTGCGCCGTCTCGAATCAACCAAGATGACGAACGCCTGGCTTGATGCCTCGGGGAATCGTCATCATTTTGTGCAACGCTCGACAGATGCGCAGCCGATGTTCGTGTCGGGGCCTTCCGGTGAAACACAACTGTCGGCCTATCGTTTCGATGGTGAGGACGATCACTTCGAGATGACGGGACTGGCCACCTATTGGGACGAGTCGACTATCTTCATCGTGGCGGCTCCTCAGTCGAATCCCGGTTTCTTCCGCGCCTTTCTGGCTGGGAATCAACTCGGATTCAACGACTACACGACCGGCTTCACGATCGACTTCGGCGGACAGGCGACTCCCGACTTCTCCAATATCAATCTCGAAGGCAAAGGCTTCGGCGGCGCGATCGATCTGCTCGATGTGGCTGAAGAGATGGGAACGTGGCACGTCATCCAAACACGATTGCACAGTGGGGCAGGTGGGGTGTCGCTGGTTTTCGATGGCCAGCCGCAGCGGTCGCGTGATCGTAGTGAAGGCGCAATGATTATCGATGAACTTACGCTCGGTGCTCGCTACTACAGCAACAACGAACAGCCGGTCGCCGTTGGGAGCTTTCTGCAGGGAGACATTGCCGAAGTGTTGATCTACGATCGTGCGCTCTCCGACGTAGAGGCCGCGACTGTCGAGGCGTATCTCCAACAGAAGTATGACGACCTGTTGAATGCCGAAAACGCTGCCGTGGCCTCATCACTTCTATCCGGCGGCGTGCGGCCCGAAGTGCAGTTTCTGGTGCCTGGCTTCGATGTCTTTCCGCTCCCCATTGAAACCAACAACTGCAACGATCTGTTCTACGATGCCGCAGGCCGACTCTTCCTGCTGGGATACGATGGCCGCGTTCGCATTGCCGACGATTCCGACGGAGACGGCCTCGAAGATCAACTCACCACCTGGTGGGATGGACCGGCCATTCGCATGCCGATGGGAATGGTGCAGACACCGGAAGGGGACATTCTCGTTTCGTCAGCCGGTCGTATTGTGAAACTCAGCGATACCGACGGCGATGGCATCGGCGACCGCGAGGAGACGGTCATCGAGGGCTGGGCACCGCCGCGAAACTTCAGTGGCGGAGTCGATGCTGTCGGGCTCGCGCTCGATGACGCCGGTCGCCTCTTCTTCGCCTTGGGGACTTCCGACTACGCCAACGCCTATCTCGTTGATGATGGCGTGAGTCAATTCGACATCGGCGGCGAACGTGGCACGATTCAAATGGTGTCCCCCGACTTCAGCGAGCGCGAAACATATTGCACGGGAGTGAGGTTCAACGTCTCGCTGGCCTTCAACAGTCGCGGCGATCTCTTCGGCAGCGAACAGGAAGGAGCGACGTGGCTCCCGAATGGGAACCCGTTCGATGAGTTGCTCCATCTGCAACCCGATCGGCATTACGGCTTCCCTCCCCGGCATCCTGAGTACCTGCCGGACGTGATCGATGAACCGAGCACCTGGGACTACTCACCGCAGCACCAGTCGACATGCGGCTTGACATTCAACCGCATTGGCTCCAGCGATGATGCCGTGTGCTTCGGCCCCGCGCGCTGGTGGGATGATGCCCTTGTGTGTGGTTACTCTCGTGGCAATCTTTATCGCACTTCGCTCTATCGCGATGAAGCCGGCTACCTCGCACAGAATCAGTTAGTGGCCGTGCTGCGGCATTTGACGCTCGATACCTGCGTGGCCCCCGATGGCGGTCTCGTCATCGCCACACACAGCGGCGGCCCCGACTGGGGGAGCGGTCCCGAGGGGTTTGGTCGTCTCTACAAAGTCGTGGCAAACAGCGATGTCGCACGGCCTGTCGCCATGTGGCCGCAATCGCCGACTGAACTGCAAATCGCCTTCGACAGGCCGTTGACGCTGAAGGAGATGCAGTCCCTCGCCGGAGAAATCACGGTCTCCATCGGTCACAGTCTGCGAGAAGGGAACGACTTCGAAGTTCAGCGACCCGGTTATGCCGTCGTGCAGTCGCAGCAGTTGGAACCAGTCGAGCACGTCGCCGTTCATTCGGTGCAGGTGACGCCCGATCGTCGCAACGTCGTGCTGCTGACCGATTCTATGACCGATCAGCGTTATACGACCGTTCGACTTCCGTGGCAAAGGCCTGTTGCCGAAGGAGCGATCGAGCAGGAGGAATGCATCAACCTTGGCTCGGCACGGAATGGAGTGATGGCCACCTGGACACCTGCGACGCATGTTGAATCGACCGAAACGCCTGATCCCGCTCCCGCCGCGAAGTCACTCTGGTGGCCGCATCCCAATCCCGATGCCGTCGCTGCGTTCATGACCGACAGCCAGCAACATGCTGATTTTCTGGCGAGTCTCGGACAACCGGGAACTCTCACGCTCGAATGCCAAGTCGATGTTCGCGACATGTTGCGTCCCGCCGTTCAGCCTGGTTCGCAAATTGACTACGAGTGGCCCGAAGAGGTGGTGACGCTCGTCATCCAATCCGACCGCTCTTTTTCAATCACAGTTGAATCGCCATCACAGGCAGAACAACTGGTGAGTGATGCCGATCATCGCGTCGAATTAGCACTACCTCCAACTTCGGAGTTTTTCGACGTGCGGTTGGAATCTGCAACAGGTCCAACTCCGCCGACGCTACACATCTCCTGGTACACCAACGAATCCAGTACGCTCAGGCCCCTCTCGACCTCGCGGCTCTACGTCCCCTGGATGGTGCCGGATGTGCAGTCAACGAGCCCGCGGTTCGTTATGCCGAGCGAGCTGGCCGGCGGTGACTGGGAGCACGGGCGTGAACTCTTCTTCAGCGAGCAGGCGCTCTGCTCGAAGTGCCATCGCATGCGTGGCGAAGGGGGCGTGATCGGTCCCGATCTCTCGAACCTGTTGCATCGCGACTATCAATCGGTAATGCGGGATGTCTTGCAGCCTAGCTTTGCGATCAATCCCGATCATCTGACGTATGCCGTCTCCCTCGTGGATGGCCGCATCGTCACTGGCACGCTCCGGCGGGATGGCGAGCAAATCATCATCGGAGACAACACCGGCAAGGAAGCAACGATTGCTGAAGCCGATGTGGAGGAGATCATCGCGCAACCGACATCAACGATGCCGGCGAACATCAGCGAGAAGCTGAACGAGAGCGACCTGCATGATCTGTTGTGCTTCCTGCAGGCACCGGCTCCGACGTTGCCCGTTGACCTTGAGGGAGACCCACCTCAAAGGACCGCAGAAGACATCGCAGCCGTGCTGGCGGATGCGCGGGAGACGATCGATACCTCGCGACGACTCAACATCGTGCTCGTGGCCGGCGACAAGGATCATGGTCCCGGCGAACACGACTATCCGGCGTGGCAACGATCGTGGTCGACGTTGCTGGGGAGTGCGGAAAACGTCGCCATCGACACCGCGTGGGTCTGGCCGACCGACGAGCAATGGGCGTCGGCCGACATCATCGCCTTTTACCGCTACACCGGTTGGGATGATGTGCAGGGGGCCAAGCTCGATGCGTTTCTCGAACGCGGCGGGGGCGTCGTCTTCATCCATTGGGCTGTCGGCGGTGGCGAACAACTGGCCGACCGCATCGGACTGTCGGCTGTTTCCTCGATCAGCTTCCGACATGGCCCACTCGATCTGATCTTCGATCGTGACCGCCGGCATCCGGTCACTCGCAACTTCCACCGCGTTGACTTCCTCGATGAAAGCTACTGGCGACTCGTCGGCGATCCCGGTTCGATCAACCCGCTCGGCATCGGCTACGAAGAAGGTGATCCCCATCCCCTCTTCTGGACCCGTGAAGTGGGGCAGGGCCGAGTCTTCGTCTCGATCCTCGGCCACTACTCGTGGACGTTCGACGACCCGCTCTTTCGCATCCTGCTCTTCCGCGGCATGCTGTGGTCGACAGGAGAGGATGTCGATCGCTTCAACGATCTGGCGACAATGGGAGTCGAGGGAGCGAATCGCGAGTAGTGAATTGCGAATAGGGGCAGATGGAGATTCGTCCCGTGAGTGACGATAGCCCATCGATTCATCGATGGTGAGTGTCTGCTTGGGCGAGATTCGTCGATTCCGACGAGAATTGTTGTCCCACGACGACGGTTCTAACGCTGAGTTGAGTATGGAGGCCAACAAACAACTTTCCTGGCCGACTCAAACCCAACCCTTCTCTAAGGATATCGAAATGAAGACTCTCATCACCTCATGTGCCGTTGTGGCCGTCTTGGCTTTGTTCGCTGGTTCGGTGCAAGCCGGCGGTTGTGGATACGGTGGCTACGGCGGATACGGTGGCGGCTACTGTGCTCCGACGTACCCGATCTATTGTGCCCCGACTTACTGTGCTCCAGTCATTCCTTACTGTGCACCAACCTATGTCGCTCCGACGTACTGTGCACCAACCTACTGTGCACCAACCTACTTTGCCCCGACGTACTGTGCCCCGACTTACTGTGCTCCGACCTACCCCGTCTACGGTTGCCATCAGCCGCTGCTGACCGGTGGATACCTTCCTTAATTCCTTCGGGACTTAAACGAGTAACAATGGGCTGACAGACTCAGCCGACAATTCAAAAGCCTCGGTTCTTCACTTGAAGAACCGAGGCTTTTCTGATTGAGTCAGACAGTCGCGGCGACTACTTGAGCAATTGCCGCAACACGTAATGCAAGATCCCGCCGTGGCGGTAGTACTCGACCTCCACCGGCGTGTCGATGCGACAGGTGGTGACGAAGTGGACTTCGTCGCCATTGGCCTTGCGGGCGGTCACTTCGACGGCTTGCCTGGGCTTCACATCGTCACTCAGTGAGATGTCGAACGTCTCGGTCCCATCGAGTTCCAGTGCCTCGCGGCTTTCACCCGGACGGAACTGCAACGGCAGCACGCCCATCCCGACGAGGTTACTGCGGTGAATGCGCTCGTAGCTTTCGGCGATCACCGCGCGAATGCCGAGCTGCTGCGTCCCCTTGGCCGCCCAGTCGCGCGACGAACCAGTGCCGTACTCCTTGCCGGCCAATGCCACCAGCGGTGTTCCATCCAACTGATACCGCTGCGAGGCCTCGAAGATTGTCGTTTGCTCGCCGGTGGGAAGGTGAATCGTCACGCCCCCTTCCGTTCCGGGAGCGAGCAGATTGCGCAAGCGGATGTTGGCGAACGTGCCGCGAGTCATCACCCGGTCGTTGCCGCGTCGGCTGCCGTAACTGTTGAAGTCGACCGGTGCGACACCATGATGTTGCAAATACCTTCCCGCCGGCGAATCGGTCTTGATCGATCCCGCCGGACTGATGTGGTCGGTCGTTGTCGAATCTCCGACAGAGACGAGGCAACGAGCCCCGCTAATCGCCTGGATCGCGGGAGGCTCCACCGGCATATCGACGAAGAAGGGTGGCTCCTGCACGTAGGTGCTCGATTCATCCCATTGGAAGAGGTCGCCGTCGGCTCCTGAGATCGCCTGCCACTCTTCCGGTCCTGTCGATGCCGTGCTGTACTGCTTCGTGAACATCTCGGGCGTTAATGCCGTCGAGATGGCATCGGCGATCTCTTTCTGCGACGGCCAGATGTCGGCGAGGTAGACATCGATTCCGTTCTTGTCTTGTCCCAACGGCTCGGTCGCGAGGTCAATCTCGGTCGAACCTGCGAGTGCATAAGCCACGACGAGCGGAGGGCTGGCGAGGTAGTTCGCTTTGACGTGCTGATTCACACGCCCTTCGAAGTTGCGATTCCCCGACAGCACCGAGCAGACGACGAGATCGTTCTCATGAACGGCGTTCGCAATCGGATCGGGCAGCGGCCCACTGTTTCCGATGCAGGTCGTGCAGCCGTAGCCAACGAGATTGAAGCCCAACGCATTCAGCGACTCACTGAGTCCTGCCTGATCGAGGTAATCGGTGACGACGCGACTTCCGGGAGCAAGCGACGACTTCACCCAGGGCTTGCGCTGCAGTCCCTTCGCGACGGCTTTCTTCGCCAGCAGTCCCGCACCGATCATGACCGACGGATTGCTCGTGTTCGTGCAACTCGTGATGGCGGCGATCACCACCGCGCCGTGCTTCAGGTCAAACTCTTCGCCGGCATACTCGACCGGCACGCCGCTCATTCCGGGGTCGGCATCAACGACGGCAACCGCTTCGGTGGCGGGTCCACCTTCCGACGTCATCGACTGTGGTGTCGAATCGATCGTCGGAGCCGACTTGCCGAATGTGGTTGCCAAGTCCTGGAGCCACTGCGACTTCATCGCCGACAACAGCACGCGATCTTGCGGACGCTTCGGTCCCGCCATCGAAGGCTTGATCGTCGACATGTCGAGCTCAAGTGTGGCCGAGAACCTCGGCGTCGGTGAATCGGCGGTGCGGAACAGACCCTGCTCCTTGTAATACTTCTCGACCAGATCAATCGTTGCTTTGTCGCGACCGGTGCGCTGCATGTACTTGAGCGTTTCATGATCGACAGGGAAGAAGCCCATCGTCGCACCATACTCTGGAGCCATGTTGGCGATCGTCGCCCGATCGGGGAGCGACATCTTATCGAGACCCGGTCCGTAGAACTCGACGAACTTGCCGACCACTCCCTGGCGACGGAGTGTCTGTGTCACCGTAAGGACGAGGTCGGTGGCCGTCGCTCCTTCGGGCAACTCACCCGAGAGTTTCATCCCCACGACTTCGGGGAGCAGCATGTAGATCGGTTGACCCAGCATCACCGCTTCGGCTTCGATGCCGCCGACACCCCAGCCCACAACGCCGAGACCGTTGATCATCGTCGTATGGGAATCGGTCCCGACGAGTGAATCGGGATAGACGACCTTGCCGCCGTTGGCATCCTTGGTGAGTGCCACGTTCGCGAGATACTCAAGGTTGACCTGATGCACGATTCCAGTCGCCGGAGGAATCACGCGAAAGTTCTGAAACGCCCGCTGTCCCCACTTGAGGAACTGATAGCGTTCGTGATTCCGCTCAAACTCTTTATCGACGTTGAACTGCAATGCGAGTGCCGTCGCGAACTCATCGACCTGCACGCTGTGATCGATCACCAGATCGCAGGGGACCAGCGGATTGATCTTGCCTGGGTCGCCACCCATGCGGACCATCGCCGCCCGCAATGCCGCCAGATCGACGATGGCCGGCACACCCGTAAAGTCCTGCAGAACGACTCGTCCAGGAAGAAAGGGTATCTCGATATCGGGGGTCTTCGTTTCATCCCAGTTGGCGACGTTCTTGACGTCGTCTTCGCTGACCAGAAAGCCGTCGCAGTTCCGAAGACACGCTTCGAGTAGCACTCGGATCGAAAAGGGGAGCGTTTCAATCCCCCCGAATCCGGCCGCCGCCAGCTTTGGCAGGCTGACGTAACTGAATGTACCTGAGGATGTTACAAGCGAGGCGTCGGCCCCAAACGAGTTGCTGTTGGCCATGATCTTCCAAAGAGAGTCCGTTGCAGTGCGTGCGAGCAAAGGCGCATCGTACCACACACAGGCAGCGTGTCCAAAGAGATGAGAACGCAAAGCGGCGCGGCTCCCTGTCGCCGCTGCGACTGGACCTTTGGCTTCGTCCAAGTTGCGCTTCGAGTGCTGAGACCAGAAAACGAGCGGCGAGATTGAACAGTCCAACCCCTAAGAAGGTAGCGAATGCAAAGATGACGTTTCCATCGGACAAACCCTTGGCCACGAATCAGCGCAGTTAGGTCTGCACCGCCTTGTAATCGACGGTTTTGCCACTAGGGAATGCGCACCGTGGCCGTCTTCTGATTCCAGACAATGCGGGCGACTTCCGTTTCGGCATGCGACAAGGGAGGACGCACTTTCACCACAATTCTCGGCAAGTCACTACCAAAGACATTTGTCGGCCAAGAGTGGTATGAGCGTTGTCCAGCGGAGACAGTCGATCAAAACACCCGAAGGCCGCTGATTCCGTTGATGAGCGTGCCAAAGTGATAGTTCAATTGGGAAATCGGCGCGTAGACATCGACATACACACGGTCGGGTTCGATTCCCACTCCAATGTTCACGAGCTGCGGCCGCATCAAGTCGCGAAGGTCGACGTCATCGGCAGGGAGGATGCCCAGTTCTTGAGAAACGAAGCCCGTAATCGCATTCAGGTCGTAATACAGTTCGACTTGGTGATCGCCGTCCCCTTCCTGCCAGCGAGCGATCGAGAGAGTGTTCTCGTTGCCATCGCGCAGATTCGCCAGAGCCTCGTCCAGCAGCTCCGTTTGAGATCCGATGAGGATGACGACATGGTTCCCGGTTTGTGCCACGCGCCAGCGATTCCAGTCGGGGCCGAACCACGACTGCAATCGCATTTTTGCACGACGTTGGTTTAGGGCCGCCGCTTGCTGTGCATTCATGCGATTGGCGGCGATTCGAGTGTACTCGTCGATTGGGGGAGTCTCACTGAGTGTCACGCGAATCCAGTCCACGTCGGTGCCATCCTTGCGACGTTCACCCGCAATCACATACTCGAACCGGGGTTCCAGATACTGGAAGAGATTCAGACTCAACAGGGCCGACGACTCCACATCCGCGGCAGCCTGACCTCGTCGAATCCTGACCAAGCAAGCTCCAATCCGTCGCCCTGATCGTTCCGAACTGGATCGTTCCGCCTCTTCCAGGAACGGAATGGCCACCGTTCCAATCGCGGTCAGACGATCCATCGCCGCAGTTCGAGATTGCACATCGTCAGCATCCAGTTGACGGATCAAGTCGCGTATCGACTCTGCCGTCAGTTCCTCGCGAGGATCTGCGGCTACCTCGTCGTCGCCTTCCTGCTCGGCGACATCGTGCCTTTCGACTTCTTCAGCCGGCACCACTCCAATGGCATCTCGGAGTGCCGCCAGCAGGTCTTCCGGATGTTGAGTGTCGAGGATGATCACCGACGAGAACGATCCAGATGGAGAGCTGAAGTCACGATAGATGGCGATACGACCACCTTCGACATGTTCGCTGACGGCCACGACGCCATTAAGCATTTGTTCTGTCACCTGTGGCACCGCGAACGCCCGTAACTGCTTGGCATCGAGCGAAAGGAATGGATGGCCCCCCAAGCAGGCAGCGAAAGCGACAAGAACATTCCCATCGGGCAGCCCGTTCAACGAAGCGGGTCCGACCCCCTCGGCGATACCGTCAAGCTGCCGATCGATCTCCGCTTGTGCAGCAGCGTCGGGCAAATAGGAAAGTCCAATTCGAGCGCCGAGAGGCACAAGTTCGTCCGCGTCCTCGTCGCATTCAACGGTCCCCGTCAAGGTGACCCAGTTCGTGCCGAGGTCCGGATTGTTCGCAATCCCCGGCCCAGATTCCAATCTCAACAATGCCAGGAAATCGGCTTCCGACAGCCGGCGCACATGATCGGCAGGAAACTCGCTCGAGAGTTTGGGACGTTCGAGAAGGTCTTCTGGATCACTATCTGCGTCGACCGCGAAACAGACTTGGTTTTCGTGGTACACTGCTGTCACATCGAGGCCGAAAGCTTGGAGCACGGTCGCGCATTGATGATCAGGCAGATTGAACGGGACGCCGACGATTGTCCGTGCTGCGATGGAATCGCTCGACAGCAGCACGACACCCGTATTATCCAGTCGGGAAAGGAGGGGGATGGGTTCCTCATTCTGCTCGACTTCGCGAATCAGGCGGTCGACAAGCTCATGATCACTCTGCAGCAATCGCCATAAGGTCGAAAGCGTTTCAAAGGCATCGATATTCTGCTCCCGAGCGAGCGATACGATCTCTTTTGGAGCAAAGAAGGCGACCGGACCCGAATAGTCAACGACGTCCGGACCGAACGCCTCTGCCCAACCAAAGAGGTATTCCGACGCACCGGTGATGCGATTTCCAGGAAACATCTGCGAAAGGAGCGCCTCCATCTTGGCAGATGCCTCTTCAGCGTGATTCGCTCCAAGCACCAGATCGACACCGGCTGGCACAACCTCGACCAGAGGCGGAGTCTCGTCGTCTGCGACGAGTTGGTTCGTCGTAACCAACTGCAGGAGCGGGATTAAGCACAAGAAATGCTTCTGCATCGTCATTCCTCCGCTGAGACGGGGATTGGCACGAGTGTTGTCGACGCCGACCGCGAGGCGGCATCGATAACTCGAACCAACTCAGAAAATGACGACGTCGTCGCTTTTTTCGGAGATTCCCAAGTCACGTCGGCAAAATGCGGGGTCGCGACGCTTAGGAAAGCGACTGTTGCCAACAAGGCCGTCTGCCCGAACAGCACTCAAGCCACGGCTTCTTCGGTCGCTGCCTCTCCGAAGGCATCACCGATCTCCAGCCACTTGCCAAGCGGCAGTTTGTCGTAGCGCTGACCCTGAGTGTCGTAGAAGTAGACGACATTCGAGTCGCACGACCAGATCGCTCCCAGGCGGATGCTCCGCGGTCCCCAGAGGACAAACTGCACGGCACACAGCTTTCCACGGGATTTCAACGGCGATTCGTGCAGCGAAAACTGATCCTCCACCAGGTTCTCTTTGCGGCACAGTGTGGTGTGCACATAGCTGCGGAGGTCGTCAAGGGTGAGAATCTGATCCGGTGTCATCAGGGTGAGCGCTTCCAGGAGTTGACCGATCCGTGTCAATCGAAGGCCCCGCTTTGCAGGCACGATCGTCACACCCGATTGAGGTGGACTCTCTGCCGAGACGAGGCGCAAGGTGTATCGGCAGGGTCAGGCGGGAGGCTGGAGGCAGGAGCCAGGAGGATCGCAGGGAAGTCGTGATGCAGCCGATCGCGCTGGCTTTGCGGCTGCTTCGTGAGCAAAACGACGGATTGTGGGGATTGCACCGGTTATGGCCGCCGTGAGGGATTTCAAAAGGGGTATTGTCTCTGTCTTCAACTCCCAATCCTCTGCCTGTTCTTGACCAATCGCTATTCGTTCCCCAGAATAACACATCAACACATGTTCAAGCGTTGTGCCTCGAAGTGCCGCAATGGTGTGAGGCTGGCGTTTGAATACCCACCGAAATCGCAGACTCGCTCTCGCCCCACCTTTCGAGAGCCAACTGCCCGACGACTGGCGGATCATGACGCGATCCCCCCACCTGCCAGCAAATGGCAACCGTATGACGCGGTTGGCGGCTCTCCTTACGCTCGTCGCCGCAAGTGCGACCATCTTGCGAGCGGATGATTCTCCCCCCCTCCATCAGCAGATCGACCAACTGATCGCGGCCGGCACCGAGAACTATGTCGGTATCGCCTCGCCCCTTTCCGATGACGCCGAGTTCTTGCGGCGTGTCTCTCTCGACCTTGTCGGCACCATTCCCACAGTTGAAGAAGCCCGTGAGTTTCTGGCGGATGAGTCACCCGACAAACGTGCGGCCCTAGTCGATCGTCTGATCGCCGATCCCCGTCACGCCCGGCATCTGCAGCAGTGGATCGATAACTGGCTGATGCAACGACGTGCTCAGACATCAGTGCCGCTCGATCAATGGCAGGCGTACTTACTCACGGCGTGTCAGGAGGATCGTCCCTTCCATGTCACTGTTGAAGAGATGCTCACGAACGACGGCGCGAACACCGACAACCGTGGCCCCGCTCATTTCATTTTGGGACGCAATGCCGATAAAGACACGCTCACTCGCGACATCAGCAGTCTGCTGCTCGGGTCGAGCCTGGAATGTGCGCAGTGCCACGATCATCCTCAAGTCAGCGGATACCTGCAGCGGCACTACCATTCCCTCACCGCTTACCTCGTCAGGACCAGTTTGTTCACCAATACCGACGGCGTCGTGATGCTCGCCGAGACGGCCGACGGCGAATCGACTTACGAAGACGTGCTTCTTGTCCGGGCGGAAGCCTCGCCCGGTCCGCAGAATGCGACGCCTTCCATTTTCGACAACGCAGCCATCGAAGAACCCACTTTCGCTGAAGGAGAAGCTTACGAAGTCGCCCCAGCCGAGGGCGTGCGGTCGGTTCCCAAGTTCAGTCGTCGCAGTCATCTGGCGGCCGCTGTCGTAAATGATCCACGCTTCGCCAGGAATGCCGCCAACCGCGTCTGGGCGATGCTGACCGGACGCGGACTCGTCGATCCGCTCGACATGCTCAACGACGACAACCCCCCTTCGCATCCAGAGTTGCTCGACCTGCTGACGAACGATTTCGTCGCTCACGAACAGCGTATGAATTATCTGATTCGCGAAATCGCTCTCAGCGAGACTTATCAGCGGTCGAGTCGATTGATGAGTGAGCCGGCTCCTGCGGCAACGTTCGCTCAGTCACCGATCCGCCCGTTGACGCCGCAACAGTTCGCTCACGCGGTACTCGAAGCAACGGGAGAAACGGGCAATCATCGACAGGCTCAAGGAGAAAGCCTCACCGAAGAAACGCTCCACGCGGCATTGCTCGGCTACGAGAACGCCTTCAAGAATCTGTTACAGGCCGCGGCCGGTGAACCCGATGGAGACTTCGAAGCTCTGGTGCAGCACGCTCTCTGGTATTCGAACGAGGCGACGCTGAACAACCTGATTGCCCCGCACGGGCAGAACCTCAGCACACGTCTGTTGCAGTACCCGCCCGAGCAGACTCACGAACTAATCGAAGAAATGTTCCTGGCCACGCTCACGCGTTTGCCAACTGAAAACGAAGAAGTGCTGCTGACTGATTTCTTGATTCACGCCACACCCGAAACCCGGCCACAACACATCCAGGACGCCATCTGGGCCCTCGTGACGAGTGCCGAGATGAGATTCAATCACTAGGAACTACGAGGCAGCGACAAGCAATCGCTGACTCCTGATCCCCGACTCCTGACCCCCATGGACTGTAGATACTCCTGCCGAACCGCCGAACATCACTCTCGCAGATCGTTCTTGAAGGGGGCTGCCGGCGGATCGCTCGGCATGCTGAGCTTCGCGGGCATGGTCCATCCGGCTGCCGCCGAGGACTTGGCATCGCGTCAGAAGCAGGTGGTCGTCTTCTGGATGCACGGCGGATCGAGCCAGCTCGAGACCTGGGATCCCAAACCGGGAACCGATACCGGCGGACCGTTCCTGCCAATCGAAACCACGGTACCCGGCATTCAAATCTGTGAACTGCTGCCGCACACGGCTCAGCAGATGCATCACCTCTCGCTGGTGCGAAGCCTCAACACCGCGGAGAACGATCACGGCAAGGGTGCCAATCTGATGATGACGGGCCGGCCAGAAACACCCGGCTTCGAGTACCCGCATCTGGGTTCGGCCTTTTCGTCGCTGCTGGCTCCGCCCGACAGTCCGTTGCCCGGGTACATCACGATTGGTGCCGGAGGCGGTGCCCGCGATGCAGCCTTCCTCGGTCCGAGGCACATTCCCCTGACGCTGGGTGATGGAGGCGAACCGCCACATATGTCGCGTCTGGGGCATCTCACTGCTGATGCCGACGCAGCTCGTCGAACGCTGCGGAACCAGCTGAGTGAGAACTTCTCGCTGGGCCGCCGCGCTGCCGACGCCGAGGCGTATAGTGCATCGTTCGATTCCGCCGCATCGCTGATGTCGCGGCGCGATATCTTCGACCTCAGCACCGTGTCGGATGCCGACTGGGAACGGTACGGAGGCAAGCACCCGTTCGCGACCCGCTGCGTGCAGGCCCTCAAGCTCATCGAAGCCGGCGTGACCTTCGTGAAGGTCGGTCACTCGAACTACGACACGCATAGCGAGAACTTCAATTTCCACATCGAGCAACTTGGCGAGTTCGATCGACCGTTTGCAACATTTGTTGCCGATCTCGCCGACCGCGGACTCCTCGAGCATACGATGGTTATCTGCATGTGCGAGTTCGGCCGCACCCCGCGAATCAATCATAAGATCGGCCGCGACCATTGGGGGAACGCCTGGTCGATCGCTATCGGCGGCGCGGGCATCAATCCGGGAGTCGTTGTCGGCAGCACCAACGACAACGGCACTGCGGTCGCCGATCGCGAAGTCAACGCCGGGCATCTGTTTCACACGTACTACAAAGCAGTGGGTCTCAATCCGCACGAGGACTTCTGGCACAACGGCCGACCCTTCGCGAAAGCCGACCCCGAGACCGACGCGATTGAGGAACTGTTGGCATGAACAGGCTTAAGACTGGAGACGAGAGGCTGGTGGACCGGTTGTCGGCGGATCGTGTGATGAGCGCTTCGCATATCTGCGATGCGCTATGCTTGCGTGTCTGGTCTGTTCGACGTTGCCCCTCCATGCCCAGGATGCCCCGGCCGAAGGCGAGACGCCTGCCGAGGAGCCGGCCCTTCCCGAGTTGCCGCCGATCGTCGATCCCAATCCCGCACAGGCTGTCGAGTATGCCGAGGTGGAAGTCGCCCGCAGAACGGCCCAACTCGCGGAACTGCAGCAACAGGTCGATGTGATCAACCTCGAAATTCAGCAGGCTCAAGTCGAACTGGCTCAAGCGCAGGGAGCCCTCTCGCTGGTCACGACGCAGGCCGAACAGGCGACGGCCTCCGTGGCTGCGGGGCAGACCGCACTCGCGCAAGCCGCCGAGTTAATGCAGGCACAAGAGGCCGCCCATCATCAGATGGTCACGGCTGCGACGGCCGCTCAACAGATGTTGGCAGCGGCTCAACAATCCATGACCACTCTTGCTCCCCAACTCGAGCAGTCACAACAACAGCGCACTGATGCCGTCGCTGCCAAGGTGATCGTCGATGCCGCGCTGGAAGCCGCGACACAACGCATGGCTATCCAGGAACTCACTCCCGAACAGCAAGCCGAGGCGGCCGCTGCACTCCAGCAGGCTCAAACAGCGCAAGGTCTCACGAATCGACTCGCCACCGAACGAACTGCCGCCCACGACGCTCTCTCGCAACAAATGGCTGCCGCGACCGACGCCGTCGCGCAGGCTCAGGCAGCATACGATCAGGCATTGGTTGCTCAGACTCAGGCAGAAGCCGACCTGGCCAGCGCCCGTGCCGCGCACGCCACTGCTCAGGCGAATTTGGTGGAATCACAAACTCTGCTCACTCAGTCGCAGGCCGCCGTCGCGATCGTGCAGGCTCGCATCGAGCAACTCACTCCGCAGATGGTGGCCAAACAGGAACAACTCGCTCCGGTCCAAGCGACGCTGACGGCCATGCAGGCCGCGCTCGATGTGTCGACGAAGCGCCGAGATGTGTTTCTCGCGGCACCTCCAGTCCCCGACCCCACGCAGATTCGCGAAGTGGCCGTCTTCCAGCACGATCGCCCGCTGATGTGCGTTGATTTCGATCCGACCGGCGAATACCTCTTCGCCGGTTCGCAAGACAATTCGATTCAGCGTTGGCGCGTCTGGGACCAGCAGAAGACGGCACTTACCGGACATGCCAGTTGGCCGAGTCAACTGGTGGTCGCGTCGACAGGCACGCTGTACTCGACCGGTCACGAAGGGACGCTTCTCTCCTGGAGCGGAATGGCCGCCCCCCCTGCCCTGCTCTCCACGATCCCCGCCCACGAAGGTTTCGCGCGAGCGCTGGCCATCAGTCCCGATGGTCAGTTCGTTGTGACGGTCGGCAACGATCACAAGGCCAAGGTCTGGTCGACAGTCGATAACTCACTGGTCGCCGAACTCATCGGGCACGAAAGCCATATCTACAACCTCGCGTTTCATCCGTCGGGAGAGTTTCTGGTGACGGGGGATCTCAACGGTGTCCTCAAGCAATGGCAGACCGCCACTTGGGAGTTCACACGCGACCTCAATGCCGATGTCCTTTACAAGTACGATGCCGGCTTTCTCGCCGATGTTGGGGGCGTGCGTGGCATTTCCTTCAGCACCGATGGCACGCGGCTGGCCGTCGGAGGCATGGGGAACGTGAGCAATGCATTCGCCGGTATCGGCACCCCCACCGGAGCCTTGTTCGATTGCGACACCGGCATGCGACTGCAGGTGATGACGCCTGCCGAGAACTTTGAAGGGGCGATCTGGGCGTTAGAGTTCGATCCGCACGGCCAGTACATCGTGGCCGCCGGCGGTGGCAACTCCGGGATGATGTGGTTCTGGCGACCGGGCGAAGAGAAGAGCTTCCATCAGTTCGCTCTCCCCGGCATCGCCTACGACCTCGCCGTCCATCCCGACGGGCAGCGAATCGCCGTCGCCCTCTACGACAACACCGTGCGGGTGTACGAACTGCTCGCCGATCCGCTGGCTCCGCCGCCAACGGAAGAATCTGCCGCAGCGACGGAGTGACGTTCTCGTCAGATCAAGACCGGCTTGCCCAATTGCCTGCGGACCACCACGAACTGACCGGCATGCATCATGGGATGTGTGGCGATCAGCATGAACATGTCGCCCATCGTCGGACACAGCGAGCGCATGGGTTCGGGGCCGGCCTTGTCGAAGTCGGGCTCGGGATAGTTGTCGAGCGCGGCCAATGAGGCTCCGCGGACCTTCCTCATACAGATCCGCATAGGCCTGCTTCTTGGAGAACGCCGCGGCATCGTCGCTTTGACACTGCGATTTCGAGTGCGCATCAGCGAACCCTTCCGGCAACTTGATCCCCTTGCCGGGAGCGACCATCTCGAGCAACTGCACTTCCGACGCGATGAGATGGCCCAATTGCCAGGCCAGATGATTGCAGCCTTCACCGGGCCGACGCATCAGGTCGGCATCATCGAGATCGCTGATGTACGTCTTGAGAACTGTGTCCGACAGGTTCGCGGCAGTGCGGATTGCGTCTTTCGTCGTCATGTCTGGCTCTCCATTGAGGTGTGGTATGGCAGAAGTGATTGGGCCATTCTAACAGGTCGGACTCGCGCGTCAGGTATGGCAAGTGCCTACTTGCCGTGACCTGCCGATTGAATGCGTGCAAGCCCCGCTTGTGTCTCGGCGATTTCTTTCTCGATCCGCTGCCGTTCGCGCGGATCATCATCTTGCTGCCTGGCGCCCGCGAGTTGCCGTTGCAGTTTCTGCAGGCGGGTGCGCAAGACCTGCTGCTGTTTCGAGGCCTTCTTGTCCATGTGACGACTCCGCTGAATGCTCTGGGGACGCGATTCCGCATCTTAATGTTCGTGCGGCGGGCGTGTCGTCAGTAGCTCCAGCGCGGGATGATTTCTGCGGAAATAGTCCAGGTACCACTCATTGGCGAACAGTAGCATTCGCGCTCCATGATGGTCGACCATCGCGCGCGAACCGGCGGGCAGCAGATAGTCACCGGCGTCGTACGCCTTGGAATCGACCCAGCGAGCCACCGTATAAGGGAGATGTTCCAGCGTCGTCTGAGCCTGATACTCACTCGCCAGACGGAATTGCACCACATCGAACTGCAGAGCCCCAACAGCCGCCAGCACCGGCTCGAACGACGAGGTGCCTTCGTCACTCAAGAGTTGAATGGCACCTTCTTCGATCAACTGTTCCAGGCCACGCGTGAACTGCTTCCGCTTCGATGAATCGGTGCAGCGAATTCTTACAAAACACTCCGGCGTGTACTCCCACTGCCCTTCGTACTGAATCGACTTGCCGCTGCAAAGCGTGTCTCCCAGTCGGAGCTTGCCGGGATTGACCAGTCCGATGATGTCTCCGGGATAGGCCTCCTCGACCGTCTCACGCTCGCTCGCGAAAAGTTGATGCGACCGAGGCACGCGCACGGTCTCGCCAGTGCGCGTGACTTGCACCTCCATGTCGCGACGAAACAGTCCCGAACAGACTCGCACATAGGCAACGCGATCACGATGTCGCGGATCGAGATTCGCCTGAATCTTGAACACCATCGCCGTGAATTCATCATTGCCGGGCGACACCGGCCCGATGTCGCTGATCCGCGGCAGTGGTGGCGGAGCGAGTTTGATGAACCCTTCCAGAAACTGCTCGACGCCGTAATTCGTCAACGCGCTGCCGAAGAACACGGGTGTCAGTCGGCCCTCGAGAAACTTCTCCCGGCAGAATGGCTCACCCGCTCCCTGTAACAGTGCCACTTCCTCGCGCGCGATATCGATGACGGCATCGGGATACAGCGTGGAATGGGCTTCATCGAGTGTGGCGCGCTCAACCGGCACGACCACTGCATTCTTCGGCACCGGAGAGAACTTCATCACCTGATTCGTCGCGAGGTCGACCAGGCCGTTGAACTCGCGACCGCGTCCGATTGGCCAGTTGAGCGGGACCGCGTGGATGCCGAGTACGTCTTCGATCTGCGTCAGAACTCCCAGCGGGTCGCAGCCGGGACGGTCCATCTTGTTGACGAACGTCAGCAATGGCACGCGTCGCTCCGCACAGATCTTAAAGAGTTTAATCGTCTGCGACTCGATGCCGTTGACGGCGTCAATCACCATTACCGCCGCGTCGACGGCGTTCAGCGTGCGATACGTATCCTCACTGAAGTCCTGGTGGCCGGGCGTATCGAGCAGGTTGATGCGGTGGCCCGCGTAATCAAAACAGAGGCACGT
Organism: uncultured Planctomycetaceae bacterium; assembly: GCA_942492405.1. Lineage (GTDB taxonomy): Bacteria > Planctomycetota > Planctomycetia > Planctomycetales > Planctomycetaceae > JANNSB01. The sequence continues at coordinate 235,322 of CALOES010000019.1, forward strand.
GGCGGTGACCGAAATACCGCGCTGCTGTTCGATCTTCATCCAGTCGGATCGTGCCGCACGTTGCGTCTTGCGGCCGCGAACAGCACCAGCTTCGTTGATGCATCCCGAATACAGCAGCACTTTCTCGGTCAGCGTCGTCTTGCCGGCATCGGGGTGGGCGATGATGCCGAACGTCCGCCGCCGCGCGATCTCGCGCGCAGCCAGTTCGGAAGAGGATCCCGAAGTGCCGGAGGTTCTTTCTCCAGGATACGTTGGATTGGCGGTCGACATCAGTTCAATTTGAAGCTTGGGACGTTGGGGGCCGAGAAGTTTAACAAAAGAGCCGCGCACGTAGTAAGCGGAGACCGGAATCTGCGTGGATCGCCGCACCGCTGACTACGTGCGCGGCTCTTTGGAGTATCCGTTACACTCGGACGTTAAGCTCGGCAACGTCCAGTTGAGAGGGAATTAGCCATCGAACCGAAACCTTCATCACGGAATCACTGGTTGGCCTGGCTCGTGATCGCAGGAGTCCTGTTGGTCGTGACGCTATGGTTCGTGCATCTGCTTCTGGCCGCACGCCAGGCGTCAAGCCTGTCTCGCCTGCGCGGCCAAGTCTACTTTTTGGGGTTTGCCTGCTCGAATTACCGCGACCATTTCGGCAACTCAATTCTTGCGGACGCCGACGAATTGGGAGTCAGTTGGCGCGTTCTGATCCTTCAGATTGTCAGTGGAGGGGAGTATTACGATCCATCCAACTTCGACCAACTCGATACACCTTCTCTGTTGTTGAGTGACCCGAATTTCGACGACGACAAGCCGGGGCGGTTGACGCACATGTTTCTCGTTCGCATTGATGGTGAGGTCGGGGACGATGGCGAACCCTCTGAGGACAGCTGGGTCATCGTGCATCTCCCGAACCATGCCGAGGAATGGACTCTCCCCGGCATTCTCTCGCTGGATGAACTCGAAGCATTCATCAAACAAATAGACGACCCCATCGATGTACAGTTCTACGCGGAGAGCCACTGCTTCGGCACAATTACTCGACACAAGGTCGAGATCGACACCGGACATGTCCGACTGCTGCCGTGGATCAATCGATTGGAATTCACGGATTGAGCGTGGGAACGTGTTCCCACTCGCAACATCGCACTTCTTCACCGAGACATACGAGAGGCTTGCACTGATGAACAACACGATTCGTTCACTTCATCTCGTCCCGCTCGTTAGCTTCGCTTTCCTGTTGGGAATCGTTGCACTGGCAAGCGCGGCCGAGTTCCCCACAACCACCGTCTTCGAGGCGGGAGACGGCTACCCGGTGTACCGCATTCCGGCCGTCATTCGAGCGGCCAATGGGGACTTGCTCGCGTTCTGCGAGGCGCGGCAGGGTGGCGATGCCAGTGAAATCGACATGGTGCTGAAGCGCTCGATCGATGGCGGTGCATCGTGGAGCGAACTGCAGGTCGTGCTGGAAAGCGACGACTTTCGTGAACTCATCGAGGGGAATGTCTCCGAGATCACGATCGGGAACCCGGCTCCCGTCGTCGATTTGCTGTCGCCCGACCATCCCGGACGCATCTGGCTCCCCTTCACGCTCGAGAACGACCGCGTCTTCGTGGCGTATAGCGATGACCACGGCGAGACATGGCACGAACGGCGCGAGATTACCGACACCGTCAAGCTGCCGACGTGGGGCTGGTATGCGACGGGGCCGGTGCATTCGATTCAGATCGAGCACGGGGAGTATCGCGGCCGGTTGATCGTACCAGCCGACCATCGCGTGGGAGACGACTCTTCCGATCGTGGGCCGAATGGGATGCAGGTCATCATCAGCGACGACCACGGCGAGACGTGGCGACTCGGCGCGATCGACGACAGCTACGATGACGGACTGAACGCCAACGAAACCACGGTTGTCGAAATCGGCAACGGCGGACTCTACTTCAACACCCGCGACCAGAACGGCGACGCACCCGGCACGCGCGGCGAAACGTGGAGCGGTGATGGTGGCGAAACGTGGAGCTGCCCCGCTTCGAACTGGCGGGCCATTCAACCATGCCCGGAGATACTCGATCCCCCCGTGGTGCAATGTTCGCTGCTGAGCGTCTACTCGACGACCGATGGTGACGACAGCGATCTCATTCTCTTCTGCGGCCCCGACGACAACGGCCCCACCGGAGCCGGCCGCAGCGACTTGAGGTTGCGATACTCGACCGACGCAGCAGCCCTCACCTGGCAAGACGGCCCACTGATCCACACCGGCCCGGCGGCATATAGCGACATGACGCGGATCGACGAAGACCACATCGGCATCCTGTATGAAGCAGGTGATGCGGATGGCGGGAATGCCTACAAGCGAATCGTGTTCAGCGTGCTGAATGTCTCGGACATCCTGCAGTGACCGACCCTCGGACGTTGCGTTTCTAACAACGACGTCAACGGGTGGCAGCACGCCAGAGGCGTATGCTCTGATCTACTGCATCCGCTTCTTTGCCTTTTGTTTCGCCGCCGCGTAGACATCGGCGGCCGACTTGGCGGTGACGGCGGGTTGAGTCGGCTTCTTTGGCACCGGTGTGCTGATCTCGGAGGCTGCCACTGTCGTTGGGGCGTCGGCTGCGGCGGTGCGGGCGGGACGTGTTTGCTGCTTGCTCCCCCAGGTCGGCAGTTTCCATTGAGGCAGCCAGCGGGCGGGCTCGACGGCCGCGCCGATTGAGGTCACCTCGGCCAGTCGTTCCCACAACGACAGTCGGCGGCCGGCAATCTCCAACAGGAGCAACACAACCGAGGCGATAAAGACCCACGGCAGCAGCGATGTCTTGCGGGATGAACGCGGCGGATCGAGAAACACATCGAGCACGTTGGTTCGCTCCACGCCGCCACTCAGGGCGGCGATCTCTTCCATCACCTCTTTTCCTGATGGCAGTCCTTCGCGCGGCTCGAATTCGGGTGAGTACGGCAGACTGACGGCCGGCCCCCGCGCGAACTCGCCATCGTCCGTTTTCACGATTGTGCGGTAGGTGCCGGTGCGATCCATGCGGAAGCGCGCTTCGAGCGTGTCGGGACCGACCCAAGTGAGCGTCGGCTCGATCGGAGCAGGATTGTCGGCACCAGGAAGCACGATAAAGACCTGCGGGGCTTCTCCCGATCCACGTTCCGGACGGTCGGCATCGAGTTCCACAGTGACGACGGCATCTTGGCCTTCACGCTCGATGTCGATGAAAACTTCATCTGGCGGCTCGCCCCCCAGCAGCCAGCGGGCATGCGTGATGAGAAAATCGTCGTAGTGTTCCCATGTGCCGAATCCACCGGAGAACGCGCCATCGACTTCCAGCGTGATTGCCGCCACGCGTCCGAGTCCGCGATACCAGAAGGCGGCCCAGGGGGCAGCGTATTCGTCGGTCGACGTGACAGCCGACGTCGCGTCGGGCTTCAGATAGCTCAGGTTGTAACCGTCGACGAGCGGGAACTCTCCCTGGCCAAGATTTCCCAGCAGTCGACCATCGGAGAGGAGTTCGCCGCCGATGCCGCTCGGCTGCGTTTCGGGGTCGGCTTCAATAAAGCTGCTGCGGGCGACGCTCATCGTGTCTTCGGTAAACAACCGCGGCAACTCCTCGGGGTCTTCGGTGAACATGATGTTCCCGCCGCCACGCGTCGCAATGTCGACCAGAAGTTGAGCGTCGACATCGGTCTTCTTGCCGAGACCGATCACGCTCACGGTGATGCCTGCATCCGTGTAATCCTGCAGCAGTTGTTTGTAGGCACCCGGCTCCTCGCTGTCTTGAGCGTCGGAGAAAAGAATGATGTGCCGGGTCGACTGCTCGGCATCCATCAACGAATCGCCGGCGGCGACCAGGGCTTCGTAGACGAAGATGCCTCCTCCCATGCTTTCAATGCGCAGGACACGGCTCGCGATCGATTCCGGATCGTCAACAAAAGTGAGAGCCTGAATCTCATGTGGCGTACTGTCGACCGCATGAACGGACACGCTATCACCACCGGAGAGGAGCCGAATGCACTCGGCGGTGCCGATGTTCGCGAGGTCCATTTTGGTCTGCCCCCCGCCCACATCTGCCATCATCGAGCCGCTGCGGTCGAGGGCGATGGCGATGGCGACGCGTCCTTTACGGTGCTCTTCTCGCATCTCCATCGAGACGGGAAGGATGTCGTCCAGGGGACTGTTGAAGTATCCCCCCACGCCGAAACTTCGCTGGCCGCCGGTCAGCAGCAGTCCGCCGCCGAGATCCTGCACGAACTGTGCGAGGGTCTCCATTCGTTCACGACCAAAGTCGGAGGCCGGGATGTTTTCGATGATGACCGCCCGGTAAGGATCGAGGCTGTCGAGCGACACCGGAAACTCACTCGCGATCGCCACATCGATCGGCAGATTGGCCGCCCGCAGCACGCTGCCGAGGTTACCATCCTGCCCGTCGGCATTGAGGATGAGAATTCGCGGTGACGTGTCGACCCGCACAATGCCACGGCCGATGTTGTTTTCGGCAAGGGGATCTCCCTCGGTTTCAAGCGCAACCGTGTACTCGTGAATGCCCGGCCGTTCGATGAGATCGCGAAAGATGATGCGGTTCGATCCCGGCAGAAGATCGGGTTCCTGAGTGGCGATGATTTCCCCATCCCTGCGAATGACGAGCGTCCCCGTCGTCTGATGGTCGGAGTAAACATCCACCGAAAACTGATACGGCTCGCGTGGCGACACGGTATCCGGCAGTTCGATGCCGCGAATGGCCGTGTCGCCAACGTGTGTGCGCTCAAAGAGGCGGAAGTCGACAGGCACACCATCCTCGCGTGCCTGGCGGGCAGCGTAGACCGGGTTGCCGCCGTTGGCTTCGCCGTCGGTAAGGACGATGATTCTTGCCGGGCGATTCTCATCAACTTCGGCCAACGCCTTCTGGATCGCATCGTTGATATCGCTGCCGTCGATGGGGATCACCTGTTGAAACTGCTCGGTGATCGTCCCACGATCGAGATGATGCTCGGCCATCGCTTCGATCCCGAAACCGACCAGAGCGACGCGGTCGTGCGACCCTCGATTCGCTTCGATGTTACGAATGAGTTCGAGGATGTTGGCGTGTGCTTCTTCAGGCAGCGATCGCGAGCGGTCGGCCACGATAATAACATCGATCCCCTTGCCGCCGAGATTCCATTCGGGGCCGGTCAGCCCGACAAGCAGCAGACTCACCAGGGCCAGGCGAATGGCTCCCGTCATCCCGGCATGCTTAAACCAGGGACGCAGCGAAGCGAGAATCGGCACCGCCAGCCAGAGATGCACCCACCACGGAACTTCGTAATCGCGAAAGTGGAGAAACGCGATCCACGCGGGAATTGCCAGAAGCCATTTCCAGTCGGCTCGAAACCCGCCCCACCGGTGACAGACGAACACCAGCGGAATCGCGAGCAGCAAGAACTCGGGATAATGGAATTCGAACATGCTCAGGCTGGAGGCTGGAGATGAGAGGCTGGAGTAATTCTAGCCACATCCGAGCCCGCAGCGTAAGGAATGAGGGAGCATTTCAGATCGAGGATTGGTGATTGAGCAATCCTTCACCGAACTTGCGTGAGTTCCGAAATAGGAAGTTCGTAGATCATTCCCAGTTTTTCATCAACGAGCAGCAGCGTGTCGTCGCCGACGAAGCAGACTGATTCGGTCTGGAGTGCGAAGTACGGGGTCCACGAAATTCGGCCCTCGAAGAAGGGCGTTTCCAAGTCGTCTCTCTCGAACAGCCAGATCGATGTATACGTGATGACGACCAGTCTCAGCCCGTCGGCCGAAGCGTCGGCACCTGTTACGCTGCCGAGCGAATCGAACGTGCCGACGTAGGTAAGGACGTTCTCCACATCTTGGTCGGCATCATCCAGGCGATAGAGACTCGTGAGCGAGTCGCTGCGATTCTTCGAGAGCAGATGGACCGTATTGCCGATGGTAAAGACCGCCTCGCAATCGAAGTTCAAGTTGTCTTGTGGTGAGGGGAACGCTGTTTGATCGGGATAGCGAACGTGAATCCGTTGCACGATGGCCGCCGTTTCTGCAGTCGGTTCCGGTTCATCAATGATGTACAGCACGAGATCGCGACGGGCGTTGAGGTTGTTACCGACATCGCACACGATCAAACGTCCGTCGGCATCGACGGTGATATCTTCCCAGTCGACATTGGTGGCTGCCTGAAGCAGGACACCCGTGGAGGTCAGAGTTTCGGCATCGACTTCTCCTTCGGAGTTGATGCGAATGGAATAGACTCGCGGTGCATTTCCTGAGTCGTTGATCGACCAATAGAGACCGGCGTTTTGACGGCTACCGACGATGCCCGAACATTCCGCCCCTGGCCCCTCGCCGAGCGTTGCCAGATGAGTGAGTGCCGCGAGCGGTCGTTCTGGTAGGTTTTCAATTGAAACGACATGACGCGGTTCGACGACATCGTCGGCCGTCGACGCTGCGGCGAACAGCAGTGTCGCGCAAATCACTACCGACCCAAACGAACATCGAGCGCGTGGTCGGCTACTCAAACTTGAGTTCCTCATTCTCGGGCCTGTAGAACAATGCGACGGGGAGAATCAGGGCTGCCATCACCAGGAAGGACCAGGTGATGTGTTGAGACGTAAACTGATGAGAGCACGCGAAGTAGGCGGGGGCCGACAGAAAGATGCCGATCCACGTTAAGAGGTTCATGGCCGCAATCATGCGGCCTTTGAGTTCCCTGGGGGGTCGGTGCTGCAGGAAGACCTGCAGAGGAACAGCGAACACTCCCGACGATACGCCCATCGCGATCAATAGCAGTGCCATCATCACTTTGACCGGGAACAGTTCGTTGGCACCGACGTGTGCGGCGAAATCGGCATTCGGCTCCGAGGGAATCTCGACAGCGGGGTCGAGTTGTTTCGCGCGATCGAATGCGGTTTGAGCTTCGGCATGATGGTCGACGTCTGCAGCCATCGCGGCAGCATCACTCTCGAACCCCTGATGGGCGAGACCTAATCCGATCCAGCCTTCCAGCATCTCGTCGTGTGTCTTCAGCAGTTCGGAGTACGCATCAATGGCGCTTTCGTATCGCGCCGCCGTCCGCAGGGCATCGGCACGGCGGAATTCCAAGATTTCCTGATCAGGTGAAATGAATTGTGGAACCGCAGCCAGCAACGTCATCGAAATGAACATCCCCCAGGCGCCGGCGATAACGAACTTGAAATTGATGCGAGTTCGCGAGGCGGCTCCCGAAATCATGCAGCCGGCGGCAATTCCCAGGGCGATGCAGGCGGTCAACCCGCTCGTCCAGGTGTCGCCGAGTACGAACTGTTCCTTGCCGAGAGTGTTCGCCACCGGCAGCACCATGCCACCCAGGAACCAGAACAGGATGATGGCTCCCATCACCTGGAACAGTTTCTTGTCATTCCACAGCAGCATGAAGGTCGACCGATCCATCGCCAGTGACGCGGGCTGAAACTTGAGTCCCGGTTGTGCGGGGGGAGTCGGCCGGAGCATCATTGATGACAGCGTGCCGACGATGGCGATCCCGATGCATGTGGCGCTGACCGTCCAGAGACCGATCCCCTGGTCTTCCAGGTACTCCTTGAGAATGCCGCAGACCGCCGTCCCGAAGATGATGGCCAGGAACGTGGTCATCTGAATGATGCCGTTGGCGATCGGCAGGTCGCGATCTCGAAACAGTTCCGGGAGGATGCCGTACTTTGAAGGGCCGAAGAAGGCGCTTTGCGTCCCCATGAAGAACAGGATGACGATCAGGAACGTCATTTGTGCTGCACTCAAGTCGGGAGTGAAGTAGAAGGCGAGCGCACCGAGAGCCATCACGACGATTTCGGCCACCTTGCTGAGTACAATAATTCGGCGTTTCGAGTAACGATCGGAAAGCCACCCCGCGAACCCGCTGAAGAGAATGAACCCCAGCGAGAACAGGATCATCGAAACCGTTTGATACGGATCCTTCAACAGGCGTTGATTCGCCATGTAGTCGAGACCCAGTAGCAGCACCAGTTGCTTGAAGACGTTGTCGTTAAACGCCCCCAGAAACTGCGTGGCAACCATGCCATGAAACGCTCGATCGCGAGCCAGCGTGGGGCGAGTGTCGGTCATATGAAGGATGGAATGCGTCGCCGGTTTGTCGAACGAGGCGACAACCGTGGAAGAATGTCACGCGAATCTCTGCCGATTCACACCGACAGCCGCGACACATCGTAGCGAACGATGGGCGACTTCCGCAGGATCAGTTTGAGCGATTGGCCCGCGACCGATCACTTCCCGTTCTTGCTCATCCGGTGCGCGATGAGGATCGCCATCTCCATTGCCTGCTCGTAGTTGAGCCGGGGGTCGACGGGGGAACGGTAGTCGGTTTTGAGGTCTGCTTCGGTCAGGCCGCGCGCGCCGCCGATGCACTCGGTGACGTTTTCGCCGGTCAGTTCGAAGTGGACGCCGCCTAGGTTTGAGCCGGACTCCTCATGAATCGTAAATGCCTGCTCCAGTTCATTCAGAATTTCATCGAACCGGCGGGTCTTGATCCCCTCGCTCGTTGAAATTGTGTTGCCGTGCATCGGGTCGCAGCACCAGACCACCCGGCGGTCAGCGGCCTGCACGGCGGCAACGAGCGACGGCAAATGCTTGGCGATCTTGCTCGCACCGAATCGATGAATCAGTGTCAGACGGCCTGGCTCGTTGTCGGGGTTCAACACTTCCGTCAGCTTGACGAGATCGTCGGGCGTCATCGAAGGCCCGACCTTCACGCCGATCGGATTCACGAGACCTCGGAAGTATTCAATGTGCGCCCCATTCAGCTCACGCGTGCGATCGCCGATCCAGGGATAGTGCGTGTTGAGGTTGTACCACCCTTCGCGCCGGGGAACCTGTCGTGTCTGAGCCGCTTCGTAAGGGAGGTGCAGTCCCTCGTGACTGGTGAAGAACTCGACCCGGCTCAGTTCATCGAGCGGCACGCTCGCGAGCGTTTCCATCAAGGTGATGGCCTTGATCATCGAGTTCATAATCTCGTGATACTCGGCCGCCTGCGGAGAATGCTGCATAAACCCGACATCCCAATTCTCGGGGTGATGCAGGTCCGCGAAACCACCCGCAACGAGGGAGCGAATGAAGTTGAGCGTCAGGCCGGCGCGCTCGTAGCCACGCAGCAACAGTTCGGGATTCGGAACGCGGTCTAAGGAAGTGAAGGCGCTGCGGTTCACCAGATCGCCGCGATAACTGGGAAGCTCGATGCCGTCGCGTGTTTCGAGATCCGACGACCGGGGCTTGGCGAATTGGCCGGCGAATCGACCCACGCGAATGACGGGTTTGCGACAGCCAAAGATGAGGACAAGACTCATCTGCAACAGGATCTTGAGCTTGGCCGCGATATTGGCGGACTGGCAATCCTCGAAACTCTCCGAGCAGTCCCCCCCCTGCAGCAGGAACATCTTTCCTTCCGCCGCCAGCGCAAGTTGCGACTTGAGAGACTCGACCTCCCAACTCGTTACAAGGGGAGGCAATCTGCCCAGTTGCTCGACGACTGCGTTGAGGGCCGCCTCATCAGGATACTTGGCCTGTTGAGTGGCTGGCTTGCATTTCCAGGAATCAGGTGACCAATCGGTCGGCATGGGTGCTCTCTGTAAATCGGCGCGTCAGCAGCACTCGTTTAACGCCCAGCCGCAGGCGCCGGCTGATGGGCAAGTACGCGTGAATTGCAAGTAGCCGACGCCCGCGGCGGGACGCTCAACGAAACAATCCTCCAATGTCCCGGTCGAGCGGACGTTCGTCAATCAAAGAACGGAAATAACTCCCGCAGTTCCTCACCAGTGGGACGCCGGCCGTACTCACACAGTTCGAAAGCCTCGGCATATTGCACTGCTCGTCCTCGTTCTTCACCGTACAGAGTGATGAGGTCCGCCCGATACTGGTCGGCAATTTGCCCCTGTCGGCGTTGCCAGCGCTCCGCCAGCCAGGCTCTGCGGAGTTCGGGCTGACTCGCGGGGGGCACCTCGGCCATGTGTTCCTCACTGCCGCTGGCTCCCCCTTCGTAGGCCTGAGATTCAAGTGCTTCGATGGCATCGAGCTTCTGCTCGAAGACGTCATCCACGGCCACGACGATGTCGGGAGCAAACGGATACGGCTTGAGAAAGCCATCACTCGAATAAAGAAAGACAGGGTTGTTCTTCAGGAATGGAGTATCGGGACAGAAGAACGGCACCGTCACCATGAAGGCGGCATCCTGCACCAGCACGCCGACATATCGATGGTCGGGATGATAGTCCCACGGACGATGAGCAATCACGATGTCGGCCCGCCACTCGCGGATCAATCGGCAAAGCGTTTGACGATGTTCCAACGTCGGCAGTAGTTCACCGTCGTGAATGTCGAGCACTTGAGATGTGCAGCCGAGAATGGCATCGGCGGCGGCCGCCTCGGCCGTGCGACGTTGAGCGAGCGGTCCCCCGGCCATCTGCCAGTGACCGATGTCGCCGTTGGTCACCGAGACAAGTTTGACGTGATGCCCTTGCGCGGCCCACATGGCTGCCGTGCCGCCGTTCTTATACTCGGCATCATCGGGGTGCGCCCCAAAGATGATGATCCGCAGTTTGCCATCGTCTGGAGGAGAGTTCGAGCGAGCGAGTGCGTCGGACGCAGTGACGGATCCTGCTTGCGGAACCGTATCGCTTGATGCGTTCGCTGACGGCGGAACGACTTCCTCCGTGTTACGTGACTGAGCTTCAAGCCAGCGGTAGCCCGCCAGGATCGTGATCATCACCAGACATTCGATGCCGATACGTTTGAGTTTCATCGCTGTTCCCCCAGTTCCAAGGATGTGCACCCGGCCCCTGGAAGCAGCATTGCGAAACCGGCCGACGATTGCGAGTTTGCGGCGGATACATCACGCTGAATGCTTCTCAACCCGGCTCAAGGAGGTACTCGGATAATGCGACTTGCAATGACGGTTGTTCTGTTGGGAAGCCTGCTCGCGACAACCAACGTCGACGCGGGAGGGATGTTCCGTCGGATGCCGACTGTCGGTGAAAACGCCATCTATGAAACGGTACTGGTAGTCACTTCGGAAGATATCGAAGGTTTCGATGTCCCCGAAATGGCGGGTACGCTCACGCTGCAATGCGTCGGAGTCGAGGAGATCGAAGAGACGAAACTCTTCTGGCTGGAAGTCGTCCTCGAAGTTGAGAGTCAGCAGGCACCCCTTCAGTTCACGACAAAACTGCTCCTCTCGGAATCTCAGATTATCGAGGGGGATCCAGTCAGCGATTTCGCGCGTGGCTGGTACCACGATTCGCAACTCGGTGAACCAATTGCCTTGGAACCCGCTCATATGGATATCGCGTCGGACCCGATGCCATTGTGGGTACGTGCCGTCTTTCGAGGCGTGCATGGCGAGTCGGAGACATTGGGGCAGTCGCAAACCATTGAAATCGGCGATCACCCGCTGCAAATCGCGACTGCGGAACACGGGGACTTCGAACCCGACGAACTGCTGGACGACACGGATCTGCCGAATCCTCTTACGGGTTGGGGAACATGGTGGCTGCACGAAGATGCTGCGTTCGGCGTCGCGGCCACCGAACAACTCTGGTCCATTGAAGTGCCCGATGTCGGCACTTTGGATTTCGCGATTCAATGCACACTCAAGGAAGTCGGCAGCGACGCCGTCTCGGCTTTGCCTGAGCATGAATGAGAGACCGATCGTAGCTCTGTCGAGCGTGGACTCGGCGGTGAATCATGTCGATTCCGACCGCAAGCTTTCCTGCCGATACTTCTCCCCCAACTCGTGGTCGAATCCGGGGTGGTCACCAACTTCGCCGCAGCCGTGATGTCGCGTTCCGCAGCGATAGCACGTCAGGACATCGGGAAGGTACGCGTAGAGCAGCATGTCGGCCAGCCCGAAGAGCATCAAGATCCCCAGCGCGATCGCGGGTTTGTAGTACGCCCACGCGATACTGCTCAGAACGGCTCCCGTGGCCACGATCGCCACGCCCCATCCGACCGGAAAGTTCTTCTGACGCCACAGATCGCTGTTCCCGCAGAGCAGGCACAGTGTCGGCTTGCCGTCGGCAACGTCCCCTTCGGCAATCGGCCGTTTCCAGTCGCAGGCAGTGCATGACAGCACCCCTCCGGGCGAGCACTCGCCCGAGAACTGCATCGCCTGACACTGTGGACAAAGAAACGTGATGTGCATCCGTTGGTATTGGTGAATTCGTTTCGGCCGCGAGAGTGTCGTTCATCACTTCCTCCGCGCGCCCCTCTGGCGTGCATCGTAGATGACCGACCGGGACGAACCAATGTCGTCGAAGCAGTTCCAGATTCGAGAGGACAAGCTATTGCCGTTGCGGAGACTCGTCGCTCACGGCAGCATCCCCCAGTGATGCCAGAAACTCATCGAGGGCTTCGTGATACTCCACCGGCAGCGTGTCGTTGTGACCGATCCCTTCCATCGTCACGAAACGCTTCGGCTCGTTCGCGGCCTCGAACAGTTCGACCCCTTGCGTGTAGGGAATCAGATCGTCCTCGGTTCCATGCAGCACCAGCAGCGGGCCATGATAGTTGGGAATCGCCTCGCGGGATCGAAACTGATTCCGCATCACCAGACGCGCCATCATCCAGGGGGAGACGTGAGCCGCTACGTCGGGGAGCGATGTGAAAGATCGCTCGACCACGAGGCCGCGACATCCATCGGCGGCAGCCAGTTGCACGGCGACGCCACCGCCGAGCGAACGACCGATGAGGATGATCTCGCTTTCGGGAACTGCCGTCCGCTGAGCCAGCCAGGCCCTGGCGGCACGAGCATCCTGCAACAGGCCGGCCTCGTTAGGCGACCCTTCACTGCGACCGTAACCGCGATAATCGAACACGAGGATGTTCAGCCGATGCAGGTCGCGGAACTGACGCAGAATCTCGGAATGAATCGCTACGTTGCCCGAGTTGCCATGACAGTAAAGAGCCGTTCCGACCGCGTCGGGATGTTCCAGATACCAGCCATGCAACTGCGTGCCGTCGGCTGCCTGAAAGTATGCGTCTTCCGGAGAAATCTCTTCGGGAGTCCAGTCGCCGATCGGATATGGGGCTCGCGGATAGACCATTGCCCGTTCCAGTCGGGCCAGCGGCGACAATGAAGGACTCGCGCAGCCATGCAACACGACGACCAGCAACAGGCTCGACAAGACGACGATCGATAACTGCATGGAAATCTCCTTCACGACTCCCACGCCTGTAGCGAAGTTCAGACATCGAGGAAAGAGAATTCCCGACTGACCGGCGGCGATTGCCGATGCTGCGTCGTTGCATCGGCAGCGTTTTACTCTCAGCTAATCCGTGGCCACTCCGACTGCCAGTGGAACTCAACAGCATGGCAGGTCAATCCGAATCTCCACCGTCCCTCACCCTGGTCATAACAATCGAAGCCAATGATGTCCCAAGGCAGAGTGATTTCGTTGTCGAGAGGTTGCGAATCTGCCCACAGACTCAATAGTTCCGCGTTGCTAAAGATGGCCTCCGTCTCTTTGGTAGGGTTAGACCAAGGAGCGACAGTGACGACGACGTGATTCGCGGAGAGACTGATGGCAAGGAGCGCATGCGCTTCGTGGGATCGAAACAACTCGCGTTCGATGGCAGTCGTCATCGCGAAGATCTCCGTAGTCGAAGGCGATCGTTTCGAAGGGATGCCATTACTCGAGGCCTAGCCACAGTCGAACCGTGCTTTCGATTTCAGCCAGTTGCGATGGAGGCAACTTCCCAAGTCGCCGAATGAGTTTGACGCTTGGAACTGTGATCAGATTCTGTGCATCAAAAGCGCCGGACTTCAAGAATCGGACTTGCGAGTAAATCTCGAATCGTGAATGCCGTGTACTTGTCGTGTGGGGCACGAGCGTTACGAGGACTCGATCGTTATCGGCGTCCGCAGGAATACTGATGACAAGACATGGCCGCACCTTCGCGACCATCCCCAAGTCAACGAGCCAGACATCACCGCGCGTGGGGAGCGTCGCCACGGGCTTCCTCGGCGTCTAGCGATTGAAACAACTCGTCGGCGACGGCCGTCAGTGCATCGTCCGTCATGGGGATACCGGGCAGGGTACTCGTACGACGCAGCATCTGCGCCAACAATTCGTGCTGCTCATCGGCTGGCAACGTCTCAAACGTTGCCAGAAGCTTTGTGGCGATATCAGTCATCACGAGTGAATCTGTAGACTTCAGTGCGAGAACTTCCCCTGTTGAGGTTGCCGCGTGAAGAGGGAATTGTCAACAGCCGTATTGCTTCACGCCAACATCACGCCATTCCCGTCAACTCGGCGATCGGTTCGCCTTCTTCGACCAGATACCTTGGCCGGCCGGCGAGGTCGGGGATCGCGACTTGTCGGGCGTCGATTCCGAGGTGGTGATAGACGGTGGCGGCCACGTCTTCGGGACTGACGGGGCGATCGACGACGTAGGCACCGTGTTCGTCGGAGGAGCCGATGACCTGACCCATCGGGTAGCGGCCGCCAGCCATCAACACACTGAAGGCATGCCCCCAGTGATCGCGGCCACCGGCGGAGTTCATGCGGGGCGTGCGTCCGAACTCTCCCATCGCCACAACAAGCGTACTCTGCAGCAGGCCGCGCTCGTCGAGGTCACGAATCAGACTCGCAATCGCCTTGTCGGCCGGAGGGATGAGTTGTTTCGCCCCTTCCTCCGTCGGAAGCCGATCCGCGGTCCCATGATGGTCCCAGGGTTGTGTGTTGACCGTGACAAACCGCACTCCGCGCTCGACCAGCCTGCGAGCCAGCAGCGCGCTTTGACCGAATGTGTGACGACCATAATTGTCGCGAACTGCATCAGGTTCAGCTGTGATGTCAAACGCCTCTCGCACATCCTGGCTGGTCAACAGGTCAAATGCCGACTGCTGATGCTCCGCCAGTCCAGGTCCGCGACTCTCGATGTCCCGTTGCAAGCCATCGATCGTCGTCAGCAGTTCTCGACGGCTTTCGAGGCGGTCGAAAGTCAGTCCCCGCAGCAGCGACAAGTCCCGCACGCGGTAGTCGGCTTCGTTGGGATCGGAGTTCGTCACAAACGGATTGTGTGCCCCGCCGAGATAGACGGCGTAGTGAAACAGGTTGTCGGTCCCACCTCTTAAATGAGGAGCCGCTGCGTAGGCGGGCATGCCGAGTCGGCGGGGACCGCGCAACATCGACGCCACCGAGCCCAGCGATGGCCGACGCTGAATGCGATTGTCGGGCTTGTTGAAGTCGGGACCTTCGAAGCCCGTGAGCATCCAGTGATTGCCCTTGGTGTGGTCGCCACTGCCATGCCGCACCCCGCGAAGAATGGCGATCTTGTCGGCGATCTTCGCCTGCTCCGGCAACATCTCGCTGAACTGCATGCCGGCAACATTAGTCGAGATGGCACCGAATGGTCCGCGAAACTCAGCTACTGCATCGGGCTTGGGATCCCACGTCTCGTGGTGCCCCGGCCCGCCGCTCATCCAGACAAGGATGACGCCGGTGTCTTTCGACGCGTCGATGCCGTTCATCAACCCGCCGGCGACATCGGCACTCGCCCTGGCTGCCATGAAGTTGGCCAGTGTGAGCCCGCCAAGACCGAGCACGCCGGCTTCGACGAAGCTGCGGCGGGTCAGTCCTTCACAATCTTTCGACGCACTCCCGGTGATGCGGAACATGTGTGATCCACGATAGCAGTGATCTTAAGTGCCAGCCGATGAATAGCGGGCTTCGAATTCCTGTTCGATCATTTCGGCGACGGGGCGGTACTTATCGCCCAGCGTGCCGGGTGTATCGGCCAATTCGCGGTGAGCCTCGACGACTTGCTTCTGAAACGCGAACGTTTCTCGCCCCTGGTTCTCGCCTTCGAGGTTCTTCCAATCGACGTCAGCATCAGGCAGATCGTCGGTGACGATCGGAAAGAGACGATGGGCCCCCATTCGCTGCAGGGCTTCGAGGCATTTCTGGCTCGGTCCGACCAGCACGACCCGTTCGCCCCCGGGTCGATCGATCCGCTTCTGCAGACACAGCAGCGTGCCTAGAAACGTGCTGTCGAAGTGTTCGCACTCTTCCAGATGGACGTGCAGATGGCTTTCGGCTTCCAGTCGCGCTTCACAGAACTCCCGCATGGCCGGACAGCGGTCCGAAACTCCCCACCCCAGCACTCGTACATGGACAACGTTGCCGGAGCATCCACCTTGAAACACCGATTCAGCAGACACGATTTCGCTCCTCATTTGTGAGGTCAAGGGGAGTTCTCCACCGAGTGAGTATATCAACTCCTCAATGGCCAATGCTACGAGTTTCTCGATCTGTCGAGACTGTTCTTCAATTCCGCCAGGTGCTAGGTTCCCCCCTGCACAGCCTGGTCTTGTTGTTTTGGAGGATGTACGCAGACTGTGCGGGTTGACGACACGCAGGAACAGGGCGCTTTCACAACATGGACGACTCTTCACGCAAACCCGGCTCCAATGGAGCGGCTGCCGCCGGCGGTGCCGACCAGTTGCAGTTTGTTTCGATCAGCGACGAGACCCGCAGGCGTTATCTCAACTACGCCATGTCGGTCATCATGTCGCGTGCCCTGCCCGATGTACGTGATGGGCTGAAACCAGTGCACCGACGCATCCTCTATGTGATGCACGAAGAACGACTCACCTCGGATGCCAAGTATCGCAAGTGCGCCAAGATCTGCGGCGACACGACGGGGAACTATCACCCGCATGGTCAGGTGGCGGTCTACGAAGCCCTGGTGCGCATGGCTCAGGACTTCACTTATCGAGAACGACTCGTTGATGGACACGGCAACTTTGGTTCGATCATCGGCCTCCCGCCGGCAGCCGAGAGGTATACCGAAGCGCGACTGACCGCCATCTCCGAACATCTGATGAACGAGTTGCGGTTCGACACCGTCGAAATGCGCTCGAACTACGACGGCACTCGCAAAGAGCCCGTCGTGCTGCCGGCCAGGTTCCCGAACTTGCTGGTGAACGGCTCACAGGGAATCGCGGTGGGGATGGCGACCAACATCCCGCCGCACAACTTGAGCGAAGTGATTCGAGCGTGTCTGCACTTGATCGACAGTCCGGAGACGAGCGTCGCCCAACTGATGCGGTCGTTCAAGGGGCCCGACTTTCCTTTGGGGGGCCGCATCGTCACCAACCGCGAAGAAATGAAGGCCATCTACGAAGAAGGTCGCGGCAGCATCAAGGTACGAGCTGAATGGAAGTTCGATGTCGAGAAGCGCAAGGACGTCCCCACACGGCTGATCGTCCATTCAATTCCCTACGGAGTCGAAACCAGCCCGCTGATGAACTCCCTCGGCGACATTCGCGACTCGCGCAAGCTCCCACAATTGGTCGATGTGCGAGATGAATCCGACAGTGCTCAAGGGATGCGGATCGTGCTCGAAGTCAAACCCGGCACGAATCCCGACATGGTGATGTCTTACCTCTATAAGCACACCGCGCTGGAAACCAACTTCAACTACAACGCCACCTGCCTTGTCCCCGATGAGCATGGCGCGCTGTTACCACAGCGCTGCAGCCTGGTCGACATTCTCGCTCATTTTCTCGACTTCCGGCTGGAGACGATTCGCCGGAGGTATCAGTATCAACTTGCGCAGCTTGAGAAGCGGATTCACATCCTGCAGGGATTCGCCATCGTCTTCAACGGACTCGACAAGGCTCTCAAACTCATTCGCGAAAGCACCGGCAAGCAGGACGCCGCCCAGAAGCTGATGAAGACGTTCCCGCTGGATGAAGCTCAAACGAATGCCGTCCTCGAACTCGCACTGTACCGCATTTCGAGTTTGGAGATCGACAACATCCGAGCCGAGCTGGCCGAGAAGGAAGCCGAGGCCGAGAAGATTCGCCGGTTGCTCAAGTCCGAGAAACGCCTGTGGGGCGAGGTGCGCAACGAACTGATGGAGATCGACAAGACCTTCGGTACGAAGCGTCGCACCGCCATCGGGTCGGCCGAGGAGATTGTCGACTTCGATCCGCAGGCGTACATCGTTCGCGAGAACACGAACGTCGTCGTCTCGACCGAAGGCTGGATTCGCCGCATCGGCAAGATCTCGACGATCGACAAGCTCCGCATGCGAGAGGGAGATGAAGTCCTCACGATCGTGCCGGGGAGCACGCTCGATCAGGTTGTTTTCTTCTCCAGTGATGGCGTCGCCTACACGTTGCCGATCGAGCAGATACCGGCATCGACAGGTTATGGGGAGCCGATTGCCAAGCATGTGAAACTGAGCGACGGCGCGCACATCGTCTTTGCGGCGACCACCGATGTGCGCTTCACTCCCGAGGACTTCGAGTACGAGGAGTTCCCCCCCTATCCCTATCTCCTGGCAGCCACGGCGAAGGGGCAGGTGATGCGTCTACCATTCTCACCATTCCGACTGCCATCGACGAAGTCAGGCCGCAAGTACTGCCGGCTGGCGACGGGCGATCGCGTGGTACACGTCGAGTTCATGGATGATGAGGACACTTGCTTCCTCATCACCGAGCAGGCGCGACTGATTCACTTCGCAGTGATCGATGTTCCGATACTTTCGGGTGCCGGCAAGGGGGTGCGGGGCATCAAACTGGTCGACAAGCAGGACCAGGTGCTGGGCAGCCGCCGACTCTCGCGACCAAGCGATGCGCTGCACGTCATGAACGAGCACGACAAACAACTGAGCTTCGGCCAGACGAAGTACACCGTCACGTCTCGCGGCGGCAAGGGAGTACGCACCAGTCAGCGAACAAAGATCAAATACGTCGTGCGCCCCGAACCCGTTCCGGTGGACTGGGCGGCATTGGAGAAATCGCAGCCGTCGTTGTTCAGTGGGACGGATTTGGAGGGATAGCGTTGCCTGAGGAGAGTCCGCCGATGGAACACGATTGGCGTTTGTCGCGAATGCCGCCATCGTTTCCGTGGAATCGCTTAGCCTTCGTAGATCATTGTGTTGGGGTGCTCGGCGATCCAGAGCTCCAACGTTGTTCTTTCAAAGGCGTGATCGGCCAACGGCACATCTGGCGAGCCTTGTCCATATCGCACGCCATCGAGCAAGAAGACGAGTCGGCGATGAATGTCCATGCCGCCGACGCGAAGTTCAATGGGACGAACTCCGCGCGGACGATGCAGCACGCGCACTTCATCGACCATATCGCAATATGTCACCGAGACCGGATTCTCATCGATGCAGAGATTGATGATGTGCTTTGCCGGAGAATTCATCCTATTGCGAGCAAAAGCGAAGGCCTGGTCGGCGACAACGATGCCGATGACTTCGTCGTTCGTATTCAGTGATGTGAATGTTGCGTCGGTGAAACCGGGGTCATCCACGCCGGGAATGTCGGCCACGATGCTCAGTTTCTCGTGGAATTCTCCGGTACGGCTGACTTCGGCAAAGGCATCGTCATTGGAGGAATCGACGACGCCAGCTTCCTCTGGTTGCGATTGTCGATAGAGAGTCACCGCACAGGTGCCGATTGCCGAGAGCGTGATCGCGATACAGATTCCCGCGGTCCATTTCTCCCAACGAGCAAGGGGGCTTTGATGCATCAATGACGTTCCTGTCTGCGCATGCGCGCACCTTCACTGCAGACGCGGCATTCGTGCACGTTTCCCAGCATGCGATGTCAGACTGCTGCATTCGCTTCGGCGACGCCCTGACATCGAACCTCTTACCGCTGAACCCGTCTCGTGAAAGATCGTGTCACGAAAAATGCTCCCTTTCGGACCTTTTTCATAGATTCCGTTGCAGAACAGCCATCGAGTCGCCAGGACGGAGCTGCAACAATCACGAGATCGATGGGAGACTTACCGCATCGAACACGCTCCGATCCGCCATCGCGAGACGGTTCACTGCCACCCGTTCTCATCTCCGCGCACGTGCCAGATGCCCAACGGCTCGAGATGAGTAGTAATCTCGGAGAGCTTGAGCAATCCCATGCAGGGGTAGGCACCTCGTGGCAGCGAATCTTCCAGCAGAATCTTGCGGCCCAGCAGGATGCCGGGCGAGCTAGGAGTTGCGGGACCGTCGTCGTCGGTAACGATCGCGACCTTGCGTTCAATCGGTTCACCCGCGTGACTGGTTCCGCTCACCCACACTCCGAGCGCGCCGTTCTTCGAGCCCCATGCGTAGACCAGTCGCGATAGTCGTGTCATCACGCCCGCCAGTCGAGGCAGCCACGGCATCGGAAAGATGCGTCTCACGCGGCCAATCGCCGCCAGTGTGTAATTGATGATGTTCAGTTCCACTCCCGCATGAAACCGCACCGTCTTTGCATTCCATTGAGACGGAAAAAGTTCCACATCGGGCACCTCGCAGCGGTAGACACGTCGGCGGCCCACGTTCGGCGGGTATTCCAGGATTCGGCAATCGCTCCAGCCAGGAACGTTGGTCCATTCGCCGCTTTCCCAAACACGAATCGGTCGGCCGACGTACGATAGTATCGCTCCGATCGTCGATGGGCCTCTCGGGTTTTGATTTCCCGGACTGAGCGCAATTTGAATCGTGTCAATCTCGCGGAACTCGTTCGCAAGTTCCTCGATCATTGCATGTGTGATCGTCGGTACCGAACTCGCTCCCGACCCGACGACGACCCCTTGATCTTTCGCCGCCGCATCGAGTTCGGTGATTCCGCAGACGAACTCGCGACCATCGGAGATATCGAGGTAATGTACGCCGCCGCGAATGCACGCCTCGGCGACTCGATAATCGTTCCCCTGAAACGGCCCTGCCGCGTGAATGAGGAGATCGGTCCCAGCGAGGAGAGCTTCGAGTGCTTGGGCATCGGCGGCATCGCACGTAACATTGCGCGCACCGATCTCTTCAGCAACCGCAGCCGCCCGGTTCGGGTGGCGTGATGCGATCGTCACCTCGATCTCAGGCGATTCCGCCAGTCCGGCGGCAATCCGTCCACCGAAGATGCCGGTGCCACCGAGTATGACGACCCGCTTCATGGTTGATGAGCCGCTATCCTGCCACTCTGTTCGAGCGACAAATAGGCCTGTTTGCGAAAGGCAAACAGTCGGCGGATTCTCGGACCGACCAGCAACCGCATGGCGAATCCGTCTCCCATCCACCACGGCAACTCAACTTCCAGATGATCGATGATCGTGGTGCCTTCCGGCGTTTCCACGAACTCATGCACATGCTGACACTTGCGGAACGGCCCCTTGAATTGCCGTTCACCGAACCGATGCGGCGGCTCGTACAGGAAATGCTCGAACGTCATCGGGATCCAGAACGGCCCCAACCGTTCGGCCACGTGCATCTTCATGCCGGGGTGAATCGACCCTTCATGTTCGATCAATCGAAACGCCGTCCAATGTTCCATCAGCAACGTGAGATTCGACGGGTTCTCGTGAAACCGAAACACGGTCTCCCGATCGAGGGCGATCTGTTGCTCGAAGCAGAGTTTCATATGAATAGTCGGCCGGGACAGTGATGAAGGAGGATCATTCCGAGGTCGTTTGTTGTTTGCAACAGATCATGTCCATGTACTGCACGCCGCTGGCGGTGGATTTGCTATCATCTGCCGCATGTCCACCGTCCTGCCGATTCAGACTGTTGATCATGCCGTCGTGGGGAGCGTGCGCCCGCCGGGGTCGAAGAGCATTACGAATCGCGCACTGATCATTGCGGCATTGGCCGATGGACCGTCGCAACTGACCGGCGTCCTCGACAGCGTCGACACGCGGGTGATGGTCGAGAGTCTCCAGAGACTGGGGTTTTCGCTCTCGCAAGACGTCGCTGCAGCCACGGTTACGATTCAAGGATGCAGCACGATTCCGGCACCCGGCGCGGAGCTTTTTCTTGAAAACAGTGGCACCAGCATCCGTTTTCTCACGGCCTTGTGCGCGCTCGGTGAAGGGCGATATCGCCTCGATGGCAACGCCCGCATGCGCGAGCGGCCTATCGCTCCGCTGATCGATGCTCTCCGGTCGGTCGGCGTCGATATCACGAGCGAAGCCAACAACGGCTGCCCTCCCGTCGTCATCAATGCCCACGGCCTGCCGGGAGGCGACCTGTGGGTGACGGCTGACTTGTCGAGTCAGTACTTGAGTGCCCTGCTCATGGCGGCACCACTGGCCAAGCAGTCGACGACGATTCACATCGATGGATCCCTCGTCTCGGAGCCCTATGTCGACATGACACTGCAAGTGATGCGCGCCTTCGGTGTCGACTGTACGCGTCCGGCTGCCAACATCATCGCGGTTCCGAATCAGCCCTATCAGCCAAAAGCATATGCCATCGAACCCGATGCCTCGGCGGCGAGCTACTTCTTCGCGGTGGCTGCTGTAACGGGGGGACGGGTGAAGGTCGAGGGGCTGTCGAGAGACGCACTTCAGGGAGACGTTGGATTTGTCGACGCGCTGGAGCAGATGGGCTGCGTGGCCGAGTGGGGTGACGATTCGATCACGGTCGAGGGGCGGCCACTCAAGGGGATCGACATCGACATGAATGCCATCAGCGATACGGCCCAGACGCTGGCGGCGGTGGCACCGTTCGCCGAGGGGCCGACTCGGATTCGAGGCGTGGCCCACATGCGTCACAAGGAGACCGACCGCGTCTCCGCCCTGTTCACGGAATTGTCGCGTCTGGGACTGAAGGTCGAAGAGCACGCCGACGGCCTGACGATCCACCCCGGGCCAATGCATTCAGCGAGAATTAAGACCTACGACGATCACCGCATGGCGATGAGCTTCGCCGTTCTCGGACTGCGGCATCCGGGCGTGGAGATCGAGGATCCGGAATGCACGTCGAAGACCTATCCCAAGTTCTTCGAGGACTTGCGGCGACTCACCGGCATCTGACGCGCAATGCCAACAATCACTTGCCCAAAAAGAAAGCCCGACACATTGCTGTGCCGGGCTTTTGCTCCGGTTTGACAGAGTCTTAAGGAATCAGTCGGGTGAGGCTGGATCCTGAGGCGGATGAGCCGTGGCACCCACTGATTCCGGATGAATCGCCCGATAGACTTCTTCGCGGTGAACAGGTACCTCTTTGGGGGCTTCGATTCCCAAGCGAACCTTGTCGCCGCGAATTTCAACCACGGTGATGACGATTTTCTCGTCGATCACAATGCTTTCGTTTTTTTTCCGAGATAGGACCAGCATGGCCTCGTCTCCACGTCAGTCTCAAAGGATGGCACTTACGTCGGGAGGAAAAGTGCACTCCAGTGTTCTGAAATAGTTCGTATACACACAATCCGACGAGTTAATCGTAGGGGTGCGAAATAGGGTGGTCAATCCCCTAAATGGCGTGCTTACAAGTTCTTTCGAGAAATATCGCCCAACGTTCACGACTCCGTTTTTCACCTGATTGAGACCGAAATTCTCCTTCAGGGTCCCTTGCGTCCCATGCCGGGAATACGAGTCCTCATCTCTGCGGATACCCACAAACAAGTGCAAACCAGCATCACCACGGCAGTTGCATCAATGTTCGTCGATGTGATGTACTATCGCCTCTGGCTGACATACCGCCAGACCGGATGCGGGGGCGGACACCGCTCGCTCGACTCACAATGGCCTCACTGCCACTTCAAACACCTTTCCCCGGCGGATGCGGCGTATACGAAACTCGAAACCAGACAACGAGTGGACATCGTTGGGCCTGGGGGACTTCCCCAAGTGCTCGATCAGCCAGGCTGAAATCGTCCCCTGAGCGTCGGAAAGGTCGATCTGAAGCTTACCCGCCAGATCGGTCATCAGGACTCCGCCACCGACGATCCAGGTTCCGTCCCCACGTCGATAGATTTGCCGCGGCAAGCGATCGTACTCGTCCTCGAGTTCTCCCACGAGTTCCTCCACGACATCTTCGAGCGTCACCATCCCGAGAGTCTGCCCCGATGCATCTCGCACGATCGCCATGTGCTCGTGTCGTTCGATGAAGGCACGCAAGAGATCGTTAGCCGGCTGATCGGGGGTGACAAAATGGACAGGGCGAATGCTGGCTTCGAGATTCGCGCCGACTGGCAACGTCTGCTGTTCGTGGAACATGTCCTTGAGATTCACATATCCCAGCACCTGATTGCGATCGTCGTGGTCGCAGATCGGGAACCGCGTATGCTGATCGTGCCGGGCCGTCGCAATCGCTTCTTCGAGATTCTGGCTGGTGGAAAGAAACGTCACCTGCTCGCAGGGAATCATCACATCACTGGCCGACTTAAGTGACAGCTCCGACGTGGCCTGAATGATCCGCTCCTGATGTGGGCTGATCAGATTCGACAGCCGTGCCAAACCCGCCAGGGCAGCGATCTCTTCTAAGGGAGCCGGTTGCTCGTTCGGCTGCTTCCGCATGAACGGTCTGTTGATGAAATGAATGAAGGCGATGATCGGCGTGAAGACGCGAATCAGAAACGTCAGCAGGAATGCGATCAGCGGCGCAATTCGGGCGTTGTGCTGCACGCCGAGCGTCTTCGGCAGAATCTCGGTGAACTGCAACATCAGGTACGTGAACAGCAGCGAGAACCAGACGATTCCCGTGGGACCATAAATCAGCTCGAACTGCGCGCCGGCCAGCGTGGCACCGATCGTGTGGGCGGCGGTGTTCACGATCAGAATCACCGCGATGGGCTGCTCGATGTGTTCGCGAAATCGTTGCCAGATCGCACCGGCGGTGGGATGCCGTTCCGAAAGCTGAGCGATCTGCGTCGGCGTCAGGCTCAGAACGGCTGCCTCCAGCAGCGAGCAGAATGCCGACACCGACAGCGAGATTACGACGAACACAATTAACAGAGTCATGGTTCCCTCAAAAAGACAACGTCCAGCGACCAGTTCCTCCGCCCATCCTAAGGATCGCGTTGGTGAAGGGAGAAGCGAGTCGGCGGGAAGCACACTCACGTAAACTACAACTGTAGTATTGACATTCACGACATCTGTGGTAAGACTGACTCCTGGCCCCTTGCTCCTGACTCCCTGCTCCCTGCTCCCATGTCCGACACCGCCCGCATCTCGCCCACCGAACTCGAAGTGCTGCAGGTGCTGTGGCGGCTGAAGTCGGCTACGCTGGGAGTGCTGCATGAACAACTTGCAGACCAGTACGCTTACACCACGGTGCAGACGTTGCTCGATCGGCTGGTCGAGAAGGGACTGGTGGCCCGCGACAAATCGCAACGTCCGGCGGTGCATAAGCCGCGCGTCACTCGCAAGCGGGTGATGTCGCAGTACCTCGATCTGATTGTCGACAAGATCGCCACCGGGCCGGGGCCGCTCGTGATGCAACTCTTGAAAGATCAGGAATTCAGCCAAGATGAGCTGAAGGAAATCCGTCATCTGATTGACGCGGCTGCGAAAAAGGCCGAACGCAACGCCCCGTAACACATCGCTGGAATCGCCATGATGTCTGACTTCTTCACGCATTGGGGACACGCAGCCGTTCGCGTGTCGATTCTGTTGACGGTCGGCACACTCGTCGTCGGTCTGTGCATCCGCTGTGCTCGACGAAAGATCAACCCCGCCGGCCAGTCACTCTTGTGGCTCTGCGTCCTCGCGCTCGGTCTGTGCTGGTTCACGCTCCCGATGGATCGCCCGAACTGGTGGCCCACGTGGTCTCCGGCTGTCACGACGATTGATGATGCTAGATCGTTCGATGCGGAAGCTTTGTCAGTTGTTGAACGCGATGCGCGACTCACACACTCGGATGATGCCGCGAACCATGCGTCGACCGGTGGACCATGGGACGCCGCCGGTCCGTTTGAAGATTCGCAACATATCGGCTCATTTCCAGATGCATGGCCAGAGGATCAACGGTTTCCAAACGAGGCCGAATCGTCCGCAACAAGTGCCTCAGGTGAGATTCCCCCCACTGCAATCACTCAAGGCGACGAGAGGCAACGGCCTGGAGCATCATCAATCACTCAGTCGCTGTTCACAATCTGGATCATCGCGATTGCGGGAGTGATCGCTCTCTTCACGTATCAGCACTGGAGTCTGCTGCGAAGGTTGCGCCGCTCTGCCCAGCCGCCGAGCGAATCGCTGCGGGAACTCCATCGACAACTCTCCCAGCGCACTGGCACGCGTTCGGAACTGTTGATCTCGACCGAATGCACATCGCCGTTGCTGGCGGGAATCGTTCATCCCGTCATCTGGCTGCCGGGTTGGGTTGCAGAGTTGAGCGACGACAGCCAGCAAGCCGTGCTGGCTCACGAGATGGCCCACATCGCCCGTCGTGACGGCTGGACCACACTTGTCGCCGTCGTCTCGAACGTGGCCTGTTGGTTCCACCCCCTCGCCTGGTGGGCCAGACACCGCATGACAGCCACCCGCGAACAAGCCGCCGATGAATGGGCCATCACCCGCGCCGGCTGCACCCCCGTCAGCTACGCCAAAGCCCTCGTTGACGTCGCCGAACGCATGCCGACTCATTCGCTGATGACTTTGCCTGCGATGTCGGTGCCCAAGTCGGAACTGCATGATCGAGTGTCAGGCGTGCTGGATGTGACATCACCTCAGCGTCAGGGCCAATTGCTGGTCGCATCCGTCATCATTGGACTGATCGCTGTGAACGCAGTCTCTGCGGGACGTGATGGTGAGCGACCTGATGTTTCGTCGACTGATGATGCGATTGCAGAAACGCCGGCGACTGCGGCAACCGCCACGGAACTCGTCGTCGCAACGGCAGCCGACGATCAACCTTCGCCTGCTGACGGCAATCAGCGAGTCGACCTCTACGGCGATCCATTGCCGGAAGGAGCGACAGCACGGTTGGGGACGGTGCGATACCGCGCGGGGGACAAGGGCTGGTTTCTCGAAGGTCAGACGTTCTTGAGCTTCGATAGTTGGCCCCGTGGGACGGAACGATTTGTATGGACCGATTTGACGACAGGGAAGTCAAGTCGCGAAGTTCGTTTGCCGGAGGCCCTCCGCGAATCGCGAATTGTTCGTTTGCTTGCCGTCACAGACGATCGCACCGTTGCTGCTTTCAGTTCTCTGATGATCTTCGACGACTCAGAGGAAGAGAACAACTACGAACACACCGTCACGTTCGTCGACATTGCGTCCGGCGAGATTCGCGCCCAGGGGAGCTATCGCGGGAATCCCAGCGGACGGCGGGAAACCACCGCAGGAGCATTCTCGAGCAATGGCACAAAGCTCATAACGACTGACGCCGGATTCATTCGAGTCTGGGATGTCGCCAACGGGGAAGCGCAGCAGGCTATGGAGATCGACAGGCAAGACATGGATCACGTGGTTCTCTCTCCCGACGACCGCTGGGCGATCGTCTCCGACGGTCACAGAACGCATCGTTGGGAGTGGCAGAGCGGCGAAGAAGCCCCACAATTGGAGCAGGTGAGCCGTCTGCAAAGCATGGCAGTGACCCCGGACAGTTCGACGCTGGTGGCCTCGATCTGGGACATTGATGAGACGTTCACGATCCAAGTTTTCGACATCGAATCGGGGGATTTGATTCAAGAGATGCCGGTTCCCGACAATGTCGTCTGCAATGATGGCGCGATTGACATCACTTCCGATGGCTCTCTGCTCGCGATCGGCACGCGTGCGAAGTATCCCCAATCTGGTGGCTCGATCCATCTCTGGGATCTTGCGTCGGGGGACTTGAACGAAGTGTTTCCGTTCACATCTTCAATCGATCACGTCGCGTTCTCGCCAGACGATTCCCTGCTCACGGCGAACGCCAGTAACGATGGCTCGATCGTCGTCTGGGATTTGGAAACCGGTCAGCAGCTCGGGGAGCAGTACGTGGGCCCCTGGGAAGCGGAGTTAGGAGAGATTGTGTCCAGCCCCGACGGCACCAGGATTCTCATATCGGGATCCGCCGGCGAACTGCGGATCTGGGACCTGCAATCCGCCCGAATCGAACAAGAGTTCAAGCATCCCTATGGATTCTTCCGGGGGCTGGATTACTCTCCGGACGGACATCTCGTGGCCGCTTTCGGCAGCGACGGCATCGGCATCTGGGATGTTCAATCGGGCGATCGGCTCGCCGCCTTGCCCGGTCATGGCTGGATGGAAGAGTTCGGAACCTGGTCGACGCGATTTGGAGCCGTGGCGTTCAATGAAGACGCGTCGCGCTTGCTCACATTCGGTTCCGACTGGATCCTGCGCGCTTACAACGTCGAGACCGGTGAGTTGCTCTTCGAGCACGCCATCCGTCCCACGGGAGCCGAACTGCCGCTGAATCCGGACGGCACCATTAACGTCGACCCTCGGATAGACGACTGGGCATTTGCCGAGTTCGCGCACCAGGGGAAGACACTGGTCGTCTCGAAGGACGCCAATCTCTACATGTTCGACGTGGAAACAGGCGCAGAACTGAACCGGGAAGAATTGCACGACTTGTTCCTCGCCGTCGCCGGCAGCTTCGCGGTCTCGCCGGATGGAACTCGGCTGGCAATCACCGTCCGCGAAGAGGCTGATCCGGACGGTGAGCGGGAAAGATACATTCAGATTCGTCTTATCGAGACGGGAGAGATCGTGCATACGATCCCTGCCGAGTTCTTTTCCAACCTGGCGTTCTCACCTGATGGCACGAAGCTCGCGGCGGCGTCCGGCACCAACGGTATTCAAGTCTATGACATTGAGTCTGGCACTCTCACGGCGAACATCGATACCGGAGTGCTCGGCGCTTACTCAATCGCATTCGTGTTGGGAGGCGAACAACTCGTCGTAACGCATGCAGATACAACCGCCCTTGTCTGGGACTGGCAACAATTCCCTGTCCAGCCCGATATCAACGAATAGGGCGTCGCCATCGCACGATTCACTCAGCATCGATAACCATCATGAAATCGTTCAAGCAATTGATCTCCAGTCTCTTCACCACCGTCCCCATGATGTCGGTGCCGAGGTCGGAATTGCATCAGCGGGTGAGTGATGTTCTGGAGCCGGTGGCTCCGGCGGGTGGCGGGCGACGGATGGTGCTGGGGGTGATCGTTTGCCTGCTTGTGGTGTCGGTCATTTCCACGGGGCGCGCGACGAACGATGCTAAGGACAATTCAACATCCGCGCAGGTGGCCGATCCGAACGA
This sequence comes from uncultured Planctomycetaceae bacterium, assembly GCA_942492405.1. Lineage (GTDB taxonomy): Bacteria > Planctomycetota > Planctomycetia > Planctomycetales > Planctomycetaceae > JANNSB01. Next base: position 264,267 of record CALOES010000019.1, read on the forward strand.
TGCCGCTGCAGCCGCGAATGCCTCAAACATCTCAAACACCAACGGCTTCCTTCCGGAAGACTACGCCGCGTGGCCGGACCTGGAAGCGGTCGAACTCGTCATTAATCGGCAGCCGTTTCAATCGCAGACATCACTTGGCGCGTTGGGCTGGCTGGAGGATGGCAGCGTGCTGATGACGGCCAATCGCAGCGACATTGTTTTCTGGGATGTCGCGACCGGCGAACCGATTGGAAAGATCGTCGGAGGAGCGGTGAACGAGAACGAGGCGGTCGTCAATCGCGAAGGGAATCGCATCTTCGCTTCGAGTGCCGACGGCCCAAGACTCTACTCGTGGCCGGGCCTGGAGGTCGTGCAGGACTTCGCGGCTGCCGAGAACTACAACGCCGAAGGGGGCTTCAACGGTATCTCAATGGGGGAGGCTCGCGTTCTCTCGGATGATGGCAAGTATCTGGCCGTCAGTTACTACGTGTCGGGCAATCATTCGGTGTTGCAGGTCTTCGACTGTGAGACAGGTGAAGTGATGTTCCATCGTCGTGGCCCGTCGATGGAGGCTCTCTGCTGGTCACCCGATGGGAGTTACCTCGCCGTGGGGGAATCGCGGGGCATCGTTATCTTCCTCACGCCGCAGGGGGAACTCATCAGGCCGGGCATTCGACTGGAGCCGACTGAAGTGGTGGAGTCGCTCGACATTTCACCCGATGGAAGGCTCATCGCCGTGTGTACTCCCCATTCCATCGGCGTGTTTACGATCAACGGGCGACAGAAGGTGTGGTACGACGGGACCGAGAATCCCGTGAGTGGTGACGAAGCACTGCGCTGGACAACCCGCTATAACCGCGTGCTGTTCAATGATGACGGCAGTGAAGTGCTCGCTTACCAGTATCGGCGGTGGGATGAGAGCGATCTCGTTGCATTCGACCCCATGACCGGTGAGGAGCTTCGCAGTCGTACGGTGACGACGGTCTATTCCGATCTGGTGGCCCTGTCGCCGGATGGAACTCAGATTGCCTACGAGGGGATCAATCACACGATCAACCTGTGTGACGCTGCGACATTCGAACCGTCGGTTGTTACGAACGATGCCTGGAACGATGACGACATCTCGGGCGACTTTCATTTTCCCGTCGCCCTGCGTGCTGCTCCCGATGGTTCACGGGCTCTGACCGTTTGCGGCGGGCGACTGTCGATGTGGGATCTGACGACGGGCGAATTGCTGTGGATGAACAAGCTGCAAGGCTACTGCCACGATGCCTGTTGGCAGGCCGATGGGAGTTGGATCGCCACGGTTCGCGGGAGCAACAGTTCCGCCGGGCTGGAGTCGTCGGCTCTGCTCATCATCGATCCCGGCGATGGAACGGTGCTGGAGGAGGTGCCGATTGAGGACGCGTGGTCGGGACCGGTGATCGTGCTGGATGACGAACGCATCATCGCGTGCGGGCATCATCACGCGTATCTGTTCGATGCCGATCGGAACGTCGTCTGGCAGCAGCAGCTCAGCAGCGACTCGAACGAACTTTCTGATATCGCGATCAGTCCCAACGGAGAGACGGTGGCAATCTGCAACCGGTTGATGAGCAGCAACAACGTTCCCAACCAGCCCTTTTCTCGCGGTACCGTCTTTCTGCTCGATGTCGAGACGGGGGATGAGCTGCACGAACTCATCACGCCGACGACGCCCGAACGGATTACATTCTCGGCCGATGGCGAACGCTTGATTGCTTCGACGAACAATCACCCCGTGAGGCGCGGGTCAATTCAGCCATTGCTGCAGACATGGTTCGTCGATTCGGGCGAGCTGGTGGTTGATGAACTGGACGCCTTCATCAACGAGGAAGTCGTCAACCACACGCAGACGCCTTACAGCGATGCGAGACCGATACTGGCCGAACATCCGCTGGCAGTGACGCAGCGACTGATCGTCGACGGATACATGGCCGTCAGTCCCGATCGCCAACTGCTGCTCATCCCCAAGCCGATCGAGTATTTCGAGGAGGAAGAGCAACGCATTCCGAACTGGTCGAATCGCCTCGTCCTCTGGGATCTCGAAGTCGACGCCGAACACGATCCCCTGCTCGAAACGTGGATTCTCCCCGGCAGCTTCTGGGACTGCGAGTTCCTCCCCGATGGCAGGATCGTGACGCTGAACGAGAATGGGACGCTGTATGTGATTCGTCGCGAGTAGGTCCCGCTTGCCGAGCGGGACCTGTTTGGCGCGGCGATGTGGATCCCAATGAGGTTCCGCTCGGCAGGCGGTACCTACTTCAACTGTCGATCCACTTCCTCGATGATCAACTCCTCGACATCCTCCGCCCAGGGGGAGGGGAGGCCGTAGTAGACCATGGCTCCGCCGCCTTCATAGCCTCCTTCTCGAAGCACGCGCAGCGAGGGGATGTAGGCCATCACATCGTTGGCGTAGCCGGCGACCCAGGTCGTGGCTGGGTCGCGTTCGAGTTTGATGCGAAGTGAGTAGTCAACGACCACTTCGCCACCCAGCGTGACGAACGCCACGTCGCCGATCCGCCACGTCTGCACGGGGTAGGGATACGTCGCGGGGATCTCTCCATCGTCTTCGAGCAGCCCAAGTAGATACTCGGCTCGACGTGTTTCGTAGACGTTGGTCGAAGTGGCCTGCGTCTCTTGCAACTCTTCCTGCGTCGGCACCAAAGACAAGTTGAGTGAAACCTCCGCAAATTCTACCGACAACGATGGTTCGAGCGGGGTGAGGGTTCGCGACAGTGTCTCATCGACGGCTTCGGCCAGTTGTTTGCCGTAGTCCATCGCGAGTTCGACTTCGCGGCGAGGGAGTGGATTCTGGTCGGCTCCGCAGCCCGCCCAGAACATGGCGACGCAGCCGGGATGGCGTTCTTCCAGTTCCATCATCGCATACCCGGGATAGTCGCCACACCAGTCGTAGCCGCTGAGGACCGTTGCATGACAGGCATAGCCGAAAAGCAAGGCCTTCAGTTCGCCGGCCTCATCATGCACGACCAGCAACGGCACATCGTGATCGACCGGGCCCACGAGCAGGCCTTGTTCGCGCAGCATCGGCACATCGGGTTCTCGATTGTTGCGACGGTTGACGGCAAACCCCGCGCTCCCGAGTCCGCGAGAGACGGTGACAGATTCAAGATCATCAAGCGCGCGACCGACCGTGTCAGCGACTTCGTTCACGAGAAAGTCGGAATAGTCGGTGATGCGCTGAGCGTCTTCTTCCGACAGCGCGTACATCGTGAAAAGGTTTCCCCTCACGACCGGCCCGGAATGTGTGTGCGATGAAAAGAGGGCGAGGTGAGCAGAATCAATTTCGAATCGCTCCCTCACCAGATCGCGAATGGCGTTCGACGTGCCGAGATCGATGCCGACGAGATCGAGCGTGACGGCTGCGATCCGCTCCCCCTCTTCATCTTCCAGAACAAGGGCCTTCGCCCAGAGGTCGGTGAGTTGCCCCTCGGCGACATGGTTGCGGCTGGCATACCCCGACATCCATATGGGATCAGCCGGTGTGATGGTCGAAGCCGCCGTCCCTGCCTGCCATCCAGCGTGAACCGTCGCGGCGGCCGAACATACAAGCGTGAAGAGAGTCCATCGAAGGAGAGTCATTCAAGTCCTCGCAGGATGAGAGTAGTACGATCGAAAGACGATAGGCTACACAACGAGGACTACTACGTCGCCCGTCTGTCCGTCCAAGTAATATGGCCGCAACCCTGCCCAATGACCCTTCAACTCGCGTCATCAAACGGGCGATCGGGGTTCATGACCTTGGCCGACTTGAGGGCTTCGAGTTCTGACGGAGGAACTGCGTCGCGCTGGGCGGCAAGCATGGCGGCTCGGCTGCTATCGTAACGGCGATCGCTCATGCGGAAGTAGCACACCACGAGACATGTGCCACCCCCGAGGATGCCGAGAAACCACAGCGCGAGCCTCGTCATGTCGCGTGCCATTTCCTGCTCGTGCGTGTTCGAAGGGGGTGGCGGAATCGTCAGATCGGCGACGATCAGCATCGGGGCCAGGTGATAGCTTTCGACCGCCTGATACCCATAACGCTTGAAGAAATAGCCCGTCACGTCGATCGTCACATCCTGGTCTTCTCCCGGTTCGACACCTTCAGGAAGTTTGGTGAAGAGCAGCCGCCAGGGGTTGTTCGCGGAGTCGGCTGTCAGCATCCAACCTTCGTAGAGAGTGTCGATGCCGACATCGTTTTCCTGCACGGGCCAGGCTTGCAGCATCTTGAGCTGACCACGAACCGTGAGCACCTCACCCAGATGGGGCCGCGTATCGGACATCAAGACCGGAAACCGTACCGCGCCGACCGAAGCGGCACGAAAGGCCTCCGCCGGTAACTGATCGACGTTTGCGAGCGCCTGCCAATAGGCATCACCCTCCGTGCTCAAGATGTTCAGCTTGCCGTCTTCAATGGTCTCGATGAGTTCCGTCGACAAAGAGACATCGATCTCCGCGGGATCGTTGGCATCGGAGTCATCCGCGACTGGAGCAGTCTCAGACGAAATCCCGCCGCCGTCCCCCAGCGCCACAGAAGATGGCTCGTCGTTATCGGAACTCGACGAACCGGGAACCTCGAATGCGTCGTCGCGCAACGGAGGATCTTCGACATCGAGTGGAGTCAGATCGAGTTCGGCAATCGACGGCTCGCGAGGAGCGGCGCCCGCGCCGCCGCCGAACATCCAGTTCCAGGTCTCAGGCTGGGCCGCCGACTGCATGGCGAACATCAACATCACCAGCAACACGCAGTACCCCAGCATGCGGTACTGGTCGCCGCGATTGAGGTAAGGCGTCGAGCGATGCGGTGAGCGAACTTTCATACGTTCATCATACCCGTGTGCTGGTCGAGGGGAAGTATTGGTGGTGGGGGAAATTTGGGTTGCCGACGACCCGTTCGATCACGGCAGCACTGAAATTAAGAATCGAGGCCGCCCGTCTGCCTACGGAATGGCACAGAGGCCATTCTCTACAGGGATTCGTCCTCCTGCACGATGGGCGTCAGCGGGTCCATCCCCAGCGCGGCGAGGCCGGAGATCAGGAAGGCGGCGCCGCAGATCATGAAGGCGATGTTCCAATCGTGAGTCACTCCTGTTGTCGATTTCACTTCGCACATCGCAATCAGCAGTGGCGGCCCGATGGCAGCGCCGAAGTTGCCCCACATGTTTCCCCAGCCGAGTACCGATCCCACATGTCGACCGCCGACATCCTGACTGAAGGCCCAGATCGCCGGGTTGCCGAGGTCCGTCGCGAACGCCACCACCGAGAAGCACGCCACCGCGACCCACGGCGAAGGTTCAAACAGACACACGACGTAAGCAGCCATCGCAAGGAATCGACTGAGCGAAATCGGCAGGATGCGGCCCCAACGAACGCCGAGGCTCACGGCAAGTTGATCGGTCAGCCAGCCTCCCGACAACATGCCGAACCAACCGACAAACATCGGCACCGACAGCATCACCGCCCGTTGTGCAAGCGGGATATGGTGCTGCTCCTGCAGATAGCGTGGCAGCCACGTCACCAGAAAGATCCAGCCGACGACTGTGGTGAACTGCACGACGCATGCCATCCACATCGGCACATTCGTGATAAGCTCACGCATCGGGGCGCGACCGACCGGCTTGCGAACCTGTCCCGTGCGCGACGGCAACCCACGTTCGATGAAGGCGATCTCCTGGTCGTTGCAGCGGGGATGCTGTCTTGGTTCATCGCGAATCACAATCCAGAAAAGCAACGCCATCGCAATTCCCGCGAGCCCGTAAATTGCCATCGGGGGACGCCAGCCGCGACCGTGTACCTTGCGAACATCATCGGGGAACCGGGCTTCGATGAGCAACCGATTGAGCCGCGTTTGCTCATCGACATTCAGTTCGTCGAAAGGCCGCTCGAGCAAACTGTCGGCCTGCTCGTTGAGAGCGATCTCTTGAAAACTCTGGTCGTCATACAGTGAGGCTCCGCCGACCAGGCTGTTTAAGTCGGCAACAAGTTGCGAACGCTGTTCGCCATCGATCGTCGGCAAATCGCGAACCTTGGTATCAGGCTCTGCCTCCTTAAGTTCGATCAAGGCTTCCCGCTCTTGCATCGATTGAGCGAGTTCCTCGAACAGTTGTCGCGACCGTGATGACAGTCCATTCTTCAATGTCTGGATGAAGGGCGAATCGGACTGTGCTTCATCCATCGCGGTCGCCGCCATGTTGGGGACGTTGAGCAGATCGTCTGACTCAAACTCCGACGGGTCGCTGATCGGGACGAACAGGTAAATGAGATAGCCGGTCAACAACGGTGCAAGAAAGCCGCCGACTCGACCTCCGAACGAGACGATGCTGCTGGCCATGCCGCGTGCGGCGAGGGGCATCCACTGACTGATGATCTTCGCGCTGGTGGGATAGGCCCCGGCCTGACCGACTCCCATGCCGAAGCGAAACAACAGTAGCATGACAAACCCGGTCGCCACCGCGTTCAAGCCCGTGAAGAGCGACCAGAGCAGAATGTAACTCGCGAGCATCACACGCGACCCGTAACGGTCACTCAACCAGCCCGATGGGACTTGGAAGATCGCATAAGTCCAGAAGAAAGCCCCCATGATGATTCCGATCTGCGTGTCGGTCAGACCGAGATCATCCTTGATGAAGACCTCGGCCAGCGCGAAGCACAACCGATCAAGATAGAGCAGCACCGCCATCAACGTGCAGACCGCAACAACGCGATAGCGAACCCAAGTGGGAGCCGACGACTCGAGCGGAGTAGGGAGTGACATCGACAGCCTTCAGGATGACAGAGCGACGGCGGTGTGTTGACGATCAGGATGCGGTTGCCGCGATGAACCTCGACAGCGCTTCCAACCGGTCGACGAACGTTTTCGAATCGATAACTTGGCGCGTGTCATCATCGTCGCCGTGATAGCGGAGTCGGCCTTCCTCGACCCACGCCCCGCGTTCGTCGAGGGCATCAATCACTTCGCGGGCCTCATTCGCCAGGTTGTCGCTCATGCGTGGGATTGAAGGCTCGAATGAGGGTGATTGTTCGCGCGGGCCTCGTTCCTTCAGTCGATCGTACTGTTGCTGAATCGAATCGAGGCGCGAGCCAACGATAAAAGCGTAATGCGTCGGCATGTCGTCGTCGCTGTAAGTCAGTTCGTACTCCAGCGTGAAGTAGAGGGGGCGATTCGTTTCGAGTTCGTAAAACCTCGCGAGCTGTCCATCGGGACGAAGTGAAGCCCTGTAGTACTCGATTGCCCGGTGAATCGGCTCCAGAAACCGTTGGTCCCCCGTGCGGTCGTAGAGCAGCATGAGCGTTCGCATCACCCCTTGAGATTCGCTCCCCGAAATCGCCGGTGGCTCGAACTTTCTTGCCCACGCTGGGTGCATGTCGCGCGTGTACTGTTGTGCCCATCCTGGCTGCGGATCGGGCATTTGAGCAAGCAGGAAGAACTCACCACCACGCCTCGCGGCAACGAGACAATCTTCATTCTGATAGATGTCATAGGCATCCAGCATTGTTTCGATCATATCGCTGATCGTATTGTCGTTGAGCGTGTAATAACTCTGATAGTTGTCGCCCGGGAACTCGCGCGACCACGATGCGGGATACGAGGCCAGCAACACCGGGAATTCTGCGGGATCATGCACATCGCTGAATCGCTGCGGCCATGCCCCGTTGGGATACTGAGCCGCGAGGAACGAATCGATGGCATATAGAACCGCTTCATGGACGACTGCGTTCTCAAACTCCAGCACGCGGTCGAGTCGCATCAGGAACCGGAGAGCCGACTGCGACTTGTCGTCATCGAACGTCGTCGTATTGCGAGATCGCGAACCTTCATCGCCATCGACGCGATAGCGGTAGCGGCTTCGTTCCTGAGGATCGAACTCGATCATCTCAGTCCAGCCGCCTGATTCCAGTTGACCATTGACGAGCGCCATGCCCGTTTCGACAGCCGCCTCAAGCAACAACGGATCGTGCGTGAGTTGATACGCCTCCAGATACGCCAAGCCGACGGAGGGAGTGCCGGGCGGTTCAATCCACGCCGTCATTGGGCCTACTCGGCCTTCTCCCTCGAACTTCGCCAGGTCGGCACTCACGCGGTAGACGTAGCCTCCCTCGGCTGACACTTCATCGTGAAAGAACATCACCGCGCGATGCAGCGCGTCAATCGCTTCGTCGCGCGTCGGCGACTGGGCATGAGAGAGTTGAGGCACAACAACCGCAGCCAGCATGGCCAATAACATGAAACGAGGAACGTTGAGCATCGCAAGGCTCCCGAAGTAGAGGAAATGATCGCGGCAATTGTAGCGAACGCGATTCACCAGACGCAGTCAGTGCGCTGTCGCCGTAGTTGCCGATTGCCATCGGTTGGAAGCCTCCGCTACGGGCAGAAACTGCAGGTTGTCACTCGCTGAAGAGGAGTTCCCACTGCTTGAGGAGCAACCAGCCGCTACTCTCCGTCCCCTCGCGAGGAGTATCGGGCATGCGGAGTGTGACAATCTGGAGCATGATGCTGGTCTGCCTTGCCAGTGCGGGGTGCAGGCTGCCGAAGCTCTATTTCGTTCGCAATGCGCAAGAGCCGATCTACTACGACACGGCTGAGGGGCGTGATGAGGGACTTGTCCAATTGACGAGCGCTCAAGTCGAGTTGCACGACCGCTATCGCGACACCCTGGCGGAACCGGTTGCCGTCGTTGACTGGGAAGACGGAGTCTCGACGACGTGGCAAGTTCTCTATGCCACCAACCGTGGGCGCGTGCCCAACTCGCCACTCACGGAGACCATCTACGGCAACGAAGTGACAGCCGCCGTTGATTACGGGTATTGCGACGTGACGCTATTGGATCGCAAACGCGGAGCGGATCCGCAAGTTGAAACAACGCCGACACTTTCCTGGTCGCAACGAGTCGCAGGCTGGTTTGGCCGAGGGACGGAGCCCGTCGAAGCTGATGGCACAGTATCCTCACCGACGGCCGCGCTCGATCGTGTGCGGCCGCTCGACGACGAAATCTTCTTCGACTATCTCAATCACGTCGTCGCTCGATCGCGGCAGCGTGACGTGCTCGTCTTCGTGCATGGCTTCAATGTGAGTTATGACGAGGCCGTTGTGCGGGCGGCTCAAGTGGCGGCGGATATGCCGTTCAATGGGGCGATCATCGTCTACTCGTGGCCTTCACAAGGTGGCGTCGAAAACTACGAACGCGATGGAGAGATCATCGATGAATCACGCGAGCCGTTCGTCGAGTTTCTCACCGAACTGGGCCAGAGACTTCCGGCAGATGCCGACATCAATCTGCTCGTGCACAGTATGGGGAATCGGCTCGTCACTCGATCGTTGTGGCATCTGCCGGATGAATTCACTACGCCGGCGAGGTTTCGTGAGATCGTACTCTGTGCCCCCGATGTCGGCGTCGACGAGTTTCGAAGGAACATGCGCCGAGCTGTCGATATGTCTGACCGCGTCACGCTCTACAAGAACTGCAACGACTCCGCTTTGATCGCATCGAAGTGGACAAACATGGAAGAGCGGGCGGGCGAAAGCTTCAATCCCATTCTGATCGAAGGGATGGACAGCATCGAAACGACCGTCGTCGACACGAGCGTACTTGGACACTCGTACTATGGCAGCAACACGAGCATCCTGCGCGACTTGTTTGCCATCATCAAGGAGCATCGACCGGCCGACGATCGCGAATGGCTCGACCGCAAGACGATGCCCTTCATGGACACGCCGTGGTGGATCATCGCCGAGTTCCCGCGCGAGATCGAATGGAAGTGGCACTTCGACAATCCGCCCGGGCCGGCGACTCCGGAGGTGATTCCCGCGTCGCAAGAGACAGCGCCAACGCGCCTCGGAGGGTTCCCGTAGCGGAAGTCGTGTGACTTCCGAATCGTCGATCTCTCACCTTCGCTCCAAGGTCGGAACTACGCTGCGGCGTCACCCTTCTTCGATATCGAACTTCTTCGTGAGGGCTTGCATTGCGAGCCAGTACAGTACGGCCGTCACCATCGTGCCGATGCAGATACCGACGTGCGTCGAGAAGAGTCCTATCTTCGTGCTCCCCACGGCCAGTGCGACGGCGAGCGGGGCGCAAGCCATCATGCCGAAACCCATCAGCACGGCTTTTCCACCGCGGATGCGGCGGCCGCGCGACCACTCGTACTCGGCCCCAATGACGGTCAACACGCCGCTGCCAAAAATGTAGATCAGGTAGCAGGCACAGATCGCGGCGACGATGTCTAGCGCCAGGCTCATAATCGGTCTCGTGTTCTGCAATGGCCGCGGGTCAATCCATAGTTCGAACGTTGCCGGGGCTGAAAGAGTTCACCGTTTCGGCGTCCGCATCGTGGCAGATTCGTCGAATTTGTCGACGCCGACGAGCAATTCTCTCTGTTCCTGTCCTCCGTATCGTCCGACAGCGGGGACTTCGTCTCACAAACCGGCAACCGCGTTCTGCATCGCCTGCTGCGAATCGCGGACGAAACGACGCTGCAGCCTCCGAGCAATCGGGTATCCGATCCGCGCCAGCCAGAGCCGCGGATGCGAAAACGCGCGGATGTCGTACCAGACGCTGTCGTCCTCCCGCCATTCGATGCTGAACCGCTCTTCTCCGCACTCGACATGCTCGGGCAGCGTGCCATACGCGAAACCGAATCGTCGAACCGGCGTCTGCTCATTGACGACATACACAAGCCGGCAGGAACTGATCCACCACAGGCCGAAGACATGGAACAACACCGCCACTGTGTTCCCTACCTCGAAGGGTGTGTTCGGGGGATGGACCTCGGTCCACGTTCGGGGAAACATCTCCCAGCGCATGAGTGCCGTACAGGCGGCTTCGTACACTCCCCTCCCCTGCCCCAGCCTGACGCGGTTGTGATCGACATCGTACCCCGCCGGCGACCCCTCGTTCGACTGACCGACCTCGGGATACGAGAAGGGCTGATGACTCAGCATATCTAGAAACTTGCGAATTCGCTCTTCAGAAGGTTTGCTGAGGGAGGGCATTATCGATGAACGGAGTGTTTCGCTGGCGGAGTCGGATTATACGTCCGTCATCCCAGTGTCAGGAAGACGCGGGGGTTGGGACGATTCTGTTGAGAATCTCTTTCGAAACCTGTCGCAAACTCAGAATCGGCGTGATACTCCTCGGAGAGTGTCGCCACGGCTGATATGACGAATGGATGCCCGGCATCCCCCAATGCCCGATCCGAGGTGACTATGCGACTTCGTTTCGACTCACGACGATCCTCGCGCCGGCACGGTCGGCTCATCCTCCGCCCGTGCTTCTGGTTCGGAATCGCCCTGCTCATATCCACCAGCGCCGTTCCCGCGTCAGCCGGCGAAGTCCGGCTCTACCGCATCGTCGGCAGTGAGCTGGAACTCTACAACCGGGTCGAGTGCGACGTGGAACTCGATTCGACCGCCGAAGTGCAGCAGTCGACCTTGCGCGAAGCGGGCCTGTTTGACATCCATCCCGACGACATGGCTGATGAAGCCCGCCGACTCCGTTCGCGCGGTGACGGTTTGCTGTGGGACGCGCCGCGTGCGCGCTGGATCGGCTTTTCCTCTGAGGAGAGCAGCACGCTCATAACTCTTGCGCCGGATGAAGTCGCGGGCGCGTTTCTCGAATTGTACACGTTCGAACCGGTCCGCGAGTCGTATTCGTTGCTCTGGTCGACGAACGATCCGAACGTCTTTTTCGCGACGTTCGAGGACATCGAAATGCAGGAGTTGCCAACCGTCGCTCGCATCGAGTTCAACAACGATGCAGATCTGCCTTCCATCGAAATGTGGGACATATCAGATCGCGATCCCGAGCGAATGAATGCCGCCTACGGTACTCCGTTCGCTCAGCATGAATACCGAAACTACATTTGGACGGTGGTTTCGCAAGCCAGCCATCTCTTCACGCTGGCCAGCAACGTCACGATGTGGGAATTCGGAGTGTTACCGCCGGCGCGAGTCTTCAATTGCATCGACGCGTCCCATCACTATTTGCACCTCCGTGCGTCACCGGACGGAGAGTTGTTCGCCGCGATGTCGAGCGACGATCGTTGCTATATCGATCTCTGGAAGTTCGACGAAGAGACGCCGTTTCTGTCGATTCCCCTGCAGGAGTCGGGCTGGCTGAATGGCGGCTGCGTCGCCTTTACACCCGACGGCCAGTACCTTTGGTACGATTCGATTTTCTCCCATGATGTCCGCGTGTGGCGTTGCGAAGACTGGGTCGAACTCGATGCCTACCGGATCGAAGGCAAGGATCTGAACTCCTTCATTCGCAATCATTCGGCTGAATGGATCGTCGTCAGTCGGGATGAACCGTTCGAGGCAGAGCCGACTGATTGGATCGAACGCGGGCCATTTGAGCCTGCCGACACTTCAGCACGAGATCGAGAGATCCCACGAGACAACGCATCCGACTTCGTATCTGACATCGTCGAGGTCGTGATCGCATGGCTCGATGAGTCGCGCGAACGCCGTCAGACTCGTATGGAACGCCGACGCCACCGCCGCCAACTCCCCCGCCGACCACCTTGGGATGAAGAGTGAGTGAGATTGTCTCTCTCCCTCTCCCACCACGAGCGTCGATTGGAGTGGAGCAGTGCTGTGGGAGAGGGTGCATGCCCGGCGCGCGCCTGGCTCACTCCCTGCCGCTCGTCACCGCACTTCCCAGTTCGGATGCGGCGTGTGCGCCTCGTCCATCAACTGTTCCATCAATTCAACCACATCGGGATGCTCGGCGGCGATGTTATGTTCTTCACCGATGTCGGTCGCGAGGTCGTAGAGTTCCGTCGGCCCTTCGCCCCAAGGGGCGCGGACGGCTTTCCAGTTCCCTTGCCTGACCGCTTGTGCTCCGCCCCGTTCGTAGAACTCCCAGTAGAGGTAGTCGTGATCGGCCTGTTCTGTCGGGACACCCATGATCTCGGGTAAAAAGCTGATGGAGTCGAGTCCTTCGGGGCAATCGACGTTCGCCAAGTCGGCAGCCGTCGCCATCAGGTCGCCGAAGTAACCGATGTGATCCGATTCCGTGCCCGCCGGAACCGTTCCCGGGCACCACGCGATGAAGGGGACGCGAATGCCACCTTCGTACAGATCGCGTTTCATCCCGCGCAAGGGGCCGGCCGGGTCGAACAGTTCGGGCGTGTGCCCCCCTTCGTCATGCGGGCCATTGTCACTGGTGAAGATGACGAGCGTGCCTTCCGCAATGTCAAGTTCCTGCAGCAGATCGAGTACGCGGCCGACATCGCGATCCATCCGCGAGATCATCGCCGCTTGTCCTTTGTTTTGATCCGACCAATCGCGATCGGCGTACTCACCGAAGTCGGGAACCTCTTGCCCGTTCCCGGTTCCGCGTGATCCCTCATTGTTCGCATGCGGAATCGTGAGCGCGAGATACAGGAAGAACGGACCATCGGCGTGGTCCTGAATAAATGACAATGCCTCTTCAGCAATGATGTCGTGACTGTAATCGATCCGCTCGGTGGCCCAGCCTCCGCGAAAGCCGCCGTAGTCGCGGTCGACTTCGGTGACGACGTTTCGCAATGGCATCTGTTCTTCATTCCGCCACAAGAACGTCGGGTAGTAGTTGTGGGCGTGGACTTGATTGAGGTAGCCGAAGAAGTGATCGAACCCTTGTCGGTTAGGCAGCCCTGCCGCGGTTTCTTCGCGGGCATCCCCGAGGCCCCACTTGCCGCAGAGCGATGTCGCGTAGCCGGCATCATGCAGCAGTTCAGCCACGGTCAGGTCTTCGTCTCTTAAGGATTGCTCGGCTCCGTTGCCGTTGCCGCGAACGTGGGTGTGCCCCATGTGCAGTCCCGTCATCAAAACCGAACGTGATGGGGCGCAAACGGTGGAGCCGGCATAGAACTGCGTGAACCGCATCCCTTCCTCTGCCATCTGATCAAGCCTCGGCGTGGCAATCAGGGCTTGTCCATAACAGCCAAGATCTCCATAACCGAGGTCGTCGGCCATGATGAAGATGATGTTCGGCGGGACGAAATCGTCGGCAAAGGCTTCGTGAGTGAAGAACAGCGAAAGCACAACGACGGAGCAAGAGAAGAAGCGCATGGTTGAAATCGTCTCTCGATGAAAGTGGCCGTTGTGAACGACCGGCGATTCGAATGAAGAGGCAATATCGTAGGCAGTTTCGCCACACGGAACCACGGTTGTGTTGGGTCGTGGCGCGTCTGGTACGAGCGTCGAACTTCACTCCGACGCAGCTTTCGCGGAGCGAAAGGCGACTATTGCGGTTCCCACTGCGTGGCAAGGGTGGCAGTTTCGCGTTCAAGCGACTGCAGGTTGTCGAGCGGCCTGGTCTGCACTTCCGGCGCGGTCAGGTCGACTGGTTTGCCTGTTTCACGAGTGACGGCGGCCGCGATTCCATTTCGATGCAGTTCACTACGTGGGACCGTCACGGTCCGCCAGTTCTCCGCGCCGTCGGGGATTGGTTCCGTTCCCGAGTAGCCCGTCGGCGGCAGGTAGATCGCACCGGTCGTGAAGTCGACGATGAACGCGATCACTCCGGGAACAAAGAACAAGATCAGCCCCAGAGCATCGAGGGCGACGATTTCCCAGTCCATGTCTCCTCGAGGCTGACCGATGCGCTCGGGATGCAGCAGGGCTCCGCAGCCAGCAGCCTCAGCGACCAACAGCGCGCTCCCCAGTCGCAGAAAGTGGCGACGGCTGGAACCAATGCAGAATGTGCGAACTCTCTCTTCGATCGAACCTTCCATGAGATGGCAACTCGCGAATTCGCCCGCCGACGAATGGAATAAGGGCCCGAGTGAATCGGGGGCGGGGATGTAAAGCATCGGCTTCGATCGGGCAACGCCGAATACGAACCATGTTGCGGTAACTGCTGAAGTCCGCAGGTCTGTGCGGCGTCGCGCGAGGAAAGCGAATCACGGAGACGCCGTGAACTCCCTATGTTTCCTGGTCGCCGTGTTCGCAGGTTTCGACCCGCGCAGACTTGGCCGGAGCGCGAGAAATTATGGTCAGAATTACAAATCCGAGATTCGATGGTTTTTCGATTCAAGAGACGGCTTGACCGTCGCCAGCAGGGGGGAATAAGTTCCCCGCACAGCGAAGCACCTCTCTCATTGATCCCCTCGACTATCACTTCCCTTGGCCTGTCTCGGGCCAGACTCACTGTCTCCACACGATTGTTCGTTTCCGGCGGTCCACGTCGAGCATCTGTGCGACTCCTGTTCTGGGATCGCGTGGATCGATGCCCGTCATGTCCCATCCCCGCCGCGGACAGCGGGCGCCTCTACTGAAAGGAACTCTAGAATGAAGCGGTTCGCACTCCTCATCGTCTGTCTGGCATTCCTGGCCTCCGGGTCAGGCTGCTGTTGGGGTCCCTATGGCGGCTGCGGCGGCGGTGGATATGGTGGCGGTTGCAACACCGGCGGCGGCTGCCCCGGCGGATGTGGCTACGGCACCGGCTACGGCCCGTCGTACTCACCCTACGGCACGCCGACCACTTACTATGGTGGTGGACCGACCGTGGCGACCTATCCCTACTATCCGCAAATGACGGCCGGCGTTCCGTTGCAGGCCGTGCCACAGTAGTTCGTACGTCACGCGCATCGTGGGCGTCTTGAACGCCCGAGCGGGAATCGAAGCCCGAAGCGTTTGCGTCGGCTGGATGGAGAAAGGATTCTCCGCCACCACGCATTGGCTTCGGGCTTTGATCGTTTGCGCCTTATGCTTGCCGACGGGTGACTTTCAGCGGATCGTCAGTCACTCATCCTCGTCACCTCAGATTCACCGAATTTCGCGATATGAGTTGCCATTCGCTTGCGATGAATCGCACGGAGCCAGCGATTCACCATCCAGATCGCCGGAAGAAAAGACGACGCGAGAACGCAGGCCCACAATGGCAGTTGCACGACCGTGAACGGCATCTTGGCGTGCTGCCAGCAGAAAGGGGGCCAATAGACTCCGGTGGCGTACTCGAAGTCTCCGAAGCGAATGCGTTGTTTCACCGTGAATCCGACACGTTCCCACCACGAATTGTCGCCATGCCACCAGGATAACGCCTTAAAGTACTCCAGATCTTGTTCGGACTCGCTTTCATTTAGTCCCACGAGGAACGGAGTGGAGTATTCGTAGTCGCTCAAACAATCGAAGAGAATGACTCCGCGATTCAGACTCAGATCCAACCTGTAGCCCAGGACGCCGACGAAGGCACACAAGTAATTGGGCTGAAACTCGTAGCTGAGTTTCCACAGAACGATCGACGGTAAGACGCAAAGCGCCGAGACGATTGTCGCACCTTGAAGTACCCATTTGCGAACCATTTTCAGCTCCGTTGCTCTGCCAGGAAACTTATTGATCCCTGGAATGTGTACGAGCGACAGAGTGGAATCGTTGGGAACTCATCTCCGATAATCGAAGCGTTTGGTGTCTACTCGCCATCCGATAGTTCGACCGAGTCCCAACTTCCCGCGATGGGACTGAAGGCGTAGAGGCGATTGCCGACCTGCGCGGTCGCCATGTCGGCATACACCGTGATGTTGGCCGTTTCGCCGGGCTCCAGCTCCACGGAGTGGATCGCATCGTTGTGAGCGCTGAACGCGCAAAGCTTGTTCCCTGCCTGCATGACACTCAGTTCAGCCGAAATGATCGGCCCCTGGCGCGGCCCCTCTGGAAGTGGCGTTGAATACCAGATGCCGGTGCGGGCGTTGTATGCATGCAGCCTGTCGATTGTGGCCACAAGGACAAAGTCACCACCCTGGTAGGGAATGAATCTCTCTTCTTCCCATGGGACGATCGTTTCAGCCCTCCAGACACCTGTGTACTTGCTGAATGCCGAAACAGTTTTCTGCTCGGGGGACAGCACCAGAATGCAGGAATTCGACGGATGGATCATGGCCGAAGTTTCGAGTCTGCCGGGGAGTTGGCCGTATGTCACCGCACACCAAAGTCCCGCGACAGAGATCGCAACCGCCGTGCGAGTCGATTGAAAGACAATGGAACTGTTCCGAATCATGCATATCTCCTGTGGTTGACGGATCGCCTTGCCATCGGGCTGAGCTCCCGACTCTCATAAATGAACGCGATCAGGATGCAGTTCGCAACAGCTTTTGTCGTGACCGAAGAAATAAGAACGGACTTAGGAATGACTCGCTAGAGTGGCGTCGAAGTGCGCGTACTCGATGGGGAAAGTAGTATGCCGGGCATAATTCATTGCGCGAAGCCGTCGGGAATGAATGTTAGAGATTCGTCAATGACTTCGCTGCCCCTGGGAGTGATTAAGGAAAGGAAGTCGGCGGGGGCGATTTCCGGACGCAATAGTCGAGCCGATCCATCCATCATCAATATCGCAATCCCCGACGGATTGATCTGGCCGACAACCGCCAACGGGTTCGAATGATCAAAAGCAATGTCGTCCGGCTTGGTCCAAGGGACGGCCAACTCGCTTGAGGTTTCCAAGAACATCAGTGTGTTCGAAACTCCATCATGGATGTCCCGAATCGTTGTGTCGGGACCAGTAATCACGAAGGCCGCATCATCACCGAACGGTATCACGAAGCGAGTCGTCGTTGAGTCGCGAGACGATTCAGGTGAACGGAAGATGTCGGGCATTTGGCTGATCAGGGCGCTGTTGTGCGGACTGTCCCAACTCTCATTGAGATGGAACTGCTCGAACAATTCCCGCTCGTCCATGAAGGGAAGAATGTGCACCCGCCAACTGAGATGGGGCTTGCCGTTCTCGTCGAACCACTCCGGGGCTCCCACGATGCCACCCTGTCGGCCTCCGACGGGGAGTGCGTGAACGCTATCTTGATAATTGTGCATCGCGATGCCAATTTGAAACAGTTTATCCCTCATCTGTCCCAATTCGGTTTGTGATCTGGGAGTCGGCGCGGGAATCGACGCGCCGCCTCCGCCCGCGTTTGCAGCCGAACCGTCTCCGGAGGACGGCGATGTTCCCGCGACTCCGTTTCCATCACCGCGCAGGAACAGTGCCCAGACACCGATGGCAATACCGACGAACGCCACCACTCCGACTGCTATTCCTATGAGTAGTCCCGTGTTGCTTTCCTGCTTCTTCTGCTTCTTCTTGTTCGACTTAGACTTGGCCGACTTCTTCGATGTGTGGCTGACAGGGGCGGACATGCCGCCGTAATCAAAGTTGCCGAAGTCTTCGCCGACGACGGCACCAAACTCATCATCAGGCGCACCCTCCGGTACCTTGACGGCCGACTGGCATTTTTGACATTTGAAGGTTCGGCCGGCCTTATCATCCCCGACACGATAAGACTTGCCACAGTTGGGACACGGAAACTCAATCGGCATCATTCCCCTCTTGATGAATCTTGTAGATAAGGGGAATCACCATACTTGGCACGGCCAGCGTTCTCAATACGGTGGTTATGGTGCGCGTCGCAATGAGAGAAACCGTGTAGGAATTGCAGCTTCGTCAAGCCCTGTCACGCCGAGCACGGACCTGACGCGAGGCAACTACGAACTCGACACAACCGTTGACTGACGAGTCTTGGACAGACTCGTTCCCAGTCCAATGAGGAACAGCACCACCGCGCCGGCCAGCCAGTGGATGCCGTCCCAGTGGAGAACCTGCACCGCCCACCAGTAGCCGAGCCAGCTCCCACGGAGGGCGACGTACAGGCTCATCAGCCCTGTCGCGACAACGAGTGAGTCGCTCTGCTTCCACCAGCCGAACAGTCCGCTCATCACACCCAGTCCGGCGACGTAGGCGAGTATCCACCAGGGCGGATACAGCGAAAGTATCGCGATCAGCACCAACGGCAACAGCAGCATGCTCGCGAGTGTGCAGAATAGTTTGGATGTGTCGTTTTTCGTCCAAATGGCGAGGACGAGCATCCAGCCGACAAGCAGATGTCCGTCGATGAACCACCAGGGAATGGTAGCGAATGGTTCTGCCAACAACTCGCTTGTGATGACGCTATCAACTCGCAACGCCGCGATCGCCAACACGCCGGCCACGAACACCAGTTCGTCCTGCTTGCGCCAAACGCCCCGCGCGATTGCCAAAGCTGCCGCGATCCACAACCCGATCGATGTGAACTCGCCCATTTGATCGAACGCCACAGTCTGCGGCGACACGAACGATGCGATCGTCAACGATGTCAACAGTCCCGCGAATGCCGGACGGGCTCCGCGAGCCAGCGCCAAGACATGAAACGCCAGGCACCCCATCAACGCGAGCCATGCCGGCGAACCGAGCGTGTGGGTAACATCGTTCACGAACGTCATCGAAACCTCGTTGCCGCTGCCGGCCGAGAGTCCCAAGGGGATGCACATCAGCGCCATCAGACAGGCCAGCGACTGTCCCGCGATCGCCTGTTTCACGAGTGCCCGCTCCAGCACGAGTTGTGAAATCGCCAGGAGCAGAGGGATGAGCAGCCACGGTGAAAAAATGTTGAGCAGCGCATACGCCTGCACGGCTCCAAAGTCGGTGGCCGAATCGAATGAGACACACAACGCATTCAAACGAAATACGACCGCAAGAATCAGAAAGAAGAACACCGTCCACGGATGGAGCGGCCACGGCCAGGGAGTGCCGCTGGGCTCAATTCCAGATCTCCCGACGCGGGCTGCGGGTATCAGTGTCAATAAGAGCATCGCACACAATGGCGAGAACGCGGCAATCGTCCATCTTGCGGCATCCAGGTTGAAGGTTGCTCCGGCAGCCTGCGATGCAATCGGCCACAGCGAGATCGCGCTCCATAACAGGTAGTAAGGCACGCGATAGATGCCGGGAAACTTGAGGGGCAATCCGCGAAACAGGAGTTCCGAGATCAACACGATCGTCAGCAGCGCGCCGCAGTCGCCAATCGCGCCCCGGGCAAACTGCGTGGCGAGCAGTTCATCGAACCCGAGATTGAGTTCGCAAAACAGGAGCAGCACGATCAAGAGCAGCGACCTTGTGTCGTCCCACAACTTGTAACGCCGCACCAGCACGAGCGCCGTGATGACCATCGTCAGGAGATAGCAGCCGATGAGGATCAGCCGCGGATACAGGCTCAACGGGCCGGCTTCACCGCCGGTGGCGAACTTCAAGCTGTGAATGAAGCACGCCCCACTGATGAGATAAAACGGATTCTGCGTGCAAACCCGCTTCCACCAGAAGGATCGCGTGTCGGGTTGAAATGTTCTGGTGACTTCGGATTCGATTTGAGACATGGGCGTAATTCCGCCACGTTCCTGCGACATCTCCGGCATGCAAATACTGCATGCTCCAACAACTGAAGGATCATTGGGGGAGCGCGATGCCCACTTCTCTGTACGTCCCTCCCATTTGCGATGTTGGCGCGTTCGCATGGAAACGCGAGACAATCGCAACACAAGCTCCGATTGGGAGTACGCGAGAACAACAACGATTCAACAACGGATTCGACGCACTGAGTCGATTTCACGGAAATGCCAACAGGCACCTGGCAGACACCGGCGAGTTGAAGGCCGAAGTCGGAGGCGACCGTCCCGACTGCTCTCGAATGTCTCGCCGACGGCGCTCACTCGGCACTGCCGGCGCGTTCGTCGCCAAGAACTTTCACGAGGCGATCGATATTCGTCACTTTCAGAATCTCGCGGAACTCGTCGGTCAGATGCTCAAGAGACACTTCGACGTTGCTGTTGCAAATGTCCACGAGGACACCCAGAAACGAACTGTCGGTTACTGTGACGTCCTTAAGGTCAATCACCATTTCATGACAGCCGGTCTCGGCAATCACGCGGCGAAACTCGTCGAGATAGCGCTTGCTGTCGACGAGCGGCACGATTCCCTGCGCGACGAGATGCACGCGAAGCGAATTGCCTTGGAGATCGATGTCGAACAGCGGATGTTCCTCACTCGGTTCTTCGGACGGGGAACTCATCGGACCAGCCCTCAACGTCGCCGGGAGCAGCGGACGACGGTTCACAAGCCGTGCTCGTTGGTTCTCTCGGAGCCTCGGCATTCGAAAACAGCCTGCAGCCAGATGTCTTCGGCTCGTAGAAGGAATTATATACGTCGTGTTTCAAAGTACGAAATGAGTCCTTTCTGAGAATGATCGCTGTCGCTAACCACGTGGATGTGATCGACGGGGAAACTGCGGTCTATGCCCCTATCGCGACTTCAAGATCGTCGCTTTCAGTCGTCGCAAGAATCCTTGTAACAGTTCGGCACAGTGCTCCGCTCAGCTTGTCAACGAGGACAAACACGATCCTCAACACACCATAACCAACTGTTTAATAAGGACTTAGAAATGAAGACGTTCGCAACCACCTTCGTACTGGCCTGTGTAGTCGCTGCTCTTGGCAATGTCGCATCGGCCAACTTTGATGATGGCGACGTTCGCAACGGAGCGAATCAAATCAAGAATCTGGCGACACAGGCGGCGGCTGATGTCCAGAGCGGCGAGATCGAAACTCCCGCCGCCCGGCGTCGGCTCATTGCAGTAAGTTTCCGGTCCATCGCCAACAAGGCTCAGCAGATTGCCAACCTGTCGAGTGCTGAAAATGAAAACGCTGTTCAGGCCGAAATGCTCCAACTCGCCCGCGAAATTCGCCAGACGGTTCGAACCCTGACCAATCAAGCAACCGGCAACGCCGAACTGCTCGAAATCCTCGACCTCTGGGCCGACCTGTCGGACGAACTGATCGACGACCTCGACTAAGCGTGAGACTTCAGACTTCAGGAAGCAACATCATCCCGGATGCTCAAAGCATCCGGGATGATTCTTTGCGCGCGTCAAACACAACGGAACGCTCACTTCAATGTGAGAAATCCGATAGCCTGTGGTCATTGTTCCCTCCAGCCTTGCGTCTCCAGTCTCCCGCCTGAAATGCCCCGCATCCGTCGACTCACTGCTCGCGACATTCGTTTCCCCACTTCGCAGGGATTGCATGGCTCCGATGCCATGAACCCCGATCCCGATTACTCGTGCGTTTATGTGACGCTCGAAACCGATGACGCCGCCCTCACCGGCAATGGCATCACGTTCACCATCGGTCGTGGAAACGAAGTCTGCCAGAAGGCCGTCGAAGCCCTGCAGCCTTTGGTCGTGGGGCAGTCGATGGCCGATATCGCTCGTCACTCATCCCGCTTCTGGCGTTCACTCGTCGGAGACAGTCAGCTTCGCTGGATCGGACCTGATAAGGGTGCGATCCATCTTGCGTGTGCCGCCGTCGTTAATGCCATCTGGGACTTGTGGGCCAAGAGCGTATCGAAACCGGTGTGGCAACTCGTGGCCGACATGACTCCCGCCGAAGTCATGTCGTGTCTTGACCTCAAGTATCTCGCGGAAGTCCTCACACCTGACGAAGCGTTCGCGATGCTGCAGTCGCAACAGCCCGGCAAGCCCGAACGTCTCGAAGTGTTACGACATCAAGGCTACCCTGCCTACACGACCTCCGCCGGTTGGCTTGGTTACGATGATGACATGCTCCGCCGACTCTGTCGCGAAATGCTGGCCGAAGGATGGGAGACGTTCAAAATCAAAGTTGGCCGCGACCTCGAGGACGACCTGCGACGGTGCCGAATCATTCGAGAAGAGATCGGCCCCGACCGCCGCTTGATGGTCGATGCAAATCAAGTGTGGGATGTGCCGACGGCGATCGAATGGATCGGTCATCTCGCGGCGTTTCACCCGTGGTTCATCGAAGAGCCGACGCATCCTGATGATGTCCTCGGCCATGCCGCGATCGCGAAGGCCGTCGCTCCATTGCGGATCGCAACCGGCGAACACACGGCCAACTGCATCATGTTCAAGCAGTTCCTGCAATCGGGAGCAATGCAGGTCTGCCAACTCGACAGTTGTCGACTGGCGGGCATCAACGAGATCCTCGCGGTGATGCTGCTGGCCGCGAAGTTCAATGTCCCCGTTTGCCCGCACGCCGGCGGCGTCGGATTGTGTGAGTACGTCAATCATCTCTCGATGATCGACTACCTCGTCGTCAGCGGCAGCATGGAAGGCCGCGTCGCCGAATACTCCGCCCACCTCCACGAACACTTCGTGCATCCGGCGGTCATCAAGAATGGCAGATACGCGAGGCACCGGGGTACAGCAGAGAGACGGGAGACGAGGCGAAAGCTCTGACCTAGGCTTTGAGCTGGGCAGCGGTGCTTCAAGCGAGGCTCATTGTCCCGGAAGCGCCTGGTCCATGCAGTCATCGTCAGATGCTGGAATCGTCGCTCGGTCCTGAAATGGGGCGGGGGGGAGTTTGAGTATCGCGGCTAGTGCTCATCGTCGATTCCCGTGTGGGATCCTGGTCAGCGGGGCGAACCGACTTGTTCTTGCCGAGAACGAGCCTTCATATCCGTGAATTGAGTGCTGGATTAAGTTTGCGACCAATGAAGATCAAAAGCAGTGAGAACCCAGATCCGCCCACGAACTTGTCGAGGTCGTGCCCCGAATTCAGGTCGTACCGAGTGATGGCGTTGCTCAGGCATCCGAACAGTGCCAAGCAACCAAGCACAATCAGAACAGTTCCTCGCCTCATCGCAATATACTCGGTTTGGAGCAATCGATCACTTGTGTCAGCTGCACGTCATGCGACTGGAGTGTAGACATGGAGTGTAGCCTCGACCGCGTGCCCTCGCACTTGATCCCGGCCACACCTTTTCGCTTCATGCAACGCAGCATCCGCTTCGCTCAAAAGACGAGCGATCGGTGCCTTCGCAGCTTCCCGCCGTACAACCCGCACCGCCATCACCCGAGATTCTCGCGGTATCATCCGCAACGAGACGGCTCTGACCTGCGTGACTGGTGGTGGGTCAGAACATGTTGATGATCAGCGCAATCGACAGGGTGCCGTAGAACAGGCAACACAGCACGAGCCCTCCCCGCCGCCACATTGCGGGACGCAGTGGCTTGGGGAGCAGATGGGTGTTGACGATCAGAATCTGGGCGGCCGACATCGCCATGATCGGGCAGGCAACGACTCCCAATACCGTGAACAGCGTTAAGGCGTGGCCCCAGTTGACGGCGAACATGCCCAGCACCGTGAACGCTGCCAACAGGCCATAATAGAGCTTGCTGACATTCATCTTCTGCTTCTCGCGGAGATGAGGCGTTGCCACCCAGACGATATCGGTCACTGTGCGAATGAGCGTGTCGGTGTTACTCAGGTGTGTCGACGTCAGCACCCAGAAGCCGTTGAGTAGTGCCAGAAACCAGAATCCGCTCCAAAGCTGCTCTGACATGTACTTCGCTTGAAACGCGCCGGCGGCCATGTCACCCATCTCGGTTCCCTGCGCGATGACGGCCGTGGCGAGATTGACGTTGAGAAACATCCCCACGAAACAACCGAGACCCCACAGCCAGACCTGGTCGGCGGTCACGTACTTCCACCACGCTTTCCAACGGTTCAAGCTTTCTTCGGTGACAGTAAAGACCTTGCCCACGGGGGAGAGTTGAATTTCGCTGGCGCTAAATGCACTGGCGATTGACCCCACCTTGGCCCCCATACCCATCCCTTTGTCGCGATACCAGTTGGTAATGACCAGATTGCCGATGCCTCCCGATCCCGCGGTGGCGGCAAATGTCGCCAACAGTGGCAAGTCGACACCTGCAGGGATGGAGCCGATGTAGAAAAACCCGGCCAGCGTCTCCATCGAATGCTCAAATGAGACGAACAGAAAGTTGACTGTGAACAGAAAGGAAAAAATGAGCACGACCATGATTGTCGAAACGACTTCAAGCATTCGCTCGATCGTCTTGCCCGACAGCAAGATGGCCACTGTTCCGAGAATCACACCATAGGTCAGCCACTGCAACGTAGCGGCATCACCTGCCTCTCCTGCAAGTCGGCCGACCCAAGCAGAGAACAACACCGATGCGCAGCCCGCCGCCAGAGCGGGTACGCTCAGTTGAACGATTGTGGCCAACAGGTAGCTTCCGGCCCAGAATCGCGATCCAGGACGCAGTCGCATGATTCCCACGATGATCGGCTCGCCCGTATACAGCGTGTAACGGATGCCTTCCAGATTGAGCATCAACTGCAGCAAGATGCCGACGGTGGCAACCCAGAGAATCGCAGTGCCGTACTTGACGGCAATGGTCGGTCCAGCGAGCCACTCCCCTCCGCCAATCGAACCTGCCAACAAGATCGCACCAGGTCCGATGGTTCTCAGTAGGTTGCGCAGATTGAAAGGGGGCGGGGCCGGCAGTTCATCCTGCTCCCACGGAGGAAGTTCTCCGAACATCATCGGCAACTGGGGCGTATGCGTCATAAGCTTGACGGGTGAGTGTGATTACGTGTTGTCCGCGTCCGCCGACGTCTCGCACCCTGGCATAACGATCTGTTTCACGCGGGCATCAAGATCGGCATCGGTCGGTTCGGTGAATCCATGCTCGACGCTGAGTGCGCGACAGGTCTGACAGATTTGCTTCCAGGTGACATTGTCGAGTTCGATCCCATCGACGAGTCGCCTGACTTTCGTGCGTTCTTCAATTTCGCCAGGAATGAGGATCTCACCATCGGGCGTGATGGTCCTCGAGCTTTTCACGAAGTCGATGAAGCGACTCACTTCGGGAAAAAACTCTTCGGCCGAACCAAAGTGATTGCGATCGATAATGATCGACAACATGCCATTGGCAACGCGTGAGGCGTTCGCCGGATTGGTACACGACCCGCCGGTGAGCGCGCCAGCCAGCATCTCGATCATGAACGACAGGCCGTACCCTTTGTGACCCGCAATGGGCAGGATTGCCCCGGGAGGGTCGCCGTAGAACTTCTCTGGATCGTTGGTCGGTTGGCCATTCGCATCAATCAAACAACCGTCGGGGGCCGCGACGCCCTGATTCAGGCAGACTCGCACCTTCCCTTCCGCGATCGTGCAGGCCGACATATCAAGGATGATCGGCTGCCCATCGGCGACAGGCACGCCGGCGGCAATCGGATTCGCGGAGAGCCTTCGATCAATCCCGCCGAACGGAGCGACGAGCATCCCCGCGCCGCTCGTGTTGACGAAATGGAGTGACAGCATTCCCGCATCAGCCGCCATCACGGCCCAGTCGCCGATCCGTCCCAAATGGCCGGCATTACGCAGGGCAATCACCGACACGCCGCCGTTTGCCGCCTTGTCGATGCCGAGTTGTATGGCCTGCTCGCCGATCGATTGACCCAGTCCGAACTGTCCATCGACGACGGCAATCGCATCGTTCTCGGTGATGATCTGAATGGACTGATTGGCAACGACCTTCCCGTCTCGCAGCCATTGGACATACGACGGAATGCGAATCACGCCGTGCGAATCGTGGCCGACGAGATTCGCCTCGACGAGATGACGACTGACGCGCTCGGCTTCGTCGCGCTGACACCCCGCAGCGAGAAATATCTTCTCTGCGAGTGAGGTCAGTTCACTGTGCTGCAAACAAATCATGAGTTCTCGTCGTGGATGCGAATAAACTTCTGCAGGCAATGGCAATCAGGCGAAACGAGTCCGCGATTGCCCCCTGCGGACATATTGACTTCACTCACATAGATATCCCCCTGTGAGTCGACCCAGACATCGTGCGGGGCGAAGAAGTCTCCAGGTGCACATGGGTCTTCGCCTCCACCCCATTGGGTCAACAACTCACCCTGCAGGTTAAAGATGCTCAGGCGACCGCCGGTGGCATCGGGAGTCGGCGGGTGCGTGCCGGGCCACATCCCGGCACGATAGCCGAGTTCGGCGACGTAAACCGTTTGATGCTCATCAATGAAGACTTCGCTCGGGCGAGCCAGATTGTCCCAGGACTTAAGGTAGTCACCCTCTGGAGAAAAGAGTTGCAACCGACTGTTCTCGCGGTCGGCAACATAGACAGTCCCCTCGGCGTCGATGGCGATGCCGTGCGGCACTGCGAACTGTCCTGGGGCACTTCCGGGTTCGCCCCACGAGTGCAACAACTCGCCTGCACTCGAGAAGCGATGCACTCGGGCGTTGCCGTAACCATCGGTGATGTAGAGGTCTCCCGAAGGCCCGATCGCCAGACTGGTCGGGTAATAGAACGGCCCACCCGCATACTTGATCGTGCGATAGTCGATGCTGGTGGCGCCCGTATCCGACGGGCGTCCGCTCACGCCGAGCGTCAGCAGCAACTCTCCATCTATTGTGAACTTCTTGACGGTGTGATCGAAGTCATCCACACAATAGACGGCATCATCGGGGCCGATCGTCAATCCATGCGCACGGACAATCGCATCCTCGCCCCACGCATGGAGAAACTTCCCATCCGGAGTGAAGACCGTCACGGGATGCTCGCCACGATTAAAGACGTAGACCCGTCCGTGTGAATCGGCCGAGACGGCCGCCACCTCCACGAAACTCATGCTATCGGGCAGCGCCGGCCAGCCCTCGGCGACACGATAGCGATAGCCAGCCGTCCCAACGGCGAGGCCATTCGCGGAGAAAGCCGATGATCCACCGCTCATGGCTCGCCTCGGTACGCGTGATGGAAGCCCTCGGCATTCACGCGAATGCGGTAGAGGCTTTTGTCGATGGTGACGTACAAAGTGTGACTGTCATCACCGATGCCGAACTCGACGTTGCTGGGGATTCCTCGCCAGTCCTCGAACCCGCCACTCTGGTTCTCGGGTCCGGTCGGCAGGAAATCGAGTTCGTTGCCCTCTGAGTCGATTACCAGGATCCCCGGTCGCGTGAGTCGGCGACACGTGAGATAGATGTGGCCTGCGGCATCGACCGTCATGCCGTCGCAGCCTGCCACTTGACCGAAGTCGACCAGTGTGCGGCGTGGGCCAGACACCAAACCAGCCTCATCGAGTGGAAAGGCGTAGACCTTCATCGCGCCAGGCACCGGAGGAGGAGCGTTCGAGTCGGTACTGGGTTTCTCGCTGCCGTTGTTGTGATCTCCGATATACAGAGTGCGTTCGTCGGGACTGAGCACGATGCCGTTCGGTTTTTCGACATCGTGTGTGATTTCGATCACGCTGCCATCGCTATCAACGCGGTAGACGGCCCGATGTTCGAGTTCTCGCGGTTCTTCGCCACTGTAGCGTGGGTCGGTGAAGTAGATGCGTTGGTGGGAGTCGATGCACAGGTCGTTCGGTGCGTTGAACCGACTTCCGCCGATATTGTCGACGAGTGTCGTTCCTTCTCCGGTCGCGAGATCCCAGCGAATCAGCCGACGGCCGCCCCCGTCGGCTCCATCACAAGAGATCATGTCGCCCGAGGCATTGAACGCGAGCCCGTTCGACTTGCCGCTATTGTCGGTAAAGACCGAGACCTCGCCCGTCGCGGGATCGAAATGGAGAATCATTCCGTTGTCGTCGACCCCGAACGGCATGTCGGTGAAATAGATACTGCCATCGGGTGCAACAGCCGGCCCTTCGGTCAACCCACTATTGAGTTCCACCTGCCGTGTATGCAGCAGTTCCAGTTCTGCTCCCTCTGGAAAGATCGGCCCTTCCGCTCGAAGAGCAGTAACAGAGAACGACCACACAATGAACCAGGCGATCACAAATTGAGCATGCATGTTGAGACTCCCTGACAATCAGCGACGTCGATCGTTTGGACTGGAAGACTGCAGCAGTATAGAAAACACAACCGCGTAATGAGATCGACGTCGATCGCGCGTGTGACATGACTTGCGGAGGCTGCTGAATCCCAGCGTGACATTGTCTGCCGACGCCAGTTTTCAGTGTTTTCTTCGGCACTTTGTCATCAACGTGGCGTTTAACGGAATGCTGAAGCGGAGTGGGCACGGTTGGTTCCAACAGAAGTGTGTCCGGCTTTCGATGGAGTACACGTCGAATGGGCCGTTTCTCCTAGTTTCCTGCAGGATGTCCGATGTTTAGCCGCATTCCTCGCATCGCATTTGTGTGTGGAGTCGTGTTCGCCTGGACCACGAGTCCCCCCATGCTCTTTGGCCAGCCCTCCTCAGCCGAAGACATCGAGTTCTTCGAGCGAAGTATCAGGCCAATTCTTGTGGACGAATGCTATTCGTGCCATTCGTCGGAGGCGGACGAGATCGAAGGGGGACTGACGCTGGACACACGGGAGGGAATCCGTCGGGGTGGCGACACCGGCCCCGCTGTCGTTCCGGGAAATGTCGGCCGCAGCCTGCTGATCGCTGCGATTCGACAGAGCGACGACAATCTGCAGATGCCTCCTGATCGAAAGCTGCCTCCCGAAGTGATTGCCGACTTTGAAGCATGGATTGCCCGAGGGGCCGCTGATCCCAGAGAGGGCGCGGCTGCGGTGGATCACGCCTACGAGATCGATATCGAACTGGGTCGCCACTTCTGGGCATTTCAACATCCACAGCCGTCGGAACCTCCTCCAGTTGAGTCGGCAGACTGGCCCTGGACCGATGTCGACAGATTTCTCCTGGCGCGGATGGAGCAGGCAGGACTGCGTCCGGTCGGAGATGTGGACCCGGAGTCGTTGATTCGCCGGTTGTACTTCGACCTGATCGGGTTGCCGCCGTCACCTGAAGAAGTGGATCGCTTTGTCGAGATGCACGCATCCGATCCGCAGGTCGCGGTCGCATACGTCGCGGATCAATTGCTGGCGTCACCCCGCTTCGGCGAACGTTGGGGCCGTCACTGGCTCGATGTTGCACGCTACGCCGAATCAACGGGTCAGGCCGCGAATTTCGCCTATCCACATGCCTGGCGATATCGGGACTGGGTCATCGATGCCTTCAACGACGACAAACCGTACGACCAGTTCATACGTGAGCAACTCGCCGGCGATCTGTTGCCGACTACCAACGATGACGAGCGCGCGGCCAACATGATCGCAACGGGATTTCTCGCCATTGGACCGAAGTCGCTCAACGAGCGCAATCGACGGCAGTTTCAAGCCGACGTTGTCGACGAACAGATCGATGTCACGTTTCAGGCCTTTCAGGCGCTGACGGTTGCCTGCGCCCGCTGCCACGATCACCGTTTCGACCCGATCCCGCAGACGGACTATTACGCACTGGCCGGCATCTTCCGAAGCACGGAGACCTGTTATGGCACGATTCGCGTGGTCCAGAGCAATCATCCCAGTTCGCTGCTGGAATTGCCGGATGATGCCGACATCGTGCAGTCGCTGGAGCCATTGACGGACTTGCGACGAGAGCGGATCGAAGGCCAGATGGACCAGCTCCGCGAACAGATGGACGGGATGACGGGCCAGGATGCTTTCATTCGTCGCATCTTCACCGGATCGCGCGTCACACAACTCCAGAGTCAGCTCGATTCTTACGACGACGAGGGCATGCCGAAAGCCTTCGCCATGGGGGTGCGCGAAGGGCGATTCATGGGAGATAGCCCCTTGCTGATTCGCGGTGAAATCGACCAGCCGGCAGAGCGCGTCCAACGTGGCTTCCCTCAGGTGTTGACCGAATCGCAGCCGCGTATCGGCTTTCGGAGCAGCGGTCGTCGGCAACTGGCCGATTGGATGGCATCGACCGACAACCCATTGACCGCACGCGTAATCGTCAACCGCGTGTGGTTGCATTTGATCGGTCGCGGTCTTGTCGCCACACCTGACAATTTCGGCGTATCCGGGATGCCACCCAGCCATCCGGAATTGCTGGATCACCTGGCAGTTTCGTTCGTCGATGAAGGCTGGTCGATCAAGCAACTGATTCGTTCGATCGTCGTCAGCCGGGCCTATCAACTCGATTCGGCCTTTGATGAAACGAACTACGAAGTCGATCCCGACAACGTCTACGTCTGGCGAATTCCGAACCGGCGTCTGGAGGCCGAGGCACTCCGAGACACGATGCTCCATGTCAGCGGTCGGCTGGATTTGGAACCGCCGCAAGGCAGCCTGGTCGCACGCGGAGGTGAAGGGAATGTCGGATTCCGCTTCCAGGGAGACCCCGCCGAGACCGACACCCATCGGTCGGTCTATCTGCCCATTATGCGCGATCAAGTTCCCGAGATGCTGACGGTCTTCGACTTTCCCGATCCGAGCCTGATCATCGGCGAGCGTGCCACGACCACGATTCCAGCGCAATCGCTGTTCCTGATGAACAACCGGTTTGTCATCGAGCAGGCTCAGGGAATGGCATCGCGGCTGATGACCGATTTCGATGACGACGCCAGTCGAGCGTCGGAAGTTTATCGACAGTGCTACTCCCGCCGCCCCACCGACTTGGAACTCGACAGAGCACTCGACTTCCTCGAAGACTACGCGCGAGACCACTCGCAGCGTCAATCGTGGACGGCGTTCTGTCAGGCGGTGTTCGCCAGTGCCGAGTTCGCTCAACGATAGGTCTGATTTCACAACGAGAACGCCATGACCCGAGAACACATCCCCTTCTCTCGACGGCACGCGCTGAAATACTCGAGCGTCGGGTTCGGCTATCTCGCGTTCGCGGGACTCTCGACATTCGCAGCCGAGAATGACGAGCCCATGCCCGAGCAGCCGGCTCACCCATCGGCACGGGCCAAACACGTCATCTTCCTGTGCATGGAAGGGGCTCCGTCGCATGTTGATACGTTCGACTACAAGCCGAAACTCACGGAAGACAACGGCAAGACCATGCCCAATGCCCGCGCCCGGGCCGCCACGCTGTTGGCCTCGCCCTGGAACTTCCAGCAGCATGGTGAGAGTGGCATGTGGATCTCGGACCTGCTTCCCGAACTGTCGCGGCAAGCCGATGAACTGTGTGTCTTGCGCGGCATGCACACCGATGTTCCGGCGCATCCTCAGGCCTTTCTGCAGATGCACACGGGAGTGTTTCAATTCAAACGCCCTTCGATGGGTGCCTGGACCGTCTACGGACTCGGTTCCGAGAACGAAAACCTGCCCGGATTCATCACGATCGGCCCGCCGCAGCAGAATGGTGGTCCATCGAACTACGGGAGCGCGTTCCTGCCGGCGATTTGTCAGGGGACGCCGATTCGAACTCCGCGCCAAGGTTTCATGGGAGGAGGAGGCAGACGCCAGACGGCACAGCCTTCCAGTGGGACGGTCAGCAACATTCGCAATCCCCAACAGAGCGTCGATGCGCAACGGTCTCAACTCGATTTCACGCAGTGGCTCAATCAACAGGCTCTCCAGCGGGATCAACACAACAACGGAGTCGAAGCGGCCATCGAATCGGCGGAGCTTGCATTTCGCATGCAGGCAGAGATGCCGCAATTGATGAATATCAACGACGAGTCCGCCGCCACCCAGGCGATGTACGGCATCGGCGACGACGAGACCGACGACTTCGGACGCAAATGCCTGCTCGCAAGGCGGTGTGTCGAGGCGGGCGTGCGGTTTATCGAAATCACATCTGGCCAGTGGGATCATCACACGAACCTTAGAGAAGCACTGGCGGGCAAGGCGCAGAGCATCGACAAACCGATCGCGGGTCTCCTGCAGGATTTGAAGGATCGCGGACTGCTGCAGGACACACTCGTCCTGTGGGGAGGCGAGTTCGGACGCACACCCTACGCCCAGGGGGATGACGGTCGCGACCACAACCATCGCGGCTTCACGACCTGGATGGCCGGAGGAGGCGTCAAGGCGGGCCTCTCTTACGGCGCCACCGACGACTATGGATACGAAGCCGTTGAAGGGAAAGTACACATTCACGACTGGCACGCGACCATTCTGCACCTGCTCGGCATCAACCACGAACAACTCACCTATCGCTACGCCGGCCGCGACATGCGGCTCACCGACGTCAAGGGAAACGTCATCCACGACATCGTGAGTTGAGGCCCTATCGATCTCACGATTGTTTCCTTCTCCCCCGCGATCGACTCTGTTTGCAGATGACGCGCGGAGGCGGGGGACAAGGTGAATTCCTCCGCCAACCAATCGGATGCACCCAGGTTCCCCCGCGCGGACGAAGGTTCATCCATGTTCAGTTTCCATATTTTCAATTCCGCGCGGTTGCGCGAGGCGTCACCGACGCCCGTCCGGCCACCCGCCGTTTTGGCGGTCAAGAGTACAAGAGTACAAGAGTACAACCGTGGAGACACGCACTTCGTGATACTCTTGCGATACTCTTGCTCGTACTCTTGAAATACGCTTGCTCTCCGGTCACCGGCCCGCGCGGACGAAGGTTCGTCCATGTACACGTTCCGCCTACCCTAAGTCTCGCGGTTGCGCCCGCTGCAGTACCCAGCGGCGCAACAAATCTTCCCCCTCTCCCCCACTGAAAATCTTTGCAACACAATCGCCGCCGCACTGTGGGGGAGAGGGCCGGGGGTGAGGGGCATAGAACGCGGCGTCATCGCGCGTGGTCCCGAGGTCACCGTCGCAACGTCTGATGTTCGCCCCACGGCCACACCGTCGCTATCGGGAATGCTGATCGTGCTCAGGATGACGTTGCTCTCTGGTCGACAGCCATGCCAACTCCCGGCAACCTGACCCCAGGCACTCGACGAGCGGTCTTTCGGCGTTGATCGCGAATGTGGGGCATGGCGTGGTGAATGTCACGAGAACGGTTTCCGGTTCGCCGCGCGTTCTTCCGCCGATGGAACGGCACCGAGCCTGCTCCCTACAAAGGGGCGCGCATCCCCGACTCCCCATCCGGCAGGCACAGCCTGCCCTACACTCACTGCGACGCCGCCTCAGCCGACTCGACCGCCCAGAAGCAACGTAGCCAAAGCCGACCACGCCATATGGTGCCGATGTGCGCTTACGCCTATGACGCTGCCGGGCCGCAGAAGACACGGCTCGATGCCCGGGGGCAGTTGTCGTCCTATACCTACGATGCCGATGATGAACTCACGGGGAGAAAGTACCCCGATGGCACCCGAGCGACGTTCGCTTACGATCCGGCGGGGAATCGGATCACGACCGAGAATCAGGCCGTCACGGTCACGGTGACCTACGACGGCACGAACCGTCGGGACGATGTCACAACCAACTACAAGGTTTAAGCCAGTTTCCGCAGTCGGGCCATTTCATTCTTTCACCGACCATCCAGTTCCCGTACACTCAATGGAGTGGAGGCAATCCCATGCCGACAGCCAAGCGTATCCAATACCGCTACACTCCCACCGGCCAAAGGTCTTCGCTGATCGACCCGGACGGGGGACGCTTCACCTACAGCTACGACAGCGTGAAGCGGCTGACGCAGGTGATCAACCCCCAGGGGGAGCGGACCAGCTACACTTACGATGCGGCGGGACGCAGAACGGTCAAGAAACTGGCCAACGGCAGCCGCACGTCGTTCACGTACAATGCCGCCAGCAGAATCACCAGCGTGGCGCATCTCAAGAGTGACACCAGCGTTCAGGCCAGCTTCAGCTATCAGTACGACAAGGCGGGCAACAGAACCAGTCTGAGTGAAGCCGACGGCTCCCGCACCAGCTGGAGCTACGATGCCGCCTATCAGCTCACCGGAGAACACCGGACGGGATCGAACGCTTATCGGAACACCTATGTGTACGACAACCGGGGGAATAGAACCCTGAAGAACCTGGATGGAGCGCGGACCACCTCCACCTACGATGCCGCCAACCAACTGCAGTGGTCTCAGGACGCCTCCGGCCGAACGACGTACACGTTCGACGCCGATGGGAACCAACAAGTCGTCCTCTCCCCCAGTGGAGACCGGGTGACGAACGTCTGGGACTACGAGAACAAGCTGATCGGCGTCCAGCATCCCGCCGGCAGCCGAGAGACAATGGCCTACGACCCCGATGGGAAGCGGGTCATGCTCAAGGAGACGGCCTCCACCACCAAGTACGTCTGGGACGAGCAGAACTACCTGCAAGAGACCGACGCCAGTGATGTGACGCAGGTGACCTATACCAACGAACCCCGGACCTATGGCAACCTGATCTCCCAGCGGAAGGCAGGTGCCAGCCACTACTACCTGTTCGACGCCCTGGGTTCCACGCGGCTGGTGACCGACGCTTCGGAGAATGTGGCCGAGAGCCTGCTCTACGACGCCTGGGGTAACCTAGTCGGCTCAGCCCCCACCATGGCGGTGCCGTTCCGCTGGGTCGGGGAACTCGGCTACCTGTTCGTCCCGGTGACCAGCGACTACTACGTCCGAGAACGGATCTATGGACCGAAGATTGGAAGGTGGATCAGTCAAGATCCGCTGGGGTTTGTTGACCGTTTCGATAATCTTTGAGCACTCTGCGAATCAGATAGTAGATTTGATTGATCCGTCAGGGGCACAACCTCAGTTGCCAGATCCGCCTGGACACGTAGACCTTGGTGGACCGGGAGTGGACTATGTCCCGGCATATCTGATCGCCAATCCCGCATTCTTTGACAACTCCCGGGCTTGCATTCGTGTCTTCAGGTCACAACGTGTGCCAAGTGTGTTGATGGCTGGGTGGTTGAGGGTGAAACCTACTCAATTGAGATTCAAGCTTTTTGGGGCTACTTTGATCTGGATCTGAATCCCCACCGCCATTTGGAGCGGATCCAAATCTCGGATGGAACCCAGACTGGCGAGTTGGCTCGGGACCCGCGCGAATTCGGCATGGAATGGTACTCACGTCGGAGCGTGGTAGATTTGTACATTTTCCACCTCTACCCCGTTGCCGCAGAGTCAGGAACACATTTGCATGGGGGAGCGTGGGTCATCCCCTGGTGGACGATGTGCGGGAGAGTTTCGCCGCCCAATCGGTACCTCGCTCATCACCGACATTCTTGGACCTCCGGACTTCCCGATCGGGGATTTCATTGGACCAATTCAGCAAGACCCTGTGCATCAGATCGTGGAGGATCGTTGCCGGCTTGCAGAGTGCTTGGTTGAGGCAGCTACTGATGTGGGGTCTGAAGCAACGGCATTGAATGTCGGTTACGACATCTTACGGCGAAACTGCAATTCGTACGTTGGCACGATTTTGCGGCGTTGTGGAATTAGTATTCCATCCGATGAAATGCACCGATTCGGCCCACGCTGGGGAGCACCGGGTTGGGATAATGACTTTGTTCTTGGCCCACATATCCTTCCGGAGGTAGACAATGATCGGTAGTGTTATAGTATTCTTCGTCCTCTTGGTGCCTTCTACCGCTTTTGCGCAGTCAGTTCGCGTTGCTGTCTCGACTCCTCATCCCCCTCCGGCTGTTACACAACAATTTCAAGGCACGACCTTCCACAACAGCCGCATATTCATACGATCGAATTCATCAGCGAGTCAACTCTTGTCATTTCCGCAGGATGCGATCTATTTACCTACGCGATTGAAACAAGCACTATTGAATGTGTATTACGCTTGGATAGAGGGTCAGAGGGAGCAGCCTACCATTTGGAGTATAGCCCAAGCATGAACCGATTGCTGATTGGTGCGACAGGAGTAGTCTTGGCCGTCAATGTAAATGACTGGAGCAGAAGTTGGTCAAGAATGCTAAGCCGTTTTCCTTTTGAATCTTTCGACTTAGCACTAAATGGATCACAGCTTCTTCTGTGTACACAAGAACAAGAAACAATTGTACTGGACTGTCACTCTAATGAAGAAGTCGTCCGTTTGCCTAGCGACAGTATTCGCACCGTAGGGGCCATTAGCGAAAGCGGCAACATTATCGCAGTAGGGATGGGAAACAGGGTAGTGGTTCGTGATGTGGATGAGTCCCTAGACATAATCTATAATGTTACTCACATGGGATTCATTTATGAACTTGAGGTCGTTGAGGCTGGCAACGAAGTGTACGTTATTTCAGTGCACTATCCCGGAGTTGTTCATGTGGCGGAACTGACACAATCAGATTTCTCATGTAGCTTTGCGTATGATTATGGAACAGTTAAGTGCCTCGAAGAAGCGACAACACAAGGAACTCTTCTTGTAGGGTATGACTCCGGTCGACGAAGAGAGTCCGGTGTCCGTATTCTGAACTACTTACAAGGAGAAGTGTATTCATGCACGACAACAACACAACCATCGATGGTCACGGGGATGGACCATTCGGCTTGTGGGAATATGATTGCGGCAGCGTCTAGGAATGGGGTACAGATTTGGAAGGCATCGGGCAGCCATAGTGGGGAGCATGTCGAATGACACATGTGAATGGCAGATTCGTGCATCATGGAATGTGTCGGTTCACAGCACTGTGAGCGTTGGACGTGAATGGCCACCTACCGCTGTCTCGACGACCGTTCTCTATGACGAGATCAACCGTAAGGATGATCTGACGACCGACTATGTGACCTGACCCAACCCCTTGAATTGCAGCGAGTGTAGGGCAGGCTGTGCCTGCCGGACCGGTCGTTGGGTGACACTGTCGTCCTGAGTTGTGTGCCACTTCTATGAAAGTCCGCTTTGAGTGGTGAGTTGGCCCGGATACTCATCATCGACCCGTCAAAGCTTATGGTGCCAAGCCGCTCGCTTGCCGATCGCGTTCCGCACTCGGCATGATGCTTCAACCGGTGGCGCGCATCGCCCATTGAAAGCGGAATCAACGACTCAATCCAAGCTGAGCTGATCACCTGACATCAGCCCACCCTTGCATCCAACAGCAGATCGCAGTCACGCATGTCACTCAAGCCAGAATTCATGGCGGCGTTTCCGTATCAGGACGATGTTCTGGCGCTGCCGGTTCTGAACCTCGATGATGCCTCCGCGTGGTATTGCACGCACTTCGGCATGGTCGAGGCGGAAAGACACGATCAGCCCGTGGCCAAAGTCATCCTGGAGCGAGATGGCACGCGAATCGGCTTCGCGATCAACGGCGGCGATCCGACTCAGGACGGTGCGGCGATACGGGTCTCGAACATTCACAAGCTGAAGGAAGAGTTCGAATCAAGCGGAGTCAAGATTGGAAACTGGCGCGTGGACGAACGCGATGGCAAGAAGCTGCAGGTCTTTTTCGTCGTCGCGCCCGATGGGCTCTGCTACTACTTTCACGAGCCGATTGAGACTCACGACTAGAAGCAGTTTCAGGCAAAGATTCCGCCCAGTCGTTGTGCCGAAGCATTTGGGAATCGAATGACTCAATATTGGATCAGTGACGGCAACCGCGATCGTGGGCCATTCACAATCGTACAAATCAAAGAGTTCGCGGATCGAGGCGAGCTCCGTCCAGATTACAAGATCAGTCGCCGTGCTGATGATGCTGGCGTACTACGTGTCGGGGCAGAAGTATCGAAAGATTCAGATCGAGTTCGGAGAACTCAATCCGACCGCGGCTCCGGGGCACGGCACCGCATCCGCTGCGGGCAAACCGTGTCATGCATGTGGTGTGAAATTGAGACATCAGCCTGTCG
Organism: uncultured Planctomycetaceae bacterium; assembly: GCA_942492405.1. Taxonomy (GTDB): domain Bacteria; phylum Planctomycetota; class Planctomycetia; order Planctomycetales; family Planctomycetaceae; genus JANNSB01. The sequence continues at coordinate 302,334 of CALOES010000019.1, forward strand.
CACGTGGCACTGTGACAATCGCCTGCGAGGCAGATCTCGTCGGGACAATCCTGCAATGCCAGGACTGCAGTTGCTTCACGTGCAATTCATGCGCGAAGAAGGCCGGGGCCGGAAACTCATTGTATCCCGACATGATCAGTCTCGCGTGTCCGCGTTGTGGTGGACGTCACGTCTCGTTGCCGGAAAGCTGACAGGGTCATGCCAACCGCCGATCGAGATCAAACGAGTGGCTGTTCCGTCGATCCGAGACTCAGAGTTGCCGACGGTTCCATCAACGTCGGTCAATGTCCAACCGAAATGACTTCCATTAAACTCTCGTCATGCAGGAAAGGGTGCTTCAGTTTGATCCCGACGGCGATGCTTCCGGCTGCATTTCCGTCGTGTGTGAGATGCTTCAACAGGGAAAGATCGTCGGTCTTTCTACCGAGACGGCGTACGTCCCGATGGCGCTGACCGAGTTCGCCCCGCGACTCAAGGAACTGGGACGGTCGTCGAGTGAGAATCAATCGGTGGCCGTGCTGCACGATGCTCAGCCGTTCCTCGATGTATTTGCGGTGACTTCGAGCCGCATGCAGAGGCTGATCCGCCGAGGGTGGCCGGGACCGATCGTGCTCGAACTGATGCTGGACACCGACCGCCGGCAAGCCATCGAGCCGCTGGGCCTGGCGGAAACGGTTGATGACGATCGTCTGCGCATCACAATGCCGGCTTCACGAGTGATCGAAGAAGTGCTCGTTCGCCTGCAGCGGCCGTTGGTATCACTCATGAGGTTTTCGAGCCCGATGGCCTCGTCGGCCACGGAGTTGGCAGAGCAATGGGGGGAACGGCTGGGGCTGGTTGTTGACGCAGGGGTGCCTCGCTTCTCTCCGCCCCCTACAATGGTGAGCGTTTCGCCCGAGGGGTTGTCGATCGTGGCCAGCGGCCTGATCGGCGAAGAGATGGTACACCGCATGTCTGCCAAGGTCTTTTTGTTCATCTGCACCGGTAATACCTGTCGCAGCCCCATGGCCGAGGGGGTGCTGAGGCATTTGCTCGCCACGGAATACGGGTGTTCCACCGAGGATCTGGTGAAATCGGGGGTGATGGTCCTTTCCGCCGGATTGGCGGCGAGCCACGGGATGCCAGCCAGCGAAGAGTCGGTTTCCCTGCTGAAACAGCGGGGAATCGACATCGAGGGACATTCCAGCCAGCCGGTCACTCACGAGTTGTTGCAGCACTCCGATTATGTCTTCACAATGACGGGAAGACACCGCGAGCAGATCTTGCGGTCATTACCAGAATTGGCCGATCAGGTGCAACTACTTTCTCCACAGGGAGAAGACATTGTCGACCCGATTGGCGGATCCTGGGAAGACTATTCAGAATGCCTCCTGCAGATCGAGAAAGCTCTTCTCGACAGGCTGCGAGAGGGACTGGGCCGTGAGGATTAGAGTACTTCCATGAGAATCGCCATAGCGTCCGACCACCGCGGAATCCGCGTCAAGAGCCAAATCCTGGGGCAGATTCGTGAACTCGGTCACGACTCCCAGGATCTCGGTCCCGAAAACGACGAGTCGGTCGACTACCCCGACTTTGCCGCCCGTGTGGGAGACGCCATCTCTCAAGGCAAGATTGATCGTGGCATTCTGATCTGCGGCACCGGCATGGGGATGTGCATCGCCGCCAACAAGTTCGCCGGCGTGCGTGCGGTGACGTGTCACGACGATGTGACGGCCGAGATGAGCCGGCGTCACAACGATGCCAACGTGATGTGCCTGTCGGCCGATCTCCTGGGGGATCGACTGCTGGGCCGCATCGTCGAGATCTGGCTGAAGACCGAGTTCGAGGAAGGCCGGCACAAGCGTCGGCTTGAAAAGATCAGCGAGATTGAGCGCCAGCAGCTCGTGCCGGGTTCGAGTGGCGAAGTCAATCAGTGAGCAGCGGCCCAGGCGTGAGTCACGTTGTAGCGAACGTACATCATCGAGGATGATATGAGTTTCGATCCGAACACACTCAAATACACTCCCTCACACGAATGGGTGCAGGTCGAAGGGGATGTCGCGACCATCGGCATTTCAGATTTCGCGGTACGCGAACTCACCGATCTGGTCTACATCGAACTCCCCGCCTCCGGTCGGTCGTTCCAACAAGGAGAAGTTTTCGGCGTGGTCGAAAGCGTCAAGGCGGCAAGCGATCTCTATGCACCGGTTTCCGGCGAAGTGATCGAGTCGAACGGAGAACTCGAAGGAGATCTGGGACGACTGTCGACCGACCCCTATGGCTCCGGCTGGATGATTTGCGTGAAGCTCTCGAACACCGCTGAGCTTTCCGAACTGCTGAACGCGGCCGACTATCAGGCTCTGCAATAGTCGCCCGCCCTCTCGCTCGCTCGATCCAGCCAACGACCCATGCCGCACGCCTATCAGACAATCACCGAGCAGGAACAGGCGGAAGTTCTCGCCAAGCTGGGAGTCGCCTCGATTGAGGAACTCCTCACCCAGGTGCCGAAACATCTGCAGGTCGACGGCACTCTGAACCTCCCCCCCGCCGCCAGTGAGTGGGAGTTGGAACGCGAACTCCGCGCGCGGACAGCCGATGACATCGGCGCGGCCCGCCGCATCTGCTTTCAGGGTGGCGGAGCCTACGAACACTTCTTCCCTGCAGTCGTCGATGAGATGACGGGCCGCAGCGAGTTCTACACCGCCTACACCCCCTATCAGCCCGAGGCCAGTCAGGGGTCGCTGCAGGCGTTCTTCGAGTATCAGACGTTGATCTGCCAGTTGACGGGGATGGATGTCTCCAACGCCAGCCTGTACGACGGGGGGACGGCGGTCAGCGAAGCCGCCTTCATGGCGATGCGTGTCACAGGTCGGCACGACAAGATCGTGATGCTCGCCTCGGTCCATCCCGAATACCGCGATGTCGTCGAAACGTATGTTTCCAATCTGCCGACGCAGGTCGTCACCGTTCCCTTGCGCGATGGAGCGGTCGACCTCGACGAGCTGCGAAAGGTCGTCGACGACAAGACGGCATGCGTCGTCGTGCAGCATCCCAACTTTCTGGGACACCTGGAAGACGTTGCCGCCATCGCAGAGATCGCTCACGCCGCCGGAGCGCTGGCGATTCAGTCGTTTGATCCCATCAGTCTGGGTCTGCTCAAACGACCGGCCGACATGGGAGTCGATACCGCCGTCGCCGAAGGACAGTCTCTCGGCATCCCGTTGCAATATGGTGGGCCGTATCTCGGTATTCTTGCTTGTCGCGAAGAGTTCATCCGCAAGATGCCGGGCCGCATCGTCTGCCAGGCCGTCGACCGACATGGCAAGCCGTGCTATGTGCTCGGCCTGCAAACACGTGAACAGCACATCCGCCGCGAGAAGGCGACGAGCAACATCTGCACGAACCAGGGATTGCTTGCCTTGAGGGCCACTGTCTATCTCGCGGCGATGGGGCCGGAAGGAATGAAGGAAGCCGCCGGACGCTGCGTGCAGAACGCCCGCTACGCCGCCGATCGCTTGAGTCAGTCGGCAGGACTGAAGCTCTACTCGTCGCGGCCATTCTTCAAGGAGTTCACGGTTCTGTGTGACGACCCGGCAACGGCCATCGCGCGCGCCAGCGCGGCCGGCTTCGACATCGGCCCCAGCCTGTTGCGATTCAATTGCCCCGAACTGCCGAAGAACGGTCTGCTGGTGGCCGTCACCGAGCAGCGGACGAAAGAGGACATCGACCGGCTGGTGGATGCGCTACGCTAATGGGCTGATCGAGTCGCGAGTGCGACTCGCTGTCTGACTGCATGACGTCGGTCATTCCAAACCGACGGGTTGTCCAGTCGGCCCCATCAGGTACAGGTTCACTACATTTCCTGATGCGACGTAATCATTGACGATTCGCATGGCACGGTCTTTTGAGATCAATGAACACTTTCTAAACGCGTAATCCTGTGTGTCGTCGGGTGTAAGACGAACAAGCTCATCCCATCCAGTTCTCTTGCATTCGTCTAAATCGTATGAGCATCGCCATTGCTCGTTATCCAAGTCCTCGTACGCAACGTATGCCAACTCGCCAGAGAAAAAAGCGTACAGCCGCCCAACTCCCTCTTCATCACGATCAATAATGAGGCCATTGAACTCTCGTTTCCACTCTTGAAGTAAGAGTTCCTGTAGTCCGCTCAGCGAGAGGTCATGATGCTCTCGTTCGCCATAATTGGTCACAAGGAGATGCCATATGGGCCTCTCTGTGTCCTGAGAATGCATATGTGTTTCCATCTCAACTCATGAAGTCCCCGTGGACGAAGCTCAGGATGAAGGGGCCGAGGATGATGATCACCGTGGCCATCATGATCAGCACAGCGGGGAGCAGCATCTTGACGCCCGCTTCGCCGGCGATCGTTTCAGCACGTTGAGTGCGTTTGATGCGCAGCACGTCGGCCTGTGTGCGGAACAGGAGTGCCAGCGGTGTGCCGAGATTCTCGCCCTGGATGATCGAGCCGACGATGCTGGTCACTTCGTCGTCATCGAGACGTTGACGCAACGATTCGAGTGCCGCCGTGCGGCTTTTGCCCATGTTCATCTCGGCGAGCACGCGGCCGAACTCGACGCCGACAGCATGGTCGCGAAACTCGTGCGTTGCGTCCCGCAGGGCATTGATGAACGTCGCGCCGGCTTCCATCAACAGCGTCAGCAGATCGAGCAAGAACGGCAGACGACGTTTAATCTGCCAGGTGCGATACCGTGCCTGCCGTGACAGCCTGCGGCGCAAGATCACGCCGACAAGGATCGTCATCACCATGCCGAGCACGATTCCCGGCGGCCCCATGATGTTCAAACAGAAGTAGAAGATCGGGAGCCGCGAACAGGCAGGAGATGATCTGTATCCGGGAAAGCCATTCGTCGGGAGTCCAGTAACGGGAATGTCCGGCAGCTAGAATCTCGCGGCTGATCTCAGGCAACTGATCGCGAAAGGCGCGGCGATTGAACCGGGCCAGTCCGTGCATGAGCGGTTGAAAGACACGATAGAGGGGGCTGGCCTTGCGAAGTTCGTTGATCCGCGAGACGTCATAGCGCCATTCGTCCCCCTGTGTGAGTTCATCGCTCGCCAGCACGCGCACGATCGACCACCACAGGAGAAAGATTCCTGCTCCGAGGAAACCGCTTGCCAACAAGGCCCATTCCACGTCGGTGCTTTCGGGGTAAAGGATCGCCAACCCTCAAAGTCTGCCGGACCGGCCAACTCAAGTTGACCCGGCAAATCGATTCATGCAGCAGTATCGCTGTAGTCGATACGTACGACAAGGCGGCACTCCGTGCGCTCGGGTTTCGTCACGAACGGCGAAATCTGCCGTGGGCTTGTCTCAATTCCAATCAGGTCAACTTGGGGAGCACCATCAGACACCGTGATACGGGCCTGATGGAAGGAGTCGGAAATGAAAAAGACGATCGTGATCACCTGCGTCGGAAGCCTGATGGGAGTCGCACTGCTGAGCGCAGTCGCCGACGACCCGGCTCCCACATCAACTTCGCCCCGCGCCAGGTCGCTCTACCAGGAGGCACCTCCCTGGGCCCAGCCGAACTCGCTGTCGGCAGCCGTCGGACTGACAGCAGCGGAAGAAGACGAGGCGTCCTGCGAGGCCTGCCTTGAAGTCTGTGAAGACGCACAACCCGCGAGCGACGTTGTCACCGCTGGTGGCGACGTGGCGGCGGAGTCCGAAGAGCCTGCCGTCGTGCATGCCTCCGAGGAGAGTGCCGAGAACGAAGCTTCCGACATCGTTCAAGTTCAAGGAACGACGCGCGGCCTGTACGGCAGCGACGACCGGCTGATCCGCCCCATCTCGACGCAGTCACCGACTCGTTCGGGGACCTCGCTGCATCCCGAACCTGCGACATCGCCCGAACCAGCCAGCGACTTCTCTTGGGCGACACCCAGCACGGTTCCCGCGCCGGCCCCTCAAGGGAATCCGTTCGCACGTCAGCCCGCGGCAACCTTTCCCAGCGCGCCGGTCGACTCGACAGAGTTGCCGGCTCCTCCGGCGGCTCCGATCTCGGCTGAGGAAAGCCAGATCAGCACGCCTGCGCAGCCACAACCCAGTCGCTTTACGGTGACTCAAGGAGCTTCGTCCGCGCCGGAGCCACAAACATCGAGTACACCGCGCGGAGTCGTGGTCTCCAGTTTCACTTCTTCCGAGACCGTCGGCCAGAGTCAGGCTCCCGATGTCCGCCTCGAATGGCGTCGTGGGGGAGAGATCAATGTCGGACAGGAAACCACTTGCCTGCTCGCCGTGCATAACCATGGAAGCCGCCACCGCGAAGCTGATCGAAGTCACCGCGATCTTTCCGCGTTCGGTACGTTTGTTGAGTTCTCAGCCCGTCCCCGATCACACCGATCCGGTCGACGCCAGCGGGTCGCGGTTATCGTGGTACATCGCTCAACTCGCGCCCGGCAGCGAGACGGTCTTCGAAGTCGCCTTGATTCCTCTGGAGCGCGGCGAGATTGCGGCTCAAGCCGAAGTCCGTTTCACGAGCCAGACGTCGGGCGTGTTCACGGTTTCCGAGCCTCTGCTCGAAGTGACGATCGAAGGTCCGGCGAGCGTGCTGGTCGGCGAGCCTGCCTCGCAGATCGTGACCATTTCGAATCCAGGGACTGGTGTTGCGACGCATGTCGAACTCGAAGCTTTGATTCCCGAAGGACTGGAACACTCTCGCGGCAGTCGTCTGCTGATGGACTTGGGATCGTTGAACCCCGGCGAATCGCGCAGCGTGCGGCTGGCATTGGCGGCAGTTCGCGGAGGAGATCATGTCGTCAACGTTCAGCGCGTGCCGACGCCTCGCTGGTCGATACCGCAGCCAGCCAGTTGAGCGTGATCGCACCCAATCTGATTGCCGAAATCGATGGACCGGGCTGCGCTATCTGGGACGTCAGGCGATCTACACGTTGAGTGTCGTCAACGACGGTAGTGTGCCGACCGACAACGTGCGTGTGATGCATAAGATTCCGGAAGGCTTCCGGTTTATCAGTTCCGACCAGGGTGCCCAGTTCGACGAAGCCAACAGCCTGCTCAACTGGTTCGCCGGTCGACTCGATCGTGGCCAGTCCGCTCAGCTTCATGTGACACTCGAAGCGACCGCGGCTGGTGAGTTCACTCACTTCGTTCGCGCGACTTCGGAAAACGGGCGCGGTGTGCGACACTCAGGTTTCCACGACCATCGAGGGTACATCGTCTCTCGCCCTGGAACTGCGAGACATCGACGACCCCGTGGAACTCGGAACCGAAGCGGCCTACGAAATCGTCGTTCGCAACGAGGGAACCGCCGCCGCCGGCAATGTCGGCATCTGGTGCGAACTCCCCGCGGGCGTCGACTTCAGCAGTGCCTCCGGCCCCTCGGAGCATCGCCTGGAGAATGGATCGGTCTACTTCCGCCCGCTCGCACAGTTGGCACCGGGTGAATCGGCCACGTATCGCGTGATCGTCAACGCTCAGGTGCTGGGCAACCACCGCCTGCGGGCTCATCTGTCGAGCGATTCGATCAGCGAGCCTCTAACCGACGAAGAACTGACGAAGTTCTACGGAGAATGATCTTACTTGATTCTCAAGTCGGATAAGCGGGCTGTTGTTCTTCTGAAGGGAACAATGGCCCGCCAGTCCGTCGCCGCCAGAATGATGACTGCCGTGCATCGCCAGGGAGACGACACTCCGCGCAAAAACAACCGCTCCCCATCACGATGGGAAGCGGTTGCGATGCAATTCATTCCATCCATTCGCGAATCGAGCGCGATCAGTTGCAACAGGCGGGAACGCGGCACGTCACCACTTCCTCGACCATTTGACAACGACGAACCTGGATTTCCCGTTCGACCTGCACCGGCACGCAGACACAGACAGTCTGCTCGACCGGCTCTTCGACATAGCTGCACACCCGAACTTCACAGGTACGAACCTCGGGTCGGCAAACCGTGACGTTGTAGGTGTATTCCTGCGGTTCGCAAATCGTGCGGCAGACCTGAACGGTGCGGGTCTGTTGCACAGGACGGCAGACCGTCACTTCGCAGGTGTATTCCTGCGGTTCGCACACCGTGCGGCAAACCTGCACGGTGCGAGTCTGTTGCACCGGATGGCAGACTGTCACCTGCACTTCGCACGGAACCTGCACGCACTCGCGACGCATCACCGTGTACTCGACTTGCTCTTGCACGATATTCGGACACCAGCGGCGAACGGTTCGGCAGCAGCAGGGGTTGCAAGGATCGGGAATCTGCTGGCAGACCCATTGTCCGGGCGGTCGACACAAACAGTTCGCGAACAGACCTGAGGTACACAGTTCACTTGAGTTCGCATCACGGTGCGGGTTTCGACACGGGGTTCCATCACGCAGTAAGTCTGCTCGACTTCCTCAACAATTTGACGAGGAACCATGCGTGTTGCAGTGACGGTTTCAGTATGGGGCTCCATCACACAATAAGTTTGTTCGACAGGTTCCATGACCTGACGGGCAACCATGCGTGTACCGGTCTGCGTTTCGCAGTGTGGTACCATCACGGTGAACTCACGTGTTTCCGTGTGGTACGTAACCCACCGGGCGACGACATGTGACCGTACGAACCTGTTCCTGACGCTGCCACCTCGGTCCACGGTGACAACCTGCGTCTCCGTCACCCACTGCGGGCGACACGGTGCGTTGAACTTCCTGGTAACAACAGCCACCACTGGTTCCACAACATTCGGTACTGCAGGGGCTGCAACAAGTCGTGCAGGGAGACGAGTAGCACGCGCCAGCGGTGACCACAACGGCGTCCCGCTTCGGTCTGAGTTGTCGCCATGAGCACTGTCATGACGGCTACGGCAGTAAGAATTCGTCGCATCGAGGGTTCCTCCAATTAAAGATGTTTCGGCGGGCTGGGGGCCACTATCAGCGGCCTGCTGGGCCCACAGGGTTATGAAGAAAGAGCCGCGCCTCAAGGTTCACATGAGGCAACCTTAATAAAATACGCAGCTTGGAGGAGGGTTTGCAAGTGTGCACACCCTCGTTTTTGATGACTCCTTCACATCATATTTTCCCCTTGAGACCAACAGCCTTGTTTTTCTTGTTGACAGCGGTCTTCTGTGCCGATGTCCACGCAGGCGACGATGCCGCCACCTCGGCACCGGCTCCGTTCTCGGCCAGCCGACGCGTGATGATCATCTCGAGCCGAGACCCAGGTCTTCGCAAGAGACCAGCCCGTCGGCAGAATCCCACCGGGATCAATCGTCGATTACATGCAAGAGAACGGCGAATTCCTGCTCGTTCCCCGTACAACGCGGCTGGATCGATCGCAAGAACGCCATCGCCGTCGAGCGGGCGCTCGACAGTATGGCGATCAATTGGTAGCCAACATTGATGGCAGTTCGCTCGCGTACCACTTTCGCAGCATCGCTCACTCGGAACTCGGAAACCTCCGCGAGGCCTGGGACGACTACAACCTGCAAGCCGATCAACCAGGGGCTGATGGAAGCCTCGGTCTACATCAATCGCGGTACCTGCTGCGCGCAAGCGCGCGGGGAGTCTCGCCACGCTCTCGCCGATTATACCAAGGCGATCGAACTGAACCGCAACAGCGTGTTCGCCTGGCACAACCGGGCCATCGTCCGTGCCGAAATGGAACAATGGGCCGAATCACTGGACAGACCTTCGGCCGAGGCGATTCGCATCAACTCGAACTTCGCCGAAGCCTACAATGCCCGTGGGCAGACGCTCCAGATGCACGGCGACCTCGTCGAGGCGGAAGCCGACTTCACCAAGGCGGTGGAGTTGTTCCTGACATTCGCATCCGCCGTCGCCAACGCGCCTACAACCGCGTGCTGCAGGAGAATTACGCGGGAGCGATTGAAGATCACTACTATTCGCGCGATTCGACTCGTGCCCGATGATGCCGTGCTGCTGAACGACGCCGCATGGCTGCTCGTTTCCCGCCCCGAGATCGAATACTGCAATGGCGAT